>NZ_JALGAR010000003.1:0-546424 GCF_022760445.1 Cryobacterium zhongshanensis | reverse complement strand
CTCAGCGCCGATGGTACTGCAGGGGGGACCCTGTGGGAGAGTAGGACACCGCCGGACTTAACTTAGAAACACCAGAAGTACACAAAATGGCCACCTAACGGGTGGCCATTTTGCGTTAAGCCGTAGGCTTGACGAGTCTGCCTTCGAGGCAACCAATTACACAGGAGACACAGTGAGCCCTTCAGGAACTAACGGTAATGACGCACGCGACGGCGGACGCCCGCCCGGGGCTCGCGGCAACAACGGATCCGGCGGCTATCAGGGCCGCTCCGATCGCCCCCAGCGTGACGGTGA
Source organism: Cryobacterium zhongshanensis (assembly GCF_022760445.1). Classification (NCBI taxonomy): domain Bacteria; kingdom Bacillati; phylum Actinomycetota; class Actinomycetes; order Micrococcales; family Microbacteriaceae; genus Cryobacterium; species Cryobacterium zhongshanensis. The sequence goes on along the minus strand of NZ_JALGAR010000003.1, from coordinate 546,130 downwards.
CCGTCCTCCTTATAAGGGCACCAACGACCGTTCGCAGGGTGGCGAGCGTGCGCCGTACCGCGGGAACAACGACCGTCCCCAGGGCGACCGTCCCCAGTACGGTGACCGTCCCGCCTATCGCGGCAACACCGACCGCCCGCAGAGCGGCGAGCGTGCCCCGTACCGTGGCAATTCCGATCGTCCGCAGTCGGGGGAGCGTGCCCCGTACCGTGGCAACTCCGACCGTCCGCAGCGCGACGGCGAGCGTCCCCCGTACCGCGGTAACAACGACCGCCCGCAGAGCGGCGACCGTGCTCCGTACCGTGGTAATTCCGATCGGCCGCAGTCGGGGGAGCGTGCCCCGTACCGCGGTAACTCCGACCGTCCGCAGCGCGATGGTGAGCGTCCTCCGTACCGTGGCAATTCCGAGCGTCCCCAGGGCGACCGTGCTCCGTACCGCGGCAACAACGAGCGCCCGCAGAGTGGCGAGCGTGCCCCGTACCGTGGCAACTCCGAGCGCCCGCAGCGCGATGGTGAACGTGCCCCGTATCGCGGCAACTCCGAGCGTCCCCAGGGTGACCGTGCTCCGTACCGTGGTAACTCCGATCGTCCGCAGTCCGGTGAACGTGCCCCGTATCGCGGCAACTCCGAGCGTCCCCAGGGTGACCGTGCTCCGTACCGTGGTAACTCCGATCGTCCGCAGTCCGGCGAACGTGCCCCGTACCGCGGCAACTCCGAGCGCCCGCAGCGCGACGGCGAGCGTCCTCCTTACCGTGGCAATTCCGATCGTCCCCAGACCGGTGAGCGCAAGCCCTGGTCGAAGGACGCACCGCGCACCGACCGTCCGCAGCGTGATGGCGAACGTCCCGCATACCGGGGCAATTCCGATCGTCCCCAGACCGGTGAGCGCAAGCCCTGGTCCAAGGACGCACCACGCACCGAGCGTCCGCAGTCCGGTGGCGACCGCAAGCCCTGGGCGAACGCGACCCAGCGCGGCGGTTCGGCGACCCGCGCCGGAGCACCGCGCGGCGACGCCGGCAAGAAGCTCTGGACCCGCGACGGCGCCCCCGCCCGCGGCGATCGTGATGCCCGCGCCGTCGAAGAGGAAATGACCGAAGAGCAGCGGATGCAGCGCGAGCTGCGTTCGGTGCGCCCGCGCCACGACGACCCCGAACTCCCCGACGACATTTCGTCGGCGGACCTCGACCGGCTTGCGCGGAACGAACTCAAGACCCTGACCAAGGACAACGCCGAGGCCGTCGGCGCCCATCTCGCCATGGCCGCACGGGTCATCGACGAGGACCCCGAGCTCGCCCACCGGCACGTGATGAGTGCAGCCCGCCGCGCCGGCCGCATCGCGGTCGTGCGGGAGAGCCTCGCGATCACCGCGTACGCCACGGGCGACTTCGCCCTGGCCCTGCGCGAACTCCGCACCTACCGTCGCATCTCCGGGTCCAACTCGCAGCTGCCGCTGATGGTCGACAGCGAACGCGGCGTCGGTCGCCCCGACCGTGCCCTCGAGCTCGGCCGCTCCGTCGACCGCTCGACCCTGCCCGCCGGCGTGCAGGTCGCCCTCGCGATCGCGATGTCGGGCGCCCGCCTCGACCTCGGCGAAACCGAAGCCGCACTGGCCGAGCTCGACATCCCGCAGCTCGACCCGAAGACCGCGTTCTCCTACAGTGCCGAGCTGTTCTCGGCCTACGCCGAGGTGCTCGAGGAACTCGGACGCATCGACGAGGCCGCGCAGTGGAACGAGCGCGCCGACCGTGCCGACGCTGCACAGGCATCCGCTGCCGACATCGACGAGACCATCGAGATTCTCGAGATCGACGAAGAGGACACCGACGACGAGTACTTCGACGTCGATGACAGCGATGACGACGACGAAGACGGCGACGAGCCCGAGATCGACGAGCCGGCTGCTGAGTCCGACGAGATCGACGAGCTCGAGGTCGCCGACGAGGTCATCGATGTGGTGCTGACGGACTCCGGAGTGGACCCGGCGACGGGAACCGACGAGGAGTCCGATGCTCCGGCGCCGACGCATGAGTGACGCGGCGACGCCGCTCACCGGCGTCGACGTGGTGCTCGCCGACCTCGACGGCGTCGTGTACCAGGGACCGCACGCGATCCCGTTCGCGATCGACAGCCTGAACAAGGCCGCGGAGACCGTGCGGGTCGGCTACCTCACCAACAACGCCTCCCGCACCGACCAGACCGTCGCCGACCACCTCACCGAGCTCGGGCTGCACGCCCGCGCCGAAGATGTCGTCACCTCACCGCAGGCCGCCGTCCGGCTGCTCGCCCAGGAGGTCCCCGCCGGCGCGCGCATCCTCGTCATCGGGGGAGCCGGCCTCGTGAAAGAGGTCGAGAAGGGCGGGTTCGAGATCACCCGCTCCGCCGACGACCACCCCGCCGCCGTGATCCAGGGCTTCACGCCCGAACTCGGCTGGAAGGACCTCGCCGAGGCCGCTTTCGCGCTGCACCCGAACGAAGACGGCATCGAGATCCCCTGGGTCGCGACGAACACCGACTGGACGATCCCTGTCGCCCGCGGCATCGCGCCCGGAAACGGCACCCTCGTCGCCGCCGTGCACAGCGCCGTCGGCCGGCTCCCGATCGTTGCCGGCAAGCCGGAGGTCGCGATCTTCGACGAGGCCATGAGCCGCTTCGAGGCGAAGCACGCGCTCTTCATCGGCGACCGGCTCGACACCGACATCCTCGGCGCCAACCGGGCCGGCATCCCCGCGGTGCTCGTGCTCACCGGCATCGACAAGGCCAAGCAGGCCCTCGCCGCCGCCGAGAACGAGCGCCCCCGCTACATCCTCGACGACCTGCGCCAGCTGCACGAGCCCTACCCGGAGACCGTGTTCTCCAAGGACCGCGCCACCGCGACCGTCGCCGGCGCGAGCGTGCGCATCAACGGTGCCGACGTCGAGATCGTCGCGGAGGGCGACGGCGGGATCAACCTGCTCCGCGCCGCGTGCGCCGTGATCTGGGCGTCCGGCCGGCCGATCTACGGGCTGAATGTTCCGGAGCGACTGTATCTCAGACGGTAACGTGGAGAGGGTGCAGCAGAACCCAGCGGACATCCCCCAGGGCGGCAGCCCCGACAATGTTGCCATCGCGGACGAACTCCTGTCCCGGCTCGGCGACATTGGCGACCTGCCCCTCGAAGACCGCGCGGCGGCCTACGCGCAGCTGCACGACGAGCTGCGCACCCACCTCGAGGGCGGCGACAGTGCACCCCGGCCCTGAGGCGAACACGAACGCGGGCGCTGAGCCGAGCCCCGAGTCCGTGTCCGAGCCCGTCGCCGAGCGGATGCCCGACCAGCGCCTCGACACGGCCCTCGCCGACCGCGGGCTCGTGCGTTCGCGCACGGTAGCGGCGCAGGTGATCGCCGGAGGTCTCGTGACCGTCGACGGCCACCCCGTCGTCAAGGCGTCCACCAAGGTGCGCGCCGACCAGGTGCTCGCGGTGGCGCCGACCGACCACTACGTCAGCCGCGGCGCCCACAAGCTCATCGCCGCGCTCGACGCCTTCGACATTCCCGTCGCGGGCCGCACCGTGCTCGACGCGGGCGCCTCGACCGGCGGCTTCAGCCAGGTGCTCCTCGAACGCGGCGCCGCTCAGGTGCTCGCCGTCGACGTCGGCCACGGCCAGCTCGCCCCCGAGCTCGCCCATGAACCGCACCTCGCCGTCGTCGAGGGGTTCAACCTGCGTTACGCGACCCCGGAAACGCTCGCCGCGGCATCCGGTATCGACACCCGCCCCGACCTCGTCGTCGGCGACCTGTCGTTCATCTCACTCCCGACCGTGCTGCCGGCCCTCGTGGCGACGGCCGCAGAGGGCGCCGATTTCGTGCTGCTGATCAAGCCGCAGTTCGAGGTCGGAAAGGAGAGCATCCGCGAGGGCGTCGTGCACCGGCCCGCACTCCGCGCCGACGCGATCGCCGGCGTGCTCTGGGCTGGCTGGGACCTCGGCCTCCGCACAAACGGCCTGATCGCGTCCCCGATCGTCGGAGCGGCGGGTAATCAGGAGTATCTGTGCTGGATGAACGCCCGGGTGGGCAGCAATCCGACAGAATGGATCGACCGCACAACGGACCTGGTGGGAGCGTGACGAGATGACTGCATCACCCCGGCACATCCTTGTCGTCGCGCACACCGGGCGCAAGGACTCGCTCCAGGCTGCCGTGACCGTCTGTCAGCAGCTGCTCGCCGCCGACGCGACCCCCGTGCTCGCACCGACCGAGCTCACCGACATCCTCGCCTACTGCCCCGAGCTCGACGGCCGCCTCGCGATCCTCGGCGACACCGTGCAGGCGACCGAGCTCGAGCTCGTCATCATCCTCGGCGGGGACGGCACCATCCTGCGCGCCGCCGAGATCGTGCGCGGCTGCTCCGCGCCCCTGCTCGGCATCAACCTCGGCCACGTCGGCTTCCTCGCCGAAAGCGAACGCGACGACCTCGGCGAAGCCGTGCGCCGCGCGCTCCTCCGCGACTATCTCGTCGAAGAACGCATGGCCCTTGCCGTCCGGGTCAAACTCGGCGACGAGGTCATCTACGAAACCTGGGCGCTCAACGAGGCCACGGTCGAAAAGGCGAGCCGTGAGCGGATGCTCGAAGTCGTCGTCGAGGTCGACGGCCGGCCGCTCTCCTCCTTCGGCTGCGACGGCATCGTGATGTCCACCCCGACCGGATCGACCGCGTACGCCTTCTCGGCGGGCGGCCCGATCGTCTGGCCGAGCCTCGACGCGCTCCTGCTCGTGCCGCTCAGCGCCCACGCCCTCTTCTCCCGCCCGCTCGTCGTCGGCCCGGATTCATCGCTCGCCGTCGAGGTGCTCGCGCACTACGGCGGAGCCGCGGTGCTCTGCGCCGACGGCCGCCGGGTGCACGACCTCCCCGCCGGATCCCGCGTGATCGTGCGCCGCTCCCCGGTGCCGGTGCGCCTCGCCCGCCTGCACAGCGGCCCGTTCACCGACCGTCTGGTGAACAAGTTCAACCTGCCCGTCACGGGCTGGCGCGGACCGGTCGGACGTGAGTGAGCCCCGCATGAGAGACACCCGCTCGTGATCGAGGAACTCGTCATCCGCGACCTCGGCGTGATCAAGGAGGCCACCCTCCCGCTCGGCCCCGGCTTCACGGCCGTGACCGGCGAGACCGGCGCGGGCAAGACCATGGTCGTCACCGCGCTCGGCCTCCTGCTCGGCGCCCGCGCAGACCCCGGCCTCGTGCGCCACGGCGCCCAGCAGACCTGGGTCGAGGGCCGCTGGCAGGTCGAGGCGGACGGCACCGTCGCCGGTCGCGTCCGCGACGCCGGGGGAGACCTCGACGGCCCTGAACTCATCCTCAGCCGTTCGGTCTCCGCGGAGGGCCGCAGCCGCGCCATCGTCGGCGGTCGCAGCGCCCCCGCGAGCGTGCTCGGCGACCTCGGCGGCGACCTCGTCGTCGTGCACGGCCAGTCCGACCAGGTCCGGCTCCGCTCCGCCGGCGCCCAGCGCGCCGCCCTCGACCGCTACGCCGGCCCCGAACTCGGCCCGGTGCTCGCGGACTTCGAGACCCACTACCACCGCTGGCAGGACGACCGCGCCGAACTCGCCCGCCTCGTCACCGAACAGGACGAGCGCACGAGCGAGGCCGCAGAGCTCCGGGCCGCCATCGACGAGATCGAGGCGATAGCCCCACAGCCCGGCGAAGACGACGAGCTCACCGCCCGCGCCGAACGGCTCGGCAACCTCGAAGAACTCCGCCTCGCCGCCGCCCAGACCCGCGAGCTCCTCTCCGCGGAAGAGAACCCCGACGACCTGCCGGATGCCGTCACCCTGCTCGACGCCGCCCGCAGGCAACTCGAACGGGCCGGTGACCACGACCCCGCCCTGTCCGAGTTCGCGCAGAGCCTCGCCAATGCCGGCTTCCTGGTGGCGGATGTCGCCGCGCAGCTCTCGAGCTACCTCGCCGGCCTCGACGCCGACGGCGCCCGGGAGCTCGAGATTGTGCAGGAACGCCGGGCCGTGCTCACCGGCCTCGCCCGCAAGTACGCCGGCGGCCTCGACGAGGCGATCGCCTTCCTCGACACCGGCAGCGCCCGCCTGCTCGAACTCGACGGGGACACCGACCGGATCGAGCAGCTCCGTGCCGACACCGAAGCCGAGCTGCTCGTCGTCGAGGCGCTCGCGGACCGGCTCACCGGCATCCGCACCAAAGCGGCCGCCGACCTCGGCACCGCCGTCACCGAGGAGCTCAGCGCGCTCGCGATGCCCGACGCCGCCCTGGTGGTCGAGGTCGACAGCGGGGGAGAGCTCACTGCTCACGGCCGCGACCAGGTCGGCATCCTGCTGCGCCCGCACGCGGGCGCCGAACCGCGCACCCTCGCCCGCGGCGCCTCCGGCGGCGAACTGTCCCGGGTGATGCTCGCCATCGAAGTCGTGATCAACGCGACAGACCCGGTTGCGACCTTCGTCTTCGACGAGGTCGACGCCGGCGTGGGCGGCGCGGCCGCGATCGAGATCGGCCGACGGCTCGCCCGGCTTGCCGAGACCGCGCAAGTGATCGTGGTGACCCACCTCGCCCAGGTCGCGGCCTTCGCGGGCAACCACCTGAGCGTTGTCAAGGACAGCGACGGCTCGGTCACCGAGTCGAGTGTCCGCCAGCTGACCGGCGACGATCGCGCCGCCGAAATGGCCCGGCTGCTGTCCGGCCTGCCCGACTCCGTGAGCGGGCTCGAACACGCCCGCGAACTGATGAACCTCGCGAGTGCTGGCGGATCCACGAAGATCCGATGATAGAGTCGAAGCCCGTGGTGGAAAATAGAAACGCGGACAATTCAGACGGCACAACCAAGCACATCTTTGTGACTGGTGGTGTCGTTTCTTCATTAGGCAAGGGCCTGACGGCCGCAAGCCTCGGCAATCTCCTGACGGCCAGCGGCTTACGCGTCGTCATGCAGAAGCTCGACCCCTACCTCAACGTGGACCCGGGAACGATGAACCCGTTCCAGCACGGTGAGGTCTTCGTCACGGACGACGGCGCGGAGACCGATCTCGACATCGGCCACTACGAACGCTTCCTCGACATCAACCTCAACCAGGCCGCGAACGTCACCACCGGCCAGGTCTACTCGCAGGTCATCGCCAAGGAACGCCGCGGCGAGTACCTCGGCGACACCGTGCAGGTCATCCCGCACATCACCGACGAGATCAAGCGCCGGATGCGCCTCCAGGCCGACGACGCGCTGCGCCCCGACGTGATCATCTCCGAAATCGGCGGCACCGTCGGCGACATCGAGTCCCAGCCGTTCCTCGAGGCCGCCCGCCAGGTGCGCCACGAACTCGGCCGCCAGAACGTGTTCTTCGTGCACGTCTCCCTCGTGCCCTTCCTCGGTGCGGCCGGCGAGCAGAAGACCAAGCCCACCCAGCACTCCGTCGCCGCACTCCGCTCGATCGGTATCCAGCCCGACGCGCTCGTGCTGCGCAGCGACCGTCCCGTCTCCGACGCGAACAAGCGCAAGATCGCGCTGATGTGCGACGTCGACGAAGACGCCGTGGTCAACTGCATCGACGTGCCCAGCATCTACGAGATCCCCGCCGTGCTGCACGAGCAGGGCCTCGACAGGTACATCACCGACCACCTCGGACTGCCCGTCACGAGCGTCGACTGGACCGGCTGGCAGAAGGTGCTCGACGCCGTGCGCGAGCCCAAGCACGAGGTCACGATCGGCCTCGTCGGCAAGTACATCGACCTGCCCGACGCCTACCTCTCCGTCACCGAGGCCCTCCGCGCCGGCGGCTTCGCCCACAAGACCAAGGTCCACGTTCGCTGGATCGCCTCCGACGAGTGCGAGACCGAGGAAGGCGCCACCCGCCTGCTCGGTGACCTCGACGGCATCTGCGTCCCCGGCGGCTTCGGCGTGCGCGGCATCGAGGGCAAGCTCGGGGCTCTCCGCTTCGCCCGCGAGAACGGCATCCCCGTGCTCGGTCTCTGCCTCGGCCTGCAGTGCATGGTCATCGAGTACGCCCGCAACAAGGCCGGCCTCACCGGGGCGTCCTCCTCCGAGTTCGACCCGGACACCGAGTTCCCCGTGATCGCGACCATGGAGGAGCAGATCGAGATCATCGCCGGCGGCGACCTGGGCGGCACCATGCGCCTCGGCCTCTACCCGGCAGACCTCGCCGCGGGCTCTCTCGTCGCCGAACTCTACGGAGCGCCCTCGGCCTCCGAACGTCACCGTCACCGCTACGAGGTCAACAACGCGTTCCGTGAGCAGATCGCGGATGCCGGCATGTGGTTCTCCGGTACCTCTCCCGACGGCCACCTGGTCGAGTACGTCGAGCTGCCGCGCGCCGAGCACCCGTTCTACGTGGGCACCCAGGCGCACCCGGAGCTCCGCTCGCGCCCGAGCCACGCGCATCCGCTGTTCCGCGGCCTGATCGGCGCCGCACTCGACCGCCAGCAGGCCAGCCGCCTGTTCGAGGTCAACGAAGGCAACGACACCGTCGACGTCGCAGACGTCGTCGGCGCCGAGGCCTGAGCCGTGACCGAACTCCTCGAGGACGAGGTCGCCTCCGCGGTGGTCTCCGAGTCCGACGTGGTCTTCGCCGGCCACGTCTGGGACATCCGCAAGGACACCTTCCGCTACGGTGACTCCGACATCGTGCGCGACTACGTCGACCACACCGGCGCCGTCGCCATTTTCGCCCTCGACGAGCACGACCGGGTGCTGCTGATCAAGCAGTACCGGCACCCCGTCGGCATGCGCGAGTGGGAGCTGCCCGCCGGCCTCCTCGACGAAGCCAACGAGCATCCGGTCGAGGCGGCCAAGCGCGAGCTCGCCGAGGAGACCGACTACGTCGCCGCGGAGTGGAACGTGCTGAGCGAGTTCTACACCTCGCCAGGCGGCAGCAACGAAGCCCTGCGCATCTACCTCGCCCGCGGCCTCACCGCCGCGCCGGAGGTCTTCGCCCGCACCGAAGAGGAAGCCGACATGGAGATCCGCTGGGTCCCCTTCGCCGACTGCCTCGACGCCGTGCTCGCGCGCCGCGTGCAGAACCCCTCGCTCGTGATCGCGGTGCTCGCCGCCTTCGCCGCGAAGGAGCGCAACTGGAGCAGCCTCGGCGCCGCCGACCTGCCCTGGCCGCGGCACCCGAACAATTGGGCCCACACCGGCCGATGACGGTCGCGGCGGCGGTCGAAGCGTTCCTGCGGCACGTCGCGATCGAGCGCGGGCTCAGCGCGAACACCGTCGCCGCCTACCGGCGCGACCTCGTGGTCTACGCCGGCTGGCTCGACACCGAGGGCATCACCGCACCCGGGCAGGTCACCGCGCTGCACGTCTCCGCGTTCGTGCGGTACCTCGCGACGCGTGAAGAGTCACCGCTGACGGCCGCGTCGATCGCACGGATGCTGTCGACCGTGCGCGGGCTGCACCGGTTCCTGCTCGAGGAGTCCTTCGTCGACGCCGACGTCGCCCACGACGTCAAACCGCCGAAGCTCGCGACCCGGCTGCCCAAGGCCATCAGCATCGAACAGGTGACCCGGCTCCTCGCCGCGACCGACGGCGAGGACGTGCAGCAACTGCGCGACAAGGCGCTCCTCGAACTGCTCTACGCGACCGGTGCCCGCATCTCGGAGGCCGTCGACCTCAACGTGGACGACGTGCTCGACCTCGACGTCGTGCGGCTGACCGGCAAGGGGAACAAGCAACGCCTGGTTCCGGTCGGCAGCTTCGCCCGTGCGGCCGTTGAGGCCTACCTGGTGCGGGGGAGGCCCGTGCTCTCCGCCCGCGGCACGGCGACGCCCGCGCTCTTCCTCGGTCTGCGTGGCAAGCGCCTCGGCCGCCAGAACGCCTGGCTGCTCATCCGCGCGGCGGCCGAGCGTGCCGGCCTCGAGGGCCACGTCTCGCCGCACACGCTCCGGCACTCCTTCGCGACGCACCTCCTCGCCGGCGGCGCCGACGTGCGTGTGGTGCAGGAGCTCCTCGGGCACTCCTCCGTCGCGACGACCCAGCTGTACACCCTCGTCACGGCGGACACCCTCCGCGACATGTACACGACCGCGCACCCGCGCGCCCGCTGAGCCCGCCGGAACCACTGAATCGGCGGCATTCGTTTCACCCGGCGGATGCGGAACCGCGGCTTTCCGGCGATCCTTGCGAAAGGGCGCCGATCCGCTCGGTACACTCGACTGAGTGATGGGTGCAGGACGGAACGAGGACACCGGAGTGAAGCGCGAAAAGGCTGACCGGACACTACTCCCCGGATTCGAGGACGTGGTCGTCGGTGCGACCGGACGGCCGAAACACGAATTCGACGAACCCGCGCCGCTGGCCAGCCACGGCCCCGCGCGCATCATCTCGCTCTGCAACCAGAAGGGCGGCGTCGGCAAGACGACGACCACCATCAACCTGGGTGCCGCACTCGCCGGCTACGGCCGCCGCGTACTCGCGATCGACTTCGACCCCCAGGGCGCCCTGTCCGCGGGCCTCGGCATCCCCACCCACGACCTGCCCACGGTCTACGACCTGCTGCTCGGCAACAAGTACACCCCGGCCGAGGTCATCCAGAAGACCGCCGTCGAGAACCTCGACATCATGCCCGCGAACATCGACCTCTCCGCCGCCGAGGTGCACCTCGTCAACGAGGTCGCCCGCGAGCAGATCCTCGCCCGGGTGCTCCGCAAGGTGTCCGCCGACTACGACGTCATCCTGATCGACTGCCAGCCCTCGCTCGGCATCCTCACCGTCAACGCCCTGACCGCGAGCCACGGCGTGCTCATCCCGCTCGAGTGCGAATTCTTCGCCCTGCGCGGCGTCGCCCTCCTGATCGAGACCATCGACAAGGTGCGCGACCGCCTCAACCCCGCGATCGAACTCGACGGCATCCTCGCGACCATGTTCGACTCGCGCACCCTGCACTCCCGCGAGGTCCTCGAGCGCGTCGTCGACGCGTTCGGCGACAGCGTGCTCGAGACCGTCATCGGCCGCACCGTGAAGTTCCCCGACGCGAGCGTCGCCGGGGTGCCGATCACCGAGTTCGCGCCCGAACACGCGGCGGCCAAGGCCTACCGCCAGGCGGCGCGGGAACTGATCCAGCGTGGCGCTGTCGCCTGACACCGTCCCGACGCGGACATTCTCGGTCGCCCTGGGCAACTTCGAGGGCCCGTTCGACCTGCTGCTCTCCCTGATCAGCAAGCACGAACTCGACATCACCGAGGTGTCGCTCAGCCGGGTCACCGACGAGTTCATCGCCCACCTCAAGGGACTCGACCAGGCCGAGGAACTCGACCAGGCGAGCGAATTCCTCGTCGTCGCCGCGACCCTGCTCGACCTCAAGGTCGCCGGGCTCCTGCCCCAGGGCGAACTCGTCGACGCCGAGGATGCCGCGCTGCTCGAGGCCAGGGACCTGCTCTTCGCCCGCCTGCTGCAGTACCGCGCCTTCAAGACCGCGTCGGCGTGGTTCCTCGGCCGGATCGAGGTCGAGTCCGCCCGGCACGTGCGGTCCGTCCGCCTCGAAGACAAGTTCCGGCAGCAGACCCCCGAACTCGTCTGGACGCTCTCGCTCGCCGACTTCGCCGCCCTCGCCACCCGGGCGCTCACCCCGCGCGAGGTGCCCACCGTGGGACTGGACCACCTGCACGCGCCGCTGGTCAGCATCCGTGAGCAGGCGGCCTGGCTCGTCGGGATGCTGCGCTCGGGCGACACCCTCACCTTCCGTGAACTCATCGCCGACGTCGAACTGACCGGCGTGATCATCGCCCGGTTCCTCGCCGTGCTCGAGCTCTACCGGCGCGGTTTCCTCTCCTTTGACCAGCTCGAACCCCTCGGTGACCTGAGCCTGCACTGGAGCGCCGCGGCGTCCCCGGACGACGACTGGTCGGACGACACCCTCGCGAACCTCGGAGCGGACTATGGCAACTGACACCCTGGCCGGCCCCGGCGCGACCCGCACGCCCGGCACGACCCGCACGCCCGCAGCCGGCGAACCCGGCAGCGCACTCGCCGCGGAGGCCGCCGCCCTCGACCGTTCCCTCGAGGCGATCCTGATGGTCGCCGACGAACCGCAGAGTCTGCTGCACCTCGGCACCGCGCTCCGCCGGCCGCTGAGCGACGTGCGTCGCTCGATCGCCCGGCTCGTCGCCGACTTCGACGGCCGGGACGGCACCGTGCGGCGCGGCTTCGAACTGCGCGAGGTCGCCGGCGGCTGGCGCATCTACGTGCGCCCGGAACACGACGTCATCGTCGCCGACTTCGTGCTCACCCAGAACCCGAGCAAACTGTCCCAGGCCGCCCTCGAAACCCTCGCCGTGATCGCATACAAGCAACCGATCAGCCGCGGGGCGGTAGCCTCAATCAGGGCCGTTAACGTGGACTCGGTCGTACGCACCCTCGTGGGGCGCGGCCTGATCACCGAGGTCTTCACCGATAGTGAGACCGGTGCGATCAACTACGGCACCACGGACTTGCTGCTCACACAGCTGGGAATCAACTCGCTCGACGAGTTGCCCTACTTATCGCCCCTGCTCGCAGACGGCGCAAATGGATTTGAGGATTCACCATGACGATCGACCCCCAGGGCACGCCCACCAACCCGGAAGCCGCCGCAGACGGCGTGCGCCTGCAGAAGGTGATGGCCTCAGCGGGGGTCGCCTCCCGCCGGGTCTCCGAAGACCTCATCGCCGCGGGCCGGGTGCGCGTGAACGGCAAGGTCGTCACCGAACTCGGGCGGCGCATCCACCCCGACCACGACCAGATCATGGTCGACAACGTCGCCATCCAGCTCGACACCAGCCGCCGCTACGTGATGCTGAACAAGCCCGTCGGCGTCGTCTCCTCGATGCAGGACGAGAGCGGCCGCCCCGACCTGCGCGAATTCACCGAGCAGTTCGAGGAACGCCTCTTCAACGTGGGCCGCCTCGACGCCATGACGAGCGGCCTGCTCATCCTGACGAACGACGGCGACCTCGCTCACATCCTCGCGCACCCGTCCTTCGGCGTGATGAAGACCTATATCGCCAAGGTCGAGGGCCGCGTCACCGCGCAGACCATCCAGCTGCTGCAGACCGGCATCGAACTCGACGACGGCCCGATCAACGCCGACAAGGCCCGCATCCTGACGAGCCCTCCCGGCGACGGCTTCAGCCTCGTCGAGCTCACCCTGCACTCCGGCCGCAACCGCATCGTGCGCCGGATGATGGAAGCCGTCGGCCACCCCGTCGTCGACCTCGTCCGCCGCCAGTTCGGACCCCTGCACCTCGGCACCCTGCGGGCCGGCGACCTGCGCGACTTGACTAAGGTTGAACTCGGTCAGCTGCTCACGATTTCGCGGGCGGACACCGAATACTAGAGGCACAACCCGCACGAAGTCAGGAGACACCCGTGGTCGAAAGTCGCCTGATCGGGCCCGTGCGCGTCGTCGGCACCGGGCTGCTCGGCACGAGCATCGGCCTCGGCCTGCGAGCCCGCGGCATCGAAGTCATCCTCGCCGACGCCTCGCCGACGAACCTCAGCATCGCGATCGACTACGGCGCCGGCCGGGCCGCCCTCACCGGCGACCGGCCGCAGCTCATCGTGGTGTGCGTGCCGCCGGACGTGACCGCCGAGATCGTCGCCCGCGAACTCGAGTCCTTCCCCGACGCCATCGTGACGGATGTCGCGAGCGTCAAGCTCGCGCCCCTCGCCGAACTGCGGGCGCGCGGCGCCGATATCTCCCGGTACATCGGCTCGCACCCGCTCGCCGGCCGCGAACGCGGGGGACCCCTCGCCGGCCGCGCCGACCTCTTCCTCGGCCGGCCCTGGGTCGTCGCCGCCCACGACGGCATCAGCTACCAGCAGGCCACCGCGATCGACGACCTCATCCTCGACCTCGGCGCGACCCTCGTCGAGATGAGCCCGGAGGACCACGACCGCAGCGTCGCGCTCGTCTCCCACGTGCCCCAGGTCGTCTCGACCCTGATGGCCCGGCGGCTGACGGATGCCCCCGCCGCCTCCCTCAACCTCGCCGGCCAGGGCCTCCGCGACGTGACCCGCGTTGCCGCGAGCGACCCCGAACTGTGGGTGCAGATCCTCGGCGCGAACGCGGCCCCGGTGCGCGAGATCCTCGTGGCCTACCGCGACGACCTCGACCGGTTCATCGCCGCCCTCGACGACCCGGCCGCCCCCGGCGCCCGCCGCCGCGTCGCCGAAGAACTCGCCGGCGGTAACGCCGGCGTCTCCCGGCTGCCCGGCAAGCACGGCCACGACCGCCGTTTCGTCTCCCTGACCGTGATGGTGGACGACACGCCCGGCCAGATCGCCCGGCTCCTCAACGAGATCGGCGCCCTCGGCGTCAACGTCGAGGACCTCCGGCTCGAGCACTCACCCGGCGCGGAACTCGGCCTCGCCGAGATCTCCGTGCTCCCCGAGGCCGTCACCCGCCTCACCGAAGAGCTGGCCGCACGCGGCTGGCGGATTGCCGGCTAGCACATGACTGAATCCACGCATCCGCTCGTCGTCGCCATCGACGGACCGGCCGGAAGCGGCAAGTCGAGCGTCAGCCGCGCCGTCGCCCGCCGCCTCGGCTACGGCTACCTCGACACCGGCGCCGCCTACCGCGCCCTCGCCTGGTACGTGCGCGACCGCGCCATCGACCCCGCAGACACGGATGCCGTGATCACCTCCCTGCCCGCCTTCGACTACTCGATCGGCACAGACCCCGACGACCCGGCCGTCAGCGTCGGCGCCGACGACGTCACCGAGGCCATCCGCGAGCCGGCCGTTTCGGCGATCGTGAGCGCCGTCGCCCGCATCCCCGCCGTGCGCGCCCACCTCACCGCGCTGTTCCGCAGCATCGCAGCCGGGGTCGACCGGCCCGGAATCGTGGTCGAAGGACGGGACATCACGACCGTCGTCGCACCGGAGGCGGAAGTCCGGATCCTGCTCACGGCATCCGAACAAGCTAGAATGGCTAGGCGCTCTGCGGAAATATCGACTCAATCGGCTCAAACCGTGGCAGATCAGTTGCGATCGAGGGATCGCGCCGACTCACAGGTCGTCGAATTCATGAGCGCCGCAGACGGTGTGAACACCGTCGACTCCACCCATCTCGACTTCGAACAGACCATTGGCGCGGTCATCGAGGTCATCAACACACGTACCGCGAGGACCTCGCATGACTAACGAATACGACGAAACACTTCCCGATCTCGACCCCGACCTCGGGGCGAGACTGGACGATCTCGACGACGACCTGGCGACACAGCGCGCCGCCGCCCTCCGCACCGGGCTCAACGACTACGACCTCGACGACGAGGACTTCGATGTCCTCGACTCGGTGACGGACGACCCCGACGCGATCACCTACCTCCCGGCCCTGCCGGTCATCGCCATCGTCGGCCGCCCGAACGTGGGCAAGTCGGCGCTCGTCAACCGCATCCTCGGCCGCCGTGAGGCCGTCGTGGAGAACACCCCCGGCGTCACCCGCGACCGCGTCACCTACAAGGGCGAATGGCACGAGCGCAAGTTCAGCATCGTCGACACCGGCGGCTGGGAGCCCGACGCCAAGGGCATCGACGCCTCCGTCGCCATGCAGGCCGAACTCGCCATCGAGCTGTGCGACGTCGTCATGTTCGTCGTCGACTCCAACGTCGGCCCGACCTCGACCGATGAAGCCGTCGTGCGCCTGCTCCGCAAGGCCGGCAAGCCGGTCTTCCTCGTCGCCAACAAGGTCGACGACGTGCGCCAGGAACCCGAATCCGCGAACCTCTGGTCGCTCGGCCTCGGCCAGCCGTGGCCCGTCTCCGCCCTGCACGGCCGCGGCGTCGCCGACCTGCTCGACGCGATCCTCGAGAAGCTTCCCGAGATCTCCGCCGTCGCCAAGCAGGAAGTCGGCGGCCCCCGCCGCGTCGCCATCCTCGGCCGCCCGAACGTCGGCAAGTCCAGCCTCCTGAACAAGGTCGTCGGCGAAGAGCGCGTTGTCGTCAACGAGCTCGCCGGCACCACCCGCGACCCGGTCGACGAGCAGGTCGAACTCGGCGGCAAGGTCTGGCGCTTCGTCGACACCGCCGGCATCCGCCGCCGCGTGCACCTCTCCCAGGGCGCCGACTTCTACGCCTCCCTCCGCACGAGCGCCGCGCTCGAAAAGGCCGAAGTCGCCGTCGTGCTCATCGACGTGACCGAGGTCATCTCCGAGCAGGACGTGCGCGTCATCGACCTCGTCCTCGAATCCGGCCGCGCCCTCGTGCTCGCGTTCAACAAGTGGGACCAGATCGACGACGACCGTCGCCGCTACCTCGAGCGCGAGATCGAGCTCGACCTCGCCCACGTGGCCTGGGCCCCGCGGGTGAACATCTCCGCGAAGACCGGCCGCCACATGGAGAAGCTCGTCCCTGCCCTCGAGGTCGCCCTCGAGTCGTGGGACACCCGCGTCGCCACCGGCAAGTTCAACGCCTTCCTCGCCGAGCTCGCCGCGGAGCACCCGCACCCCGTGCGCAGCGGCAAACAGCCGCGCATCCTGTTCGGCACCCAGGCCTCCAGCCGCCCGCCGACCTTCGTCATCTTCACCACCGGGTTCCTCGACCCGGGCTACCGTCGCTTCATCCAGCGTCGACTGCGTGAGGTCTACGGCTTCGAGGGCAGCCCGATCAACATCAGCATGCGCGTCCGCGAGAAGCGCAAGCGCTAAGCAGTCGCTCCACGCTCCACCAGACGCATGCGTCGCCATCCCGGGTTCGGGAAGGCGGCGCATCCGTCGGTTCAGGGCCTGTTGCGGTGGTCGTGTCGGCAGGCGGCAGCGGATTCACCTCGCCCCGAAGCGGGGACTGTCGCCACCCGGCCAGCTGCTCTACATTCGGGCTAATGCACCAGTAGTGCCACAGGTGCCGGATCCCCGCCCGAATCGGGGATTCTGCATTCAAGCCTTACCCGAGGATTCACCATGCACACGAAGTTGTCTGCTTCGCCGACCCGAAAACGTGCCGCCGGTCGAACGGTGTCGTCCGCCGCCCGGTCGTCGCTCCGACGCGCCCCGGAGCTGGCCCGCGGCCGTGCCGCCATCGTCGCCGTCGCGCTCGGCTGGACGGCCTGGCTCGCCGTTGTGATACTCCGCCAGACGGACATCGACGGCGCCGCCTGGTCGGTCCTCGACCGTGCGCTGTCCCTCGGCGGCTCGACCCTGTGCGCGATCGCGCTCCTCTGCTACCTCGCCGCCCGCCAGGGGGCCCTGATCCGCCTGAACGAGCACGTGAGGGTGCCCCACCGGGAACTGGAGCGCCACTTCGCCGCCCGCCAAGACGCGCTGACCGTGGTCGTCGCCGCGGGCGACAGTGCCGGCGCCCGGTCCGGGTCGAATGCCCTGCGGGCGTCGCTCTGGTCCGCCGCCCTGCAGGAATACCCGACCCTCCGGGTCGTGCTGCTGCTCGACGAGCGCTCGGCGCCGAGCGCCCAGGCCGAGGCCCTCACGATCGTGCGTCAGCTCACCGACGCCCTCGCCGAACCCCGCGCCCGGTTCGAGGACGCCCTGTTCGTGCTCGAGCTCGAACTCGCCGCCGACCACGACCTGACCGACGGCCTCGCGGTCTCCGAAGACCTCATCGACGCCCTCGCCGCCGACTACCGCTGGGCCGTCGCCTGGCTGGCCCGGCAGCGCCTGGCCGAGGCCGTCGCCGGCCGGTCGAGCGCCGTCTTCAGCACGCACACCCTCGGCGGCCCCGCCGCGGGCTTCGCGCGCATCGCGGCAGACCTCGACCGTGCCATCGCCGACCGGATCCCGCAGCGCCCCGAGCGGATGCTGCGCCTCCAGCGCCGCCTCGCTTGGACCTTCTCCGCCGACCTGGAGATCTTCGATGGCAGCCTCGCCGGCTACGTGGACCTGATCGGTGCCGCCGGGCCCGGCGACGCCGCCGAGACGGACTACCTGCTCACCCTCGGGCCGGACGCCCAGCTCCTCAGCGACTACTGCCTGCGCTCGATCTACTTCCTGGACGAACCGGAGCACGGCGGCGTCGCCGTGCTCCAGACCCCGTCGTTCCCGCAGGGCGGACCGCGCACCGGGGGAGCCTCCCCGGGGCTCCGTGGCCTGCTGCACCGCAGCGCGTCCCGGTATGGGGCCTCCTTCTGGGTCGGGTCCACCGCGCTCATCCGCACGAGCGCCCTCGGCGACTTCCGGGTCGGCGAACCCGGGGGAGTGGCGGCCGTGCCGCCCGAAGCGGATGCGCCCCGCGGCCCGGAGGCGCCGGCCCTCGCCGAATCCGGGCCGGCCTCGCCTCCCGGTCCCGGCACGATCTCCGCGGTCGACCTGGGCGTGCGCGGCTGGACCCTCGCCAACTTCCCGGAGCGCCTCAGCTTCAGCCCAGCGCTGCCCGGCTTCGGTTCGGTCATCGTGCAGCACCGCCGCCCGCTCCTCGGCGACGCCGTGCTGCTGCCCCGGATCTGGCGGCAGCTGCGCCGCGAGTTCGGGGCCGGGCGGTCTGCTGGCGAGAGCGGTCGTGCGCCCCGACGGACGCCGCGTTGAGGGACGGGCGGCGCCGGGCATCCGTTGTGCACACAAGAGGTCGCCGGAGGCGGTAAGCTTTCTAAGTTGTCTCCTGCAGAATGCGCTTCTCGAAGCGTGTTGGCGGAGGGTGACGGGCTGTAGCGCAGCTTGGTAGCGCACCTGACTGGGGGTCAGGGGGTCGCAGGTTCAAATCCTGTCAGCCCGACCAAATGTCCCGGAAACTCATGGGTTTCCGGGACTTTTTGGTTAAGAGATTTGATTGTGTCATCACTACGTCATCACTTTCAGCCCATTTCCGCCGCTGTGCTGGCCCTGCCGTGCGGGGCGGGGAGGTCGGTTTCGGTTCCTCCCGATCGTCCGGGATCCTCGTGCGCACCTTCGGGGTATGAGCATTCACAACGAGAACCTAACCTCCCCTCCCACCGACACCTGGGGCCTGGAGCCCCTGATGGACGTTGCCGAGCTGGCGGCCTACCTGGGCATCCCGATCTCGACCGTCTACGACTGGCGTGTGCACGGCAAAGGCCCGGCCGCGTACCGGTTCGGCAAACACCTCAAGTTCGCCATCTCCGATGTGCGGGCCTGGATCGCCCAGCAGCGAGAAACCGCCAGCGAGCCCAGGCGTCCCGATCGGCGGTGAGCTGAGATGCCCCGGCAACGGTTGAGCATCGGCACCTTCGGCGGCATCAGCACCCGCAAGTCGCCGACCGGCCGGTACCTGGCGCGAACCCGCTACCGTGACTGGGACGGCCACGCGCGTCTCGTGCAGGCCAGCGGTGCGACCGCTAAGGCTGCCGAACGTGCGCTGAAGAGCAAGCTCGCCAACCGGGATCTGTTCCAACCGGCGGACACGACTCTCAGCCCGGACAGCCTGTTCCGCGACCTGGTCATCTACTGGTTGGAGGACATCGATCTGGAGGGCCGGATCTCAAGGACCACCCGGAACCTCTACGAGCGCAACATGCGTACCCTGGTCTCCCCGGCGTTCGACAACCTCGCCCTGCGGGAGATCGGCGTCGCCCGCTGCGACAAGTTCATCAAGCAGCTCGCGAAGCTTTCCTACAATCGCGCCAAGCAGGCCCGGGTGGTTCTGCGGCTCGCCCTGGAACTGGCGGTGCGGCACGAGGTCCTGCCGCGTAACCCGATGGACCACGTCGCCCGCCTCCACCGCGAGCCGCACATCCCCGCCGCGCTTATGGCGCCGGAGGTCAACGTGATCCGTGCGGCGATCGCGCAGTGGGAGAGCGCCGCCAACCATACATCTGGCCCCAAGCCCGACGGCCAACTCGGCGCGATCATCGAGGTGATGCTCGGCACATCAGCCCGCATCGGCGAGGTGCTGGCCATACGCCGCCGGGACGTCGACATCACCAGCCCCGTGCCGTCGATCCGCCTGGCCGGTACCATCGTCAGTCGCAAGGGCGAGCAGACTTTCCGGCAGGACCACCCCAAAACCGCGAAGTCCACCCGTGTTGTCGCCATTCCCACCTTCACCTCCGACGCGGTCCGACGGCGGCTCGCCAGAGTCGGGAGCATGGGCCTGGATGACCTCCTGTTCCAGTCCCGGGACGGCACCCCGCTGACCACCGCGAACGTGCGCAGGCAACTCCGACAGGTACTCGAGGGTGCCGGCATCAACGGGGTGACCCCACACATGTTCCGCCGCACGGTGGCGACCGCGGTCCACGACAACGCCAGTATCGAACTCGCCGCAGAACTCCTCGGCCACTCCGACACGAGGGTCACGGTGATGCACTACATTCAACGCAGCGAACTGGTGAACCCGGCGACCGCCGCGCTCCTCGACCGGGCGTTTGCGAAGGACACGGACTGACCGCGGTGCCGCGACGGTGGCGGCACCATCTCATCGGGGATTATTCCGCACCCCCGGATGAGCTCGATACCTGCCGGATGGACGGCTTCCGCCACACACCGGCCGCTCCTCCTCATATCTGTAATCACGCAGTGGAACGGCAGTAAATTCTCCCTTGACGCAGGGGGAGTTACTCTGACTGATATGCAAGGCAACGCGATTGCGGAGCGAGCAGGAGCGTGTCGCTAGCTGTAGCATTGCAGCAATCGTGGGTTGAAGCCCGTCATGGGAGCCCCAGCTACGTTTGATCTCAGCAATTGGAAAGTGTTCGCCGGGCTTCTGGCCCTCTATGTAATTCTCCTCGCACTGCAACAATTTGGAAATCCAATCCGATTGGTGCGAGAGGCAGGAAAGCATATGAATGAAGCAATTCAGTTCTGGTCGGCCTCCGTGCTGGCACTGGCATCAACCGGAGCATGGACTTGAGCGCACGAGACAGCAATCGGCGCTGGCCAGATGACACCTCCCGAACATGGTCTTTTGCAGGGGGAATGGCCAGCGCTGGTTCATCCTGGAGTGCGCTGGTTCATCCTGGAGTGATAGACATCTTGTGTTCCAATTGGCCATTGACGATCTTGCGCCGAAAAGCTTTGGTACGCCTCGGGCGCCTGATCTTGGGTGTGCCTTATGTGATGCAAGGTCTGTTGTCGCGAGAGCAATCGACTTCTAGCCACATCAGAGAATCCGCGGTGGCTGTTGTCGCCGCGAGTGGAGCGAGAACACGGGGTAGTTAGAGCAATTCGATGAGGCGCTGGAATCGTGCTAGTCCACACCACTGACTGCCAAAGCAAAGACCGATCGAATACTAGGTCCTGGGGTTTCCGAGCGAGGCCAGAAACCGCACGGCTGGGCGGTTGCGATGAGCGTCGTCCAAATGTCTTGCCGTCCACCAGTGCACGATCGCCTGCGCAGCGGCCCCCAGCCCACCGACTGCAATCGTTGAGGCAGCGCTTTGGCCGACACTGGCCGCAGCGACGGCCACCGTTACAGTTGCTGGAAACCACTCGCGTTTGACATATTCGCCGAAGGACGACCTTACCGTGGACTCTTGGAGGTGCGCCGTCACCGTCGCCATCTGCTCGGTGAATCGTCTATGGCTCAGCTTGTCCGCGGGATCCCGTACGAGCCATTCGTCATAGTCATCCAGCGCCACGCGGAGAGCGCTGCGGAACTGTTCGTACGTCGGGTCCTCTCGTATTGCAACCAGGTCGCCAACATCGAGCTCACTTCCCGCGAGATTTGGGATATCGCCGATTGCAGTGCGCCGCACATGCCGGGTGTCGATCGGATCATCCTCATGGTCTGGGCTGACCAAGGTTGACGTATCCACCAGTCGTCTGAACAGGCGAAGCTCTAGGTCGCCCGTTGTCGCGATGTCTGCGTCGGGCCGCACGGAACAGATGGCCAGCTGCCAGCTCAGATGAATGAGTGCTTGGGCGACGCCGCTGAGCCGACGATCCGTTCGGCGCACGAGTTCAGACACGTACGTTCGCGAATCAGGGAAGGCCGTGGATGGTGGCAAATTGTTAGATTCCCCGAGTCGGCGCAGCAGGTCGCCAGCTATCCAGAGGTAGTCACGCACGAACGCACCGCCGGCCTCCGCCGCGCCCGCACTGACCTCGCGCAGGTCGGTGAAGTCACGAAAATCTGGGCGCATGCCAAGCGCCTCTAGTGTGCCCCGCCGGGTGCTGTCAGCGATGGCTGGGCGTTCAGTTGTGAATTTGATGTAGCCACGCTCGATGAGCGGCTCTAACCGCCCCAGTCGTTCGGTGATGGCCCTCATCTTGTCGACTCCTGCAGGTGTGCCGTGCCTCGCGAAAGCCAGAGCAATCTCGTGCACCGGGTCGGAGAGCATGATGCCATCGTGAATGAGAAGCATTCGAAGGGCGCGATCACTGACCCGGTGGTTGTTGCCGACTCCGAACGGACTGCTCGCGTGAAAGTTGTGGTGACTGATCAACGGCCAGATTGACTGCCCTTTTCCCTCGTCCCATGCTGATGGGCTCTCAGACTGAGTCCGCGCCTCTCCCCAGGATTCGAGCAGTCTCGCGAGTTCCTGCTCGCCAAGCCGGTCGAAGCCCAACTTGGGCAGTGTCGAAAGCGCTGAGGGACGAGCGCCGAGAGCTGCGCCGTACACGGCGAGAAGGTCCATGGCCCTAACCTAATGCGCGCAGAAGTATCGCGCCCTCCTTCAGCCCGTCCGCGATTTACTTGATCGTCGCCAGCCGGCGGCCCCACTGCGCCTCGAGAAGGTCGTCGGCGAGTGGTTTTCGTGAGCTGGCTGCCTAGCACCTGACGGTGGACTTCGCGGCCCACCCGCACCGGCTCAACCAGACCGACGTCCCGCAGGACCGCCAGGTGGTTGGCGATCATCTCTCGCGAGACCAGGCGGACCTCGGTGAGGGTTGTCGGCCATCACATCCGCTCCGGCCAGGAACCGAAGCGGCAGCTCGGCAGAATCCGACAAGTTGATGATGACTCAGATCGCGTCAGTGCAGGTGTCGGCGGTAACAAGCGTTGACCCACTGTTCGGCGGTAGTTAGAAGTATCAAATTCGTAGACACCCGTTAGGTCGTTTCGAGCTTTGAGCGCATCTAGTTCGCGGGAGACTGTCACTCCGACGGCAGGCCGTGCTTTGCCTAAGAGTACGAGGACAAAGTAGCAGGTCGGCGGCGGGTGACGCTTGAGGGCTAAACTCCTGATGAACCTGCGGAATACGGCGTATCGCCACGCTGTGGCGCGAAGTAATGCGGCGACCGAGGGTTGCGAGGGAACTATGAGGGCTCAGCGAGAGTGCTGCGCCGTCATGCCTTCGTCATTAACGGGGACGGGGAACGAAAGAGATGCCAAGCGTCGAGAGACAGATTCGCGGTGCGGATCAAGCAATAACTAGGAGCATCGCCGCGCTGAAAGACGACCGCGGCCTTCTCTCTCTGAACGTACTATCGCAGCTGCGCAACCTCGTCGAGGGTGCCGCAGTGCGTCTGCATACGGGTGAGAACGACTCTGAGTACACCTATGATGCGATCCAAGATGGGTTGGCATTCGTCGGTTCGGCCAAGAAGCGCATCCAGTTCATTCATCGGTTCCACAAGCTGCTGCAAGAGAGCGTGTCGCACTACACGATGGATGGTGACACGCCCGAACGACTGATGCTGAAGTACTACGAGTACCTCATTCGCCTTCGGGAGTTGCTCCAGGACGACTGTGGGATGGCGATCCTCACAAACCTGGAAGACTTCCCGGTCGACCTCGACCCATCGCTTCGCGAATACCACGAGAAAATTGCCCAGCGAATCGCGGCCGTGCGGGCCAACCCTACGCCGGGTGGGAAGCGCGACCGCTACTACATCCACCGTACTCGTCCCTTCTTCGCGAAAGGGCGGATCCTCTACGAAGTGGTGTTCCGCCCGGCAACGGATCGCGTCAATAAGTTCGACCGCATTATCGCATTCACAGACGTTGACATGACCGACAAGTACGCGGCGTATCTGACTGTGGTACCGGAAGCGATCGATGTACTCGGGCAAACAATGCCCATATCTGTGATTCTCGACTGGCACGTCTCTATTCGTCCCTGCGAGTTCAACAACTTTGCACGGCTTTTCGGGATGCACACGACGGTTCAATCGGGTAGCTCTGAGTACCGCGCTCTTATGGAGCACCTGACGCGCACTGAGTCGAGTCTCCTCGACGCAGTCGCGCTGTCGGACAAACGCTTCGAGAAACTCCGCGCTGACGCAACCGCACGAGTGCAGAAGGCACAGATCTTCCCAGTGCTCGAGCAAGTCCGAGTATTGGTCGCGAAGGAGTCCGCCGGGCACAACGTAATTCGATACTTAATGTTGCGAATGAACAATGTGATCTTGAAGCAGCAATATAGCTCGGAGTCCTGGAGCGGGCTGTCGAATCTGAACCTGCAGTTCGGGTGTAAGCCCTTCGACTCAATGCCGTTCTGTTCGTCGCCGATGGGCCACAATGCGCGCCTTGCGGATCTCGTGGAGAGTCTCGACTCGACTGCGCACAAACATGAGCTACTTGCCCGACGTGTGAAGAACAACGTCGAGCAGCATGGACTGCTTTATACCCCGGTCGAAGAGCTTGAAAACTTCGGTGACTTGCCGCCCCTGATAGCGCACTACAACAGCGCGCTGTATTACAAGCACCGTCCTCGGCGGGATCTCGTGGAGGACAAGGGGCACTTGTTTCTTCAAGGTTATGAGGACGACACGGTCGAGATAATCAAGGAGCTCCAGCAGCACTCGAAGACGGGTATCGGCGGATACTCGGAGGCCGTTGAGCGATGGCTCCAGGAGACGACGGCGGTAGTTGTCGACGACCCATTGAAGGTTGATGCTCTTAAGCTGTTGTTCAAAGAGTCGCAAGTCGCGCTGATTTACGGGGCCGCCGGAACGGGCAAGTCGACCATCATCAACCAAATCGCGAACTACTTCAACGACAAGCGAAAGCTGTTCTTGGCACAAACCAACCCGGCCGTGAACAACCTCGAACGACGTGTCACTGCCCAAAACTCCGAATTTCGCACTATTGCGCGTGAGACATGGCGGCCCTCTCAGACCGAATATGACATCTTGATCATCGACGAGTGCAGTACCGTCAGTAACGAAGATCTCCTGAAATTGCTTACCCGGACGAAATTCAAGCTCCTCGTACTAGTCGGTGATGTCTACCAGATTGAGTCCATCAAGTTCGGCAATTGGTTTAGGCTGGCACCGGCTTTTCTCCCGTCGGCCTCAATCTTCGAACTTACGAATCCTTACCGGACCAAGAACAAGAACCTCCTGAAGTTTTGGGGCGCGGTCCGCGCGCTTGATCCGGATATCGAGGAGCTGCTCGCTCACTATGGTTACTCGACTGTGCTTGACGAGACTCTGTTCGAGCCGCAGCGAGAAGACGAGATCATCTTGTGCCTGAATTACGACGGCTTGTACGGGATCAACAACATCAATCGGTTTCTCCAGAGCCGCAACCAGCAGCCGGAAGTTACCTGGGGAGTGTCCACCTATAAGGTGGGGGACCCTGTCCTCTTCTACGACACTGAACGCTTCCGCGGTGTCATCTACAACAACCTCAAGGGAAAGCTCGTCGCAATCGAACATCATGCCGGACGGATCCAATTCGACGTCGATATCGATCGGATCGTGACTGAATTCGACGTGTTTGGTACGGAGCTTGAGTGGATCAGCGGCTCCGTCGTGAGGTTCTCCGTATACGAGCGCGGCAACAGCGATGAGGACGACGAGGGGAACAATAGCAGCGTTCCCTTCCAGGTCGCCTACGCGGTCTCGATCCACAAAGCTCAGGGGCTCGAATACGAATCCGTCAAAGTCGTCATTACTAATGCCAATGAGGACGAGATTCCTCATAGCATCTTCTATACGGCGGTCACCCGGGCCCGTCGGCAGCTAAAGATCTTCTGGACTCCCGAAACGCAAAAGGCAGTGCTCAGCCAGCTCGCGCGACCCGAAAATGGAAGGGACCTCGGAGTGCTGGAAAGTCGGCGTGGCCTCAAACCTAAAGCGTCGGTCCAACGGAAGCGGGTGGCATGAACGGGACGTGTCGCATCGACCTCGATCAGGTTCGTGAAACTGCCGTCGAAGTACCGGGTGTAGTGCTCGACATGGATGACAAGCATCCACGACGGCAAGAACGAATTCCCATACGACCGTGCAGTGGGCGCCTAATGTCCTTCAATCCAAACCATTGGAGCAGCGCCTCTGCCCCCGACGGGCGCCCCTCGTTTGCGACGCCAACACACGGCTCGGCGTGTAACCGCTGCCTCCTCGAGGAATCAAATTCCCGTCACTGCAGACCTAGAGGGACGCAAGGGGGTCAACCGTCAATGGGCGCTCTTAATTAGTCACACTGTGGCACGAAACCTCTCGAGAGCGCGCTTCGCTTCATCACTCGCCACTCGAGTGAGAAGGCGGCGAACATCGTCGACTGGCGGGTAGATGGAGTCCTTAGTTACCCCCGCCGCTTCTAACAGCACCCGCAATGGTTCCTTCCACTCTTTCGGTATGGAGATCGACCACCCGTAAGCATCCCATCTCGATTCCTCTCTAACTCCGGGAAACTGCCGAGGAAAACTGATTGCGAGCGTGCAAACCCGTCTGAATTCCTTCGCAGTAAGAACGTCTTGTCGACCTGGGCCGGTTGTATTGCCTACTCCACGAAATTGCTGATAATCACCCCCAGTCGAAAAGAGTCCGCCGGCCAGGAACGTCCCTTGTTGGGCCCACATTCGAGCATCAAGCGGCGCCACCGGAAAATGCCACACTCGGTCCTGCCATCCGGAAGCGGCTATCCTCTCATTGGAACCCGTCCACGGAAGTCCGTTGTCAAGATCCTTGCCCATATCGTCCGCAGTGAGAGACTGACTTTTCCTAGTCGTGAAGAGAAACAAGCGTCCATCAGTCCATTGATTTCTTTCGATCGCGAAGTAAAGGGCGGCCAAGGGTGAGTAAGACACGTCCATCAGTCGTGTCGGCGACAAATGGTGTTGGAGTAGTGAGAGCGTCTCTAGTCCGGTCATAGCTGCGCCGATACCGTTTGCCCGAGCTTCTCTCAGCACTTCGCTTTCGACTTGCGACAAAACCTGCTCCGCGAGTTTCTTCTGCACTTGGTTTTTGCTCCCGCGCAGAGTCGCTATAGAGTCGATTTCATTCTGGGCGAGGCGGTACAAACTCGAGTTCACGCCGTACGCTCCATTGCTTTGCCCCCTGTACAGGGCTAAGCCGTCGTGAAATCGAAATGGCGAAAGAGTGCTTTCATCGTTCAAGAATTCCCAGAGGCGTTCCGCCGAGGATAAAGGCGCCTGCACTTTGTCGTTGATCTCGCGCTCGATCAGAAACCTGTGCACGTCGAAGGGTCGACGAGGGCTGATCGTGTCATCGGTTGGTGCGGCCATGAACTGTCCTTCGTGCGGTGTCTGAGTAATTTCCCATGGCCACTCTGCTTTGTCGTCTCACAGTGTTCTTTCGCTAGACATGCGAAGTGAACGTGACGAGAAGTCAAGTACGGGCTCTCGACCGCACTTGAAGCGGATGCCGATTCAGCCGTGCGCAATTCTCTTCAGTCAGCCGTTGGGAATGCGTATAGGTTGGGCCTTGTCAAGCGACCACCTCGATAAATGGGCCGGCGGCTACATTCGCTTCAAGCTCGTTCCCTCGCCATCACGCGCTGATGATTCCCAGACTAGCGAGCGCAGGAGAGGCATATGGCGTCTGACGACGGACGTTGGACACCCAATTCGAGGGGAAGGTGAAGATCGAGTGCCGTTGGCGCGTCGACCCCCAGGTTCGAGGTCGACACCAACGATCACGAACGATCAGAGCCCGCATCGCCGTCATTAGGGCCAACGGCCCTCGCAGGGAAACGGCGCGTCCCGAGCGAGCACCGCGAAACCCGAATTCGGATTGCCACGCCTCTTGCAGATCGAGGCGGCGCACCTCCTCTGCGATAGGGGAGGTGCGCCGGGTGACTGTATCGATGCGGGTGATGAGTGCCGGCGATGGCTACAAGTACATGCTGCGCACCGTCGCCGCCGGCGACGGGCAGCGATCGCTCTCCACGCCGCTGACTCGTTACTACAGTGCGAAGGGCACGCCACCGGGTCGATGGATGGGGAGCGGCCTCCCGAGCCTCGGCTCCGGTCGCATCATCGAGGGCGCCGAAGTCACGGAGACCCAGCTACAGCGATTGATCGGGTTGGGGCGCGACCCGGTGGACGGCGAACCTCTGGGTCGCGCCTATCCCGCGTATCGAAGCCCAGCAGATCTGGCGCTTACCGGCATCGACCAGGAGCGGGTGGCCCGGCGTCGTGCCGTCGCCGGGTACGACTTCACCTTCTCGATTCCGAAGTCGGCGAGCATCTTCTGGGGCGTTGCAGACGGGGAAACTCAGGCCCGGGTCGTGCAGGCGCATCATGCGGCGGTGTCCGAGGTGGTTGCATTCATGGAGCGCGAGGTTGCGGCGACTCGAATTGGGGCCACGGCAGGTGACGGAGCCGTTGCGCAAGTCGATGTGACCGGCCTGATTGCGACGGCATTCGACCATTTCGACAGCAGGGCCGGCGACCCGCACCTGCACACGCACGTGGTCATCAGCAACAAGGTGCAGACCGTGCTCGATGGCAAGTGGCGCTCCCTCGACGGCCGACCGATGCACGCGGCCGTCGTTGCACTGTCCGAGCTGCACGAGTCCTTGTTTGCAGACGCCTTGACGCGGTCTCTGGGCGTGCGGTGGGAGATGCGGGCGCGGGGGAGGGACCGCAACCCGGCCCTGTCGATCTGTTCCGTTCCGGAGGAGCTCGTTGCGGGGTTCTCGACCCGGTCGCGGCACATCGATGGCGCGACCGACGTGCTGATCGACGCATATCTGAGCAGGCACGGTCGCCGTCCGAGTCCGGTGACGATCACGAAGCTCCGTGCCCAGGCGACGCTCTCCACGCGGCCCGCCAAGGAGGTGCGCTCACTTGCCGAACTCACCGCGGCGTGGCGTGAGCGTGCGGAGCAAATCCTGGGAAACACCGCACCGAAGTGGCCGATCGCGACGGCCGACAACTCCCCTGCGCCAGTGTTGCGCGCCGAGGATGTGCCACGGGAGACGATCGAAACGCTCGAGTTGAGTGTGATGTCGGCGGTGAGCGAGAAGCGTGCGACGTGGCGGCATTGGAATCTCGCCGCAGAGGCCGCCCGCCAGATGATGCAGCGCCGTTTCGCATCCGCGGCGGATCGCGAAGCCGTCATCGATCTCGTCGTGGCTGCTGCCGAGCGTGCCTCGTTGCGGATCACGCCACCTGAGCTCGCGCCGAGCCCTGCTGCGTTTCAGCGGGCCGATGGCACGTCGGTCTTCCGTCCGAAGCACACCACCCTTTTCACCTCGACGCAGCTACTCGACGCGGAGTCACGGCTGCTGGAGCGTGCCGCTGACACGACCGGTCCGCGAGTTGCAGTGACTACGCTCCCTGCGACCTCGCGCACGCGGGTGCACGGTGGCGCAATGCTGTCCGACGACCAGCTCGCGGCACTCAATGCGATCGTCGGCTCCGGGCGTGCAGTTGATGTGTTGGTGGGTCCGGCCGGTGCGGGTAAGACGACCGCGATGGACGCGCTCCGGCGTGCGTGGGAGGCGGGGCATGGTGCGGGCTCGGTGGTGGGGCTCGCTCCGTCGGCCGCCGCCGCCCAGGTGCTGGCGGAGGACCTCGGCATCAGGACCGAGAACCTGGCGAAGTGGTGGCACAACCACCTCGACCACGGCGCGACGTTTCACGCCGGCCAGCTCGTGATCGTCGACGAGGCCTCCTTGGCGGGCACCCTGTCCCTGGATCGGATCACGTCGCTCGCCACGAGCGCCGGCGCCAAGGTTCTGCTGGTCGGCGACCACGCGCAGCTCCAGTCTGTGGAAGCTGGTGGCGCATTCTCCATGCTGGTCCACAGCCGGGCGGATGCCCCCGAGCTCGTCGACGTGCACCGCTTCACACACGAGTGGGAGAAAACGGCCTCCCTCGGACTGCGCCAGGGCGACCCCGACTCGATTGACCAGTACATCGCACACGCCAGAGTGAGCGGCGGTTCCACCGAGTCGATGACGGATGCGGCCTACACGGCCTGGCGCGAGGATACCCGAACAGGCCGTGCGACCGTCCTGATTGGCGACTCAAACGAGGCGGTCGCCTCGCTGAACGCGCGTGCCCGCACCGAACTCATCTTGGAGGGTCTCATCGACGCCGTCCGAGAAGTCTCCCTCCACGACGGAAACCGTGCCGCTGTCGGTGACACGGTGATAACCCGCCGAAACGACCGGCAGTTGCGCACCTCCCGAGCCTGGGTTCGTAACGGAGACCGATGGACCGTGACCGCCGTGCGCCAAAACGGTTCGGTCGACGTCCGCTCCCACGGCCACCGACGGGCGAGCACAGTGCGGCTGCCCATGGACTACGTCAGGGATCACCTCGAACTAGGCTATGCGGTCACCTCGCACCGCGCGCAAGGCATCACGACCGATACCGCTCACGTCGTCGTAACCACGGGCATGTCACGCGAGAACCTCTACGTGGCAATGACGCGAGGTCGGCAGACGAACAGCGCCTACGTCGTCGTCGACCGACCCGATGCTGCCCACGCGGGGCCGCGCCCTGGCGATGACGGGGACGCGACGACACGGAGTGTCCTCTACGGCGTGCTGCAGCACGTAGGCGCCGAACTGTCGGCGCACGACACTGTAGTGACGCAGCAGGATGCGTGGGGTTCCGTCGCGCAACTCGCGGCAGAGTACGAGACCATCGCGGCGGCGGCGCAGTACGACAGGTGGGCGGCATTGGTGCGCGGCAGTGGACTCTCGCCAAGTCAGGCCGACACCGCCGTCGAGTCGCCAGCGTTTGGGGCGCTCACAGCGGAACTCCGGCGAGCCGAAGCTCACCATCTCGACGTCAGGCAGCTGGTCAGTCGCGGGGTCGCAGCACGCGGGTTCGAAGACGCACAAGACGTGGCGGCCGTTCTATGCTCCCGGATAGCAATCGGGGTCGGTCGTGACGCCCGGGTCAGGCGCTCGCGCACGTCCCCACAACTAATTGTGGGGTTCATTCCGAAAGCGATCGGTCTCCTGACCGCGGAGATGCGCCAGGCCCTTGAGGAACGCAGCGCCCTTATCGAAGAGCGAGCGAGGGCAGTCCTCGACGAAGCACTGCTCGCGAAAGCTACGTGGATCCGGGAACTCGGAGTGGTCCCCCATCGAAAGCACCCCCCTGGTTGGAGGCAGCACGCTTGCACGGTTGCCGCATACAGGGACCGCTACGGGATCGTCGGCGCGAGCGCGCTCGGCCCGGTCCCGCAGACGGTGGCCCAGCGACGCGATGCTGCTCGCGCTCGTGCCGCGCTCGGGGCTGCGAAGCGACTCGCGGACGGAACAGATTCATTCGCCGCATCGCGCCCGGGTATCACGACAGGTCCTCCGCATGTTCACATCCAGATCTAGGTCGGTAACCCCCTGAGGGCTCTTGTGACAGCGGCCTGGGCACGGATCCCCAGTCAACGGACGGCGATCACAAACGCATACCCTGCATCAATATTTTGTGCTGCGTCCATTGTTTGACAAATGCGACGGATGAGATGGACGCGTTGTGGAGCCTGTCCGAAACGAATGCCGCATTAGGGCGAGCAGTCCGGCGGAATCTCAAGGTGGCCGGTCCGAACGACCGTCCACCGGCCTCTGCCGCACCCTGTGATTCCCGAATCAATTTATCGCCCATGTAACCTCCTAACCATGACGAACGCCATCCGCGCTACGGCGGACCAGATACGTGATAGCAATTCGAGGGTAGACAATAACCTCCCTACTGCGGCTGATGTCAACTGTTTAGAGCCGCGACGGCGTGACCTCCTGCGGATCCCGTGGTGGGTCGTCAAGTCCGCCCGTATGATCCCGCCCTTGATGATCGCGCAGGCCCTGTTCCTGGTTGTTGCTGCGGTTGTCTTTGCTCTCGTGCGCTGGGGTGACTTTCCATTCGGGTGGAGTATCGCACTCGGATCCGTCGCCGCCCTATGCCTCATATTCACACTCCCAGTGGTCTTCTTTGGCCTAGTGGCGGGTCGGTGGGCCTTACGCGCCCGCGATCCAAAACAGCGCATTTACATGGACGCTCAAAGGCGCGCCGTAATCGTTCTATTTGATGATCAAGGCAAGAACCGCTGGGAAGCGGAGAACCATGTGGTTCAGAAGATCGGCTGCAGGTATGGAGAGGAGCTGCGCAATGACATGGCCGCAGCTGTACGGAGCGCGGCAGAAGCTGCAGGCGTACAGATCTTTGGTAAGGCAGCGAACCGCACGGTTCAGGTCATCTACCTAGAACAATTCAAATCGTGGGGCCTCAGAAAGGATGGCGATACAACGAACGTCATCTGGCCCTGAGCTAGCAGCGCGAAGAGGTGACTCCTGGCGCGGACCAGCGTCACGAACGAACGGACCCGAGCGATGTTATCTGGGTCACGGCGCCTCGCGGCCCATTCCGCCCCCAGCATCGGCTGAACTTGCCCAGCCTCGTGCCCGGCGTGTAGCCGACTGCGGCCAACTTCGCATCGATGGCGGCGATGTAGGGCGCCATCGCCCCAGCCTTTCTGCGTGTTCCCGACATAAGTTCGTTCCTCGTCTGGAAGCACGATGCTCCTCGGGAACGGCTTCCAACAACGCCGGAATCATGCCGACAATTCCTCGTCGTCCGAGCGGAAAATCCTTTTGCTACCAGCGATATTGGCGAGAATCCGCAGCGACATCGGCATAATTACGGAGTCGGCATAAGTCGACGATGATGAGTCAGTAGCGGCGCAACCGGATGATCTCCTCGGCCAGCCGGCCCCGAAGGTGGGCGTATTGGAGGCGGGCGACCCACTCGCCGGTGCTGCCGGACAGGACGCGTCGCCAATCCGGCCGATCGCGGCGGGATCGACCGAGTAGTCACAACCTGACCGGGTCTCCTGGACTGTATCCGACGACGTCGGGCAGGAGGCTGCCTGCGAAAGGGACTGGCGTCACCAGATTGCGCTGTCGTGCGGCCGTGCGCCCCTGGGCGAGCGCATTATTGCGCCCCGGCTGTCCGTCCTCTTCGGGCTGGCCGTCGCCATGTGCTTTAGCGGTCGGCGAGGATCTCGTTTGCCCGCCGACGCACGCGCTCGGCATCTACTTGGAACCGTGGGTCGTCACTGTCAGTCGCCACGTCCAGCACCACTCCGTCTGCACTGGCCCGTTTGAGCTCACGCATCTCTTCTGCCAGGCCTTGAGCCATCGATTCGTGCATCGGTTCCACAGCATTCTTCACGAAGTCATCAAGCGCATCATCCAAGTTGCTCGAGATATTGATCATGAGCCTGACCCTAGCGGCGCAGTGGGGGCACGCACGCTCCCCACTAAGGGGTGGCGCGGCGGGCTGGAATCGAGTGGATCACAACGTCATCAAAGATCTCTCCCACGACAGGTGGGAATGTGGCAATGGGGGAATACCCAAGAGTTGGGGCAACTATGACAGCGTGCGGCGCCAGAAAGTGCGATCGCCGGTCAACGGGTCACCCCAACTTACGTGGAGTGTTGTGCTTGCCGGGCTCGCGAGTGTCTTGCTGTAGTCAAAGCAGATTGACTCTCCCGGCCCAACATCCTGCAGATCGTCGTCAAAGAGGGTGATGTCATTTCCCACACCAAGCTCGTCAACCGACACGACATGCATGACGTCCTTTGAGACGTTGCGAAGATCGTACTTGGTGCCGATGTTGCTGAGCGACCAGGGTTCAGTCGTGAGCTTCGAAAGTTCGATCGCATTCCGCTTTTCGAGCGCTTCCGCCGACCTCGCAGCGGCGGAAGCCGAGTCAACTGATGCGCGAAGGGCAACTGTCTCGTGCTCTCGTGCCGCATCCCTGGCCCCAAGTGCGTCGTCCCGGGCGCGGCGCGCATCGAGCGCCTGCCATGCGGTGATACATGCCCCGACCGCGGTGACGAGAAGGAGGCCAAGGTTGATGATGTTGCTCTGGTCCATTGGACCAAGGTATCGAGTGCCGCGCGCAATCAATGCAGCATCGCCGTAAGCCCGGGCCGAAGTGGGCGATCTCGCGAAGTGCAATGGGAGCGAGACCCGCCCGCGTGAGGTTTCTCTCGTGAGAACAGAAAGATAGCGCAGCAGTCGCGCTGTACTCCCAACTCAGGCCAACCAGCGCGCGCCGCTCGTCATCCCAGGCACCAAAGCTAATCGTGTCGCCATGAGATGCGATAGGTCTTCGCCTCCACGCCAGCCAAATACTGCGGGGAAACCAAACAGGCTGTTCCGCAATGAGGAATAGGCCTAGTCGGACCGGCCACGCAGGTCAAATATGACGGTCCGCCATCTCGACGAAAACCCTATAAAGGTCGAGCAATTCCGGAGGTGCCGTCGACACACCATGCTCCTCCGGCGTCAGCGAGCGTTTCTTCCCTCTCCCATCATCTGCGTTATCGCTGCTCCAATATTCGGCCACTTCCATGCGATCACTCGATTTCGAGGAAGGCCGCTCGGAAGGGTGCTTAGGGACGTCGCGGTGTCCACATAAACGCCGAACGTGGGGAGGTTGAGCGCCTTAGCCATGGCAATTTCTTTCGCCACTCCTGTTGCACTTCCCATCGATCGCCCAACGAGAACGACCAACATATGAGTTCGCGAGAGCTTTTCGCGGATTCGACGCTCCCACTCTTGCTGCGGCAAAGGCGTCTTGCTTGACCAGTCCTCGATGGTGAATGACGTTGGCGAGTCTTTCCCGGCTTGTCCGGCAAAGAGGATCTTTGACTGCTCATTGTGGTCAAAGTCAAAGCTCAGGAAGGCGCGGGGCTCAGACATTAGTGCTCCAATTCTTTCGGTGGGCCAGTCAGTGCGTCAAGGACGGTGGGCAGGTAGCGGCGCACCTGTTCTTGATCGCTTTTCTGCTCCTCGATGGACAAATCCGCGTAGCCAGTGGCGATCTGCTGCTCCCATCGAGCAACTAGTTCGGCGGGGATCAGCAAGGAACCGTCGCTCTGCCGTTCGCCCTGGCCGTGCACGTACCTTTGCCAGTGCGCCCAGCGCTCGTGTTCGACGGTCGCCAGCCGCTCCATGATCTCGTCACTCTTGAGCTTGATACGGATCTCATCGTCAGTTGGCATCAGATTAGGTTCTGCTTCACGAGTTTCCAGTAGTGCTGGCCAAGTACGGTCAGCTCACACGCTGTCGATTTCATTGCCGCATGCCACATGTGAGGGGCATCAACAGGGCGGACCAGATTCACTTTGACGAGATTTTGAAGGACGGCGAAGTCTGCAGCACGAGCTGGATCTGGTTCGGGCACCGACTCGTCTTCATTGCCAGAGCGTTCGGGTTCGTAGCTCGGATTGAGCGCCAGCTCTGTCGTTGGGTCCTCGAAAAGGGTGGTGAGCTTTTGGAGATCCGCCAGTTCGATTGGCGAGGCGGTCTCCCTTAGTGACACGAATTTTTTGACGTTTGTCTTGAATACTGGCCGTTGAGCCCAGTTCCCCAGCGACTGATCAATATGCGCATACACGCTGCCTGGGGTGATCGCGCCGACGAGGTTCGCGGCAGCCCCACTGAGCGCGTCGACCAACAAGCTAGTGAAGACACCTGACCCGCCGCCAGTTTCCATCGCGTACTGATCCGC
This sequence comes from Cryobacterium zhongshanensis, assembly GCF_022760445.1. Classification (NCBI taxonomy): domain Bacteria; kingdom Bacillati; phylum Actinomycetota; class Actinomycetes; order Micrococcales; family Microbacteriaceae; genus Cryobacterium; species Cryobacterium zhongshanensis. Next base: position 510,629 of record NZ_JALGAR010000003.1, on the reverse strand, counting down.
GGTTGACGCAGTCAGAATGGTTACACCATCGGAGATCTCCGCAATCTGCTTTGCGGCCGGGTGGGTTCCCGCAATACCGCCGTGGCAGCTATCGAGAATGATGACCTTGTTTTTTGCCTTGGACTGGTTGGCCATCGACATGACTTCGGAGAGCGCAAGGCCGTCATGCCCGGATTTGCAGTCGCTTGCGCAAAGAAATCCACCCGTGTCATCAATGTAGCCATGCCCGGCGAAGTAGAAGAGAGCAATGTCAGCGTCGTCGTTGAATAACTCTTCTACGGCGTCACGCAGCTGTGTGCGAGTAACTTTCGCTGTCGGGCCTGTGCCAGTCATCAGACGTGGCGTGGCGAAGTTGAGTGTCCCGTCGGCATTTCGCTCCAGGACACTCCTCACGCTATGAGCATCATTCACTGCCCCACTGAGCGGGGATATGTCGTCATAGTGATCAATGCCGACAATTAGGGCTTTACGCATTTTCGGCTACAGCGAATCGATGAAGCCAGCGATATTCGCGTCGCTCCAAGCCACTGTGCTGATCCCAGCTAGTAACGTGCGGTCGTCCTTGTAGGCCCAGATGCCGCGGATCGACTTGCCCTCGTCCTTCGCGCACTTGATCTCCCAGGCCTGACCGTCCGAAGTTAGCGAGTTCTTGCTGACTAGAACGATCACTCCATGTGAGCGGCGGATTCGAGTGCGGACCTTGTCCTTCCAGCCTGAGTCATACGGTTCTTTCACGGACATATCGACGAATTCGTAGGGAGCTCGGGGATGCAGTGATTGTCCTTTCAGGAAATCACGCTGCCGTTCATCCTCAATCGCAAACGCAATGAAAACAACCTTTGACTCAGCCACGATGCGGCCTCCCATCCCCGAGCCGCAGCCATCGTTGGCGCGGGTGAACTCTGTTCGAGACTAGCGGTTACCGCTGACATCCCGTGGAGCTGAATCGTCGCACCACCGCTTGATCATTCCTCGTATGAGAGGCGTGGGACACAACAGCAATTCCGCAGTCGGACGAGTGTGGGTCGTTCTGGACGCACTTCGATGCCATCGAGCGGAGCGCATGCATTCGTCTGGTGCTGCAGCGCGTGGTGTCGATATCCCCTTTTGGTCGGAAGAGGACTGGCCATCTTTTGCGCCGCGCAGCGGACCTGAAGCGTTGCCTTGTTGGTGCTGACACGCTTCGGTCGCATATCTCGTCGACGAAGGACCGATACGTGCACACCCAGCGCGAGACGGCACAACCCGACCCCGAGCCGCCGTTTCGCAGCTAGGGAGCGGCTAGCGTGACAGAACAAGTCACGTCCAGCCGGAATTCGAGTGGGTCGGTATCGCACGGCGACTGCCCCCGGCCGGAAGTCATAGCGGTGCACGAGCTCGAGCTGGATGCGCTCACTTAGACCGGCAAGCAACGTCGGGCCGTGTCCGGCCAGGACCGGCTGCACAAGGAACTCGTCTTCGTTGATCAGTCCGAGATTGGCCAACGCTAGGGGGAGCGTCACTCCACCGATCCACAGGCCCTCGTCTGACTTCTGCTTGAGCCGCTGAACCATTTGCCCCAAGTTGCCTCGCACCAGCTCGGCATTCCATCCGACCCGGCTCAGTGTGCTCGACACGACGTACCAGTCCTTCATCCAGTCAGGCCACGTGCCCGTGGCCGGCTTCCGCCACGCTGACTCCATCATCTCGTAGGTCACCCGGCCGAACAGCAGGGCATCGGCTTGCTCCAACTGAGCGGTCCAGTAGCGCATCGACTCCTCGTCCGGGGGTCCTGTCTCGCGATGGCAGCAGCCGTCGAGCGTGACGTTGATGGAGCATCGAAGTGGTTTCATCTCGTTGCTCTCCTTTGACGCGCGCCGGGGTTCGTCGGACGATTCTCAACCGGTTGCCGGGGCCGTGTCTGATCGACGCCGGAAATCGCGCCCAGTGTATAGCGCCGTCCGTGAGGGGAACCAGACCGCGGACCGCGGACCGAGGGCACGACCGATCGCCGTCACCGGCGACGCTTGGTCACATGCGGCGGCACATGGGGGAGAGGTTGAGTGGGCTCGTGATAACGCTCAATGCGGGTTCCCAAGGTCATCATTTACTCATCTAATTCATCTCTATTTGACCCAAAACGATGTCCTACAATTGGAGGCAGTGAACCGCCTGGTTCCCTGTAAACATAAGGGAATCCGAGGGTTTTCGGAGACATTCGGTATCGACCAAATTAAGGCCTGAACCTTCAGCCGGTCGCAGGTCCAAATGCGGTGAACTCGCGACCGCAGAAAGACTTTAGACGAGTTTCGTGGTGGCCACGGCAGCTGGGGCATCCGTTGCCTTAGCTTTGCGGTCCTGCAGGACCGTTGCGGCCCTGGCGACGAATCTGTCGAAGCCGGCAGGGTCGCCGGTCGTGGAAAGCTCGGGGTCGTCCTTGGCGAACTCAGCAAAGGTATCTATCGCGATGGAGGTCTCCAACAGTTCTAGAACGAGATCGTTGTCGAACTTTTCGCCCTTCCAGCGCGTGAGATAGCATGCAAATCCGTATGCGAGTGCCGGCGCGCGCCTCACCGCAGTCGCGTCCTCGCCCGTATCCAGATCGTCGGAGAGTTCGCTCTGCAACTCCTTTTGGCGCTTGAGGAGAGAACCCATTTCGGTCACCGGTGGTCGAAGGTTGAGTAGCATCTCGACGAGCGCCTTTTGCTGGATGACGAGGCGGACCTGGGCGGCTCGATCCTTCACCCGCGCGTCACCTTTCCCGGTGGCGCGGACGTTTTCCGCGCTAAGCGACTCCTCCTCGATGCGGAGCTGAGCGAGCAGCGACTTGAGTCCGAGCAGGGCATCATTGCAGTGAATTCTTCGGTCGGCGGCGAGTTTCGCGGCCGCTTTGGCTTTGAGGACGGCGTCCTTCGCCGCCGTTGCATCGCCCGCACCGTGCATCGCATCCCTGCGCGATGCGCCCGCGTCGCGCGCGAGCTGCCACGCAGCTCTGGGAGCCCACCGAGAGTACGCCTGTTCTGCGGCGAGCCTCGCCCTCTCAGCATGCATGTGTGTGCGGTCAGCGGCGGCCCGGGCGTCTCTCGTCCTCGCGTCGATCTGATGAATATCTGCGTACTCCGCGCTTTCGGCGGCCTCTTGCGCTCTCAAGTGGTCTGCGCGCGCCATGTCCGCAGCGGTTCGTGCGAATGTCCACGCACCCCGCCTCCCGGGCGGCCAGCCGGTTGCCTCTTCGATCTTCAGGGGCGCCGCAATCGAGGGTTCGGGCTCGGGAGTGTCCGCTGGCGACCTAGCCAACAGAAGGGCTGCGAGATTGCGTGCTATCGCTGCGCGCGTTACTAGGAGCCCACGCTCAAGCTCGTCTGCTGGTTGACCCTCACGCTTCGACGACCGGGAGAGACTGAGCTCGGTATCCACCCACTTTCGATACCTAACTAGCGTGGAGATGTCGGAGGACTGGCGGTAGCGCGCATTCATCAGCGACGCCTGGGCTAGACGGTTGAACGGGTCGACCCCGTTTGCCGTGGTGAGCAAGTCGTCGGCCTCCGGCGAGTGCGGCTGGCGCATGTACCAGGCAACAGCAATGTGCTGAAGCGCGACGGAGACAGCGACCGTAGCTCCGTAGAGCCCCTTCTCGAAGTCAAGGGCATACCAGGGCCGGACGGACATGAGGATCTCGGCGGCCACAAACGTCGCTAGCACGTCGGCATCCGTGAGCGGCTTGGGTAAATCGTCGAGTGCGCGCAGCCCGGCACCCTCAGCGATCACCTGACGTGCAGAGAGGGTATGGCCGTTCCGAGCAATAATGACCGATGCCCTCCGGTTGCCCCTTACCTCGATCGCGGCGTTCCACGGGACGACGCCCACGAGGAGCAACAGCACCTTCTGCACGCCTGCCAGCAAAGGGTTTTCAGAGATCGCAGTGAGGCTGTTGCCGAGCGCAGTAACGTCGGCGGATGCTGGTAGCTCGATGGTGCCGCCGCGACGCCCGGCGAGTATTCGCACGCGCTCCATGACCTGCGCTCGATCGAGCGTCGAGTCTTGGGGTGCGGTGACGCTGATGAAGATGCGAAGCAGCGTAGCGAGCCAGGCCGCAACCGAGATGGACGCGAGTAGACCGAGGCCCCCGAGAGAGCCGAGAAGCAGGGCCACAGAGGCGCCTGAGAGGACGCCCGCTGCGACCATGACTCCAACCGCGGTGAGGAACACCGGCACAAACAGTAGGAGTATCCAACCGAGCCAGCCGAAGACGAAGCGGTCGCGCCGAGACGAGCGCAGATTGCGCCACCCGGGCAGCGGGACGAGCAGGCGTGCAAGCACAAAGAGCGCGAGAGCACTGGCGAGCGACCACGTGAGCACGGTGGCGACTGGGGATATGTAGCTCTTCGTGAACTCGTCCCACCATGTGCCGACGCGCGCGGGCGGGGTTTCCAGCGGGGTTCCGGCCTCGTCGCCGGGCTGAGCGGCGGTGGCGGAGGATGCCGAGGGAACGGCGATGATTCCGGGCAGAGACGCGGCGCTGAGCCCTGACGCAGTGAGATTGGCGGCAGTCTTCGCGGTCGCGCCGCATGCAAATGCGCGCTCGTCTTCGCTGAGTTTGGCGCCGTCCAGAATCGCGAGGGCACGGGCGGGGTCGCCGCGCTCCAGTTCGGCGGACGCGAGGGAGCACGCGAGCACCACCTCGCCCGTGCGCGCGGCCTCGGCGGCGGATGGACTCTTGGCGGCATCCGCCGCGCTGGTGCGCGTTTCAGCACACGTCGTCGTCAGGCGCCACGCCGTCTCGTCGGTGATGCCCGCGTCGTCGAGGGCGACGACGGCGGCTTGGGCATCGCCTTCGGTGAGGCTGATCTTGGCTGCCAGGCATGCCTTGGTAAGCACGTCCCCCGCGTGCTTGGCTGAGATAAACGAAACGCAGGCAACAGCGAAGAGTAGCGCCCCCACAACTAGGAGGGCGAGCCCGAGACCCGATCTTCTTGCGGTGCGTGCCATAGTCACCGTGGCCCTTCCTGCGTTGCAGATATTGGCCGCTCGGCGAGTATCACACAAGGGCACGCGGTGTTTCAGTCGCGTGCAGATGGCAACAAAGACTGTCGCACGTTGCTTGCGGGCACACTATCTCAATGGGACCACTCCGAGGTGGGGACCGACGCGCCGAAAAATGTTGGATGATCACGGCCGTCGCTCGGGAGCGCGCTGATGCTGGTGCGGCCTTCATTGCGCAGGGTCAGAAGAAGCAGCGACCCGACCCCGAGCCGTCGTTCAGTCGCGAAGACACGGCCGACATCCCAGGACAAGTCACGTCAAGCCGTGACTCGCGTGGGTCAGTATCGCACGACGACTGCCACAGACCGGAACTCATGGCGGTCCACGAGTTCGAGCCGGATGCGCTCGCGCAGACCGGCGAGCAGCGCCGGCCCGTGTCCGGCAAGGACCGGATGCACAAGGAACTCGTACTCGTATATCAACCCTAGGTCTGCCAACGCCAGAAAAAAATCTGCCTCGTGATGGCAGCCCCCGTCGAGCGTGACGTTGATCGAGTATCGGAGCGGTCTCATCTCGTTGCTCTCCTTTAATGCGCGCCCCGCGTTCGTCGGACCGTCCTCAGACGATTGCCGGGGCCGTTTGCCATCGACGTCCCAAATCGCGCCCAGTGCTCAGCGCCGTCGTGATGCGAGCCAGACTGCGGACCAAGCGCACTACCGATCGCCATCACCGGACATGCTTGATCACATACGGCGGCACGCGGGGGAGAGGTTGGGTTGGCGTGTGGTAGCCCTCAGGCGGTCCCCAAGGTCATCATTTACTCATCTAATTCATCCCTATTTGACCCAAAACGATGACCTACAATTAGAGGCAGCGAACCGCCCGGTTCTCTGTAAACACAAGGGAATCCGAGGGTTTTCGGAGACATTCGGCAACGACCAAAATAGGGCCAAAACCTGCAGGGGGTCGCAGGTTCAAATCCTGTCGGTCCGACCAAACATCTCGCCATGGAACTTGGCGCACCAGTAAACGCACCCGCCTCAATCTGCTAACGTCGCCCCACCGGTCGGATAGGGGCTCCCGATGCAAATAAGTGTGTTCTTGATCTTCATGGCCGCCTGCTTGCCCTTGGTTCTCGCGCCGGGCCCTTCCGTGGCTTACATCCTCACGACAACACTGACCTCGGGGCGAAGAGCCGGACTCAGCGGGGTCGCAGGCGTCGAACTCGGATACGTCGCCCACGTCATTGCGGCCGTTGCCGGAATCTCGGCCGTCATCGCGGCCAGCTCAACGGCCTTCACGGTGGTGAAAATGGTGGGCGCGGGCTACCTCATCTGGCTGGGGATTAAGGCCTGGCGGTCTCGAGATAACACCCGGCTCCGGGATCTCAGGGCGGCCGGTACGACGGTCAATCCGAGAGAGGCATTTCAGCGCGGCTTGCTCGTTGGGGTGCTCAATCCCAAGACGGCCGTGTTTTTCTTGTCCTTCCTGCCGCAGTTCGTTCAGGTCGGCGCGGGACCCGCCTGGCTGCAGATGAGCGCACTCGGTCTGGTCTTCATCGCTATGGCCTCCATTCCTGATCTCGCGTGGGCACTCACGGGCAGCGGTGTGCGGCGTCTCCTACCCAGCATTCGGATGAAGACCCTGGAGCGCATCTCAGGAACCGTGCTGTTCGGGCTGGCCGCCTATGCGCTCACTGCTCGCCGTGCGGTGGCGTGAACGCGATCAGATCCATGGGGATTCGCTCTACCCTGAGCGCTCGTACGTGGTCATCCCCCTTCACGGTCGCAAACGGTTGATTATCGACAGATATCCATTGATAATCAGCACATGAGCTCGCCAAAACGCCTGTCTGGACCCATGATGTGGCTCACCTGGAGTGCCCTCGGCGTCCTCGCGATCTTGGTCGCGGTCGGCCTCCTCGGCGCCGCAGCCAGTGCCGGCGAGTTGGCTGCATTCCTGCCCGTGCTCGCTCCAGTGCAGGGCCCGCTCATCATGGTCGCCATAGCGTTCGGGCTCTGCATTGAGGCGCTCATTTTGATGACGGGCGTGTTGGTCGGCTACATTCGCGTGGACCGAATCTTCAGTCCATCGGCCCTGCGATTGGTCGACGGGCTCGTTGTCGCCGTCGTGATCGCGACGCTGCTCGTAATCGTGGCCCTCTTCTTCATCCCGGGACCGCCGCAGCTGTTCTTGCTCGTGGAAGCGGCAGTGCCGGTTGGGGCAACGATCGCCCTCGTGCTCCTGGTGATGCGGTCGCTCCTGCGCCGTGCGGTCGCAATGCATGTCGAGCTCGACGAAGTGGTGTGAGTGGCCGTTCGCATCCACATCGATCGACTACTGGTGGAACGCGGGATGTCGGTGGGTGATTTCGCCGACGCCGTTGGCATCACCCCGACGAACGTCGCCGTGCTGAAGAATGGGCGCGCCCGCGCGGTGCGGTTCAGTACCCTCGACGCCATCTGCCGGGTCCTCCGGTGCCAGCCTGGCGACATCCTGAGCTGGACTGATGATCAAACAGCGCTCGACGATGACGCGTACCGATGAGCGACGAGACCTTGTCGCTGCGACACGGTCACCATCGCCGGTCACACCGGCCGGGATGGGAAATCAGTGCGGGGTGTTGAGTTCAGACTGTGAACGACCTCGACGAGTGCCGGGTCGCCGTTTGGATTCTCCGGTCTGGCACTGGCAGACCAAAATGAGCTCATGACGTAGGCAGCGCAACGCAGCAGGTCCGGCCAGTTCAGGCGCCTTACGTTAGCTGCCGAGAAATTCGGCAAGTGCTGGGTTGGCCTGGACAATCCGGTGGCTAATTCGGTGGTGTCTCAGTCGGTGGGCGGGGTGCGGTGTCTTTGGCGGCCGCTGCGCGAAGTGAGCTCTCTGCGCGGCTTCGTTGTTCGCGGGCGGCCAGACCAGCTTCGGCCGGCCCTCCGGTTTCTACCTTCCAGGTGGTGCCGCGTTCCAGATGGTGGCGCGTCGACTCGATCCAGCCGGCGCTGGTCGTCGAGCCGGCCGCGATTGTCTGAGGGGCGGCGGCCGGCGCGAGCCAACTGATGACGAGGTACTCCTCGGTCGGTTCCGACAGCGTCGCGTCGTAGGCGGTGTCGCGGCCGCGCCCGTAGACGCGAATCCGGTACGTACCGGCGCCCTGCTCGTCCAAGCGCGGGGCGGAGGCCTCCGGGTCGTCGAAGTGCCCGAGCAGCTGGAGGGGCCCATCCCGCACCTCCACCGAGAACTCGGCGATGTCCTCCCACCCCGTCTCCGGGCGTGCCGGGGCGGCAGGGAGCGAGTCGAGCGTGATCGTCACCGGGCCTGCGGCAACCCCCGTCACGAGTTGGACGCCCGGACCCAGCGGTTCCTCCGCTACGAGGCCGGTGAGACCGAGGCACGCCTTGAGCTGGGATGGCGGCACCGCACAATTGAGGAATCTCACCACATGCCATTCAGCGTGAGGTTCGACTACGTGAGCCGCCATCCCCGCCCTCCTTCTCAGACGATATTCACGTAGAACGGGTCGCCGTCAACGATGCGATACGGCTCGTAGAGAACGCTGTTCAAGAGAGACCCTGCTGAACTGTTTTCCGGTGCGTCGATCATGCAAATGCTATAACCGGTCGCCCCGGTGGACGGCGGCCCGCTCAGGGTGATTTGGCACCAGAATTGAGTCCGTGCGGTCCCACCACCCGTGTAGGAGCCCCGCCACGAGGATGCCGCAAGCTGTGTCGCGGGGTTGAACGCTGGCCTTTCCAGCTATGAAAAACCTCCATCGAAACCGGGGGTGATACTACTGTTGCCGTATGTTCATGAACGAGCCGCTGCCCAGCCACCCCGCTCCGGATAACCCGTCGGGGAAGCTGATTCTCTTGCGCCATGGGGAGACGGAGTGGTCGAAGGAGGGCAAACACACTGGGCTCACGGACGTTCCGCTCACCGACCGGGGAGAGGAACTAGCCCGCGGCGCGGGCAGGTTAGTGGCCGGTTACGATTTCTCCCTCGTGCTGACCTCGCCGCTGCAGCGTGCCCGACGCACTGCTGAGCTCGCTGGCCTTCAAGCGGACGTTGATCCGCTTCTCGTTGAGTGGGACTACGGCGGGTACGAGGGGCGTACGACGCGCGATATCCGCAGCGAACTCGGCTACAACTGGAGCGCATTCACCCACGGCGTGATTCGTGGTAACACGCCCGGTGAGACGGTGGAGGAGGTCGCCGCCCGCGCGTCGCGGGTGCTCACGCGGGTGCTGCCTGCCATGGAGGAGGGAAATGTCGCCCTGATCGCGCACGGCCATTTCCTGCGCATTCTCACCGCCGTGTTCCTGAGGATGGCCCCTCGATTCGGTGCTCAAATCACCCTGGATGCTGGATCAGTCTCGGTGCTCAGCTTCTACCGTGAGCAGCCGGCCATCGTGTCGTGGAACTACGGAGCCGAACTGCCCTTGGTACCCTCAGAGTCCTAAGTCGCGACCCGAGCTGCTGTCCGGCTCAGCGCTTCCTCGTCGGCCGTAACATTCTTCTGCACGGCGAACTGGGTCCGGTGCAATTCCTCGTACCGTCCACCCGCAGCCAGCAGTTCCTCGTGCGTACCGCGCTCCACGATCGAGCCGTCCTCAACCACGAGGATCAGGTCCGCGTTGCGGATGGTGGAGAGGCGGTGGGCGATCACCATCGCCGTCCGTCCCTTGAGCGCCTCGCTGAGCGCCGCCTGCACGGCGGCCTCAGACGTCGAGTCCAGCGCCGCCGTCGCCTCGTCGAGGATGACGACGCGCGGCTGGGCGAGGAGGAGCCTCGCGATGGTCATCCGCTGGCGCTCACCCCCGGAAAGCCGGTAGCCGCGCTCTCCCACCATGGTGTCCAGCTGGTCCGGCAGGGACCGGATGAGCGGCTCGAGCCGCGCACGGCGGACGGCGTCCCACACCTCGTCGTCGGTGGCCTCCGGCCTCGCGAGGCGCAGATTGGAGAGGATGGTCTCGTGGAACAGGTGGCCGTCCTGCGTCACCATGCCCAGGCTGTGCCGCATGGAGACGAACGTGACGTCGCGGACATCCGTCCCCGCGAGGCGCACGGCGCCGCTGTCGACGTCATACAGGCGCGAGAGGAGTTGCGCAATTGTGGACTTGCCCGCACCGGACGAACCAACGAGGGCAACGGTCTGCCCCGGCTCGATCCTGAAGGACACGCCGTGCAGCACCTCGTCGCCGCCGCGGGTGTCCAGCGTGGACACCTCCTCGAGAGAGGCGAGGGAGACCTTGTCCGCAGACGGGTAGGCGAAGCGGACGTTGTCGAACTCGACGGCCACTGGGCCTTCGGGGATGGCGATGGCGTCGGGCTTCTCCTTGATGAGCGGGTCGAGGTCCAGTACCTCGAAGACGCGCTCGAAGCTGACCACCGCGCTCATGATCTCTACCCGTGCGTTCGCGAGGCCGGTGAGCGGCGCGTAGAGGCGGGTGAGGAGGAGCGCCAGGGTGACCACGTCACCGGTATTCAGCTGGCCGGCGAGTGCGAGGGAGCCGCCGAGCCCGTACACGAGCGCCAGAGCGAGGGCGGAGACGAGCATCAGTGCGGTGAAGAAGACGAACTGCAGCATCGCGGTCCGGACCCCGATGTCGCGGACCCGGGCGGCGCGGACGCGGAACTCCTCGGCCTCCTCGTCGGGCCGGCCGAACAGCTTGACGAGGGTGGCGCCGGGCGCCGAGAAGCGCTCGGTCATCTGTGTGCTCATGGCGGAATTGTGATCGGCGGCTTCGCGGCGCAGCGCGGCGAGCCGACTGCCCATGCGGCGCGCGGGTACTAGGAAGATGGGGAGCATGATCACGGCGAGAACCGTCACGAGCCAGGACGTGCTGAGCATGACGATCAGGGTGAGGGTCAGCGCCACGAGGTTCGTGACCACACCGGACAGCGTGCCGCTGAAGGCCTGCTGGGCGCCGATCACATCGTTGTTGAGGCGGCTCACGAGGGCGCCCGTCCGCGTGCGGGTGAAGAACGCGATCGGCATCTTCTGCACGTGGTTGAAGACGGCGGTGCGGAGGTCCAGGATCACACCTTCGCCGATCCGCGCCGAGTACCAGCGCGTCACGAGTGACACGGCGGCGTCGGCCACGGCCACGAGGGCGATGACCACTGCGATCCACACGATCGTGGTGACCTCGCCCTGGGCGACGATGACGTCGACCACCTTGCCGGCGAGTACCGGCGTCGCGACCGCGAGGAAAGCTCCCACGATGGAGAGGGTGATGAAGACAAGCAGCTTGGACCGGTAAGGCACGGCGAACGTCATGATCCGCCGAACGGACTCACGGGAGAAGCCGTGCTTTCCGTCCCTGGCGGTGGAGATCTTGTGCAGCGAGCTCCAGGCCGCGCTTTCCATGCTCATTGAGGTTCCTTCCGGGGGCAGAAGGCCTAGCTTAGATGGCGACGTGCCCGAGCTTTGCGAAGCGGTGTGACGGCTGGAGCGTGCCAAGCTCGCGATGGATGCCGACTGGGCACGGTGCCGCCCCCGCGGCGGCACCGTGCCATCGAGCCGGTGTGTCGGTCAGCTCCCGTTGGAGACGGGCGTGACGGTCGGGGAGATCGCGTCCTCGGGCCAGGCCGACTCGTACGGGTGGCCGGTCAGTTTCTCGACGACCACACGGGCCTCGGAGGTGACGTCGTCCTTGGAGCCGCCGGCCTCGAGGCGGTCGATCTCGGTGCGCAGGACTGCGTGGCTCTGCGGGTCGAGGTACATGAACCGTGAGATGGCGAACGCGATAGCGATGAGGACGAGCGGCCCGAGGATGACGACGAGTGCAATGACGTGCTGGGTGCCGGTGCTCTGAACGAGGGGGCAGGAGGTGGTGCACGAGGCGTCGAGCTGCACGCCGCCCGCGCTGCCGGGCTTGAGGAAGCCACCCAGGTCCAGGAACCACGAGACGAGGAGGGTCGCGACCGCGCCTGTCGACTTGCGGCCGAAGGTCATCACCGCGGCATAGATTCCGGCGCGGTCCTGGCGGGTCATAATCCGGTCGACGTCGGGGATGAACGGGAAGACGTTCCACGGCGTGAACTCGAGGAGGGCTCGTCCGGCCTGATATGCGAGGCCGACGATGACGAGCAGCACCATCGTCGAGGACGGCTGGATGAGGTAGATCGCGCCGAGGGCGAGCAGGCAGGCGATGATCACGGAGTAGGACATGGCGAACAAGTAGCGCGGGCCCTTGCGGATCATGAGGAATGCGGCGAGCACCGTGGCCGGCAGCCCGATGATGGACAGCGCCTGGAGGGTGAGGCCGAACGACTCGCTGCCGTGCACGGCGTACACGACGAAGAACGTCAGCGCTGTGGCGAAGATGTCCTTGCCCGTAAAGGAGAAGAGATAGATCGCCAGGTGCTTGCGGAAGCTCGAGTTCTTGAACGTCGAGCCGAAGTCCTTGAGGTTGTCGGTAATGAGCTTTCCGACGGGCACCTTGGGCTGGGCGTCGAGCTCCGCGAGGAACTCCGGGGTGAGCTTGCGCTCCCAGGTGGTGAAGTACGTCGTGATGACGGCGCCGGCGAACAGCACGGAGAAGATGAGACCGGTGATGAGGTAGGCGTTCGGGCTGTTCGTCGCCTTGATCTGGGCCGGGATGAAGAAGACGAGGAAGGTACCCGTGGCCGACAGGAACATGCGGGTTGAGCTGAGCTTGGTCCGCAGCTTGTAGTTGTCCGTCATCTCAGTGGGCAGGGTCTCCCACGGGATGAGAATCATCGCCATGATCATCTCGACAGCCAGGTAGACGATCAGGTAGTACCAGAAGCCCTGTTGCGAGATCCACAGCAGGGGGAAGACGACGAGGAGCAAGGGTGCGCCGATGAGCAGGAAGAAGTGGCGGCGGCCGAACTTCTTGCCCAGGCGGGTCCGATAGAAGTTGTCCGTCAGCGGGCCGATGATGAGGCTGACGACCGCGTCGACGATGCGGGCGATAAAGAGGATCGTGCCGGCTTGGACGGCGCTGACATCCCCGTAGGTCGTGAAGAAGTACAGCATCAGGCCGCTGATGATGGTGTTCCAACCGCCGCCCATGAGGTCCAGGACACCGAAGCCAATGCTCCGGGCAAGCGTAATGGGTCGGGCCGTATATACGCGTGGGGTCGATTTGTCGATGAGGGGCTTCACGTCTTTGTGCCTTCTGCTTCAGGGTCCCAGGCTCGTTCCGGGGATGTTTGCACACTACCATACAAGAACACGTGCGTTTGTGGTCGAGGCATGAGCACAGCGATAGACGCCATCCGTCATCTTTAGGATGCTGAAATTATGTGAGCTAGGCTAACTAAAAGCTTGATGTTAGCGATCACTTTCGGCCGAAGAGCCCACTGGCGTGGCATCCAAGTCCCATAGCCGGGAAGGGCATGCGTCAGAGGCATGCGTCAGAGTGGACAGCTGCGATAGGGAATAGCTCAGCACACCACAATGTGCCGTGCTCCATTCCATCGCCGAAACCGCACTCATGGCACAACGGCATAGGCCCGAGACGACGTCCCGGCCGGCCATCCTTCCTAGTGATCAACCGGGGCTGAAACTAGTTCCTCACTCGGAGTGAAAAATGGAAAAAGAAAAAAAGATCGACAGTAAGTTCATCTACTTCTTCGGATCCTTCGGAGGCATCCTTTTCGGCTACGACATCGGAGTCATGACTGGGGCGCTGCCGTTCCTGCAAAGCGACTGGGGCCTTGACGATGCCGCCGTCATCGGTTGGGTAACCTCTGGCGTGATGTTCGGCGCCATCTTCGGTGGCGCTGTGGCCGGACAGCTTTCCGATCGATTCGGACGGCGCAAGATGATTCTCGCCGCAGCGGTCGTCTTTATGGTCGGGTCGGTCCTCTGCGGCCTGGCACCGGAGGGTGGTGTCACCTATCTGGTCATCGCCCGAATCTTCCTGGGCCTGGCGGTCGGCGCGGCCTCCGCATCGGTTCCCGCGTACATGTCCGAGCTTGCGCCCGCGCGGCTGCGTGGACGCTTGTCCGGCCTGAATCAGACGATGATCGTCTCCGGCATGCTGATCTCCTACATCCTGGATTTCCTACTGAAGGATCTGCCGGAAGCGTGGGCGTGGCGAGTAATGCTCGCGACGGCCGCAGTGCCGGCCGTGATTCTGTATCTGGGCGTGTTGCGGTTGCCCGAATCGCCCCGGTTCCTGGTGAAAGTCGGCAAGGAAAACGAGGCACGCACGGTGCTTCGCTACATTCGCCGCCCAGACGAGGTCGATGCCGAGCTCAGATCGATCCAGGAAACCGCCCAGGTCGAGAAGCAGACGGCTGGCAACACCTCACTTGCAACGTTGTTCGACAGTAAGTACCGGTATCTCGTCATTGCGGGTGTCGGTGTCGCCGCGTTCCAGCAGCTCCAGGGTGCCAACGCGATCTTCTACTACATCCCTCTGATCGTGGAAAAGGCCACCGGCAATGCGGCGAGTTCGGCGCTGATGTGGCCGATCATCCAGGGCGTGCTTCTCGTGCTCGGCTCATTGCTGTTCCTGGTGATCGCGGACAAGTTCAACCGACGCCTGTTGCTGACCGTGGGTGGCACGATCATGGGCGTGTCCTTCCTGCTTCCCGCGATACTCAATACCGTGCTGGAGGACGCGAACCCGATGATGATCGTGGTGTTCCTGAGCATCTACGTGGCCGCCTATTCGTTCACGTGGGCGCCACTCACCTGGGTGATCGTCGGAGAGATCTTCCCCATGGCGATTCGCGGCAGGGCCTCGGGTATCGCCTCGTCCTTCAATTGGATCGGATCGTTCGCTGTCGGTCTCTTGTTCCCGATCATGACCGCCTTGATGAGCCAGGAGGCGGTGTTCGCGATCTTCGGTGCCATCTGCATTCTTGGTGTCGTCTTCATCCGGACTCGTGTCCCCGAAACTCGTGGCCGCACGCTGGAGGACATCGAAACCAAGAGCATTCCGACCCAGAAGGCTTTCGCTTCTCTCGAGAGGTGATGGGTTCGTCAGCAGGAGGGGGACGATGTTCTCCGAAAATTCGGGGCGCTGCGTGCAAGACTTTCCGCGGATGCGACATATTCAGTAGGTGAGCATCGCCGACATCCCAGCCACCGCCGACACGAGCGGGGGAGCGGCGATGCCTGACAGCGAGGACCCGCCCAAGACGGCGGCCGATGTGGACTGGTTCACCGTGATGGTCCGCGAGCACGCGACCGCGCTCGTGCGCTACTTCGTCCGCCGCGGGCCGCGTCAGGATGCCGAGGACCTCGCCGCCGAGGTCTTCGCGACGGCCTGGCGTCGCCGCAACGACGTGCCACGGGAGGCCGTGCTGCCGTGGCTGTATCGCACGGCGGGGTTCACGCTCGCGAATGCGCGCAGGAAGCACCTCGATCTTCCGGTCGACGAGGTGCCCGAGTCGGGCGTGGCGCGAGTCGACGGCGATCCGGAGTTGAACCTCCTCTTCGATGCGGAACTCCGGGGCGCGCTGGCCAGCGTGGGCGAGCGCGACCGGCAGATCCTTCTTCTGCACGCGTGGGAGGGCCTGGACGGAACCGAGCTCGCCGAGGTGCTCGGCATCTCCCGATCCGGGGCGGACGCCGCGCTGTCGCGCGCGCGCCAGCGATTACGAGACGCCTGGGGCGAGCGGATGTCCTTCTAGGGCTTCTGCAAGATTCGGCACGCCCCGCACATATACCAGGTGAACCGAAAGCCCGGAGGCTGAGTGACATGAACGACGACGACACACAACACGACCCGCTCGCCCGGCTGCGTGCCGCCGACCCGGCGGGGGATATCGAAGCACGTCCCGGGTTCGCCGACGAGGTCGTCGCGCGGATGACCGGCCCTGAGGCTGAACCGATGGCCGGATCGGTACCCGTGGCCGACCTGGACACAGCACGAGCACGCCGTCGGCCGCGCTGGCTCCCGTTCGTCGCGGTCGCGGCGTCGATCGCGATCGTCGGTGCCGCGGGATACGGGATCGGAGCGACCACCGGC
Source organism: Cryobacterium zhongshanensis (assembly GCF_022760445.1). Taxonomy (NCBI): domain Bacteria; kingdom Bacillati; phylum Actinomycetota; class Actinomycetes; order Micrococcales; family Microbacteriaceae; genus Cryobacterium; species Cryobacterium zhongshanensis. Next base: position 494,715 of record NZ_JALGAR010000003.1, on the reverse strand, counting down.
GGGCCGAAGAGCCTCGCCGACGGCGCTGCTCCGCCCATCACTCTCCAATCCAATGGCCGCCCCGAGAGCGTCGCCCACGGCGGAATGGAGCCATCCGTGGGCTCTGGCGCCGCTGCCGACCAGAAGATGTCGTCCTCGACGTACCCGTACGGATCCGGCCGGAACGCCTTCAGCGCGTCCGGTCTCGGCACTCAGGCGGGCACAGCTCAGGCCTACGCCTACGACCCGCGTTCGGCATCCAGCTCAGACACGGTCGCCGCGCTCGCCGCGGCGCTCGGCATCGGGTCACCGGTCGAGCTGCGGGACGGCAGCTGGATCGCCGGCCCGCAGGACGGCGGCGCCCCGAGCCTGTCCGTGAGTCTCGACGGCATGCTGTCCTTTTACTTCCAGAACCCGCAGATAAACCCGTGGAAGTGCGAGGGTGACAGCGCCTGCGAGCCGACCGGTCATCCGCCGAGCGAAGACGCTGCGATCGGAGCGCTTCGTGCGCTCCTCGTCGCCGCCGGCCAGGATCCCGCCACGTTCGAATTCAGCTCTCAGGTGTCGGAGGGCTCTCCCACACGCACCGCTGCGGCAAGGCCGGTCATCGACGGGCAGCAACTCGACCAGGGCTGGTCCGTGGACATGGCCGAAGGCGGTGTCGTCAACGCCAACGGTGCCCTCGCCGACATCGTCGCTTTGGGGACGTACCCGGTGGTCAGCGCGCAGGAGGGCTTCGAACGACTCTCAGACCCGCGGTTCAGTGCAGTGGCGACGACCTTGCCGATCGCCCTCCGCGATCAGGCGTCGACGACCGAGGAGTGGGTGGCACCGACGGAGCCGCCCGCACCACCAGTCGCCGGCACCGCGGTCTCCTGGCCGGTGAACAAGGTCGAGATCGTCAGCGCACGCCTGGGTCTCACCACCCAGTGGCAGCCGGATGGGAGCGTCCTGGTGGTTCCCGCGTTCGCGTTCACGGATTCCGAGGGCGGCACCTGGTCGGTTCTCGCCGTCGCGGAATCGATGCTGGACCTCCGGGCGTTCTAGACCAGGACAGTCGCTCGCACGCATCCTCTTGACGGCAGACCGGCCGCCCTTCCACGTTCTCGTTGCCCGATAAATCGATCCCATCGAGGATCTTTCTCCTCGGCCCGTGATCGAGTAGGTCACTCCCGCTCCAGGTCCTCCGCGATCTGCTTGATCGTGGCCAGCCGGCGGTCCCACTGCGCCCCGATCAGGTCGAGCCGCCGGGCGGTCTCGGTGAGCTGGCTGCCCAGCACCCGGTACCGCACTTCGCGCCCCACCCGCACTGGCTCGACGAGTCCGACGTCCTGCAGCACCGCCAGGTGTTTGGCGATCGCTTGGCGGGAGACCGGCAGGACCTCGGCGAGGGCGGATGCTGAGGCATCCGCCCCACCGAGGGCTGCCAGGATGCTCCAGCGCGTGTCATCGCCGAGGGCGGCGAACACCCGAACGAGGGTGGATGCGCTGGCCTTGCTGTTCGCCCAGCGGTCGCTGTCTACGCCGTTGGCCCGCTATTGCAGCGCGAGGGGCACGCCACCTGGTCGCTGATAAGCCGTGCGGTGATCAAAGCTGTACCGCGTCCCCGTCCTCCAGGATGAGCAGCTCGATGCTGGTCAACGGATCGACAAACTGTGAGAAGAATTGTCTCCCGGCGGCGGTCAGCATCATGTCGTGAATCTGTATCGCCCGGTCGGGTTGCACAGCGCGGATGAAATCGACCGCGGCGTCGAGCTTTGCCCAGGGTCCCGACGTGGGGACCAGAAGCGTCTTCACGGGGAGCCCGGGCACGTGGTACGAGTCGCCCGGGTGATAGACGTCGTCGTCGATGACGTAGCCAACGTTGCCGGTCTCGGGCATGTCCGGATGGATCACCGCGTGGGTTCCTCCGACGACATCCACCCGGAATCCATCGATATCAATACGGTCCCCGGGTGCGACGACCGTAACCCGGCCGTCGTCGTTGTGGAGCTGCGCCACGACGTCTGCCGGCGCCCAGATCCGGAGCTCTCGCTGGGACTCGAGTGCCGCGGAGAGCAGGTCGACGTCGAAGTGGTCGGGGTGGTCGTGTGTGATCAGGACGGCGGATGTCTCGCCGACGAGCCGAGGCGCAGCAGGTGTGAATGTCCCGGGGTCGATGAGGATAGAGGAGCGTTCCTTGAGCAGGACAACCGTGGGATGGGTGTGCTTGTGGAGGATCACGAGCGGGTTGTCGCCTGTTCTGCTTCGGAGTGGGCGTCGGGGTGTGCGTCGAGCGGTGACCCTGGCGCGCGCCGAGTGCCGACTCGTCGGAGGACGATGACGACCACCACGATGAATGCGGCGACGATGAGGGCATCGATGCCGATTCCAATGCGCAGGGCGAGGAGGCTGGTGAGGCCGCCGGCAGCGGTCGCGATCGCCGACACGATCGGGGTGCCGAGGGTCATGCCGACCTGCTGAGTCATGGTGACCAAGCCGGTCGCGAGGCCCTGTTGTCCCGGTTCGACACCGGATGTCGCGGCGACCAGGAAGGTGACGATAGCGACCATGTGACCGATCGCGGCTATGAAGCCGACCACGGAGTAGAGGGCGATCGATCCGGGGTGCTCGTTCACGGCGACGAGTGCGCCGGTGGCCAGTGCCTGGATTCCGAGGCCGAGGAGCATCGCCCCGCGGATACCCAGCCGTCCGACGACGCGGGGTCCGATGACGCCGCCGACGACAGCGCCGACGCCGGTCAAGCCGATGATCAGACCGGTGATGAGCGGGTCGAGTTCCAGCACGTGCTGGAAGTACATCGTGGACAGGAACACAAGGCCGGTCTCCATCGAGAGCGATGCGAAGCCGATGAGGTGACCGGCGAGGATATTCGGACGTGTCAGGAGCTTCAGGGGCACCAGCGGGGCGCTGTGGCGTCGCTCGGTGCGGATGAAGAAGACGATCAGGACAATGCTGGCGGCGAGACAGATCAGGCCGTTCGGGTCCGTGACGCCGTGCTCACCGAAGCGGGACATCGCGAAGACCAGGGTGATCAGCGCCGTGGTGATGAGCGCCGCACCGCGCACGTCAAGTCGGGCCTGCTTCTCTCTGGCTGGTTCGCGGATGATGAGGAGCGCCAGTACGACGACCGCGGCGGCGATCGGGACGTTGACGAGGAACGCTGCCCGCCAGGACAGGTAGTTCGTCAAGATCCCGCCGAACACCGCGCCAGCCGTGAATCCGAGCGAGGCGAGGACGCTGCTCAGCCCGAGTGCCCGGCGTCGGAGCGGCCCCTCCGCGAAGATGGAGGTGATCAGCGCGAGCGCGGCGGGCATCGCGGCCGCCGTTGCCAAGCCCTGCAGCGCCCGCGCTATGAGCAGAACCACCGGAGAGCCGGCGAAGCCGCCCACGAGCGATGCTCCAGCGAGGACTGCCATACCGATGACGAACATCCGGCGACGTCCGACCCAATCGCCCAGCCGCCCGAGCAACAACGTGAAGCCCGCCGCGCACAGCGCGAACGTCGTCGCGACCCACTGCACATCGGCGGACGCAAACCCCAATGCCGACCCTATTTCCGGAAGTGCGACGTTCAGAATCGAAAAGTCCACCGAGAGCAGGAACTGTGAGGAAAGGAGGATCAGGAGTGCGACGAGTTGATGTCGGGTCATACGTGAGTGCATTTGCCCTAGCCTGTCATTGCCGGTGATGACCAGCCAGACCCCTGGTGTGCGTACCACCAACAGGGTCAGGTTGATTGTCCCGACCGTTCGCTGCACCGCGCATACTGGAATGATGTCAACTGAATTCGGGGACTTCCTTCGCAGCCGCCGAGCCGCACTGACTCCGGAAGCGGTCGGGGTGAATGCCTATGGGGCGCGGCGTGTTCCCGGATTGCGGCGAGAAGAGATCGCTCAGCTGGTCGGCGTGAGCGTCGCCTATTACACCCGGCTCGAGCAGGCGGCGGATGCAGAGCGAGCATCTGATCAGGTGATCGAAGCCCTCATCCGCGCTATGCGGCTCGATCCCGACGAAGCCCTCCACCTCCGACGCCTCGCGCGCCCCTCATACGCACGTGCGATCGGTGTCCCAGCCGAACGGCCGCGCCCGAGCATCTTGCGGCTCATCGCAGCCCTTCCCGGGCCTGCGATCGTCTTCGATCACGCCAACGACATCTACGCCTGGAACAGGCTCGGTCACCTGCTGCTCGCCCACGACCTTCCCTTCGACGCGGCCGAGCGCGACGACATCCGTCCTAATTTCGCCCAGCGCTTCTTCCTCGGATGCGCCGGCCCCGAGCTGTTCGAGGATTCCGAGACCATGGCGCGGGAAGTCGTTGGGTTCCTCCGGTACTCGTCGAGCACGTGCCCCGACGACAAAAGACTCAGCGGAGTGATCGGTGAGCTCGCACAACGCAGCGACGCGTTCGCCAGAATCTGGGCCGAGCACCCCGTGCACGACCTCAGCTATGGCCAACACCTGTTCGCCCACCCCTTGGTCGGCCGTCTGACCCTCGACTTCGACGTCCTCCGGCCGGCCGAATCCAACCTGCGCGTCCTCACGTACCAGGCCCAGCCAGGCACCCCCGACGCCGACGCCCTACAACTCCTCGCTCAACTCGGCCAGTGACGGATGCGAGTGGGCACGTAGCATCGCTCCACTAGTCCGACGTCCTGCAGCAGTGCCAGGTGCTTCGCGATCGCCTGGCGCGAGACCGGGAGGACCTCGGCGAGGGCGGACACCGAGGCATCCGCCCCACCGACAAGAATCGCTGGGAGGGTTCGTGTCAACTCTCGATGGGGTACCGGGGCCGCATTCTGGCCGACCGTTTGCTTCCGATTGCGAGGCCAAGCGCGACCATGACGAGGGCTGCCGCCATCGTGAAAGCCCACCGGGTGCCGGTGGCGACGGCACCGGGATCTGCGGTGGTGATGTCGGCCGCGCCTGACGCGAAGGCGAAGATGGCGCCCATCACGGACGCACCGGTGAGGAGCCCCAGATTGCGCGACAGGTTGAGCATCCCCGAGGTCACGCCGCGCTGTTCGGCGAGGATGCCGGTCATGACGGTGGTGTTGTTGGCCGTCTGAAACAGTGCGTAGCCGGCCGTGATGACCACAAGCGAGAGGACATATCCCGCGATTCCGAACGAGATCGGGACCAACGACATCGAAATCGTCCCGATGACCGTGCCGATCAGTCCGATGACGAGAACGCGCTGGGCTCCCAGACGATCGACCAGGCGGCCGCCCGGCACGCCGGTGAGCGCTGCGACGACGGGACCGGCCGACATCACGAGTCCGATCAGGGCGGGCTGGATTCCGAGGACACGAGCGAGATGGAACGGGCCGACCACCAGCGTCGTCATCATGACCGTCGAGACGAGAACGCTCATTGCAAGGCCGGCGCTGAGTGCGGGGTCACGGAAATTATTCAATTGAATCAGCGGTGACGACACTCGCCTCTCCGCAAGCAGGAACAGGCCCAATCCCACTAGTGCGGCCACCAGCAGGGCCGTACTCAGGGATCCGAAAAGGCCATGCTCGAGGGTCACAGCCAGCGAGTAGGAGCCGAGCGTGAGGGCGAGGAGCAACGTCCCCACGTAGTCGAACCCGAGTCGCCCGGCCCTCCGCGTCGGCCCGTCGGCAGGCAGGTACCGTCGAGCGAGTACAAAGGTCAGGAGGCCCAGCGGTGCTGTGACGAGGAAGATCGCCCGCCAGCCGAAGCCTGCGATCAGGAGGCCGCCGAGCGACGGCCCGAGGGCGGTCCCGATCGCGGACATCGTTCCGAGCAACCCCATGGCCCGTCCGATCCGTGGCTGGGGCACCGTCTCGGCAACGAACGCCATACTGAGCGCCATCATGCTGGCCGCGCCGATGCCTTGAGCCGCGCGGGCAGCAATCAGGAGCCACAGGGTCGGGGCAACGCCGGAGAGGAACGTGGCCGCGGTGAAGGTAGCGATTCCGACCAACAGCAGTCGCCGGCGTCCGGCGATGTCGCCGAGTCGCCCGACGCCGACGATCAGGGACGAGATTGCGAGAAGGTAGGCCAGAACAATCCACTGGACTTGTTGAAAGGAGGCAGAGAATCCCTCCGCCATGCTCGGCAGGGCGACGTTGACGATGCTCGTGCTCAGCGCAGGCAGCAACATCGACAGGGAGAGAGTGAGGAGAGCTCCCCGGAACCCGGTCGCTCTGCCCGGCTTCGTGGCTGGTGGTGTGTCTTGATTGACGTTCGTTGGTGTCATGTGTGAACCGTGCTTCCCTGCGGTCTCGGAGCGGACTTCCTCAGAGTAAAGGCGTCTTTGGGATGGCGGAAGGCGCATCATTGTTACATAATCAGTGCACCAGACGCCATAGTCCGACGCGTCATGAGACACTGGTCCAGTGGCAAGACCTGACTTGAATCTTCTGGTTACCCTGGACGTGCTGCTTCAGGAGGGCAACGTCACCCGCGCGGCCGAACGGCTGCGGCTGAGCCCCTCTGCGATGAGCCGGGCGCTTGCCCGGTTGCGTGAGACCACGGGTGACCCTCTGTTGGTCAGGGCTGGACGCGGTCTGGTGCGCACGCCGCACGCGCTTGAACTCGTCGAGCGCGTCAGCCAGCTCGTTCAGGATGCCGAGGCGTTACTCAGTCCGGCCGACACCGTCGACCTTGGTGCACTATCCAGGACATTCACATTGCGGACCAGCGATGGCTTCGTCGAGAGCTTCGGACCGGATCTGATCAGCAGCGTCCTGGAGCAGGCACCAGGCGTGCGGCTGCGCTTTTTGCAGAAGACCAACACTGATGCCGCATCCCTGCGCGACGGCACTGTGGACCTCGAAATCGGCGTGGCCGGCGAGAACATCAGGGAGATTCACTCTGAGCCGGTGTTCCGGGACCGTTTTGTCGGCGTAGTCCGGATGGGGCACCCCTTGACGCACACCACGATCACCCCGAAGCGATACGCATCCGGTGGTCATATCCGCGTCTCACGACGGGGTCTCGAAAGAGGACTCGTCGACCAGGCGCTCACGCTCGCTGGGCTGGAACGGGAGATCGTCGTCGTGGTCGGCGGTTTCGCGGCCGCGCTCGCTCTGGCCCGGGCGTCAGATCTGATCGCCACCGTGCCTGAACGACAGACCAGGAACCTGCGCAACGAACTGTGGACGTTCCCCCTCCCGATACCCACGCCAGAAGTCACCGTCTCGATGCTCTGGCATCCGAGACTCGACGTCGACCCAGCGCACCGATGGCTGCGCACCTGCGTGAGGCGTTTATCCGGGGAGACCGACGAGACGGTGGAGCTCCCCGGTTCGGGCCTGGCGTGATTTGACGGGGGAGGACCTCCGGTATCGAAGCGGGTAACCGCCCTCACTCGATTTCCAGGCCTTCCGCGATCTGCTTGATCGTGGCCAGCCGGCGGTCCCACTGCGCCCCGATGAGGTCGAGCCGCCGGGCGGTCTCGGTGAGCTGGCTGCCCAGTACCCGGTACCGGACTTCGCGGCCCACCCGCACCGGCTCGACGAGTCCGACGTCCTGCAGCACCGCCAGGTGCTTGGCGATCGCCTGGCGGGAGACCGGCAGGACCTCGGCGAGGGCGGATGCTGAGGCATCCGCCCTGCCGAGGGCTGCCAGGATGCTCCAGCGCGTGTCATCGCCCAGCGCGGCGAACACCGGAACGAGGGTGGATGCGGTCACTCGGAACCTTCGAGGTAGGCGACCAGCTCGTCCAGTTCGAAGTTCCAGCCGCCGCGGTTGCTGTCCATGCTCGCGGCGGGGTCGCGGAGGGCGTCGAAACCGGATTCGACGACCGTGAGTTGCGTGCCGGCATCCACTGGTTCCAGGGTGAAGCGGAAGACGGTGGTCTCGCCCGACTCGAGGGTGGATGCGGTGGCGTTGCTGTTCGCCCAGCGGTAGGCGATCATTCGGGGCGGGTCGAGCTCCTCGATGCGGACCGGGAAATCGCCGTGGTCGGACCAGCCGAAGACGCCGGTCGTGCCGACCGCGAGGGGCGCCAGGGTGGCGTGCTCGGGAAACCAGCGGGCGATGTGCTGCGGCTCGGTGACGGCGGCCCAGACCTTCTCGATGGGGGCCGCGATCGTGATGGTTCGTGAGACGGTGAACTCGTCCGCATTGACGACGGACAACTCGTTGATTTTCGTGCTCATGATTCTTCATCCCTTCGGTTGATGAGTCTTTGGTTGTTGCTGCAACTTCAGGGTTGCACAAGAAGAAGCGAACTGCAACTAAAAAGTTGCAATCGAGCCTTGCGACGATGCGCGCTTTGGATGCGCCAGACGGCGCCGACCGTCCGAGGGATGTCGGTCATGCTTCACCGGGGGAGGACCGGCTCAGAGCGCGTCGGTCCTGAGCTCCACCGCCTTCTTGACGTACTCGTTGTCGGCGTAGTCGGCGAAGGCCTCCTCCTGGCTCGGGATGCGGCGGACCTCGATTTTGGAGCCCGGCCCGAGCGGAGCGCGGCTGGCCCACTCGATGGCTTCCTCCTTGCTCGACACTTCGAGGATCCAGAACCCGTTGAACAACTCGTGCGTCTCGCCGTAGGGTCCGTCCGTCACGATCGGCTTCTCGCCGGCGAAATCGACGACGAATCCCTCGTCCGCCGGGGCGAGGCCTTCGACGCCGGCGAGCACGCCGGCCTTGGTTAGGACCTCGTTGTAGGCGCCCATGGCGTTGATGATCTCTTCGAAGTCGACCTCCTGGCTGGCCTCGACGGCCTCCTGGGTGTCGCGCATGATCAGCATGAACTTCATCGTGATCCTCCTACTCTTGCGTCAAACGGGATTGCCCCGGATCGACATCGCAGCCCGGATTTCTTTTCGTTGTACATCGATGACTGAGCGCGCGCAATCATCCCGCTCGCGAAGCGTGAGGAATGAGATCTCAGACTGAAACGAGACAATGGTGGGGAACGCAGCAGCAAGCTCACGCAAGCCGATCCCTTGTCGGGCGCCCCCGGCGAGCTCTCCGCGGGCGTGTGCCAAGGTGTTCATATGGCTTCTCCGCAGTCCCTGAGCGAACATGATCGTCGGGAGGTCGCGGCGTGGGCCGCGGACTGCGCCGAGAGAGTCTTACCTCTGTTCGAAGCGGAGGCGCCTGACGACGAACGTTCTCGGGACGCCATCGCGCGAGCTCGAGCGTTCGCTCTCGGTGAGCTGGATGTTGCCGGTGAGATTCGTCGCCGCTTCGTCGCGAGTCGGGCATCGCACTCCGTGAGCTCGCCCGCGGCCAAGGCAGCGGCGTGGGCCGCTGGGCAGGCTGCGGCCGTTGCACACATGGGAGCGCATGCTCTCGGCGCGGCGGGATACTCCGCGAAAGCGGCCGCGCTGGCGGCGCCGGACGACGGTGGCTCGAATGAGATCGCGTGGCAGCTCGAGCACATGACCGAGCCTGTCCGGTCCGCGCTTCGACTGTTGCCGCTCCTCGGCACCGACACTTCAGGACCGCTGGGCGCGGGCCTACTCGCCTCGGGAATCCTTGGTGAGAACATTCGTGCCATCCAGGCTGCTCTCTGACTCCAGCTCCGAACCACAGCGTCGGCGACGGGTGCTGCGACAGGCTTCAACTATCTTGCCGCCGGGATAAACGGGATCGCGATCTTTGGGTTTACAACAAGGGTATCTGCTGATGCCACCCCGACAATGGACACGATGAGGTGCGCTATCCAAGCCGCCCAGATCAGTAGATCCGCTACGAGAAGCAGCGGCGACATCCCCCCGCTGGTGCGTATATCTCCCGTGAGAACGAGCCCGACAATCCCGTTGGAGACCACGAGGGCCGCCCCGATTGCTGCGACAAGCGTCACGGTAATGGCCCAGTTCGCTGCCCACCGTGAATTCTCCCGCACCAGAGCGTCCGGGCGGCGGCGGTTCTGAGCCGCGAACACACCGAGCAGAATCGGAGCAAGCACCGCGCCCAAGAACGGAACGAACCAGAGGAACCCGATCCCCCAAAAGCGGCGGCCCGACGCGTTCGCCGCAGGTGAGTATTGGAGCGTCTGGTAGTCCGGAGGAAGGGAAGTCATGGTGAGTTCTATTCTTGTGACACCACAGCGCATCGACCATTCCCCAATCGGGGCATCGATCGTGTCCATGGGGGGGCGCTTGCTCAGGACCGATCAGCCGCGCGGGACTCTCACCCGGTGTGGCCGCGCCGGGACATCAGAAGCACAGCGACTGGCACATAGAACAGGACAGTCGCTGACCGTCCTCACTAGCGGGCGCGCGCTGTGATCGCTTCGGCGACGGCGAGTGAGCGGTCCGCGCCGGAGACTTCGACCGTGGTCGATCCGATTGAGAAGACAGCGGTGCATGGGCGGTTTGTCCGGTCGGCGCAGTCGGAGAAAGTGCCCTCGGTGTCGATCTGGCCGGGGAGGAGGGTCTTCTCGAAGGTGACGCTCTCTCGGGGGTTCGTGCCGATGTCACCCGCCATCCAGGCGTTGCCGGGGGCCAGGTCCATCTCCACAGACTTCATTCCCATTGCCGTGCATTTGACAATGCCGGCCCGCGTTGAAGCCAAGTCACTGATGCCCGCAAGCACGGCAGGCTCTTCCCATGCTTTCCACTGAACGGTTGGGTCTCCGATGACGGCGCCGAGCCGTGCCGCAGGAAGAAACGATTCGCATACTTCGGTACCGGTAGTCAGCGAGGCCTGCTTGTCCTGTGTGAACGTCGATGTTGTCGGCCACGCCAGCTGTCCCGGCGTCGCGTTGTCGATCGCGGCGAAGACGGCGCTCATTGCCGGTGAGGCATTGGCGAAAATTGTGTCGATTGATCCGAGCGGGGTACCGGTCGTACCGAGACCAGGGATGTTGAGCCGAATATCGATCCACGTGCCATTGACGATCGCAATCACTCCGCAGCCGGGAGTCCCGCAGCCGGCGGTGACAACTCGCCCACCGATCGTTCGCGTTTCGTCAGTGGGGCCATCGCCATAGAGGAACGGCGAGATGGCTGCAGGGGCATGAGGAAGAACTGCGACCTGAAGCCACGGCGAATCAGGCCTGTCGTCCTCGGGCACCCAGGCGCACGTGATGCCGCCCGCGGCGTCGACAGCGTAGGTAGTCAGCTCGGAGTACCCACGTTTTGCAAGCCACACCTGCGGGAATGACGCCGGGCGAGTCGGCGATTGCAACGCTTGATCGACCTGTGCCAGGTCGGCCAAATCACCGCAGGCGAGCGGTTCCGAAGACGCAGGAGCTGCAGACGAAGTAGGTGCAGACGAAGAAGGTGCAGTCTGCACCGGATCTTTCTGGACGGTCTGCCCCTCCGACGTCGTGCACCCAGATATCAGGACGACTACAGACATGGCTAGAAAGCCAGCCCCCCACAGACTCTTCATGAGCAGAACATATCAGCAACCCAGTCCGTAGCTCGGGGCCTCCAGCGGTTATCGCACGCGCCGGGCGGTGAACTGCATGCGCGGGTGCGCATAGAACTCTTGCGCCTGTACGAGCTGTAGCTCTCGCTCACCTGATTGGTAGGTCAGCTCGAGGAGATCGAAGACGCTGGACACGGTCCGTTCCAACGCCACCGCAGCGTCACCCGTCGCGCGGTAGTGCGCCGAGAAGAGCGCCGCGGTTACGTCGCCCGATCCGTTCGCTTTGAAAGGCAGATGGGGAGTCTGCACGATCCACGCGCCGGCAGCATCCACTGCGAGCATCTCGATGGTGCCGGGTTCGCGGTCGGGGCGTTCCACGCTGGTCACGAGCACGGTGCCCGGTCCCATCGCCCGGGCAATGTCGACGGATGCGAGTGTGGAGTCCAGCGTCGAGGGCTCGGTTCCGGTGAGGAATCCCAGCTCGAACTGGTTCGGAGTGATGATGTCGGCCACGGGGACGACGCGATCCCGAAGCAGGTGGGGGATCTCGGGCGCCACGAAGCACCCGGACTTTGCGTTACCCATCACGGGGTCACACGCGTAGATGGCCGAGGGGTTCGCTGCCTTCACCCGCTGCACGGCATCCACGATGACGTCGCCGATCCCGGTGCCGCCCTGGTATCCCGAGAGCACGACGTCGATCTGGGAGAGCACACCACGTTCTTCGATACCGAGGATGACATCGTGCACATCGTCGGGTGCGATGAGGGATCCGCGCCACGCGCCGTATCCCGTGTGGTTGGAGAAGTTCACCGTGTTGACCGGCAGCACTTCGACCCCGATGCGCTGGAGGGGGAACACAGCTGCGGAGTTGCCAACGTGGCCATAAGCGACGGCCGACTGAATCGAGAGAATCTTCACGACATCAATCTTCCTCCCTTCGAACGGCCAGGGCTGTCGGGGAGCCGTCTGACGATTTCTAGGGTTCAGCCAGCAGGAATCGGCCTGAATCTCCATCGGATTCGACGCGTTAGCCAACCGGCCACTCGCGGCGTGCGGCATAGTGGAATCGCTACAAGCTATGTCAGCAACACCGCACCACTGCCCGCACCTGGGCCGGCATAAAGGGCGGACCGGAACGGTCTCGTTCTCACCTCTCATCAGAGATGAAGTGCATGACGAACAAGCGCATGGTTGCAATGCTCGCCACTTTCCTCGCGGTCGCGACGGTAGCGTCCCCGCTCCTTTCTTTGCTGCAAGCGGCTGTCGGGCCGGACCCTGAGGTACTACGCCTGCCAACTTTTGCGACAGCAGTCGGGGCCGCGGTCGTATGGCTTTTCTGGCGGGAGAGCCTGAATTTTCCGCATTTGACCGGTCGAAGCGTCATGCGAGTGGCCATCCTTGCCGTGGTCTTCGCCGCCGTGACTCTCGCTGTCTTGATCGTGCTTAACGTGGCGGAAGGTAGCCCGTGGTCGCCGCTCGACGTGTCAACCCTCCCTGTCTCGCTCGGACTGGTTCTTGTGCTGCAACTGCTTGGGGTGGCCGGTGAGGAGGTCGGGTGGCGAGGTGTGGTCCAACCTCTTCTCGAGAACCGGTTTTCCTTGGTCTGGTCCGGCATCATCACCGGTGCACTGTTCGGCCTCGGCCATTTCTACGTCTTGCTCGCGGCGGGAGTGATTGTGTACCTTGCTTTCGTCGTCGCGGCGATAGGCCTGTCGGTGACCTTGGCCGTTTTGACCGTGGGGAAATCTTTTGCCGTACGAGTTCTGATTGCCACGTTTTTCCACTGGTTGGTGAACTTAGCGATGCTTCTGGCCTTTTCAAGCGGCGACGAGTCGTTGCTCTGGACCATCAATACTGCGATTGCCACCGGACTCGTCGCCGTCCTCGCCGTGGTCGTCACCAGGGGCTCAAAAGAAAGAAAATCCGACCAGTCTGAAACGGAGGCGGTCGCCGCATAAGAGCGAGATGCGAGGAGAATCGCCACACCGTGGTGATTCGAAGCCTTGGTTTCGAGAGTCGAACTCGTCGCAAATAACGCAGCCATGCTGTTCTGACCCGCAAAACGATCGCTGGCTGGCAATCTCGAGGGTTCAGCTATTCGCCGTCACCCAGGCCTTCACCCGGCCAGCACTCTCAGCCGATGACAGGTCTTCAACCCTCGTCATGAGGGACCAGCGCACACCGAAAGGGTCACGGATGCTTGCATACCGGTCTCCGGATACGAACGTCGTCAGCGGCTCGCGGAGGGTGGCGCCATTTTCAAGCGCTACGGCCAGGACCGTGTCGACGTCGGGGCAGTAGAAACCAAAGGAATAGCACACGTCGTCGCCGACGGGCGCGGGCACCAGGTGGAACGACGGGCCGGCCGACCCAAGCTGCAGGTGTCCGTGGGGAAGGGCGAGTTCCACATGGACGACCTCACCGTCCGCTTCCGAGACGGCGAGGAGCTCAGCGGAGAGGACGACTTGGTAGAAGCGTGCTGCGCTGGCCGGGTTAGCTACGACGATGAAGGGTGTGATCGAACTGAACCCGTGAGGGGTTCCATTGGTGGTGTGGGTGCCATCTGCGGCGCGGGTGTCGGTGAGTTCGCTCATGAACTCAGCTTCGCGGGCGAAAGCGGTTTCTCGCTTGGAGATTCGCGCCAGAATGGGCGTGTGACTGCGCAGCTTTTTGACCGGGGGGTGCTGTTCCCGAACCGCTTACCTGAGTTCCTGCGAGTACAGCCGGCGGAGATGGACGCGGATCTCGTTCGGTGGTTTTGGGGTTCCGAGTGGTCGTTCGCGGGCGACTCGATGAGTGAGCAGGTGGTTGTCCCGTTCAGTACCTGCAATCTCGTCATCGGGCCGGATGGAGCGTCGGTTACCGGGCCGACGACACAAGCGTCCCGCAGGGAGCTGCGTGGCACGGGGTGGGTTATGGCTGCCATGCTGCAACCCGCTGCAGCGTTCGCACTCGTCCGGTCGCCGGCCGACTTCCGTAACCAGGCTGTTCCCGTCAGCGCTGACGATCTGGTCGCCGCCGTAGCCTCGGCCTGCGCGGAGGAGGACATCTTCTCGGTCCGGTTCGGGAACGTTCGATCAGTTGTATCAACGTGGTTGCACAATCAGATCCCGGAAATCGGCGAGGCCGGGCGGAGTGCGAATCGCCTCGTTGCGACAGTCGATGCGAGAGACGATCTGAACACGGTGAGTGACGTGGCGTCCGCTGCTGGACTGTCCCTTCGCACTGCGCAGCGGGTCGCCCGGGAATATGTGGGTGTTTCGCTGGGCGGCATGATCCGTCGGCGCCGAGCGCAAGTTGCGTTCCAGAGCATTCGAGAGCAGCCGGAACTCCCGATCGCACAGGTCGCAGCCGGGGTCGGGTACTCCGACCAAGCCCATCTCGCGGGCGAAACGCGGCGTCTCCTCGGGAGCACAACGACCAGTTACCGGAAAAGCTCAATCGAGGGCAAGAACCCGTGAGCACGTTCGGGCGACCTTCGGCGACGGGCTGGATCGTGACGATGGTCCCGTCGCCCTCTCCCACCCGGCTCGCCAGCTAGAGGGTGATGCCCTTCACGCGCAACCGTCGAGGCGGTGGAGTCGTTGAGGTGTGCGTGTTGGATCGGGCGGACATCAACCCGAAGGCGGAAACCATGACGAATGCGAGGAGGCCAGCCACTCCAACAGGATAAAGAGTCGCCGTTTGGCCAATGAAGGCGAACATCCCGAGCCCCGCGAGGCCCGCACCGATGCCGGCGATGCCTCCTTGGACGAAGCGGGAATACCGCAAACGATGGTCGGTCAGGCCCAGTGCCACAGCGGCACCAACGAGGGCGGCCAGGCTGAACAATAAGCCACCGACCGTCGCGAAGATGAGTTCGAGTACGAGGCTGGACGAAGCTACGCCGGGGTTGGCGATGATATGGAGCGCATGTGCTCCGACGGCCAGAACCACCGACGAGATCAGGCCGAGGACTACCCCGAGTACCATCGTCACGGCGACCGCTCCGGGATTGCAGAAGGTTGTTTCTCTTTCGCTGACAGTCCCCATGCGAGACAGCCTCCCACGCGCGCACCCGCTTGTCAGCATCAGGAATCCCTTCTGAGATCCAGACCGACATTTCAACCCAGGAATAGCCGAGCGAGATGTGGGTGCGTGTTCGACAGGATGTCGTCGCCCGTGAGTGTGGACGGTCGTTCCCGCGTCCACGTAATCGGGGCTAGGGTCTTGCCAGCAGAAGTCGCTTCGCCATCGACGGTGGCGTCACCCGGATCCAATAAGAGCCTGATGGGGATGTGCATTCACATGGGTACAAGGGAAAATGGGTCTGGCCCTGTCTTTGTGATTGTCGCCTTCGCGGTGGTCGGCATCATGTGGATCGTGTTCGCAAACTCCTTCTTTGTGGGAGCTGCGTTTATTGCCTTGTCGCTCGGCTACCTCGTCTACCTCGTCTACGTGATCGTCAAGGAGCGTCAGGAGCTGAAGCGACCACGGCCGTAGCCAACGTCACGCCTGGGTGCACGGCGGTGTCTGGGGGAAGAACCTTCATCGTCCCGAGTTAAGAATTGCCTTCCGACAGACATGTAGTAAATGAAGACAGAATTCGGGTGCCGAGCTCGGGGGAGGGGAGAGGTGGACGACGTCGATCTCAGTGCGGCCTTGGAGCAGGCGGATCCATTCTCAGAGGCCGAAGTATCTCGAGTAGCGCCGTCCCTCCAGCGTCTGGTGCGGGCGGTCGCTGCGCTTGACCACGCAGCTCGGCGGCGGCGCCATCGTCGTTTCGTCATTGGGGGTATCGGTCTCGGCGTTGTATTGCTCGCTGGCACCGGAGCTTCCGCGCTTCCGGGAATTATCGAGTGGGCCCCGTGGACACCAGACATTGTGGTGGATCGGGCGTTCCCCATTTCGGACGGTACCGGTCTGACCGGGTGTGTCATCGTGATGCGGGTGGAACCGGACTCCGCAACCGGAGACGAGAACACGGATGCCCACGTCGCCGACGCACGCGCCTTTCTGCAGGGCCATGACTGGACGACCAGCGGGCGAAAGCCCAGCTCAGGGTTCGCCTGGCCGAATCACCCGACCTACCCACAACGACAGCGCTGATGAAAGTGACGACTCCATGAGCTTCAGAAGAAACCGCGCCCTGATCCTCGTCGCCGCGCTCCTGTTCAGCGGTTCCCTCACCGGGTGTGCACTGACGTCGCCGAGCGGCGCGGTCACCGATCCGCCTGAGATCGCCAGCTCAGCGGGCGCCACTCACGTTCCCGGGATCGCCACGCGGGTCTCGGAGTCTGGAACCGGCCCGAGGTCGATCATCGTGCCGAACCCGTCTCCCGATGCTGCGCACGTGGTGTTCTTCGCCCACTTCGAATGCTCCACCGGTACGGGCTCGGTCACCCTGGCCGATGACCCGAGCGTGTTCATGGGCGGCGAGTGCTCAGGACCGGGCGACTATCAGATGACCCTCCCGCCGGGGCTACCGCAGTACACCTTCACGATTGACGTTGGAGTGAGCAGCGCGTACAAGTTCTCAGGACATTTCGGCTGACTCGAACGAGCGCATCCGACGTCATGCTGCCGATCTATTTTCGGTAGCTGCTGAGGTCGCAGGTGTGAACGGCGGTCGGATCCGAGAGGAGCCGGTAGTTGTGGGCTGCGCAGTCTCGGAAGGTGGCGATACTCACCTTGCGGCTGGACCGCTCCAGGACACCTTTCGACGGACCGTCCGAGCCGATTCCGGCCCGGTGCACCATCCATTCGATGTCCATGGCGTCCTCTGCCAGATAGCGCATGACTGCTTCGTTGTCTTCGTGCTGGCCGATGTGTCCGCGCGCGATCGTGTTTCTGATCGCCCACAGTGCCGGCGACAGTCTCCGGTTCGGAGGAGCGCTGAGTCCGCCCGCCTGGTAGAGAAAGCGGCTGACTCCGTGGCGTCGCATCGCCGGCACCAGATTGCGCACGAAGGTGGTGTTGATCTTCTGCGTCTTCTGGAGCTGCGCATCGCCCAGCAACGACACCACGAAGTCGGCGCCGTCGACGAGCCGGTCGAGGTCAGGGGGATCGGTGATCGATCCCTGGTGGATCTCGAGGTTCGGGATGGTGCTGTCGAGCTTTGCGGGGTCTCGGGCGAGAACCCTGACGTGGTGTCCGTCGTTCAGCGCCAGCGAGATGAAATGCTTGTCGGTCTGCCCGGTTGCGCCGAAGACGAGAAATGTCCGTCGAATACTCAAGGGTGGATCTCCTCAGGGGTGACGGTGACGACGAGCTTGGTCGCAGAGACGCCCGCGCGCAGCGCCGCCAGAGCCCCGGGCACCTGGTCCAGTCCGATCCCGAAGACTCTCGGATCGGGTGCCGGCCGGAATTGTCCGGTGCTGAGCGCAACCGGAAGGAAGTCCCGGAAGATGGCCGGCCCGACCGGGGACTGCACGGGGGTGCCGCCCCAGATGCTCGTCACGCGGATGCCGCGCGCGCGTGCGAGGAACGACCGCACGCGTGTGAGCGGGTCGGGGTAGGCGGACGCTATGCGTCTCGTGCCGGAAGTGCGGCCCGCGATGCGCAGGGCGTGGGTGAGTGCCCCGGCTCCGATCGCAATGCTGCCGGCCAGGTGGCGGTGCCCTATCGCCTCCACGATCTGCTGATCCACCTCGTGGTCGCGGTAATCGAAGACGGCCTGCGCTCCCAGAGACCGCACGAAGTCATGGTTTTGACGACCGGCTGTGGCGATCACCGTGTAGCCACTGGCTCGGGCGAGCTGCACGGCGTTGCTGCCGACGCTTGTCGAGGCGCCCCACACGAGAACCACTTCGCCGCGAGGCGACGGTGACCAGGTCGGGAGCGGCAGGGCGAGTTGGTCTTTCTCGTACAACCCCGCGGCCGCGGTCGAAACGCCGAGTGGCAGAACCGCCGCCTGCTCGAAGGTCACACTGTCGGGCAGTTCGGCACACACCCTCTCGAGCACCGTGACGTAGTGCTGGAAGCCACCCTCTTCGGAATTGTTCCGCAGCCGCTCTTGTCCGGCCGCGAACCCCACTACCCGGTCTCCCACCTCGAATCGTGTCATTCCCTCACCGACGGCGGCGATCTCGCCGGCCACGTCGCTGCCGATGACGGTCGGATACCGCATCCATGGAGTAACGAGGCGACGAAATGGCCCGGTGATCGCGTCGACGGGGTTCACCGCTACCGCGCGGACTCGCACGACGACCTGACCCGGACCCGGTGTCGGGTGGGTGGACGTTCGAACCTCAAAACCTCCTCGGACATCGAGGAGCCAGAGCGCTTCGTTCGTCGGTGTCTTCATTGGGGGACCCCTCTTCAATCGATGACATTTCGTGTCATCCGATAACTCATTACACGTCGTGTCATCACGTAGACTCGTGTCATGCGATGGGCACCAGACGCACGCGGCCGGCTCCAGGGAGCAGCCCTCGAGCTGTTCTCCGAGCAGGGCTACTCGGCGACGACCGTTCCCCAGATCACGGCGCGGGCGGGTCTGACGACGAGAACGTTCTTTCGCTATTTCGCAGACAAGCGAGAGGTGATCTTCGGCGGTGACGAGATCCCGGAACGAGCCGCCCACCTGATCGCCGAGGCTCCTGAAGAGCTGGAGCCCATGGGCGTCATCCGGCTCGTGCTGCACCGAGTTGCGACCGAGCAATTCGAGGGGTATCGGAAGCAGACGGCCGCGGTACGCGCAATCATCCACGCGAACGATTCCCTCCGCGATCGGGATGCGCGCAAACGCGACGACCTCGTTCGCGCCGCTCGCACCGCCTTCATCGAGCGCGGTGAGTCGCCCCTCCGTGCCACCGTCGTCGCGGAGCTCGGCATTCTCGTCTTCCAGGTCGCTCTCGACGAATGGGCCATCGACGAAGAGTCACGATCGATGACGAGCGTCATCGACGCCGTCATGACCCTGATTGCCGGTGTCTCTCCCTGACGCGTGGTGCGGGCACGTCAGAGCGCTGCTACCCGAGTCCCGGAGCCGACCGTAGCCTCGGGGTACGTTGTGTGCTGTGAACGTTGGAATCCTGCTGGCAACCCGCAAAGGAGACGCATCATGAACGTCCCGATCACGATCACGCCCATCCATGTCGGTGACCTGACCGCGGAAGGCTACGCAATGCCGGTCTACGTGCACCTCATCGAACATCCCGATGCGCGAGTGCTCGTCGACACCGGTTTCACAGACATCCACCCCGCAGCAGCCGATCTCGACCCGCGCCCGCACTCTCTCAGAGAGCAGGCATTCGACCTCGAGAGCGTCGACATCGTCATCAACACCCACCTTCACTTTGACCACTGCGGCGGCAACCACCTCTTCCCCGATACTCCGATCTACGTCCAGCGCCAGGAACTTGACGATGCCCGCACGGAGGACGACTACACCATCCGAGAATGGGTGGACCCGCCCGGCGTGCAGTACGTGCCTGTCGATGGAGAGCTCGAACTGCTTCCTGGGATTCGCCTCCTTCCGGCGCCGGGCCACACCCGCGGATCACAGATCGTTGTAGTCGCCACGGGCGAGCGTCCGACGATCATCGCCGGAGACACCGCGGTCTGGTTCGGCGAACTGGAGAACCCGGAGACCGAAGGTCAGCTCCTGATTCGCTCGCTGCATCCTGAACACGTCTGGATCACCCATGAGCACACGAGCTGGACCCCTGACTAGCGCCGCGCATGCGCGACCCAGGTGTCGATCGGAGCTGCCGCCATCGCCCGGAATGAGCCGAGCGGGGTAGTCCATCGTCATCCGGGCAAGCAGCTCGTGCGCACCTAAACTCAATCGCATGGTCCACGACGTCAGCCGTACTGCGTACTCACGCCGGGCGGCGGAGTACATCGAACTCTTAGGGTCGATGACGGCCGTGCACCCGTCAGATCTGCACCTGGTATCTACCTGGGCCAACGAAGTCGACGGCGAGATCATCGACGCGGGGTGTGGCCCCGGTCAGTGGACGGACTTCCTCGCCAGGCACGGCAACGCTGTCCGCGGTATCGATGTGGTGCCCGAATTCATCGCGCATGCCCGGCACACCTATCCCGACGTGAACTTCACGCTCGGCAGTTTCGATTGCCTCGATGCCGACACCGGATCCGTCGGAGGGGTCCTGGCCTGGTACTCCCTCATCCACCACGAGCCCGAAACGATACAGGCGCCTCTCCTGGAGATCAGCCGTGCACTCAAACCCGGAGGCACGTTGCTCGTCGGGTTCTTCGAGGGCCCGCTGGTCGATGAATTCGCGCACGCGGTCACCGCGGCATTCCGGTGGCCCGTTGAGAGGCTCGGTGCCCACCTGCGGGCGGCCGGCTTCGATGTCGTCGAATCCCACGTCCGGAAGACCACCGGCCAGCGCTCACACGCAGCAATCCTCGCCCGACGCCGAGGTGCCACCCTCGAAAGGATCGAATCATGACCTCTGAACTTCTCTTCGCCACCACCGGCGCAACCGGCGTCGTCGGCGGCCTAGTTGCCCGGGACCTCGCCGACCGGGGGTGCACCCAGCGCCTGCTGGTGCGCACCCCGGCGAAAGCGCCCCAGTTGCCGGACAGCACCGTGCACCAGTTCAGCTACTCTGATCGGGCCGCCGCCAGTGCCGCACTTGACGGTGTCGACGTGCTGTTCATGGTCTCCGCGTCGGAGAGCGCGAAGCGGGTCGACGAGCACCGTTCCTTCATCGACGCGGCGGCCGCCGCCGGTGTCGGGCACGTCGTCTACACGTCATTTGCCGCCGCTGCACCGGACGCGACCTTCACGCTCGCCCGTGACCACTACGCGACCGAGGAATACATCAAGGCCTCCGGCATGAAGTGGACCTTCCTGCGCGACGGTCTCTACCTGGACTTCATGGAGGCCCTGGTCGGCGAGGACGGCGTCATCCGGGGTCCGGCCGGTAACGGCCGCGCGTCGTTCGTCGCCCGTGCGGACGTCGCCCGCACCGCAACGGCGGTGCTGGTCGACCCGGCCCCGCACGCCGCACGCACCTACGACATCACCGGCCCGGAGGCGCTCACCCTGGCCGAGGTCGCGGCCACTATCAGCCGTATCCGCGGCCAGAACGTCACGTTTCATGACGAGACCGTGGAGGAGGCCTACCGGTCCCGCGCCCGCTACGGGGCCCCCGACTGGCAGGTGGATGCCTGGGTCAGCACCTACACCGCGATCGCGAGCGGTGTCATGGCCCCGGTCAGCGACAGCATCGAGCAGATTACCGGTCTGGCCCCGATGAACCTCGAGACGTATCTCAGCGCGCACCCTACCGGAGAGCACTGAGCCAGTCGTCGATGGCGGCGCGTGCTGCGTCCGGCTGCTCCTGGATGAGGAAATGGCCGGCGTCTTCGACGACGGTGAATGCGGCCGCCGGCAGTGCGGCGGCCGTTTCTTCGGCGGCGTCAATGGGGATGAGGCGGTCGGCGGCCCCATGGATGATCGCGGTCGGACACTCGATCGACGGCAGAAGTGCGCGCAGGTCGGTTCGTTGGATGACTGCCCGTTGCTGGCGGAGGAAGGCCGCCGCGCCGACCGGCGTGGTCATGGCCCGCCAGGCGGCCAGGAGAACCGGGTCGGACTCATGGCCCGCCGCGACGACGCCGGCAAAGGCGGCGTCGACGAGAGCACCGAACTGTCCGTTCTCGACCAGCGCGGATTGCCGTTCACGCGACTGCACCTGCTGCTCGCTGTCGGCCCGCGCGGAGGTGCTCACGAGAGCGAGCCCGGCGACCCGCTCCGGCGCCTGCCGGAACACTTCGAGGGCGACATAGCCACCCATGCTCGTGCCGAGCACAGCCATCTCGCCGACGTTCTCCTGGAGAATCCGTTCGGCCATCGCAGCGATCGTGTCGTCGTGCCGGGTGTCCGCCAGGGTGACCTGGCCATGCCGCCAGACCGTGTCGATCACCGGAGCAAAGGCGAGTGGCGAACACAGCAGCGGGGGTATCAGCACGATCTTCATAGCGGCAGCATCGCACGAACCGCCGACACGGCAGCCAGGCCGGAGCGTGACATCCGCTATTTTGACCCCGATCAGGAGCAATTTGTCATGAATCGCCCGCGGATGACATTCAATAGTCAAGGGGGTGGTTATGGAGACTGTGGGGGAGTCCGACGGGGTGCTGTTGCGCCGGTCGGTCACAGGGGACCGCCGAGCGTTCGGGCTGCTGTTCGACCGGCATTCGCGGGCGGTGACCCGCTACGCCTGGGCACTCGTCTCCGACCGGATGGACGTTCAGGAGATCGTGCAGGACACCTTCGTGACGGCGTGGGCCAAGGCCGGTTCGGTGACGATCGCGGAGTCCTCGGCGCTGCCCTGGCTGCTGGTCACCTGCCGCAACCACGCCCTGAACCTGCGCCGCAAGAAGGCGACCCACCGCACCGAGGCGCTCCCCGAGGGGCTGGCGGATGTCGCGGCGAACGAAGACCACGCCCTCGCGGCCCGGCGGGTGAAGTGGGTCCTTGCCGAGATCGAGGCGCTCGATGATCTGGATCGCCGGATCTGCGCGCTGTGCCTGATTGAAGGTCGCTCCTATGCGGAGGCGGCCGCCCTCGTGGGTGCGAGCGTGGGAGCGGTCAGCAAACGGCTCGAGCGAGCGCGAACCCGACTCAGGACGGCGGTGGGCAATCATGACCAGTGAACCCGGCATCCGTCACCCGGACCCGGAGGAACCGCCCGTCGGCGCAGAGCTCGACGCGTTCGTCGCCGAGATGAAAGCCGAGGTGCTCACCCGCATCGGGCGCAGACCCCGCAAGCGATTCGGGCTCGGCCGCGGCGGACTGGTCGCGGTCCTCGTCACCTTGCTGGGCCTCGGAACGGTCGCGGGAACGGCCGTTGCGACGGGTGTGCTCAATTCGGGGCAGTCGAGCTCCGGGCCGACCACGATCGCGCTCACGGTGCCCGACTTCCCGGCGACCCACCTGCGGGTTACCTTCACCACCCTGACCGAGGGCAGCTACTCGCTCACGGTGCCGGGCGTGGTCGGCGCCGAGATCACCATGAAGCACGGTGCCGGCGGGGGGAGCATGGCGCAGACGGCCGAATTCCCGCTCCTGGACGCGTCGGTGCCGCGGGTGCTGTCGATCACGGCGACCCCGGGTGGGAAGTACACGGTCGACTCCAGCTACGTGAATCGTGGCCCCGCCGACTATCCCAACAACGACCGGGGCCAGACCTTCGGCACTCCTGCTGACGGTGCGACGAACACGCCCGACCTGCTCTTCGCCGTCGGCGACGACGACCAGGGCCAACCGGTGCAGGGATACGTGCTGATGACGGAACTGACCGTGCCCACCGGGCTGAGCGCGGCGTCCTGGTACGACTGGGTGATCACATTCCGGGCCAGCTACCCCGACGGCAAACCCCTGCCGCTCTACTCCAGTGACGGCACCACCGTCCTCGGCACCTTCCGCCTCTACCACTGAACAGGAGCACCCCTCTCGTGAAAGAACCACTGACAGTTCAGGCTCCGCGGCCGGTACGGGCATCCTGGAAGGTCCTCGTCATCGCCTTCGTGCTCCTGGTGCTGAGCGGATGCGCCGCAGCACCCGCATCCGTACCCGTGGCCACTCCGATCCCGGCTCCCACGCCAACGGTGCTCAGCGACACCGAGCGGCAGACGCTGGCCGAGAAAGCACAGACAACACTGCGCGCCGAGCTCGTGGCGACCTACCCCGGAGTCACAGTCCCGACGGTGACCCGCGAACGCTTCATCCGCCTCAATGAAACCGCGCCGGTGCTCTCGGCGTGCATGACAGCTGAAGGATTCCCCTCCTACGCCACCCTCTACAATGCTGTCGCGGGCTACGTGCCACCAGGCCAGGAACAAGCAAACGCGGTCGCAAACTACATCTGCAACACCCGCTTCCCGCTCGACCCGAAAGACTCGGTCCCGCTCAACGACTCGCAACTCACATATCTCTACCTGTACCAAACGACGGTGCTGATTCCCTGTCTAGCTTTCGCCCACGTCACCGTCGATCCGCCGCCCACCCTGCAGGACTTCATCGACAGCAACCACGTTGAGGGCGGAAGCGCCGCCGTGTGGGCGCCGGTCCTGAAGGGTACAGCAGGCGCGCTCGGCGACGGCATCTCCAAACAATGTCCGATCATGCCTGAACACCTCAAGGACTGACATCATGACCCGTGATCCACGCCGACTCAGTGTGACCGCCGCCCTGGCCGTCACCTTCGCGGTTGCGCTCGCCGGGTGCGCTGGTACCCCGACAAGCGCCGACGGCAGCGCGCTCGCCTCGCCGACGAGCACGCCCTCGCCGACGGCGACCTCGCACCTGTCGAAATATCCGACGCCGCGTGATCAAGGACCGGTTGAGGGCGCTGAAGGCACTACGACGACCGATAGTGCGGGCACGATCACCTATACCGTCGTCAGCGGAGACTCCACGAGCGCAATCGCCACTCGCTTCGGCGTCTACCCCGAGCAAGTCGAGACCCTCGTCGGCGGCAAGGTCGGGATGTCCACCATTCATCCCGGCGACAAACTCCAATTCGGCACCCGCGGCTACACGTGAGTGCCCGCCCGGCTGCGCTCAGGCGGGATGGCGGGCACTCAGCGATGAGGTCAGATGTTCTTCGTGACCTCGTAGGCATTCCAGATGGCGTACATGATGCTGGACACCTCGCCGGCATCTCCGATCAGGTGCAATTCGGGGCCGGAGAAACGCAACTCCTCGTACAGGGAGCGCTCCGAGACGTAGCCGACGGCCACGACGGCCGAATCCGCGATCAGGACCGTCTCCTGGTCGGTTGCGCGGTCCTTGACGACGAAGCCGCCATCGCGGGCCCCGGTCACCATGCTGTTCACGACCAGGTCGACGTTCTTGAACGCGATGAGGTCCCGGATCATGTCGGAGTTCGCGGTGCAGAGCGGACCACCGAGCTGCAGGATGTCCGGCTGGTATTCGACCAGGGTGACCTTCTTGCCCAGGCCCTCCAGCCACAAGGCCAGCTCGCACCCGACGAGCCCGCCACCGATGATCACGGCGGAGTCGCCGACGTCCTCCTTCAGGAGTAGCACGTCTTCCGCCGTGAACACCCGGTCGGAACCCTCGAGCGCCATGCGCTTGGGTGTGGAGCCCGTGGCGATGATGACACAGTCGTAGTCGCCGGCTTCAACCTGTTCCCGGGTCACCGTGGTGTTGTAGTGAATGGGGATGCCCATGGTCACCAGTTCGTTGGTGTACCACCGGGCGAGAGCGAGGTCGTCTTCTTTGAAGTCGGGCGCTCCGCCGGGGATCAGGTTGCCGCCGAGGTGATCGGACTTCTCGAAGACGTCGACGACGTGTCCGCGCAGGTGCAGGTTGCGTGCTGCCTCGCATCCGGCGACTCCGCCACCGACGACCATGATCTTCTTCTTGGTGATCGCGGGTTCCAGGGCGTAGGTCTTCTCGCGACCGGCGACCGGGTTCACGGCGCAGGAGATCGACGTGAAGTGCTGCAGCCGGCCCATGCAGGCCTCCTGGCAGGACAGGCACGGGCGGACCGTGTTGTACTTGCCGGCGCGGATCTTGTTGGGGATGTCGGGGTCGGCGAGCAGCGGGCGAGCCATGCCGATGAAGTCGGTCTGCTTGTTCCGGATCGCGTCGGAGGCGAGGTCGGGATCTTCCATTCGTCCGGCGGTGATCACCGGGATGTCCACGTGGCGCTTGAGGATCTCGTTGTACGGCAGGTAGAGGCCCTTGGCCTGGTACATCGGCGGGTGGGTCCAGTACCAGGAATCGTAGGTGCCGACATCCGCATTGAGGCAGTCGTAGCCGGCGGCCTCCATAGCCTTGGCCGTCTCGATGCCTTCCTCGATGTCGCGGCCCTGTTCCTCGAATTCCTCGCCGGGGAGCCCGCCCTGGCGCCAGTCCTTGATCATCGACTTGAGGCCGAAGCGCAGGGAAACCGGGTAGTCCGCTCCGCAGGTCTTCTTGATCTCCTGGACGATCTCCGTCGCGAATCGGAGGCGATTCTCCAACGATCCGCCGTACTCGTCGGTGCGGTGGTTGAAGAAGGAGATCGCGAACTGGTCCAGCAGATAGCCCTCGTGGAGGGCGTGGATCTCGACGCCGTCGAACCCGGCCTTCTTGCAGACCAGGGCGGCCTCACCGAACTTCCTGACGATGTAGTGGATCTCGTCAACGGTCATCTCGCGACAGACCACTCCATCGATCCAGCGGTGCGGGATGGGTGAGGGAGCAATCGCCGTCTTGCCCAGGATGGACGGAATCGACACGCGGCCGAAGCCTCCGGTCAGCTGGCAGAAGAACTTGGCGCCGTAGGCGTGCACGCGCTCGGTCATCTGCTTGGCGTTCTGGATGAAGTGGTTCGGGTTCAATGTGGCGCAGGGGAGGGACGGCAGAGTGCAGACCTCGACCTCGTTCTCCACCATGGTGGTGCCCGTAATGATGAGTCCAGTGCCACCTTTGGCGCGTTCCACGTAGTAGTCCGCCGCACGCTCGGTGTAGGCGCCCTGCTCGTCGCAGAACCCGCCCGGGCCCATGGGCTCCATCACGTAGCGGTTCTTAATTTCCAGGTTCTTAATTTTCAGCGGTTCGAATAGAACGCGGTATTTTTCGTCAAGCATGGTCACGGCCTTCTCTCGGGGCGGATTCGGAAGCGGTTGCGTCCTGAAATGCACGTTAAACTGAGATTGTCACAAACCTATGTTTGTGGCAAACCTATATTTATCCGGGAGGCTGGCCGTGAGCGAGATCGCGATCGAACTCACCCGGTTGCTCGGGCCGTTGCGGCGGGAGATGTCCCGGGCGACCCGGGCCGCCGAAGAGCTGCCGGACATCCCCGAAGCGCAGATCGAGCTGCTGCGGATTCTCGTCGCCACCGGTCCGGTCAACACCCGTGACGCCGCGGCCGCTCTTCGCATCGCTCGCCCGACCGTCAGCAACCTCGTGAAGGCCATGACAGCGGCCGGCTTGGTCGAGCGCGCCTCGACCGGGGACCTCCGTTCGGCGATGCTTGTTGCAACACCTCACGCGCGGGACATGCTCTTCCGGTTCGACCGCACGAGCACGGCGACCGTGGCCGCCGCCATCGCCAGGCTCTCGCCCGCCGAACAAGGCGTTCTGGCGTCCGCGATTCCCGTACTGAACCGGTTGCGAGATCTCTTCGAGCACCCGGTTCCGCCGGCCCCCTAGGGCCACCGTCGACTCCGGGGCGTGACCCGTCGACGCGGTTCAGAACGCGTAGATCGGCAGAGGGGTACCACGGGGCCCTCTCGGGCTGATGAGACCGCACGTAGCCTCGAATCATGACTACTTCGTTCACTCTCAACAATGGCGTCACTATCCCCGCGGTCGGACTCGGGGTCTTTCAGAGTTCCGCGGAGGACACCGCTGCCGCCGTCGAGACTGCACTGCGCACCGGGTATCGCCACATCGACACGGCCGCTGCCTACCTGAACGAGCGGCAGGTCGGCGAAGGACTGCGCAACTCGGGTGTCGATCGAACCGAGGTCTTCGTCGAGACCAAGGTCTGGATCAGCCAGTACGGCTACCAGGAGACTCTGCACGCCTTCGACGTCGCGACCGGCAAGCTGGGCCTCGACTACCTTGACCTGTTGATCCTGCACCAGCCGGTTCCGCTGAGTTTCGACACGACGCTCGAGGCCTACCGGGCGCTCGAGACCCTCCTGGCCGAGGGCAAGGTACGGGCGATCGGCGTGAGCAATTTCAAGCCGAAACACCTCGATGCCCTCCTGGAGGCGCGAACGATCGTTCCCGCCGTCAACCAGATCGAACTGCACCCGTACTTCGTGCAGAAGGAGACCCAGACGGCGGATGCTGCCCGCGGCATCCTGACCCAGGCGTGGTCCCCGATCGGCGGCATTAACTTCTACCCGGGCTGGGGCGACGGCACCGCGAAGAATCCGCTGCACGACCCGGTGATCGAAGCGATCGGAGCCGCGCACGGCAAATCGGCGGCGCAGGTCATGATCCGCTGGCACGTGCAGCAGGGGCGCAGTGCGATCCCGAAGTCGATCACCCCGTCGCGCATCGTGGAGAACTTCGACGTCTTCGATTTCGAGCTGACGGATGCCGAACTCGCGGCGATCGACGGGCTCGACCTCGGCATCCGTCGCGGCCCCGAACCGGACACCCGCCGGATCGACGAGAACCGCTACGTCATCCCGGAGGCGTGAGCACGATGGCGATCAGCGAACAGGCACAGAGGAACCACGACGCGCTCTTTCCCGGCCACGTGTCGACCCTGAAGCAGACCGATCCCGAACTCATCGAGTATTTCGACAACTTCGTTTTCGGCGACGTCCTGGCCGAGTCTGCCCTCGATGTCCGGACGCGTCTCATCCTGCAGCTGGGCTCGATGATCGCGTCGCAGGCGCTGGGGGAGTACCGCGTCATGCTCGGGGCGGCTCTCGGTGCCGGCGTCACGCCGGTCGAGGCCAAGGAGATCGTCTACCACGCGGTGCCCTACGTGGGGATGGCGAAGGTGTTCGACTTCCTTCATCTGACCAACGAGATCCTCGTCGAACGCGGAGTCGAGCTCCCGCTCCCCGGGCAGTCGACGACGACCCCGGAGAGCCGCGCCGAGAAGGGCCTTGCCGTTCAGAAGGAGATCATCGGGGCGGACCGGATCGACGCGATGTACGCCAGCGCGCCCGCCGGTCAGCTGCACATCCAGCGCTTCCTGTCCGACAACTGCTTCGGCGACCACTACACCCGCACCGGCCTCGACACTCAGCTGCGCGAGCTGCTCACCTTCGCGATGCTCGTCTCCCTCGGCGGATGCGAGCCGCAGGTCGGCGCGCACGTCGCGGCGAATCTCCGGGTCGGTAACACCCGGGCGATCCTCGTCGACGTGCTCACCCAGCTGCTGCCCTACATCGGCTACCCGCGCACCCTCAACGGGCTGCGCGTCGTCAACGAAGTGACACAACCGTGAACACTCGGGCCGGTTTCGGGAGGCCGACCCCCGACGCTTGAGGTACCCGCGGGCGTGAGGGCCAGCCGGCACTCACGCCCGGGCACGCTGCGGCGTTCAGCCGAACGGGACCGCGCCGACGAGCACTCCGACGATCAGCATGACCAGCGAGATCGCGCAGGCTCGCCAGAGCACTTTCCTGTGGTGGTCGCCGAGGTTGACGCCCGCAAGGGAGACGAGCAGAAGAATGGCCGGTACCAGCGGACTCTGCAGGTGAACGGGCTGACCGATGATCGAAGCGCGGGCCATCTCGACCGGGGAGATCCCGTAGGTTGCTGCGCTCTCGGCGAGCACGGGAAGAATGCCGAAGTAGAACGCGTCGTTGGACATGAAGAAGGTCATCGGAATGGAGAGCACTCCGGTGATGACCGCGAGGTACTCACCCATCGACGCCGGCACGACCTGGACGACCCAGTCGGCCATGGCGGTCACCATCCCGGTGCCGTTCAGCACGCCGACCAGGACGCCTGCTGCGAGCACCATTGAGACGACGCCGACGATGCTGGGGGCGTGCGCGACGATCTCGTCGGCCTGGCCACGGAGCCTCGGGAAGTTGATCACGAGCGCCAGACCCGTGCCCACCATGAAGATGTAGGCCAGGGGCATGACGTCGAGCACAAGCAGCACCATGACGGCGACCGTGAGCCCGAGGTTCACCCAAATGAGCCTGGGCCGCAGCGTCGGACGATCCGCCCGCAGCATCGTGTCAGCCATCATCGTGTCGTGATCGTCGGCTTCGAGCACCGTCTGCCCGGCCAGGGCCGTGTGCCCGAGCGGCACACGCTGACCAGGGCGAACGGTCACGATGCCGGTCGTCGACAGGGTCGCCGCAGCCCCCGGACTGACCTCCGTGCCGCGCACGACGCGGTTGCCGCCGAAGAACCCACGCCAGAAACCGGGCGACGTCACCGGGGAGGCATCCGTCTGTGCGGCCCGCGAGTACTCGAGCGACCCGACGCGCTTGCGTTCGCCGAGCCCCAGGAACCAGGCGAACACGAGGGCGATGATGACTCCCGTCGCCAGAGACGGCAGCATCGGCACGAAGATCTCGGTCGGCGACACGCCGAGCGCCGACGCCGCCCGCACGGTGGGGCCACCCCACGGCACGATGTTGAGCGTGCCGTTCATCAGGCCTGCAACGCACGTGAGTACAACCGGGCTCATGCCCAGCCGCAGGTAGATCGGCAGCATCGCAGACGTCGTGATGATGAAGGTCGTCGACCCGTCGCCGTCGAGCGATACCGCGCCGGCCAGGATCGCCGTGCCCAGGACGACCTTGGCCGGATCGTTGCCGAGGAAGCGGGTGATGAAGCGGATGAGGGGATCGAACAGCCCGACATCGATCATGATGCCGAAGAACATGATCGCGAACATGAGCAGCGCCGCCGTCGGCGCCAGATCCCCGATCGACTCGATGATCATGTCGCCGAGGCCCAGGCCGGCGCCCGCAAAGAGGCCGAAGATCGTCGGGACGAGAATGAGGGCGACCATCGGCGTGAGCCGCCTGGTCATGATGAGCACCATGAAGGTGAGGATCATGGTGAATCCGAGGATGACGAGCACATCGACTCCTTTGTCTATGTCTGAATGGTGCGGCCGAGCCAGGTGAATCCCGTTCGGCGGTCACTGCCGAGGCGGATGACGATTGGCCTGAAGCTTAGGCAGGCCGAGGGCGCGGCATCCGGTATCTCCCTTTGCTGCACGTATTGCGCATAGGGTTGGTTGTGCGCATTCTGCTCAATGCGCCGCAAGGGGGCGGAGATGCGGTTCTCGACACAGATGATGCTGCTGCAACTCGCCTGCGTGAGCGTGGTCGTTGTGATCTGCACCGGCGTGTTCGTCTGGATCGGCGTGCAACAGCTCCGGGCCGAGGCCGAGACCTCTGCACTGTCGATCGCCCGCACGGTCGCCGCAGATTCCGATGTGCGCGAGGCGATCGCCCGAGCTTCTGCGGATGTCGGCACGCCGACCAACGCGAGCCTCCGCGGTGGACCGCTCGCCGCGCTCGCCGCGGCCGCAGAAGCCAACACCGGCGCCCTGTTCATCGTGATCACCGACGATCACGGAATCCGATTCGCACACCCGGAGCCGCAGCTGCTCGGAGCAGTGGTGAGCACGGAGTTCGCTGAGGCTCTGGCCGGACGCGAGACGGTGTCGTGGGAATCGGGCACCCTCGGTGAGTCGGCTCGGGCAAAAGTTCCCGTCCGCGATCCCACCACCGCTGCGCCGGTGGGCGAGGTGAGCGTCGGCTTCGCTCCGAGCAGTGTCTTCAAGGAGCTTCCTCTCCTGCTGGCGGGCGTCGCGCTGGCTGCCGCCGTCGCCCTCGCACTGGGCGCTGTCGTGTCGTTCGTCATCCAACGCCGCCTCGAGCGACTCACCCTCGGCCTGCAGCCCGAGGAGCTGGCCGTGCTGGTCCAGAACCAGGCGGCGGTGCTCGACGGCGTCGGAGACGGAGTGCTCGCCTCCGGACCGGACGGCGTCGTGACCGTCGCCAACGCGACGGCCGCCCGATTGCTCGGCATCTCGGACCTGGTCGGACGCCGCATCCGGGGCCTCGAATTGCCAGGGCCGGTGGTCGCGGCCCTCGCCGGTGAACCGAAGCCGCCGTCCCAGGGAGGGCGGGGAGCGGATGCCGCCGAGCCGCTCGTACTCGCCGACCATGTCGTCTACATCGACACTCATCCGGTGTCACGCGCGAATCGGGACCTGGGTCTGATCGCGGTGATCCGCGACCGCACCGACATCGTGAACCTCATGGATCGCCTGGAAACCGTGGCGGCGATGACCGACGCACTTCGGGTGCAGCGTCACGAGTTCGCGAACCGCCTGCACGTGACGGCCGGTCTGATGGATGCGGGCCGCGTGCCCGACGCTCGGGGCTACCTCGACGACGTGCTGGAGGCGTCACGCATCCACGAGGGTTCGGTCGCCGGTGGGCACCTGACCGAGCCATTCCTGGTGTCGCTGGTGGAAGCCAAGGCCGCGCAGGCCGGTGAACGCGGAATCCACCTGTCGGTGGGCCCGGACTCACTGGTGCGCGGGGTCGTCACTGCGCCCGCGGATGTGGCCACCGTGCTCGCGAACCTCGTTGAGAACGCGGTGAGCGCCGCCGTGCGCGGTCGGCAGCCGGGCTGGGTGGAAGTGGAACTGCTCGACGACGGTGACACGCTCGTCCTGACCGTGGCCGACTCCGGGCCGGGGGTGCCCGACGCGGCACGCGTGTTCAGTGACGTGCCGAGCACCTACCTGGACCCGGACGCGGTGCATGGGCGGGGCATCGGCCTTCCGCTCGTGCGTGAGATCGCGGCGCGCCTCGGCGGGGAGATCTGGCTTGCCGACGCCGGAGGCCGGGACGGAAACGGTGCGGTCTTCTGCGCCCGCCTGCCCGGGGTCATGGGACCGCCGGCCCGCCCAGCACAAGGAGAAGAACAATGACCGATCCGATTTCCGTCCTTGTCGTCGACGATGACTTCCGTGTCGGCGGCCTCCATCGCGATATCGTCGATGCGTGCACCGGCTACACCGCCCTGGAACCGGTTCGGGGAGTGCGGGCCGCGCGCGCTGCGGTGCGCGATCTGTCTCCCGACCTCGTCATCTGCGACGTCTACCTCCCCGACGGCGACGGGATCGCCTTCGTCGCCGAGATCGACGTTGACGCGTTCATGATCAGTGCGGCATCGGATGGCGCCACCGTGCGCCGTGCCCTTCGCGCCGGCGCGTTGGACTACCTCATCAAGCCGTTCGAACCCGCACGCCTGACCGAGCGGCTGGGGGCGTACCGCCGGTTCCGCACCCTGATCGCCGAAGACCGCAACCTCGACCAGGATGCGATCGAACGGGCCCAGCGGGTGCTGCATGGTCGGGACGGTGGTGTCGCGTCGGTGTCGCGGTCCACGACCGAGAAGTTGCTCATCGACCTGCTCCAGGACGGGGAATCGTCCGCGAGTCTGATCGCCGGCCGTGCCGGCCTGTCCCGCGCGACGGCGCAGCGGCACCTTGCCGCCCTGGCAACCCGCGGTGACGTCGACGTGACCCTCCGCTACGGCTCGACCGGTCGCCCCGAGCACCGATACAGTGTTCGATCGCACTGAGGATCACCCACAACGGTAGGATTTCTACTGAACGTGACGCGATCTGAGGAGGTGAGCCCGATGCACACACTGTCCACTCTGGGCGCTCCTTTCGAGTTCACGATCGCGCGACTGACGTAGCCGTCGCGGGGAGCGCTTCACGCACTCTCAGAAAGCTACGACGATGAATGAACACCGTTTGCACAACCCGGACACGATCTCACGCGACGTTTCCCCGCATCCTTCCCGAACTGCCCTTGTCCTCGGTGGCGGCGGATCGACGGGTAACGCGTGGCTGATCGGGGTCGTCGCAGGCCTGTACGACGCCGGTCTGAACGTGACCGACGCCGATCTGATCATCGGGACCTCGGCCGGAGCGACCGCTGCGGCGCAGCTCACGGGCGCGATCCCCGCTGACTCGCTGGCTGCCACTCTGGTCGCCGTGCCCGTCCCTGCGCGGCGCACCGCCCTGGCCGGTTCGGTCGACCATCGCGCTCAAAGTGGTCCGGTGATCGATCACCTGGAACGTAGGCGCCGTATCATCGCCGCCGCCGAGGACGCGGCCGACATGCGTCGCAGAACGGGTGGCGCTGCGCTCGACCTCGCCGCAACATCCGACCCGTCGACGCAGGCGCGGTGGCGCGCGACCGTCGCTTCGCGCCTGCCCAGCCAGCACTGGCCCGAACAGAGAGTCCTCATCACTGCGGTCAACGCCGAGACCGGTGCGCCGGTGGTATTCGACCGGAACAGCGGGGTCGATCTGGTGGACGCAGTGGCGGCCAGCTGCGCCAGTGGCTTCGCCTACGGTGTCGACGACGGCCGTTACATCGACGGTGGGTACCGGTCCAACGCCGAGAACGCCGATCTGGCCGCCGGGTACGAGCGGGTCCTGGTGCTGTCACCGTTCGGCGGCCGGGCGCTGACTCCCGTGGAATGGGGCCTGCATCTCGCCAGCCAGGTCGACGCGTTGCGCGCAGGGGGCAGCCGGGTGGAAATGATCTTCCCCGAGAGCAGCGCCGACCACCTGTTCGGCGCCAGCGCGATGGATGTCTCGTTGCGCCCGTCCGCCGCCCAGGCCGGCTACGACCAGGGCCGGGTCCGTGCGGAGCGGCTTATGGAGTTCTGGCGCTGAACGACGCCGCCCGAGGGCTCAGGAGAGCGACTAGGAGCGTGCCTCCTCGTCGGGGCGGGACGAGGCGGGTTGCTGTGTCCAGTCGGGCGGCGTGTCCGTTCCGGCATCTTCGTCGGCTGCGGCGTCGGCGGCGGTCTTGTGGATGTTCCCGGCGGCGTGGTGGACGGGTGCGTAGACGACGTAGAGGTTCATGGGTCCGTCACCGGTATTGGTGACGTTGTGCCAGGTGCCCGCGGGGACGAGGATGCACCACCCGTCGGAAACGTCCTGCTCGAAGACAAGGTTGTCTTTCTCCGGTCCCATCTGTGCCCTTCCTGCGCCCGCATCGAGGCGCAGGAACTGGTCGGTGTCGGGGTGCATTTCAAGTCCGATGGATTCTCCGGCAGGGATGCACATCAGCGTGACCTGCAAATACTTGCCACTCCAGGCCACGGTTCGATAGTTCGTGTTCTCGGTCGTGGCGGTTTCCAGGTCGAAGGAGTCCGGGTTGGGGCCAATGTCGCTGCGAGTCATGGTGGAGGTACCTTCTTCTCGGGTCGGGGGCTTACCTCCAGTCTCGTTCAATCGGCCCTGGTCGGCTACCGTTCAGGGTCCCTGCGACGTCGATGACCGCGCACTGGCTGACGGAGGAGGCGGTTGTGCCCGCCGCGGCCTCACCGCGCCCTTGACCTGCGGGTCAGCCCGTTCCTGATCGCGCTCGAACGAACCAATCGTCGAGGAGCGCCGCGAACAGGGCCGGGCGCTCGTGCATGAGGGCGTGACCGGCGTCATCCACGACGGCCAGCGTCGCGTGAGGGTAGGACGTGAGTAGCGCCGTCGCATCGACATGACCGACGATCGAGTCACGCCGTCCCGCGAGGATCAGCGTCGGCGCCGCGAAGTCGTGCGAGTCGAGCTCAAGGGTCCACCGGGCAAAAAGCCGTCCCAGTGCGACCTCGTCCACGAGCGTCTGCCCGGGCACGGCGGCGTCGCGGTAGCGGCGAGCAGTCGCTCGGGTGCGCACCACGAAGTACTCGTCGAAACCCGCACGGTGCGCAGGCTCGAGCTCGTCGTACGCATCGGCGTCCCGACGCACCGCCTCATGCCTCGGTACGTTCCGGCTGGTCTCGGCAGCCGGGCAGACGAGAGCCAGGCCGCGCACCGCATCCGGTCGCCGGGCGGCGACACCGCGAGCCAGGTAGGCGCCGTAGGAATGGCCCAGCAGCAGCACGGGACCGGCGTCCAGGTGGTCGAGGAAGGAGCACAGCGCGGTCACCACGTCGGCGTTTCCGGTCAGGCCGTCGGCCGTCGAGAGTCCCATGCCCGGGAGATCGGGATAGATCCGCTGAAGTCCCCGACTTTGCGACGAGGCACCCTCGCCGATTCGGAGAGCGTCTTCGACTGCGGCCTCGATCTCGCGATGATCCAC
Source organism: Cryobacterium zhongshanensis (assembly GCF_022760445.1). Lineage (NCBI taxonomy): Bacteria > Bacillati > Actinomycetota > Actinomycetes > Micrococcales > Microbacteriaceae > Cryobacterium > Cryobacterium zhongshanensis. The sequence continues at coordinate 458,886 of NZ_JALGAR010000003.1, read as the reverse complement.
GCCTGCGCCATGGAGCGCGACCAGCGGCACGCCCTCGCCAAGCGCGACGAAGTGGATGAGCGCATCACCGATCCGGTACTCCACGCCAACACCCTAGTAACCCGTTCCGAAACGGGTCAAGGTGACCGCGGGGACCGCTTGCGCGATTCGTAGTGGCTGGGTAACATACAATCAAATGGTTGTATTAGAGCTTTCCGAACAGGACGTAAACCGCCTCTTCCGCGCCCTCGCTGACGCGACGCGGCGGGATATCGTGCGCCGCACGCTGGTCACCGACATCTCGGTGTCGCAGCTGGCGGACTCCTACGAGATGTCCTTCGCGGCCGTGCAGAAACACATTGCCGTGCTGGAGGAGGCCAATCTCGTGACGAAGGCAGCACGGGGCCGCGAGCGGATGGTGCGGGGAAACCTGGTTCGCATCCACCAGGCCCAGCGCCTCCTCGACCACTTCGAAGAGCTCTGGCGTTCGCGCATCGAACGCCTCGACAGCCTGCTCGCTGAAGACGCTCCGGCTCCACCTGACACCTAACCGAAAGGATCATCATGCCCGTCACCTCCGTCGAGAAAGACCTCGACCAGCTCACGATCACGATCGTCGCCGACTTCCCGGTGCCCGTCCGCCGGCTCTGGGATGCGTACACGGATCCGCGCCAGATCGAACGGTTCTGGGGCCCGCCGACCTATCCGGCCACGTTCTACCGGCACGACGCTCTGACCGGGGGACGCAGCGTGTATGCGATGACCGGGCCGGAGGGCGATATGCACTACGGCTGCTGGGACTGGACCTCGACCGACGCTCCCCACGCGTTTGAAGTGCTCGACCGCTTCTCGGATGCGGCGGGTGTGCCGAACCCCGACCTCCCCACCACGCGAGTGGACTTCGCCTTCGAGGAGACGGCCGGTGGCAGCCGCCTGAGGACGACGTCGTACTTCGCATCCCTCGACCAGATGCAGCAGCTCATCGAGATGGGGATGCTCGAAGGCACCCGCCAGGCGATGGCCCAGATCGACCAGGTGCTTGCCGATCTTGCGTCCTTCGCCGCCGACCACCTGGCGGAGGCGCAGATTCTCAGCGACACCCAGGTGCGGGTGGCGCGGGTGATCCGCGGCACCGTCGACCAGGTGTGGCGGGCCCACAACGATGCCGCCCTGATGAAGCGGTGGCTCCTGGGGCCGGACGGCTGGTCGATGCCCGTGTGCGAGATCGCGACGGTCGTCGGCGAGAGCTACCGCTACGAGTGGCAGCGCGACGGCGGTGAGGAGCGATTCGGCTTCACCGGTGAGCTCCTCGAGTCCGTCGAACCGCGCCGCGCTGTCACGACAGAGGCGATGATCGGGATGGACTTCCCGGCGACGCTCAACGAGCTGACCCTCACGGAAGTCGAGGGCGGAACCCTGCTCTCACTCGTCATCACCTACGCCAATGTGGAGCAGCGCGACGCGGTGCTGGCCACCGGCATGACCGGCGGAATGGAGACCAGCTACCAGCGCCTCGAGGGGCTGTTGCAGCCGACGCTGGCGTAGCTCCGGCAGCATCCGCCTCGTGCGTTTGCCGTGCACGAGGTTGGTAACGTCGGATCATGGCACTCATCGAGCTGGTCAGAGGAGACATCACGGCGCTGCCCGCGGACGCGATCGTCAACGCCGCGAATCACACACTGCTCGGGGGCGGGGGAGTGGACGGCGCGATCCACCGGGCCGGTGGCCCGACCATCCTCGAGGAATGTCGCCGGTTGCGTGCCACGACACTTCCGGACGGGCTGCCGACCGGCGCCGCCGTCGCGACCACGGCGGGGCTCCTCCCCGCCCGGTGGGTCATCCACACCGTCGGTCCGATCTGGTCGAGAGCCCTCGACCAATCGGACCTGCTCGTCTCCTGCTATGCCGAGTCGCTGCGGGTCGCCGACGAACTCGGTGCCCGCCGCGTGACCTTTCCCGCAGTGAGCGCCGGCGTCTACGGCTGGCCGATGGATGATGCGGCGCGTATCGCCGTCGAGACGGTGGCCGCGAGCTCCACGGCCGTGGATGTCGTCACGTTCGTACTGTTCAACGCTCACGCGATCGACGCGTTCCGGTCGGCCCTGGCCCGGCTGAGCTGAGACAGATCCGGTCAGAGGGACAGCCTGCACCTCGTTCTGGCCTCGCCCGACTATCATCACTGACGTGATCGAGATCAGGGTCGCGCTCCCGGGTGAGGTCGGAGCGCTCGAAGCGTTGCAGATGCGGGCCTCGCTGGCCAATCCGGGGGATAGGGATGCCATCCTCGCGCACCCGGATGCCGTGAGCATTCCCCTCGAACAATTCACCAACGGGTGGGTTTTCGCTGCGGTGGACGACGACCAGGTCATCGGGTTCGCCGCAGTCTTTCCCCGCGCGGACGGGGACTGGGAGCTCGACGGCCTGTTCGTCGAACCGACGGTCTGGCGGTCGGGCGTGGGAAGGCAACTTGTCGAATACGCGGCGACCTTCACGGCGATAGCCGGCTCATCAGCACTCCATGTCATCGGGAACCCGCACGCCGAAGCGTTCTACCACGCCTGTGGTTTCACCACCGTCGGTGCCGGTGACACGCGATTCGGGCCATCGATCCTCATGAGGCTCGTCGTCTAGATCCCGGTACCCCGCCCGGGTGCGTTCGGCGACTCGCCGACTCCCTAGGCTGTACGCATGGCCACAGTCATCCTCGTGCGGCACGGCCGCACCACCGCGAATGCCGACGGACTCCTGGCTGGTCGATCTCTCGGGGTCGGCCTCGACACGCTCGGGCTCGCCCAGGCCGCGAACGCCGGCGAACGGCTCTCCGTCGTGCCGCTGGTCGGAGTGGTTTCGAGCCCGCTGCAGCGGTGTCGGGAGACCTCCCAACTGATCCTCGACCTCCAGGGCGGCGCTCCCGCGACTCCCGTGGACGAGGACATCACGGAGTGCGACTACGGCGACTGGCAGGGCCGTACCCTGATCGACCTTGCCCAGGAGCCGCTCTGGCCGGTGGTGCAGGCGCACCCCTCTTCGGTCGTCTTTCCCGGCGGCGAATCAATGGCCGCCATGCAGGCGCGGTCGGTCGCGGCCATCCGCCGCCACGATGCGATCTTCGAGGCCGAGCACGGTCCCGGTGCGGTGTGGGTCGCGGTGAGCCACGGCGACATCATCAAGTCCGTGCTCGCCGACGCACTCGGGATGCACCTGGACCTGTTCCAGCGGATCAACGTGGGTCCGGCCTCCGTATCGATCGTGCGCTACGGGCCGCAGCGCCCGAGTGTCCACGCGATCAACACCGACGCCGGGGACCTGTCCTGGCTTGCGGCGGCCGGCCGGGTGGCCGACGCGCCGGTCGGAGGTGGCGCCGGCACTCAGCGGCCACGGGATTCCGGAGCCTAAAATATCCCCATGCCTACAATCCTGCATGAGTTCGACTGGCCGGACCGGGTCGTCGTCGGTACCGTCGGCCAACCGGGGTCGCGCACGTTCTACCTGCAGGTGCGCAGCGGAGCCCAGATCGTCAGCATCGCTCTGGAGAAGCAGCAGTCGGCGCTCCTCGCCGACAGCATCGACGAGATCCTCGACCAGCTGATGTCCACAGAGGGCAACCCGTTCAGCGTCCCGACCTCGACACCCGTGGAGCTCGTCGACAACGAACCGCTCGAGCAACCCGTCGAGGAAGACTTCCGCACCGGAACCATGACCTTGGGCTGGGACCCCTCGACCGTGCAGATTGTGATCGAGGCGTTCCCGATCGTAGTGGTCGACGAGGACGACATCGGGGACGACCTTCTCGACGTCGTCGATGCCGCCACTGTCGACCCCGAGCAGATGCTGTTGCTGCGGATTCCGGTCGGCACGGCGAGGGCCTTCGCCAAGCGCACCCACGAAGTCGTCGGCGCAGGGCGCCCCCTGTGCCCGCTGTGCGGGGACCCCATCGACCCGGACGGGCATGACTGCGTGTTGCGCGACGAGCCCTGATGATGCCGGGCTCCGGCGAGCTCGAGCCGGGTGAACTCGAGCACGCTGAACTCGATCACGCTGAACTCGAGCTCAGGGGCCGGATCACGACCGCCTCGAACGCGACCTTCCTCGGCAGCATCGGCGGCGTCCCGGTGGTCTACAAGCCCGTCGCCGGCGAGCATCCGCTCTGGGACTTCCCCGACGGGACCCTCGCCAACCGGGAGGTTGCGGCGTACCGGGTGTCCGAGGCCTTCGGGTGGAACGTCGTACCCCGGACCTGGCTGCGTGACGGTCCGATGGGCCCGGGGATGGTGCAGCTGTGGCAGGACCCGGACCCCGAACAGGACGCCGTCGACCTGGTCCCCTGGGAAGTCGGGCCCGGTGCGGGCTGGCGCCGGGTCTTCGACGGTCGTGACGAGCAGGACCGGGCGATCACGCTCGTCCACGAAGACTCAGTGGCGCTGCGCCGGATGGCCGTGTTCGACATCGTCGTGAACAATGCCGACCGCAAGGGCAACCACATTCTCGCGATGCCGGGCGGGCACCGCCACGGCGTCGACCACGGGTTGACGTTCCACGTCGAGCACAAGCTGCGCACCGTGCTCTGGGGCTGGCTGGGCGATGAGCTCACCGCCGAAGAGCTCGACGGGATCGACCGCGTGCGTTCCGGGCTCACCGGTGCGCTCGGCGACACGCTCGCGGGGCTGCTCACCGCCGCCGAGGTCGCGGCCCTGGCCGACCGCTGTGACCGGTTGCGCTCCGTCGCCCGGTTCCCCGCCCCGCGCGGCCAGATGCCCGCGGTCCCGTGGCCGCTGTTCTGACCATTCCGGCCTTGACTCTGCCACACTGAAGCCATGGACGAGAGACGCACTGCGGTGACCTCCTGGTGGGCGCTCCTCGGTGTCGCCGCGGTCGTCGCCGGCTGGGGCGTTGCCCTGCTCGTTCAGGGTTTCGTCGTCGGCTGCGTTCCGCTCGTGCTCTCCGTGGCTGCAGCCGCCAACGCGGCTCGCCACCTGCGTGCCCTGAAGCGAGCGGCCGGGAAGTCGCCGGACGCCTAGTTCGCCCCCGGCCCGACCGAAGCGGCGGCTCGCGGCCCGTCGCGACGTACGATCAGTGGATGCCCCCGCGTTCGCCCCTCCCGCAACGTCACGGCCTCGACGCCGCCTGGGTCTGCACCCCGGAGCTTGATCCCGCCCGGCCGCAGCCGTGGCCGACGATGGGCGCCTGGCTAAGCGAGCGGTTGCCGGAGTTCGTCGACGTGCCGGGATTCCTGGCCGGAGAGCGCTTCGCCTACGCGACGGGAACGCCGGTCGCGGGCAACGACAGTTACCAGCCGCACACCTTCGTCTGGTTCCATCGCGACCTCGCCGAGGAGGCGGTCGTCCCGGGGACCGTGCACGTGATCCACCGCGACGAGCGACTCGTCGTGGTCGACAAGCCGGCGTTCCTCTCCACGATCCCGCGCGGCAGGCATGTGTTGCAGAGCGTGGTCGTGCGGCTGCGCGCCGAGCTCGGGCTGCCCGAGCTCTCACCGCTGCACCGGCTCGACCGGGTGACCTCCGGCGTCCTGGTGCTCGCGACAGAACGCCGCTGGCGCGGGGCGTACCAGTCGATGTTCCAGCGCGGCGAGGTCGGCAAGACCTACCGCGCGCTGGCCCCGGCGCGCCAGGACCTGGCGTTCCCCGTGACGGTGCGCAATCATCTCGCGACCCGCCGCGGCCAGTGGCAGGGCGAGGTCGTGGCAGACGCCCCGGTCAACGCCGAGTCCCTGATCGAGCTGGAGACCCACCTCGGCGACGGGGCGGTCTACCGGCTGACGCCGAGCACGGGACGCACCCACCAGCTGCGCCTGCACATGCTGGGCCTCGGGATACCGATCATCGACGACCCGCTCTACCCCGTGGTCCGGGACGTCGCCATCGACGACTTCTCCCGGCCGCTGCAGCTCCTGGCGAGCGCGGTGAGCTTCACCGATCCGATCGACGGGCATCCGCGCCACTTCGACAGCGTGCGCATCCTGCCGCTTCTCCCGGAGACGGGCGCCTCGGAGTGAGCGGGCGACTCAGCCGAGGTTCTTCAGCATCTTGATCGACGTGGTCTCGTAGTCCAGCGTCTCGTACAGTCGCCGCGCAACCGTGTTGAAGCCGAAGACGCTCAGGCCGAGGGTCCGGGCGCCGTGGGACTTCGCGAACCGTTCCGCAAGGAGCATGGTCTCCCGGCCGAGCCCCTTGCCGCGTTCCTCCTCGTTGATGGAGATGTCCCAGACCCACCAGGCCGAATCGTCCTCGCCCTGGGCGCGGCCGATCCAGAGGTAGCCGACCGGGCGGCCGGGGCCGTCGTGCACGTCGAACACGTACTGACCGGATGCCGGCTGTCCGCCGGGAAAGGACTCCGTCAGACTGTGCGTGGCCAGCCGGTGGGCTTCGGCGGGGGAGCGGCCGAGACTGATCAGATCGGACGCGTACTCCTCCGCGCTGCGGCGCAGCCACTTCGGAAATCGTTTGGGGGACAGGGGTTCCAGGGTGACGGGCACGAGCCGAGCCTAACTCCCGGCCGGTGCCCGCTCACACCGTTCGTGCCGGACTAGGTCGCGAGGAAGGCGAGGATGTCCTGGTCGAGCTCTGCCTGGTAGGCGCCGGAGATGCCGTGCGGTGCTCCCGGATACACCTTGAGGGTGCCGTGCCTGACCAGCTCGATCGACTTCAGTGCGGCATCCTTGATCGGAACGATCTGGTCGTCGTCGCCGTGGGCGATGAAGATCGGCACGTCGAGCGCCCTGAGGTCTTCGGTGAAGTCGGTCTCCGAGAACGCCGTGACGCAGTCGTACGCCGCCGCGAGGTTCACGAGCATGCCCTGGCGCCAGAATTCGCGCTTGGCGCCCTCCGAGACGGCGCTTCCGGGCCGGTTGGCCCCGAAGAACGCTTCGGTCAGTTCGATGTAGAACTGGGACGAATCACTCAGGACACCCGCACGGATGCCGTCGAACACCTCGATCGGAAGGCCGTCCGGGTTGGCCGCGGTCTGCAGCATGAGCGGCGGCACCGCCCCGGCGGTGATCACCTTGGTCACCCGGCCGGCGCCGTGCTGCGCGGCGTAGCGCACCACTTCGCCGCCGCCGGTGGAGTGGCCGATCACGGCGAGGTCGTTCAGGTCGAGCGACTCGATGAGTTCGGCCAGGTCGCGCGCATACGTGTCCATGTCGTTTCCGGTATACGTCTTCGCCGAGCGGCCGTGCCCACGGCGGTCGTGTGCGATGGCGCGGTACCCGTTGTCGGCGAGCAGTTTCACCTCGACCTGCCAGGCGTCGGACGAGAGCGGCCAGCCGTGGCTGAGGATGACCGGCTTCCCGGTGCCCTGGTCGGTGTAGTAGATCTCGGTTCCGTCGGATGTGGTGAAGTACGGCAAGGGGGATCTCCTTCAAGGAATCGTCGGAATGGAGATGACAGAATAGCCCGGCCTCGTTCGTCCCGCCCGGGCAGGTATGCTGCGAGTGCGTTCGGCGTTAACGAGGACACCCAGGGAGAATTCATGAACAAGTACGTTGTCACCAACCCCGCAACGGGGACGACCGGCCCCAGCTTCGCGCTGGCGACCGATGACGAGGTTTTGGACGCGATCGGGGCGGCGGACCGCGCCCATTCCGAGTTCTCGCGCCGCACATCCGTCGCCGAGCGCGCGGCACTCATGCAGCGCGTCGCCGACCTGCACACCGAGCGCCGTGAGCACCTGGCCGAGCTCATCGTGCGCGAAATGGGCAAGCCTGTCGAGCAGGCCCTCGGCGAGGTCGACTTCTCCGCCGACATCTATTCCTACTATGCGACCCACGGTGAGGCGTTCCTCGCCGATGAACCGATCGAACTGCTCGGCGGCGAGGGCTCGGCGTTCATGCGCAGCGCGTCCCTCGGGGTGCTCCTCGGCATCATGCCGTGGAACTTCCCCTACTACCAGGTCGCCCGGTTCGCCGGCCCGAACCTCGTGCTCGGCAACACCATCCTGCTCAAGCACGCCTCGCAGTGCCCCGAATCCGCCGCCGCCATCGAGGAGATCTTCACGGATGCCGGGTTCCCCGCCGGCGCATACCGGAACCTCTACGCGTCCAACGCCCAGATCTCCGACATCATCGCCGATCCCCGGGTGCACGGGGTGTCCCTGACCGGGTCTGAGGGCGCCGGGGCGGCCGTCGCCGAGGTCGCCGGCCGCAACCTCAAGAAGGTCGTGCTCGAACTCGGGGGATCCGACCCGTTCATCCTGCTCAGCACGGACGACCTCGAGGAAGCCGTCGACGCCGCCGTCGCAGCCCGCCTGGACAACTCCGGACAGTCCTGCAACGCCGCCAAGCGCTTCATCGTCATCGACGGACTCTTCGACGCGTTCACCGAGAGCTTCACCGCGAAGATGACCGGCAATGTCCCCGCAGACCCCACCCTGCCGGTAACGACTCTCGGACCGCTCTCCTCACTCGGGGCAGCGGAGAACCTCGAGGAACAGCTCGGACGGGCAGAGGCCCAGGGGGCCACCGTCGTGGCCCGCGGCTTCCGCACGGGTGCGTTCTTTTCCCCGACGGTGCTGACCGGGGTCTCCCCGGACAGCGACGCCTACCGCGAAGAGTTCTTCGGTCCGGTCGCCGCGATCTACCGCGTGCAGGACGAGGACGAGGCGGTGCAGGTCGCCAACGACATCCCGTACGGCCTCGGCTCCTACCTTTTCACGACCGACCCGGAGCAGGCGCTGCGTGTCGCCGACCAGATCGAGGCCGGCATGGTGTTCATCAACGGCTCGCTTCTGGACAGCCCGGAACTGCCCTTCGGTGGAGTGAAGCGCTCCGGCTTCGGCCGCGAGATGGGACGCTTCGGCATCGCGGAGTTCGCGAACCGGAAGCTCATCCGCATCCTGAAGTAGTCGCTCGTCGCGCCGGCCGGGCTCCGGGGGACCCGGCCGGCGAGGGCGTCACATCACCGGGCGTCCAGCAGCAGGCCGGGGAAGGCGGCGAGGATGCTGGTGACGACGCCGTCGTCGTCGTTCGACGGCGCGAGGTGGCGGGCTCGGGCACGGATGCTGGGGTGCGCGTTGGCCATCGCATAGGACTCCCCGGCGGCGTCGAGCATCTCGGCGTCGTTGAGGTAGTCGCCGAACGCCATGGTCTGCTCCCTGCTGATCCCCAGTTCGTTCTGGAGGCGGATCAGCGCCTTCCCCTTGTTGACACCGGGGCGCATCACGTCGACCCAGTGCTCACCGGAGACCACGACGTCGGCCTCGAGGCCGAGGCCGCGCAGGGCCGGCCCGGTGTGCTGCTCCGCCGAGGCGAAATCATAGATCGCGAGTTTCACCACCTCGTCGTCGGAGGACGCGGTGAGGACGTCGTCGACGGTCGCGAGGGCATCGTAGTACGGCTTGACCTTGGCGAAGAACTCGGCGTCGGTGCGCTCGATGTACGCCGTCCGCACCCCGCACACGACGATGCCCACATCGGAGCCGGTGGCGACTGCGGTGCGCACCCACTCGACGATGGCGGGGATGACGGACAACACGACGGGTTCCAACGCGATGCTGACGCCGTCGCGCACGACGTTCGTGCCATTCTCCGCGATGAACACGAGTCCCGCGCGTTCGCCGAAGGTCTCCCTCAGGGTCTGGTACTGGCGTCCGCTGGCGGGGGAGAACATCACTCCGGCACGGAGCAGGGATTCCAGGACCGGCCAGAAGTCATCGGGCACCCGTCCGGAATCATCGAGGAGAGTGCCATCCATGTCCGAGACGATCAGGCGGATGTCGGCGGGTTCCTGGAGGTGAGTCACCCTCTCCATTATCGACGACGGCGCGGGGCGCACCGACCGTCGACGGGGAGCGGGCCGCGCAGAACCGGGTTCCGGGCGCCCTTGTGCGCTCCCGGTCGTGGGGGCACCATGCATCGAGGACACCGTGCCCGATTCACCGTCGAAAGGTCGCTCTCATGCCCCGTATCTCAGTTGTGACCGGCTCGGCTAGCGGCATCGGGAAGGCGACCAGGGAATTGCTCATCGAGCGCGGCGAAATCGTCATCGGCGTCGACGTTCACGATGCGGACGTGGTCGTCGACCTGTCCACCGCGGCCGGGCGCGCCTCCCTCGTCGAGCAGGTGAGCGAGCTGAGCGGCGGCTCCATCGACGCCGTCCTCGCCGTTGCCGGTCTGGCCTCACCGACGGCCACCACCGTGGCCGTGAACTACTTCGGGACCATCGCGACGCTCGAGGGCCTGCGCCCCCTGCTGCTCCGCTCGGCCGCCCCGCGCGCCGTCGCGGTCGCCTCGATGGCCTCGCTGTTCCCGCCGGACGACATCCTGCTCGCCGCACTCCTCGCCGGCAACGAAGCGGATGCCCTGGCCCGCGCATCCGAGCTCGAGGCGGGCGGAGCGGAACAGGGGGCCCTGATCTACGGCACGACCAAGCGCGCCCTGGCCCGGTGGATCCGCCGGAACGCGGCGACGGATGCCTGGGCCGGCGCCTCGATTCCCCTGAACGCGATCGCACCCGGGGTCGTGGACACTCCGATGACCTCGGACATGATCGCGACGCCGCAGCAGCGCGAGGCGATGGCCACCATGGTTCCGATGCCCCTCAACGGGATCTTCGAACCGCGCTCGGTCGCCTACCTGCTGGCCTGGCTCGCGGGCGAGGAGAACGCCCACCTGTGCGGGCAGGTCATCTTCATCGACGGCGGTTCGGATGTGATCATCCGCGGGGACGCGACCTGGTAGCGATCCCGCGCGTTCACCGCGTCGTGAGCGTGCCGTCGACCATCGAGTGCACCGAGCTCATCAGCGGCAGCAGCCGCTGGTCGTGGGTGACGAGGATCGTGGCGGTATCGAACTCCGTCGTCAGCCGCAGGATCAGGGCGAGGATGCTCGAACCGCGCTCCTGGTCCAAGGCGCTGGTGGGCTCGTCGACGACCAGTGTGCTCGGCTCGTTCATCAGCGCCCTGGCGATGTTCACCCGCTGGCGCTGGCCTCCCGAGAGCTGAGCCGGGTGCTTGGAGCGGTGATCGGCCAGGCCGACCGCGTCCAGAAGCTCCCGGGCCCGCACCCGTGCGGCGTTGCGGGCCCCGCGGCCGCGGCGCGGCCCATCCAGTTCCCCCATCACGACGAGCTGCTCTTCCGCGGTCAAGGAGGGGATCAGGTTCGACTGCTGGAAGATGATGCCGATGCTCTCGCGACGCAGCTGTGCCCGGTCCGTCAGCGACAGGGCCGTCGCATCCACGTCGCCGATGCGCAGGGTCCCGCTGTCCGGGCTGATCAGAGTGGAGGCCACGGCGAGCAGGCTCGACTTCCCGGAGCCGGACGGGCCGGTGATCCCGACCACGGAACCGCGTTCGACCGTGAGGCTCACGCTGTCGACCGCGGTGACCCTCGTGTCGCCGTCCGGGAAGGTCAGGGTGATGTTGTCCAGGCTGATCATCGGTTGCTCCCGAGGGCGGTGAGGGGGTCGGCGGTGGTGACGGAACGGAGCGCGAAGGCCGCGCCGGCGAGGCCCAGCGCGATCATCGCCGCACCGGGCAGGAGGGTCGTCAGGGGGCTGATCACGAAGGGCAACGCCGTGCCGGCCAGCGCTCCGAGGAGCGCCGTCAGCGCGATGCCGAGTCCGACACCCGTGACGAGGACGAGGGCGGCCTGTCCCAGGGCGTCGCCGACGAGCATCCGGTTGGATGCGCCGAGCGCCTTCAGGACGGCGACGTCCGGTTGGCGCTGGATGCTCCAGACGGTGAAGAACGCACCGACCACGAGCGCGGAAATGCCGAACAGCATGGCGACCATCAGGAGCAGGGAGCCGATTTCCGAACGGAATGCCGACAGCGCCGTCAGCGATTGCAGGACACCGGCCGACGAGGTGCCGGTCGCAGCGTCCGCGGCCGCCCAGTCGATGTTCGAACCGCTCACGGCGAGGACGGTGGCGTAGGCGCCTGCGCTGCCGGTCGCGGACGCGAGCCCCTGCCAGTCGGTGAGCGGCAGCCAGACGACGGGCGTGTGCGAGTACCAGGTGTCGTCGGTCACCCGGTCGACGACGAACCCTGAGCCCATCAGGGTGACCGAGTCGCCCACGTGCACGCCGAGCTTCGTCGCGGCCGTCCGGGGGAGTGTCAGGTGCCCGCTCACCAGCGCGCTGCCGGAGCCGAACCCGGATTCGCTGCCGAACAGGGCGACGGCGGCCTGGTTGTCGCCGACCGACACCCGCTGCTGGCTGATCCCCAGGGGATGCACGTCCCGCACTCCGTCCCGCTCGCTCCACCCGCGCGCATCCGCCGCGGTCACCGCGGAATCGGCGAAGCTCCGCTCCGTGTCCGCGACCGGGGCGGAGAACACGATGCGATCGGCGCTGAGGCCGGTGATGGCCGAGATGTTCTGGTCGGCCAGACCACCGGTCAGGCCGGAGAGGAATCCGACCAGCAGGGTGAGCAGGGTCACGACCGCCCCGATGAGGACGAACCGCCCCCTGGCGAATCTCAGATCGCGCCACGCTACGAACACAGAAGACTCCTTGTCACGGCGGTCCCGCCACGGGACCGGCTGCAGATGGTGAGCTCGTGCCCGCCACTGACCACTCTGCCGGGAAGGGAACGCCCGGTCATCGTGCACCGGAACGGTCCTTCGGGCACGAAGGGCGGAGCATCCGCTACACCTTTCGAAGGATGCCGTACCGGTGGATTCCCCGTACGGTGGATGGGTGATCGTCGAGTGAGAGAAGCAACGCCATGACCGCGCACGGCTCGGGACTCGACTCCGTCTTCCTGGGCCTGCGGGTGAGCCTGCACCTGTTGGTGCTGGGCCTCGTCGTGTTCGTGGTCGCGATGGCCGGGCAGGCGGGGATGCCCGCGGCGGTCGTCATCATCTGCCTTGCCGCCGTGCTGCTCGGAACCTATGCCATGGGCACGCTGGTCGCCTCCACCCTCCCGCGCCGTTCCCCGCCCGGGTGGGCCCTGGCCTGGACGGCCGCCCTGAGCCTCGAGTGGGTCGTCCTCATGGCCTTCAGTCCGGAGTCGATCTACCTGCTCTTCCCGCTCTTCTTCATCTACCTGCATCTGCTCCCCGGCTGGACGGGCCCCGCAGCGGTCGCCCTCGCGACCGGGATCGCGATCGTCGCCTTCGGCGTGCATCGTGGATTCAGCGCGGGTGGTGTGATCGGCCCCGTGATCGGTGCCCTGGTCGCCGTGGTGATCGGTCTCGCGTACCGGTCCCTCACCAGGGAAGCCCGGGAACGGGACCGGCTGATCACTGAGCTGCAGGACACCCGAACCCAGCTCGCGGCGGCCGAGCGGGCCGCCGGAGTACTCGATGAACGCGGCCGGCTGGCCCGCGAGATCCACGACACGGTGTCCCAGAGCCTCTCCAGCATCGTGCTGTTGCTGCACGCCGCCGAGCGCTCGGTCGATTCCGGCGATGTTGTGCGGTCCCGGCTGGCACAGGCCAGGGATGCCGCCTCGCAGGCGCTCGGGGAAACCCGGTCCTTCATCGACGAACTGTCCCCGCCCGCCTTGCGCCAGTCCACCCTGATCGAGGCCCTCCGACGGCTGGCCGCCGAGACGGATGCGGCCAGCGGAATTCCGGTCAGGCTCACGGTATCGGGGGAGATCGGACTTCTTCCTACCCGGGTCGAAACCGCCCTGCTCCGGATCGCGCAGGGTGCGCTCGCCAATGCCGTGCAGCATGCCCGGGCGGAACGCATCGACGTCACCCTGAGCCGGCTCGACTCGGAGATCATCCTGGACGTCGTCGACGACGGGTCCGGTTTCGTCACCGAGTCCGGACCAGACCTCGTCACGGCGTCTGTGGAGTCCGCGACAAGGCTGCGCAGCGGCTTCGGGCTGCAGGCCATGCGTGAGCGGGTCACGGAACTGGGCGGCACGCTCACGGTCGAAAGTGCGTTGATTGCCCAGAACCGTCCCGGCCACGGCACCAGTGTCGTGGCGAGTTTCGAGGTTTCCCGATGACGATCCGGGTGCTCATCGCGGATGACCATCCGATCATGCGCAGCGGCCTGACGGCCCTGTTCGAACTGGAGGCGTCGATCGATGTCGTCGGCGCTGTCGGGACGACCGAGGACGCCATCGCTGACGCCGAGCGGCTTCGGCCGGATGTCGTGCTGATGGACCTGCAGTTCCAGGGACGATTCGAAGGCGCTGCGGCGACACGTCGCATCCGGTCGATGGACGACGCGCCTGCCGTCCTGGTCCTCACGAATTACGACGCCGAAAGCGACATCATCACCGCGATCGAGAGCGGTGCCGCGGGTTACCTCTTGAAGGACACCCCGCCGGACGACCTCATCGCCGCGGTGATCGCCGCGGCCGCCGGTCAGTCAGCGCTTGCGCCCGCCGTCGCCACCCGGCTGCTGGCGCGGGTGCGTGAGGCCCAGTCCGCGTTGAGCATCCGCGAACTGGAGGTCCTGTCGCTGGTCGCGGACGGCCACAGCAACGGGGACATCGCCCGCCTCCTGCACCTGAGCGAGACCACCGTCAAGTCGCATCTCGCGCACGTCTTTCCCAAGCTGAGTGTGACGAGTCGCACGGCGGCCGTTGCGGCCGCGCGTCAGGCCGGGCTCATCCGCTGATCCGGCACTCGGGTGTCCTGCCCGATTCTTGCGGGCGTGGTCAACGCCCGCCAAACGGTTAACGGTCTATGTTGAGAAGGTGAACAACGGGTGAACGAAGCCTGATCGATCGGTGAACACGCACTGGTTTCGGTGGGGCTTCGCTGGTCCGTGGCGCCGACCGGATGCCGCACGGCACGCCGGCATCCGAGACCGGAGTCACCCCACGAACGATGCGCAGAACGACAGCAGCCCGTCGGTTCGGGCCCGGGCCCTCATCGTCGGTGGCTTCTGTGTCGCGACGGCGCTCATCTCCGCCGTCTGTGTCTTCGGAGCCTCCCGGAACCTGACCGCGACGTCGGCAGAAACGGCGTCCGTTGTGACCGTGACAGCCGGGGTCGTCCCCGGCTCCACAGCGGCGGCCGACGGCCTGGATAACCCGGATGGCTCCGGGATCGAGCTGAGCGTCGACGTGCTCGCCTCCCCGGCGATCGTCGACCAGGGTGCCGCCGCGGTCCGGCCTCCGTCGTCGACGGGCGACGACTTCGCCTCCACCGTCACGCTCACCGGCCGGCAGCCCGAGATCGACCTGTGCTCCGGACTCGTGGACACGACGGCCTGGTACGGCACGCCGATGCTGGTCGAGCATTGGGGCTGCGGCGGAGAACTCTTTCCCCGGTGGACCGGGGCGCAGGTCCGCCTCGCCGGTATCGACGCCGGCGTCTACCGGGTGACCGGGGTGATCGGGACTCTGAGCGCGGGCACCGCGATGGTCAGCGACGTTCCGCGTGGCCACGACCTCGTTTTTCAGACCTGCCTGAACGGTGACAGTGCAGACATGGT
Source organism: Cryobacterium zhongshanensis (assembly GCF_022760445.1). Taxonomy (NCBI): domain Bacteria; kingdom Bacillati; phylum Actinomycetota; class Actinomycetes; order Micrococcales; family Microbacteriaceae; genus Cryobacterium; species Cryobacterium zhongshanensis. Next base: position 443,548 of record NZ_JALGAR010000003.1, on the reverse strand, counting down.
CCTCATCGGCTTGTCCCGGATCGGCTAGCTGCCCGGGGCGCTCGCGTTACCGGGCCGTCCGGTCCTGTCGTGGCCAGGGCGCCGGACGCCCGAACAGATAGCCCTGCCCGTGCAGCCAACCCTGCGCCAAAAGGGTCTGCGCCTGCGTCTCCGTCTCGATGCCCTCGGCGACACCCGTGAGCTCCAGGTGTGCAACGAGTCCCGCGAGGCCGGCCGCCAGCGCGTCGGCGCCGCGGTTGTCGTCGCCGAGGCCGGCGACGAAGCTCGCGTCGAGCTTGAGGCCCGTGACCGGGAGATCGCGCAGCAGTGAGATGGGGGAGAATCCGGTGCCGAAATCGTCGAGGTGCAGGCCGATGCCGAGATCGCGGACCGCGTCGAGGCTGCCCGTGGTCGAGGGCCGCAGCGACAGCACGGCCGTTTCGGTCACCTCGACTATGAGTCGGGACGGATCGACGCCGTGGGTTCGGAGGGTCGACGTGAAGGTCTCGGCCCAGGACTCGTGGGCCAGATCGACCGCGGACACGTTGACGCTGATCGTCGTCGTACCGTTGGGATCCGCGGCCAGGACAGAACAGACCTGGTCGAGCACGTACCGATCGATTCCGAGGACGAGCCGGGATTCCTCGGCGATCGGGAGGAACTCGGCCGGCGCGAGAAGTCCGCGTCCGGGGTGCTGCCAGCGGACGAGCGCCTCATAGCCCACGGTGGAGCGATCGAGGAGAGCGACGATCGGCTGGTAGTAGACGACGAAATCGCCCTTCTGCAGCGAGATGCGAATCTCGTCTTCGATGGTGAGCCGCTCCATCGCCTGGGAGTGCATCGTGTCGTCGAAGAACTGCCACCGGGCCCTGCCCGACTTCTTGGCCCGGAAGAGAGCGGAGTCGGTGTCCCGAAGGAGACTGGCCGCCGTGGACCCGACTGTTGAGAGGGCGATTCCCATCGACACGGTGGGAATGATCCGGTGGCCGTGGATCGAGAGTTCGGTGCTGAGCGCGGCGGTGATGTTCTCCGCGACACGTTCGACATCCGCGGGCTCGGATGCGTTCGGAACGACGACGACGAATTCATCGCCGCCAAAGCGTCCGACCCGGTCGTGGGGGAGCATGGCTGACGCGATCCGGTCGGCGATCACGGCGAGCACCTCATCGCCGGCGACGTGGCCGAGCGAGTCGTTGACGAGCTTGAAGTTGTCGAGGTCGATGAACAGCACGCCGACGGCCAGTCCCGAATCGCGGGATTCCTCGAGGTCGTGCTCGAGTGCACGGAGGATCCAGTCCCGGTTGTGCATCCCGGTCAGCCGGTCGTTGTGCGCCTGGAACAGCAGTTCCTCGCGGGACTCGTGCTCGGCCGTGACGTCTTCGAGCTGAACGACCAAACGTTCCGGTTCGCCCGAGCTGGTCCGGATCACCGACGCGGTCCGGCGCGCCCAGATGATCGCCCCGTCGGCCCTGACCAGGCGCAGCTCCCTGAAGGGCGTCTGAGCCGGCGTGGCGATCGTGAGCGCGCGCGCCGCGATCACGGTCTCCCGGTCGTCCGGGTGCACCAGCTCGTCTGTGCGCCTGGCGAGAAGCCAGGCTTCATCGCGGATGAGCATGGTGCACAAAGCCTCGTTCACGACCTGGATGCGTCCCTTGAGGTCGCAGAGGATCATGCCCGTCGTCGACGACGTCAGCACGGCCCGGAACAGCTCAACGGACTTCTCGAGGGACTGCCGCGCCATGGTCTCCTCGTGCACGTCGCGCAGGGAGATCACCCGGCCGGTGGTCTGGCCTGCCGCGTCGTGCAGGTCACGTGTCACGGTCGAGACCCAGCGATAGGTGCCGTCGCTGCGCCGAACCCGGAACGGACTATGGCGCCGCACTCCATCGTTCTGTTGGGCGCGGGCTGCCAGCACGCCAGGGATGTCGTCGGGATGCACGAATTCGGCGGACGTCCGGTTCAGCAGGTCAGTGTGTTTCCAGCCCAGCGCCTCCTCAAGGGAGGGCGAAGCCCAGACATACCGGTCGGCGGAGTCGACCATGAGCACGACGTCGGAGGCGTTCTCGGCGAGCAGCCGGTAGCGCTGCTCCGAATCCAGGAGCGCCTGGACGGCGAGGTGCTGCTCCGTCACGTCCCGCCAGATCACGGAAACACGGTCACTGACAGGGGCGGCGTGGAAGTCATACCATCGGTCCGGCCGGTCGCCGTGAGGTGACGTCGCCCGGAAGCCGTCGCGATGACACGGCACGCCCTGCTCGAGGACCTCCGAACAGAGATCGCCGATCGCCCCGGAGATCGCCGCCGGCATGGGTTTGAGCAGCGAGCCGCCGATGATCTGCCCCGCGGGCATCCGGTGGAAGGCGCAGGCCGCCGGATTGGCCTCGTCGACCAGGAAATCGATGATGGTCCCGTGGCTGTTGCGTACCGCCTGAACGAGGACGTATGGGTCGCCGAGACCGTCCAAAGACGCCTGCAAGGTCCTCCGGTCGGTCCGCGCCGACTGCTCGGCTGCCACGAGTGCGCCGATGGCAGTGAAGTCATGGATGGCACCGACGACGGCGCCGTCCGGCGCAAGAGCGGGGCTCGATGACTGGAAGAACCATTGGTCGGACCCGTCCGTGCAGAGCACGCGAATGCGGCCGTGCGCCTTCGCCCCGCGGGCGACCAGGTCGGCGAACGTCGCGGCATCGGCCTGCTGGCCCGTCGGCCAGAGCCAGGACAGTGGGTTCCCGACGAGGGCGTCGCGGGCCCAGCCGATCGCCCGGGCCGTCGAGGGGGAGGCCCAGGACACGAGGCCGTCGAGGTCGGTGCGCAGCACGAAGTCGGTCACGTTGTCGGCGAGGGCGCGGTACCCGGCGAGCACGGTGTTGGTCGCCGTTCTGCCCTCAGCCGTGTCGGTCACCTCGTCCAGAAGGGCGAAGGCGCCCACGGTTGCACCGGCGTCGTCGACGGCCGGTGTCCCCGAGATCCTGAACCAGGCCAGACGAGCCGGGTTGGTGTCATCGCCGGGAACAAAGAGTCCGACCAGGGTTTCTGCTACCGGGGCTCCCGTGCGCATGGCTGACAAAGCCGGCAGATCGTGCAGGGCGATCGGGGCGCCCCACTCATCGATGGGATTCCAATTCTGCGCCTCGGGAGTACGTCCGAGCTGATCGTCCCAGACCAGGTGCAACTGGCTGGTCGCGGTGAGGTTGGCGCCCAGGACCCTTCCATCCGGCGTCCCGTACGCGATAAGGCCGATGCCGGCGGGCACAAGGGGCCGCTGCAGCCGAACGGACGTGGGAGTGTCGGCCGCCCACCGGGTCTCGGAGCCCAGGTCGGGGGTGATGACGGGGACTGGCTCGCCGTCGAACACGGGTTCAGCGCCGTCCGCGGCGCGGGGCACGCCGGTGCGCCTGGGCGACGACGGTATTCGGATGCATGCCGCCCCTGACTGCGGGGCGACGGCCTCGCGATTTCCTGACTTATCCTCGCACACCCTGACCCCCGTTTGGGGACCACGCCCGGGGGAGCAGTCTCGGCAGAATCCGGAGCAGCTACAGACAATTCGAGGGACGCGAGCGTATTTTGTTCGGTGGAACACGGGGTCTCACTCGTGAGAGGAACAAGAAGGGCAAGGTGGCCGGCATGACAGCAGTTGCCGCGGTGATCCTGGCATTGGCATCCATCGTCGTTGTCTCCGTCGGCGCGACGATCGTGGTGGCACGGATGCTATACAAACGCATTCGTCGCAGCCGGGCTGTGGCCGGTGGGGTCCTCCGCACCCGGGCCGCCCTGAGTCGGGGACCGCAGCGCGAGGTCCTCGGATTACGCATCCGGCTGAGGGGCGCTCTCGACAGCGGCCAGGCCGCGGTTGACCTCGCGCTCGGCAGCCATGGGCCACGCGGCGAGCTTCCCCGTCTGCTCCGCCGGATCCAGAGCGAAGGTGCAGCCCTCGACGCACAACTGGTGCTGTTGACGAGTGAGACCGATGCCGTCGTCCTCGCAGCGGAACTTCCGATGGCCAGACGTCGGGTCGACGACGTCGCCGGGCTTGTGCGTCGACTGCGGGCGACCGTCGCCGGTGGGCGCGGGGACCTCACCGACGATGTCCTTCTGGCCCTCCGCGCCGAGGTGGACCGCGAGGTCTCGGCGCTGGAGGCCGGAGTCCAGGAACTGCACGCACTCAACCTGCACGATCACCGCGACACCACGAGAGGGAGCGAATCATGAGCGCCACGTCACGGCTGCGCATTATCTTCCGGAGCAAGACGTCACGCGCCCTCGACCGGTTGGAAGACCCCGGAGAGGCCCTCGACGACAGCTATGAACAGCAAATGAAGATGCTCCAGCAGGTGAGGCAGGGGCTCGCGGAGGTGACGACGGCGAAGAAGCGCATCGAGCTGCAGGGGCAGGAGATGGGCGCCCGGTATCAGAGGCTGGCGGATCAAGCCAGGGAAGCCCTCACCCAGGGCCGCGAGGATCTCGCCAGAACCGCCCTCGAACGTCGGTCCTTCCTCGAAGGGCAGGTTGGGTCCATTCGCGAGCAGTACGCGACCCTGCAGCGGCAGCAGACGCAGCTCCAGGACAACGAGCGGCGCCTCTCCGAACGCGTCGCCGCGTTCCGCACCGAGAAGGAAACGCTCAAGGCCACATACGCCGCCTCCGAAGCCCAAGCCAGGGCGAACGAAGCGGCGGCGGGCATCGGCTCCAACCTGGGCGACGTCGGCGCCAGCCTCGATCGGGCCAAGGACCGGATCGCCCAGATGCAGGCCAGGGCGGCGGCGACCGATGAGCTCCTCGCGAAGGGGGTCCTCTCCGATCTCACCGCGCCGACGGACGCGGATCTCGACCGGCAGTTGTCTGCGGGCGTGATCCAGGCATCCGTCGAGCGGCAACTGCAGGAACTGAAGAGTGCCGGCGCGGCAGCGAGCAAGGGTCACGGAATGACCCCTCAGGGGGCTGGACCTGACGCGTGGCTGAGTATCGGGCAGGGGCCGACCACCCCCTGAGGGAAGCGGCCGGTTCCGGGACTCAGCTCTGGGATTCCCCCGTGCCGAGTGGTTCGCCGGCGCGCCAGTAGTTGAGGCTCAGTGCGACCCCGACGACGAAGAGGGCGGCTCCGATGAGGACGGTGGCCTGGAAGAACGGCTGGTCCTCGAAGGCGAGGGCGATCCAGCACGCCCCGAGGAAACCGCCGCCGAGACCGGCGAACCAGAGGTCGAACCGCCACCGGTACGTCATCCAGCGCCAGAATCCCTGTCCTGCGCCGCCGGCGGCCGCCTCCGGATGGGTCCACACCCAGGCCAGGTAGAACGACTTCTTGATCAGGGAGGCGAGCATGGTCGCGAAGAGGCCGCCCGCGATGACGCCGTAACTGCCGAGGAAAAGCCAGACCGCGGTCGACTGCTCCTCGCGCAACCCGTCCGGCCAGCCGCCGGCCATCATGCTCCGCACAGGCACGGCGATCAGGGCGACCCAGGCCGCCAACGGCAGCAGGAGCCAGAGCGCATGCGCCCAGAGCGCGAGGGGCCGGTAGACCGCGACGTTCGAGCCGCCGCGCATGAACGTCGTCTCCCGGCCGTAGTACGAGCCGCGACTGAGCTGATACCCGGGGAAGAGGAAGCACGCCGCGACGAGCATCATGCAGGCCGGGATGCTGACCAGGAACGAGAGGACGGACATCTCGCGTTCGATGAAGCCGAATTCTGCACGGTACGTGATGGTGTTGTCGTTGAGTGCGGCCAGCGCCTCCCCCTGGATCGTCGCCATCCGGTAGAGCGTGTACCCGAGAAGGGCAACGGCGAGGAGGGCGACGATCGTCCCGACCGCCAGGAGGATGCGCGGCAGTCGGGTGCTCCGAGGCTTTCGTGCGCGCCGGTCGGCATCGGGAACGGCTTTGGCGGGCGGGCGATGGGACGATGTGGAGCTCACGCTGTAGGACCTTCTCGTTCTTAATGTCCGGGCCACGCACGGAAAATTTCGTGCGAAGGTACGAACCCACCCTACTGGGGGCCATCGGGCAACTGCGCCGGTGTCAGCTGACGCTCTGGTGCGGCTGGCTGTACCCGATGGAATCCGCCATGGTCCCGACGAGCCCGAGGGTCACTGCGCCCAGTGCCGGCGGCAGGCCGCCCGAGGGGGGAGTGGCCGGTCCGAAGGCGACACTCGTCCCGTCGGCGAGGGTCGTGGTGATCGAGTCCAGGTAGACCTGCACGTTGCCGTGCAATTCCATCCGCGGAGAACTCGTGACGAGCCCGGAACCGGACGCCGACCGCACGTCGATGACGGCGTCCGTCAGCACGATGTCGTCGGCCACGATCCTGAGCACGGGCACGGAGGTGCCGTCGGCACGCGACACGGTCACGACCGTCACCGAGGTGAGCCCGGTGACAGTCATCGAGGACGCGCCGAGTTTCGCAGCCGAGTCGCCGAAGACGGGCGCGCCCGGGTCCGGCGCGGCGACAACCGCCGCGCTCTGCACGGGCGCAGCCGGAGTCGCGGCGACCACAGCCGGCCCGGTAGCAGGGGTCGCGATGACGGCCGGAGCCGGAGCCGGAACCGGAGCCGGAGTCGCCGGTGCTGTGGGGACCGTCGTGGGGGTCGCATCCGTTACTGCGGATGGAACGGGCGTCGGCGTCGGGGCGGTGCAGTCCACGAGGAGCAGGTCGCACGGCACCGCCTGGTTCGGCGACGGCATCGCCGCCGCACCGATGGACGACAGCGAGAGCACGAGCCACACGCCGACGACACCTGGTCGCGGCGTGCGGCTCCGCACGCGGCCGCGCATCACAGCGCACGTCGCGAACGGGGGCGTTCTTCGAACAGCTCGCCCAGCTGGATCTCGGGCTCCTCGATCTCTCGGTCGACCAGTGCGACGGCGGTCCCCGCCCGGGCCGGCTTCGGCATCCACGCGACGATCAGTATTCCGCCGATCGCGCCCAGGATCATCCCCATGAAGAACCCGCCGAGGTTGACGCCGACGAGCGAATAGATCGAGAACACCAGCGTGATCACCCCGTAGAAGATCCGGTGCGCGGGCATTGCGATTGCGAGGATCCCGAGCAGCACCACGATCACCGGGATGATCATCGCCTGCATGCCTTCGATCCCGACCTGCACGTGGATCGTGCCGACGTCGAGCTGGCCGGAGAAGAACATCTCCACTCCGGCCAGCACGACGAGGATGCCACCGACGAACGGTCTCTGACGGCGCCAGGCAGTGAATGTGGCCCACGTGCTGGTTTTCATCCGGTCTCCTCCGTGGTGACGGGGTGCTTCGATTAGAAGCACTCAGTTCCGTTGGTCAACTGCAGGTGCATGCCGTTCAGGGTGAACACAGAGGCCTGGGTGCTCCAGGCCGTCTGCTGGAGTCCGGCGACCTTGATCGTGTCGGCGTCCTGGGCGAAGTCGCCCGTCGTTCCCTTTGCGGCTGTCTTCACCGCGGCGGCATCCACACCGATGCGGATGTTGCCGAAGGTCGCGTCTCCCTTGAGGTCGGTCATGCCGATCTGCAGGTCGGTGGCGGTGGCCGGCTTGCCACCGCCGCCCGCACCGATGAGCAGGCCGACCTTGCCGAGCGGGGTCACGGCGACAACGGACTGGCAGAGGTCGGCCAGGCTCGCGGTCGCGATGTTCGCGATGGCGACGGGGTGGTACGTGCCCGTCTTGCCTTCCTGGGCGACGCCCCCGTACTGCGAGAAGCCCGTCCCGTCGAGCTGCGATGCGCTGATCTTGAACTGGCCTCCCGACACCGCGAACGAGACGGGTACGGCGCCGTTGGCCACCCCCGCCATGAGAACGGTGGACAGCAGGGCCACGGGAACCGCGGCGAGCACGATCCGTCCGGCGTGGGTGCCGGTGAGCTTGGTCAACTTCATAGATCCTCCTTGATCTGGGCAAACAGTCCGGCAGGCCGTTATTGACTCGCCAACCAATAAGCGCTGTTGACGAGTGTACTAATAGCCCGATTCGGGAAACATCACGGTTTGGCAACGCTTTCCGCGAACTGCTAACCAGGCCTTCAGATGGGTGTGACCGGTTCGAGGGACGCCGCGGACGGCCCGCCGCCGAACGCGGATATGCTCTAACCATGGAAACGGAGCGGCGAACGCGGCTGACTCCGGACGAGCGCCGGGCGCAGCTGGTCGCGCTCGGAGTGAAGTCGCTCGTGGACCAGCCGTTGGAATCGCTCACCATCGACTACCTGTCCGCGCGGGCCGGCGTTTCCCGCGGGCTACTGTTCCATTACTTCACGTCGAAGAAGGGCCTGCACCGCGAAGTGGTGCGCACAGCCCGCGACGCCATGCTGGATGCGACGGAACCGGCCCCCGAACTGCCGCCGCGTGAACGGCTCCGCGACACACTGACCCGGATCGTGCGCTTCGTGCGCGACTACCGCGGAACCTTCTTCTCCCTCGTGCGCGGTGTCGCAAGCGGCGACACGGAGGTGCGCGAGGTGCTCGAGGAGGCTCGGGCATCCCAGGCCGACCGCGTGATCCAGGTCTTCCTGGAACTCGGAGTCGCGGATTCGGAGTTGCTGCGTCTCGCCCTGCGCTCGTGGGTCGGCTTCGCCGAGGACATCCTCGTCGATCTCGCGCTCAATACCGAAATGCCCGCTGAGGAGATCGTCCTGTTCCTGGAGCGGAGCGTCACGGCGATCGCGGCATCCGTCGACCCGCGGCGCACGATCGCGCTCGACTGACGTTCGTCCCGGATCGCGACTAGTCCCGGCGAGCGTCCCTGCGGTCCTGCCGCACCTGGGCGACCTTGGCGGCGCCCTTCCTGGCGAGGCCGTTCGCCCGGCGGCTGACCTTCTTCGCGCCGTCGAACTCGGTGCCGAGCAGCGCGAGGCCGCCGAGACTGATGAGCGCACCGGGACCGGGGAGGGGAATGAGCACGATGCCGAGCACGACGGTTCCCCCGCCGATGACGCCGACGGAGGTGCGGTAGACGCGGTCGACGGTGCGATTGCGGCCGATGAGCTCGCGGGCGGAGTGGGCTACAGTTCTGACCGGCATGCGGCGAGTGTAGCCGACCCGGCTGGGCTGGCGGCAGGCGGGGGAGCCGGTGCCGTGTTCGCCGTGCGTGCGGCGAGTCCTAGGCCGGTTCGGCGTTGAGCGCCCTCGTCACAAGCGCGATCGCGTCGTCGTCGCTGAGTCGCGCGGCCCGCGCTTCCCTGGCGAATGCCGAAGCCGCGCTCTCGACCCGCTGCCGGTCGGAGTGACTTTCGGCGGCAATGAACGTGCCGTGGCGCCCGCGGGTGATCACGACTCCGGCGCGCTCAAGTTCGCGATAGGTTCTCGCCACGGTATTGGGGGCGATGCCCAGGTCGGCCGCGAGCTTCCGCACGGTCGGGAGGCGGGCATCCGTCTGCAGGCCGCCGGTGCGCACGAGCTCCATGATCTGAACGCGCACCTGTTCGAACGGCGGGACCGCCGAGCGGGGGTTGATGACGAGCATGCTCAGCTTGCTGCCGCGGGATCGGCCGGCGATACAGCGAGGTCGGGCCAGAGCCGACGCCGGAAACGGTCCGTTGCGTTTCCGATGCTGAACCAGAGCAGGATCGCCAGATAGCCCCAGTTGAAGATCTGCGGCCCGAGGCCGATGCTCCATGTCGTTCCGCGAAGCGCATCCCAGCCGCCCAGAATGCCGAGGCTGACGGCGCCGGCGGCAAGCCACGCGATGATGGTCTGGAACAGGAGAAGCGAGCGGAAGGTTTCCGCACGGAATGCGTCGTCCCACGCGAGTTCGAGCTCGGTGGTGGCGGGTTGGGTGTGCGTCAGCACCCTGCGGCTCGCCGCGCTGCCCACGAGGAGCACGGCCGAGGCGAGGGCGAGCACGGGAAGAGCGGGGCTGGCCAGGAACGCGCCCAGGTCGACGGTGCCGGTGAGCCCGAGCAGGATGCCCGCGATTGTCAGCACGAATGACAGGAGGACCAGGAGCGGAGCGGCACGCAACCGCCAGGGACTCACATAGTCGCTCAGCGTGACAATCGTCGGCCTCGCCAGACGAGGGGCATCCGCGGGCGGACGGAAGAGCGATTCCCGTAACGAAGCAGCAACGCCCAGGGCAGAGACGCTGATCAGGGTCGCGGGGACGACGACCAGCCAGATGAAAACAGGAGAGGCGAGCGACGGCTGAATCACGAGCACCACGGCGGACACCAGCAGTCCGAAGAGACCACCGACGAATGCTGCGGTATTCCTGGCCCGGAGCCGTGTGCGAATGGCGCGTGCGATGTCATCGCTCTGCACCGGAAGGCCGGCTTTCTGCCAGAACTGGAGGAAGGCACGATCCCGAGACCGTTCGGTCCGGGCGTAGAGCAGCGAGCCGAGGGCCAGGAGCGCAAGCGCACCCAGGCAGATCCAGGTGAAGATGAGCTCGAATGACATGCTGCCCCCGTTGATCGTACGTCCCCTCAATGTAGCAGTACAAAGCCGGGTGGGCGCGCGGCGCAGGTGTGGCGCGGCGGGTATTCGATCGACGTTCGAGCACCCGCTCACTGAGAGTGCTGGCACGTCCCAGACGGGCTGGCTTTGTAGGCTTGCATGATGCTGCCTACGACGAACGACCCTCGACGTCAGCTCGCGGCCCTGTGCGAGCGCGGCCTGGACTGGCACACGGGAGCGACCCGTTCCCTGCCGGATTCGGCGCAGGCCAGGCACGCTGCCGTGCTCGTCCTCTTCGGGGTGCTCGACTCGTCTATTGCGCAACCCGCGAGAACCGGGCGGGCTCGGGAGCAGGTTCCACGCGACCTCGACGTCTTGCTGCTGCGCCGGGCGGCAACGCTCGGGAGTCACCCGGGTCAGATCGCCTTCCCGGGTGGGCGGCTCGAAGCGACCGACGCCGGCCCGATCGCGGCGGCGCTGCGGGAGGCCGTGGAGGAGACCGGTCTCGACCCGGAAGGTCTCGAACCGCTCGGTACCCTGCCTGCCCTGCCCGTTCCGGTGAGCAACCACCTGGTGACGCCGGTGCCCGCGTGGTGGACACGGGAGTCGGAGGTGGCCGCCGTCGATCACCTCGAGACAGTCGACGTCTTCCGGGTTCCCGTCGCAGACCTGCTCGATCCCGCCAACCGGGTGAGCACGGCACACGAGGTCGGGGGAGACATCTACCGGTCGCCGGCCTTCACGGTCGACGGGCGGCTGATCTGGGGCTTCACAGCGATCGTGCTCTCGCGGATGTTCGACGAACTCGGCTGGGCAGACCCCTGGGATGCGTCCAGGACCGTCCGTCCTGACCTCTGACGGCGGCGCCCACCCCGCGCCCCGGCCGGGCCCGCGTCCGCGCAATCGGTGGCTAATTCAGGAGATCTGTGGGGCTCGGACGGATTGGCCGCTCTGGTACACGGGACCGCCTGGGTCCGGCGGGCGAATCTCCTGAGTTAGCCACGGGCCGACCCGCTGACGCTGGGCTGGCGGCCCGAACGGCTACTGCTATTCGGCCTGGATTCTCCTGGCGTCGGAGCCATCGGCAGGGATCCGGAGCACCCCGTTGTGCGCCATCGGTGGCTAACTCAGGAAGACTGCCGGCAGTCGGGCCGGCGGCCGCGGAATCCTGGGGGTGCCGGACCGGGTTGCATCAGGTCTTCCTGAGTTAGCCACCGCGCTGCGGTGAGCAGGGCCGGTGTCCGTGGAACCGGATCGACAGGCGTGGCGGCGGCGGTCAGTGACGGGCGGCGGCCACGAGGGCGTTGGTGGCCGGGGCCACTTCGGCCCCGATCCTGCGGATCTCATTCGCGTCGTCGCTCGCCACGATGAAGGTGTCGAACCCGTAGTCGAGCGCGAGCTCCGCGAGGTACTCGGGCCGGGCATCCGCCAGGCTCACGTTCAGCAGCCGGCGGATGCTGGATGGTTCCCGCCCGGAGGCGATGGCGGCCGCGTCGATGCGGGCGTTTCCCTCGCCGAGCGCGGCCAGGGAGTCGAAGCGCCCGAGGGAGGGCAGCCAGCCGTCGGCTGCCGTGCCGACGAGACGCAGCATGCGCGGTTTGTAGGCCCCGAGCCAGATCGGGATCGGGTGGGCCGGTGTCGGCCCGCGCCGGGCGCCGACCAGCCGGTAGTACTCGCCGTCGCGATAGATGGCGCCGTGGGTGTCGGTGTCCCAGATGTCCCTGATCACGCCGATCGCCTCCGCGAGGGCAGAGACTGCCTCACCGGGCGTGCGACGTTCCTCGCCCATGGACACGATCGCGTCCCAGAATCCACCGGTGCCGAGGCCCAGGGCCACCCGGCCGCCGGTGAGGAGGTCGAGCGACGCGGCCGAGCGTGCGAGCACTGCCGGTGGCCGCAACGGCAGGTTGTGCACGTCACCGGCCAGCTGCACGCGCTCGGTGCGCGCCCCGACCCAGGACAGCAGGGTCCAGGTGTCGAGGAATTTGGGCTGGTAGGGATGGTCCTGGAAGGTGACGAGGTCGAGCCCGGCCCGTTCGGTGGCCACGGCCAGGGCCACGGTCGACGCGGGATCCGCGGCGGACGGGGTCACGAAGGTTCCGAACGAGAGCGTGGTGCCGTAGTCGGTCATGGGGCTCGCATCCACTCCGAATGTGCCGGCCTGGTGTCGGGTGCCGGCCTGGTGCAGAGGGGCGCGTGTCCCCGGCGATCGAGTCGCCGGGGACACGCGGACAGGCGTCAGACGACGGATGTCTCCGCGCGGGCGGACAGGCGTCAGACGACGGATGTCTCCGTGCGGGCGGGCAGGCGCCAACCCGGCCGGACGTAGTGGCAGGTGTACCCGGCCGGGTACTTCTCCAGGTAGTCCTGGTGCTCGTCCTCGGCCTCCCAGAAGTCACCCGCCGGTTCGACCTCGGTGACGACCTTGCCCGGCCAGAGACCGGAGGCGTCAACGTCGGCGATCGTGTCGCGGGCGACCCGTTCCTGCTCGGGCGTCGTGTAGTAGATCGCCGAGCGGTAGCTGCGACCGACGTCGTTGCCCTGCCGGTTCTTGGTCGACGGGTCGTGGATCTGGAAGAAGAATTCCAGCACCTCGCGGTAGCTGATCACCGCGGGATCGAAGACGATCTCGACGGATTCGGCGTGGTCGCCGTGGTTGCGGTACGTGGCATTCGGGGTGTCGCCACCCGAGTAGCCGACCCGCGAGGAGATGATTCCGGGGCGCCGGCGCAGCAACTGCTGTGCTCCCCAGAAACACCCTCCGGCCAGGATCGCTCGTTCTGTAGTCATGATTCCTCCACATCCGTTGGGGTGACCGTGGGCGGCGTTCACACGTCGCCCACGAATCACTGGATAGAACACCGCTCGGGGCGTAGATGTTCCATCACCGTGCCACTTGTCTCCGGGAGCTAGTCGCGGCGGGGGTGGCGCGGGGCGCGGTCCTCGCGGCGAACGGGGCCGCTGTTGTCGGGCTGGATCTCGATGAGCTTGCCGCTGATCCGGGTGCCCACGAGCCGGTCGAGAATGTCCTGGGACAGGTTCTCCGGCAACTCGACGAGTGAGTAGTCCGGGTTGATCTGGATGTGCCCGAAGTCTTCACGGCTCAGGCCGCCCTCGTTCGCGATCGCGCCGACGATCTGGCGCGGCTCGACCTTCTGGCGCTTGCCGACCTCGATCCGGTACGAGACGAGCGGGATGGTGCTGTCGCGGGGACGCGGTTCGGGGCGCTCGCTCTTGCGGGGGCGGTCGTCGCGGTCCCAGCGGTCGTCGCGTCCGCCACGGTCGTCGCGTCCGCCGCGGCTGTCGCGGCTGTTGCGATCGTTGCGGGGCGCGTAGCTGCCCGAGTCACTGCGCTCGGAGCGTTCGCGTTCGTTGCGCTCGCGTTCGTCGCGACGCTGGTTGCGGGCATCCTGCTCGGAGAGGAGCAGCGGGGTCTCGCCCTGGGCGACGACCGCGAGGGCTGCGGCGACGTCGGCCTCCGGCACGTCGTACTGCTCGACGTAGTGCGCGATGATGTCGCGGAACCGGTCGACGCGGGCGGTCTGGCCCAACGCCTCGGTGATCGCGTCGTCGAAGCGCGCCAGGCGGGTGATGTTGACGTCCTCGACGCTCGGCAACTGCATCTGGGTGAGCGGCTGGCGGGTGGCCTTCTCGATGGCGTTGAGCAGGTGACGCTCGCGGGGAGTGACGAAGCTGATCGCCGCGCCGCTTCGCCCGGCTCGGCCGGTGCGGCCGATCCGGTGCACGTAGGACTCGGTGTCGATCGGGATGTCGTAGTTGATGACGTGGCTGATGCGCTCGACGTCGAGGCCGCGGGCGGCGACATCCGTTGCGACGAGGATGTCGAGCTTGCCGCTCTTGAGCTGTTCGACGGTGCGTTCACGCTGGGCCTGCACGACGTCGCCGTTGATCGCGGCGGCCGAGTAGCCGCGTGCACGCAGCTTCTCGGCGAGGGTCTCTGTCTCGTTCTTGGTGCGGGTGAAGACGATCATGCCCTCGAAGTTCTCGACTTCGAGGATGCGGGTGAGCGCGTCGACCTTCTGCGGGTACGAGACCATCAGGTAGCGCTGGGTGGTGTTCGCGGAAGTCGTGGTTTTGGTCTTGACCGTGATCTCTTCGGCATCGTGCAGGTACTTCTTGGCGATGCGCCGGATGGACGCGGGCATGGTCGCCGAGAACAGCGCGACCTGCTTGTCTTCCGGGGTGTCGGCGAGGATCGTCTCGACGTCTTCGGCGAAGCCCATCTTGAGCATCTCGTCGGCCTCGTCGAGCACGAGGTACTTGAGTTCGGACAGGTCGAGGGTGCCCTTGGCGAGGTGGTCCATGATGCGGCCGGGAGTACCGACGACCACGTGCACGCCGCGACGGAGCGCGGAGAGCTGGACGCCGTAGCCCTGTCCACCGTAGACGGGGAGGACGTGCACGCCGCGCATGTGCGAGGCGTAGCTTTCGAAGGCCTCACAGACCTGGAGCGCGAGCTCGCGGGTGGGGGAGAGGACGAGGGCCTGCGGGTTCTTCTGCGCCATGTCGAGGCGGGACAGGATCGGCAGCGCGAACGCGGCCGTCTTTCCGGTGCCGGTCTGGGCGAGGCCGACGACGTCGCGCCCGGCGAGGAGAGGAGGAATGGTGGCGGCCTGGATGGCCGAGGGAGTTTCGTACCCGACGTCCTTGAGGGCTTTGAGCACGGCATCGGTCAGGCCGAGTTCGGAGAAGGTCTTCGCGACGAGGGCAGTTGCTGCCTCGCTCGGCGCTGTTGTATCAGGAGGCGTCATGTTATCAAAGGTAGTCGGTCGAAGCTCACCCCCCTATTAGGGAGACCGGGCCATCGGGACCAATCGGGCCGAATATGTACCATAGGGGGGTATCGGGTGTACCATAGGGGGGTATCAAGGACCAACGAGGAGGACAGCGCGATGACGGATGTCAGTGCAACCGACGTCAGTTCGACCGAGGCGAGTGCAGACCCGCACAGCGGTCCGCACGGCTACATGTCCAACAAGGACGCCTACCTGAAACGACTGCGCCGGATCGAGGGCCAGGCCCGCGGGCTGCAGGGTATGGTCGCGGACGACAAGTACTGCATCGACATTCTCACCCAGGTCTCGGCGATGACGAGCGCCCTGCAAGCGGTCGCTCTCGGCCTGCTCAACGACCATCTCAGCCACTGCGTGGTCGAGGCCGCCGTCAAGGGCGGCGATGAGGCCGACGCCAAGGTCAAAGAGGCCTTCGACGCCATCGCGAGGCTCGTGCGGTCCTGAGCTTCGGCTCGCCCCATTCACCATCAGGAACCAGAAAGAAGTGCATTTCATGATCGGACAGACGGACAACGACCTCGGCCTCAGCGAATACCAGGTGACGGGGATGACCTGCGCGCACTGCGTCGCGGCCGTGACGAAGGAGGTCGGCAAGCTCGCCGGCCCGGAGAACGTCTCGATCGCCCTCGTCCCGGGCGGTACCTCCGTCCTGACGGTGACCGGTGCCCCGCTCGATCGCGCGGCCGTCGCGGCGGCCATCGACGAAGCGGGTTACGAACTGGTCGCTGAGTCACGATGACCACCGAACGCGTCGACCTTCTCGTGGGCGGGATGACGTGTGCCTCCTGCGCCACCCGGATCGAAAAGAAGCTCAACCGGATGCCCGGAGTCGAGGCATCCGTCAACTACGCCACGGAGAAGGCGAGCGTCTCCCTCCCCGAGGGCACCACCGTCGATCAGGCCATCGCCGTGATCGAGGACACCGGCTATACCGCCGAGAGGCCGAAGCCGCCGGAGCCGGCCGCGGGGGCCGCCGGGGGCGTCGCCGCTCCCACCGCACAGGAACTCGAAGTCGCGAGCCTGCGCCACCGCCTCCTCGTCTCGACGGCGCTCGCGATACCGGTCGCCGCCCTGTCGATGATTCCCGCCCTGCAGTTCACCAATTGGCAGTGGCTCGCCCTCACGCTGGCTGCGCCCGTCGCCGTCTGGGGCGCCTGGCCGTTCCACCGCGCCATGTGGACGAACCTCCGGCACGGCGCCACGACCATGGACACCCTGATCAGCATGGGCATCATCGCCTCGCTCGGCTGGTCGCTCTACGCACTCTTCTTCGGCACCGCCGGCATGCCGGGCATGCGGATGACCTTCAGTCTCACCGCCTCGGCCGGCGGGGGAGCGAACGAAATCTACCTCGAGGTCGCATCCGCGGTCACGGTCTTCCTCCTCGCCGGCCGGTACTTCGAGGCGCGAGCGAAGAAGCAGTCCGGGGCCGCCCTCACCGCCCTGCTCGAACTGGGCGCCAAGGAGACCGCCGTGCTCCGTGACGGCGTCGAGGTTATCGTGCCGACATCAGCCCTTGTCGTCGGCGACCTGTTCGTCGTGCGGCCCGGCGAGAAGATCTCCACGGATGGCGTCGTCGTCGAGGGCGTGTCCGCGATCGACGCGAGCATGCTCACCGGCGAAGCCGTGCCCGTCGAGGTCGGTCCCGGCGCGGTCGTCGTCGGGGCGACCCTCAACTCGGGCGGCCGGCTCGTGGTCAGGGCGACCCGGATCGGCGCCGACACCGAACTCGCCCAGCTCGGGCGCCTCGTCGAACAGGCCCAGACCGGCAAGGCCGAGGTGCAGCGCCTCGCCGACCGGGTCTCCGGGGTGTTCGTGCCGATCGTGCTCGGCCTGTCCCTCGCGACCCTCGTGGTCTGGCTCCTCGTCGGGGCAGCTCCCGTCGTCGCCTTCACCGCCGCCGTCGCGACCCTCATCATCGCCTGCCCGTGCGCGCTCGGCCTGGCCACCCCGACGGCACTGCTCGTCGGCACCGGCCGCGGCGCGCAGCTCGGCATTCTGATCAAGGGCCCGCAGGTGCTCGAATCGACCCGTCGCGTCGACACCATCGTGCTCGACAAGACCGGAACCGTGACCACCGGGCGGATGTCCCTGGTCCAGGCGGTCCCCGTCTCCGGGCTCGAGGCCGCCGAGTTGCTCCGGTTCGCCGGGGCCGCAGAGGCCGGCTCCGAACACCCGATCGCGAAGTCCATCGTGACCGGGGCCAGGGACCTCGTCGGCACCCTCCCGGCCGCCGAATCGTTCGCCTCCGCGGACGGCCTCGGCGTGCAGGCCGTCGTCGACTCTCGCCTCGTCGCCGTCGGTCGTCCGCGCTGGCTCACCGAGCAGTGGGGAATCGTCTTCCCGCCCGACCTCGCGGCTGCGCTCACCGCCGGCGAGGCCAGGGGCGAGACCCCGGTCGCCGTGGCCTGGGACGGACAGGCCCGCGGCATCCTCACGGTCGCCGACACCGTCAAGGACACGAGCGCCGCCGCGATCGCCGAATTCCGCCGCCTCGGCCTGACCCCGGTGCTCCTGACCGGAGACAACGAGACCGTCGCCCGCAACGTCGGAACCCTGGTCGGCATCGACGATGTGCGCGCCGGCGTGCTTCCGGCCGAGAAGGCCGAGGTCATCCGCGCGCTGCAGGCCGAGGGCAGGGTCGTGGCCATGGTCGGCGACGGCGTGAACGACGCCGTCGCGCTCGCCACCGCCGACCTCGGCATCGCGATGGGAACCGGCACCGACGTCGCGATCGAAGCGAGCGACCTCACCCTCATCCGCAGCGACCTCATCGCGGCAGCGGATGCGATCCGGCTGTCCCGTCGCACGCTCGGAACGATCAAGGCGAACCTGTTCTGGGCCTTCGCCTACAACGTGGCTGCGATTCCACTCGCCATGCTCGGGCTGCTCAATCCGCTGATCGCGGGAGCCGCGATGGCATTGTCCTCGGTCTTCGTGGTGAGTAACAGCCTCCGGCTCCGCGGTTTCCGCGGACTGACGCTACCGGCTGCCGCCCCTCGCACCCCCACGGGTGTGGCGAGTAGCGTGACGGCATAACGAAGGAGAACAGCATGATGTGGGGCAACGGGTACGGCATGCACTTCGTGTGGTGGATCTGGCCGGTCGGGCTCGTCCTGATCCTGGGTCTGGTCCTGCTGACCATCGTCACCATCCGGATCTTCAGCGGTGGGCCCGGCGTGAGTGGACCGCAGGCCGGCCCTCCTCCCGGGCCGGGCGCCACCGGACGCAGCGCGGCACGCCTCGTCCTGGACGAACGCTTCGCGCGGGGCGAGCTCGACGCCGAGGAATACCGGCACCGGGTTCAGGTCCTCGGCGAGTAGCCGATTCCGACTTTCGGCTCGGCTTCCGACTTCGACTCCGTCGTCGTTGTCGTAGTCGTCGCCTCCGCCGCGCCGGTTTCGGCAGGCCGCCACCGCCGTTTCGGGCGCGGGCTGCGGAAACGGGCGCGGCACTGTCCCAGCGGATGGATCTGCTCCCGTTCCGGGTCGGCCGGGCGTCTAGGCTGGTGCCGTGGACAGTGACTCGGCTTCTGACGCCGCCCAGGCAGCGCAGCACAGCGGCCCGCTGCGGGTGCTGGCGCGGCTGGGCTTTGCCGCCAACGGGCTGTTGCATCTTCTGATCGCGGGCATCGCCATTGCGATCGCGCTGGGGGCCGGTCGCGACAGCGCGGACCAGTCCGGCGCCCTCGGCCAGATCGCAGCGAGTCCTGGGGGTCTGTTCGTGCTCTGGGTCATCGTCGTCGGAATGTCGGCCCTCGGGCTTTGGCTGCTCCTCGGCGCGTTCCTGTTGAAGGGCTCTGACCCCAAGCGCGTGTGGACGCATCGGCTGGTCGAGATCAGCAAGGCCGTCGTCTACCTTGCGCTCGCCGGTACAGCCGCCGTCTTCGCTGCCGGCGGCAGCACGAGTTCCTCTGGAAGCGCGCAGGACGCGAGTGCGACTCTGCTCGCGACGCCCGGCGGGGTGGTGCTGCTCCTGGCGGGAGGCCTGGCCCTGCTCGGCATCGGCGTGTACTTCGTGCAGAAGGGCGCCCGCAAGAAGTTCACCGAGGACCTCTCGGTGCCCGGTGGATCGGCCGGGACCGTCGTCGTGGCCCTCGGCGTGGTGGGGTACATCGCCAAGGGCATCGTGCTCGGCGTCGTGGCGATTCTGATCGTGGTGGCGGCCCTGACCGCAGATCCGAGCAAATCGACGGGGCTCGACGGTGCGCTCAAGGCCCTCGCGGCGTTCCCGTCCGGCGGGCTCATCCTGGGCGGAATCGGCGTCGGCCTGGTCATGTACGGCGTGTACTGCTTCGCGCGGGCCTGGCGCGCCCGCTTTTAGCCGTCGCCGCGCCCGTTTCGGCAGGCGGCCACCGCCGTTTCGGGTGCCGGCTGCCGATTCGGTAGCGGCGGCGATCCCGAGCCCGAGCCTCGTGTCGCGCGGCGTAGGCGAGCGCTTCGCGGGATGATGTCCCCATGCCGAACACGGAAAACGCGCCCTGGGTAAAGAACTACCAACCGGGGGTTCCTGCCGAAATCGACCTTCCGACGGAGTCGCTCGTCGCGATGCTCGAACACTCCGTCGCCGAGGCGGGCGACCACCCCGCCCTCGAGTTCTTCGGGCGGAGGACGACGTACGCCGAACTCGGCGAACAGGTCGACCGTGCCGCAGAAGGACTCCGCCACCTCGGCGTCCGGGCCGGCGACCGGGTCGCGCTCCTGCTCCCGAACTGCCCGCAGCACGTCGTCGCGTTCTACGCGGTGCTGCGCCTCGGTGCGGTCGTGGTCGAGCACAACCCGCTCTACACCTCGCGGGAACTCCGCCACCAGTTCGAAGACCACCAGGCCCGCATCGTGATCGCGTGGGACAAGACGGTTGCGGCCATCCGTGCCTTCCCGGCCGACATCGAGATCGATCACATCGTCTCGGTCAACCTGCTGATGGCGTTCCCGACGATCAAGCGCCTCGCCCTGTACCTGCCGGTCAAGAGCCTGCGTGAGTCCCGCGAGGCGCTCACCGGTTCCGCGCCGGGCACGATCGCCTGGAAGGACCTGCTCACGCACGGTCGCATCGATCCCGAGCACCCGCATCCGTCGGTCGACGACCTCGCCGCCATCCAGTACACGTCAGGGACCACCGGACGCCCCAAGGGTGCGATGCTCACCCACTTCAACCTCTATTCGAACGCGCTCCAGGGCGAGGCGTGGATGCACGGCGCCGAGTACCGCAAGGAGATCTTCTACGCGATCCTGCCGATGTTCCACGCCTTCGGCATGACGCTCTACCTGACCTACGGCATCCGCAAGCAGGCCCTGCTCGTGCTGTTCCCCAAGTTCGAGCCCGGCCTGATCCTCGCCGCGATGAAGAAGTCACCCGCCACCGTCTACTGCGCCGTTCCGCCGATCTACGAGCGCACCGCCCGGGCAGCGCAGGAGCAGGGCGTCTCGCTGCGTTCCTGCAGGTACTGCATCTCCGGGGCGATGAACCTGCCCGCGCACGTCGTCGAACTCTGGGAATCGGTCTCCGGCGGGCTCCTCGTCGAGGGCTACGGAATGACCGAATCCTCCCCGGTCGCGCTCGGCAATCCGTTCTACTCGACCCGCCGTCCCGGCACGATCGGGGTGCCGTTCCCCTCGACCCTGATGAAGGTCGTCGACCTCGACGACCCGAGCATCGAAGTGGCACAGGGAGAGCCGGGGGAGCTGCTGCTCAAGGGCCCGCAGGTCTTCCAGGGTTACTGGAACAATCCCGAGGAAACCAGGAAGGCGCTCCTGCCGGGAGGCTGGCTCCGCACCGGCGACATCGTCACCGTCGACGCGGACGGCTTCACGACCATCGTCGACCGGGCCAAGGAGCTCGTCATCACCGGAGGGTTCAACGTCTCACCCACCGAGGTGGAGACGGCGCTGCGCCTGCACGCCTCCGTCAAGGACGCCGCGGTCTTCGGCAAGCCGCTCGAGCGCGGCGGGGAGATGGTCGTCGCGGCCGTGGAGCTCGAGCCCGGCGCGACGCTCGACCAGGAGGCCCTGCGCGCACACTGCCGCGAGCTGCTCGCCGCATACAAGATCCCGCGCCGCATCGTGCAGATCGACGACATGCCCCGGTCGATGCTCGGCAAGATCCTGCGCAGGCAGGTGCGCGAGCAGGTGCTGCCGCTGCTCTGAGGGGGACCGTGCTCGCCGCTGACTTTGTTGTTTTCGAGAACAAAAGCGGACCGCGCGGTTTAGGATTGATCGCGTGGACCTCACCGAACGACCGACCCCCGATCCCGACCGCTCCGAATTCGACAAGATGGTCGCGGGGGACTGGTATCGCTACCGGTCCGGCCCCGAGCTCGCCGAAATGACGAACAGCACCCAGCGCACCTGCCGGCGCATCACGGCCCTCTACGACGAGGACAGGGACGCCGCATACGCCTTACTGACGGGCATGCTCGGTACGGCGGGGGAGAACCTCGACTTCCGGCCGCCGATGTACCTCGACTACGGCTCCCGCCTGCACATCGGCAGGGATACCTTCATCAACGGTGACTTCCTCACCCTGGGCGGCGGTGAGATCACGATCGGGAACAACGTGCTGATCGGGCCGAGCGCCCGGCTCTACACGCCGATCCACGCGCTCGACGTCGACGAGCGACGCGCGGGCTACGAGCGCGTGCTGCCGATCCACATCGGCAACGATGTCTGGCTCGGCGGCAACGTCGTCGTGTGCCCCGGGGTCACGATCGGTGACGGCAGCGTGATCGGGGCCGGGTCCGTCGTCACCAAAGACGTGCCGGCCGGGGTCATCGCCGTCGGCAACCCGGCCAGGGTCGTACGCACGATCGGCGAGCCGGAGTAGGACGCGAGCGAAGCCGGGTAGAGCGGCACTCTGCCGAGCGGAGCCCGGCCGCGTGCAGCGGATGCCGCGGCTCAGGTGCCGAGGTACCGTCCGGGCCGGTGGTTGAGGGCGAGCACGAGGTTGAGCACGATCGCGCCCGCGGCCGAGAGGGCGACGTTCACGGGGGAGACGACCGTGATCGCAGCGACGACGACGGTCACGTCGAACACCATCTGCACGTACCCGGCACGCCAGCCGAGGCGCTCCTGCAGTAGCAGGGCGAGGATGTTGAACCCGCCCAGGCTGGCCTTGTGGCGGAACAAGACGATGAGTCCGACCCCGATCACGAGGTTGCCGAACAGCACGCCGTAGATCGGATTGAGGTGCTCGATCCCGAGGGCATACGGGTGCAGGGACGAGAACGCGGAGACGAGCGCGACCGCGACGACGGTGCGCAGCGTGAAGTTCCAGCCCTTCTTCCACAGGGCGAGGGCGAAGAACGGCACGTTGATCGCGAAGAAGAACACCCCGAAGGGAACGGGAACGGCGTAACTCAGCAGGAGCGCGAGTCCCGCCGTACCGCCGGTCACCGCCGCGCTCGCCTTGAGCAGGAACAGCCCGAACGAGGCGAGGAGGGTGCCGGTGAGGATTCCGAGAACGTCCTCCACGGCCGAATGGCGCGGGGCGACATCCGTGTTGAGTGTTCTGGGCTCGGCGGCCACGGGAGTTTTCGGCATTCTGCAAGTCTGCACGATGGTGCGGGTATCGTTTCGCACCCCCGCGTGGTTGCCCACAGTATGACTGTTTCGCTGTCCATTCTTGACCTCGCCCCGATCGCACCCGGGCAGACCGCTCGGGAGAGCTTCGCGGGAAGCGTGCGACTCGCGCAGACCGCCGAGAAGCATGGCTACACCCGCGTCTGGTACGCCGAACACCACAACATGCCGACGATCGCGTCCTCGGCCACGAGCGTCCTCATCGGCCACGTCGCGGGCCAGACCTCGACCATCCGGCTCGGCGCGGGCGGCGTGATGCTGCCCAACCACTCTCCGCTCACCATCGCCGAACAGTTCGGCACCCTTGCCGAGCTCTACCCCGGGCGGATCGACCTGGGCCTCGGCCGCGCCCCCGGCAGCGACCAGACCACCGCACGGGCGATGCGCCGCGACCCCCGCGCCTCCGACCAGTTCCCCGAAGACGTGATGGAGTTGCAGGCCTACCTCCGCGGCGAGTCGATCGTGCCCGGGGTGCAGGCCATTCCCGGCGCAGGCACGAACGTCCCGCTCTACATCCTCGGCTCCTCGCTGTTCGGGGCAGGCCTCGCCGCCGCGCTCGGCCTGCCGTACGCCTTCGCCTCCCACTTCGCGCCGGACGCCCTGCATGAGGCCATCGCGCTGTACCGTCGCGACTTCACGCCTTCGGAGCAGCTGGCGGCGCCGCACGTGATCGTCGGGGTGAACGTGATCGCCGCAGACGACCGGGCGGATGCCATCCGGCAGTTCGAGGAGACCCGCCGCAACCGGGTGCGCGGCATGCTCACCCGCGGTCCGGCGTCGCCGGAGTACACCGACCAGCAGGTCGACGCCTTCCTGACTACGGCGGAAGGGCAGCGGATCGCGAACATGATGCGCTACTCCGCCGTCGGCGATCCCACCGACGTGCGGGTCTTCCTCGACGATTTCGTCGCCTCGACCCAGGCCGACGAACTGATCATCGCCCATGCCTCGCGGGACATCGAGGCGCGCCTGCACTCGGTCGAGCTGACCGCCGGAGCAATGAACGGCGCGACCGTCTGACGATCCCGGCGCCGTCGGTTCTCCGTAGGCGACGGCCCGGAAGGTCCTCCTAAGAGGGGACTATCCGATTCCGGCAGGCGGTGGAGTTAATGTCGGCCACGAGTCAGAAGGTTCCACGAGCTGCCCGGGGTCACCGGCAGCCCCGGCCGACTGTCGTGAGAGCCGGAGATCTGATGTCGCACCACGCAGTAGAAACCACCCGCCGCCGCACTCCCGCTGTCGCGTCCCTGTCCCTTCGCCTGATTTCCCGGGACGACGCGATCAGGACGATCCCCCTCATCGTCGTACGGTGTGAGGATGACAGCCTGCAGGAGATCCGGTTCCGCGACCAGGTGATCGGTTTCATCCGCCGGGACGAGCCGTTGTTCCGCGCGCTCAGCGGCACTCAGCTCGACGGCGCGTGTGAACGCGGACACTCCCTGCTCTGGGACAAGGCGGCGGCCCTCCTCGTCGACGCGAGCGGCCTGCTCCCGGCCTGATCCCACCGCCTGTCGGTGGGGCTCGACCTTTCGTGGTGCGCCACGCGCCGCAAGGGAGCGTACCGTGGGGAGAGACCCGATCGATTTTCGATCGTGGGTAGACGCAGGGCATTACTTGACTTCACCAGCGGATCTTTTCCCGCCGACCACCCCGATTCCGGTGAACGAAGGCCCCCGCCCGTGGCGCCAGACCCTCGATTCCCTGAGCGTCCCGAACTTCCGCCTGTTCACCGCGTCCAACGCGGTGGCCATGACCGGCACTTGGATGCAGCGCATCGCCCAGGACTGGCTCGTGCTGCAACTGACCGGCAGCGTCGCAGCCGTCGGGGTGACCGTCACGATGCAGTTCGCGCCGATGCTCGCCTTCGGCCTCTTCGGAGGCGTGATCGTCGACCGCTATTCGAAGCGGATGCTGCTCATGCTCACCCAGTCGGCTGCCGCCCTGCTCAGCGCGGTCCTCGCGGTGCTCACCCTCACCAACACCGTGCAGGTGTGGCAGGTCTGGGCGATCGCCTTCCTGGTCGGACTCGTCACCGTGATCGACAACCCCACCCGCCAGGTCTTCGTGAACGAGATCGTCGGTCCGCGCTACCTCCGTAACGCGATCACCGTGAACTCGACGGTCTTCCAGCTGGGCGCGCTGATCGGGCCGGCCATCAGCGGAGTCCTGATCGTCGCGGTCGGGTCCGGCTGGTCATTCGGTATCAACGCCGCAGCATGCCTGCTGACCGTCCTCGCCCTGACCCGGCTCGACGCCTCGGCGCTCTACCGCACGCCGACGGCGCCGCGGCAGAAGGGGCAGCTCGTCGAGGGCCTCCGCTACGTGGTCTCGAAGCCGACCATCCTCTGGCCGATCGTGATGCTCGCGTTCCTCTCCGTCTTCTCCCTCAACATGCCGGTGCTCCTCGCCGCATACGCCGACCACGTCTACAAGGTAGGTGCAGGCGGCTACGGCCTGTTCAACACCCTGATCGCCGTCGGCGCGGTCGCGGGCGCGCTCGCCTCGACCCGTCGGGCCAACATCCGCTTGCGCACGGTCATCGTCAGCGGCGGAGTCTGGGCACTGATCCAGGCGAGTTCCGGCCTGATGCCCACGGAGATCACCTTCGGGGCCGCTCTCATCGTCACGGGCGTCGCCAACCAGTTCTTCTTCACGGCGGGCAACCCCCTCGTGCAGATGTCGTCGAACGTGCGGGTGCGCGGGCGCGTCATGTCGGTCTGGGTGCTCGTGCTGCTCGGCGGCCAGGCGATCGGAGGACCCCTGATGGGCTGGATCGTCGAGTCATTCGGCCCGGACACCGGGATGCTCGTATCCGGCCTCGTTCCCGCGCTCGCCGCGGTGGTCATCGCCCTGATCCTCGCGCACCGCAATGAGCTGCACCTGACCGTGCGCCTCCGCAGGCGCGGACGGCCGGGGGAGCACTGGGGCGGCTCCACCCTCAGTCCCTGACCGGGCCCCGGGATCGGCCCTACGCCGGCCCGGACGACCGGCCCACTGCACAGAACCGATCCTCCCGCCCGTTACGGTTGAAGGGGTCCGGGAAGGGAACTGCCACTGTGAGCGAAATTGCGGGTGAACTGGCGCGCGTGCGCGAGGCCTTCGACAAACCCACGCTGCGCTTGCTCGATCGCAAGTGGGCGCCGTTTGTCCTCGCCGTCTTCAAATCGGCGTTCAGCCGCGACCGGCGGAGCGTGCAGGCCGACCGCCTGCACTCGCAGGTCGACGCCTACCTCGCCGACCTCCGGTCCGTCGGGAGCGAGGTGCCCGGCAAGAACGGCCGCGCCCTCTGCGTGCAATGGATGAACGACCTGTGGCTCTACCGCGAGACCGGGGAGAACGGTGAGGAGCAGTACTCGCTCACTTCGCACGCCCTCGAAGCGCTCCTCCTCGTCGACAGCCTCTCCCGGGACCGCGCCCTGATCAGCGAGTCCCGCCTCACCACCATCGTCGACAGCGTCCGCCACCGCGCGACCCAGGCCAACCCGGACCGGGACGAGCGGATCCGCAGGCTCGACCAGCAGATTGCGGAGAACACCGCCGAACGCGACCGCCTGCAGGGCGGCGGCGAGATCGCCACCGCCTCCGACGAGCAGATGCACGAGGGATACGCGAACCTCGTCGACCTGATCATGCAACTCCCGAGCGACTTCAAACGCGTCGAGGAATCGGTCGCGGCCATGCACCGCCAGATCGTGAGCGACTTCCGCGGTGAGGAGCGCCCCATCGGCGAGGTCCTCGACGAATACCTCGCCAAGACGGATGCCCTGATGTCGGCGACCGCGGAAGGCCGCGCCTTCGAGGGCGCCTTCACACTGCTGCGCAATGACGCGCTGCTCTCCGATGTCAAGAACGACCTCGAGGCGATCCTCGACCACCCCTTCGCCGCCAAGCTGACCACCGCGGAGCGACGCACCTTCCTCGGCACCGTCGGATTGATCCGCAAGGGCATCGACGACGTGCTGACCCAGCGGAACGGCCTCACGACCACCCTCCGCGAGCACATCGTCAACCACGACGTGGTCAAGGACCGCGAACTCGAACGGCTGCTTCGGGAAATCAACAAGGAACTCGCGATCTGGATGGAGACCGCGGGACCCCGGTCGACGGTGACCGCGGAACTCATGCCCGGCATCCTCGACGTGGAACACCTCCGCGAACGGTTCTACGATCCGCTGGGTCACCGGCCGCCGCCGGACCTCGAGGACGTGTCGGAGTACGCCCCCGAGCCGCCGAGCCTCGACGAGATGCGCCGACAGGGCGGACCGATGCTCGAACGGATGCGGGACGCCCTCGTGACGTTCCGCGGGACAGACGGCGAGTCATCCGTCGGAGCGGCCTTCAACGGCCTCGAACCCGCCCTGCGGCGCCCGGTCGAGATCCTCGGCATGCTGCAGATCGCGACCCAGGTCGATGCGCTCAGCCGCGCGCAGCAGGTGGAGAGCTTCGAGACCGTGCGGCCCGACGGCAGCCGGCGCACCTTCACGGTTCCCCGGATCATCCTGAACGACGACGAAACCGCGGCCCTGGCCGCCCTGAACTATGGAACTGATCATGACTGACGAGTGGACAGACGACCTCGACCGCGATGACCTCGACCGCGACGACGACGGCGTGGACGGTGACTCCGGCGCCGGGATCGACGCCGCCATCGACGATGAGCCCGCAAGTTTCTCCCTCTTCGAAGGCGACGAGGGCGGCCTCACCGTGGAACAGCGCCGCACCCTCGTGCTCCTGATGAAGCACCGTTACATCTCCGCCGCGCTGCAGCCCGCGGAATGGCGCACCCTGCTCGACTCGCAGCGGCTGCTCAAATCACGCCTCAACGACATGTTCCTCGACCTGCACATCGACCTGCACTATCAGGTCGCGTTCAAACGGCAGGCCGTCTCCGAGGCGGGCGAGCGCTTCCCGACCCTCCTGCACGACGTCGCGTACACGCGCGAGGAGACGATCCTGCTCGTGCTGCTGCGCCAGCGGTTCCGCAGCGAGCGTGCCAACGGCCAGGACATCGTCCTCGTCGATCGCGACAACCTCGTGGAGAACGTCGCGCACTTCCGCCCCGAGTTCTCGATGGACCGGTACGGCGATGCCCGCAAGGCGAGCGCCGCCGTCGACAGCCTCGCCAAGGCGCGGGTGCTGCTCAAGACGAGCGATCCGGACCGTTTCCGCATCTCCGCCGTGATCGAGGTGCTGCTTCCACTCGAACGGCTCGCCGAACTGCACGAATGGCTCGTCGAGCAGAACGCAGCGGATGCCCCCGCCGAGGTCGCGCCTGCGCCCGATGAGCTGGACCCCGAACTGGAGGCGATCTCATGAGCGATTCCCCGCTCTTCTACATCGACGGATCCACGGAGGGCACGACGCAGTGGCGCGCCGAACTGTTCCAGATGGTCAACTGGGGAGGCTTCCAGGGCCACCACGAGATCACCTTCGCCCCCTCGGCGACCCTGCTCTCCGGGGCGTCCGGGACCGGTAAGAGCAGCCTGCTCGACGCCTACCTCGCCCTGATGATGCCGTCGGACACCCCGTTCAACGGCGCCTCCAACGACGCGGGGTCCGGCAGGGCCCGGAGCCTCGACCAGCGCAACCTGATGACCTACCTCAGGGGCAAGACCGACTCCAACCGTGAGGCCGGTACCGGGGAGATGCAGGACCAGGTCCTCCGCGGCGCGCACGACGCGACCTGGGGCGCGGTCGCCATGACCTTCGTCGACGACAACGGCCGCCGGTTCACCGTGCTGCGCGCCTATTTCGTGCCGCGGGGCGCGACCCGGTTCGCGGACATCACGATGAAGATGGCCACCCAGGACGGGCGCCTGGACCTGCGCGACCTCGCCGACGTCACCGAGGCGCGCTTCGACAAGCGAGCGCTCCGGACCCGGTTCCCCGACCTGGATGTCTTCGACACCTACGCGGCGTTCGCCCAGACCCTCTACACCCGGCTCGGAATCGGCGCCAACGGCGAGGGCGGCAAGGCGCTGCGGCTCCTCGCGCGGATCCAGGCCGGACAGCAGGTCAAGACGGTCGACGGGCTCTACAAGTCGATGGTCCTCGAAGAGCCGGCCACCTACGCGGCGGCCGACAAGGCCGTCGATCACTTCGAGGACCTCGAAAGGTCCTATGGGGCCATGCTGACCGAGGCCCAGAAAGCAAAGGTCCTCGAACGGATCCCCGACCTGCACCGGGAGTACGAGACCGCGGCGGAGAAGGCCGACCTGATCGACACCTTCGGGGTCCATCGCACCGGTGACACCCCGTTCGTGCTCTGGCAGCTCCTCACCGAGCAGGGACTGCTCGAGGGCGCCGCCGACACGAATCGCATCCGTCGCCGTGACAACCAGGTCGAGCTCACCCGTGCCAGGAACGCCGAGACCGAGCTCAAGTCCCGCGTCGCCGAGGTCCAGCACCAGCAGCGCGACAACGGCGGTGACGTGCTCGTCAGCCTGCAGAACGAGATCGGCCTGCTGCGAGACCAGCGCGACGACGTTGCCGCCGAGCGCGCGAAGTTCGACGACCGCACCAAGACCCTCGACCCGTTCACCGGTTCCGCCGCCGAATTCACCCTCGTGCAGAACGACGCGGAACGCTTCCTCACCGGGTTCTCCGGGGCGGAGCGTGACCTCGAGGCCGAGCGCACGACCCTGCAGCGGAACGCCTTCCCCGTCGAGGAACAGCTCAGGACCCTGGGTCAGGAGCACGACTTCCTCGCGGGACGCGAGAACCTGGTTCCCCAGCACCTGCACAATGCCCGGCTGATGATCGCGGAAGCCTCGGGGATTCCCGCGGAGGAGCTGCCCTTCGTCGCCGAACTCGTCGACCTCGCCTCCGGCGAGGAGGCCTGGCGCCAGGCCGCCGAGGTCACCCTGTCGTCCGTGGTGCGCGTCATGCTCGTCGACGAGACGCGGTTGCGCGCGCTCAGCGCCGCGATCGATCCGTTGCAGATTCCCGTGCGCATCCACTTCGAAGGCGTCGCACTCCGGGCGCACCGGCCCCGCACCGGCGACTCCCGCTTCGTGTCCGGCAAGCTCGTCTACCAGGATTCGCCCTTCAGCGGCTGGGTCCAGGACCGGGTCAGCGCGCCGAGCCTCGACGCGCTCTGCGTCGCGGACCCCACCGACCTGGCCGGAGACGGCCCGCGGGTCACCCCGACCGGGCAGACCCGCAATGGCAAGCGCGGGGCACACGGCTGGAACAAGGGCCAGGCGCCGATCATCGGCTTCTCGAACACCGGTCGCCTCGCCGAGATCGTGGCAGAACGCGCCCAGCTGACCGGCGCGGCCGAGGCATTCGCCCGGGATGCCGCCGAAGTGGGAAACCGCATCGCCGACCTCCGCCGCAGGCGAGGCGCCCACCAGTACGTCGTCGACACCACCTGGCTATCGATCGATGTGGCCGGCGCCGAGGCCAGGATCGCGGAGAAGGAAGCCGAATCGGATCGTGTCCTCGCGGGCAGCGACATCCTTCGTGCCCTCAAAGCCGAGGAGGAACGCTTCTCCTCCGAGCTCGAGACCGCCCAGAAGCTCAAGCACTCGGCCGACGGGACGGCCGAGCGTCTTGCCGCGGAGCAGGCGCGGATCGTCGACCGTCAGGACGCCGTCTCCGGCATGCTCGACCGGATCGAACGTGACCGGACGGCCACCCTCTCCGAGGAGCACTCCGCGCACCTCACCGAACAATTCGCCCTCGTCGGAGACCAGGGCGATCTGGCGGCGCTCGAGGGCGGCGTGCGACGGCTGCGCGAGCGCCTCACCGAGCAGTCCGCGCACGACAGGGAGAGCGCCGCGAGTGCCCGGGACTCGCTGGTGCGCATCTTCGAGACGTTCCAGGGCCGGTGGCCCGACCCGAACATCGGCACCTCGCTCGAGTCGTACACGAGCTATCGTGACATCCTCGACGCCGTGTACACGCTCGGCCTGCACGAGCGGCGCCAGGAATGGAAGCGTCGGCTGTCTGCGTGGAG
This sequence comes from Cryobacterium zhongshanensis, assembly GCF_022760445.1. Classification (NCBI taxonomy): domain Bacteria; kingdom Bacillati; phylum Actinomycetota; class Actinomycetes; order Micrococcales; family Microbacteriaceae; genus Cryobacterium; species Cryobacterium zhongshanensis. The sequence goes on along the minus strand of NZ_JALGAR010000003.1, from coordinate 412,848 downwards.
CGGGCAGGACCTCGTGCCGCTCACGGCGGCGTTCAACACCGCCATCGAGGAGATCGAGGACCGGCTCCGTCCGATCAACGAGATCCTCGCGACCCTGCCGTTCGGGGCCGGTCGAGACCGCCTGAAGATCGCACTGCGCCGCCTGCACCGCGACGACGCCACTGCGTTCCGCAAGGAGCTCAAGGTTCTCGCCTCCGGGTCGACGGAGGACTTCACCGACGAGGAAACCGAGGCCCGGTTCACCCGGCTGCACAACTTCATGGCCCAGATTCGCCGACCGGAGCCGGGGACGCGCACGGAGTCGCAGCGGGACCTCCTGCTCGACGTGCGGAAGCACGTGGAGATCACCGCGGTCCGTTCCACGCCCGACGGCGTCGAAGTGAGCACCTATTCCTCGCTCGGCGGCAAGAGCGGTGGAGAATCCCAGGAGCTCGTCGCGTTCGTCGTCGGCGCGGCCCTGCGTTTCCAGCTCGGCGACGAGAGCCGCACCCGCCCGCGGTTCGCGCCGGTCTTCCTCGACGAGGGCTTCGTGAAGTCGGACTCCGAGTTCGCCGGCCGTGCCGTGGCCGCCTGGAAGGGACTCGGCTTCCAGCTCATCGTCGGCTCGCCGCTCGACAAGGTCACCGCCCTCGAACCGCACATGGAGCTCGTGCTGTCGATGACCAAGAACACCAGCACCGGCTACTCGTACATCACCCCGCTGTCGTCCCCAAATCCAGTCCCGGTAAGCTCGAACCATGGATGAAGAACAGACCGTACCGACCACTTATGTCTTGCCGAACAAGGAATTCCTCGAGATCGCCGACGGCGACACGCTTCCCGAAATCGGGGACGGAATCTACACCGGCGGCGTGGCCTACCGCGTCACCGACCTCTGGTTCATCGACGACGACGACGCGCCCCTGCCCTACGGCTTCAACGTGTTCCTGACCGAGGCACCCAAGGCCGGCAACACCCTCCGCGAGTTCGACCCGATCTTCTTCGCGTAGGTCTTCTTCGCGAAGGTCTGCTTCGCGCAGGCCATCCGCCGCCCGGCCCGCTCAGGCCCGGGCGGCGAGCTCGGCCTCGAGGCGTTCGACGTCCTCCCGGTGGCACAGTTCGGTTGCGGGGGTCGAAGCCGTTGCACTCCCGGCCGCGACGCCGGCACGGAAGGCCTCTGCTGGCGTTCGGCCCTGGGCGAGTCGCAGCACGAAGGCGGCGACAAAACTGTCCCCGGCACCGACGGTGCTGATCACCGTCACCTTCGGAACGTCAGACCGGATGACTCCGCTCGCGGAGGCGAGGACGGCTCCGGCCCCACCGAGGGTCAGGGCCACGTGCTCGGCCGCACCGGAGGCGACGAGCCGCGCCGCGGCATCCGCCTGGCTCTCCGGCGTATCGAGCGTCACGCCGGCGTATGTCTCGAGCTCGCGCAGGCTCGGCTTGACCAGGAAGACGCCTTCGGCGAGTGCTGCGGTCAGGGCCGCTCCGGAGGCATCCACGATGCACCGTGCCCCGCTGGAGCGGGCGAGGCGGGCGACGCGCGCATAGAAGTCGTCGGGGACACCCGGCGGCAGGCTCCCGCTCGCGACGATATAGCCGCCGACCGGCATCGTGGCGGCGAGCGTGTCGAGGCACGCCGTCCACTCCGTTTCGGTGAATTCGGGCCCCTGCAGGACAAACCGGAACTGCTTGCCGGTGGCCGTTTCGTCGACGGTGAAACTCTGGCGGGTGCTCTCGTGGATGGGAACCATGACGGTTGGAAGCCCCTCGGCGGCGATCAGCTGGCGGTACGCCTCACCGGTGGGACCTCCCGCAGCGTAGAGCGAGAGGGCGGTTCCACCGAGTCGACGGATGACCCTGGCCACGTTGATGCCGCCGCCGCCCGGATCGATGCGCGTCGCGCTGCACCGCAGCTTGTGCTCACTGGTCACCTGGGCCGTCGAGGTGCTCACATCGAGGGCCGGATTGACGGTCAGGGTCAGAATCGGCGGTGTCTTCACAGTGCTCGAGGCGTCCATCTTCCCAGTCTAGGAGCCGCCGTCTCCCATCCCGAAAGCGCCGTTCGACAGGACATTGTGCGTTACTTGAGCGCCTTCGCCTTGAGCGCCTCGAACTCGGCCGCCGTGATCGAGCCGCTGTCGAGGAGTTCTTTCGCTTTCGCGATCTCGGCCGAGGGGCTCGCGGAGGACGCGACGGACCTGACGTAATCGTCTGTGTACGCCTGAACCTGCTGTGCCCGTTCCTCCTGACGCCTGGCCATGTCCGGGCCCCGCGCGATCAGGTAGACCAGGGCGGTCAGGAACGGAACGAAGATGAGGAAGATCAGCCAGACCGCCTTGGCCCCGCCATTGAGTGTGTGGTCCCGGAAGATGTCCGCGACGATCGAGAACAACACCATGAGATAGGCGATGAACGCGAAACTCCAGAAGAAGAACCAGACGATATCCCAGAAATTCGCAAACATGAGATTCTCCTTGCCTCAGGTGCTCTTCTGTGTTCTTGCGGTGTCAGGACAGGTGGATCAGAGGAGGGCGAACCGAGCACACTATCCGCTCCAGGGCCGGGCGAACTCGCCGGCAGCCCGACCATAGCGCGACCGGAGTTTGCCGGAAAGGGCCGTTTCGCCGGGAGTAGTTCACGTCTGGCGCGGCCGGGCAGGCCAGGCCGCCGGGCACCTTGATGCCCGCACCGAACCGGATTAGTGTCCCCACTGTTCTGATAGAGCGTTGCGGCGACGAGGTCGTGACGACGAGCGAAGGAGACACCGTGCTTGGCCCAATCGAAGTGCTCGTGGTTGCGTTCCCGGGAAACAAATTCAACGGACAGATAGTTCCAGCGCTTTCCGATCTCGTCGACGCGAACACGATCAGCATCATCGATGCGCTGCTCGTCTCGAAGGATGAAACCGGCGAAGTCAGCCTCGTGGAGTTCGACGAACTCGGCGTGACCGAGGATGCGGCCGTGTCGGCCCTCGCCGCTCTCTTCGAGGGAGTCGACGGACTCCTCTCGGACGACGACGTCGACGAGTTGTCTGCCGACCTCGAGAACAACAGCTCGGCGGCAATCCTCGTCTTCGAGCACACCTGGTTCAAGCCGTTGCGTGACGCGATCGTTGACTCCGGAGGAGTCCTGCTCGAAGACGTGCACGTGCCGGATTCGGTCGTCGACGAGGTGCTCCTGGCGATGGACGCGCCCGGGGCAGACACCGACTGACAGCCACGCACCAGGACTCGGAACAGGACTCGGAACACGATGAAAGGAAGACGATGATGCGTCGAGGTGGCCGACCCGGCCTGATGGGGACAATGGCACGGACCGCCGTGATCGCAGGCACGGCTACCGCGGTCTCCGGCAACGTCAGCCGGCGCCAGCAGGCCCAGGCCCAATCCGCAGCGGGCCAGCAGGCCGCTCAGCAGCAGGCGCAGCAGGCGCAGTACGCACCGCCACCGCCACCTGCGGCCGCGGAGGACGACAGCCTGTCTGCCCAAATCGAACGACTCGCGACCCTCAAGACCGCCGGTGTGATCAGTGAGGCCGAGTTCTCTGCGGCCAAGGCCAAGCTCCTCGGCATCTAGGCCGGGAGCAGCCGGTGGGGCCCGAGTCCCTCGGACCCCGCCGGCACGGCACTAGTTCGTCGCCGACTTCCACGCCGCGGTCAGCTGGTCGAGCCGGGAGTCCGCACCGAGCGAGACCCCGTTGACGGTCGGCTGCTCGGCAATGATCGACGTGAGTTCGTGCACGGGGATCTGGTAGTACTGCTCGGCGATGCGCTTCTGGATGTCCGCAAGGACGGTATTCCGGGCAGTGGCATCACCGGAGGCGAGCTGCTTCTGGAGCAGGGCCTCGAGGGTCGGATCGCTGATCCGGAGGGTGTTGCTGGCCGCGCTCGAGAAGGTCGTGCGCAGGACGTCGCCGTCGGCCCGGGAGAGGTTCTGCCAGGAGATGTCGAAATCACCGCTCTTCTGTCGTTCGAGGAAGGACGGCACGTCGCCGCCCTGAAGGGTGATCTCGATGCCGACCTTCTTGAGCTGCTGCTGGAGCAGTTCCAGGGAGGTCTGGTTGGGTCCGAAGTTGGTGATCCAGTTGACGACGAGCGAGAGCCTGGTCCCGTCCTTGGCGCGGATGCCGTCTGCTCCCGCCTTCCAACCGGCGGCGTCGAGCAGGCTGCTTGCCTTCGCGGTGTCGAAAGCGAAGTAGCTGGATTCGTCGGCCCAGCCGGGCGTGGTCTTCGCGAGGATGCTCGTGCCAACGGCGAATGTGTCGTTGAGCGCGGTATCGCGGATCTCTGCCGCGTTCGTTGCGTGGGCGATCGCCTCGCGCACGGCGATGTCGCTCACGATCGGCCGGGATACGTTGAAGTACTCGCCGAAGCTCACGCCCGGGTTGCCGCGGTCGATGAGCGGGAATCCGCTCGCGGCGATCGAGTCGACGTCGACCGGCTGCACTCCGCCGATGACATCCACCTGGCCGGAGGTCAGGCTGCCGGTGCGTACGGCAGGTTCCGGCACGACCTGGAAGGTGACCGTGTCGAGGTACGCCTCGCCGGTGGCGCCGGGAGCTTCGGGGCTCCAGGCGTAGCCGGTGCGCTTGGCGAGTTTCGTGGCGACGTTCTTCGTGTAGCTCGCGAGCACGAACGGACCCGTGCCGACGACGGCCTTTCCGGTAGCCCGGTCGTCGTACGGGGTCGCGATCGTCGACGCGCCGACGATCCCGAGGGCGACGGACGCCGTCGAGTTCGGGAACGCGGCGTTCGGTGTGGAGAAGTCCACCTCGACCGTGTGCGCATCGACGGCGAGCGTCTGCCGGTAGCCGACGAAGGAGCTGACGGCCTGGCTCTTGGGGCCCGCAGCGACGATGTCGTCGAAGGTCGCCTTCACTGCAGCCGCGGTGAGCGGGGTGCCGTCGGAGAACGTGACGCCATCGCGGAGCACGAAGGTGAACGCCGTCGCGTCGGCGTTGGCGGTCCAGCTCGTGGCGAGCCAGGGTTCGAGCTCGTTCGTCTTCGGGTTCTGATACAGGAGTGAGTCGACAAGCTGACGGGTGACATACAGGGTGTCGTTGCCCGAACCCGTCCCCGAGGGGTTGAGCGAGATCGGGTCGTTCGCGATCGAGAAGGTCAGGTCTCCGCCGACAACGGGTGTCGCGGCGGTGGGGCTGGCTGTGGTGGCGGACTGTCCGTTCGCCGAGCAGGCGCTGAGCGCGATGCCGACGAAGACGGCCGTGCCGATGAGGGCGGTGCGCCCCCAGGGTCGGGTACTCATGGTGTGGTGTTCTCCTGGCTGTGAGAGATGGGTGTTCGGTCGGACGGAAAGGATTGAGTGGAAGAAAGCAGCGCGGGTCACCCGGGCTGGACCACGGGAGCCCCGGCCCCGGGGATCGCGTCGAGCAGTGCACGGGTGTACTCGTGCTGCGGGTCGGCGAAGACCGTGCCGACGTCGCCGACTTCGACGAGCTCGCCGAGGCGCATCACGCCCACTCGATGGGCGATCTGACGCACCACGGCGAGGTCGTGCGAGATGAACAGGTAGCTCAGGCCGAGCGAGTCCTGCAGGCTCGCGAGGAGGCCGAGGATCTGGGCCTGGATGGAGACGTCGAGTGCGGAGACGGGTTCGTCGAGCACGAGGAGTTCGGGGTTGAGGGCGAGGGCACGGGCGATCGCGACGCGTTGCCGCTGCCCGCCGGACAGTTCCGCCGGCCGGCGATCGAGCACGGAGGAGGGCAGCGCCACGACGTCGACGAGTTCCGCCGCACGCGTGCGCCGTTCCGTCCGGTCGCCGAGCCCGTACGCCACGAGGGGGTCGCTGATGATGGCACGGATGCTCAGCCGCGGATTCAGCGACGCGTACGGGTTCTGGTGCACGACCTGGATCCTCCGGCGCAGGTCCCGCAGTTCGCGGCCCCGGGCATCCGTCACGTCCCGCCCGTCGAAGAGCACCCGCCCGCTCGTGACGTCGTCGAGGCGGAGCGCCAACCGCGCGGTCGTCGTCTTCCCTGAACCGGATTCGCCGACGAGGGCGAACGTCTGGCCACGGGGTACCGCGAAGCTCACGTTCGCGACCGCATGGGCGACACCACCGCCGTGCGGGAGCGCGAAGTCCTTCACCAGGTTCTCTGCGACGAGCACGGTGCTCGCGGGGGACTCGTCCGTGGCTCCGGCGGGGTCGGTGGCGAGTGGACCCTTCGACCGGTCCCGCACGGTGAACGGGTCCCCTGCGCGGCCGCCGAAGACCCGCACCCGGGTCTCCTTCGGGAGCCGGTCGAGCACCCGGTCGACGTCTCCGAGGGCGTTGAGACTCGGCGCCGCCCGGATCAGGGCCTGCGTGTACGGGTGCTTCGGCGCACCGAGCACCTCGGCGGTCGTGCCCTCCTCGACGATCACACCCTGGTTCATCACGATGATCCGGTCGGCCCGGTCGGCTGCGATGCCGAGGTCGTGGGTGATCAGGAGGACGCTCGTGCCTGTCTCCGCGGCGAGCTCGTCGATGTGGTCGAGGATCTGCCGCTGGATGGTGACGTCGAGGGCGCTCGTCGGCTCATCCGCGATGATCAGCTCGGGCCCGGCGATGATCGCGATCGCGATGAGCACCCGTTGGCGCATGCCCCCGGAGAGCTCGTGCGGGAACTGCCGGGTGTGCAGCTCCGGGTCGGGCAGTCCTGCCCGGCGGAGCGCCTCGACGGCGGCCGCCGCTGCCGTGCGCCGATCGGCGAGGCCGTGGATCACGAGCACCTCGGCGACCTGCGCGCCGATCCGGGTGACCGGGTTGAGCGAAACCGTCGGGTCCTGCGGCACGAGCCCGATGCGTCGGCCGCGTATGGCGCGCAGCTCGCCACGGCTCGCGTGGACGAGGTCGATGCCGCCGAAGCGGATGCTGCCGCGCGCGATCCGGGCGGCGGGTGCGAGCAACTGCACGACGGCGTGGGCCGTTGTCGACTTTCCAGAGCCGGATTCTCCGACGATGGCGACCTTCTCGCCGCGCTCGATCCGGAGGCTCACGGTGCGGACGGCGTCGACGACACCCGTGGGCGTTCGGTACTGCACGGCGAGGTCCTCGATCACGAGGACCGGTTCTTGTGGAGTCTGCGGGGTCATCGGACGCGCCGTCCTTCGGAGTCGAGTGCCCGGGAGAGCGCGTTGGCGGAGAGCACGGTGAGTGCGATCACGACGCCGGGCAGGGTGGTGAGCCACCAGGCGGTGGTGAGGAAGTTGCGGCCGGTGGCAATGAGCGACCCCCACTCCGGTGCGGGCGGCTGGGCGCCGTACCCGAGGAAGCTGAGGGCCGACACGGCGAGGATCGCCGTTCCGAATTCGAGGGCGGCGAGCACGAGCACCGGGCCGGCGGAGTTCGGCAGCACGTGCCGGACCAGCACGCGGGACCAGCGGTTGCCGGAGGCGAAGGCCGCCTCGATGTAGACGGCGTTCCGCACCCGGATCACTTCGGAACGCATGATCCGGGAAACCGTCGCGACGCTGCCGAGGCCGACCGCGATCGCGACATTCACGGTGCCGAAGCCGAGGACGGTGATGAGGGCGAGGGAGAGCAGCAGGCTCGGAATCGCGAGCAGCACGTCCGCGATGCGCATCACGACGTCGTCGACCCAGCGCCCTACGAAGCCGGCGAGCAGCCCGAGCACGGACCCGACGGCGAGGCCGATCCCGACCGCGATCAGGGCGGCCTGGAGGGTGAGCGCACTGCCGAAGACGACCCGGGTGAAGAGGTCGCGACCGAGCTGGTCTGTGCCGAACCAGTGTGCCGGGGACGGCCCGGTGAGCTTCTCGGAGGGAACGCCGACGAGTGGATCCTGGCTCGTGAAGAGACCCGGTGCGACAGTGGACACCAGGACGAGCACAATCCACACCGCGGCGAGGGCGGTCCCCGGATGCTGCACCCCGGTGGCGAGGAGGCGCCTGACCCGTCCGGTGCGACCGTCGGCGGCCGTGGGCGCCGACGGCTTTTCGACGATCGATCCGGCTTCCCGGCTCGCCGCAGCATCCGCGAACCGGTCGGCCGACGTCGTCGCGAAGGTGTCGTCGTGCGCGGTACCCCGGCCGGTCGATGCGCGTGCGGACTCTGCAGCGAGCGCGGTTGTGTCGGTCATCGGGAGGCTCCGGCCGTTGCGGCCACGCGTACGCGGGGCAGACGCCGCTTGCGGATGACGATTCTCGGATCGAGCAGGGGGTAGACGAGGTCGACGAGCAGGTTGGTCACGACGAAGACGGCGGCGGCGAAGAGCACAATGCCCTGCACCACGGGGATGTCCTGCTGGGCGACGGCCGTGGCCGTGACCCGGCCGAGACCGGGCCTCGAGAACACGGTCTCGGTGACCACTGTCCCGGAGAGCAGCTGCCCGACGATGAGGCCCGTGACGGTCAACGCCGGCAGGGCGGCGTTCCGGAGGGCATGGCGGAGGTGAACCCGACCGGGCCCGGCTCCCTTGGCCCAGGCCGTGTCGATATAGGGTTCGCGGAGCGTCGTCACGAGGCTCTTGGAGAGCAGCTGGGCGATCGTCGCACCGGTGGGCAGGGCGAGGGTGATCGCCGGCAGCACGACGGATGCGAAACTCTGGTTTCCCACGGCGGGGAACAACGGGATCCCGAAGGAGAACCACTGGATCAGCAACAGGGCGAACCAGAAGCCGGGAACGGCGACGCCGATCGGCGGCAGCGCCAGCAGGAGCTGGCCGAGTCCGCGATGCCGGGTGAAGGTCGCGGCGAGGGCGAGCCCGCCGCCGACGATCACGGCGAGGAGCAGGCCGAGGGCGGCGATCTGCAGCGTGGACGGGATGGCCTCGCCGATGAGCTCGGCGACCGGTCGTCCCGTCGGAAGGGACGTGCCGAGGTCGCCGCGCAACAGGGCGCCAAGGTGCTCGACATACTGGACGACGAGCGGCTTGTCGAGTCCGAACTGGGCGCGGAGGGTATCCAGCTGGGCTGCGGTCACGTCGGTCGCGTCTGGGCCGGCGAGGAGCCGGGCAGGGTCACCCGGCAGGGCGTAGAGCACCAGGAAGGAGACGGTATACGCCGCCCAGAGCACGCCGATCGCCTGCAGCAGGCGTAGTGCGATGTAGCGGGACACGTCGGTGGCTCCTTGTCGATCGGTGGGTCCGGCCGCTCTGGGCCGGACGGGAAATCACAGATTAGGCAGCTATTCCCGTCGTCCCTCTCGTTTGTTACCGCAGATTTCGCCCGTGACCTCGTGTTACTTTCCGGTGTCCTGAGGGAGCGACCTCGTGCATAGCGTGGGTGTCCGCGCGGACGTTCGCGCAGAAGAAACGCAGACGAAAGGATCTTCTCGATGACATCGCCGCTCTACTTGGGAATCGCCCTCGACGGTGCCGGCTGGCACCCGTCGGCCTGGCGCGAGCCGGACGCCCGCCCCGCAGACCTGTTCCATCTCGACTACTGGGTCGCTCTTGTGCGGGCCGCGGAGGCGGCCGGCATCGACCTGGTCACGATCGAGGATTCCTTCGGCCTGCAGAGCACCGGCTTCGGCGGGATCGACCCCCGCCGCGACGAGGTGCGCGGCCGGCTCGACGCGCTCCTTCTCGCCACCGCCATCGCGCCGCACACGAGCACGATCGGTCTCATCCCGACGATCACCACGACGCACACCGAACCATTCCACGTGGCGACGGGCGTGCAGACCCTCGACTTCGTGAGCGACGGCCGGGCGGGCTGGCGCGTGCAGGTCTCCGGGCGCGCCCATGAGGCGGCGCATGTCGGCCGCCGCACTCTGCCGGCCCTCGATCCCGCCCTCGTCGCCCGGGGCACCGATCCCGCGCAGACTGCCCTGCTCGAGGACCTCTTCGGCGAAGCACGCGAGGCCGTCGAGGTCGCCCGCCGGCTCTGGGACAGCTGGGAGGACGACGCCGTGATCCGCGATGTGGAGACGGGCCGATTCGTCGACCGCGACAAGCTGCACTACATCGACTTCGTGGGCGACCGGTTCACCGTCAAGGGGCCGTCGATCACCCCGCGACCGCCGCAGGGCCAGCCGCTCGTCTACGCGCTCGCCCACCAAAAGGTGCCGTACGAACTCGCCGTGGCCGGGGCAGACATCGTCGGAATCACCCCGCACGACGACGCGCACCTCGTGGCCATCCTCGGGCAGCTCGACACGGCGGCCCAGGACGTGTCGCGCGGGACGGACGAACCGCTGCGGGTCTGGACCGAGATCTCAGTTCTGATCGGAGAGACGGCGGATGCCGCCCGCGCGACCCTCGACCGGCTCAATGCCACCCACGGGGAGCCCTGGACCTCCGACACGGTCATCCTCGCCGACACCGCTGAGGCCGTCGCCGCCCAGCTCCTGCACTGGCACTCACTCGGCATCGACGGAATCAGGCTACGGCCGGCGCGGCTGCCGGACGATCTCACCGCGATCACCGAGCGCGTCGTTCCGCTGCTGCGTGCAGCCGGCGTCCTCGACCGTCCGATCGGGGCGGCGACCCTCCGCGCCCGACTCGGATTCGGCCGCCCGGAGAGCCGCTATGCGAGCCCTACCGCTCCCGCGGCCCGCGGCACCGCCGCGGCAGACAGTGAAGCCGACCCCGCCGCAGACTCCACCGTAGAGCTCGACCTGACCGGAAGCATCCGCTGATGACCACGACCGCCAGTACGACCGTCCACCCGATCGCCCAGCCGACCGCCCGGGACGCCGCAGGGCGCCCGCTCCGGCAGGTCCACCTTGCCGCGCACTTCCCGGGGGTCAACAACACCTCGGTCTGGAGCGACGGCAAAGCCGAGAGCCAGATCGCCTTCTCCTCCTTCCGGCACTTCGCTCAGAACGCCGAGCGCGGCAAGTTCGACTTCCTCTTCCTCGCCGAGGGGCTCAGGCTGCGGGAGCAGAAGGGGCTCATCCACGACCTCGACGTCGTCGGGCGGCCCAACACCCTCGCGATCCTGGCCGGGATCGCCGCCGTGACCGAGCACATCGGACTCGTCGGAACCCTCAGCTCGACCTTCAACGAACCGTACGAACTCGCCCGGCAGCTCGCGAGCCTCGACCTGCTGAGTGGTGGGCGGGCCGGGTGGAACATCGTCACCACCTCGGACGCCTTCCACGGCGAGAACTTCCGCCGCGGTGCCTTCCTCGACCCGAAGGACCGCTACGTGCGCGCCGAGGAGTTCGTCGCGGTCGCCCGCGCGCTGTGGGACGGCTGGGCGCCCGGCGCCCCCGCCGCGAACAAGAAGACGGGGGAGTTCCTCTCCGCCGACGCGCTCACGGCGGTCGACCACCACGGTGCGCAGTTCGACGTGAGCGGGTTCGGCACCCTGCCGCGCAGCCCGCAGGGCCACCCCGTGATCGTGCAGGCCGGAGACTCGGCAGACGGCCGTGACTTCGCGTCGGCGAACGCGGAAGTGATCTTCTCCCTGCATTCCGAATTCGAGGACGGGCAGCGGTTCTTCCGCGACGTGAAGGGCCGTCTGCCGGCCGTGGGCCGCCACCCCGATTCGCTCAAGATCCTGCCGGCCGCGACCTTCATCCTCGGCGACACCGCAGCCGAGGCGCGGGAACGCTCCCGCGAAGTCGCGCTCCTGCAGGTCAGCCCCCAGACCGCGATCTCGTTCCTCGAGCAGCTCTGGGGCACCGACCTGGGCGGCTACGACCCCGATGGACCGCTGCCGGAGATCGACCCCGTCCTCGCCGACAAGGGCGTCACCCGTGGACGGGTGCGCCATGTCGTCGACCCGGTTGCGGTGGCGAAGACCTGGCGCGGGATCGCGGAAGCCGAGGGGCTCAGTATTCGTGACCTGGTCATCCGCTTCGCCGCGAAGCACACCTTTGTCGGCACCCCGGTGCAGGTCGCCGAGCAGATCAACCGGCACGTGCAGGAGGAAGCGTCGGACGGCTTCGTCATCGTGGGCCACACGAATCCGACGGGACTCGACGAGTTCGTCGACCGGGTCATCCCCGAACTGCAGGAGCGCGGCGTCTACCGCACCGAGTACGAACCCGGTGCGACCCTGCGTGACACCCTGGGCCTCACGCCGTAGCCCCAGGAGATTCGAGCAGTTCTGGTGTCGAATTCAGGAGATCCCTGCCGCCGGGTGGGATCGGCCGCACTGGTCCGCGGACCGGTGTCGCTCACCCGGGCCGATCTCCTGAATTCGGCACCACAGAACCGACACCGCGCGCACCAGGTCCTCACCGGAACGTCAACACGCGATCCAACACGGCGCCGCGACCGGGCGCTTCCGCCGCTAGCGAGCCGGGAGCAGCTCGAGGTCGAGGTCGGCCGCCGCGAGCACGTCGGCACCGGCATCGCGGAGGGCGGCCATGAAGGCGGCGTGCACGGATGCCCCGGGAACCTCGGTGCCCTCGAACTCGAAGGAGGGGGCTGCGCAGGCGTTGTGCACGACGGTGACGGCGAAGTCGAGATCGAGGGCGGCCCTGGTGGTCGCATCGATGCACATGCTGCTCATCATGCCCATGATAACGAGATGGTCGATATCCTCGTCGCGCAGCAGCTCCTCGAGGCCGGTGTCTATAAAAGCGTTGGCTGAGCCCTTGGTGAACTGGCGCTCCGAGGCAACCGGCGCTACCAGGGGATGGATTTCGACTCCCACGGTGCCGGGGACGAAGAACGTCGCATCCGCTTCGGTGGCGACGTGCTGGAAGTGCACGACGGGCGTGCCGATCTCACGCGCCGAGTCGAGGACGCTCCGGGCGACGACAGCAGCGGGTTCGCTGCCGGTGAGGGGGTACGCACCCCCGGGGAAGTAGTCCTTCTGGATATCAATGACGACAATTCCAGTGTTCACAGCTGCTCCGCTTCGTTTCCTGTGCCGAATTCCTCACACGACTCTAATTGTTACGGGCCGGATTTGTTCCGTTGCGACGCTGCCGTATTCTCGGCTCCATCCTTCCCGTCTCCTTTCCGATCCTGTCAGGACACCGTGACGCCCATATTTCCCGGAATCTCCGTCGAACTGCCCGTGCTGACCTGGGGCGACCCTGCTGCCGCGAAGAGCGCACTGCTGCTGCACGGGCTCACTTCCGCAGGCGCGGTCTGGTGGCGGGTGGCGAGCGGACTCGCCGCGGAAGGCTGGTTCGTGGTCGCCCCCGATCAGCGTGGCCACGGCCGGGCCCCGCGTACGACGTCGTATCCGCTCGAGGGGTTCGTCGCCGACGCGTTGCGGCTCCGCCCGGCGCCAGGGGAGACCTGGGACCTGGTCATCGGGCACTCGCTCGGTGGCGCCGTCGCGCTCCTCGCCGCGGCGGGCACTGACGAGTGGACCCGAAGCGTGCTCGTACTCGACCCACCGCTCACCCTCGGACCGGATTCGGTCGCGCCGCTCCTCGCCGAGACGATCGCGGAGATCACCGACCCGAGCGCGTCAAAGATCCTGGACCAGAACCCGGGCTGGCACGCAGAGGACGCGCACCAGAAGGCAGAAGCAGCCCGGCTGATCAGTCCGTTCACTGTGGAGCGCGTGCTGGGCGATACCAGCCCGTGGGATCTCGAACCGCACCTCGACGATGTCAGGGTGCCGGTCCGGCTGCTCGGTGCGGACCCCGCCTCCGGCAGTGCGTCGGTGCTTCCCGACCAGGGCGAGCGTCTTGCCGCCCGGCACGCGAACCTCAGCTACGCCTTCGTCCCAGGCGCAGGGCATTCCATCCACCGGGACTCGGCCGATCGGGTGATAGCCGAGGCCCTGCAGGCCGCGATCACGGGCGCGCGGATAACCAGTCCATGACCGCGGGACACGCCTCGAGCACGGAAATGTGACCGTCGTCCGGGCGCAGCCAGAGCTCCGCCCGGGGAAGGCGCCGGCTCAGCCAGTCGCCGTGGGACGGCGGGACCACTCGGTCTCTGCGGCCCTGGACGACGAGGACCGGAACGTCGATCTCGGCGACGGGGAAGCCCCACGGGGCCACGAACGCGAGATCGTCGTCGATCAGGCCGTCCGGTCCGGCCGCCGAAGCCAGGCCGACGTCGGCGCCCAGGGCCGCCCACGGGCCGGCGAGGGCGTTGTAGTCCGCCTCGATGAAGCTGTCGGGATCGAATTCGACTGTCTCCTCGTAGGCCGTGCGTTCCGCCCGACCGAGCTGCGCCGCGCGGAGGGACGCTCCGTCCGTGGCCATGCCGGCGAACCAGTCGAAGCCGTCGGCGTCGAGCGGGGCCAGACTCGCGAGGCAGCCGACCGCCGAGACCCGTTCCGGCAGCAGGGCGGCGCAGGCGAGCGCGTGCGGGCCGCCGCCGGACGCACCCATCACGGCGAATCGGCCGATGCCGAGAGCGTCGGCGAGCTGTTCGACGTCGGCGGCCGCTGCGGCCACGTCACGACCCGGCAGGCCAGACGAGCCGCCGTAGCCGGGCCGCCCATACGAGAGGAGACGGATGCCGCGAGCGGCCGCCGCGGATAGCAACGGCTTGAGCAGGGCTCCCGTCTGGGGCGAACCGTGTTGCCAGAGCACGGTGAAGGCCGAGTCCAGTTCGTGGTCGGCGGCACTGTCGTGGACGCGCAGAGTGCGACCGTCGCGAAGGTGCAGGTCCTGAATGAACACCATGGAGACATCCTAGGCAGCGGGCCGGACAGGGAGCCAGGGCGGGAAACCGGACGAGCCGGGCCGGGAGACCTCTCTCTCCTGGCCCGGCTCATCCGGTCAGTGAATGGTGGCTACGCTCTCGCTACTCGCGCGGGAGTCCTGCCGGGTTCACGAGCGACTCGGTGACGCCCTCCGAGGTGAGGCCCCATCGAGCGAGAACGTCGCCGTACTGGCCGCCCGCGATCGCCTTGTTGAGCACGATGCTGACGCCCTCGATGAGACCGTTGCCCTTCTTGGTGCCCGCCGCGATGTTCGCGTGCGCCGGGTAGCCGCCGTTGAAGGTTCCGACGAGCTTGCTCTCGCCGTTCTGGGCCGCGGCATACGCAGCGGTCGCGTTCGGTCCGAAGTTCGCATCGGCGCGCCCGGATTGCAGGGCCAGGTTCGCTGCAGCCGTGTCGTCGAAGTACTGGTACTCGACGGCGGCGAGGCCCTTGGCGATGTTCTCCTTGTCCCAGGCCTGGAGGATCTTCTCCTGGTTGGTCCCGGAGCCGACGATGACCTTGAGGCCGGCGACGTCCTTGGCCTCCTTGATCGACGAGATCTTCGAGTCGCTCTTCACGTAGAACCCAAGAAGGTCCTCGCGGTAGCTCGCGAAGTCGTAGAGGTCCTTGCGGGCCTCGGTCACCGTGACGTTCGACGTGATCAGGTCGTACTTGCCGGACTGGATGCCGAGGGGCCAGTCCGCCCACGCGGCCGGCTGCAGGTTGAGCTCGAGGCCGAGGCCGTCGGCGATGAGCTGGGCGATGTCGGTCTCGTTGCCGATCAGGGTCGTGTCATCGGTCGCGAACAGGCCCAGGGGAGCGACGTAGGGGCTGACTACGACGGTGAGCTTGCCTGCCTCGATCGGGGTGAAGCCGCTCTTCTTGATGGCGGCGATGGCTTCGGGCACCTTGTCGAGACGGATCCGGTCCTGCTTCGGGCCGAGGTTGAACGTCACCGCCGCTGCGGATGCAGTGGGAGCTGCGCCTGCGGCCTGGGCCGAGCTGTTGCCTGTGCCGGCCAGGACGGCCGCGGTGATGCCGCCTGCGACGAGTGCAACGGCGGCGATGCCTCCGATGATGACCGCGGTTTTCTTCTTAATTGCCATTGTGTGCCTCTATTTCTGTGAGTGTCTGCTTGTGAATGCTGCTGTGCAGGGTGGGGTGGTGAATGGCCCGGAACGCGCTAGAGCACGCGACCCAGGAACTCTCGGGTGCGCGGATGCTTCGGCGAACCGAAGACCCGCTCGGGGGGACCGACCTCGAGGATGTGCCCGGCATCGATGAACACGATCCGGTCGGCGACCTCACGGGCGAATCCGATCTCGTGGGTCACGATGATGAGAGTTGTGCCGAGTTTGGCCAGGTCCCGGATCACGTCGAGGACCTCGCCGACGAGCTCGGGATCGAGCGCCGACGTCGGTTCGTCGAAGAGCAGCACCTTGGGCTGCAGGGCCAGGGCCCGCGCGATCGCGACGCGCTGCTGCTGGCCACCGGAGAGCTGGCGGGGATAGGCGTCGGGCTTGTCGGCGAGGCCCACCTTGGCGAGGAGTCCGAGGGCGAGTTCGCGGGCATCCGCTTTGCCCAGCCGCCCGAGAGCGACGGGAGCGACGGCGATATTCTCCGCGGCCGTGAGGTGCGGGAACAGGTTGAAATTCTGGAAGACGACGCCGACATTCGTGCGTCGCTTCAGGATTTCGCGTTCCTTGAGTTCGAAGAGCCGGTCACCGCGCTGTTCGTAGCCGATCAGCTCGCCGTCCACGGTGACCCAGCCCCGGTCGACGCTCTCGAGGTGGTTGATCGTGCGGAGCAGGGTTGACTTGCCGGACCCGGACGGGCCGAGGATCGCGACGACCTCCCCTGGCTGCACGGTCAGATTCACGTCGTGCAGCACGTCGTGGCCGGCGTAGCTCTTGGAGACCCCGCGAATTTCGACGAGGCCGCGGGTTGTCGGTGTGGTCACCGTGTCGGACGCGTGGGTTGCTGCGATGCTCATGATCCGTTTCCGCCGATCCGGGTTGTCGCTGCTTCGGACGGTTCCGGTGCTGCGGGTTTCTCGTCGAGCCGCGCCCATTGGGTCTTCACCCAGGCGCGTGCCGCCTGGATGGGCGTCGGCGGGACCACTCGGAGGGCGCCTCTGGCGAAGTGGCGTTCCACATAGAACTGGGCGATGCTCAGCACGGTGGTGAAGATGATGTACCAGACCACGGAGACCAGGAGCAGGGGGATCACCTGCTGGTTGCGGTTGTAGATCACCTGGGTGACGTAGAAGAGTTCGCCGAGGGCGATGACCGACACGATCGAGGTGCCCTTGATCAGGCCGATGATCTCGTTGAACGCGTTCGGGAGAATCGCCCGGGCGGCCTGAGGCAGGATGATCCGCAGCACCCGAACGTGCCGGGGGAGTCCGAGTGCGGCAGCGGCCTCGAGTTGGCCCTGGTCGACCGAGAGGATGCCGCCGCGAATGATCTCGGCGGAGTACGCCGCTTGATTGAGCGAAAGTCCGAGCACCGCGGCAGCGAACTGGCTGACCAGCGTGACGGTGTCGAAGCTCCAGAAATAGTTGTCGGTGAACGGGACGCCGAGTCCGAGGCGCGGGTAGAGGTAACCGAGGTTGTACCAGACCAGCAGCTGCACGAGCAGGGGGACCGAGCGGAAGAACCAGATGAACGACCAGGACACGCTGTTCAGGATCGGCGATTTCGACAGCCGGGCGAGGGCCAGGAGCGTGCCGAGAAGGAACCCGATCGTTCCGGCCACGACCGTGAGGCCCAGTGTCAGCTGGATGCCCTTCAGGATCGCCGGGGCGAAGAAATAGGTCGCGAAGACCGGCCAGCCGTACTTGTCGTTTGTCGCAAGGCTCCAGAGGAACTGCAGCACGACGAAGAGCACGAGGGCGCCGAAGATCCAGCGCACGTAGTGGCGGGTGTGCACGACGGTGAAGGCGGCGAAGTCGGGTGAGTCGCGGTTCACGACCTGAGAGGTGGCTGACGAGTCCTCGGTCGGCGCCGCCGACCCGTATTCCTGCACGATATCCGTCATGGTCTCAGTCGCTCTCGGGGATCAGCGCGGCAAAGCGCGGGTTGTCGGAGTGCTCACGGCGGATGGCCGAGTAGTGCGCGGCGGTGATGCCGGCAACGTCGAGTTCCTGGGCGTCGAGGCTTTTTGCGAAGGCATGGATCACGACCTCGTCAGGGGTGAGCGCGGTGTCGAAGAGCGGCGTGTAGCCCGTGACGAGGTAGAGGTTCTTCGCTTCGGGTTGGCGCGGGCCCGTCGTCAGGAACACCCGGTCGTACCCGCGCCTGGCGGACTCTGCTTCGAGTTCGGCGACGACGAGACGGGCAAGACCCTGGCGGCGGTGGGTCGCGGCGGTCCAGATGCGCTTGAGCTCTGCGGTGCGTTCGTCGAACCGTTTGAATGCGCCCCCCGCGATCGGGATGCCGTCCCGCACCAGAACGACGAAAGCACCGTCCGGTGCCGCGAAGGCATCGACCGGGTACCGGGAGATCTCGGTGGAGGCGCTTTCGCCGAAGTACGAGCCGTAGCGTGAGTGGTACTCGGCGGCGAGGTCCGTGAGCAGCGGCTGGGCGAGGGGGTCGTCGGCGGCGACGTAGACGAAGGTGTCCTGCGCTGTGGTGGTGACGGTGGTTGTGCCTGCGAATTCGATGGCCACGGGGTACCTGCCTTTCTCGTGGGTAGCGGTGGGAGCGGTGGGGAGCGAGGAACCGGTCGACCCCGCTGGAGTTGAAACCTAAGGGGGTCTCCGAACCGGTGCCAACGCATCCGCTTCACATTTCGTCACCTCGTCATGGCGCGACACATTGGGCGGGAATTCTCGCCACCGAGACGACTCTTGTGTCATGAGCGACACCACAGGCATCCACAACACCCCGGCCATCGCGATCATCGGCGGCGGTCCCCGGGGATCCGGCGTGCTCGAACGCCTCGCGGCAAACCTCGACGAGACCTGGGGACGGGACAGGCCCCTGGTCGTCCATGTGATCGATCCGTTCCCGCCGGGAGCCGGCCGGATCTGGCGGCACGACCAGTCCCCGCTGCTCAAACTGAATTCCCTCGCCGAGGACGTCACGATGTTCACCGACGAGACGTCGGTCATCGAGGGGCCGGTTCTCCCCGGGCCGTCCCTGATCGAGTGGGCAGCGGGGGTCAGGGCCGGAACGATCGCGATTCCCGCGGTCGACGGTGCCGAAGATGACGGTGCCAGCGGGATCGATGCGGTCCTCGCCGCTGAGATCGCCGGCCTCACCGGTGCAAGCTTTCCCACCCGTCGCCTGCAGAGCCTCTATCTCGCCTGGTTCCACCAGGAGGCCGTGGCCGCACTCGGGCCGAACGTGACGGTCGAGGCCCACCGGGCCGCCGCCATCCGGGTCGACGACTCCGAAGACCCTGCCGGCCAGGTCGTCGTGCTCTCGACGGGGGTCACGCTCAACGTCGACCTCGTGCTCTACTCCCTCGGCCACAACGGCGCAGACCCGAGCCCCGAGCACTCGGCGCTCGCCGAATTCGCCCGCCGTCACGACCGCTACTACCTGCCGCCCGCCTTCACAGCGGATGCCGATACGAGCGCCCTCGAGCCCGGCGAACGGGTCATCGTGCGCGGCTTCGGCCTTGCGGCAGTCGACCTCACCGTGCTCCTCACGGAGGGCAGGGGCGGCCGGTTCACCCGGTTGCCCGACGGGCGGCTGCACTACGCGCCGTCCGGGCTCGAACCCCGGGTGCTGATCGGGTCGCGCCGGGGAGTGCCGTATCACTCCAAGATCAGCTCGACCCTCGTCGGGGAGCCACCGGTTCCGCGGTTCTTCACGCCCGACATCGCCGCCGCCCTCGACAGGGACAGCGCGAGTCTCGACTTCACGAGGGATGTCTGGCCGTTGATCGCCCAGGAAATGGTCTGGGGGTACTACCGGGAGCTGTTCACCGGGCACCCCGACCGGGTGTCCACGTCGTGGGCGGACTTCTCCGACCGTTTCGCCGCGCTCGACCCGCGGGCGCTGCCCGTCGCGGCCGCCCGGCCGGAACGGTCGGGGGAACGTGCGGCGAGTCATCCGCTCACCGACTGGGGTGCCGACACGCTCCTCATCGAGCGGGATGCGGCACGATTCCGTGCCCTCGTCGAGACGACCGTCACCGACCCGATCGACCGGCTGTTCCTGCCCGACTTCGACCGTCCGCTCGACGGGCTCCGGTTCGAGTCTGCCGCCGAGCTCCAGGATGCCCTGCGCGACTACATCCGCCGCGACCTGGCGCTCCGCACCGCGCCGGAGCACAGCGCGACCTTCGCCCTGTTCATCGCCCTGCTCCGGAGCCTCTTCGCGCTCTCGGACATCATCGATTCGCCGAAATGGAGTGCGCAGTCGCGGGTGCGGGACATTCACGGCTGGTGGCTCGGCTACTTCAGCTTCGTGGCGAGCGGCCCGCCCGGCCACCGGCTCGAGGAACTCCTCGCACTCTCCGAGGCAGGCATCGTTGAATTCCTCGGCGGAGACCTCTGGGTTGAGCCCGACGAGACGACCGGCGTCTTCCGGGCCGGGAGCGCGAATCTGGACCGGGTGGTCACGGCGACCGCGCTCGTCGACGCCCGGCTTCCGGACACTGTGGTCTCCGCGAGCGACAACCCGCTGCTCAGGTCGCTCCTCGACTCCGGTGCCGGTTTCGAAGAACAGGCGACGGATGCCGACTTCACCGGAAGCACGGGACACCTCGCGGTGCGCCAGGCCGACACTCGCGTGCTGACCCCCGGCGGCGACCACCACCCGCGGCGCTTCGCCATCGGGCCGTACACGAACTCGCCGTTCGTCGGCGCGTTCTCCCGCCCGCGCACGAACGCGATCTCCTTCCGGGAGAACGACAAGGTCGCCAGGGCGCTCCTGGTCCGCCTCGACAGCCTCGTGGGCGAGCCGGGGCGCACATGGCTGCCGGCGGACCTGGCCGGGAGCACCCGGTGATCCGGGATGCGATCCGGGCCCTGTGGGCATTCCTGGCGAGCTGCCCGGTGCCGGGCGACGAAACTCTGCTTGCGACCGCGCCGTCCGCAGTGCTGCACCTCGTCGACGACAGCGCTGGTCGCCCCGGCAGAAGGGACACACTCACCACCTGAATTGCACCGCGGCGTGCCCGAGAGGACGAAGGGACCGGTTTCATATTCCGGTAGTCGCAGGTTCGAATCCTGCCGTCGCGTCACGACCCGCCGAAGCTATGCGCTGGAGCGGGATAACGCCAGCGATCAAGCATTCTTTACGAGATGTTTCCGTGCGCGACGGGATATGTCGGTCGGGGCCCCGGCCCGAATCGACCCGGCCTAGCGTCGACCCATGACGAATCACACCTCCCCGGCGTCCGACGCCGACTGGTCGGAGCGCGACGGCCACCTCGTGCTCGGTGCGATGGTGCGCACCCTGGGTTCCTTCCCGTCCGGGTGGCGCTACCCCGGCGCGCACAACGACCCATCGACCGATCCCCGTGCGCTCAAGCGCCTCGCGCTCGCCGCGGAGAAGGCCGGCTTCGATTACCTGTTCCTCGGTGACTGGCTCGCGACGGATCCCGAGCTCGAGTTCTCCGATCCGCACCTGCTCTCGCGCATCGACTCGCTGAGCACCGCGGCCTACCTGGCCGCGATCACGCGCCGGATCGGTCTGGTCGGAACCGTGGAGACCGCCCACTCTGAGCCGTACGCGACGGCCAGGGCCGCTGCATCGGTCGACCGGCTCAGCGGAGGGCGCTTCGGGCTGAACCTCACCGTCGGGGCCGATGCGAAGGTCGAGGCGAATTTCGGGCCGCCCGGGGCTCGCGCCCAGCTCGACCGCTTCGAGGTGGCCGACGAGTACGTCACCGTACTCCGCGGACTCTGGGACACCTGGGGCGAAGACGCGTTCACGAGGAACGTGGCGACCGCGGCCATCATCGACCGGTCCAGGGTCACGCCTCTCGACCACGTCGGGCCGGCCTTCGAGGTGGCCGGTCCGCTCAACGTGCAACGACCCGTTCAGGGTCATGTCCCGCTTGTCCACGCCGGCACCTCGCGTCGCGCCCAGCAGTTCGCGGCCGAGCAGGCCGACATCTACGTGGTCGCGCCGACGAGTCTGGGCGACGCCGCCGAGTTCTACCACGACACCAAGGCGAGGGTTGAGGCGGCCGGCCGTCCGGCATCCGCCCTGACCATCGTCGCCCTCGTGCTCCCGATCGTCGGCGAGACGCGAGCGGATGCCTGGGCCGTCTACGACCGACTCGTCGAGCTGTTCCCCGTCGACGACGGCACCCCGGAAGCGGCGAAACTCGACCTGCCCGGCAACCGGAACATCCGGCACCTGCGCCAGGTCATCGGACTACCCCTCGTCGAGAGACGCTTCGACGAAGCCGTCACCCCCGGCACAGCGAGCCGGTTCACCGCGGCGGGCGCCCGCCTCGTCGACGTGGTCACCCGCCGCTCTGGACGCACGATCGGCGGCAAGCGGCCGGTCACCTACCGGCACCTCCTCGTCGCCCACCTGATCAGATCCCCGATCGTCGTCGGGTCGCCCACCGACATCGCCGATCACCTCGAAACCTGGTTCCGGGCGAGCGCCGTGGACGGCTTCAACGTTCTGAACGCGTTCCTGCACGAACAGTTCGAGACCTTCGCCCGTCTCGTCGTGCCAGAACTCCACAGCCGCGGGCTCGTCAGGGACGACTACGGGGCCACCACGCTCCGTGGCCACCTCGGCTCTCCCCGCCCGCCCGCCCCATTGCCCGCCCTCGCTGCCGCGATCGCCCCCACCACCCGCACCGACTGAAGGACAACCATGACCGAATCACACCTGACCGAGACACCGGCCGAGACCCCGACCAGGCCCCTCCGCGTCGTCGCCGTGTCCGGCAGCCTGCACGCGCCCTCGAAGACGACGGTCCTCCTCAAGGAAATCCTCGCCTCCGTCAGCCGTGAACTCCCTATCGACGCGCATCTCATCGGCGTGCACGAGATCGGCGAGCAGTTCGCCGGTGCGTTGCGACGTGACCAGCTCCCCGCAACGATCGAGGCCGAACTCGACCGGATCGAAAGCGCCGACCTGCTCATCGTGGCGAGTCCGGTCTACCGGGCCTCCTTCACCGGACTGTTCAAGCACCTCTTCGACTTCGTCGACCAGTACACCCTCGTCGACAAGCCGGTGCTGCTCGCGGCCACCGGGGGCAGCGACCGCCACGCCCTGATCATCGAACACCAACTTCGTCCGCTGTTCGGATTCTTCCAGGCGCTCACCCTCCCGATCGGCGTCTACGCGAAGGACTCTGACTTCACCGACTACCGGGTCTCGAGCCTCGACCTGCAGGAGCGCATCGATCTCGCGGTCACACGCGCCCTGCCGTTGATTCGCAGTCGGCGGGAGAGCCTCGAAGCGGCTCTGTGACGTCGCTTTACCTTTCATGACCTGCTCAATTCCCGCACCGTGTTGCCGGACGCTAGATTTCCGGACATGACCTCCCCAGCCTCAGTTCCAGCATCAGCGCCCACGCCATCCCCGTTCCGTCTCGGCTTCCTCGCCTTCGTCGAACACGGCGGTGTCTCCGGCGCCACGTCCCAGGGCCTTCAGGACGGTATCGACCTGTTCCGGCACGCCGACGAGCTCGGCTTCGACACCGGGTGGGTGCGGCACCGGCACCTCGAGAAGTACCTCTCCTCACCCCTGACCTTCCTCTCTGTCGTCGCCCAGCACACCGAGGGAATTCGGCTCGGCACTTCCGTGACCCCGTTGCGGTTCGAGAACCCGGTGCGACTGGCCGAGGAGGCGGCCACGGCCGACCTTCTCACCGGTGGCCGCCTCGAGGTCGGCCTGAGCTCCGGCTACGCCCAGTCGGAGGGCATTTTCGGCCCTGTCTACGGTGCCATCACCGGCTCGCTCAGAGAAGAAGCGGATGCCCGACTCGCCTCCTTTCGATCGGCCCTCCGCGGTGACACCCTCGCCGTCGCCGACGCGAGCTTCCCCGCCTTCCCCGCCGGCACACCGCTCACCGCCCAGCCGCTGAGCCCGACCCTCTCCGACCGCCTCTACTACGGAGCAGGCGCGACACCGAGCGCCGTTCGCACCGGCCGCCAGGGCCTCCGCCTGCAGCTCTCGACGCTCAACACGGAACCGAGCGACCTTTCCTTCGAGGAGGCCCAGCTGGAGTCGATCACCGCGTACCGTGCCGCTCATGCATCGGTCACCGAGCGGCCGTCCTACGCACTCGTCGGGCGTCAGGTTCTCCCCATTCTCGGCAGGGACGATGCCGAGGAATTCGCCTGGCTGATCGAGCGTGACGAGGAGAGGCAGCGCGACTATGGCACCTCTCGTGCCGCTCTGCCGTTCCAGTTCGGCAGGGTGCCTTCCGGTGACCCCGACGCCATCATCGAGGCCCTCCTCGCCGACGTCGCTTTCCGGGGTTCCGACGAGCTCGTGATCGCCCTTCCGTTCGACCACCCGCCGGCGGGGCTGCACCGCATCCTCACGGCCGTTGCGGAGCGCATCGCCCCTGCGCTCGGTTGGACGCCCCGCTCGGACTGAGCGCGTCGAACGCTGCCTCGATGGAGCGCCGGGCATGCAGGTCCGGGCGGCAGTGTCAAGCCCCTGTCGCAGCCGATGACAGTACGTATGTTGGAAAGACGCACACTGACGTGCGCGCGAATCCCGCGGTTCGCGAGCTCAGCAAGGACAGCGCCATGACCACACTCCACCCCACTCATCTTCCGCAGCGCGGGCAGCAGCCGGGAGCCGACGGTCGTTCGGCGCTGCTCCTCGCCGATGCTCTGCGATTCGCAAAGAATGCGTGTGCAGGCAGGCACGACGAGTCGGGGGAGGCGGCCATCGAGCATCCGCTGCGCGTCATGGCCACACTCCACGGTGACGACGAGAAGGTCGTCGCCCTCTTGCACGACACCTGTGCGGCGTCGGGCACTGGGCTGGTCGGCCTCGCCGGACTACGCGGCTTCGTGCCCAACCGGCTGTTGATGGCCGTCACGGCGCTCGGGCACGGTTTCGAGGAAGCGGATGACGTCTGCTTCCGGTTCCTGCTGGCCGACCCGATCGCGCTCGCGGTGAAGCTCGCCTGCATCGGCGACCTCACCGACCCGGTGCGGCTCGCCGGACTCGACCCGTTCACCCGGCGGCGGCGCGAAACCGCGGCCACGACCGCCGCGCGCGGACTCGGGACGACCGTGGCCGCGATCCGGATTTCGTTCACTATGACATAGGTCATAATGGACGGATGATCTTCGACATCATCGTCCTGAGTGCCCTGCGCTCAAGCCCCGCCCACGGCTACGAACTGAAACGCCGCGTGCAGCGGCCGAGCTTCGCGGCGCTGAGCAATAACTCGCTCTACCCGGCTCTGCATCGCTTCGAGAAGTCGGGGGCCGTCACGCACGCCGTCACCGCTCAGGACGGACGTCCCTCCCGCAAGGTCTATACGATCACCGAGCTCGGGCGCGGCCTGTTCCACGACCTCATCTCGACCCTGCCTGCCGCTCTCGCGGGCAACGAAGAGGAATTCCTGATCCGGCTCGGCTTCTTCGACGAGGTGTCCTCGGGGGACCGCGCCGCCATCCTGGCAGCGCGCGCGGCGGCCCTTGACGAGAAGATCGCGCAGGTCGGCGCCCTCGTCGAGACCCGGCCGGAGCGGGACGGAACGGACTGGCCGAGCGTGAGCATGGAACACCTGTTGTCGACACTGCACCATGAGCGGGACTGGGTCACCGGCCTGATGAATGACGAAGAAATCACCGTCCATGTCGACTGAAACCGCCCCGCATTCCGCTGCCGGCCCCGATCGGGCCCGCCTCGGCGCCGTCGCCCGGTACGGTCTCCTGGTCGGGCCGCTCCTCAGCATGATCGACTCGAGCATCGTCAACGTCGCCGTTCCGGACATCGGCCGGGAACTCAACGCGCCGCTTGACGAGGTGCAGTGGGTCGTCAGCGGGTACCTGCTGGCCCTGGGCGTCGCCCTCGCGGTCACGGCGTACGCGGCCAAGCGATTCGGCACCATGCGGGTCTACACGATCAGCATGATCCTCTTCGTACTCGTTTCCGCGGCGTGCGCCGTCGCGCCGGACATCGGCTCCCTCATCGCCTTCCGGGCCGTGCAGGGCTTCGTCGGAGCGCCGCTCGTGCCGCTTGCTCTCAGCATCCTTCTCGGCAAGGACGGCATCGGCGGCGGCAAGATCCCGATCTCCGCCGCGCTTACGCTCTTCCTCGCGCCCGCGCTCGGGCCGACCCTCGGCGGCCTCCTGATCGGTGCAGGCGGGTGGCGCTGGATCTTCCTGGTCAACGTGCCGGTCGGCATCGTCGGTCTGCTCCTCCTGCTGCGGGTGCCCAAGCACCTGGGCGCCCCGGCGAACGCCTCGATCCGGTTCGACCCTGTCGGTTTCACCCTGCTCGCCGCCGGCCTCACCGGCGCGCTCTTCGGCGCGACCGAGGGTTCCGCGCAGGGCTGGGACGAAGCGATCTCGTACTTGCCGCTCGGAATCGGGATCGTCTTGTTGGTGCTCTACGCCTTTTGGGCGCTGCACCGCCCGAACCCGGCGGTCAATGTGCAGATGTTCCGGCACCGGAACTCCGCCATCGCCCTCGTCCTGCAGGTGCTCTGTTCCGTGGTCGCCTTCGGCACCGTGTTCCTCCTGCCCGTCTTCACGCAGTCCGTGCAGGGGTACTCTGCCATCGCGACGGGACTCGCCCTCCTTCCTCAGGGCATCATCATGGGCGTCGGCACCTATGCGGGTCAGAAGCTCTCCGGGCGAGTGTCGCTCCGGGTGCTCGTCGTGTCCGGATTCCTGATCCTCGCGGGGTCAAGCGTGTTCCTGCTCTTCCTCGAGCAGGGCACACCGCTCTGGGTGACCGCGCTGATCCTGTCCGGGCGCGCCGTTGCGATCGGCTTCGTGACGACGCCGTTGCTCATCGCAATGCTCGCACCGCTCCGTGAGGACGAACTGGCCGACGGCAACACCCTGTTCAACATCACCCAGAGGCTCGGTGGGTCGATCGGCGTGAGCATCCTCGGGTCGATCGTGGCCGGGGGAGCGACCCTCGAAGCGACCATCGACGCTTTCCATTTCGTGGGAGCCATCCTGATCGGGCTCGCTCTGATCGGGGCGGGCCTGGCTCTCTGGCTGGCCCGGGGTGGGGACGCGCCCGTGCCGCTGGTCAGCACCGTCGCCGAATAAACTCGCCGAACAACTGCACCTCGAGAACGCCGAGGGGACGCCGATCTGCTACGGGGTGCGTGACCCGAGGGTCGACCTGCACGCGCTCGCTGCGGCGTTCCGCTCACCGCTTTCCGACTCACGCCCCCGAGCCACCGTCGACGGGGATGATTGCACCGGTGACCATCGCGGCGCGGTCGCTCAGCAACCAGGCGGCTACCTCGGCGACTTCGCGGGGTTCGGCCATGCGTCCGATGGGAATTGACGCCGTCAGCCGGTCGATGATGCCGGGAGTTGCCGCCTCCCAGGCTGCCATCATCTCTGTGGAGGTACCTCCGGGAGTGATGCCGTTGACCCGAATCCCCTGGGAAGCCCAGGTGACGGCCGCTGTCTCTGTGA
This sequence comes from Cryobacterium zhongshanensis, assembly GCF_022760445.1. Taxonomy (NCBI): domain Bacteria; kingdom Bacillati; phylum Actinomycetota; class Actinomycetes; order Micrococcales; family Microbacteriaceae; genus Cryobacterium; species Cryobacterium zhongshanensis. Next base: position 385,771 of record NZ_JALGAR010000003.1, on the reverse strand, counting down.
TGCTGTTCAACGCTCGTTTCATCGCACCGTACGCCGGGAGGGCAGGATTCGCTCGACGGCTGCCGATGCTCGAGGTGTTCACGATCGCACCTCCTCCACCTTTGCGCATGAGAGCAGCCTCACTGGTCATCGCGGTCCAGTGAGAACGAAAGTTCACGGCGAACTGCTCGTCGATATCCTCGTCGCTGGTGGTGTCCAACGGACCGGGCTCGCGCTGACCAGTAGCACCATTGTTGAACGCACCGTCCAGGCGTCCGTGCAGGACCTCGACGCGATCGATGGCAGAGCGGATGCTTCGGGGGTCGGCAAGGTCGAGAGCGAGTGCGTCGGCCGACCCTCCGGATGCGCATATCTCGGAGACAATGCTCTCGAGAGCAGCGAGCGTGCGGGCGGCCAGGACAACCGTGGCGCCCTCGCGGGAGAACAGGCGTGCCGCGGCGGCACCAATGCCGCGGCTTGCACCGGTTATCAAGACCACCTTCCGTGTGAGCAGGCCGATGGGCGGATTATCAAGAGTGTTGGTCATGTGACCATTGTGGAGCGGCCATGGTTCGCGAAACAGGCACAAATGGTACTAGGGTCCGCTGCGAGACAGAGCACAGACTGGGACGATGGACAAGACCGAACTGGGAGCATTCCTCCGGAGCCGACGGGATCGGCTCCGCCCGGAGGACATCGGCGTCCCCGCAGGACCGCGGCGAAGAACCACAGGACTGCGCCGCGAGGAGGTAGCGGTGCTTGCTCACATTTCGACCGAATACTACGTACGTCTCGAGCAGGGGAGAGCCCCCAAGCCATCGGGAGAGGTTCTCGCCGGGATCGCAGACGCCTTACGTCTCACCGAGGCCGAAGCCGACCACATGCACCTCCTCGCCGGCACATTACCGACCCGCCTGTCGCAGCACCGTCGCGACGTCCGCAGGAGCATCCTCTCGCTCCTCGACCGACTTCCTCAAATAGCCGCGTTTGTCATGTCCGCGGCATTCGAGGTACTGGCTTGGAACGATCTCGCTGCCGCACTGCTGGAAGACGCTATGGGGCCCACCCCCAACGGCCGCAACCTCGCGAGGAGGACCTTCCTGGGATCCCCTCCGCCGGATGCATCACGATACGGACTCGCGGACACCAGGCAGTTTCACCACTTCGTCGTCATGGAACTCCGCTCGGCACTGGCCCGCTATCCGTCCGACCCGCTGATAACGGGTCTGATCAACGAACTTCGTGAGGGCAGCGCTGAGTTCGTACGACTGTGGGAGCGCCACGATGTGCAGGCCACCCCCATGCTCACGAAGACTTTCAGGCATTCTGTCGTCGGCGACATCACCGTCGATTGTGATTCCCTCAAGCTCGTAGATCGAGACCAGCATCTCGTGCTCTACACGGCCGTTCCCGGATCTTCAGACGCCGAGGCTCTGGCTCTGCTCAACGTGCTGGGAAAAGAGCGCATCTCCCTGACTGGCCGCGACTGATTGTGGCTACACAGCGGAAGCCCACGGCTGGCGCGAACCCGGGCGAGTGTGTCGAATTCAGGAGATGCTTGCTGCCAGGTGGGATCGGCCGCACTGGTCCGCCGGTCGGTGCCGCTCGCCCGGGCTGATCTCCTGAATTCGGCACCACGAGCGCGGGCGCACTCGGCTTCAGGTGTGAATCTCGAGACTATCGACTCAAAATTAGGTGAATAAGTCTCGTATTCGTGTTCGATTCAGGGTAGAATCGGGGTATGGCAGGAGCTTCGGATCCACAGTCACACACCCCGCAGACACCCGATTCCGGGGCCGCGGGAGATCAGCCCACCGTTGGTTTCGAGTCGGTGCATCCGGTTGCGGTTGCTGAGGGTTTCGAGGGTGCGGAGGGGCTGGCCGGGTTGGTGCCGTCGGTTCATGCGGATGCTGTCGCCCGGCTCGCCGAAGCACGTTCGGCTCTCGCAGAGGCCCTGGCGGCGATCCCGGTCGGGTTGCTCAGCGATGCGGAAGCGGTCACGGCGCTGAAAGAAGTGGAGGCCATCGGGCGAACGGTGGATGCGGCCCGGGTCAACACGGCGACGGATGTGGACCGGCGAGCCCGAGTGCTCGGCCGGGAAGGTTTGGCGTGGAAGATGGGCTGCAAAGGTCCCTGGGACGTCCTCACCCGGGTGACGCGGGTGTCGGCCCGAGAGGTCAAGCGACGCACGAAGCTCGGGGACGCGGTGTTGCCGCGGCCGTGCGGTGGGAGCAGTTGGTTGCCGCCGTTGTTTCCGACGGTTGGTGCCGCGCTGGCCGCGGGGGAGATCGGGGTGGAGACGGCGGAGTTGATCGTGACGGGGCTTCAGACGATCAGCCACCGGGTCGCCCCGGATGACCTCCTCACGGCGGAGCGGGCCCTGGTCGCCACGGCGGCGGGGCGGATCACACCGGAGACCGAGGATTTGGCCGGCGCGGGGGTCCCGGCGGCCACGGACCTGATCCGGGGGATGGTGCTGCAGTGGCAGGCGGCCCTGGACCCCGACGGCGTGCTGCCGCAGGAGGACGTGTTCGAGGCGAAGTCGAACATCGGCTTCGGACAACTCAAGAACGGGCTCTACCCGGTCAAGGGCGGCGTGACGCCGGAACTGTTCGGGATGATGAACACCCTCTTCGATGCGTTCCTGAGCTTCCATGCGCGGCCTGCGTTTCCCACCGAGGAGGAGCAGGCCCTGATGGATTCGGGGCAGATGATTCCCGGCGCCGAGACCGCCGGAACCGGTGACGGCACCGGCCCGGAGCTGGACGTGATTGAGGCGGAGCTGCGGGAGCGGCGCGCGGACACCCGCACGAGCGGGGAGAAACGCGCCGACATCCTCCGGGCCCTGTTCGAACACGCCGCCCGCGATGAGGGCACGCCCAGCATGGGCGGGTCGGCTCCCACGGTGATGGTGCACGTGAACGCGGCCGACCTCGCGAGCGGGGTCGGGGTCGGGTGGATCGACGGGGTCGAAGCCCCCGTGTCGCTGAAGACGGTGCACCAGCGGATCTGCGACGGCGGCTTCCAAGGGGTCCTGTTCGGGGAGAACAACCAGGTGCTCAAGCTCGGCCCGGAACGGCGGTATTTCAACCGGGCGCAGCGGCGGGCGATCACCGCCCGGGACGGCGGGTGCATCATCCCCGGGTGCAAGGCCCCGGCGCACTGGGCCGAAGTGCACCATGTGAAGCCGTGGGCGAAGGACGGCCCGACGAATGTCGACAACGGGGTCCTCCTGTGCTGGTTCCATCACCACACCATCGACACCTCGGGGTGGGAGATCCGCATGGTGAAGGGCTCACCCCAGGTCCGGGCCCCCGGACTGATCGACCCGCAACGACTCTGGCGGCCACCGAACCGGCACCGCGCCCACCAGGTCCTGACCGGGCCGCCTAACCGCGACTGACAGCGGCTGCGCAGCGGAAGCCCACATGGCTCATGCCCGTGTCGATCGGTTGCGGGCGACGGGCCGCAGGGCGGTACCGCAGGCAATAGCTGTCCGCGCACAGGAATGACCCACCCTTGACGACCTTGCGGGGCACGGCGAACTGAGGCTGGGCCGGATCGAGGCTTCCCTCCGGGGTACAGCAGCCCGACTCGGAATCAGCCTCCCCTTCGGGACGACGACGCGGCGCGTACCAGTCGTCCGTCCACTCCCAGACGTTGCCGGCCATGTCGAGGAGGCCGAAGCCGTTGGCCGGGAAAGAACCGACGGGGCGCGTGCGGCCGTAGCCCGGATCGGCGCGCCAGGGGAATGCGCCGTGCCAGTAGTTGGCGAGACGTTCGCCGCCCGACTCCGGCCGGTCGCCCCAGACGAATTCGGCGTGGTCGAGTCCGCCACGGGCCGCATACTCCCATTCGGCCTCGCTGGGCAGACGCTTGCCGGCCCAGGCGGCGTAGGCCGCGGCATCCTCGTGGGCGACCTGCACGACCGGATGCTCGCCGCGCCCCTCGACGGAAGACCCAGGGCCCTCCGGCCGGCTCCAGCACGCGCCGGCGACCCACGCCCACCACTGGCTCAGGTGGCGCAGGTCGACCGGACCGGGGGTGCCGGTGAACACCATCGACCCCGGCACGAGGTTATCGGCGGGTGCGCCGGGGTAGTCGGCGGGATCGAGCGGCCGTTCGGCGACCGTGCGGTACTCGGTCTCCGCCACGAAGCGCGCGAACGCCGCGTTCGAAACGGCGGTCCGGTCGATCAGGAAGGCGTCGACGCGCACCCGGTGTGCGGGCGCCTCCTCCGGGTAGTGGTCGTCGGAACCGGCCACGAACGTGCCGCCGGGCAACGCACACATCCCGGGCGGCGCATCCGCGACCACCGATTCAGCAGCAGATTCGCTCACCGACTCCCGATCCCGGACTGCAGTTTCGCCATCACCTGGCTGATCGTGAAACTCGACGGCGTCTGCGAGGGCGGGAACTCCAGGAGCGACTGCACCATCCGCGCGACGAAGGCCTGGGCGGGCACGAGAGTCCAGGCGTGGTCGAGTAGCCAGTCGAAGTAGGTGTTCGACGTGGTGTCGGCACGTTCGTACGGGTCGGTTCGCAGGTTGAAGATCTTGGGCACCCTCAGCTCCGTGTACGGCTCCATCCACACCTGCAGGGTGCCTCGAGCGCGCTGTTCCATGAAGACGAACTTCCAGTTGTCCCAGCGCAGAGCCGTGAGGTCGCCGTCGTCGGAGACGTAGAAGAAGTACTGTCGTGGGCTCTCCGAGGCCTCCCCGGTGAGATAGTCGAGCTGGTTGAAGCCGTCGAGCCACACTTTGTATGGCCGGCCGTCCAGCTCGGTCCCCGCCTTGAGTCGGTCGGTGATGTCGGTGTCGCCCGCCGCAGCGAGCAGGGTCACGAACCAGTCGTTGTGGCTCATGATCCCGTTCAGCACCCGGTCCCCGGGGATCGTGCCCGGCCAGCGCACCAGGGCGGGCACGCGGTATGCGCCCTCCCAGTTCGAGTTCTTCTCGTTCCGGAACGGCGTCATACCCGCATCCGGCCAGCTGTTCATGTGTGGGCCGTTGTCCGTGCTGTAGATGACGATCGTGTCCTCGGCGAGTCCGAGGTCGTCGAGCGCGTCGAGCAGTTGTCCGACGACCTGGTCGTGGTCGATCATCGTGTCGTGGTACTCCGACTGCCACCGCCCGGCCTGGCCCCTGCTCCCCGGTTTGCCGTGCGTGCGGAAGTGCATGTGGGTCGTGTTGAACCAGACGAAGAACGGAGTCTCGGATTCCTTCGCCTCACCGATGAACCGGAGGGCCTCGACGGTGACCTCGTCGTCGATGGTCTCCATCCGCTTCTTCGTCAGCGGCCCGGTGTCTTCGATCCGGCCGTCGGCCCAGCTGTGCAACACGCCGCGCGGCCCGAAGCGCTTCCGGAAATCCGGGAACTCCTCGGGGGAGGGGTAGTCGAAGAGTTCGGGTTCCTCCTCCGCGTTCAGGTGGTACAGGTTGCCGAAGAACTCGTCGAAGCCGTGGTTGGTCGGCAGGAACTCGTCTTTGTCGCCCAGGTGGTTCTTGCCGAATTGCCCGGTGGTGTACCCCTGCTCCTTCAGTGCGGTCGCGATCGTCGGGTCTCCCGGACGCAGTCCCAGGTCGGCTCCCGGCATCCCGACCTTGGTGAGTCCGGTCCGGTACGGGTTCTGTCCGCAGATGAACGCGGCCCGCCCGGCCGTGCAGCTCTGCTCACCGTAAAAATCGGTGAAGCGCACGCCCTCGTCCGCGATCCGGTCGATGTTCGGAGTGCGGTACCCCATCACGCCATCGCTGTAACAGCTCAGATTCGAAATGCCGATGTCATCGCCCCAGATCACGAGGATGTTGGGCTTCCGGTCTGCGCTCATGGACTCTCCCGACGACGGTGGCGGTCTCGTGCTCTGGCGGAGTGATCCTGCCGCCGTTCGTCCGGTTTGTCCACCCCGAAAGGGGGAGGCGGGAGGCGCTACCCGATGAGGCGATCGATTCCGGCCGCGACGTAGATCGCGTCGATGGCCGCCATGTTCCCGAGGGAATCGTCGCCCTCCGTGAGCAGCGGCTCGCCGCTCGCGAGGCCGCGCACAACCGCATCGAGCTGGTGGTCGTAGGTCTCATTTCCGCGCACGGTGAGCCAGCGTTCGATTCCCCCGCGGACTTCGCGGATGCTGTGTCCGCGGGACGGGAAGACCATATTGTCCACGTGCACGCTGCCCTCGGTCCCGATGATGTCGAATGAGGTGTTGAGGGCAGTGCCCGCGATCATGCTCGAGGAGATCCGGGCGGTGACGCCCGAGGGGAACGCCAGCGCGGCATCCATGCTCATGTCGGCCCCCAGCGGGTTCAGGGTGGCGACGGCACTTGTGACGAGGGGCTCCTCGCCCGTGAGCGCTCGCACCCAGTGCAGCGGGTAACACCCGAGGTCCATCAGTGAGCCACCGCCGAGGGTCGGGATGTGCCGGATCGACGTCGGGTCGAAGGGATTGCTGCCGGAGAATTCACCGCGCAGGGACACGACCTCGCCGAGCCGACCGGACGCGACGATGACGTCGAGCTCGAGGCTGAGCGGGTGGTACCGGTCGTGGAACGCCTCGATGAGACGCCGGCCGGTCTCGGCGGCCGCCCGGCGCATCCGCCCCGCCTGGGCGGCGTTCATCGCGAAGGGCTTCTCGCAGAGAACGTCCTTGCCGGCCTCGAGCGCGGCAATCGACCACTCGGCGTGCTCGGAGGGCGGCAGCGCGACGTAGACGAGGTCGATTTCCGGGTCGGCGAGGAGCGCGCGGTAGTCGCCGTACGAGCGCTCGATGCCGTGTTCCTGCGCATAGGCCGAGGCAGCGGATGCCCGGCGCGAGGCGACCGCGGCGATCACGACATCGGTGCGTCGCCGCGCCGGCCGGATGATCGCGGACGGTGCGATGCCGGCGGCACCGAGGATTCCGATTCTGAGCATCAGCGCACCGACCCACGGGCCGCGGCACTGCGACGACTATTTGTTGCGTTTAGGGACATATTCGGGACACTACCATTGAGCAGCGGCCTGCCGCATCTCACTTGACGCTGCCGCTACATCTGTCGAAGAATCGAATCGGAGGGACTCGTGCCTGTACCCGTTTCCCCGGCCGGCCGCCGCCGCCTCGCGGTGCTGGGGTCTCCCATCGGGCACTCCCGCTCGCCGGTGCTGCACACGACGGCATACGCCCTGCTCGGGCTCCCGTTCGACTATTCCCGGGCCGAGGTCCGCACGGGGGAGCTGACCGCGTGGCTCGCCTCCCTCGACGACAGCTGGCTCGGGCTCAGCCTCACCATGCCGCTCAAGCGCGAGGTCGTCCCGCTGCTCGACACGACGTCGCCGCTCGTCGACGAGCTGGGCGTGGCGAACACCGTGCTGTTCACGACCGACACCGGCCGGCGCCGGATGCACGGCTTCAACACCGACGTCGACGGCATCGTCCGCACGGTGTCGACCCTCGAATCGCCCTCCTCCGTCGTGATTCTCGGCGGCGGTGCGACGGCGGCCTCGGCGCTCTACGCGGCGCACCAGCTCGGCGTGGGGGAGGTCACGGTCTACCTGCGGGACCCCGCCAAGGCCGCCGACCTGTCGGCGCTCGGCGACCGGCTCGACGTCCCCGTCCTGATCCGGCGGCTCGGCGAACTCGACGTGGCCGTCCCGCATTCCTTCGTGATCAGCACCCTGCCGGGCGGGGTCGCGGACGGCCTCGGCCTCCGGCCGCTGGGCGCCGGTTCCGTGCTCTTCGACGTCGCGTACGACCCGTGGCCGAGCCCACTCGCCGAGGGCTGGAGTGCCGCGGGCGGCATCGTCTTCAGCGGACTCGACATGCTCGTCGAACAGGCGATCAGCCAGGTGCGCATCTTCACCGGCGGAGTGCAGGACGAGCCCCTGCCCGGCGAGGCGGGCATCCGTGCCGCCATGCGCGCCGCGGTCGGTCTTCCGGCGACCAACGCTCCGGGGCACGCTCCGGCGGGCGGCGAGGTCTCATGACCGGCGCGGTAGAGCGGCCCGTGGTTCGGATGCGCTCCGTCGTTCTCGGCGAGGGCAGGCCGCAGATCTGTGTTCCCCTCGTCGGGGCCACGATCGCCGAACTCGATGCGGCCGCGTCCGCGCTCGTCGCGGGGGACTACGACCTCGTCGAGCTGCGGATCGACTTCTTCTCCGGCTGGGACACGCCGTCGGCGGTCCGGGAGGCGATCGCCGTCGTTCGTGCGGCTCTCCCAGAGGCGGTCCCGGTGCTCTTCACCTTCCGCACGAAGCGGGAAGGCGGGCAGGCGGACATCCGCCCGGACGCATACGCCGAGCTGCTCGGGCTGGCGATCGCAGCCGGCGTCGATGCGATCGACGTCGAGCTCTTCACCGAGCGGGCGTGCCTGCTCGGCCTCGTGACCGCGGCCCACGAGGCGGGTGTCATCGTCGTGATGTCCTCGCACGACTTCGAGTCCACGCCGCCGCGGGCCGAGATTCTGGCACGCCTCACGGAGCAGCAGCAACTCGGGGCGGATGTCCTCAAGGTCGCGGTCATGCCGTCACACCCGCGCGATGTCCTCACCCTGATGGATGCGACCGCCGAGTTCGTCGCCGAGCACGCCCGGCGCCCGGTGATCACGATGTCCATGGGGGGACTGGGCGTGGTGTCGAGGCTGGCCGGGGAGACCTTCGGTTCCTGCGTCACCTTCGGGTCAGTCGGAGCGTCGAGCGCCCCGGGCCAGATCGAGGCCCGCGAGTTGCGGGCGGTCCTGGACCTGGTGCACGGAGCCCAGTGAGCGGGCCGGCCGCTCCTCGCTAGACCGCGGAGTCGTCGAGCTCGAGGGTCGATTCGCGTTCGCGGAAAATGTTCAGCTGGCGACGCCGGTACTCGGAGAACATGCTGCCCACGTCCGACGGCTCCAGGGTCTGGGCGTGCTCGGTCTCATCGGCGTGCTTCAGGTGCTCGGTGTATTCGGCGTTCTCGTGTTCGACGTTCGTGACGTTCTCGGTGATTTCGGACTGCTGCGGCAGGTCGAAGGATTCGTGGTTCATGGGGATACCCAATTCTTTCTCTGGGGTGAGTGTGGGGGAACTGCGACGGCGGCGGGCGAACCGGGGTCCCGGGCAGTGGTGCCGGGGGTCCGGGTGGCGCTTTCAGCGCGTGGTGGTAGCCGATACGCGGCGCAGTGGATGATGACGCGAAGCGACGTGAGGCGTGGCCCGGAGTCGTTCCCGCATCGGGGGTCCTTCCGTGATGAAGCGGTTTCTCGGGTGCGGCAGCGCGGTGGGTAACCGAACGTCCGACGGGGATCCTGCAGCACTTCATCGGGCGGAGGAGCTTTGCAGGAACGTTATGTGATTCATGGCGAGATGTCAACGGTCGCGAATCGAGGATTCGTGAGATATTTCTGACTGCCGCGAGTTCTCCGGCGAGGTCGTCGGTGTGCGGGAACGAGTGCGGGAATAGGAAAGCCCCGATCGCGGTTGGGTACGACATGCATGCAAATGCATTGAAATTTCGTGTGAGAATGTGCAGTGAACACTCAGAGAGGCTGACCATGCAATTCGGAATCTTTTCGGTCGGAGACCTGACAACCGACCCCACCACCGGCCGCACCCCGACCGAGCAGGAGCGCATCAAGGCGATCCTGACGATCGCCCAGAAGGTCGAGGAAGTCGGCCTCGACGTCTTTGCCACCGGTGAGCATCACAACCCGCCCTTCGTGCCCTCGAGCCCGACCACCATGCTCGGCTACATCGCCGCCAAGACCGAACGCATCATCCTCTCGACGGCGACGACCCTGATCACGACGAGTGACCCGGTCAAGATCGCCGAAGATTTCGCGATGCTGCAGCACATCGCCGACGGCAGGGTCGACCTGACCCTCGGCCGCGGCAACACCGGCCCGGTCTACCCGTGGTTCGGCCAGGACATCCGCCAGGGCATTCCGCTCGCGCTCGAGAACTACGCACTGCTGCGCCGGCTCTGGACCGAGGAATTCGTGGACTGGGAGGGGCAGTTCCGCACCCCGCTCCAGGGTTTCCAGTCGACGCCCCGTCCCCTCGACGGCGTCGCGCCGTTCGTCTGGCACGGCAGCATCCGCACCCCCGAGATCGCCGAGCAGGCCGCGTTCTACGGAGACGGCTTCTTCGCCAACCACATCTTCTGGCCGGCTTCGCACACCGCGAAAATGGTCGGCTTCTACCGTCAGCGCTTCGAGCACTACGGCCACGGCACCGCAGAGCAGGCGATCGTCGGCCTCGGCGGACAGGTCTTCATGCGCAAGAACTCGCAGGACGCCGTGCGGGAGTTCCGCCCGTACTTCGACAACGCCCCCGTGTACGGTCACGGCCCGAGTCTCGAGGAGTTCACCTCGCAGACGCCGCTCACCGTCGGCAGCCCGCAGGAGGTCATCGACCGCACCCTCGGTTTCCGCGACTACGTGGGCGACTACCAGCGCCAGCTGTTCCTGATGGATCACGCCGGACTGCCGCTCAAGACCGTGCTCGAACAGCTCGACCTGCTCGGCGAAGAGGTCGTACCCGTGCTGCGCCGTGAGTTCGCGAAGAACCGCCCGGCAACGGTTCCGGATGCCCCCACCCACGCGTCGCTCGTCGCTGCGGCTGCCGCGGCCGCCGCAGCTCCCGACGGCGCACCCGTCGCCTCTCCGATCGCGGTGTCCTAGACATGGCCGAACGCACCCGGACCATCGCTGTCGTCACCGCGGGCCTCAGCCAGCCGTCCTTGACGAGGATGCTCGCCGACCGTCTCGCTCAGGCGACCTCCGCCCGACTGGCCGAGAAAGGCATCCCCACCGAGGTCAAGATCTTCGAACTGCGCGATGTCGCCCTCGACGTGATGAACAACATGCTCACCGGGTTCCCGAGCCCGAAGCTCGACGCGGTGATCGAAGCCGTGACCGGCGCGGACGGGCTCATCGCCGTCACGCCGATCTTCACGACCAGCGCGAGCGGACTGTTCAAGTCGTTCTTCGACGTCATCGACAACCGGTCGCTGACCGATATGCCGACGGTCATCGCGGCGACGGCCGGCACCGCACGCCACTCCCTGGCCCTCGACTACGCCATCCGCCCGATGTTCACCTACCTGCACGCCGTCGTCGCCACCACGGCGGTGTTCGCCGCCGCTGAGGACTGGGGCAGCGGTGCAGACACGGTCAAGACGCTGCCCGACCGCATCGACAGGGCGGCCGGGGAGCTTGCCGCGCTCATCGCCGCGTCCGACCGGTCGGATTCCGTGCGCGACCCGTTCACGATCGACGCGTCGTTCAGTCCGACCGGAGGCTTCCAGCCCTCGATCTGATCCGTTCCCTGCGAGAATGGCAGCATGCCCGCACCCACCGCTCTCCCCGCTGACCCCGAGCTGCTTGCCCAGCTTCTGCTCGCCCGTCGCGCGACCGCATTCTTCGCGCACGAGCTCAACGGGCTGTCGAACGTCGACCTCGACGGGGACTCGCTGTTGCCGGGCTGGAGCCGTCGCCACGTGATCGCGCACGTCGCGTACAACGCGAGGGGAATCGTCCGGCTCGTGACCTGGGCGCGCACCGACGTGGAAACGCCGATGTACGCCTCGAATGCGGCGCGCGACAGCGACATCGCAGTCGGGGCCGAGCTCGACCGTGAGGCCCTGCGCACTCTCTTCGACGTTGCGACCATCCAGCTCGACGCAGCGTGGCGCCGGCTCACCCCGGAGACGTGGAGCCACCTGGTCCGGACTCCGAGTGGCCGGGAGATTCCCGTGTCCGAGACCGTGTGGATGCGCAACCAGGAACTCTGGGTGCACACGATCGACCTCGCGACCGGCGCCGCCTTCAACGACGTGCCGGTCGAGGTGCTCGACCGGCTGCTCACCGAGATCACCGTCGCCTGGGCGGCGCGGGGCGACGGGGCAGACCTGGTGCTCTCGGTCACCGGAGCCCACCCCGAGCGCAGGTTCGGTGACCTCCGGTCCGCGGATCCCGTCGTGGTGTCCGGCAGCCTCGCTGCACTCGTGCAGTGGGCGACCGGGCGGGGCGGTTCCGGAGTGAGCTCGAGCACAGGGTCCCCGGCCGACCCGCCGCGGTGGCTCTGAGCTGGACTGCGCCGCGTGGCAGACTGGTAGTCGAAACAACGGGGGCAGACAGTGGACGATCCGCGCGCGAACATGCAGGACAACCGACTGGTCGCACTCGGGGCGCCCCACGCCGACTGGACGAAGACACCCGGGCGCACGCTCGGATTCTGGCTCACCCTCGCCGGGTTCGCCCTCGCGATTGTGCTCCCGTTCTGGGGAGTGATCGCCGTCCTGGTCGGGCTCGCATTTTCGATGCGTGCGATCAGGGTCATGCCCGCCGGCGTCCCCGGTCGCGGCCTGGTGCTCGCATCACTGGGTATCGCGGCGGCGACCCTGCTGCTCTCGGTGGCCCGCGGCATCCTCGGGGTGTGACGTCTGGACGTGTCCGGGGCGGGCGTGTCCGGCCTTCCCGCCGGCGTCCGTGATCGCTCCGTTCGCCGACCGCGTAACCGGCGATTTCCCAGGATGGGAAGGGAATGAAACCCACGGCCTGACGTTGGGTTGAGTCAGTAGCACTCAAGTTTCAACACCAGGAGGTCTCGTGCCTACATTCTTCGGTCCAGCGGATTCCGGCAACGGTTCGTTCGACGAGTTCATCGCCCGCTACCTGCAGGGCCAGCAGGGCGCCGCACCCGCGGGCCGCCCGATCGACATCACCCGGCTGCTCAGCCGCCGCACCCACGAGGTGCTCGCCGAGGCGGCCCAGTACGCGGTCGACCACGGGCACTCTCACGTCGACGTGCTGCACATCCTTCGGGTCCTCGTCCTGCGCGAACCGGCCGCCCAAGCGCTCCGGAATGCCGGAGCAGACCCCGCCGCCCTCGCCCTGGCCGCAGAGCAGCGCCTGCCGGAGCGCTCCGCCCCGACGGGCGACACGACGCCGGGCCTCACGCCATCCGCCCAGCGCGCCCTGCTCGACGCCCACCAGATCGCCCGCGCCTTCGGGTCGACGTACATCGACCCCGAACATCTCTTCTTCGCCTTCGTGGTGAACGAGGACTCCCCGGCCGGACAGATCCTCGCTGCGGCCGGCGTGACCCAGGAGTCCCTGCAGGCCGGCGCACGCGAGCCGCAGGATGCTGCGACGACCCAGGCCGCTGCCCCGGCATCCGCATCTGAGACGCCCATGCTCGACACCTACGGCACCGACCTCACGGCCCTGGCCCGCGACGGCAAGCTCGACCCCGTGATCGGCCGTGCCGACGAGATCGAACAGACGATCGAGATCCTCTCCCGCCGCACCAAGAACAACCCCGTGCTGATCGGCGAGGCCGGAGTCGGCAAGACCGCCGTCGTCGAGGGGCTCGCGCAGGCCATCGTCGCGGGAACCGTTCCCGAGCAGCTGCGCGGCAAGCGCGTCGTGGCACTCGACCTCGCGGCGATGGTCGCGGGAACCCGGTACCGCGGCGACTTCGAGGAACGCCTCGGCAAGACCATGGATGAGATCAGCGCCCACAACGGCGAGCTCCTCATCTTCATCGACGAACTGCACACCGTCGTCGGCGCCGGTGGATCCGGCGACGGCGGCATGGACGCCGGGAACATCCTCAAGCCCCGGCTCGCACGCGGTGAACTGCACGTCATCGGCGCGACGACGCTCAAGGAGTACCGCAAGGTCGAGAAGGACCCGGCGCTCGAACGCCGCTTCCAGACCGTGCGGGTCGGCGAGCCGAGCATCGACGACGCGGTCAGCATCCTCTCGGGGCTGCGCGGCCGTTACGAAGAGCACCACGGCGTCCGGTACACCGACGAGGCGCTGCGTGCCGCCGTCGAGCTCTCCTCCCGTTACGTGTCCGACCGGTTCCTGCCTGACAAGGCCATCGACCTGATCGACCAGGCCGGTGCCCGGCTCCGCCTGACCCTCGGTTCCCTGCCCGACCGTGCGGCCCTCGAGGCCCTGCGTGCGCGCGTGGTGACCCTCGAGGAGGCCAAGAGCGCCGCGGTCCTCACCGAACAGTACGAAGAGGCCTCCCGCCTTCGGGACGAGATCGAGACGGTCCAGTCACAGCTGGCGCGCGAGGACGACCCCGCACAGGCCGTCGCCGCGGAAGCCGTCGTCGGAGAGGCCGAGATCGCCGGCGTGATCGCCCGCGCGACGGGCATCCCCGTCGCCCGGCTCACCGCGGACGACCGCTCCCGCCTCGGCCTGCTCGAGGCCGAGCTGCACGAACGAGTCGTCGGCCAGGACGACGCCGTCGAACTCATCGCCAAGGCCGTGCGCCGCAATCGCACCGGCATGAACGACGCCGGCCGGCCCGTCGGGAGCTTCCTGTTCCTCGGGCCGACGGGCGTCGGCAAGACCGAGCTCGCCAAGGCCCTCGCCGGATCGCTTTTCGGCGACGAGCACGCGATGGTGCGCTTCGACATGAGCGAGTTCGGCGAACGCCACACCGTGAGCCGGCTCGTCGGGTCCCCTCCCGGCTACGTCGGCTACGACGAGGCCGGGCAGCTGACCGAGCGCGTACGCAGGACCCCGTACTCCGTGATCCTGCTCGACGAGATCGAGAAGGCCCACCCCGACGTGTTCAACCTGCTGTTGCAGGTTCTGGACGACGGCCGCCTGACCGACGGCCAGGGTCGCACCGTCGACTTCCGGAACACGGTCATCATCATGACCTCCAACCTCGGCTCTGAGTTCCTCGCCAGCCGGAGCGGCGCCCTGGGCTTCACCGCCCAGATCGATGGCGGGGCCGACAACGGCTTCGGCTCGGAGAAGGCTCTTCGTGACCGGGTGATGGGCAAGCTCCGCGAGGCCATGCGTCCGGAGTTCCTGAACCGGCTCGACGAGATCGTGCTGTTCCGCAAGCTCGACGCGCCGCAGCTGCACGACATCGTGCGGATGCTGCTCGGCGGGACGCGCACCCGGCTCGCCGCCCAGGGTCTCGGCCTCACGGTGCGCGAAGACGCGATCGACTGGATCGCCACGCGGGGGTACGAACCCGAGTACGGTGCCCGGCCGCTGCGCCGCGTGATCCAGCGTGAGCTCGACGACAAGATCGCCGACCTCCTCGTCGGATCGGCGCTGCTGGGGAGCACCGGTGTCGAGGTCTCGGTGGCGGACGGCGCTCTCGTCGTGGCCGCCGCGGCGGCCGCGCCTGGTCAGGCACTGCCTCTCGCCGCCTAGGACTCGCCGCAGGACTCGTCGCAGGATCGCCGCCAGGGTACTTCAGTCCCTGGCGGCGATCCCTGCGGCGATCTCCGCGGCGATTTCGGCCTCGGAGCGGGCATTGAACACGCCCCACATAATGTGCGTCGGGCCGCTGCCGTCGCTTCCCGGGGCCGCCGCCCGCGCGGTCCACTTGTTGGCGAGGGCGGCGCGACCGAGGTCCCGGAGGGAGTCGGCGATCCTGGTCTTCCTGAGCTTTCCGGCGACGACACTCCCGTCCTCCGCGAGCCGCCAGCCGCGATCGCTCGCGAGCACCTGGCCGATCTCCTCTTCGGTGAGCCAGCGCGAAAAACTGCGACCGGGCGGGTCGATGGCGGTGAGTTTCATGCTCGAAACTGTACCCAGCTTTCCGGGCGCGCGATTGAGAACCCGGACTGGTCAATCGCAGTACTGAAGGCTGTTGGACACATCAGTGGTCGCGGAGGAGGCTGAAGTCATGGAATACACACACCTCGGTCGCTCTGGTCTATCCGTGTCCCGGCTGTGCCTCGGCACCATGAACTTCGGGCCTCTCACCCCGGAACCGGAAGCGCACTCGATCATGGATTCGGCGCTGGCCTCCGGAATCAACTACTTCGACACCGCGAACGTCTACGGCGGCGCGCACGGCCCCGGCGCAACCGAGTCCCTCGTCGGTCGGTGGTTCGCCGGCGGCGGTGAGCGCAGGGAACGCACCGTGCTCGCGACGAAGCTCTACGGCACGACCTCGGACTGGCCGAACAACGGGCGGCTCTCCGCCCTCAATATCCGCCGCGCGCTCGACGCGAGCCTCCGGCGGCTGCAGACCGACTACATCGACATCTATCAGTTCCACCACATCGACAGGGAAACCCCCTGGGACGAGATCTGGCAGGCCATGGAAACGGCCGTGGCCCAGGGCAAGATCCTCTATGCGGGCAGCAGCAACTTCGCCGGCTGGCACATCGCGACGGCCCAGGCGGAAGCGCGGCGGCGCAACTTCACCGGACTCGTGAGCGAGCAGTCGATCTACAACCTCCTCACCCGGGACGTCGAGCTCGAAGTGCTCCCGGCGGCTCGGGCGAACGGGCTCGGCGTGATCGCCTGGTCCCCGCTGCAGGGCGGCCTCCTCGGGGGAGTGCTCGGCAAGGAGCGCGACGGTCGACGGCGCCTCGAGGGGCGATCCGCGGAGACGCTTGCCGCGCACCGCCCGGCCATCCAGGCGTTCGAGGACTTCGCCGCAGACCTGGGACACAAACCGGGAGACGTGGCCCTGGCCTGGCTCCTGCACCAGCCGGGAGTGACGGCGCCGATCGTCGGGCCGCGCACCCAGGCCCAGCTCGACGACGGCCTCCGGGCGCTCGACGTCACCCTCGATGCCGCAGCCCTGGCCCGGCTCGATGAGATCTTCCCCGGGCACAAGCCCGCCCCCGAGGACTACGCCTGGTGACCACGCCCGAAACGAGTCCCGAACCTGTATCAGACACTGCCAGCCCCGACAACCGCTCCACGAAGGAAACCATGCCGACCCGAATGATGCCGACCCGAATGATCGCCGACCGCACCGTGAGCACGATCGGACTCGGCGGAATGCCGATGTCGATCGAAGGACGACCGGATGCGGCCAGGTCCGTCGCGACGATCCACGCCGCCCTCGACGAGGGCGTGACCCTGTTCGACACTGCCGACGCCTATCACCTGCACGCCGACGAGGTCGGCCACAACGAGACCCTCATCGCCGGGGCGATCGCGTCCTGGGGCGGAGACACGAGCGATGTGCTCGTCGCGACGAAGGGCGGGCACCTGCGCCCCGGCGACGGAACCTGGTACGTCGACGGCCGCCCGGAGTATCTCAAGAAGGCCGCGGAGGCGTCGCTCGCGCGTCTCGGCGGCGACGCGATCGGCCTCTACCAGTTCCACCGGCCGGACCCGGCGGTGCCGTACGCCGATTCCATCGGTGCGCTCGTCGAGCTCCTCGACGCAGGCACGATCCGCCTCGCCGGCATCTCCAACGCGAACGTCGATCAGATCCGGCTCGCGCAGGAGCTCCTCGGCGGACGCCTCGCGAGCGTGCAGAACCAGTTCTCGCCGGCATTCCGCAGCAGCGAGCCGGAGCTCGAGCTCTGCACCGAACTCGGAATCGCCTTCATCCCGTGGAGCCCGCTCGGTGGGATCTCCTCCGCGGCCCGGCTCGGTGAACGGTTCGCGCCGTTCCAGCAGGTCGCTGCGGACCGAGGCGTCAGCCCGCAGGTCGTCTGCCTGGCCTGGCACCTCGCGAAGTCGCCGGTGGTCATCCCGATTCCCGGCGCCTCCCGGCCGGAGAGCATCCGGGACTCGGTTCACGCCGCCGGCATCACCCTCACGCCTGAGGAACTGGCGTTGCTCGGCTGACCACCGCGGGCTGGCCTCCCGCGAGCTGGGTGAGGAAAGCCGTGGCGGCCGGGCTGGGCTCGTCCGCCACGGCGACCGCGACGGTCCAGGACGGCATCGGGTCCTCGATCTGGATGGCTCGCAGGAGGTCAGGACGCTTCGCAGCGAAACTCTCCGGCACGATCGCGACCCCGAGGTTGTAGCCGACGAGGTCGAGCAGCGGATGCACGTCGTTGACCTCGAGCGCCGCCCGGTAGTCGAACCCCGCGGCCGCGAAACCGCGTCGGGCGAGGACGTGTGCCCCCCAGCCCGCTGGGAAGCCGACGAGGGACTCGGCGTGCAGCGAAGCCAGGTCCACTGAGCCCCTGGCCGCGAACGGGTGATCGGGATGGCAGAGCACGATGAGCCGTTGGGTGCTGAGCTGACTGAGTCGGATACCGGGAGGCGGGTCTCCTGCCGAGACGATGAGGGCGACGTCCGTGCGGCCGTTCGCAACGCCCTCGCTGAGCTCGAGCGATCCGGCGTGCCGGAGACGCACGTCGACTCCGGGATGCGTCGTGCGGAAACGGGCGAGTTCACCCGGCAGGTCCACCGACCCCAGACACGGCTCTGCGCCGACCGTCAGGCGTCCCAGCATCAGGCCGCGCACGGCCGCAACGGCGTTCTGGGCGGCGGTGGCACTCGCGAGCGTGCGCAGGGCCTCGACGAGGAAGGCCTGGCCCGCGACCGAGAGCTCGACGCTGCGGGTGCTTCGGATGAACAAAGAAGTCCCGAGCTCGCCTTCGAGAGCCCGAACGGATGCCGACAGCCCGGATTGTGAAATCTGCAGGATATCGGCAGCTCGGGTGAAATGACGTTCTTCGGCGACGGTCACAAAATGTTCGAGCTGGCGAAGTTCCATTCAGCAAGGCTAGTGCGTCAGATGACACCATTCACAGCCGCGAGGAATAGATCACCGGCCTCGTTTTTTGGCGGTCAGAGGTCGATACTGGTCCGGAAGCGCGTGCCCGCTGGTGGGCACGCCCCGGTTTGGAGGCCTGACGATGACTTCGCTCAACCTCTATCTCTCCTTCCGCGATTCGGCCAGGGCGGCCATGGACCTGTACGAGTCGGTTTTCGGCGGAACGGTCACCCGCAGCACCTTCGCCGATTTCCACGCCAGTGAGGATCCCGCAGAGGGCGAGAAGATCATGCACTCCGCCCTGACGACGGACAGCGGGATGGTCCTGATGGCGGCGGATACCCCGAACAGCATGGAGCTGACACCGGGCAGCAATTTCTCGGTCTCGCTGAGCGGTGACGACGAGGCCGAACTGACGGGCTATTTCGAGAAGCTCTCCGCGGGAGGGACCGTGGTCCAGCCGCTCGCGAAGGCACCGTGGGGAGACAGCTTCGGGATGCTCGTGGATCCGTTCGGCGTGAACTGGCTGGTCAACATCGCCGGTCCGGGGAGTTCTCCCGCGTGATCCTCAGGCGCCGGGCCGGGCGTCGAGGCTGATCGAGTCGTCTTCGGTGCCGTCGACGAGTCGTTGCAGGGCGTTGCGCACGAGCAGGCCACGCATGGTGTCCCGGTGCGCCCGCGCCTTCGGCAGGAAGTGCGGTACGTACCCGTAGACGGCGTGGCTCTTCTTCGATCCGAGGTACGGGCCAGGGGGAGTGTCCGCGAGCGGCACGAACGGGATTCCGAGGAAGTCCCGCATCTTGCGCAGTGGCCGGTCGTCGACGATCGACACGATGTGCTTGATGCTGTGCACGAGCGCGGAGAGGTACATGGCGCGGTAGAGCTGCACGCTCACCGCCGCTTCGCCGCGCCGGTAGTCGGGGAGGACCGCGACGGTGCCGATGTCCCAGATTTCCGTGGGATCGGTGATCGCGTGAAAGCGGAAGGCCTCATCGAGTTCCAGATTGAACGGTTCCCGGGCGGCATCGTTGAGGCTCTTAAGGCCGTGCGGGGAATCTTCGATGATCCGCAGCACTCCGCTCGGCGTGTGTGTCTCCCTGTCGATGGAGATGAAGAAAGTACTCGTTTCCTCGTACGCACCATACTCGTCCGTCATCTCGGCGGCGTCGTTGCCGAACGTCGCCTCGAAGACGACACGTTCCACGTGCCGGCCGACATTCGAGAACGGGCTCCGGCCGTCGACCTCGATCGCGACGAGTCGATAGTGCTCAGGAAGCTCCCGCGCGCGCTCAGCGAGCAGTCGAAGGGTGAGCTCCTCGAGCTCAGAATCGCTGAGGTCATAGCGGGGGCTGAACACCTCGGCGCCGATCGCGGTATCGGTGTCGCGGGCCGGCACTAAAACTCCTTGTATTCGGCGGTGGCGCTGCCGAAGAAACCCTTGGTGTATTCGACGGCCACGAGGGGATCGAAGGGCTTGCAGGTGTAGATGTCGACACTGTAGAAGAGCACCGGCTGTTCCCACGCGTAAAAATGCGCTCCCGACGTTTCCCAGTGAGTCCACCCGGCCCAGCCGTACAGGTCGCTGCGATGCGTTACCGGTTCGATCAGGCCTTTCATGTCGAGTACCGGGGCAAGTCCTGACAGGTAGTCCACGATTTGGAGTGCGCTGATCGGTTCGGCGGGGTAGGCCTCGATGACCAGCCGCTGCCGGTAAATGGTTGGTGCAAGGTCGCGCATGAAAGCCATTCCCCCAGTGATGTGGTCCAGACCATGGGGAAGAGATTCCACGGCGGCAGCGTTTCATCAGGGCGACATTGGAACCTGAGACTGAGCGCTGCTGCCTCACTGTACGCCCCCCAGGCATCCATCGCGGTCAGTGGGCACCCGCGTCGGTGCGGAGGAGTCCCCGGTGGGGGCCTTTTCTTTGCCATGATGCCGGGGCACACTGAGCGAATGCGCAGGCTTTCGGTGACGAGACACCCGGGAAATGGGCCGGTCGCGCCCCCGGTTCTCGCGGTCGCGTTGCTGGTGATCCTTGCGGTGGGCGTTCCGCTCGCGGCCATTCAGGTGGCGGGAGCGATCCGGCCGGACCCGGCGTCGTCCGCTCCCGCCGGCGTCCCTACGGATGACCCGACGGCGGTCCCCACGCCGGCTTCGACCTCAGGGACGCCAGCATCCCCGGTGCTCAGGGCGCTGGACTCGGACAACCCGATCTCCGATCCTGCCTGGTTCGTGCAGGCGTACGAGGCCGGGTTCCGGCTCTACATCCTCAGCGCTACCGAGTTCGGCAGCTGCACCCCACTCGCTCGCACCCAGGCACAGCTCGCGATGGCGATCGACGCCGGCCTCGCGGTCGCCGCGTACACCAGGGATCCGCGCTGCTGGCGGGAGGGGATCGCGGCGACGGGCTCCTTCCGCATCCGGCTCCAGTTCTTCGCCCTCGACATCGAGACGGGTGGCCCGCCGCTCACCCGCGACATGATCACGGGTGTGCAGTCCAGCGGGGTACGTCCCGTCGTCTACACCGGCGCGCGAATGTGGGAGGACATCATGGGCAGGGACACGACGGAGTATTCCGATGTCGCCCTCTGGGATGCCGTGCCCGTCGAGCCGGACTCGCCCGCCGTTCCCGGCCTCCCCGACGACCCCGCCGATCTCCTGTCGCCCGCGCCGATTTCCTTCGGCGGCTGGAACGCGCCCGGCAATCTCCGGGTCGGTGTGCAGCAGCATTTCGAACGGGTCTTCAACGGCGTCAACATCGATGTGAACACCTTCTCGACGTCGTTCCTGTACTGATCGGGAAGCGGGCACCGTACCGGGCGCCGCACTGGGCACTGCACCGCGTATTATGGCGGCGTGAAGCCCTTCCTGCTCTTGGCCACCCGTCCGGAGGACGAAGCCGCCGACGACGAGTACGAGGGCTTCCTGAGCGCCGGCGGCCTGACCCCCGATGAGTTGCACCGGGTGAGGCTCGAGGCGGACCTGCTGCCCCCGATCCGTCTGGACGACTACTCCGGCATCATCGTCGGAGGCAGTCCCTTCAACGCCGGCGACCCCGAGGCGACGAAGTCCGCCGTCCAGGTCCGCGTCGAAGCGGAACTCCAGCCGCTCCTCGATCTCGTCGTCGCCAGGGACTTCCCCTTCCTCGGAGCCTGTTACGGCATCGGACTGCTCACCGCCCACGGCGGAGGGGTCGTCGACGGCACCTGGCCGGAGGACGCAGGCCCGACCAGGGTGAGCCTGACCGGGGACGGGGCCGCGGACCCGCTGTTCGGCATCCTCGACCCCGACTTCGAGGCCTTCGTCGGGCACAAGGAGGCGTGCACGGTCCTCCCGCCCGGCGCCGTGCTCCTCGCCACCGGTGAGAACTGCCCGGTCCAGGCCTTCCGGGTCGGACGCAACGTCTACGCGACCCAATTCCACCCCGAGCTCACCAATGCGAGCATCCTCACCCGCATCCGGATCTACCGCGACAACGGCTATTTCAAGCCGGATGCCCTGACCGAAGTCATCGCGAACATCACGGCGGCCACGGTCACGCAACCGGCGAACCTGATGCGGGCCTTCGTCCGGCGCTTCGGCACCGAATAAGCTGCGCCACCAAATAAACTGACACGAATGCCAACCTCACTCGCGACACCGTATGAAGACCTGCTTCGCCACACGCTGGCGACGGGCACCGCCAAAGCCGACCGGACCGGTACCGGAACCACGAGCATTTTCGGGGCACAGCTCCGCTTCGACCTCCGTGAGGGCTTTCCGCTCATCACGACGAAGCGCGTGCACTTCAAGTCCATCGCCTACGAACTCCTCTGGTTCCTGCGCGGCGAGAGCAACGTCGGATGGCTCCGGGAACACGGCGTCAGCATCTGGGACGAGTGGGCGTCGGAAACCGGAGAACTCGGTCCCGTCTACGGGGTGCAGTGGCGCTCCTGGCCCACCCCCGACGGCGGTCACATCGATCAGATCGCCCAGGTGATCGAGACCCTCAAGGCGGACCCCGATTCGCGGCGCATGATCGTGTCGGCCTGGAACGTCGCCGACATCCCGTCGATGGCGCTCGCGCCGTGCCACGCGCTCTTCCAGTTCTACGTCGCCGACGGCCGCCTCTCCTGCCAGCTCTACCAGCGCAGCGCCGACCTCTTCCTCGGCGTCCCCTTCAACATCGCGAGTTATGCGCTGCTGACCCACCTCGTCGCAGCGCAGGCCGGCCTCGAGGTCGGTGACTTCATCTGGACCGGCGGGGACTGTCACATCTACGACAACCACCGCGACCAGGTCGCCGAGCAGCTGACCCGCGCCCCGTATCCGCTGCCGACGCTCCGCATCACGGCCGATCGGGCGAGCATCTTCGACTACGAATACGAGGACCTTGAGATCGTCGGCTACCAGCACCACCCCGCGATCAAGGCACCCGTTGCCGTCTGATCACGCTCCCGCGATCGCACTGATCTGGGCGCAGGCGCACGACGGGATCATCGGCGACGCCGGGTCGATCCCCTGGCACCTTCCCGAAGACCTCGCGCATTTCAAGGCCGTGACGGATGCCGCGACGGTCGTGATGGGGCGGCGCACGTGGGACTCCCTCCCCGAACGATTCCGGCCGCTCCCCGGGCGACGGAACGTGGTCGTCACGCGGGATGCCGGCTGGGCTGCGGCCGGGGCGGAACGTGCGGTGTCGGTCGAGAAGGCCCTCTCCGGAGACCCGGCATCCACCGAACCGGGGTCGACGATCTGGGTGATCGGCGGAGGCGAGGTCTACCGCGAGGCCCTCGCCCGCGCCTCACGACTCGAGGTCACCGAGCTGGACCTTGCCGTGCCCGGCGACACGCGGGCCCCCGCTGTTGACGGGGAGTGGACGCGTGCCCACGCCTCGGAATGGACGGTCTCGCGGACCGGAATCCGGTATCGCTTTGTCGGGTACGAGCGGCCGGTTCCGCAGCACTGACTCCTGGGTCAGCACCTGCGGGTCCACGATCGCGTGCGCCACGGTGCCGCGGCGTTCGGGGCTCGTCCAACGGCCGCTCGACGGAGCCAGGAACGCCTGGGGCAGGGTCCCCAGGCAGATCGCCGCGTCGATCACGCGCACGAGGGGGAAAGCGAACCCGAGCAGCAGATAGCTCGGCCGCCGGGTGACGGCGACGACGAGAACGGTCAGCAGGTAGTCGGGCACGAGCACGCCGAGGAGGATCAGGGTCGGCGGAATCGCCTGTGTCAGCCGTGTGGCGATGCCGGACGGGTCCGTCGCGGTCGCCTCCCAGATGACCGCACCGAGCGACAGGATGAGCAGCGGCAGGAACAGCAGCATCATCACGCTGCTCGTCACGAGTTCGAAGACGTGGAGCGCCAGCGCACCCCAGAACCAGCCGAGCCGGAATCCGTGGCGGCGCAGGGTCTGCCAGAACCCCAGGGTCCAACGCCGCAGCTGGCGGGTGTAGTCGCGGAGGTTGGCCGGGTCCTGGGTCGATGCTCTCGCGATCGCGGGGTGGAATGCGATCCGGCCGAGCTTGCGCGCGTGCACCTCGAACGTCATGTTGAAGTCCTCGATCGCGAGTCCGGGGGGATCGATGTCGATGCTTGCGAGGACCTGGCTTCGATACATGCTCGCGAAACCGGGAACGATCGAGATCACGTTCGCGAGCCTGGCAGCCTGACCGTACTTGAGCAGGTACTGCACCATGACGTAGAAACGTTCCCGGTACGCGATCAGGAAGCGACCCATCATCGTCCCGGGAGGAGGATCCGCGATCGTCGACGCACACGCGGCAACCGCGACGACGGCGGGATCCTGGAAGCACGGCAGGCCGGTTCGGAGGTAGTCGGCGGCGAGGACCGTGTCCGCGTCGAGGAGGACCACAACGGGGAATCGGCGCGCCAGTTCGAAGCGGTCGATTGCGGCGACGAGCGCGCCGGCCTTGCCGTGATTCGACCCGAGTTCGAGGACGTTCGCACCGCTCGCCCTCGCGAGTTCCGCCGTCCGGTCGGCGGAGGCGTCCGAGACGACGAACACATGGCCGACGGGCACCTGGCCGGTCGCGGAAGCGATCGTCGCGGCGATCACCTGTTCCTCGTCGTGGGCGGCGATCAGGATCGCGACCTCGTCGGCGGAGATGAGCGGGTCCTCCGGCCGGTCGGGTGACCGGCGGTGAGTGCTCTCGACCACGGCACGGATGAGCCCGACCGTGGTCCACAGCAAGGTGTTGATTCCCACGACAAGAATGAAGATGAGGAAAAAGGTAAGCATCTGTGCCCCCGGGTGCAATCGAACGTCCCGCGCTGGAACCGGAAACGCCACGTCGAGACTGTCGGTGTTGACCTGCACGAAGCTACCCGACGCCGGAGGGGACCGCTCGCTCCGTCACCCGGATGGGGCGACCCGTGTGGTTAACCACATCCGGGTGTGGGTTGCCCCCGGAACGGCCGCCCACTCGCCGAAGCCGCTGATGCTGCCGTTGTCGATGCTGCCGTTGTCGAGGCTGCCGTTGTCGAGGCCGCCGCGGACGCATGCAGTTACAGGCATTCATTAGTGAGGATGATGGAGGAGTGACTTTTCCGACGAGTACCTCCAATTTTCGCGCCGCCCGCGACCAGCTGCTGCGCCTCTGGGACGGCCACGCCCGTGCCGCCGCCGAATTCCGCTGGCCGGATGTCGGCGCTTCGTTCAACTGGGCCGTGGACTGGTTCGACGTCATTGCGGAGGACAACGACAACATCGCCCTGTGGATCGTCGAGGAGGACGGCCGCGAGCTGAAGGTCACCTTCGCGGAGATGTCCGCCCGCTCCAACCAGGTCGCGGCCTGGCTCACCCAGCAGGGTGTCGGCAAGGGCGATCACGTGATGCTCATGCTCGGCAACCAGGTAGAGCTCTGGGAACTCATGCTCGGCATCATGAAGATCGGCGCAGTCATCCTGCCGACCTCGACCGTTCTCGCCGCCGGCGACCTCGCGGACCGCGTGCGGCGCGGCGAGGTGGACTGCGTGATCGCGAACGCCGGCGACGCCGCCAAGTTCGCGGAGATCGACGGCGACTTCCGGCGCATCTGCGTGGGCGGCACGGTTCCCGGCTGGGCCCACTACGCCGACGCCGACCTGCTCCCGTCCGTCGCGGTTCCCGTGGCCGTCGGCTCCGACGACCCGTCACTCATCTACTTCACCTCCGGGACCACGAGCAAGCCCAAGATGGTCGTGCACACCCAGACCTCGTATCCCGTCGGCCACCTCTCCACGATGTACTGGCTCGGGCTTCGTCCCGGCGACGTGCACCTCGCCATCAGTTCACCCGGCTGGGGCAAGCACGCCTGGAGCAGCTTCTTCTCGCCGTGGATCGCCGAGGCCACGGTCTTCGTCTACAACTACGGCCGATTCGACCCGCAGGCGCTCACCGCCCAGCTGCATCGCGCCAAGGTCACGACGTTCTGTGCGCCTCCGACGGTCTGGCGCATGCTGATCCAGTCCGATGTGGGGGAGAAGCCGGTCGGCCTCCGCGAGATCCTCTCGGCGGGCGAACCGCTCAACCCCGAAGTGATCAGCCAGATCCAGCGGGCCTGGGGACTCACGATCCGCGACGGCTACGGCCAGACCGAGACGACGGCCATCGTCGGAAACGTGCCGGGGTCCGTCCTCAAGGCCGGGTCCATGGGCCTGCCCCTTCCCGGCGTAGCGATCACCCTCGTCGACCCGATCACGGGCGGTGTCGCCGACGAGGGCGAGATCTGCCTCGACCTCGCCGAACCCGCCGTCAACCTCATGGCCCGCTACCACGGCGACCCGGTCCGGACCGAGGCTGCCCTGCGGGACGGCTACTTCCACACGGGCGACGTCGCCACCCGTGACGACAACGGCTACATCACCTTCATCGGCCGTACGGACGACATCTTCAAGTCGTCCGACTACAAGGTCTCCCCGTTCGAGGTCGAGAGCGTGCTGCTCGAGCACCCCGCCGTCGCCGAGGCCGCGGTCGTGCCCGCCCCCGACGACACCCGCCTCAACATCGCCAAGGCGTACATCCACCTCGCGGCCGGCTGGGCGCCCGACAGCGCGACCGCTCTCGCCGTGCTGCGTCACGCCCGCAACGGGCTGCCGCCGTACATGCGGGTCCGGCGCATCGAGTTCTTCGAACTGCCCAAGACGAGCTCGGGAAAGATCCGCAGGGTCGAGCTGCGGGCACGCGAGAACGAAGCGGCGGATCAGCAGCTCCGGCTCCCCGACGAATGGCGCGACGACCAGTTCCCCGAGCTCAAGCGCTCACCGCGAAGCTGATCCATCCTTCCGCGAAAGCGGATGAATCGTCGTTCTGAGCTCGGCATACCGACGGCTCACCCGCTTTCGCGAACGGCGGAGGAGCGGGGGACGACGTCCTGGGACAGGAGGGCGTCGATCGCTGCGAGGGGGATCGGCAGCCAGTCTGGCCGGTTGAGCTTCTCGTAGACGGCCTCGTACAGGGCCTTGTCGAGTTCGAAGGCGTCCAGGAGCGGTCGCTGCTCGCCGAGGCTGCGGCCCGAGCGTTCGCTGTACCCGTCGAGGAAGGCTCGCCTGCAGGCGTCGGCCCACGCGGTGACGGCGCCCGTTCGCCCAGGCGCCTCGCGTGACACCGTTCCCGCCGCGTAGGAGAACGACCTCAGCATGCCGGCGACATCGCGCCAGGGCACATCGGCGCGGGTCCGGTCTTCGAGGGGGCTGAGCGGTTCGCCTTCGAAATCGACGAGCACCCAGCCTCGACCGGGAACGAGCAGGACCTGGCCGAGGTGCAGGTCGCCGTGGATGCGCTGCAGCCTCGGCCAGGACGCCTCGGCAGCTGCCGCGAACACCGCCTCGATCGCCGGGGCGTACCGGTCGAGTGCAGGCACCTCAGCGACCGCGCGCCGGGCGCGGGCGCGCAGGCCGTCGATGACCGTGCCGACGATCTCAGCGGTCGGCTCCGTCGTCGGCATCGCGTGCGCGAGGTCGGCGTGGACTGCCGCGGTCGCGACGCCGAGGCTCCGTGCCCGGGCAGTGAAGTCCTCGTTTCTCCTCGCCGCACCGAGTACCACCCGCCAGGCGTCTTCGACGCCGGGCAGGAACTCCTGGGCGAAAGCCAGGTGGCCGCGTGCGGTGCCATCCGCCGTGCGGGGGTCCGCCCAGTCGCCGACGACGCAGCCGACGGGGCGGGGAACGAAGTGCGAGCCGGCTCGGGCGAGTGTGGACTGCACGGTGACGTCGGGGTTGTCACCGTGGTGGAGCGCCCGGAAGACCTTGCAGATCACGGGGGCGAGAACCCGACCGTCAGGACCCGCGAGTTCGTAGATGATCGAGGTATTGGACTGCTCGCCCCTGAGCACATGACTCGACACGACGGTCGGCTCGAAACCGTCGGCTCCGGATTCGCTGCCACCGGATTCGTCGCCACCAGGGAGGGGAGTGGGCAGGAGCTCGCCGTGCGCGACGGAGCCTCCATCCGGACCGGGTGCGGACCTGCCCCCGCGCAGCATCAGCAGGAGCAGCGCCCGGGCGTATGCCGGATCGGCGGGGGCGTCGTAGACGAACCGTCTCCGCCCGTCCGCTCCGGTCAAGATCGTGATGAGGGCCGCCTCGGCTCCCGGGAGCGCAACATCGCGCTCGGTCACGGGCAGCTGGTAGACGGTCCGGCGCGGGTCACCGGCATCGAGGACGCAATCGGTGCGGATCAGGACCCCCGGTTCGCCGGAGGGCAGCGACCAGCAGCCCACGCGAGAGAGCTCCACCGGGCGACCCGTGTCCGCGAACCAGCGCTGGCGGGCGGCCCAGGAACTCACATCGGTGGGCAGTGCGGATCCGAGGCCATTCCCAGTCATGCCGCCAGCGTACGCCAGCGGCAGAGTCTGGTCCGCAGACATCGTGATGAGCTTGGAAATTACTGTGCCCAGCCGATGTCCGTGAGCCAGAACCATCGTTTGACGGCGTATTCACAGCACAGTGATAGCGTCCGGCAAGCGCGGATCCCTAGCTTCGATCCCGGTGGGCCCCACGAAGAGTCCCCGGAACCGGAGACTCATGTTCTACACCTACCTGCGCCGGGAACTTGCGGGCCGTCGCAAGCAGACCGCGATCGTCGCGATCGGCATGGCCCTCGCCATCGCCCTGGTCATCATCGTCAACTCGGTGTCGAGCGGGGTCCAGCTCGCCCAGGCATCCGTTCTCGAGTCCGTCTACGGTGTCGGCACCGACATCACCGTGAGCCAGGCACCCGCGGCCGCCGCGACGCCGGGGACAGGCAACGGCGCCCCTCAGCGCTTCGATTTCGGTTCGGCGGACGGCGCCGCCGCCGACGGGACCACCACGATCAGCCGCAGCCGCCTCACCGCTGAACGCGGGACGGAGACCTTCGCCTCGACCGGCCTGGACACCGTTCGTGCCGTCCCCAACGTCAGTGCGGCGGCGGCGACGCTCCTGCTGAGCAACTCCACGTTCAGCGGAGCCCTCCCGACCCGCACGGAGCCGGGCGCGACCCGGCCGTCGACCGGCCAGGGCGCGCAGACGCCGCCGACCGGCGGTCCTGACGGTGCAGGCGGAAGCTCGTTCAGTGTCGACTCCTTCACCGTGCTCGGCCTGAACCCGGCCGACGCGGCCGTCGGCCCGCTGTCGGCCGTCGCCCTCACCGAGGGGCGCTCCCTCGCGAGCACGGATGCCGGCGCTCACGTCGCCGTCCTCGACTCGAGCTATGCGACGACCGCGTCCCTCGCCGTCGGCGGCACGGTCGCGATCGCGGGCACCGACTTCAGCATCGTCGGTCTCGTCTCCGCTGCGACCGCGGACAGTGCCACGGCAGCCAACGTCTACATTCCGCTCGACGTCGCCCAGACCCTCGCGGCACTACCCGGTCAGGTGTCCAACATCTACGTGCAGGCAGCGTCGTCGACGGACATCGGCCAGGTCCAGGCGGACATCGCGACGGCGCTTCCCGCCGCGACCGTCAAGACCCAGGCGGACCTCGCGTCGAGCGTGTCCGGTTCGCTCGCGAGCGCATCGAGCCTCGTCTCCAACCTCGGGTTGTGGCTCTCCCTGATCGTTCTCGCTGCCGCGTTCCTGATCGCAATCCTCTTCACCATCTCCGGGGTCACCCGGCGCACCCGCGAATTCGGAACCCTCAAGGCGATCGGGTGGTCCAACGGCCGGATCGTGCGCCAGGTCGGCGGCGAATCGCTCGTGCAGGGACTGATCGGCGGCGTCGTCGGCATCGTGGTCGGACTGGCCGGGATCCTCGTGATCAACATCATCGCCCCGACCCTGACCGCAGGGGCCTCGACGGCCGTGCAGGTGGCTGGCCGCGGAGCAAGGGCCGCCGGCGGCGCGGGAGGTGCCGGCGGCGCGGGCTTCGGCCCGGGTGGCGGCGGATTCGGTGCAGCGACCCAGGCGGCCGCCCAGTCGAACATCGTCCTGACGGCGCCCGTCACGGTATCCGTGATCCTGATCGCGGTCGGACTCGCCGTCCTCGGCGGCCTGCTCGCCGGAGTGATCGGCGGATGGCGGGCGTCCCGGCTCCGGCCGGCGGAGGCGCTGCGCAGTATCGCGTAGCACTGCCGCCGGCGCGGCACTGCCGGCGCCCTTCGGCCCTCCCGTTTTTTTCACTTTCAGCTTCCAGAAGGAACCAGACCATGTACCAGCTGACGAATGTCACCAAGAAGTATGACCAGGGCAAGCGCTCGGTCACCGCGCTGCAGGGCGTCACCGTGTCGATCCCCGACGGCCAGATGGTCGCGATCCAGGGGCCGACCGGCGGCGGCAAATCGACCCTCCTGCAGATGCTCGGAGCACTCGACCGGCCGAGTTCCGGTTCCGTGGTCTTCGAGACGGAGCACCTCGGGGGTTCGGACCTGTCGAGCCTCGGGGATTCTCAGCTCGGTCGCATCCGTGCGACGGAGATCGGCTTCGTGTTCCAGGGCTTCAACCTGATCCCCACGCTGACCGCGCAGGAGAACGTCGAGACCGCGCTCGCCCCGCTCGGCGGGACGAGCGCCGCGCGCCGCGAGCGCTCGGCGGCGGCCCTCGAGGCCGTCGGCCTCGGCGATCGACTCGGCCACCTTCCCGCGGAACTGTCCGGCGGCCAGCAGCAGCGGGTCGCGATCGCCAGGGCCCTCGTCAAAGACCCGACCGTGCTCCTGGCCGATGAGCCCACCGGCAACCTCGACGAGGAGACCAGGGACGAGATCATGGACCTGCTCGAGGGACTCTGGCGGGCGCAGGGTCTCACCCTGATCGTGGTCACCCACGACAGCGCCGTCGCCAAACGCGCCCAGCGTCGCCTGCACATCAAGGCCGGACGGCTCACCGAACTCGCGTGAGCGCCGGGCCGGCCGACCTCTGGGGTGGACAAAGATTAGAGTAAAGAATCTAATTGAAGCATGGCCACCGATAGAACACCCCGGAACGGCACGCACGAACCGAACGGACGGACGTCGACCCGGCGTTCGTTCCTCAAGGTTGCCGGAATCGGCGTGGGGTCCGTCGTGATCGCGGGCGCCGCCGGACTGACCTGGCGCGCGGTCGACGGCGGCGTGTTCGCGAGCGGGACCGGAGAGGCCTTCGCCGCGTGGGCACAGGCCGGTCCGGAGGCGCATGACGCCCTCGGGCTCGTGCGGGCCGCCGTGCTCGCCGCGAACGCGCACAACGCCCAGCCCTGGCAGTTCCGGGTGACCGACAACCGGATCGACGTCTTCGCGGACACGACCAGGAACCTCGGGACGATGGACCCGCTGCTCCGGGAGATGGATGTCTCGCTCGGGTGCGCGATCGAGAACATCGTCCTCGCCGCGCCCGCGAACGGGAAGGCGGCGACCGTCACCCTGCTGCCGGACCCCGCCGACCCCGCGCACGTCGCGCGGATCGACCTTGAGACGGCGGAGGCATCCGTCTCGCCGCTGTTCACCGCGATCGCATCCAGACACACCGACCGTAACGCCTATGACCTCACGCGGCCGGTGAGCGCCGCGGAGCTCACGAAACTCAGCGGCATCGCCGCTGCGGAACCCGCCGAAGCAGGGCGCGCCGAAACGGGCGACACCGCACTCGTCGGCGCCGAACTCGTCTGGTTCTCGGCTCCCGCGGAAAGGGACGCATTCGGCGCCCTGACCGTGCGAGCGACCGAGGCGATCATCGCCGACCCGCAGCAGGTCGCGGACGACGCCGCCTGGTACCGCACCGGCTGGCACGAGATCCAGTCGAAGAAGGACGGCATCACGATCGACCCGTCCGGGCAGTCGGAATTCATCAGGGCGGTTTCGAAGGTCGTCCCCGTTTCGACGGCCCAGAACAACGCCGGCTGGCTGACCGGCACCAGGGACAGCCAGGTCCCGACGGCGGCCGCCTTCGGAGCGCTCGTCGTGCGCGACCCGCTCGACGCCGGCCAGCGCCTCGCGGTCGGACGCGCCTGGCAGCGCCTGCACCTGAGCATGACGGTCGACGGACTCCGCGCCCAGCCGCTCTGCCAGGTTCCGGAACGGATCGACAGGGAACGCTCGACGTGCCTCACCCCGGACTTCGGCCAAGCGCTGGCCGCGCTACTGCCCGCCGGCCGCCACGCGATCATGACCTTCCGGATCGGGTACCCGACCGCGGAGGCGCTGCCGAGCCCACGGCGGCCGGCACGGGAGGTGGTGCTCTCATGAGCCGTGTCCCGACCACGGTAACCGCTGAGGAGACCAGGTCCAGGATCCTCGCCGTCGCCCTCGACCTCTTCAACGAACGCGGGCCCTCCGCCGTGACCACCAACGCGATCGCGGCCGCCGCGGGAATCAGCCCGGGCAACCTGTACTACTGGTTCGGCGGCAAGGACGAGATCGTGCGCGAGCTGCACGCCAGTCTCGTGGCGGCCTATGAGACGCTCTGGGGGGCATCCGTTGCCGGAGAAGGGGACGTGCCCGAGCTTCACGTGCCCGAACGCCTCGAGCCGGAACGCCTCGACCCTGAGCAGGTGTTCGACCGCCTCGGGGCCGGCGCCGCGTTGACACGGAAGTACGCGTTCCTGGCCCGTGACCTCTTCGGGTTGCTGCACGCGGACCCGGTGCTCGCCGAACAGTACCGGCACGTGCGCGCCCGGCGCCTCGTCAGGTTCAGCGAGATCGCCCGCGGCTGGCGCGAACACGGCGAGATTATCCCGCTCGGCGATCCGGAGCTCGGTGACCTCGTTCGGGCGCTCTGGATCCTCGCCGAATCCTGGTTCGCATTCGAGGAGCTCGACGGAGCGGACTCCGGTGGGACGACGGATTCCGCGGGCGGGACGCGCTATCTGCGCGCGGTGCTCACGCCTTACCTCAGCGCTCGGCCGCCCAGGAAGGGCTAGACGCGGCGGATGCCCCAGGCCACGACGGCCAGGGACGCGGCGCAGACGACACCGAGGAGGGACATCAGCAGGGTGTAACTTGCGACGGCGTTGAGTGCCGCGAAGAGGACCGGCAGCAGGAACCCCAGGTAGGTGAGGCTGTAGTAGACGCCGGTGATGCCGGCGAGGTCGGCGGGGGTGGAGATGCGCTGCACCTCGACGAGGCCGGCGACGACGCACACTCCGTACGCGGCGCCGAGCATGATCGCCGTGACGAGGGCCACGATCGGGGACAGGGTCGCCGCGGCGCAGATGGAGAGCAGGATGCCGACGAGCATCATGCCCATGCCGACGACGAGTGCCCGCCCGTTGGTGAGCTCGTTGATCCGGGCGACCTGCGGCTGGACCAGGGCCCCCGTGCCGAGGGTGACGACCGTGAGCAGGGTGGCATATGCGAGGTTGAACTCGCCGAGCTGGGTGTCCACGAGCTTCGGCATGATCGCGTACGCGATCCCGGCGGCACCGAAGACCCAGGGCGCCGACGGGGCGATGACCCGCAGGAAGCGGCGGTGCCCTGCGAGCGGAACCGCGAGGTCACGCCAGAACGGGCGGTGTGCGCGGTAACGCGGCACGGTCTCCGGCGCGGTGACCAGGAGCGGCAGCACGGCAACGCTCAGTACGATGTGGACGAGGTACGGGGCGAGTGTCGGCATCGGCCCCCACTGGGCGAGTGCACCGGCGACCCCGGCGCCGAGCCCGAAGCCGATGGTGAGGGTCAGCGCCGGGCGCCGGGCGCCCGCGACCGAGTCGGCCTGCCTGTCGAACGGCTGCGCGGAGAGTTCCTTCAGCCACGCGGTTCCGACCGACATCGCGACGCCGACGCTCAGTCCGGCCAGGAAGCGGCCGACACAGAGCATGACCGTGCTCGAAAATCCGAAACCGAGGAGGATGCTGGCCACGAGTCCCGTGATCACGCCCGCGATCACGAGCGGCCGGCGTCCGTACCGGTCCGAGAGCGCCCCGGCGATGAGGAGCCCGGGGATCAGCCCGACGACGTATGCCCCGAGGAAGACATCCGCCATCACGGTCGTGTAGTGGCCGAGCGCTTCGTACATGTGCAGCAACGGGGTGAAGTGGTTGCCGCCCCAGGCCATGACGAAGATGGCGGGTGCTGCGCGGAGCCAGGCGGGGATGGTGCGGGGAATCATCGGACTTTCGGAATGCGATCGAAGGTAAGTGTGGGCAGTTGGCGGTGGTCAGTGGTTGAGCGGTGTGAAGTGCCCGGCCTCGACGTGTTCGCGGAGGGCGCGGTCGTACGCCCCGGTGTCTCCGCTGGACACGTGACCGGCCAGGGTCCGGTGCTCGGCGAGGAGGCGCTCGAGGTTGCGGGGGTCGCGGGAGGCGACGCGGTGGGTGAGGCGTTCGAGGCTCGGGCCGAGCTGGGCGTAGAAGCCGTCGATCACCCGGTTGCGGTTCTCGTCCACGATCCGGGAGTGGAACCGGTGGTCGGCCCTGGCGAAGGTGAGCAGGTCGCCGCTCGCCGCGGCATCCGCCTGGATCCCGATCAGGGCGGCCAGGTCGGTGTCCACCGCAGCGGTCCCGCCCTGGCGTTCGCTCAGGAGCCGGACCGCTGTCGTCTCGAGCATGATGCGCACCTGGAGCAGCTCCGCGGTCTCCGCCTCGTCGAGCGCGGTGACGACGGCCCCCTTCTTCGGGAAGAGCCGGATCAGGCCGCGCGCCTCGAGTGCGAGGAAGGCCTCCCGCACCGGGGTGCGGCTGAGCGCGAGGGCGGCGGCGATCTCGCCCTCGGTCAGGAAGGAACTCGCGGGGAGAGCCCCGGAGATGATCAGGTCCGCGACATGCGTGTACGCCCGCTCGACGGCGGACGCCCCGGCCGGCGGGAGGGAGGCTGATTCGGTCGGCATACCCCCAGCCTAGCCATAGATACATCAATAACTACAAGTCGGCTACGGAATATGCCGCCGAATATACTGGGC
The DNA here is from genome assembly GCF_022760445.1 of Cryobacterium zhongshanensis. Taxonomy (NCBI): domain Bacteria; kingdom Bacillati; phylum Actinomycetota; class Actinomycetes; order Micrococcales; family Microbacteriaceae; genus Cryobacterium; species Cryobacterium zhongshanensis. The sequence goes on along the minus strand of NZ_JALGAR010000003.1, from coordinate 351,115 downwards.
AAACGCCCCGATTGAGGCACACCCACCGCCGGGCCGCGGGCCACTGCCCGGTGCCGGCTCGTCCACTCTGACCCAGAGGCCCCCGTGACTGAAACGCTTTCCCCGCAGACGATCCTCGAAGAACTCGCCGGAGTGCTGCCGCAGGCGCAGCTCGTGACCGGCCAGGCGACCGAGGCGTATCTCACGGACCAGTCGGACGGCACCGCCGCGGGGGAGCCCCTCGCAGTCGTGTTCCCCAAGAGCACCGCCGAGGTTGCGGCGATCGTCACCCTCGCAGCGGCCAACGGCATTCCGCTCGTGCCCCAGGGCGCCCGCACCGGCCTCGCCGGAGGTGCGAACTCGATCACCGGCGCCATTGTCGTCAACCTCACCCGGATGAACCGGATCGTCTCCGTCGACACGGCGGACCAGACCGCGACGGTCGAGGCCGGAGTACGCACGTACGCTCTGGCCAGGGCCGCCGCGGCCGCCGGTCTCTTCTACCCGCCGGACCCGGGCTCCTGGAAGGGTTCGACGATCGGCGGCAACGTCGCCACCAACGCCGGCGGGATGCTGTGCGTCAAGTACGGCGTGACGGGCAACTTCGTGCGCCGCCTCACGGTCGTCCTCGCAGACGGGTCCATCGTGCACACGGGGCAACGCACCATCAAGGGTGTCGCGGGCTACAACCTCACGGCCCTCCTCGTCGGCTCGGAGGGAACCCTCGGCATCATCACCGAGATCACGGTCGGGCTGCTGCCTGCGCCCGCGCCTGCCTCCGGCGTCTCCGCGACCTTCTCGACCACAGCGGAGGCCCTCGCCGCCGCCGCGTTGATCGTCACGAACAACCGGCGCCCGAGCGTCCTCGAGTTCCTCGACGGATCCTGCATCACCGCAATCAACGCCTTCGACCCCGCGTCGACCCTCCCGGAGGGTGCGGCAGCGCTGCTCCTCGTGCAGTCGGATGCCGCGGGGCAGGCCGACGACGACGTCGCCGAATACGCGCGCATCCTCGAGGCCGGGGGAGCGGGCGAGATCGTCATCGCCAACGACCCTGCGCACCTCGACCAGTTGATGAGCGCGCGCCGCCTCCTCCAGCCGGCCCTGCAGGCCGCGCGGGGTGCGAGCCTCAACGAAGACGTGACCGTTCCGCGCTCCCAGCTGCAGGCGCTCCTCTCCGGGCTTCAGGAGATTTCCCGCGAACTCTTGATTCCGATCAGCACGGGTGGACACCTCGGCGACGGAAACCTGCACCCGGTGATCGGGTTCGACCCCGACCTGCCCGCGGAGGTCGACGCCGCCCATCGTGCCTTCAAACGGGTGATCCAGCTCGCCGTCACGCTCGGTGGCTCCGCGTCCGGAGAGCACGGGATCGGCCTGCTCAAGCAGGCGCACCTCGACGACGAACTCGGCCTCGCCGTGCGGGAGTTGCAGCGCCGCGTCAAGCTCGCCTTCGACCCCGCAAGCCTGCTGAACCCCGGAAAAAAGCTCTGACGCGCAGGTTCGAGAATTCTCAGGATCGTCACTCTCAGCACTGGTTTACCGGGGTTTGACTGTGCTAGGCGAGTCCTTTTAAACGCGCGGGCGAGAGACGCGGCAGGACAACCCCCCGACCGGGCCTTGGCGGGGAGTAGTGTTGGAAAAAGAGAGCGGACCACGGTGCATCGAAGCACGTCTGGCGCCTCGTGTCCCCCGCTCGATACCCCGAGCGCGGGATCTTCCGCGGCGGGAAAGCTCAATCCCACGAGGAGAGTAGTCCACATGACAATTACAGAGGGCGTCCTCAGCGGCGACACTTCGATGCAGCACGGCAAGGCGGAATTCGTTTCCGGGCCGTGGCAGGATTCGATTAACCTTCGCGATTTCATTCAGCGCAATTACACGCCGTATATCGGCGATGCGTCCTTCCTGGCCGGGCCGACCGCCCGCACCACGGGAGTCTGGGCCAAGTTGTCCGCGATGTTCCCCGAGGAACGTCGTAAGGGCGTCTACGACATCGACGCCTTCACGCCGTCATCCATTACAGCCCACAAGCCGGGTTACATCGACAAGGACAATGAAGTCATCGTCGGCCTCCAGACGGATGCGCCGCTCAAGCGTGCGATCATGCCGTTCGGCGGATGGCGCATGGTCGTCAACTCCCTCGAGACCTACGGCTACCCCGTCTCTCCCGAGCTCGAGAAGATCTTCACCGACTACCGCAAGACCCACAACACCGCCGTGTTCGACGTCTACCCTCCCGGTGTGCGTCGCGCCCGCAACAGCCACCTGATCACCGGTCTTCCGGATGCCTACGGCCGTGGCCGTATCATCGGCGACTACCGTCGTGTCGCCCTCTACGGCGTCGACGCACTGATCGCCGGCAAGAAGAACGACCGCGCCGAGCTCGACATGGAGCCCTCGACCGAGGACATCATCCGCGCCCGCGAGGAAAACTCGGAGCAGATCCGGGCCCTCAAGGAACTCGTCCAGATGGCCGCGTCCTACGGATCCGACATCTCCAAGCCGGCCCAGACCGCCCAGGAAGCCGTTCAGTGGCTGTACTTCGCGTACCTCGGCGCCGTCAAGGAACAGAACGGCGCAGCAATGTCGTTCGGCCGTAACTCGGCCTTCCTCGACGCATACATCGAGCGCGACCTCGCCGACGGCACCATCACCGAAGAAGGCGCACAGGAGCTCATCGATGACCTCGTCATCAAGCTCCGCATCGTGCGCTTCCTGCGTACCCCCGAATACGACGAGATCTTCGCCGGCGACCCGACCTGGGTCACCGAGTCCCTCGGCGGCATCGGTGAAGACGGTCGCCCGCTCGTCACCAAGACGGCGTTCCGTTTCCTCCAGACGCTGTACAACATCGGCGCAGCACCCGAGCCGAACCTCACCGTCCTCTGGAACGACGGCCTTCCCGATGGCTTCAAGCGCTTCTGCGCCCAGGTCTCCATCGACACGTCGGCGATCCAGTACGAGTCCGACGACCTCATCCGCGCCGAGCTCGGCGACGACGCTGCGATCGCCTGCTGCGTCTCCCCGATGCGCGTCGGCAAGCAGATGCAGTTCTTCGGTGCCCGGGTCAACGCCGTCAAGGCGCTGCTCTACTCGATCAACGGCGGCAAGGACGAGGTTTCCGGCAAGCAGGTCGCCCCGGCCACCGCGCCGAACCTCGACACGATCCTCGACTACGACACCGTCTTCGCGAACTACCTCGTCACGCTCGAGTGGCTCGCCGAGACCTACGTCACCGCGCTGAACTGCATCCACTACATGCACGACAAGTACGCGTACGAGCGTCTCGAAATGGCACTCCACGACAAGGAAATCGTTCGCACGATGGCCTGTGGCATCGCCGGCCTGAGCGTTGTCGCCGACTCCCTGTCCGCGATCAAGTACGCCAAGGTGCGTCCGGTCCGCGACGACAACGGACTCGTCATCGACTACACGATCGAGGGCGAATTCCCGAAGTTCGGTAACGACGACGACAAGGTCGACTCCATTGCGATCGATGTCATGGAACGCTTCATGAACATGATCCGCAAGCACCCGACCTACCGCAACGCCATCCACACCCAGTCGATCCTGACGATCACGTCCAACGTGGTCTACGGCAAGGCCACCGGCAACACGCCCGATGGCCGTCGCAAGGGTGAGCCGTTCGCTCCGGGTGCAAACCCGATGAACGGCCGCGACACGCACGGTATGCTCGCGTCGGCGCTCAGCGTCGCCAAGCTGCCGTTCAGCCAGGCGCAGGACGGCATCTCGCTCACGAACACGGTCGTCCCCAGTGGCCTCGGTCACACCAAGGACGAGCAGATCACGAGCCTCGTCGGACTCATTGACGCGTACACGGAAGCCACCGGCTACCACATCAACGTCAACGTGCTCAACAAGGAAACCCTCGAAGACGCCATGCTGCACCCGGAGAACTACCCGCAGCTGACGATTCGCGTCTCCGGCTACGCGGTCAACTTCGTGCGCCTCACCCGCGAACAGCAGATGGACGTCATCAGCCGTACGTTCCACCAGCACTGATCCCGATCAGTACTGATCACCACCAGCACCACGCTTCACCAGCACTGAATATCCACCGATAACAAATGGCGGCGACGCTGAGTAGGACGAGAATATGCCCGCAGTAAACCTCGGCCTACCCAGCGTCGGCCCCGCCGTCGCTCTGGTCGCACTGGAGAACGGCAAGACCCCCAGCACCGAACAGGCAGAACTTGCCGAACTCCACCACCTCGAGATGGCCGCCATTCACAATGGTTCCGTCGCGAGCGTCCATTCGTGGGAGCTCGTCACCGCCGTGGACGGCCCCGGAACCCGGATGACCCTGTTCCTGTCCGGGTGCCTGTTGCGCTGCCAGTATTGCCACAACCCGGACACCTGGAAGATGCGCGACGGGTTGATCACCACCCTCGACGACCTGGTCACGCGCCTCAAGCGTTACAAGGGCGTCTTCGACGCCACCGGGGGAGGCCTCACCATCTCCGGCGGAGAGCCGCTCATGCAGCCGGCCTTCGTGGAGCGCATCTTCGAGGAATGCCACAAGCTCGGCATCCACACCACCCTCGACACCTCGGGGTTCCTCGGTAAGAGCGCCTCCGAGACCTTGCTCGACAACCTCGACCTCGTGCTTCTGGACGTCAAGTCCGGGCTTCACGAGACGTACAAAGAGGTCACCGGCCGCGAACTCCAGCCGACCCTCGATTTCGGCGATCGCCTGGCGGAAAAGGGGATCCCTGTCTGGGCCCGCTTCGTGCTCGTCCCCGGACTCACCGATGCCGTCGACAACGTCGACGCCGTCGCGGACATCGTGGCTCGCTGGCCGAACGTCGAGCGCGTGGAAGTGCTCCCGTTCCACCAGATGGGCGAGGACAAGTGGGACCGCCTGGAGATCCCGTACCCGCTGCACGGGGCGACGCCCCCCGACAAGGAGTTGCTGGAGCGCGTGCGGGAGCAATTCCGCTCGAGAGGCCTGACCGTCTTCTAGGCGGAACCGGCACTGAAACCGGCCCCCAGACGCTCAGAAAGGCGCGGCATCCCACGGATGCCGCGCCTTTCGTGCGTCACGATGAAAACGTTTACCACCAATGTTGCAATCAGCCGAGAAAATGTGATGAATGCGCTTTCATTACTGGCAGACTGGTAGGTAACACGAGTGTCACGACAGGCGCGACACCAGGAAAGGTATCTCATGACAACCGCTACGACAACGGCTGCCCAGCCCCTGATCGCCGGTTCCGGCCAGGCGCGTATTCTTCGGATTATCGGCCTCCTCGGCATTATCGGTGGACTCGTTATGCTCCTCGTCGGCGGCGTCGTCTGGGGCACCGTCAGCAGCCAGCTGGCCGGCGAGAAGATTACAGTCGCAGCCGACGCATCGTTCCTCGCCGGAACGACCGTCGACAACCCCCTCTCCGCCCTCGCGCAGGCGAACATCATTAACCACCACGCCATGGAGGCCTCCGGCGGCAAGACGTACGCCGAGCTCGCCCAGGACGACAAGGTGCGCCCGACGGTTATGACCGCGTCGCTGCTGCGCGCCTCGCTCTTCACCTCGATCGTCGCCTTCGGCGTCTCCTTCTTCGCCATGGGCCTCGGCATCCTCGTCGGCCTGTTCGGCTGGGCGATCTTCGTCCTCACGCCGCACGCTTCGAAGAAGACCGCGGTTCCCGCAGTCGCCTAATTGAGGAGCACCCGGTAACACCCGGCAGTACAACGGGCCTCGCGGCACTCGCGGGGCCCGTTTTCCGTACCCGGAGCGTCCAGCAGCCCGGCAGACACGCAGCGTTCACCCCGCGGGCACCGTTGTTACGCAGTCGAAACACGGGAACCCCTACTATGGGGCTACCGGACGATTCTGCTGCCCCGGGCGGCGGACATCGGGAACCACGTCCGCGGAATACTGGGGGACCAGCATGAGTGCTCGCGACAGCTATGCCACGTGGCGGAGTGCCCCAGGGGCGTCGACACGACCGCGGCGCGGAGGTGCCACCGGGCGACTGGTCGCGTTCATCGCCGCCGCCGTGCTCGTGACGGGCGGCCTCGTGACGGCCACTCCGCAGCAGTCTGCATCAGCGGCATCCCTCGTCAGTGCGCCGTCCGGCTGGCTGCACACCGCGGGGGGCACGATCCAGAACTCCGCCAACCAGACCTACGTGGTCAAGGCCATCTCCTGGTTCGGAATGGAGACGAGCAACTGCGCCCCGCACGGGCTCTGGACGATCGGCCTCGACGCCGGTCTCGCGCAGATCAAGTCGCTCGGATTCAACACCGTGCGCCTGCCCTTCTCGAACGAGTGTCTCGGTGGGGCTCCCATCAACTCGATCAACTACGCGGTGAATCCGACCCTCGCGGGGCTGACCCCGCAGCAACTCATGGACACGGTGATCGCTCGGGCCACGGTCGCCGGGCTCAATGTCATCCTCGACCGGCACCGTCCGGATTCCGGAGCACAATCCGAGCTCTGGTACACCGCGCAATACAGTGAAGCCAAGTGGATCAGCGACTGGCAGGCACTCGCCACCCGGTACAAGAACGATCCGACCGTGATCGGTTTCGACCTGCACAACGAACCGCACGGACAGGCCTGCTGGGGCTGCGGCGACCCCGCGATCGACTGGCAGGCCGCCGCGACTCGCGGTGGCAACGCCGTGCTCGCGGTGAACCCGAAGCTGCTGATCCTCGTCGAGGGGATCGAGAACCAGGCCACCGGCGGATCCACCTGGTGGGGCGGCGGCCTGAGCGGCGTCAAGGCCAAGCCCGTCGTGCTCTCCGTTGCGAACCGAGTGGTGTACTCCCCGCACGACTACCCGTCCACGGTGTGGGCGCAGAAATGGTTCAGCGCGGCCAACTACCCCGACAACCTCACCGCCGTCTGGGACCAGAACTGGGGCTACATCAGCAAGACCGGGATCGCACCCGTGCTCCTCGGTGAGTTCGGCACCAAGCTCGCGACCGACTCCGACCAGAAGTGGCTCGCCAAGCTGGTGCCGTACCTCTCGGGCAACGGCATGAGCTTCGCGTACTGGTCGTTCAACCCGAACAGCGGCGACACCGGCGGCATCGTCAAAGACGATTGGGTGACGCCGGAGGCGGCCAAGCTTGCGGCCCTCGTACCGCTGCTCGGTGCCGGGACTCCGATCGTCATTCCGCCGACGCCGACTGCGACGCCGACTGCGACGCCGACGCCGACGCCGACCGCTACGCCGAAGCCCACGCCGACGCCGACCGCGACGCCGAAGCCCACTGCGACGCCGAAGCCCACTGCGACGCCGAAGCCGACCGCGACGCCGACATCCGTCCCCGGCGTCGCTTCGATCACCACGACATGGAACGTGCAGAGCGCCTGGGGCGCCGGGTACGTCGCCGACTTCCGGGTGACGAGTGCGACGGGTGCCAAGGCGTGGAGCGTGACCTGGGCCGATCCGACCGTGACTGCGGTCACCAACGCCTGGGGGATGACGTGCACGGTCAAGGTCAAGACCTCGATCACGTGCACCGGCGCCGGTTGGGCGAGCACGATTCCCGCGGGTCAGAGTGTCTGGGTCGGCCTTCAGGTCGAGTCGGCCAAGGCCCCCGTTGCACCGAAGCTGGTCTTCACCGCCAGGTAGTCGTCTGGGCAACATACTCGAGTCACCAGCGCATGGTGACGAAATCGAGCACAACCCGCGAGGCAACCGCGTGCACGCTCTCTGACCTGATCGCTCGGATAACGATCGTGAGACACCCCTAGCATTTCCCGCGACCACGGAGTTCCATGAACCGTGATTGGGGGTTCAGATGCGCACGAAGGAATTCCAGGAAAGACGGACCTTTGGTGGCGTGCTCGGCGGGTTGTCCGGATTCGTTGCCCTGAGCGCTGCCGCGGGACTCCTGGTCGCGGCGTCGGTGACGCCCGTCGTGGCGCTCTCCGGGCTTGCCGTCACCGACACGATCAACACGTTCGAAAGCCTGCCTGAATTCCTCTCGATCGACCAGCTGTCCCAGAAGAGCAATATCTACGCAGTGCGCGATGGTTCGACGCAACTTCTCGCCTCGTTCTACGACCAGAACCGGATCGAGGTCGGCTGGGACGCGATCAGCCACTTCGTGACGGATGCGGCGGTCTCGAGTGAGGACCCGCGCTTCTATGAACACGGCGGCATCGACCTGCAGGGGACGATTCGGGCCGGGCTCAGTGTGAGCTTCGGGGGACAGACGCAGGGCGGGTCGTCCATCAGCCAGCAGTATGTCAAGAACGTCCTCGTGCAGAAGTGCGAGATGCTTCCCGACCCGACGGCGCGCGACACCTGCTACAACACGGCCACCCGCACGAGCGCCGAGCGCAAGCTCAAGGAGATGCGACTCGCGATCGGCGTCGAGAAGAAGTATTCCAAAAAGGACATCCTTCGCCAGTACCTCAACATCAACGGCTTCGGAGGAACGGTGTACGGAATCGAGGCCGCCGCGGAGTACTACTTCAACACGACGGCCGCGGCCGTGAGTCTGCCGCAGGCCGCGAGCCTGGTCGCCATCATCAACAACCCCGTCAAGTTCCAACTCGACGACCCGAACAGTGCAACCAATGGTGCAGCCAACGGCTACGCGGCGAACCGGGACCGCAGGGACTATATCCTCGGGACGATGCTGAAGTACGGCGCGATCGGACCTGCGGACTACGCGGCGGCGGTCGCGGCACCGGTCGAGCCCAGCATCCATGAACCCAGTACCGGTTGCCAGACCGCCGGCGGCAGCGCCTATTTCTGCGACTACGTGACCCACGTGCTTCGGAACGATCCGACCTTCGGGGCGGATGCCGACACCCGGCTGCTCAACTTCCGGCGCGGTGGGTACAACGTGTACACGTCCATAGACCTCGACCTTCAGGACGCCGCAGAAGCCACGATGAAGCAGAACGTTCCGATGACGTTCCCCGGCTGGGATGTCGGCGCGGTCATCGCCAGCGTGCAGGTGGGGACGGGCAGGGTGCTCGCGATGGTGCAGAACAAGGACTATAGCCAGGACCCCGCGGTCGAGGCAACGGGCGCGAACTACACGAGCATCAACTACAACACCGACTATGCCGATGGCGGTTCGAGCGGCTTCCAGCCGGGTTCCGGGTACAAGGTATTCACCCTGGCCGAGTGGCTGAAGGAAGGCCATGCCCTCTACGAACGAGTCGACTCCCGCCGCAAGGCCAACTGGGGCACCTTCCAGGACAGTTGCTTCGGCCCCCAGAACTACGACAAGGAGAAATGGAACCCGAAGAACGACGCCGACGAGAGCGGGGCGCACTACAGCGCCCTCGAGGCCACCGTGGGATCCATCAACACCGGGTACATCGGGATGGCCAAGAAACTCGATCTGTGCGGAATCCGGAAAACGGCGGAGGCGTTCCGGATGCACCGTGCCGATGCGACCGCGCTCCTGCAGAGCGCATCCTCGGTGATCGGCACGAACGAGATCGCCCCGCTGAGCATGGCCGTCGCGTTCGCGGGAATCGCGAACAAGGGGGTGACCTGCAGTCCGGTCGTGATCGACCGGATCGTCGGTCCGACCGGCGCGGACGTTCCCGTACCGAGCAGCGAGTGCGCCGCCTCTGTCGACCCCACTGTTGCGGCCGGCATGGCGTATGCCATGCACAAGGTCATGACGAACGGGACCGGGCAGCAGTCGAACCGGGCCATGGCACCGCGCGTGCCCGTGATCGGGAAGACCGGGACGACGGATGGCAATAAGGACACCTGGATGACCGGGGCGAGCACGAAGGTGGCAACGGTCGTCGCGGTGGTCAGCCTCACCGGCCAGGTGAACCAGCGGACGACCTTCTTCGACAGCGGCCAGGCCGCGACCGCGAGACACCGGATGTGGCCCGCTGTGATGTCGGTCGCGAACGCGAAGTACGGTGGAGACGACTTCGTCGAGGCCAATCCGGCGCCGGCGCCGACGCCGACACCGAAACCGAAGACGCCGGCACCGGCGCCCCCTTCAACGCCGCGCTGAGGGTTTTCCTTCCTGAGAGTTTCTCAATTCTGAATTTGTCCTGAGTTCCCCGTAATCACGGCGATCTCTCAGTATTTTAATTTGTCAAGCCCCTAGCGCAGGTCGAAAACTGGGGGTATTTTTGGGCGCCCTGTCCCCCGAATGGGTTACAGTCAACCCATCGAAAATGCGTGTCGTAGGTTCTGTGGATGGATTTGTGATCGGCGCGTTCCGGTCATCTGAAAGGCAAAAAACTCCATGCAACAGCTCTTTCGTCGCGCCGAGAAATCCTCGCCGCGTAGTACAGCCGCGCGCCACAAGCTCGCGAGCGGTATCGTCGCCGCAACGGCGGCCCTGTGTATCGTCGTCGGCACAACGGCCTCGTGTGCCTTCGCTTCCGGCGGCACCTCGTCCTCCTCGTCAGGCTCGTCGTCCGTCAGCGCCCCGTCGGGCTGGCTCGCCGTGACCGGCGTGTGGTCGCACCGCAAGAACCACCACCAGGGAACGCCGACTCCGACTCCGACGCCGACTCCGACGCCGACTCCGACTCCGACTCCGACGCCGACTCCGAAGCCCACGCCTGCCCCGACGCCAAAGCCCACTCCGACGCCCACGCCGACGCCGACTCCGAAGCCCACCCCGGCCCCGACGCCGACGCCGACTCCGACGCCGACTCCGAAGCCCACCCCGGCACCGACTCCGACTCCGACTCCGACGCCGACGCCGACTCCGACTCCGACGCCGACTCCGACTCCGACGCCGACTCCGACGCCGCCCCCCATCGCCATCGGAACGTCCCCGCTGCACACCAACATCGTGTCGACGACCTTCTGGGTCGGCGAGATCTTCAACGCGAACCTCAGCGACGGCAGCCAGGTCTGCAGCACCTATGACAGCAAGTGGGCGCTCCACCACACCGGCGTTCAGCTCGGATCCTCCACGGACACCGGCTGCGGCGGCTCGCCCGTCGGCGGGTGCGATGGTCCGTCCAGCGGCGCGACCGCTGCGACGTTCACCTGCACGACCGAGAAGCGCACAGCCGCAAACGGCTACTTCCCGACCAGCCAGCCCAAGCCGCTCGAGAACCCGTTCTACCTCGACCTCCCGTACGACGACATCAACGACGCGACGGCGTTCGCGAACCGTGACACCGTCGTACCGTGGGCGAACGTGGCACCGTACAGCGCGCACCACGGCGACTCGAACTACTCGTACATGAAGAACCACTGGGTCCAGCTCACCGGCCCCAATGGCAAGACGTGCTACGGACAGGTCGAAGACGCCGGTCCCTCGAGCGGATCGCTGTACCACGACGCGGCCTACGTGTTCGGAAGCAACGACGCCCGTCCGGTGAACAAGCAGTTCAGCGGCGACCCGAGCCAGGGTGCAGGCACCGACGTGTCACCCGCCCTCAACGGATGCCTCGGCTTCGCCGACCTCGACGGCGACAACGACCACGTCAACTGGCGTTTCGTCGATCGTGCCGATGTCCCGGCCGGCCCGTGGCTGACCGTCGAGACCACCAGCCAGGTCTCGCAGTAGCAACAGGCACTCTCCGGCCGTCGGCTCGATAGTCGAGCGGCCCGCACCGGGATCCACCGAATGCCCCGGTGTCGCACCTGCGACACCGGGGCATTCGCCTGTCCGGAACCCGCACATCCGCCCTCACCGATTCGGGTCAGGCGGAGCGCACGGACCAGAGCCGGTGCACGTTGGCTGGAGCGACAGCGGCGAGTTCGGCGGCAAGGGCCTCGGCCCTGGCCTCGTCGCCCGCTGCCTTCTCCGCCGCACGCTCGGTGCTGTGCCGCTGTCTGACCAGCCGCGCGGCATCGGGGAGGTCCCAGAGCATGTCGCCCGTGACCGAAACGCCCTTCGCACCCGAGCGCCGGGTGCGGCCGCGGACGAGCAGGTGCCTGGTCTGGAAGACCGGACCGCCGATGCGTTCCTGGGCGTCATGGAAGAACACGACGTTCGCGACCGGTCCGGTGCCGTCGTCGAGGCTCACGAACACGACGCGACGCCCGCCGCGCATCGGCGGGGTGTTCGTCGCCCGGCGCACTCCCGCGAGGAGCACCTCGGTGCCGCCGGGCAGGTCGGCGAGGGCCGACGCCGGGGTGACGCCGAGTTCGGCGAAGAGCGGATAGAAGCGGGCGAGCTGATGCCCGGAGACGGCGAGGCTCAGGTCACGGAGCTCGAGTTCGGTCTGGGTGCGGCCGCGCAGCTCAAGGGATGTGACGGCGGTGAACCGGTCGCCGGTGTACCGGGGCACCGGCAGGTCGACCTCGAAGGCGAGCTGGTCGTCGTGCACGGTGACGGCCGTGCCGCGGAGCGACTGGATATGCGCGAGCAGCTCGTGCCGTCGCTCGCGGTCGTAGCCGATGAAGCTGTCGAGGGCGCCGACCCGCGCGAGCGCCTCGAAGCTCGACCGCCGGGGCCGCACCCGGTCCCGGAAGTCCTGCAGCGAGGAGAACGGCTGGTGCCGTACGATCCGGGCCCGCTCGGCGGCGGTGCTGCCGGAGAGCTCCGGCAGAGCCAGGCGGATGCCGCGGCGCGGACCGGCCGGCCCGGCCGGCACCGGTTCGGTCGGCTCCGGTTCGGTCGGCTCCGGTTCGGTCCGGACGAGCGCGGCATAGCCTGGGGGAAGGTCCTCGACCCGGTAGTCAAGGACGCTGTGCTGCACGTCGAGCGGCAGCACGGGAACCCCGAGCACCCGGGCCTCCGCCACGAGCAGGTCCTTCGGCCACATACCCGGGTCGTGGGTGAGGAGTCCGGCGAGGAACACCGCAGGGTGATGGGTCTTCAACCAGGCGGACTGGTAGGTGGGCAGGGCGAATGCGGCGCCGTGCGCCTTGGCGAAGCCGAAGCTGCCGAAGCCCGCGAGCACGGTCCAGATCCGGTCGATCACAGCCGGAGGGAACCCGCGGGTCAGGGCCTGCTCCCGCACGTATGCCTCGATGAGGGGCAACTGCTCCGGTTTCCCCAGGTGCCTGCGGAAGACATCCGCCTTGCCCAGGCCGCAGCCGGTGAGTTCGTCGAAGAGCCGCATCACCTGTTCGTGGAAGATGACGACGCCGCGGGTCTCCCGCAGGATCGGCTCGAACCGCGGATGGATGTAGTCGGGCATGACCTCGCCATGCGTGGCCTGCAGGTAGAGCAGGGGCATGTTGTTCTTCATCGGGCCCGGCCGGAACAGCGAGATCTCCACGGTGAGGTCGTTGAAGACCTCGGGCTGCAGCTTGCCGACGAGTTCCATCTGGCCGGGAGACTCGAGCTGGAAGATGCCGAGGGTGCGCGTCGAGCGGATGAGTTCGTAGGTCGGCTCGTCGTCGAGGGGGATCCGGTCGAGGTCGATGCTCTCGCCCGTGAGGCGTCGGTGCTCCTCGACGGCATGCGCCATCGCCGACTGCATCCGTACGCCGAGGATGTCGAGCTTGATCAGTCCCATCGGGTCCATGTCGTGCTTGTCGAACTGGGACATCGGCAGTCCCATGCCCGAGGCCTGCACCGGTGTGCGGTCGAGCAGGCTCGCGTCCGAGAGGATCACGCCGCACGGATGCACCGAGATGTGCCGGGGCAGCCGGTCGAGCCGTGCCGTGAGGTCGACGAGCTGGTCGAGCTGCTGCGAGGCGCGTACCTCGGCGGCGAGCGGTTCGAGCTCGGGCTTCTCCTCGAGGGCGCGGCGGAAGTCGCGGGCGTTGAACCGCCACATCTGCTTGGCGATCGCCGACACCTGCCCGGGGTCCATGCCGAGGGCGAGCCCGGCGTCCCTGACGGCGCCACGACCACGGTAGGCGTTGGTCATCGACATCAGCGAGGCCCGGTCGCTGCCGAAGGTCTGGAAGAGGGTGCGGTAGATATCGTGGCGGCGGGCCGACTCCACGTCGAGGTCGATGTCCGGCAGGGTCTGCCGTTCGGGGGAGAGGAACCGTTCCCAGAGCAGGCCGTTCGCGATCGGTTCGACCGAGGAGGTGTGCAGGGCGTAGTTGAGCACCGAGCCGACGCCGGAGCCACGGGCCTGGATGCGCACGCCCATGCCCCTGACGATGTCGGCGACCCGGGAGACCGTGAGGAAATAGCTCGCGAAGCCGAGGTGCTCGACCGTGGCCATCTCGTACTCGAGGCGGGCGTGCGCCGCTTCGACGGCCGGTCGACCGGATGCCGCGTAGCGTTCCTCAACGCCGGATCGTCCGCGTTTCCAGAGTTCGGCGAGCGGGTCGCCGGTGACGCCGATCACGCGCGCCTCCGGCATCCGCGGGGTGCCGAGGCCGATGTCCGCCTGCGGGTCGAGCGTGCAGCGGTCGGCGAGCAGTTCGGTGTCGCGCAACAACCGGGCGAGCGCGCCGTCGTCGTGCAGCCCGGCGTCCACGACCATGCGGGCCACCTGCCGCATCGCCCCCGCCGGTTTGAGCCAGGCCTGTCCGTTCGTCTGCGGCTGCTCGAGCTCGGCGAGCGGGGTCAGGGTGCGTGCGGCGTCGGCAAGGTCTGCGGTGACCGCGTCCTCCGGTTCGCCATAACGCACGGCGTTCGTGAGCACGGCGGGCAGACCGCTCTGTTCGGCGAGGGCGAGCATGCGGGTGGCGGGAGTGACGCTGCCCGGGCTGCCGGGTTCGGCGAGGTGGCAGACGATTTCGAGGCACACCGACGCGGCGGGCATTGACCGCTGCCAGGCGGTCAACCGGGCGCCGGCCTCCTTCGTCGCGCGGCGTTCGATCGCCTCGCCGACGTCTGAGGTCGGCCCGAGCAGCACGGTCAGGGTCCGGAGCCCGGCCAGTTCGGCGAGCTCGGACCGGCCGATGCTCGGCTCGGACCCGGCTCCCGCCCCGACCGTCTGGTGGGCGGCGGACACGGCGCGGCACAGCGCCGCATACCCGCGGCCGCTGGTGCCGCCGTGCGCGAGCACAACGACACGGCCGAGTGGAAGCAGGTCGTCGTCGTGCACCGCGAGGTCGGCCCCGAGGCCGGCACGGATGCCCTCCGCCACACACGCCCGCAGGTGCTTGACCGCCCCATAGAGTCCGTCGCGATCGGTGAGGGCGAGAAAGGAGGAGCCCTGAGCCCTCGCCTGTCCGGCAAGGGCCTCGGGGAGCGTCACCCCGTAGTGCGTCGAGTATGCGCTCGCGACGTGCAGGTGCGGGAAACCGCCGGCGGGCACGCCCGTGCCGTTCCCGTTCATCCCCAGTCGAGGGCGAGCACCCACGACCCGTCGACGTCGCGTCGCAGGTCGTAGCGGTGCTGCTCCTCGCCCCCGCGGGCCGCGTCGACCCGCCACAGCTCGGTGTCGATGCGGGTCGGAACCCCGTCGTTCTCCCACCAGCGGGTGCGGGTGAACACCGCCTGCGGCTGCCCGATGATGGTGTGTTCGAAGCGGTCCCACGTGAATGCCAGGGGGTCGCCATCGGCCGAGAGCTCGACGTCGACGCGGGTGTCGATGATCTGGGGCATTCGGTGACTCCTCCGTACCTATCGAACAAATGTTCGATATTGGGAGTGTACGTCACCCCGCCGACACTAGCCAGCGCCGACCGTCGTCGGTGACGCAGCAGGGGCGGTCTCCGGTGCCGCGACGCGCAGGGCGTGTGCCCCGAGCAGGGCGGTCGGCACCCGGAAGGTCTCCCGGGCGGTGACGGCGGCGATCGCCGAGAGCACCATGGTGGCCGCGGTGAAGACGGCGACCGGCACCCAGCCGTCGATCCCGCTCCCGAGCAGGGCGTAACAGATGCTCGGAGCGAAGCCGGCGAGCAGGAATCCGAGCTGGGTGCCGATCGCGAAGCCGGAATAGCGCACCGGGGCGGCGAACATCTCGGTGAAGAACGACGGCCAGAGCCCGTTGACCATCGAATAGAACAGGGTCATGTTCAGGAAGCCGCCGAGGAAGATGAGCGGGATCGACCCGGTCGAGATCGCCCAGAAGTAGAGGAAGATCGTCGCCGCGGAACCCAGGGTCCCGGCGATCCAGACCGGGCGGCGCCCGACGCGGTCCGACAGGGCCGAGAAGAGCGGGATGGTGACGAGGGAGCCCGCGATGGACACGGTCGCGACCCAGAGCATCGTGCCGCGATCGATCCCGACGGCGGGGCTCGTGGCGTATGCGAGTCCGAAGACCGTGAACACGGTCTGGGTGACGGCGAACAGGGAGCAGACGAGCACGCGCGCGACGTCGCGCCACTGGTGCCGGAACACCTGTGCGGCCGGGAACCTCTCGACGGCGGCGACTGACTTCGCCTCGGCGAAGACCGGCGTCTCGTCGAGACGGGAGCGCACGATGTAGGCGACGACGAGAACGACCGCGCTCAGCAGGAACGGCACCCGCCAGCCCCAGGTATACAGCTGGTCCTCCGGAAGGGCGGCGACCGGGATGAAGACGATGGTGGCGAGAACCATCCCGGCTGCATACCCGGTCATCGTGAAACCGGAGAAGAATGCGCGGCGGTGTTCGGGTGCGTGCTCGATCGCGAGGGTGCTCGCCCCTGCCGCTTCCCCTCCGGCCGAGAAGCCCTGGGCCAGGCGGCACAGCACGAGCAGGGCGGGCGCGAATGCCCCGATCTGGTCGTAGGTGGGCAGGAAGCCGATCGCGAGGCTCGCAACCCCCATGATCACGAGGGTGAGGATCAGCACTCGCTTCCGGCCGATCCGGTCGCCGAAGTGGCCGAGGATGAGCCCGCCGAACGGCCGGGCGACGTAGCCGACGCCGAATGTCGCCAGGGAGGCGATCGTCGCGATCGCCGGGTCGGCGGCGGAGAAGAAGATGTGGTTGAAGACGAGGGCGGCCGCCGCGCCGTAGATGAAGAAGTCGTAGTACTCGAGGGCGCTGCCCACGAACGCCGCTGCGGCGGCTTTTCGCGGCATCCTCTGGGGGATGGTCGGAGCTGGAACCGTGCTGGACATGCTGTCTCCTTTGACAAGGTGCCTGGTTGGGTTGGGGCGGGTTGGGGCGAGTGGGACTCGGGAAGGGAAGCCTGGTTCAGACGGCGGTGTAGCCCCCGTCGATGACCAGCTCGGAACCGGTCGTGAAGCGTGATTCGTCGCTGGCCAGGTAGAGCACGCCGTATGCGATCTCCTCCGGCTCGCCCTGGCGGCGGAGCGGATTGCCGTCGACCAGCTGGCGGTAGTACGCCTTCGGCCCGATCGGGCTCATCTCGGCGGCCGTGCGGCTCATCCGGGTGTTCATCGAGCCGGGGTGGATCGAATTCACCCGGATGCCGAACTCGCCATAGGTCGCGGCATCCGCCTTGCTGAGCAGCCGAACGGCCCCCTTCGTGGCGTGGTACAGCGGAACGCTCCTGCCGCCGGTGATGCCGTGGATCGACGAGAAGTTCACAATGCTGCCGCGCGACGCGGCGATCATTGCGGGGACCACGTACTTCGTCATGAGCCAGGTGCCCTTGACGTTGACGTTGAAGATCCGGTCGAACTCGGCGAGGGTCGACTCGTGCGACGGGGCCGCCCTCCCGATGATGCCGGCCGCGTTCACGAGCACGTCGGGGACCCCGACGTCGGCGAGCACCCGCGCGATGGCGCGCTCGACCTGGTCCGGGTCGGTGATGTCGAGCTCGAGCGAGGTGACCCCCGGCTCGTGCCACGGTTCGGCCGGCGTGGTGACGTCGAGGCTGACGACCAGGGCGCCCTCGCCGGCGAGGAGCCGCACGCAGGCGCTGCCGAGGTCGCCGCTCCCTCCTGTGACGATGACGATCTTGCCCTGCACGCGGCCCTGCGGGGTCGCGGCTGTTGCGGCCGTTGCGGCCGTGTCGGTGATGGTCATTCCGTGGAGTCCTTTCGGTGGGTGGGCAGGTCGAAATCGACGGAGGCGATCTGCCGGCTGTGCGGCGCGGACAGGGCGATCAGTGGGGTGTGCAGCGGATGCGTGGCGTAGCCGGCGACGTCGGAGAGCGAGTCGAAGTCGGCGACGATGGCGCAGTCCCAGGACCGCGCCTCCCCGCCGACGTCCCGCCCGACGCTGAGTGACCGGAGCCCGGGCACGCTGCCGACGAGGCCGTCGAGACCGCTGCGCCAGCGGCGTTCGATCCCGGGGGTGAAGCTGTCCTCGAACCGGAACAGCACGACGTGGCGGATCACCGGGCCGCCGCCGCCGCGGGGACCTCGGCGGGGTAGCCGGCCGGCTGCCCCGCGAGGGTGCGACCGATCAGGTAGCCCATCGTCATCAGGGGTCCGAGGGTCGCGCCGGCGCCGGGGTAGCCGGCCCCGTAGGCGCTCTCCGCGATGTTCCCCGCCGCGAAGAGTCCCGCGATCGGGTCGCCGTCCACGTCCTGGACGCGGCCGACGGCATCCGTCGATACCCCGCCGCTGGTGCCGAAGGCGCCGTTCACGACCGCGAGCGCGTAGTACGGCCCGGTGGTGAGCGGGGCGAGGCTCGGGTTGGGGAAGACATTCGCCGCGTCGCCCCAGTAGGTGTCGTAGCGGCTGCCGCCCCTGCCGAAGTCGGGGTCCTGGCCGAGTTCGGCATAGTGGTTGAAGCGGCCGACCGTGTCCGCGAGCGCGGCAGGGTCGACGCCGATGCGCGCGGCGAGGTCGGCCAGGGTGGCGCCTTCGAGCAGCCAGGCCGGCGTCGGTTGTCCGGCGCGGTGGCTCAGGACGCCGTAACGCTCGAGGAAGGCGTGGTCGAAGACGACGTGGGCCGGGGTGTTCAGCGGGGCATTGGCCGCCGGGTCCCAGGAATGCAGCGAGCGGGCGAGGTCGTTGTAGTTCTGGGATTCGTTCGCGAAACGGCGCCCGTGCTGGTTGACCATGATCGAGCCGGGCCCCTGGCGTTCGAAGCGGAGCAGGGTGCCGACCTGCTCGCCGTCGCGGAGATCCCCGGGGATGACCGACATCGGCGCCCACCAGGCCTCACGGGTCCCGCCGGTCCGCGCACCGAGGCGCTGGGCCATCCGGAGGCCGTCTCCGGTGTTCGACGGGGGAGAGCAGACGACATGAAGCCGGGTCTGGAGCAACCCGTCGGCGAGCCGCTTGTCCCATTCGAAGCCGCCGCTGGCGAGCACGACGCCGTCGTTCGCGTGGAAGGTGCGTCCGTCGACGACGACGCCGGTGACCCGGCCGTCGACGACGACGAGCCGTTCGGCGCGGGCCTCGACGGCGAGGGTCACGTCGTTCCCAAGGCAGGAGGCGAGCAGCATGCTGACGAGCGCCTGCCCCTTGGCGACGAGGCCGGCCGTCTCCCGCGCAGCGAGCTCGGCCCAGGGGAAGTGCGTGAAGGCGCCCCAGTTCTCGTACTCCTGCATCGTGAACGGCGCCCGGCCGTCGGTGCGTATGTGCGCCCGCAGCGGGCCGAGCGCGGCGGCGGCGTCGTAGAGCGCGGGTTCGACCGTGCGTCCGCCGTCGAGGGCTCCGTCGAGGTCCATCCGGTAGTCCGGGAAGTTGTCGAGCAGCAGGAAGGCCACGTCGAGCTCGCGTTCGAGGTAGCGCAGCATGTCGTCGCCGCGGGTGATGGCGGCATCGAACAGGTCGTCCCGGCCTCTGCCCCGGGAGACGGCCCGGACATAGCGGGCGGCGTCCGCAGGAGAATCGTCGATTCCGGCCGCACGGGCAAGGTGGTTGGCGGCGACCCAGAGCATCCCGCCCGACACCGCCGACGTGCCGCCGAGTAGGGCCGACTTCTCGACGACCAGAACGCTCTTGCCTTCGTTGGCCGCCGTCGCAGCGGCCGCGAGCGCCGCGGCGCCGGACCCCACCACCACGACATCGAATCGGTCCTGCGGCTTGCCCTGGAGAATTCGCATCGAATCCCACTCCCGTCGTCGTTGACACAAGAATTTTGCGTTTCTGAAGACTGTCAACGGTCGGGCTCGCTCATCGTGCCCCTCCCATTCAATGGGAGGAAAACTCGTCGGGGGACCGGGCCCGGTGACCCGGGGCGTCCCGGTCAGACGGCCCGCGGCATCCGGCTTGTTCCGCCGCGCGGCCGGTCGGCGCCGAGGGCCCGGGAGATGCCGTGCGCCGCGGTCTTCAGCGCAGGGACGGTCGCGCGCAGGTCTTCCTCGCCGAACGGGACGATCACGTTCAGTGCAGCGATCACCCGGTCGCCCCGTTCGAACACTGGAACGGCGATCCCGGTCGTGTCCGGAACGATGATCCCGGGCACGGAGGCATGGCCGAGCTGCCTGATCCCGGCCAGCAGCCGGCGCAGTGCCGCAGGTTCGGTGACGGTGTGTTCCGTGTAGCGCACGAGCTCCCGGCCGAGCACGTCGTCCTGGAATTCCGGCGGGGAATACGCCAGCAGCACGAGGCCGGACGAACACGCGTGGATCGGCAGCCGACCGGCGATCTGGGTGATGTTCACCGCTGACCCGCGGGTCGTGAGCCGCTCGATGTAGAGCACGTTCTCGCTGTCGAGCAGGCTCAGGGTCGTGTGCTGCTGCACGACGGCCTGCACGTCTTCCATGAAGGGCAGCGCGATTTCGCGCAGGTCCGTGGTGCGGGATCCCCGGGAGGCGAGTTCCCACAGCCGGATGCCGAGGCGCACTTCTCCGTCCGCGTCGCGTTCGAGGAGTCGTTCGTCGAGGAGCTGAAGGACGAGACGGTGGGTCGTCGCAAGCGGCATGCCGACCCGTCGCGACAACGTGGAGATCGTCATGGACGAGCGATGCGAACCGAAGGCGTCCAGAATCGTCACGAGCCGGGACAGCAGGGAGTCGCCGGAGCGTGAATTCGCCATTGCCCCACAGTATGCTCCCCGCCGGTGTGGGGGGCGAGTAGCGTGGTGCTGATGTCAGGGAAGCCCGCACAGTCGAGGGGAACCGAGGGCGCTGCGGCGTTCCCGGTCGATGACCGCGGTGTGGCCGCGCGGCTTTTCGCCATCCTCGACGCGTTCACCGCGCCGCCGGCGAGTTCGCTCACCCTCACCGCGATCGCGCAGCGCACCGGGATCCCGCTGACGACGGTGCACCGCCTCGTCAGAGAGTGGACGAGCTGGGGCGGCCTCGCCCGCCAGGAGGACGGCCGGTACGCGCTCGGGATGCGGTTGTGGGAGGTCGGCGTGCAGACGCCGACGGCGCGGAACCTCCGCACGATCGCCCTGCCCTATCTGGAAGACCTGTACGAGTCGACCCATGAGCACGTGCACCTCGCCATCCTCGACGGAGGCGACGCCCTCTACCTCGAGAAGCTGTCCGGCCACCAGGCCGTGCGGGTGATCTCCCGCGTGGGAGGCCGCCTGCCGCTGCACGCGACCGGGGTCGGCCTCGTCCTGCTGGCCAACGCGTCGAACGAGGTGATCCAGGAGTACCTGGCGGGACCGTTGCCGCGGTTCCTGCCGCAGACGGTGACCGACCCCGAGGAGTTGCGGCGGCGCCTGGCCGGCATCCGCAGCCAGGGCATCGCCCGCATGTCCGAGGAGATGACGGCCGGGTCGAGTTCGATCGCGGCGCCGATCAGGGACAGAACCGGGCAGGTGGTTGCGGCCGTGTCGATCGTCACGCGCACAACACCCCGGCCGAGCCCCGAGCAGGAACAGGCCGTGCGCGTTGCGGCCCACGGGGTGGGCAGGGCGCTCGGGTACCGCCGCGCCACGGGCTGAGCCGAGGCTGGGCATCCGCCGGACGGTCTTTCACTCAGTGGAAACCACCACCTCGGGGGTGCCGTTGACTCCGCAAGATGGTGCGATCACCTGTCATCGTCGCTAGGAGAACCCCGTGTCCCCAGAAAACACCCGTGTCGCCATCATCGGCGCAGGTCCCGCCGGTCTTCTCCTCAGCTGGGCGCTGCGGGACGCCGGCATCGACTCGATCGTGGTCGAGAACCGCACCCAGGACTACGTGCTCGCCCGGATCCGGGCCGGCGTGCTCGAACAGAGCGCCGTCGAGACCCTCACCCGGCTGGGGCTCGGCGAGCGCATCCGGACGGAGGGCCTCGAACACGACGGCATCTACCTGCAGTTCCGGGGCGAGCGCCACCACGTCGACTTCCAGGAGCTCATCGGCCGCAGCGTCACTGTCTACGGCCAGCAAGAGGTCGTGAAAGACCTGATCAACGCGCATACGAGTGCCGGATCCACGATCTACTACGAGGCGGCGGATGTCGCGGTGCACGACCTCGAGTCGAGCGCACCCCGGGTGACGTTCACCCACGCGGGGGAGGCACACACGATCGCGGCGGACTTCGTCGTCGGCGCCGACGGCTTCCACGGCGTCTGTCGCGCCAGCATCCCCCGCGAAGCCATCACGCTCTACGACCGGAGCTACCCGTACGCCTGGCTCGGGATCCTCGCGAACGTGGCGCCGTCGACCGACGAGCTGATCTACGCGCTGCACGAGGACGGCTTCGCCATGCACTCGATGCGTTCGCCGCACGTCTCCCGGCTCTACCTGCAGGTCGACACCGCAGACTCGCTCGAGCAGTGGCCCGACGAACGGATCTGGGAGACCCTGCACGCTCGCCTCGGCGTGCCGGGCTGGACCCTCCAGGAGGGCGAGATCACCGACAAGTCGATCACGCCGATGCGCAGCTTCGTGGCCTCCCGCCTCGCGTACGGCAGCCTCTTCCTCGCGGGGGACGCCGGACACATTGTGCCGCCGACCGGGGCCAAGGGACTCAACTCCGCCATCGCCGACGTCACGATGCTCGCCGCAGCCCTCGCCGCCCACTACGCGGACGACGACGCCCTCCTCTCCGGTTACGGCGAGGCGGCGCTCCGTCGCCAGTGGCGCGTGCAGCAGTTCTCGCAGTGGATGACCGACCTGCTGCACCGCAACCGCACCGACCTGCAGACGATGGAGTTCGACTACCAGAGCCAGCTCGGCCGCCTCGACTACGTCACCGGCTCGGTCCATGCCCAGCGCGAACTCGCCGAGCAGTACTCCGGCCTGCCGTTCTAGCCCCATTCTCCCGAGAGGAATCATCGACCATGACCACGTCACAACACGAGATCTCCGCAGAGATGCAGGCCATCGAGGCGGATGCCCGTGCCCTCGTTGCCGAGGGCAACGCCCCTGAGCTGCACCCGCGTCGCGACTACCCGCCTTATCGCAGCTCGATCCTGCGGCACCCGACCCACGAGCTCGTGCGGGCGGACCCGGAGGAGATCGAACGGCACTCGCCGGCCTTCGGGCACAGCGACGTCAGCCCGCTCGAGAGCGACCTGACCATCCAACACAACGGCGAGCCGCTCGGCGAGCGGATGACGGTGTCCGGGCGGGTGCTCGACGGCGAGGGTCGCCCGGTGCGGCATCAGCTCGTCGAGGTGTGGCAGGCCAACGCCGGCGGCCGGTACGTGCACAAGCGCGACCAGCACCCGGCCCCGCTCGACCCGAACTTCACCGGCGTCGGCCGGGTCATCACCGGCGACAACGGCGAGTACTCGTTCACGACGATCAAACCGGGCCCGTACCCGTGGCGGAACCACCTGAACGCCTGGCGCCCGGCGCACATCCACTTCTCGCTGTTCGGCACCGCGTTCACCCAGCGACTGATCACCCAGATGTACTTCCCGGGTGATCCGCTCTTCGCGCTCGACCCGATCTACCAGTCGATCACCGATCCCGCGGCGCGCGCCCGGCTGATCGGCGTGTACGACCACGACCTGAGCGTGCCCGAGTTTTCGCTCGGCTACCGTTGGGACATCGTGCTCACCGGTCCGAAGTCGACGTGGATGGAAAGCGAAGAAGCCCATGACTGAACCGTCCGCAGCGCCGGAAACCCGGTACGTGCAGACCCCCGCGCAGACCGTCGGCCCGTTCTACGGTTTCGCGTTGCCGTACGACGGGGGAGCCGAGCTCGTGCCCGGCCACCACCCGCGGGCGATCCGGCTGCACGGCACCGTCTTCGACGGTGCGGGGGATCCGGTGCCCGACGCCATCCTCGAAATCTGGCAGGCCGACGAGACCGGAGCCCTGCCGGACGAGCGCGGCTCCCTCGCCCGCGACGGTTTCGGCTTCACCGGTTTCGGCAGGGCGGCCGTCGACCTCGGCGGCCACTACACCTTCACAACGGTCGAGCCCGGCCCGGTCGCAGGCGGTGCGCCGTACGTGCTCGTCGCCGTGTTCGCGAGGGGGCTCATCCACCACCTGTTCACCCGGGCCTACTTCCCCGGGAATGCGGAGCGGAACGCCGCGGATGCCGTGCTCACCGCGGTCCCGGCGGCCCGGCGGCATACCCTCGTCTGCGTCCCGGAAGGCACCGGGCCGACGGGCGCGGCCTCGTACCGGTTCGACATCCACCTTCAGGGTGAGAACGAGACCGTGTTCCTGGATTTCGATGCCTGAGCCCGTTCTCGACGCCGGGCTGCTCGCCCCGCTCGCCCACGGCAGCGAGGCCACCACGCTCACGAGCGACGCCGCCTGGCTGCAGGCGATGGTCGACACCGAGCTCGCCCTGACCCGGGCGCTCGTCGACGCTGCACTCGCCCCCGAGTGGATGCTCGGCGTGTGCGACACGCTCGCCGACGCCGGTGCGCTCGACCTCGGTGCGATCGCCCGGGAGGGGCGCGGCGGCGGCAACCCCGTGATCCCGCTCGTGAAGCACCTCGGCCTCGCCGCGGAACGCGTGCGCGCCGGGTCCTCCGATCACATCCACGTCGGAGCCACGAGCCAGGACATCCTCGACACGTCGGCGATGCTCATCGCCGACCGGGTCTGCGGCGAGCTCGCCGACCGGCTGGGGGACTTCGCCGCCGCGCTCGCCGTGCTCGCGGGGCAGCACCGGAACACGATCATGGCCGGCCGCACCCTGGGCCAGCAGGCTTCGCCCACGAGCTTCGGCTTCGTCGCGGCCGGCTGGCTGGACGCCGTGCTCACGGCCGCCACCGCCCTCGCCCGGGTGCGCGCGGCGCTGCCCGCCCAACTCGGCGGCGCCGTCGGGAACCTCGCGGTGCTCACCGCCATCGCGAACGCCCGGTCCGGGGTCTCCGGGCCGGCGGCATCCGCTTCGGGCACCCCGGCCGTCGACGTCGTCACGGAAAGGTTCGCCGCCCGGCTCGGGCTGCGCCGGCCGCTGCTCAGCTGGCACACGGACCGCCTGCCGGTCGTGGAGCTCGGATCCGCGCTCGCCGCGGTGACCGGCGTCGCCGGGGCGTTCGCCCTCGACGTGTCCGTGCTGTCCCGCACCGAGATCGCCGAGGTGAACGAGCGGCTCGGCGCAGGGCAGGGCGGCTCCAGCGCGATGCCGCACAAGCGCAACCCGGTCACGGCCGTGCTCGTCACCGCCGCAGCGCGCCAGTCCCCGGCTTTGCTGGGGTCGCTCTACGGCAGCCTGCTGGCAGAGGACCAGCGCCCGAGCGGCGCCTGGCACGCCGAGTGGCAGACGTTGCGGGACCTCGAGCGGCTCGCGGTGTCCGCGGTCACCGGAGCGGCGGACCTGGCCGGGCGGCTCGACATCCACCCCGGGCGGATGCGGGTCAACCTCGAGTTCACGGACGGGCTCGTCTTCAGCGAACGCGTGACCACGCTCCTCGCCGAGGCACTCGGCAGGACCAGGGCCTTCGCGCTCGTGCAGCGGGCCGCGGAGGAGTCCCACGAGACCCGGCGACCCCTGCGGGTGACACTGGGAGGGCTGCTTGCAGCAGAGGGCTCGACCGCGGGCGTGACCGACGCCCTGCGAGCCCAGGCCTGGGCCGCGTTCGACGCGGACACCGACCTCGGCCAGGGTTCCGCAGCGATCGACCGGGTGCTCGCCCGGTTCCGGGCGCAGTTCGAACCGGACGCGCCTGCAGAGCCGGAAGCACCCGAAAGCCAGGCAGTTCCCGCACAGCAGGCAGTTCCCGCACACCAGTCAAGGACGGATTCCCGATGACCCAGCCTCTCCTTCGCGGCACGCTGCGCCCCGATCCGGCGGGTCCGGCCGGTCCGGTCGGTCCCGCCGGTCGGGCGCCGCTGCTCGTCCTCGGACCCTCGCTCGGCACGACGACGACGCTCTGGGACGCGGTCGTCGATGCGCTGGGCGCGCCGTCGGCCCCGAATCTCCGGGTGCTCAGCTTCGACCTGCCCGGACACGGGGTCAGCCCGGCCGCGCGGGAACCGTTCACGGTCGCCGAACTCGCCGACGCGGTGATCGCCCTCGTCGATTCGGCGACGGCCGCCGCCCTCGGCCCGGACGCCGCACCGGAGTCCTTCCACTACGCCGGGATCTCGCTCGGCGGCGCGGTCGGCCTCGAGCTCGGCATCCGACACCCGGGACGCCTGCTGAGCCTGAGCGTCGTGTGTTCAGCGGCGCGGATCGGCACCGCGGAGGGCTGGCACGAACGCGCCGCGCGGATCAGGGCGAGCGGAACGCCGTCGATGGTGATCGGCAGCGCCGAACGCTGGTTCGCCCCCGGGTTCCTCGAGCGCGATCCCGCGGCGGGCGCCGGAGCGCTGAACCGGCTCCTCGACATCGACGACGAGTCGTACGCGCTCTGTTGCGAGGCGCTCGCCGGCTTCGACGCGCGCGAGGCGGTCGCCGGCATCCCCCTGCGGATGCTGTGCGTGGCAGGGGAACTCGACCTCGCCGCGCCGCGTGCCCTCGTCGCCGAGCTCGCTGCGGCCGTTCCCGGTGCCCGGTATGCCGAGATCGCCGGAGCCGCCCACCTGCCCTCCCTCGAGCGGCCACGGGAGCTCGCCGGCCTGCTGCTGGACCAGCTCATGGAAACGCCACCGGCCCCGCCCGCCGAGCACCCGATCGGGCGACCCAGCGCCCGGGAACCCGCCGCGCGCACGGTCGCAGAGGTGTACTCCGCGGGCCTGGCCGTGCGTCGGGCCGTGCTGGGCGACACGCACGTGGATGCCGCGACGGCCGCGATCACCCCGGAGACCGCCGACTTCCAGGACTTCATCACCCGCTACGCCTGGGGTGAGATCTGGACCAGGCCCGGCCTCGACCGGCGCACCCGCAGCTTCCTCACCCTCGCCTGCCTGATCACCGGGGGCCACGAGCACGAGCTCGCGATGCATGTGCGCGCCGCGCTCACCAACGGGCTCAGCCGCGCCGAGATCAGCGAGGCGATGCTGCACACCGCGATCTACGCCGGGGTGCCTGCCGCGAACTCGGCGCTCTCGATCGCCCGCACGACGTTCGCCGCCCTGGACGAGGAGGCTGCCCTGCCTGCCGAGTGCGCCCCGGATGCCGAGCCCGGCGCCGACTCGTCCCAGACCCCGTCACGTCCCTGAACCGAACCGAACCGAAGGACTGCTCCATGGATAAGACGTTCACCTCAGCGGCGGCCGCCGTCGCGGACATCCCAGACGGCGCCTCCCTCGCCGTCGGCGGCTTCGGCCTCGTCGGCGTGCCGATCGTGCTGATCCGCGCCTTGCTCGACCGGGGCACGACCGACCTCCGGGTCGTCTCCAACAACTGCGGCGTCGACGGCTGGGGGCTCGGCGAGTTGCTCAGGGAGGGCAGGATCAGCCGGGTCATCGCGTCATACATCGGCGAGAACAAGGACTTCGCCCGGCGCTACCTCGGCGGCGAACTCGAGGTCGAGCTCACTCCGCAGGGCACCCTCGCCGAGCGGCTCCGCGCGGGCGGCAGCGGCATCCCCGCGTTCTTCACCGCGAGCGGCGTCGGAACCCTCGTCGCCGACGGCGGCCTGCCCTGGCGCTACGGACCGGGTGGAGAGGTACTGGTGTCCTCACCGCCGAAGGAGACCCGGGTGTTCTCCTCGCTCGGCAAGACGCAGGAATACGTGCTCGAGGAGGCGATCGTCACCGACTTCGCCCTGGTACGCGCCGCTCGCGGCGACCGCCACGGCAACCTCGTCTTCGAGAAATCGGCCCGCAACTTCAACCCGCCGGCCGCGATGGCCGGCCGGATCACCATTGCCGAGGTCGACGAGCTCGTCGAACCGGGCGAGATCGATCCGGACGACGTGCACCTCGCCGGCATCTACGTGCAACGGATCGTGCAGCTGAACCACGCGGATGCGCGCGACCTGCCGATCGAGAAGGTCACGACCCGGCCGCGGCCGGGAGCTGCCGCCGCGGCCGCGGCATCCGCCCCGACCTCCAGAATGGAAGGCTGACATGCCCCTGACCCGCAACGAGATGGCGGCCCGCGCCGCGCAGGAACTCGCCCCAGACAGCTACGTCAATCTCGGGATCGGCCTGCCGACCCTGATCCCGAACTTCCTGCCCGAGGGGGTGCAGGTCATCCTGCACTCGGAGAACGGGGTGCTCGGCGTCGGCGCATACCCGTGGGAGGGCGAGGAAGACCCGAAGCTGATCAACGCCGGCAAGGAGACCATCACCGTCAATCCCGGTGCGGCGTACTTCGACTCCGCCCAGAGCTTCGGCATGATCCGTGCCGGGGTCATCGACGTGGCCGTGCTCGGCGCGATGCAGGTCTCGGCGACGGGAGACATCGCCAACTGGGCGGTGCCGGGCAAGCTGATCAAGGGCATGGGCGGGGCGATGGACCTCGTGCACGGTGCGGACACCGTGATCGTCGTGATGGAGCACGTCACGCGTGCCGGCGACTTCAAGATCCTGGAAGAATGCTCCCTGCCGCTGACCGGCAAGGCCGTGGTCACCCGGATCATCACCGACCTCGCGGTGATCGACGTCACCGGTGAGGGGCTCGTACTTCGCGAGGTCGCTCCGGGCGTCGCCGTCGCGGACGTCCAGGCGGCGACCGGGGCGCGGCTGCTCGTGCCCGCGGAACCGGGCGTCATTCGCACCCTCCTGTCTGGGGTCGGCGCATGAACGAGCGGATGCGCGAGGTCGTCATCTGTGAACCGCTGCGCACACCGATCGGGCGCTTCGGCGGCGTGTTCGCCACGGTCGCACCGGCCGACCTCGCCGCCGCGGTGATCGCGGCGCTGCTGGAACGTACCGGCATCGACGGGGGCGTCATCGACGACGTGATCCTCGGGCAGGCCTACCCGACCGCGGAGGCGGCATCCGTCGCCCGCGTCGCCGCCCTCAACGCCGGTCTGCCGGTGACCGTCGGCGGGCTCCAACTCGACAGGCGGTGCGGCTCAGGCCTGCAGGCCGTGCTCGACGCGGCGATGCAGGTGCAGACCGGCATCAGCGACGTCGTCGTGGCCGGCGGCGTCGACTCGATGAGCCAGGCGCCGTTCTACACCGTCGAGTCACGCTTCGGAATCGGGGCAGGGCCGGGCTTGCTGCTCCGCGACGCACTCAGTCGCGGACGGGAGACCGCGGGCGGCCGCAACTATCCGGTTCCGGGCGGCATGCTCGAGACCGCGGAGAACCTGCGCCGGGAGTACGGCATCGGTCGTGCCGAGCAGGACGAGCTCGCCGTGAGGTCGCAGCAGCGTGCCGCGACGGCCGTCGCAGAGGGCCGTTTCGATGCCGAAATCGTGGCGGTCACGGTTCCGGGGCGCAAGGGCGCCGTCGTCGTCGCCCGCGACGAAACCCCGCGGCCGGACACGACCCTGGCCGGTCTCGCCGGGCTGCGTCCCATCCTGCTGGGCACGGATGCCGACGCGACGGTCACCGCCGGAAACGCGAGCGGGCAGAACGACGCGGCCGCCGCGTGCCTCGTGACCACCCCGGAACGCGCCGCCGAACTCGGGCTCACGCCGCTCGTGCGCCTGGTGACCTGGGCCAGGGCCGGCGTCGAGCCGTCGCGGATGGGCATCGGACCGGTGCCCGCGACGAAGAGAGCTCTCGCACGCGCAGGCCTCACCCTCGCGGACATCGACCTGATCGAGCTCAACGAGGCATTCGCCGCCCAGGTGCTCGCGGTCAGCCGGGAGTGGAACTTCACCGAGGCCGACTGGGAACGCACCAACGTGAACGGCTCCGGCATCTCCCTGGGCCATCCCGTCGGCGCGACCGGCGCACGCATCCTGGCGACCGCGAGCAGGCACCTGCACCGTACCGGGGGGCGCTACCTGCTCGAGACCATGTGCATCGGAGGTGGCCAGGGCCTCGCCGCCGTCTTCGAGAGGGTGTGAGCTCGCGCCAACGGGACAGCGCGACCTCGTCAGGGCTCCCTGACACGGGCGGGCCGTCTGTCTCCGGTGGCGACGGTCGTCTTCAGGAGGCCGGGGGCCGGAAGCCGAGCGCGAGTTCGACGAGCAGGCGGGCGCCGAAACCGGTCGGTCCCTTGGTCCGCCAGGAGTCATCGGAGTCCGACTGCATGGGACCGCACATGTCGATGTGCGCCCAGGGGGTGTCGCCGACGAAGTCCGCGAGAAACAGGGCGGCGGTCGTCGCACCGGCGAATGGCCCGCCGAGGTTCGACATGTCCGCGACGTCCGAGTCGAGCTGGTTGCGATAGCGGCGGTCGAGCGGTAGCTGCCAGACGGTCTCGTCGGTGAGGTCGGATGCTGCGCGTACCTGGTCGACGATGCCCTGCTCGTTGCCGAACAGCGCCGCCATCATCGGGCCGAGCGAGACGAGGGCCGCTCCGGTGAGGGTCGCGAGGTCGACAATGGCGTCGACGCCCTCTTCGGTGGCGAGGACGAGGCCATCCGCCATCACGAGCCGGCCCTCCGCGTCGGTGTTCTTCACCTCGACGGTCGTACCGCCGCGGATCGTGAGGACGTCGCCCATCGCCGTCGCCGAACCGGAGGGCATGTTGTCTGTGCACATCAGGTAACCGGTCACGGCGTTCGTGCAGCCGAGTTCGGCCAGCGCCGTCATCGCGGCGAATATCGCGCCGGCACCGGACATGTCCATCTTCATCGCGAGGTGCGTGACGTCTCCCGGCTTGAGTGCGATCCCGCCGGAGTCATACATGATGCCCTTGCCCACGAGGGCGAGGTGGCCGGTCGGCTGTCCCGAGGGACGATACCGGACCTCGATCATCCTGGGCTCTTCGATGCTGCCGGCGTTGACGCCGAGGAGGCCGCCGCAGCCGAGGTCGATGAGCTCCGCCTTGTCGAACACGCTCACCTCGAGTCCGAATTGCGGGGCGAGGGTTTCGGCGAAGTCGCCGAAGACCGTCGCCGTGAGGTGGGAGGGCGGGGCCGCCGCGAGGTCGCGTGCCAGAGCCGTCGCCCGGGCGAGGGCGAGGCCGCGGGTGACGCCGTCGGGGTGCGCTGTGCTCCCGACGAGGTCGAGGGCCTCGAGGGGTACCTCGGTGGTCTTCGTCTTGAGTTCGAGGTAGCGATAGCGGGCGAGCAGGGCGCCTTCGACGACGGCGGCGCTGGCCGCGACCGGGTCGAGGCCGCTCACGGCGCTCATCAGGTCAGTCGCGAGATGGCGTCCGTGCCGGCCGGCCCTGGCGAAGGCGGCGGAGGCGTCTCGGAGCGTCGCGGTCGTGAGCTGCCCCTGGCCGCCGACGCCGATGGCCACGAGGGTCGGTGCGGATGCCCGGGTCAGCACGAGCGTCTGGCCCACCGCCCCGGTGAACCCGGCATCCGTAAGAGCCGCACGGTCGAGCCCGATCGCCGGGGGAACAGGACCGTCGCTCGAGACGGCGTAGCCGGCGATCGTGGCGCTCCGACCGAAGTCGGGCGTGATCTCGACCCGTGTGCGCAGCGTGAGGGAGGGGCCGGGAGTGAAACTCGCGGGGATCAGTCTGTGGGGCTGGTGCGGCATCGGTGAACCTCGTTCCGGCTGTCGATTCGACGGTGAATGGTTTCCGCCGGCGACAGCATACTGCCCGTTACGGGTACTTAGGGAGGGTGCCGGTACGGGGGATTCGCGGGGGCTCGCGGGTCATCGCGGGCAGCCGCGGGTACTCTGGGGCTGTGGATTCCGAACGCATACCTCCGCTGTCCCTCGTGACCGAGCAGACGCTCGACGTCGCCGCGCATGTCCTCGCGGTGTCGTCCCGGTCGGCCGGCGCCGTCGTGACCTTTATCGGCCAGGTGCGGGACCACGACCCCGATGCCACAGGCGCTGTGACGGGCCTCGACTACAGCGCCCATCCGGATGCCGGGCGCATCCTCACGGAGATCGCCGCCCGGTTCCGGGCCGCGAACCCCGCGGTCGAGCTCGTCGTGAGCCACCGGATCGGCCACCTCGAGGTCGGCGACCTCGCCCTCGTCGCCGCCGTCGCGAGCGCGCACCGCGCCGACGCCTTCCTGGTCTGCGAGCGGCTCGTCGAGGCGGTCAAGGCCGAGGTCCCGATCTGGAAGAAACAGTACGAAGTCGACGGCACCCACGCCTGGGTCGGCCTCGGCCTCTGACGACTCGGGCGTCCCGACCGTCCGTTCATGTGAAGCTCGTCGCTCCCGTTCGATCCGGCTGCTACTGAACACCGGTTCCGCGGTGGACCCGGTGTTCGGCCCTCCCGGCCGTTCGTACCCGTCGAGTCCATCGCGCGCGTTCCATCCGGCTGCGGTCGAACACCGGTTCCGCGGTGGACTCGGCGCTCGGCCTTCCCGGCCGTTCGAGCCCGTCAAGTTCGCCGTCCCTCCCGATCCCTCTGCGCCGCCGATCCTCCGCCGGCTCAGTCGGTGTCTCGGAGGATCGTGCTCGTGCTGGTGAGGGGGATGGGTGTCTGCTCGGGGTCGAGTCGGGGTGGTGGGGTGAGCCAGTATCGGCCGGTGTCGTCGCGGGTGATGCGCCAGTGTTCGTTGTGGAGTCTGAGGTGGTCGGCCCGGCAGAGCAGGATGCCGTCGGCCAGGTTGGTTTGCCCGGTGTCGTCTTTCCAGTGTTGGATGTGGTGGGTTTCGGTCCAGGAAGGTGGTCGGTCGCAGCCGGGCCACATGCAGCCGCCGTCGCGGATGGCGAGGGCGGCCCGTTGGGCGGGGCTGAAGGTGCGTTGTTCGCGGCCGAGGTCGAGGCCGTGTCCGTGGTCGTCGAAGGTGACGTCGAGGATCCCGGTATCGCAGAGGTTGCGTTCGAGGGTCTCGGCCGAAACTGTCACCGCGGTCCCCTCGATCACACCCGGCTTGAGCTCGGGTGTCGCGGTCCCGGGGCTCGACGCGGCATCGGATGCGAGTTCCTCCGCAGCGGCAGTCGGCCCGCCCGGTTCGGTCCCGCTGGCTGCGGCCCCGGTCGACGCGGTCCCGACCTGGGCCGTCGCGGTCGGTGCGACGCCGGTGAATGCGGCCCCGGTAGGTGCGGTGCCGGTCGGCGTGGTGCTCCGGGGGTGGATGGTGACCATGCGGACGGCGGGGTTGCGGCCGCCGGCGATGCGTTTCGGGTCGGCTTTGACGCCGAGTTTGGTCAGGGCGAGGAACGCGTCCGCGGTGAGTTGCTCGGTGGTGCGCGGGTCGTCCTGCACCCGCTTGGCCCACGCGGCCTGTTCCTTGTCCACGAACCTGACCCCGCCGCGGCGGGGGCTGGTGATGGCATCGTAGGTCTGCATCAGGTATTCGCCGTCTTCGGGGGCGAAGAGGCCGACCATGCGTACCTGCCCGGTGTGGAGCCGGTAGAACCGCAGGGACCGGTCGTCGTAGGCGGCTTTCTCCCGGGCGGCGATGCCGGCCTCATCGAGTACGTCCCGCACCCGGCGGGCCCGTTTGAACAGTTGGTCGGCGTTCAGGGTGCGTGCTTCGGAGAGGAGCCGGGCGAGGGCGGAGGTGAGTTTCTCGGGGGTGATCGCCCGGTCCAGGTCACCCAGGCCCTTGCGGAGCGCGTCGGCCTTCTCCACGCTGAGCCAGCCTTCTCCGAGGGCCCGGCCGATCGGGGCGTGCCACGGCGGCACCGCGGCCGCCGGAACCGGAAGGTCGACCGGCGGCAGCGCTGGAACGGCCCCGTCAAGCGGCGGAATCTCATCGAGCAGCCTCTGCGCTTCGGCGGCTTCCCGGGCGGCTTTCTCGGCGGCGTCGGTCTCGACGAGCAGCCGGCCCACGCCGAGCAGTTTGACCGCGTCGCTCTTGCTCGACCCGGAGATGGTCTGGAGCAGGTCTTCCGGGGTGCGGTATCCCCGTCGGGCGGCGAGGCCCTGGCCGCCGAGTTCGGGTCTGGACCGCCGGGCCAGGGTCGCGGCGAACCATGCCGCCTGGGTGTCCAGGGCCCGTCGGGCCCCTGCGATCAACACGTGGCCCTCGAGTACCGCCTCATCGCTGAGCGTGTCGACGGCGGCGGACGAACCGCCCAGCCCGGTGACGACATCCACCATCGACCGCAACCCACCGAGCACGTCGCCCTGCACCGGATTGGCCAGCACCGGATTGGCCAGCACCGGGTCGACGAGCACCGGGTCGCCGTGCACCTGGTCGCCGTGCGGC
This sequence comes from Cryobacterium zhongshanensis, assembly GCF_022760445.1. NCBI lineage: Bacteria > Bacillati > Actinomycetota > Actinomycetes > Micrococcales > Microbacteriaceae > Cryobacterium > Cryobacterium zhongshanensis. The sequence continues at coordinate 317,160 of NZ_JALGAR010000003.1, read as the reverse complement.
TGATCGGGTGAAGCGGGCGACTCGGGCGACTCGGGGAGGTTGGTCATGCCTCAAAGTTACGACCGACCACCGACATTCTCTGAATATCGCTCAGGTCTGTGGAAACTCCCTCTGATCAGGTTCCTGTTGAGGGGAATCCATGACTTTCGCGGCCCGTAGGCCCGATAGGGACCGCGGAGGCGGCCGGAGCCTCAGCCGCCGGCGAAGGGGGGCAAGACGTCGACGGTATCGGTCCCGGCGAGTGGGACCGCATCATCCGCTGCCCGGGTGCCGTTGACCAACAGGGAGCAGCGCGACAGGATTCTGGCGAATTCGACGCCGTGGCGCTCGGTCAGGAGTGCGCGAAGATCGCCGACGCTGGAGACGTCGACGGTCGTGCTCTCGGTGCCCGCCGCCTCTGCTGCGGCGGCGAAGAAGCGGATGCCGGCCACTAGCGCGTCTCGGTGGGGTGCGTCGCCGGCCAGGCCAGGGCGAGCCGGGTGGCGGTCGCGCAGGCCTGTTCGATGTCGGCAGCGGTGCCGCCGTTGCGGGCAGCGGCGAAACCGACGAGGAACGTGCTGAGCGGGGCGGCCGGACGGGCGACACCGTGGGCGACGTCGCGGGCGACGTCCAGGAGCGCGCCGACCGGAACGTCGGCCGGATCGAGGTCGAGTCCGGCGGCGAGGACGGCAAGCCAGTCGTCGAGGGCCTCGGGAGGCAGGGGGGTGGAGGTGCTCATTCGGTGTCGCTCCTCGGAGGGGTGCTGCTGATCGGGCTGGTTCCCGACAGGAGCGCGGTGCTCCACTCAACATCCTGCCACGTGTCCACGTCACGTCCGCTGCCGTCAGCGTCGGCGACTCCGACGAGACGCAGTCCGGCGAGGAGGGCGCGCATGCTCGCTCCGTCCACTCCGGGGCCCAGACGTGCGGCGGCGCTTCGGAGGGCGCTTGCCCGGTAAAGGCCGGCGAGCCACTGGGGGTGACCGTCCGGGTCGGACAGGTGCAGGCCATCGAGGGCGTCCGGGCCGGAGGCGTTCGTACCCGCGCGGTCAGCGAGGGCAGGCTCAGCGCGGGCCTGGTCAGCGAGGGCCTGATCACTGAGGGCCGCTACGAGGGTGCCGGCGGCGGCCGCCGCCCAGGGCAGGTCGCACGCGAGCACGAGCAGCCACTCTGCCGGGGCGGGCGCCGTGCCCGCGGGTGTGGGTCCGGCTTCGGGTTCGCGTCGGGCCCCGGGTGCGACGGCCTTGGCTCCCGCTGCGGATGCGGGTGCGGATGCGGGTGTGGGCATGGCTCCCGGTGTGGATGCGGGCGCGGGTACCGGCCGGGCGAGGGCGGCGAGGCCGGCGGCGATACCCGCGACGGGGCCACCGAACGGTGGGTCCTCGAGCGCCCAGAGCACTCCGCTCGCCTCGGGACCGGCGGCCACCCGAGCCGACACCGGCCCGACGATGACGACTCGACGGGCGAGCGTGCGCGCGTCGAGCACCCGGGACAGCAGCGTGCGGCCGGCGACTTCGACGGCGGGCTTGACGGCACCGCCGAGGCGGCTGCCGCGGCCACCGGCGAGCACGATCAGGTCGATCGGCCCCGAGCCGCCGGGCCCCGAGCCGCCGGGCCCCGAGCCGCCGGGCCCCGAGCCGCCGGGCCCCGAGCCGCCGGGTCCCGAGCCGCCGGGTCCCGAACCAATTCGACGGAGATTTTGCCCAAATCCCCCGGTTTCGGGCTTCTCCGGTGCGTTCTTCCCCACAACTCCGTCGAATTCGTTAGGGGCGAGGGGGTCGGGCATGATGGGCGGGCCCTACTCGGCGGGGCGCAGCCAGTCGCCGGACTTGCCGCCGGTCTTACTGATCAGGCGGATGTCCCCGATGCTGACGGACTTGTCGAGTCCCTTGACCATGTCGACGACCGCCAGAGCAGCGATCGACACGGCCGTGAGCGCCTCCATCTCGACGCCGGTGCGGTCGGCCGTGCGGATGGTCGCGGCCACGCGCACGCCCGTGTCCTCGATCGTGAGGTCGACCGCCGCACCGTGAACCCCGATCACGTGGGCCAGGGGGAGCAGGTCAGCGCACTTCTTCGCACCCTGGATGCCCGCGATGCGTGCGACGGCGAGCACGTCGCCCTTGGGCGTCGTGCCGTCGCGAAGCGCGGCGACCACGCGGGGTCCGCAGAACACGAAGCCCGCAGCGGTCGCGCTGCGCACGGTCGGCTGCTTCTCGGTCACGTCGACCATCCGGGCCTGGCCGGCCGCATTGAGATGCGTGAACGGCTGCGCCGACTGCGCGGCCTGTCCGCCCTGCGCTCCCCGCACTGTCCGCCGATCGGGTACGGGCTGCGGGGTCGGGGCGGCGGCGGTTTCGTCTCGGGCGGAAGTCATAACACCAGCATGGCTCACATCTCCGGAATGACTCATATCACCAGCATGACGGGGAGCAGGTCACCCTCGGTCACGGTGTCGCAGTCCTCCGGGACGACGGCGAGGCCCTCGGCCTGGCCGAGCCCCGCGACGAGGTGCGAGCCGGAGCCGCCGGAAGTGGCCGGCCAGACCAGGGTCTCCGGGCCGCGGCGTTCGCAGACGACGGGCATGTACTGCTGCCGTCCACCGGGGGAGCTCCAGCCGCGGGCGACGGTCCCGGTGATCGTCGGGCGGGTGATGCTGCCGTGGCCGCCCATGAACAGGAGCGCCGGACGCACGAAGGCCTCGAAGGAGACGAACGCGCTCACCGGGTTACCGGGCAGGGCGAACACGATCGGGCCGGGTGCCGTGCTCCCGGTAGTACTCCCGGCCGTGCCCGTGCCCCCGGCTGCGCTGACGGCACTACTGCCGGCGTCGCTGCTGCCGGTGCCGGTGCCGGTGCCGGTTGCGGGCAGCCGGCCGAAGCCCTGGGGCTTGCCCGGCTGCATCCGCACGGGACCGAACCAGATTCCGAGCGGAGCGAGTACGGCCTTGACGACGTCGTATGCTCCGACGCTGACTCCTCCGGAGAGGATGATCGCGTCCACCGTTCCGACGAGGGAGTCGAGCACTCTGCGGAGGGATTCCTCGTTGTCGGGGACGGCGCCGATCCGGTGCACGACGCCGCCGGCCTGGGCGACGGCGGCGGAGAGCAGGTAGGAATTGGAGTCCGGGATCTGGCCGCGCCGGGCGGGGGAGCCCGGCACGATCAGTTCGTCTCCGGTGGAGATCACGGCGACCCGGGGCGCGGGGTGCACAAGCAGTTCGGCCCGGCCGGCGCTCGCGGCGGCGGCGATCCTGGTCGGCCACAGCGTCGTCCCCGCCCGCAGCACGGTGTCGCCGGCGGCGGCATCGCTGCCGGCCCTGCGGATGTGCGCGGCGGGTTCCGGCGCCCTGAGGATGCCGACCCGGTCGATTCCCCGGTCGGTGTCCTCGATCGGGACGACGGCATCCGCCCCGTCGGGGATCGGAGCCCCGGTCATGATGCGGGCGACCTGCCCGGCGTCGATGCGCGGGTTCTGCGCGGTACCCGCCGCGAGGTCGGCGACGACGGGCAGCATGACCGGGCTCCCCGGTGTCGCGGCGAGCAGGTCGGCACGCCGTACGGCGTACCCGTCCATCGCCGAGTTGTCGAAGGGCGGGGTGTCCGTCGCGCTCGTGACGGGCTCGGCGAGGGCGAGCCCGAGCGCAAGGTCGAGCGGAACCCGGACGGGCTCGAGAACGGGCAGCTGCGCAAGAATCCAGTCGAGATGCTCGGCGACCGGGCGGGCGGATGCCGCGTCACCGTGCCCGTCGCGCCGCGCGTGGCCGTGGTGGCCGGCGTCGCCCTCCGGTGCGACCACGGTCAGCTCCGCGCTTCGATGGACCACTCCGGGGACCAGGTCCCCGACCACTGGGTGGACCATTTCTGCCCGGATCCCGGCGCTGAGCCCTCGGCGACGGCGGCGTCCCAGGCCGCGATCCCGCCCTCGAGCAGGGTCAGGTCGGTGAAGCCGTCCGCAGCGAGCGCGGCGGCGGCGCTCATGGCGCGCGGCCCCTGCGCGCAGTGCAGCACGAGGGGTACGTCGCGGGGCAGCGACGCCAGGCCCTCCGGGCTGCGCAGCTGGTCGAGGGGGAGTAGCAGCGAGCCGGGGACCGCGCTTTCGGCGTGCTCTCCGGGTTCGCGCACGTCGACGACGATGAAGTCGTCTGCGCCGTTCGCACGCGCCACGAGCCGGGAGACGAGCTGGGCCGGTGACAGCGTCGGCCAGACGGGAGTGGGCGCAGGCCCGGAACCGTTCCCGGAACCGGTCGCTGTTGCAGCTGCGGCCTCCGCAGCCTCCGTGGCTGCCCGGGCGTGGAGCTCCGCGTCTCCGCCGACGAGGGGCACCTCGGTGAAGCGCCCGGAGAGGGCGTCGATCACGAGCACCCGCCCGATCAGCGGCGCACCGATGCCGGCGACGAGTTTGATCGCCTCCGTCGCCATCAGCGAACCGACCTGGCCGCAGAGGGCGCCGAGCACGCCGGCCTCCGCGCAGTTGGGCACTTCGCCCTCTGCCGGCGGATTCGGGAACAGGTCCCGCAACTGCACGCCCGCGACGCCGCTCCCTGCGGGCGGGGCGGCCCAGAACACCGAGAGCTGGGCATCGAAGCGCAGCACGGATGCCCAGACGAGCGGCTTCCCCAGTTCGGCGCAGACGTCGTTCACGAGGAACCGGGTCGGGAAGTTGTCTGTGCCGTCGATCACGACGTCGTACCCGGAGATGAGCGCGCGGGCGTTGCCGTGGTCCAGGCGCTCGGCGTGCTGGATGACGATGGTGGCGGGCGCGATGGCCGCGATGGACTCCGCGGCGCTCACGACCTTCGGCCGGCCGACATCCGCCTGCCCGTGCACGATCTGGCGCTGCAGGTTGCTGGGTTCGACGTCGTCGCCGTCGACGATGCCGATCGTGCCGATTCCGGCGGCCGCCAGGTAGAGCAGGGCGGGGGAGCCGAGGCCGCCCGCGCCGAGCACGAGCACCTTCGCGTTCGCGAGACGGCGCTGGCCGAGATCGTCGAGCTGCGGCAGGCGGCGCTGGCGGGCGGTGCGCACGGATTCGGTCGGGGTGAGCCGGGCAACGGGTTCGACAAGGGGAGGAAGGGCCATGCCCCTTACGCTAGGCGCTCCCGGGGGCCCGCGCATCCGCATCCGCCCAGAGTCTCGGCGACCCCCTTGATATCCCCGGCCGATGGGTGTTTCGTCGAAGACGGTACCGATGAGTAACGCACCACCCCCCACAGCGCACCAACTAGCACCACTGCAATCTCGCACGACCGAAGCGGCCGTGTACAGAGGATCACATCGCAGAATCTAGGAAGGTATGTAATGACAGGGAACAGAGCAGTTGCCTACAAGAGCCCGGGACACGTCGAGGTCATCGACATCGACTACCCCACCTTCGAACTGAAGGACGGGCCCGGTGTCAACCCGGCCAATGTCGGCCGGAAGGTGCCGCATGGGGTCATCCTCCGCACGGTGAGCACCAATATCTGCGGCTCGGACCAGCACATGGTCCGCGGACGCACGACAGCGCCCGCGGACCTCGTGCTCGGGCACGAGATCACCGGAGAGGTCGTCGAAACCGGGCCGGACGTCGAGTTCATCAAGGTCGGCGACATCGTGTCGGTCCCGTTCAACATCTCCTGCGGCCGGTGTCGTAACTGCAAGGAGCGCAAGACCGGGATCTGCCTGAACGTCAACCCCGACCGCCCCGGCAGCGCATACGGCTATGTCGACATGGGCGGCTGGGTCGGCGGCCAGGCCGAATACGTTCTCGTGCCGTACGCCGACTGGAACCTTCTGAAGTTCCCGGACCGGGACCAGGCCCTCACGAAGATCATGGACCTGACTATGCTCTCCGACATCTTCCCCACCGGGTTCCACGGGGCGGTGAGCGCCAATGTCGGCGTCGGGTCGACGGTCTACGTCGCGGGTGCCGGGCCGGTCGGCCTCGCGGCCGCAGCCTCCGCTCACCTGCTCGGAGCCGCCGCCGTCATCGTCGGCGACCTCAACGAGGAACGGCTGGCTCAGGCCCGCAGCTTCGGCTGCGAGACGGTCGACCTGCGCAAGGGCGACCCGCAGGACCAGATCGAGCAGATCCTCGGTGTACCCGAGGTCGACTGCGCCGTCGACGCGGTCGGCTTCGAGGCCCGCGGGCACGGCCAGGCCGCGGGGGAGGAGCGTCCGGCGACGGTGCTCAACTCGCTCATGACGATCACGGCGGCCGGTGGCGCGCTCGGCATCCCCGGGCTCTACGTCACGGGTGACCCGGGCGGGGTCGACGAGGCCGCGAAGGTCGGGTCGCTCTCGATCCGGCTCGGCCTCGGCTGGGCGAAGTCGTTGTCCTTCACGACGGGCCAGTGCCCGGTGATGAAGTACAACCGCAAGCTCATGATGGCGATCCTGAACGACAAGGTGCAGATCGCGAAGGCCGTCAACGCGCAGGCGATCAGCCTCGAGGACGCGCCGCGCGGCTACGCCGAGTTCGATGCCGGCAAGTCCGTGAAATATGTGCTCAACCCGAACGGTTACGTCAAGTAGTGAACCAGTGACGTAACAGCAGCCGTGTCGAGCGGATGCCCGGCCAGGGCCGCCTTGGCCGGGCATCCGTGTCGCGGGGCCATGCTGACAGAAGATTAGGGTGGAGCGTATGACCGGAAACCCGACACTCACGGACACCCGGGGCCGGCCGCTGCACGACCTGCGGATCTCGGTCACGGACCGGTGCAACTTCCGGTGCGTGTATTGCATGCCGAAGGAGGTCTTCGGCCGCGACTTCGCCTTCATGGAACGCGACGAACTCCTCACCTTCGAGGAGATCACCCGGCTCGCCCGGGTGAGCGTCGCGCACGGGGTCGGCAAGATCCGGCTGACCGGCGGGGAACCGCTGCTCCGTCGCGGCCTCGAGGACCTCGTCGCCCAGCTCGCCGCGCTCCGCACCCCGGACGGACGGCCCATCGACATCGCCCTCACCACCAACGGCTCGGCGCTCGCGGTCAAGGCGCAGGCCTTGAAGGACGCCGGGCTCCGCCGGGTGACGGTGTCCCTCGACTCCCTCGACGACGCGACCTTCCGGGCCATGAACGACGTGAACTTCCCGGTCGCGAAGGTGCTGCACGGCATCGAGGTCGCCTCGAACGTCGGGCTCGGCCCAGTCAAGGTCAACATGGTCGTCAAGCGCGGCCAGAACGACGGGGACATCGTCGCGATGGCCCGGCACTTCCAGGGCACCCCGGTCATCCTCCGCTTCATCGAATTCATGGACGTCGGCTCGAGCAACGGCTGGGAGATGGGCGCCGTCGTTCCCTCCAGCGAGGTGATCGCCCGGATCGACGCCGAACTGCCGCTCGAGGAGGTCGCCCCGAACTACACCGGTGAGACCTCGGCGCGCTGGCGCTACCGCGACGGCAGCGGTGAGATCGGGGTGATCTCGAGCGTGACGCAGTCGTTCTGCTCGACCTGTTCCCGCGCCCGGGTGTCGACGGACGGCAAACTCTTCACCTGCCTGTTCGCGACGGAGGGACACGACCTGCGCGCGCTTCTGCGCGGCGGCGCCACGGACGACGAGCTGTCCGCGGCCATGGCGTCGGTCTGGCGAGAGCGGACCGACCGGTACTCGGACCTGCGGAGCGCGAAGACGAGCGAGCTGCGGGCATCCGGCAAGAAGAAGATCGAAATGTCGTACATCGGAGGGTGACCAGCAACAATGACACGAATCACTGCACGACGAAAGGTCGTCCGACTCACCGTCGGCGGCCGCCGGACCACCAGGGAAGACGTGCTCGCCGTCGAGGAGCCGCTCGAGATCCGCGTGAACGGCACCTCGCTCGCGGTGACGATGCGCACGCCCGGCAACGACTATGACCTGGCCGCCGGCTTCCTGGTCTCCGAGGGCGTGATCAGCCGCGGCGAGCATTTCTTCGCGGCGCGCTACTGCGCCGGCGCCACCGTCGACGGTGAGAACACCTACAACGTCCTCGACGTGAGCCTCGCGCCCGGCGTCGCCGCACCCGACCCGAGCCTGGAACGGAACTTCCTCACCACGAGCGCGTGCGGGCTGTGCGGCAAGGCGAACATCGACGCCGTGCGCACCCGGTCGGTCTTCACCGTGTCGGACGACCCCGTCCTCCTCGACGTCGAACGCCTCACCACATTCCCGGACGTGCTCCGGGCCGGTCAGGCCGTCTTCGAGAAGACCGGCGGCCTGCACGCGGCCGGACTCTTCGACGCCGCCACCGGGGAACTGCTCGTGCTGCGCGAAGACGTCGGGCGCCACAATGCCGTCGACAAGGTGATCGGCTGGGCGGTCAAGGAGGACCGGCTGCCGCTGCGCGGAACCGTGCTCCAGGTCTCCGGCCGGGCGAGTTTCGAACTCGTCCAGAAGGCCGCGATGGCCGGCATCCCAATGCTGGCCGCGGTCTCCGCGCCGTCCTCGCTCGCGGCGGAACTCGCAGCCGACGTGGGCATGACCCTCGTCGGATTCCTGCGCGGCGACTCCATGGTGATCTACGCGGGCGCCGAACGGATCACCGGCGGCGGGCGCGCGGCGGACGATGTCGCCGGCGCCGAGGGTGCTGCGACTTCCGCCCCAGCGGCTCTTGCCGGTTCCGCCGTGCCGAATTAGTATGTGCGCATACTAACTGCTCCGATTCGCGGGGCAGCTGCGGACGAGAGGTCACCTGATGTGGAGAACTGAGTACACGGCAGACACCAGCGCCACACCCGCCGCGGTCTGGGCGGCTTTTCGGGATATCCACACCGGGGTCGCAGCGGCCGCGGGCGGGGACGTCTTCGAAATGGACGGGGCGTTCACCGTCGGCACGGAGTTGAGCGTCACGCCGGTCGGGCAGGACACCTTCCGATCCCGCATCATCGAACTGGCCCCGAACGAACGGTATGCCGACGAGACCACATTCGGCGACGTTGTGCTGACGTTCCGGCACCTGTTCACACCGAGTGACGGCGGAACCCGGGTCACCCACGAACTCGTGATCACCGGGCAGGACGCTGACGAGATCGGACCGGGGCTCGGCCCGGAGATCAGTGCGGACTTCCCCGAGGCGATGGCCGGGCTGTTCGCGCTCGCCGAGGCATCCGCTGCCCCTAAAGACCCTGACCACTGATGCCGGACGCCGGGGAGAACGGGCTCGACAGCGAGTTCGCGTCCGCGGAGGACAGCACGGGACTGATGCTGTGGCGCGTCACCAATGCCTGGCAGGCCGCGCAACGGGCCGCGCTCCGGCCGTTCGACCTGACCCATGTGCAGTTCGTGCTGCTCGCCTCGCTCGCGTGGCTCGACACAGACGGGCCGACCACCCAGCGCGAACTCTCCCGCCACGCCGGAACGGACCCGATGATGACCTCGCAGGTGCTGCGCACCCTGGAACGGAAGGACCTCGTGGAACGGCGGGGTCACCCGACGGATGCCCGGGCAAAGTCGCTCCGGGTGACAGCGGCGGGAGCCGAGCTCGCCCGACACGCAACCACGGCCGTGGAAGGAGTCGACCAACGCTTCTTCACCCCGCTCGGCGCCGAGCGGGCGGCCTTCACCCGGATGCTCCGCGTGGTGCTCGGCCCCGCGTCCTAACCGGCGGTCGGTACCAGGGCGGGCTCGTGGGCGATGAAGCGCACCGACATGGCCTTGTAGCCGGGGGTGTTCGATTCGCGGGCGACGAGTTCGCGGTGCATCAGCGCGTTCGCCTCGGGGAAGTACGCCGCCGCGCAGCCCCGCGGGGTCGGGTAGACCACGAGCCGGAACTCGTCCGCGCGGCGTTCCTCGCCGCGGAAGGTGCTGATCACGTCGACGAGATCGCGGTCGTGGAAGCCGAGCTCGACGACGTCGTCCTCGTTGATCAGGATGACCCTGCGCCCGTTCGAGATGCCGCGGTACCGGTCGTCGAGCCCGTAGAACGTGGTGTTGTACTGGTCGTGGCTGCGGATGGTCTGCAGGATCAGGTGCCCGGCCGGCGGAGTCAGGTACTCGAGCGGGCTGACCGTGAACCGGGCGCGGCCGATGTCGGTCGCAAAGCTGCGGGTGTCGCGCGGGGGGTTCGGCAGCACGAAGCCGTTCTTCGTCTTCAGCCGGCGGTTGAAGTCGGTGAAGCCGGGGATCACCCGGGAGATGTGGTCGCGGATGAGGTCGTAGTCCTCGCTCATCGCCTTCCAGTCGACGGGGTGGTCCGCGCCGAGGGTCGCGCTCGCCATCCGGGCGACGATGACCGGTTCGGCGAGCAGATGCTCGGACACCGGGTCGAGGCGGCCCTGCGTCGTGCGCACGACCGACATCGAGTCCTCGACGGAGAGCACCTGGCGGCCACCGGGGTGCTTGTCGTCGGTGTCGGTCCGGCCGAGGGTCGGCAGGATCAGCGAGGTGCGCCCGTGCATCACGTGCGAGCGGTTCGGCTTCGTGGAGATGTGGACCGTGAGCCCGACCCGCTGCATCGCGGCCTCGAGCTTGGCGGTGTCGGAGCAGGCGAGGGCGAAGTTGCCGCCGAGGGAGACGAACACGTCGACGTCCTCGTTCTCGAAGGCCTCGACCGTCGCGACGGAATCGAGTCCGTGCTCCCGGGGGCTGACGATCCCGAATTCGGTGTCGAGTGCGGCGAGGAAGGCCTCCTTCGGCTTCTCCCAGACGCCCATGGTGCGGTCGCCCTGCACGTTGGAGTGGCCGCGCACCGGGCAGGCTCCCGCGCCCGGCTTGCCGAAGTTGCCCTGCAGCAGGAGCAGGTTGATGATCTCCTTGAGCGTGTTGACCGAGTGGGGCTGCTGGGTCAGTCCGAGCGCCCAGCAGATGATCGTGGCCTTCGACGTCACGAGCATGCTCGCGACGACGCCGATCTGCAGCCGGGAGAGCCCGGTCGCCTTCTCGGTTTCTTCCCAGTCGATCTCGCCGCGCGCGGCCCGGTACTCCTCGAGTCCCTGGGTGTTGGCGTCGACGAAGGCCTGGTCGACGACGGAGCCGGGCACCCTCTTCTCCTCCTCGAGGAGCAGGTGGCCGAGCGCCTGGAACAGGGCGAGGTCGCCGCCGACCTTGATCTGCAGGTACTCGTCGGCGAGGGCGGTGCCGTCGCCGATCAGGCCGGAGAAGGACTGCGGGTCCTTGAAGTTGAACAGCCCGGCCTCGGGCAGGGGGTTGACCGCGACCACCTTCCCGCCGTTGTCCTTGCACTCTTTCAGGGCGGACAGCATCCGCGGGTGGTTGGTGCCCGGGTTCTGGCCGACGACGAGGATGAGGTCGGCGTGGTGGATGTCCTCGAGGGAGACCGTGCCCTTGCCGATGCCGATCGTCGCGTTCATCGCCGAGCCGGAGGACTCGTGGCACATGTTCGAGCAGTCCGGCAGATTGTTCGTGCCGATCGAGCGGGCGAACAGCTGGTAGAGGAACGCGGACTCGTTTGCGGTGCGGCCGGAGGTGTAGAAGACGGTGCGGTCGGGGGTCGTGGCCCGGATCTGCTCGCCGATGAGCTCGAAGGCGTCGTTCCAGGAGATCTGCGAGTAGTGCGTGTCGCCGGGGCGGATGACGACGGGGTGCGTGATGCGGCCCTGGTTGCCGAGCCAGTACTCGGTCTTCGTCGCGAGTTCGGCGATGGAGTGCTCCGCCCAGAATGCCGGGGTCACCTGGCGGACGGTGCTCTCCTCGGCGACGGCCTTCGCGCCGTTCTCACAGAATTCGGCGGTCTTGCGGTGACCCTGCGATTCCGGCCAGGCGCAGCCGGGGCAGTCGGTCCCGTCACGCTGGTTGAGCCGGAGCAGGGCCCGGGCCGTGCGGCCGATGCCGGCCTGGGCGACGCCGCGCTCGAGCGCGACGACGACGGCTTCGAGGCCCGCCGCGCTGGTCTTCGGCTTCTTCACGACGAGGGAGTCTTCGTTGATGTCCTGGATCGGAGCGTGGCGTGTCATGCAATCCATGATGCTCCTCTTGACTGCATACCGGCGCAACGGATGCCTTCGCCGGGTCACAGGAGGATGGAGCGTCCTCTCGGTTGATTCCCAGCCCGGAAGGGCCCGCGAGCCGGAAAAGTGGCGTTGAATCAACGAGGGACGTTTGTCCCGGCCCACCGGGCCATTCTCGGCCCCTCGGCCGACACCAGCCGCGGCACCGCCGGCAGACAGGGAGTTCGACCATGGGAACACAGAGCACACTGGATTCGCTCAGGGCCGCAGACTCGATCCTCGCCACGATCATGGCCGCAGACGACCTCACCGTTTCCGCGAGCCGGGACGGTGGCAGCCGGGCCGTGCGCCTGCTCGCCGAGGCCGCCGTCGACCCCGCAGACCAGGTCACCGCGATCGCCGCCGTGCACGCCCTCGCCCAGGTCTTCGACGAGACGGCCGACGAGGTGCTCGTCTCGCTGCTCGGGCACGAGCAACTCTTCCTCCGCGAGCACGCGGCCTGGGCCTTCGGTGCCCGCCTACCGCGCTTCGACGCGGTCGCACCCCTGCTCGGCATGGTCATCGACGGCGGTTTCGCCGGGATGATCGCCCAGCGCACCCTCGAACAATGGAGCGCGGCCGTCGCGGCCCCCGTCGCCCTCGCCGTCGAGGGAGCACTGCTCGGCGTCAGCGAGCCGGGCGCGAGGGCGCGCCTGGTCGAGACGATCGGCCAGATCTCGGGGCGGATCCCGGAACGCACGCTGTTCCGCGTCGCCGTCGACCCGGCGGAGGCGACCGAGGTGCGGGCTGCGGCGATCGCCGCCATCGGCGACCGTGGGCTCGCAGACGCCGCCCCTGGCTCCCTCTCGGGCGCCGGCGCGGGAATCGGAACCGGGATCGGTTCCGGGCTCGGTTCCGGCGACACCGGCCTCCGGATCGTCACCGGGCTGGCCGCGGGCAGCGGGGTCCTCGCCGAGGTCGCCAGGCTCGCCGTGATCGACCTGACCGTGCCGAGCTACCCGCGGGCCCCGTGGAGCAGCGGAACGACCGTCGCCCAGCTGTTCCTGCACGCCGACATCGACGGAGCGCTGACCCGGGTCGGCTCCGGCGACAACGGCGGCATCGCGACCCTGTTGGTCCGGCTCGGGGACGCCCTCGTCGCCGGCCAGGTCACCGGCGACGCCGGCAGCGGTGCCGGCGAGGTCGGCCGGGTGCTCACCCTCTCCCGGGGCGGCTTCGCATCCGCCCTCGACTGCCTGCCCGAGGTGTCGTCGACCCTGTCTGGCCACGCCTTCGCGACAGTACCGTTCCTCGGCGAGCCCGTCGCATCCGCCGACGCCTGGTCGCGCCGGATCGCGACCCAGCGCGGCATCCGCCGGGTGCTCCGCGCCGCGGGACCTGTCGACGCCATCCACCTGCGGATGGCGGACGTCGGCACCCTCGCTGCCTCGACGGTCGCCAGGGAACTCGACATCCCGGTCGTGTTCACCGTCGCGCCAGACCCGCACAGCCTCATCCGCTCGCTCGAGTCCGCCGGCGCCCTCACCCGCGCGACCTTCGGCACGGTCGATGCGACCGAACACTTCTGGTTCCGCGTGCGGCTCGTCCAGCGCCTCGCAGCGGATGCCGCGCACACCGTGCTCTTTCCCCGGCCCGACCTCGAGCGTGACCTGCGTGAGCTCGTTGGCATCGACGTGACGCAGCACCCGGAACGGCACTCGATCGTCGCAGAGGGCATCGACATCGCCGTGATCGAGGCCTCGCTCGTCGACGCCCGGGCGAGCGATGGCACGCCGGAGGAGGCTGACGTGGCCGCAGCGTACGCCGAGCCGGTGTCCGACGCCGCCGCAGCACCCGCATCCACGGTTCCCGCGCAGATGAGCGTCGAGGGCGCTGTCGCCCTCGGACAGCTCGACGACCTCCTCGCGACCCTCCCGCCCGAGCGCCGCGCGCTGCCGCTCGCGATCACGGTCGGCCGGCTGCACCGGGTCAAGGGCATGGCGACCCTCGTCGAAGCCTGGGCGGCCGACCCTGCGCTCCGGGCCGCCTGCAACCTCCTGATCGTCGGAGGCGACCTTGCGAACCCCACCCCGGACGAGGCCGGACAGCTCGACAGGATCCACGCCGCCGTCCCGCGCGGCGACGCGGCCTCGGCCGGGCTGCTGCTCGCCGGGCACCGCTCGAACGACACCGTCGCCCGCTGGCTCGCCGCCACCCGCCTCGGCCGCACCGGTCTCGCAGCGGCCAACGGCGTCTACGTCTGCGCGAGCATGAAAGAGGAATTCGGCATCGCGCTACTCGAGGCGATGGCGGCAGGGCTCACCGTGGTCGCCCCGAACGGCGGGGGACCGGCCACCTACGTCGAACAGGGCGTGACCGGGTTCCTGGTCGACACCGGGAACCCGGCCGGTCTCGCCGGCGGTGTGCGTGAGGCGCTCGATCTCGCGGCGGGCCCCTTCGGTCCCGAATTCGCCGAGCGCGCCATGGCCATGGTCTCCGACTCGTTCACGATCCAGGCGATGGCGACGACCCTCTCCGGGGTGTACCACGACGTCGCCGAGGCGCACGAACGCCTCAGGGCGGACGCGGGGACGGGCTTCGGCCAGGCGTTCACCGGCCAGGGTCTCTCCGGCCAGGGCTTCGCCGGCCGGGGACTGGCGTCGACCTGGACGCTGAGCGCCTCATGACCCTGCTCATCATCAGCCCGGACTACGCCTCGCACCTGTTCCCGCTCGCAACCCTCGGCACGGCCTGGCAGGCCGCCGGGGAACGGGTCGTCGTCGCGAGCGGCCCCGCGACGGCCGGGATCGTCGCCGAATTCGGCTTCGAGCGGGTGAACCTGCAGCTCGGCCGCGGCTCGAACCCCGGCACCATCCGGGCGGAACAGCAGCCGAGCGGTGAGGACGACGCCCTCCGCGGCTTCTTCGCCGCGACCAGGCTCGGACTCGTGCCGACACTGCAGTTCCAGGCCGAGGCACGCAGCAGCGACCTGCTCTGGAACCCGGTCGAGATCGCCCGTGAGGTGCAGCGCATCGTCGCGGAGGTGCGCCCGGACCAGATCATCGTCGACCACCTCGCCTTCAGCGCCCGCCTCGCCCTGTTGAGCGCCGGCATCCGTCACGCCGACATCGTGCTCGGGCACCCGAGCGCCCTTCCGGTCGGCACGGAGGTCTACGGCTACCCGTCCACCTGGCCAGACGCCTTCTCCCCGGAGCCGGACGACCTCGCCGGGCTCCACCGCACCTGCGAGGCGGTACGCGACACCTTCACCGCCCAGTGGAATGCCGCCCTGCTCGAACTCGACCCCGCGGCGGAGCCGAGCCGGGACGCCTTCACCGAATCCGGCGACGTGCTGATGCTCAACTACCCGGGTGAACTGCACGCGCCCGATCGCACGGCCCTGCTTCCGCAGCACGTGTTCCTCGGCTCCGCGGTGCGCGCCGAGGCACGCGACCCCGAGGTGGAGGCGTGGCTTGCCGACGCCGTTGCGGCAGGCGACGACCGGCCCCTCGTCTACGTGAGCTTCGGGAGCTTCCTGTCCGTGCGCGGCGACGTGCTCGCCCGGGTGTCGGATGCCCTCCGCGGCCTCGATGTCCGGGTCGCCCTCGCGACGGGGTCCACGGACCCCGCCGAGCTCGGCCCGATCCCGGACTCCTGGCTCGTGCGCGGCTTCCTGCCGCAGGTCGCGTTGCTCGGTGCCGCCGCGGTCGCCGTCACGCACGGCGGGAACAACAGCGTGACCGAGGCGATGACCGCCGGGGTACCGCTGCTCGTGCTGCCGTTCTCCACCGACCAGTTCGCCGGGGCGGAGGCGGTCGAGACCGCCGGGTTCGGGCTCTCGCTCGCGCCCAATACCGCGACGGCGGTCGAACTCGGCGACGCGCTCCGGTCGGTGCTCGCGCTCGCGGCACCCGACCGGGTGCGGCTCGACGACCTCAGCGGGTCACTGCAGGGTGGAACGGGCCCGCGCCGGGCCTACGAGGCGCTGACGGCGCTCGCGGCGGTCCCTGCAGCGGGCTGATCGCGCCGCCTTCCTCCGTCGCTTTCCCGCTCCTTCGGTCGCGGCGTTCCGGCGACCGGTGACGGGCGTAACGTCGGAGAATTTCGCGACTCGCCGCATCCGCTGGGTGGAGGCACGGCGTGTCGCGAAAATCTCCGACTTTGCACGAGAGTGCGGATGCTGCCTCCGGGACACAGTGCCCGGCTCTGCGGTTGGGGCTCAGCGGTCGACGGCGTAGACGAGGGACTCCTGCACCATGCCGAGCCACTCGTAGATGCTGCTGAGCAGCGGGGCTTCGTCGGCGTCCAGGTGCTGTTCGCCGTCCGGCGAGATCTCGAGCCGCTCGGCCAGGGTGAGCCGCAGGTCGGTGAGCGTGCGCAGCCAGGACTGTACGGCGGGGGCGTCGAGCGCGATCGGCGTCGCCGGAACCTCGAAGAGGTCGTCCACGAGGGGCCCGACGGGTTCGTCGGCGATCTCGTCGAGGGGTTCCTCGCCGAGCGTCGCGAGCAGCACCCTGGCGTTGTCGAGTTTGCGTTCGAGGAGGTCTCCGGAGGTGAAACGCCGGAACTCGGCGGAGGCCTCTGCGTCGCCCGGGTAGGCATCCGGAAGCAGCCGTTTGAGCGCCGGGTCCGCGCCGGTGCCGAGGGCATGCGACTCCGCTGCGAGCAGGAGCTCGATCAGCTGGCTCGCTGCGAGCCGGAGCAGCCCGAGCTCGACGGCTTCGAAGCTCGCGGACACCGTTCCGGCGGGATCGCGGGTGAACAGCATCACGAGTCCTCGTGGGAGAGGGTGGCCCAGAGCCCGAAGCCGTGCATCGCCTCGACGTGGCGCTCCATCGACTCGCGGTTTCCGGTTGCGACGACGGCCCTGCCGGAGTTGTGCACCCGCAGCATCAGGCGTTCGGCTTCCTCGGGTGCGACCCCGAAGTAGCTGCGGAACACGTAGGAGACATAGGACATCAGGTTGACCGGATCGTCCCACACGATGGTGACCCAGGGGCGGTCGAGGGAGACGGCTTCACGCAGGTCCGATTTTTCGAAAGTCTTCGGCACCGGTTAAGCCTGACATGCCGGGGGTCGTTCCCGCCACCGTTACCGGAAATTCATGCTCGCACCACGGCTTCCGGCGCGTGGTGCGGGCGCCCGGCCGCGTGCCCGAGCGCCGCGACGGCGAGGGTGATCACGGCAGAGAGGGCGACGCCCCAGGCGATGTGCACCGAGAGCAGGAGGGCACCGACCAGGGCGCCCGCGCAGATCAGCAGGATGGCGGCCACCCGGCGGAACCACGGCTGACCCTTGCCGCCACCGAGTCGCGAGTCCGCGGCCAGCCCGGTGATGGTCGACGTCACGACGACCGTCGTGACGTCCTTGACCCCGATGTGCCGGGCGACCCCCGCCTGGAGTCCCATCATCGCGGCAAGGAGGCTCGTGATCACCAGGTCGAAGGGCTGCGCCGGATGCCCGCCGCCGAGGACCAGGGCAAGCGCCAGTCCCGCCATGATCGCGCCCTGCACCGCGAACAGCGCCGTCGCGTGGGTCGTCCAGCCGATCGCGACGGGCCGCAGCGCCCGGCCGCCGATGGCCGCCCCGAGCATGAAGGTGAACAGGGCGAGCAACGGGCCGAGCACGGGCAGGTTGCTCGCGCCGGCGAGCGCCATCCCGAGGATGACGACGTTGCCCGTCATGTTGCCGGTGAACACCTTGTCCAGGCCGAGGTACCCGACGGCATCCGCCAGGCCGGTGGAGAACGTCAGCGCCAGCATGAGGCCGAGGTGCAGGTTCGCGGGATGACGGCGGAGCTTCTCGAGCACGATGATCCTTCGGGACGGGGACTGCTGGGTATGTTTCCTGGAGGTAAAACTCATGTCGATCGTGTCAACAGTGACCTGAAACGTACCGGCTGGTGGAATGGCACGCAAACGGGAGATAGCCTCGATCGCGAGGCACCAATAGTGTGAAGCACCACGTTCTTGTTTCTGCGTACCTGGAAGGCGCTCCCATGTCGTACGTCGTACTCCACCCAGGCATGGGGAGTATCTCGCCCGGGCACTACCTTCCGGCCACCCCGCAGACCGTGCTGTGGGGTCGCCTGCCCTGTGCGGCGGATGCCGCGGTGCTCTCGATCGCATCCGGTGACGTCGTGACGATCGACACCCTCAGCCACGAGGGGCTGCTCGAGGACCAGGGCAGGGACCCGCTCGCGTTCTTCGGCGGCCACGGCGTCGCTGCGATCGATGTGCTCACGGATGCCGTCGCGCTCGCCGCGAGCGACTACCCGCGGGACGCCGAGGCGGACGGTCCGCACGTCGTGACCGGACCGATCGAGGTGCGCGGTGCGCTCCCGGGCGACCTGCTCAGGATGACCCTGCTCGAGGCGGCGCCCCGGGTGCCGTACGGCGTCATCTCGAGCCGCCACGGCCGCGGGGCGCTGCCCGGCGAGTACCCCGTCGGACCGGGCACGGTCTCCGTGTTCACCGAGGTCGACACCGATCCCGGATACGGGACGGAAGCCGGGGCGCTCGTCGGCACCCTGCCGCTCGTCCCCGGCGGAGACCGGGTCGTGCGCTTCCCGCTCGACCCGTTCCTCGGCATCATGGGCGTCGGCGTCGCCGGTGACACCCGGCCGCACTCCGTCCCGCCCGGCGCGCACGGCGGCAACCTCGACATCAGCCTGCTCACCGTCGGCAGCGCGCTGTACTTGCCCGTGCAGGTGCCGGGCGCGCTCGCCTACGTCGGCGACCCGCACTTCGCGCAGGGCGACGGCGAGGTGGCGCTGACGGCGCTCGAGGCGAGCCTGCGGGTGCGCATCCGCTTCGATGTCATTCCGGCGGAGGAGGCGGCGGCGCTCTTCGGCCGGCTCACCGGACCGCTCGCCGAGACTGATGAGTTCCTCGTGCCGACCGGGCTCGACCCGGACCTCGACGAAGCGATGCGGGCCTGTGTGCGCGCCGCGATCGCCCTGCTCGGGGCCCGCTACGGCATGGACCAGACCCTCGCGTACGCCTACCTGAGCGCGGCGACCGACTTCAATATCTCGCAGGTCGTCGACCGTGTCACGGGCGTGCACGCCCGCATCCGGACGGCGGACTTCGGTGCTTGAGCAGAACGGCCGACCCGTCGAAGTCACGGCGGCTCGTGCGTCCGTCCCTGCCGTGCTCCGTCCGGCCCCGCCTGCGGTCGGCGTGCCCGCGGTCGCTGTGCCCCCGGCCGCAATGCCCTCGGCAGCCACTCCTGCGTTTGCCGGGCCCACGGCGGCGATGCCCCCTGCCGCAACGTCCCCGGCCGCCGCGCTCCCGGCCGGACGGCCCGTGCGCGCCGCACCCTCGGCCGCTGCGCCCGAGCTTCGGCCGACCTCGATCACGGGGGAGCTGCCGGGCGGCCTGCTCGCCGCCTTCGAGGCCTACGAGGCCGCGCTCGCGGCCAATGACCTCGAGGCGCTCGCGGGGTTCTTCGTTCCCGGACCGCACACGCTCCGCGGCGACGCGACCGGGCTGCTCGTCGGGAGCGACGCGATCGCCGGATTCCGCGCCGGCCGACCCGGGGTCGTGCGGCGCAGCATCCGCTCACTGCACGTGCGAGCCATCGGGACCGACCACGCCCTGATCGTCGCCGAGAACGCGCCCGTGGCCGGCGGGGCCGGTCTGGTGACGCAACTCTGGAGCCGGACCGCGGCGGGCTGGCGGATCGAGGCCGCGCAGGTCGCCGCATCCGCTCCCGCGATCGACCGGACCATCTGGCGGGTGGTCGGCACGCCGCTCGTCGCCGGCGAGGCCGGCGGAACCCTCGCGGGCGTGCGGGTCGCGGTCAAGGATCTCTTCGACGTGGCCGGGTTCGCGGTCGGGGCCGGCACCCCCGCCTACCTCGAGAGCGCGACCGCCGCGACCGAGAGCGCACCCTCGCTCACCGCCCTCCTCCGGGCGGGGGCGAGCGTGATCGGCATCGCCCAGACCGACGAGTTCGCGTACAGCATCGCCGGGACCAACGTGCACTCGGGGACACCCCCGAATCCGCGCGTGCCGGGCGGACTGCCGGGCGGCTCGTCAAGCGGGCCCGCCGCCGCCGTCGCCCTCGGCCAGGCGGACCTCGGCCTCGCGACCGACACCGCAGGGTCGATCCGGGTGCCTGCCTCCTACCAGGGGCTCTGGGGGCTGCGCACGAGCCACGGGGCGGTCAGCCGCGACGGGGTGCTCCCGCTCGCGCCCTCGTTCGACACGGTCGGCTGGCTCGCCAGGAACCCGGAGCTGCTCCGGGCCGCCGCCGCCGTCTCGCTCGACACCGACCGGCAGCTGCCGCTGCTGCCCGCCCGGTTCGCCGTGTGCGCCCAGACCGTGTTCGCCGCGGAGGAGGGCGTGCAGGCGGCGTTCGTCGCCGCGGTCGACCGCCTCGAGAAGAGCGGGCACCTCTCCGCGGTCGAGATCATCTCCCTCGACCCGCTGACCCACCTGTTCGAGACGTTCCGCACCGTGCAGGCGGCCGAGGCCTGGCACGCCCACGGCGACTGGGTCGACGCCCACCCCGGCACGCTCGGCCCCGACGTGCGCTCCCGTTTCGCGTTCGCCTCGCTCATCGACGAGGACGAGGCAGGCGCGCACCGGATCGACCTCGCCGAGGCCAGGGAACGGCTCGACGCGGCCCTCGACGGCCGGATCCTGCTGCTGCCCTCCACCTCATCGACCGCGCCGGCCCGCACCGCGTCCGGGGCCCGGATCGAAGCGATCCGCACCGCGACGCTCTCCCTGACCTGCCTCGCCGCGATCGGCGGGTACCCCGCGGTGTCCCTGCCCGGCCTCTCCGTCGCCGGGGCGCCGGTCGGGCTCAGCCTCGTCGGACCGCGTCACTCCGACCTCGCCCTGCTCGATCTGGCCGCCGGGCTCGCTGCGGGGCTCGAGGGCTGAGCCCGTCGACGGCCGGGCCCGCGAGCGAGGCCGACGGAATCCCTGACAGAACGCTGGATGCGGCGGGGTAACACCGTGGAAACGCCGCGTGCCTAAGCTGGTCATGTGACCTTTTCGCTGCAGTCAACCCCCGTCCCGAGCCTTCCGATCAACCCGCCGCAGCGCCTGCTGATGGGACCGGGGCCGATCAACGCCGACCCACGGGTGCTGCGCGCCATGTCCGCGCAGCTCGTCGGCCAGTACGACCCGGCGATGACGGGGTATATGACCGAGACGATGGGCCTGTACCGCGACGTATTCCGCACCGGCAATGAGCAGACGCTCCTGATCGACGGCACGGCACGTGCCGGGATCGAGGCGGCACTCGTCTCACTGATCCAGCCGGGCGACCGGGTGCTCGTGCCCATCTTCGGACGCTTCGGCCACCTCCTCCGCGAGATCGCCGAACGCGTCGGCGCCGAGGTACACGTGCGGGAGGTGCCGTGGGGCACCGTGTTCACGCCCGCCGCGATCGAACAGGCGATCATCGAGACCCGGCCGACGCTGCTCGCGATCGTGCACGGCGACACCTCGACGACCCTCGCCCAGCCGCTCGACGAGCTCGGCGACATCTGCGCCCGGCACGGCGTGCTCTTCTACACCGACGCGACGGCGTCGCTCGGCGGCAACACCTTCGAAGCGGATGCCTGGGGCCTCGACGCCGTGACCGCCGGCCTGCAGAAGTGCCTCGCCGGGCCATCCGGTTCCGCACCGGCCACCTTCTCGGCCCGCGCCGTCGACGTGATCGACTCCCGCCGGAGCATCGAGGCCGGCATCCGGGAGGCCGGGGACGCGGTGCTGCCCAACCGGATCCGCTCGAACTACTTCGACCTCGCCATGCTCTTCGACTACTGGGGTCCGCGCCGGCTCAACCACCACACCGAGGCCACGACCGCCCTCTACGGCGCCCGCGAGTGCGCGCGCATCCTCGTCGAGGAGGGCATGGCAGAGGCCGTCGCCCGGCACCGGCTGCACGGCTCGGCGATGCTCGCGGGAGTGCACGGCCTCGGGCTGTCCGTGTTCGGCGACCCGGCCCACCGGATGAACAACGTCGTCGCGGTCGAGATCCCCGACGGGGTCAACGGTGACGCGGTGCGCGGCACCCTGCTCGAGGACTTCGGCATCGAGATCGGCACCTCGTTCGGACCGCTGCACGGCAAGGTCTGGCGGATCGGCGTGATGGGCTACAACGCCCGCAAGGACACCGTGCTGACCACCCTCGCGGCGCTCGAGCAGGTGCTCCGGCGCGCGGGGGCATCCGTCACCGGTGGCGGGGGAGTCGGCGCGGCCTGGGACCTGTACGCCGACGCGGACCGTGACGCTGCTGCGTCCGACGACGCCGCGGTGCTCTCATGACGGCCGCGGTGCCGACCGTGTCGGATGCCGAGGCCGCCGTCATTCTGGCCCGGTGCGACGAGCTCGCCCGGCACTCCTCCCTCACCGACGGGATCGAGCGGACTTACCTCTCGGCGGAGCACGCCGCCGTCAACTACCGGGTTGCCGGCTGGATGACCGCAGCAGGGCTCACCACCTGGCAGGATGCCGCCGGCAACCAGTGCGCGCGCCTGTCCGGCAGTACCCGCGGGCTTCCCGCCCTGATGCTCGGCTCGCATCTCGACACCGTGCGTGCGGCGGGCCGCTATGACGGCATCCTCGGTGTGCTCGTTGCCATCGCGGTCGCCGGGCGGATCGCCGCCTCCGGCCGCCCGCTGCCGTTCGCGCTCGAGATCGCCGCGTTCGGCGACGAGGAGGGCACTCGCTTCGGCACGACCCTGCTCGGCAGCCGCGCCGTCGCCGGCACCTGGCTCGAGTCTTGGTGGGACCTGCGCGACGCGGGCGGCGTGAGCCTCCGCGAGGCGTTCCTCGCCTTCGGGCTCGACCCCGCCAAGGTCGGAGACGCCGCCCGGGCCCCCCAGGAACTCCTGGGCTACCTCGAGGCGCACATCGAACAGGGGCCCGTGCTCGAGGAGGAAGGCCGCGCCCTCGGCGTCGTCACCGGAATCGCCGGGGCCCGCCGCTTCCTGCTCACGGTCACCGGCTCGGCCGGGCATTCCGGGACGCCGTGGCCCCGCCGCCGCGACGCCCTCGCCGGAGCGGCGGAAGGCATCACCACCATCGAGCGCATCGCCCGTGCCGAGGGGCTCACCGCGACCGTCGGGCACCTGCGGGTGTTCCCCGACGCCGTCAACGTCATTCCCGGGAAGGTCGAATTCAGCCTCGACCTGCGCGCTCCCGACGACGCCGACCGGGACCGCGGCTGGACACTGATCGAGTCCGCACTCACGGACATCTGCGGCACGCGGGGCCTCGACCTCGCCAGCACCCAGGTGCACGAGGCCGCGGCCGTCGCCTGCTCACCGCGGTTGCGCGCGGCGATTGCGACGGGCATCCGCTCGACCGAGCCGACAACGGCACCGGCCGACGCGGCCCGGCCCGACGAGGGCGGGTCGGATTCCGGCCCGGAGGCCCCGGCCGACGACGCCCCGCGCGAGCTACCCTCGATCGCCGGTCACGACGCGATGGCGATCGCGGCGATCACCGACGTCGGCATGCTCTTCGTGCGCTGCGCCGGCGGCATCAGTCACCACCCGGACGAGTCGGTCACCGCGGCCGACGTCGCCCTCGCCGTCGATGCCCTCGAGGCGGCCGTCCGAGCCCTCGCCGCCGACTACCCGGCCCTGTAGTTGGCATAACTCCTGCAGATTCTGTTGGCTCGCGCAGACCGGCCCGTGTTTCCGGGGCCTCCTGCCGGCCGGGAATGTGCAGGAGTTATGCCTCGGGGACGCTGGGGCGGGTGTCGACGTCGGCGCCCGTCGTGAGGTCGCCGCACTCGACAGGGAACACGTCGTGCGCGCGGAGATACGGGCGCGCCCCGGTGTCGCCGGTGAGCTGCGTCCGCAGCGGCTCCCAGTGTGCGCGGCCGATCAGCACCGGATGCCCGGGTCGGCCGCCGAACACGGCCTGCCTCAGGCTGTCGCGGGTCACGCCCGCGTCAGCGTCGAGCACCCGCGCGACCGTCGCGGCGTCGAGGTCGGGGACGTCAACGGGGACCACGACGACGGCGGCCACGGCCCCGGCGAGGCTCAGGGCCGTGCCGATCCCCGCACGCAGTGAGGCCGACAGCCCGTCGGCCCAGTCGGCGGCCTGCACGACGACCGTGCCACGGTCGAACTCGAACTCGAACTCGGGCCCGGCCGGCGCAGGGGCCGACCCGTCGATCAGGCCCGCCTCGGCCAGCAGCTCGACGGCCGCGGCGGACTCGGCCCCGAGCACGACGATCACCGGCGCGCAGCCTGCCGCCCGCAGCACGCCGGCCGTCCGCACGAGCCAGGGCACACCGTCGGCGCCGCGCGCGAGCGCCTTCGGCTGCCCGAACCGGGAACCGGCCCCCGCTGCCAGCAGAATGCCCGCGACCGGGGCTTTCCCGGCATCCGCCCGGTCGCGCGCTGCGTCTGCATCCACCATGTCCGCCATCGTATGCGCTGTCGCCGCGGGCGCTCTAGGCTGGACCAGGACGAGGAGAGCTTTCATGAAGAGGATGTCGACACCTGAGCTTCGCGAGGCGCTCCTGACCTGCCTGGCCGTACCCCGCTGGGCCGATGAGGTCGCGGCACAGTCACCGTTCGAGTCCGCGGCTGCCCTGCTCGCCGCCGCCCGCACGGCCGCGACGCCGCTCAGCCGCAGCGAGATCGACGAAGCCCTGTCCGGGCATCCGCGGATCGGCGAGACGGCCCGTGGCGACTCGCCGTCCGCGCGATTCTCCCGCCGCGAGCAGTCCTCGTCGGACGCCACAGACGCCACCCTCGCGGCCGCCATCGCCGAGGGCAACCGGGCGTACGAGGAGCGGTTCGGCCGCGTCTTCCTGATCCGCGCCGCCGGCCGGTCGCGCACCGAGATCCTCGCCGAACTGCACCGGCGCCTCGCGCTCGACGACGCCGCCGAGTTGAAGATCGTCGGCACCGAGCTGCGCGACATCGCCCTGCTCCGGCTGGCCACGCTCGCCGGTACCGTCGCCGAGCGGGTCGCCGCCGAGCGCGCGACCGCAGGCGGCTCCGCCGATGCGCCGGCCGACCGGGACGTCGTCTCGGCGGTCGTGGCGGACGTCGTTGCCGCGACCGCGGCTGCCACCGACACGAGCACCCGCACACGCCCAAGCACCGCCATCGGGACCGAGGCAACCACGGCCTCGGCTTCCGACTCCGGGAACATCGCGCCCCGAAGCCGCATCACGACCCACGTGCTCGATGCCGTGTCCGGCCGGCCCGCCGCCGGCGTTCCCGTCGAGCTCGACCAGCGACTCGAGTCCGGCTGGCACTCGCTCGCAAGCGCCGGCACGGATGCCGACGGCCGGGTCTCCGTGCTCGGCCCGGCCGCTCTTCCCGCGGGTCGGTACCGCCTCACCTTCGACACCGGGCGCTACTTCGCCGGCACCGGCCAGCCGACCCTGTACCCGGAAATTTCGGTGACCATCGACCTGAACGACCCGGCCGCGCACTACCACGTGCCGCTGTTGCTCAGCCCCTTCGCCTACTCGACGTACCGCGGCAGCTGACCCACGAACCTGACCCACGCGGCATTCGCCGGCCGCGCTGACCCGCACCGCCGAGGCGAGCGCGCCCCGATGTGTTGCGGTGTCGCGGGCGGGCGGGGCGCGCTACTCGGGGGCCTGCACGCGGCGGCCGCGCACGAACACTCCCGTGATCGCGGGCTGGCGCAGCGCGAGCAGCAGGGCGAAGAGGGTCTGGTCCGTGGCCATCCGCTCGTCGTCCGCCCGGATGCCGCGGTTCAGCACGGTCGCGAGCGGTTCCCAGCGGTCCGGCTCGATGAGCAGGAAGTCGGCGTCCTTGCCCACGTCGAAGTTGCCGAACCGGGCCTCCATGTCGAGGGCCCTGGCGCCGGCGAGGGTCCCGGTGAAGAGCAGCGCGGCCGGGTCGAGCGAGAGCCCGGCATCGCCCGGCTCCGACAGGTGCACCTTGAAGCAGTCGTTGAGCACCCGCGAGATCAGCCACTCGTCGCCGGCGCCGATGTCCGAGCCGATCGCGACGTTCACGCCGAACGACGTCGTGCGCAGCCACGGCATCGTGCCGGAGCCGAGGAACTGCTGCGAGGTCGGGCAGTGCGCCACCGAGGTGCCGGTCTCGGCGAGGCGGGCGAGCTCGGCATCCTCGCAGTGCACCGCATGGGCGAGGATGCTGCGCCGCCCGAGCAGGCTCGACCCGCCCCGCTGCGATCCCGGCAGAAACAGCCCGTCGTAGGTGTCGAGGTAGGTGTCGACCCCGTACACCGCCTTCACGGCGTCGATCTCGCCGGTGCCCGGGCGGTTGTTCTCGTTGAGGTGCGAGTGGAAGTACACGCCGCGTTCGCGCGCGTCGTCGTAGAGCTCGCCGAGGCCGGCGAGGGTCGTCGGGGTCACCGAGAGGCTGAACCGGGGTACGACCGCGACCTGAAGCAGCGCCGTCGTGGGGTCGCCGGTGTCGACGGCGTGCCAGCGGTCGATTTCCGCGCCGATCAGGTCGAGGGCCTCGGTCTCGCCGGTGAGGAGTGCGGCGGCAGGGCCGGACCCGACCGTCTGCACGCCGCGCCCGCTGACCAGGCGCAGGCCGGCGGCCCGGCTCTCGGCGAAGAGGGCGTCCTGGGCGTGAGGGAACGCCGACCCGAAGACGAGGGCGCTCGTGGTGCCGGCCGCGACGCGGCGCCGGGTGAAATCGCGGGCGATCCGCGCCGCGAACTCGGGGTCCTGCAGCCGGGTCTCCGCGGGGAACACGCAGTTGTCGAGCCATTCGAGCAGCTGGCCGCCGCCGTAGGCATCGGTCGAGTACGTCTGCGGGTAGTGCAGATGGGTGTCGACGAAGCCCGGCAGGATGAACCCGCCGCGGTTGTCGGTCACCGGGAGGTCGCGGAAGCCGGCCGGGAGCTCGGCGAACGGCCCGACCCAGGCGATCGTGCCGTCCGGAGCGGTGACGAGGGCGCCGTCCGGCACCGAGACGAGGTGCTCCCTGGCGTCGGCGACGACCGGGGATCCCGCGATGTGGAAGACGTGGCCGCGGTAGACGCGACCGGGGGCCGAGGCCGCGCGGGACGGCGTGGAGCCGGGAGCCGGGGCGTGCGCTGGGGTACTCATCACGGCAATCGTATGGGCTGGGGCAACCGGACGCCGCGCAGCTAGACGAGCCCGGTGTACGAGTCCCAGGCGGGCCCGGCGTCCGCGGCGTCGTCGTGCAGCACGGTCGCCTGGATCAGCCCGTAGGGGCGGTCGGCGGCGTGGTACACCTCGTTGTCGTTGGCGACGCCGAAGGGGGAGAGGTCGTAGAGGAAGTGGTGCTTGTTCGGCGCGGACAGGCGCACCTCGGCGATGACCGGGAACGCCTCGAGCACGGCGCGCCCCATCTCGAAGAGCGTCTGCTGCAGGGCGAGGGAGTGCACGGTCGCGAACTGGCTGACGAGCACCTGCTTGATGCCGGCGTAGGTGGCTTCCCAGTCGGCATCCGTCGTGGCGAACCGCCAGCCGGCCGTGAGCGAGGTCGCCATCACCCGGTCGGAGGTGGGCTGCAAGAGCGTGTACGGATCCTGCATGAAGCCGGCGAACTCCGAGCCGGTCGACTTGAGGATCACGAGGTCCTTGAGACCGCCGATCACCCAGCTGCGCCGGTCAGCGCCCATGCCCTCGACCGTGATCGCTGCGGTGCGCACCTCCTGGCCGCGTCGCACCCAGGTGTGGTCGTGCTCGCTGCCGTCGACGAGCACCCGTTGCCAGGCGAATTCCTCGATCTCGACCCGGGCGTTGTGCACGGGCTCGACCGTGTCCACGAAGTGGGTGGCGAGGTCGAGCCCGTAGCTCTCGATCGAGAGCAGCCCCTTCTCCTTGGCGAAGGAGTACGCGGTCTGCTTCTGGGTGTCGGTCGGCAGCACGTTCAGCTGGTCGCCCGCGAGGTGCGCCCGGGCGAAGTCGCCGCGGAGCGCGGTCGAGACGCTGATGTCGTGGATCTCGTGCCGCGGCGAGTCGCGGTAGATGCGCACGACCCGGTTTTCCGCTTTTCCGTACCGGTTGGGTCCGAGGATGATCGACATCGGATGGTGCTCCTTCTGGAGGGTGGGGAAGGGGTGGGGAATCAGGGCTTAGGCGTCTGGCGGCGGAGCAGGGCGCCGCGGGGAGGGCGTTCCGGGTGGGCGGATGCCGCGGGCGAGGTGGCCCCGGACGTTCCGTCGTCTCCCACCCCGGTGTCGTGCACGACAGCACCGGCCAGCCAGGTGGTGTGCACCCGGCCCGTCAGCGTCGCACCGTCGAAGGCGCTCACCGGGTTCTTGTGCCGCAGGGCACCGACGTCGACCGTGAACGACTCCTCCGGCGCGAAGGAGACGAGGTCGGCATCCGCCCCCGGCCGGATCGACCCCTTGCCGGGCAGCCCCGCGAAGCGCGCCGTCGCGGCCGACATCCAGCCGAGCACCCCGTCGAGGCCGATCCCGGAGGCGCGGGCGGCCGTCCAGACCGCGGGCAGGCTCAGCTCGAGGCCGGAGATCCCGCCCCAGGCGAGACCGAAGTCGCCGTCGTGGCCGAGCTTGAGCTCCCGGGTCGCCGGCGAGTGGTCGGAGGCCACGAAATCGATCGTGCCATCGAGGAGGGCCGCCCAGAGCAGTTCCCGGTTCGCGGCGTCCCGGATCGGCGGGCAGCACTTGAAGGCCGTGGCGCCGTCGGGGATCTGCTCCGCGGCGAAGGACAGGTAGTGCGGGCAGGTCTCGACCGTGATCGGCAGGCCCGCCGCCCGCGCCGCACGGAGCCGCGGCAGCGCGGCGCCCGCCGAGAGGTGCAGGATGTGCGCGCGCACGCCGGTGCGGCGCACCGCGTCGATCACCCGGTCGATCGCGCTGGTCTCGGCCTGCGGCGGGCGGCTCGCGAGGAACCCGGCGTAGGAGCGCCCGTGGGCGGGCGGGGCGGCGTCGAGCTCGGCGGGATCCTCGGCGTGCACGAGCAGCAGGCCGCCGAACGCGGCGATCTCGGCGGCGGCCGTCAGAAGCTCTGCGGAGGAGAGCGCCGGGAACTCGTCGACGCCGGAGGGGGAGAGGAAGGCCTTGAACCCGAAGACGCCGGCGTCGTGCAGGTCGCGCAGGGTGCCGAGGTTGCCGGGAACCGCCCCGCCCCAGAAGCCGACGTCGACGCTCGCCTGCGGGCCGGCTGCCGCACGCTTGAGCTCGAGTCCGCGGACCGTCGTCGTCGGCGGGATGCTGTTGAGCGGCATGTCGATCAGGGTCGTGACACCGCCGGCCGCTGCGGCACGGGTGGCGCTCGCGAAGCCCTCCCAGTCCGTGCGGCCGGGCTCGTTGACGTGCACGTGGGTGTCGACGAGACCGGGAAGCAGCACCCGGCCCGTCGGCAGACGGAGGTCCGTGGCCGCACCGTCGGACAGGCCGGACTCCGCGATCGGTCGGGTGTCGACGGGCTCGTCGATCGGCAGGATCGCGGTGACGGCCCCGCCCGTGATCGTCACCGCCCCCGGCACGAAACCGGCGGGGGTGAGCACGGCGTCCGAACGGATCACCCGGTCGACTCGTTCGCGCATCGGTCCTCCTGCCAGCTGGAATCCCCGGCCGTGAGCCGGCCAGATGGTCTAGCAAACACCCTGATGAGGACCTCAGGGTGCCAATCGGGACTCGTGAAACGCGATCGTCACACACTCGGCGAATGCCCGAAACGCGGGCGGTGCGGCGGGCGGCGAAACACCGCGCGGTCGACGGGAACGGGCGGGGTCGGGTCAGGCCGGGTCAGGCCTGGTCAGGCCGGGTTCGCCTCGAGGAAGGCGTCGATCTCGGCGAGGTAGCCCGCACGCTCGGAAGCGGAGAGCCAGCTCGCCTCGAAGGAATTCCGGGCGAGCTGCACGAGCTCGTCCCTGCCGACGCCGGCCTGCCGGGCGAACGCCGTGTAGGTGTCTGCCACGTAGGCGCCGAAGTACGCGGGGTCGTCGGAGTTGAGGGTGACGAGCACCCCGAGGCCGAGCAGCTCGACGATCTCTCGCGCCTTCATGTCCGCGGTCACGAAGCTGTTCGAGACCGGGCAGCAGGTCAGGCCGATCCGCCGCTCCCGGACGAGGGCGACGAGCGCCGGGTCTTCGAGGATGTTCGTGCCGTGGTCGATCCGGTCGACCCTGACCTCGCCGAGCACCTGGCGGATGTTCTCGATGCTGCCGACCTGGTCGATGTCGCAGTGCATCGTCAGCTTGAGGCCGGCGTCGCGGGCGAGCTGGAAGACCTCGGCGAACTTCGCCGGGGGATTGCCGCGTTCGTCGGAGTCGAGCCCGACCCCGACGAGCAGGTCGCGGTAGGGGAGGGCGGCCAGCAGGGTCTCGTGGGCGCTCTCAGCGGATGCGTCACGCAGGAAACAGAGGATCAGGTCGGCGGAGAGGCCGTAACCGACCGCATCCGCTGCAGCACGGTGCAGCCCCGAAATGACGGTCTCGAAGGGCACGCCGCGCGTGGTGTGCGCCTGCGGGTCGAAGAAGGCCTCGACGTGGCGCACGCCGTCTGCGGCGGCGCGGCGGAAGTACGCGGTGGCGAGGTCGTAGAAGTCCTGCTCGGTGACCAGCACATCCATCGCGGGGTAGTAGACCGCGAGGAAACTCGCGAGGGAGTCGAAGGCGTAACTCGCGCGCACCTCCTCGACCGTCGACTGGCCGATGTCCACTCCGTTGCGGGTGGCGAGGGCGAGTTTGAGGTCGGGTTCGAGGGTGCCTTCGAGGTGCACATGCAGCTCTGCTTTGGGCAATCCGGACACAAACGCGGCAGTAGGCTCAGTAACGGACGGCATCGGGGCTCCTTTTCGGGCGGACGCCGTGACCGTATCACGCGGCAGATGCACTTTTCCTCCCGCAACGGTTACCCAGAATGCTGCAACACGACGGAAACACTGTCGAGGTCGCAGCGTCATCTGCGGGGTCTAAATTCAGGGAACCCGCACGTGTGCCGCACGGTATCACAGCAGCCGTTTTCCCTGACGGCACCCCGACGGCACCCCACGAGCACCATCGAGAGGAACAGCTTCATGACCCGGACCCAAGGTTTAACAGCACACCGTTCACCGGCAGGGCGTCCCGCCCGTCGCATCCTGCAGGGCATCGCTGCTGCGGCGGTCGTGACCATCGCGCTCACCTCCTGCGCAACGAGCTCCACTCCCGCGACCTCCGCAACCGCCGGCGCCCCCGCGTCCTTCGGCACCGCGAGCATCCAGCTGTCCTGGATCAAGAACACCGAGTTCATGGGCGAGTTCCTCGCCGACGCCAACGGCGACTTCACCAAGGCCGGCTTCGATTCCGTCGACCTCATCGCCGGCCCGGCATCCGCTGAGGCGGGCGTCATCTCCGGAACCGTCGACCTCGGCATCGGCAACGCGATCTCCACCGGAACGGTCGTCGCGAACGAGGGCGCCCCGATCAAGATCATCGGCGCCACGTACCAGAAGAACCCGTTCTCGATCCTCTCGCTCGCCAAGGTGGGCAACATCAAGACGCTCGCCGACCTCAAGGGCAAGAAGATCGGCGTGCAGGCGAGCAACCAGAGCCTCTGGGACGCGTTCCTCAAGGTCAACAACATCGACCCGACCTCGCTGACCACCGTCCCCGTCGAGTACGACCCGACCCCGCTCTTCAACGGCGAGGTCGACGGCTGGTTCTCGTACCTCACCAACGAGGGCATCGACGCCGACCTCAAGGGCCTCGGTCCGGTCAACCTGCCCCTCGCCGACAACGGCCTCCCGTTCGTCGCGGAGACCTTCACCGCGTCCGACAAGGAGATCTCGGGTGACCGTGCGAAGCTCAAGGGCCTCCTGATCGCCGAGATCAAGGGCTGGGCCGCTGCCATCAAGGACCCCGCCGCCGCTGCCAAGCTCACGATCGACAAGTACGGCGCAGACCTCGGTCTCACCATCGAGAAGGAGACCAAGCAGGCCACGATCCAGTCGAAGGACCTCGTGGTCAGCGACGACACCGTCAAGAACGGCCTGTTCACCATCAGCGATAAGCTGCAGCAGGAGAGCATCAAGACGCTCGCTGCCGCCGGTGTCACCATCACGGCCGACAAACTCTTCGACATGAGCCTGCTGTCCGAGGTCTACGCCGAGAACCCCGACCTGGTCAACTACGCCAAGTAGGTCGTTCCCTCCGGGGCGCACCAGCACCACCAGCCAGACCAGCATCACCAGCACAACCAGCATTACGCAGGAACATCGAAACGCGGCCGCCCCGAAAGTGACCGCCGACGCCCAGTAAAGGAACACACCCTGTGAGTACGACCGATGCCGGTGTCCAGAGCAACGCTCTGGGCACCGGCCTCCACATTTCCGGGCTCCACAAGGTCTTCACCGTGGGCCGGAAAGAAGTCTCCGCGCTCGAAGACGCGACCCTGCACACCGACAAGGGCAGTTTCCTGTCCCTGCTCGGCCCGTCGGGCTGCGGGAAGTCCACGATCCTGCGGATCCTCGCCGGCCTCGAGGAACCCACGAGCGGCACCGCGAAGGTCGACGGCAAGACGCCGGCCGAGCTTCGCAGCGGCCACGAACTCGGCATCGCGTTCCAGGACGCCGCGCTGCTGCCCTGGCGCAGCGTGCGCGGCAACATCAAGCTTCCCTTCGAGGTCGCACGGATGCCCATCGACGAGGACTACGTCTCCGAACTGATCAACCTGGTCGGGCTCACCGCCTTCGAACACGCCAAGCCCGCCCAGCTCTCCGGCGGCATGCGGCAGCGGGTGTCCATCGCGAGGTCCCTCGTGCTGAAGCCCTCCGTGCTGCTGCTCGACGAGCCCTTCGGCGCCCTCGACGACATGACCCGCCAGCGCCTCAATATCGAACTCCTCAGGATCTGGACCGAGAAGCCCGCGACCACGATGATGGTCACGCACGGCATCTCGGAGGCGATCTTCCTCTCCGACCAGGTCGCGGTGATGAGCCCCCGACCCGGCCGCATCAAGGAGGTCATCGACATCGACCTGCCCCGCCCGCGGCATCCGGACATGATGCGCTCCCACGAATTCCACGCCCTGCACGACCGCGCCTCCGAACTCCTCTTCAGCCCCGACGCCCTTTCCGTGGCGGAGACGGACTGATGCGCGGCTTCGCCTCGTTCCGCACTCTCCCGTCATGGGCGACCGGGCTGATCGGCGTGGTCGTCGTGGTCGCCCTGTGGTGGCTCGGTGCGACCACGGTCTTCCGCGGCATCGGCACCGTCCCGGGCGGCGCGATCCCGACCCCCGGCGCCGTCCTCTCCCAGCTGGTCTCGGACGGCTGGGCGTTCTACCTCTCGCATGTGTCGATCACCGTCGGCGAGGCATCCGTCGGGTTCCTCTGGGGCAACGCGGCCGCTCTGGTGCTCGCCGGCCTTGTGCTCGTCGTGCCGCGGATCGAGAAGGTCGCCCTGCAGATCGCGGTCATCACCTACTGCATCCCGATCGTCGCGATCGGCCCGATCGCCTACATCGTGATCGGCGCCCCGCGCGGCGGTGAACTCTCCGGCACCGCGATCTTCCTCGCCGCGATGTCTGTGTTCTTCACGACCGTCGTCGGTTCCCTCGTCGGCCTCAAGGCGGCGACCCCCGCGAGCCTTGACCTCGTCAGCGTCTACGGCGGCGGCCGGTTCATGCAGCTGCGCAAGGTGCGGCTGATGGCCGGGCTGCCGAGCGTGCTCTCCGCGCTGCAGATCGCCGCTCCCGCCGCGCTGCTCGGCGCGATCCTCGGCGAATACCTCGGCGGCGTCGACCGCGGCCTCGGCATCGCGATGCTCGCGGCCGGGTCAGCGGCGAACGTGGACCGGGTCTGGGGGCTCGCGCTCGTCGCCGGCCTTCTGGCGGGCCTTGGCTACGGCCTCTTCGGGCTGATCAGCAGGCTCGCGACACCCTGGCTGACGGGACGGAACTCCTGATGACCCTCGAAACCATGTCGGCGGCTCGCCCGCCGAGCACTGCGAAGGTCGTCCGCGGCCTGGGCGCCGTCGTCGGGCGCGCCGCGCTCACCGGCCTGATCACCCTCGTCATCGTCCTCGTCGCCTGGCAGGGCCTGATCCTGCTGCTCGGGGTGTCCCCGTTCATCGCCAAAGGACCCCTCGACGTCTGGAACTGGCTCTTCACCGTTCCGAACGCCGCCGTCAACCGCGCGACGATCCTGACCAACCTCACGGTCACCCTCGGGGATGCCTTCCTCGGCTTCGTTGCCGGACTCGTCGTCGCCCTCGTGCTCGCGATCGCGTTCACGCTCTCCCGCGGCATCGAGAGCGCGCTGATGCCGATCGCCCTGCTCTTGCGCTCGGTGCCTCTTGTCGCTCTCGTGCCGGTGATCAGCCTGATCACCGGGCGCGGGCCGAGCCTCGTCGTCGTGATGGGCGCGATCGTGGTGCTGTTCCCCGCTCTCGTGAACATCGCCTTCGGCCTGCGATCGTCGTCGCCGCAGATCAACGACGTCATCGCCGTGTACGGCGGCAACGCGTTCACGGCGCTCCGCAAGGTGGCGCTGCCGAGCTCGCTGCCGTCGTTCTTCGCGGCCGTCAAGATCTCGATCCCCGGTGCGATCACCGGCGCACTTCTCGCCGAATGGCTCTCCACCGGGCAGGGCCTCGGCCACGGCATCGTGATCGCGGTCGCCCAGGTGAAGAACTACGAGGTGTGGGCATCCGTCGTGGCGATCACGCTCGTGTCTATCGTTCTGTACGGCGTCGCCCAGCTCGTGGAGAACCTCGTGCTGCGCCGGATGGGCATGGAGAGCAGCACCGGGGCCTAAGTCTGGCGTGCGACGGTTGCGACGGCCGTAGTGGGCGCACCGGCACGGGGCTACTGTTCCTGGCATGGACACTCCGCGGAACCGCAAGCCGATGGGCACCCTCAAAACTCCCGCACCCATGCTCCGGGCACTTGCGGAGCAGCTCGGGCATCCGAGCGGGTGGCGCGGCCGGCTGGTCGGGCGGATGCTCAACCGACGGAACCGGGGAATCATCCTCGCCGCCGTGAACGCGCTTGAGGCGGCGCCCGGATCCCGGCTCGCCGACGTCGGCTTCGGCGGCGGTGTCGGGATCGAGCTGTTGCTCGAGCGGGTCGGACCCGACGGGCACGTCGACGGGGTGGACCGCTCGGAGACCATGCTGGATGCCGCGCACCGGCGGTTTCGGGACGCGCTCACCGCCGGTCGGCTGTCGCTGTTCCAGGCGTCGATGGAGTACCTGCCGCTGGCGGACGCGAGCCTCGACGGGGTGATCACCCTCAACACCTTCTACTTCCTGCCCGACCTTGGCCGGGCGGCGGCGGAGTTCGCGCGGGTGCTCCGGCCCGGCGGCCGGCTCGTCGTCGGCGTGTTCGACCCGGCAGCGATGCAGCGGATGCCCGTGATCGAGTACGGCTTCCGGGTGCGGCCGACCGAGGAGATCACCGCAGCCCTCGAGAGCGCCGGGCTCGTGCAGACCCGGCACCTCCGGGTTGGACGCGGCCCGGACGCCTACCACCTGCTGCTCGCGTCGCCCACCCTTCCTCCCGCGGCCGCGTAGTGAGGGTGGCCGTTCCGGTCGAGAGATGCCGGCGCAACGGGCGCTCTCGACCGGAAAGGTGACTGTCAGGGGTGCATCAGGCGCCAGATCCGGTCGCGGGACATCGGCAGCTCGTAGGGGCGGATGCCGATCGCGTCGCGGACCGCGTTCGCGAGCGCGGGGGCGACCGGGTTGTACGGCGACTCGCTCATCGACTTGGCGCCGTACGGGCCGAGCTCGTCACTCGTCTCCGCGAAGTACACCTCGGTGACTGGCAGGTCCGCGAGCAGGGGCACGTGGTAGTTACGCATCACACTCGTCGTCACCGTGCCCGCGCCGTCGAGTTGGACCTCCTCGTAGAGCGCCGTGCCGATCGCCTGGGCCACGCCGCCTTCGATCTGGCCGCGGCACTGCGCCGGGTTCATCACGACACCGGCATCCGCGGCCTGGATCGACTGCAGGATGCGGACCTCGCCGGTGAGGGCGCTCACGGCGACCCGGAAGGCCTGCACATTGAAGGCGACCGAGCGCACGGCGCCGTCCTCGGAGCTCGTGCCGCGGAGGACCATGGAGGACGGCTCCGGGTCAGGCGCTGCGGCGGGCGTTGTGGCGGCAGTCGCAGGGGCGGAGCCGACGGACGCCGGGTCGACCGGTGTAGCGCCGGCCGACGCCTCGTCGGCGGGCGTGCTGACGGATGAGTCGCTCGCGTGCGGGCCGGCCGCCGCGCGGGCGGCGAGCTCCGTGAGGGAGACGGCGGTGCTGCCGCAGCGGAGGCCGTCGGGCTCGAGGATCCAGGCGTCCGCAGGGGTGCCGGGGCGGGCATCCGTCGCCGCCTGCCGGAGCAGGGCCGCGAGTGCGGTCGCCGCACCCAGCACAGCCTTGCCGGCGACGACGACGCCGGCCGAGCCGAAGGCGCCGGTGTCGTAGCCGATCGTGTCGGTGTCGGACTGGAGGATGTCGATGCGGTCGGGGCTCGTGCCGAGCGCGGTCGCGGCGAGCTGGGTGTGCACGGTCGTGGTGCCGTTGCCGAACTCGGCGGTGCCGACGCGTACGGCGTAGCGGCCGTCGGCGCAGAGGGTGACGGATGCTTGGGCGAAGTGTCCGCGCGGGGGGATCGTCGCGATCATCGCGGTCGCCATGCCCTCGCCGACCCGCCACTCCGGTCCGGTGGGCACGGGAACGC
This sequence comes from Cryobacterium zhongshanensis, assembly GCF_022760445.1. NCBI lineage: Bacteria > Bacillati > Actinomycetota > Actinomycetes > Micrococcales > Microbacteriaceae > Cryobacterium > Cryobacterium zhongshanensis. The sequence continues at coordinate 280,734 of NZ_JALGAR010000003.1, read as the reverse complement.
CGTTGCCGCGGGCGAGGGCCGCCTCGGCGAGGTCGAGGCACTGGTCGAGGCCGTAGCTTCCGAAGATGAGGTCGTCGCCCTCGACGTGGGTGACCACGAGCGGGTCGCCCGGCCGCACCGAGTTCAGCCGGCGCAGGTCGAAGGGGCTCACGCCGAGGTCGCGGGCGAGATCGTCGAGTGCCGACTCGACGCCGAAGATGACCTGGCCGAGTCCGTAGCCGCGGAAGGCGCCCGACGGGAGGTTGTTCGTGTAGACGCTGCGGGCATCCACTCGCTTGTTGGGCACGGAGTAGAGGCTGACCGACTCGGAACTGCCGTGGTACATCACGCCGGGCCCATGGTTGCCGTATGCGCCGGTGTCGCTCAGCAGGTCGAGGGCGAGGGCGGTGAGCCGGCCGTCGTCGGTCGCTCCGAGGGTGACGCCGACCCGCATCGGATGCCGGGTGGGCGCGACCCGAAACTCGTCGGAGCGGCTGAACTCGTACTGCACCGGGCGCCCGGTCGCGAGGACCGCGAGGGAGACGAGGTCCTCGGTGAGGATCTCCTGCTTGCCGCCGAACCCGCCGCCGACGCGCGCGGTGAAGACGCGGACCGCGGCCGGGTCGAGGTCGAAGATGTGGCAGATCTCACGCTGCACGAGGAACGGCACCTGCGAGCTCGTCCGCAGTACCAGCCGCTGCTCGGGGGTGCCGGCGTGTTCGAGCCAACCGATCGTGCCGTGGGTCTCGAGGTGGGTGTGGGCGACCCGCTGGGTTTGCCAGGTACCCGTGACGAGGTGGGTCGCCTCGCCGAGACCGGCCTCGAGGTCGCCGTACTCGCCGTGCAACTCGGCCACGAGATTACGGGAGGGGTCGGCGACGCGGCTCGCGGCGGCATCCTTCTCGCCGTGCACGAGGGGAGCGCCGGGCGCCGCGGCGAGGACCGGGTCGAAGACGGCGGGGAGGAGGTCGTACTCGACCTCGATCAGCCGACAGGCGGCCTCGGCGATCGCGACGGTGTCCGCGACGACGGCCGCGACCCGCTGGCCGCGGAAACGCAGCACCCGGTCGAAGACGAGGGTGTCGTCGGGGTCGTCGGTGCGGTCCTCGTGCCGGGCCGTCGAGAACAGGGTCGCGGGGGAGTCGGTGTGGGTGAGGACCGCGTGCACGCCGGGCAGGGCCGCGGCTCGCCCGGTGTCGATCGAGCGGATGCGGGCGTGCGCGTGCGGACTCTGCAGCACGCTGACGTGCAGCAGGCCGGGCACCGCGATGTCGAGCGTGTACGGTTCGAGGCCGCTCACGACCCGCTCGCTCGCGGGGGCGTGTGTCGAGGAGCCGACGTAGCCGCGCGCGGGCGCGGTGGGCGCGGTGGGCGTCCGCTCGGCCTGGGGCGTCGCGCGGGTTCCGGTGCGGACCACGGGGCCGAGGCCGTCGGGCGGGAGGGCGCACGGGGCCGTGCCGTCGGCCGGGGTGTGCCGCCCGTGGATGGCGTCGTCGATCGCGCGGTATCCCGTGCAGCGGCAGATGTTGCCCTTGAGCAGGCGCGGGAGATCCTCGAGGTCGTGCTCGGTGAGCGTGGAGGCGGTCACGACCATGCCCGGGGTGCAGAAGCCGCACTGGAATCCGGCGTGGTCGACGAAGCGCTGTTGCACGGGAGCGAGGGAGCCCGGGTTGCCGAGACCTGCGGCGGTCGTGATCGCGGTGCCCTCGGCGCGGAAAGCCGGGTAGATGCAGGAGTGCACCGGAGTGCCGTCGACGAGCACCGAACAGGCGCCGCAGTCGCCGGTGTCGCAGCCCTTCTTCACCTCGAAGTGCTCGAGTTCGCGCAGGAAGGTGCGCAGGCACTGTCCGGGGGCAGCCGCGCCGTCGACCCACTGGCCGTTGATCTCGAATCTCACGGGCGGGCCTCGCTTTCGATCGGGGTGGTGCCGGATTCCGGGGCCTCGAGCTGGTGACGGATCTCCTCGGCGAGCACGGCGCTGACCGCGGCGCGCCAGTCGGCCGCGCCATGGGCATCCGTGAACCAGGCGTCGATGCCTGCGACGTCGGCGCGGAGCTCGGCCGCGGCCGGGATCGCGTCGTAGCGGAGCTGCACGGGCCGCAGGGTCGCGGCCGTGACGGTGAGGGTGAAGCGGCCGTCGCGGTCGAGGCGGCCGATGACGACGGCGCCCGAGCGGCCGATCGGCGAGAGTGCGATCTTACGGAACGCGGTGCGGGCGCGGAGCGAGGCCTCCGGGATGTGGATGGAGCGCAGCACGTCGCCGGTGCCGAGCACCGTCGTCATGTTGCCGGTGACGAAGTCTGCGGCGGGGAGGCGCGCGTCGCTGCCGTCGCGGCGCCAGATGAGCACCTCGGCGTCGAGGGCCGCGGCGAGGCTCGTCATCGGGCCGGCGGGCAGGGCCGTGGCGAGGTTGCCGCCGACGGTTGCGACATTCCAGACCTTGAAGGAACCGTAGAGGGCGGTGCAGCATTCGAGGAGCAGCGGATGCGCGGTCCAGCCCGGCCCCGCAGGGAGCGCCGCGAGCTGGGCGAGGGTGCACGTCGCGGCAATCTCGAGGCCGGCACCGGTGACGGTGAGCGCGGGCCAGCCGAACGCCTGCAGGTCGACGAGGCCGGTGAGATGCGCTCGGGGATCGGCGAACAGCTCCGAGCCGCCGGCGAGCGGGGCGACGGTGTCGCCGAGCGCCGAGAGGTCGGAACGCACGCGGGCGGGCGTGATCGTCACAACGGTATTGAGGTCCATCGCTGCTCCAGTCGTCCGGCGCCGAGTATCCAGTCAACCGCATTTCCGGGCGGGTTTCGTCCACGGTACCCGTCCCCGTCCGGGGCCGCGCCGGAGTGAGCTCTGGCGGCCCCACCCCTCACCAATCCGACGGAGATTCTCGTCGCTGGAAACCGAATCGGGCGAGCAGTATCCGCTCGGGCCTGCACTCCCGTTGAGTCGTCCGGTGGCCTCGATAACGTCGGAGATTCTTGCGACACGCGGAGGATCCGGGCAGCGGATGCCGCGGGTCGGGAAAATCTCCGACGTTACGTCTCGGGGCGGTGCGGCGGGCGGTGCGTCGCCGCGTGGAGGAGGCGGCTCAGGGGGTGTGGTCGAGGCCGTGGAGCTGGTCGATGAGGTGGGGGAGCACGTCGTCGAGCACGGCGAGGCCGTCGCGCACGCCGCCGGTCGAGCCGGGTAGGTTCACGACCACGGTCCGACCGCGGGCGACGCCGACGTAGCCGCGGGAGAGCAGTGCAAGGGGGGTGGATGCCGCGCCGCGGCGGCGGAGCTCCTCCGCCAGTCCCGGGATGAGCCGGTCGAGGTGCGGCAGGGTCTGCTCGGGCGTTTCGTCGTGCGGGCTCACACCGGTGCCGCCGGTCGTGATGACGAGGTCGCAGTGCGCGGCGATCGCCGCACCGAGGGCCTGGCCGACGCGGTCGCCGTCCGGCACGACGTCGAGGGCGGCCACGCTCCAGCCCCTGTCGAGGAGCCAAGTCTCGATGACCGGCCCGGTGCGGTCCGGGTAGACGCCGGCCGCCGCGCGGGTCGACGCGACGATGATCTGCGCGACGCGCGGCGTCGCATCCGTTGGGGCCTTCGTCGTCATCCTCCCAGTGTGCCGCACGGAGAGGCAATCGACGCCGGACCCAGGACAAATCCGCAGATGAGGGAATATAGTGCTGCATATGTCGCAAATACGGATTCGTGAGGCCGCCGGGTTCCTCGGCGTGAGCGACGACACGGTGCGTCGCTGGATCGACAACGCCGTGCTGCCCGCCACGACGGATGCTGCGGGACGCATGGTCGTCGACGGCGTCGACCTCGCCCGCCTCGCCACCGAACACGCCGCCGTGCCGACCGACCCGTCCGGAACGGCGAGTTCGGCCCGCAACCGGTTCGTCGGACTCGTCACCCGGGTCGTGAGCGACCCGGTGATGTCCCAGGTCGAGCTGCAGTGCGGGCCGCACCGCGTCGTCTCCCTGATGAGCACCGAGGCCGTGCGGGAACTCGGCCTCGTGCCCGGGTCCGTCGCCGTGGCCGTCGTGAAGGCCACGACCGTGATCGTCGAAATCCCCCCGGAGCATTCGTGAGAGCTCACCGTCACGACGCTCGCCGGTACCTTCGTGCCTCGCTCGTGGTCCTTGCGGCCGCCGCGCTGACGACGGCGTGCGCCGGCCCGGCCGGGGTCGGTGGGTCCGCATCCGCGTCGACCGCGGCATCCGCCGGGTCGACGACGACCGCCGCGAGCCGTGCCCCGGAGACCCTGACCGTCTTCGCCGCCGCCTCCCTGAAGAAGACCTTCACCGAGCTCGCGACCGAGTTCGAGGCCGCGAACCCCGGCGTGACCGTGGCGCTCAACTTCGCCGGATCATCCGACCTCGTCACCCAGATCACCGAGGGCGCCCCCGCCGACGTCTTCGCCTCGGCCGACACCAAGAACATGGCCAAGCTCACCGCCGCCGGCCTCGTCACAGGAACGCCGACCGTCTTCGCGACCAACACCCTTGAAATCGCCGTTCCGCCGGGCAACCCGGCCGGCGTCACGACCTTCGCCGGCCTCGCCGACCCCGGCACCAAGGTCGTCGTCTGCGCCGCCCAGGTGCCCTGCGGCGCCGCGACCGCCACGATCGAGAAGGCGACCGGCGTGAACCTCACCCCGGTCAGCGAGGAGAACGCCGTCACCGACGTGCTCGGCAAGGTCTCCTCAGGCGAAGCGGATGCCGGCCTCGTCTACGTCACGGACGTCGCCGCCGCGGGCACGAGCGTCCTCGGCATCCCGTTCAGCGAATCCGGCACTGCCGTGAATTCGTATCCGATCGGCGTCGTCGCCGGGAGCGCCCACTCCGAGCTCGCCGGCCTTTTCGCCGCCTTCGTCACCGGGCCTACCGGACACAGGGTGCTCGCCGCCGCCGGCTTCGGCACCCCATGACCGGCGCGACCCTCTCGAATGCCCGCCGCCCGGCATCCACTGGTACCGGCCCGCTCCGAGTCGGCCTCGCTCCGTTCGGCCCCGCTCAGATCGGGCCATCTCAGATCGGCCCCGGGCGGACAGGCCTTGTTCGCGCGCGCCGCGCTCGCGCCCACCTCCATCAGCTTGGCCCGGTTCGGGCGTATTTCGCGTGGGGCGCTACTCAGTGACGAACGTCTTCGGCGGGACGAGGTCCCGCGCCCGAACCACGCGGGACGATACCGAGGTGCTCGGCGTGCCGCGTTGGATCGTCGCGATCGCGGCCGTCGGAGCGCTCTTCATCGTTCTGCCGATCGTCGGGATGACGGCCCGGGTCGACTGGGCGAACTTCGGCGCGCTCGTCACCTCGCCGTCCGCGATCGCCGCGCTGCTGCTCAGCCTCCGCACGGCCGCGGCGAGCACGGCGCTCTGCCTGCTGCTCGGGGTGCCGATGGCGGTCGTGCTCGCCCGGAGCCGGTTCCGCGGCCAGCGGCTCGTGCGGGCATTCGTGCTGCTGCCGCTCGTGCTGCCGCCCGTCGTCGGCGGAATCGCTTTGCTCTCGACGTTCGGGCGGCGCGGACTGCTCGGCCAGACCTTCGAGGTGCTCGGAATCCAGATCGCGTTCTCGACGACGGCCGTCGTACTGGCCCAAGCGTTCGTCGCGCTCCCGTTCCTCGTGCTGAGTGTCGAGGCGACGCTGCGGGCCTCGGGCGCGCGGTACGAGGCCGTCGCCGCGACCCTCGGCGCCGCCCCGAACACCGTGTTCTGGCGGGTAACCCTGCCGCTCGTCGTGCCGGGGCTCGTCTCGGGGGCCGTGCTCGCCTTCGCGCGTGCGCTCGGTGAATTCGGTGCGACCCTGACGTTCGCGGGCAGCCTCGAGGGTGTCACCCGCACCCTGCCGCTCGAAATCTACCTGCAGCGCGAGACGGATCCGGATGCCGCCGTCGCCCTCGCGCTCGTGCTCGTCGTGGTCGCGGTCGTCGTCATGGTGGCGACCCACCGGCCGCGAGGCCTCTCGTGACCGCCGCGTGCGCGGGCACGCGCGGGGCGGCATCCGGTGTCGGCCCGGCGTGCGCGGGCGCGCGTGGGGCGGAATCCGTTGCCGGCCCGGGGTGCGCGGTCGGGGCCGGTAGTCGAATCGGCGAAGGGGGCGCGTCGTGACCTTCGAATTCGCGGCCGTGCTCGCGCGCCGGCACCTCGACGTCGCCTTCAGCGTGCAGCCGGGGGAGACCGTCGCGCTGCTCGGGTCCAACGGGGCCGGGAAATCGACCGTCGTGCAGATCAGCGCCGGCCTCCTGCGGCCGGACTCAGGTCGCGCGAGCCTCGCCGGCCAGGTTCTCTTCGACCTGCCCGGGGCATCCGCTGCATCGAGCCGCGCGCGCACCGGCACCGGCGGACCCGTCGGCACCGGCACCGGTGCCCGCCCGCGCACGGGCACGTGGACCCCGCCGCACGCCCGGGGCACCGTGCTCCTCGCCCAGGAGCCGCTCCTGTTCCCGCACCTGTCCGTTCGCGACAACGTCGCCTTCGGGCCGCGCAGTGCGGGGATACCCCGGACCGCGGCGCGTGAGCTCGCCGAGGAGTGGCTCGTCGCCGCGGACGTCGCCGACCTCGCCGACCGCAAGCCCGGCGCCCTCTCCGGCGGCCAAGCCCAGCGGGTGGCCGTCGCGCGCGCCCTCGCCGCCCGGCCGCGCCTGCTGCTGCTCGACGAGCCGATGACCTCTCTCGACGTCGCGGCCGTACCGGCCCAGCGCCAGCTGCTGCACCGGATGCTGTCCGACCGGTCCGTGATCCTGGTCACCCATGATCCCCTCGACGCCCTCGCCCTCGCCGACCGGGTCATCGTGCTCGAGCACGGCCGGATCGTCGAGGCCGGCCCCACCCGCGACGTCTTCGCGAACCCCCTGACCGAGTTCACCCGGGCCCTCACCTTCGGCCTCACCCCCGGGACGGCCGAATCCCGCGAAGACGGCTTAACCTAGGAGCATGACGCTTTCCGCTCCATCGTTCCGTCGTGCCGCCGCCGTGGCGCTGACCGAAGAGGAGGTCGCTCGCATTCGCAACGACTTCCCCATCCTCGGGCAGCGCATCAACGGGCATCCGCTCAACTATCTGGACTCCGGGGCCACCTCGCAGAACCCGATCAGCGTGATGGAAGCCGAGCAGGAGTACTACGAGCAACGCAACGCGGCCGTGCACCGGGGTGCGCACACACTGGCATTCGCGGCGACCGAGGTCTTCGAGAGTGCGCGGGCGACCGTGGCCGCCTTCATCGGCGCGCAGCCCGACGAGCTCGTCTGGACGTCCAACGCGACGGAGGGCGTCAACCTCGTCGCCTACGCGATCTCGAACGCCTCGCTAGGTCTCGGGGGGCCGGATGCCGCCCGGTTCCGCATCGGGACCGGCGACGAGATCGTCGTGACCGAGATGGAGCACCACGCCAACCTCATCCCGTGGCAGCAGCTCGCCCTGCGCACCGGGGCGACCCTGTGCTTCATTCCCGTGCTGGACGACGGCACTCTCGACCTCGCCGCCGCGGCCGCGATCGTCGGCCCGCGCACGCGGCTGCTCGCCTTCACCCACGCGTCCAACGTCGTCGGCACGATCAACCCCGTCGCCGAGCTCGTCGAGCTCGCCCACCGCTTCGACGCGCTCGTCATGCTCGACGCCTGCCAGACCGTGCCGCACCTGCCGGTCGACGTCGCAGCGCTCGACGTGGACTTCGCCGTCTTCTCCGGGCACAAGATGCTCGGCCCGACGGGCATCGGCGCGCTCTTCGGCAAGGCCGAACTGCTCGCCGGCCTGCCGCCGTTCCTGACCGGCGGCTCGATGATCACGACCGTCGACATGGAGCACGCCGAGTTCCTCGCGCCCCCGCAGCGCTTCGAGGCCGGCACGCAGCGCATCTCCCAGGCGATCGCCCTCGCCGCCGCCGTCGACTACCTGACCGAGACCGGGATGGACCGGATCGCCCTCCGCGAAGCCGAACTCGGCCAGCGCCTCGTCGCCGGGCTCGCCGAGATCCCCGGTGTGCGGGTGCTCGGCCCGTCCGCCGGAATCGAACGCATCGGCCTCGCTGCCTTCGACGTCGCCGGGGTGCACGCTCACGACGTCGGCCAGTTCCTCGACGAGGCCGGCATCGCCGTGCGCGTCGGGCACCACTGCGCCCAGCCGCTGCACCGCCGACTCGGCATCACCGCGTCGACGCGTGCCAGCACGTACCTCTACACGACGACCGTCGAGGTCGACCAGTTCCTGGCCGCCATGCACGAGGTCGCCCCCTTCTTTGGAGTGAAGCCATGAGTTCGAGCGAGCTGCAGCAGCTGTACCAGCAGATCATCCTCGACCACGCCAAGTACCGGCATGGCGCGTCCGCCGAGCCGTTCGGCGTGTTCGACGCCGACGGTGCGCCGGGGCTGCGCCTCGCCGAGTCGCACCAGGTCAACACGACCTGCGGCGACGAGATCACCGTTCGCGTCGGCGTGCGGGCCGGCTCAAGTGCCGCAGCGGATGCCGCGGTGACGGATGCCGCCGGCCCCGCTCCCGTGATCGAACAGTTCGTGTGGCGGGGTGACGGCTGCTCGATCTCGATGGCGTCGGCATCCGTGCTTGCGGACACGATGACCGGACTGACCGTCGCCGAGGCCGAGGCGCTCGTCACAACCTTCCGCGAACTGCTTCGTTCCCGCGGCACGATCGAGCCCGACGAAGAGGTGCTCGGCGACGCCGCGGCTTTCGCCGGGGTGTCCAAGTATCCGGCCAGGGTCAAGTGCGCGATGCTGCCGTGGGTCGCGTTCGAGGCCGCCCTGATGCAGGTCGCCGCGGCATCCGCTGCCCCCGCTGCCCCCGCAAGCCCGCTCGCGTAGCCGCGCCCGTCACGTTCGGTCGCCTGCAGGGCGTCGCCGCGGTCACTGGGCCGATTCTCGTCCGCGAGAGTACGTTTTTGGCCCCTAAAACCGGGTTTTAAGGGCCAAAAACGTACTCTCGCGGAACGTGGGGCGCGCACGCTGGGGAGCACGCGTATGCACTCGCTCGCTCGGGCAACCGCGCCCGTCACGCCGGGTCCCCAGCATCGTGTCGCCGCCTCGCGGAGTCTGTGGCGCACCGTGGGAGTGGCGGGCGACGGACGTGCGGGGCGGGCGCGGGTCAGGGCGGGTCAGGCGCGGGCCGTGGCTACCAGGCTGAGGACGGCGCTGGTGGCGGGAAGGTTCGGCAGGAGCGCGGCGCCGTCGAGACCGTTCGCGGTGGGAAAGCGGATGTCCGCGGCCGGCCAGACCACGCGGAGGTCGCGCTCGAAGCGGGTCGCGATCTCGGGTGCCCGGAGCACGCCCCCGAGTCCGCCGATCACGGGGGAGTCGGACTCCGACTGGCCCACCCGTTCGAGTCCCGTGCGCACCGAGAGTGCGAGTTCGGCGGCCGCAGCGTCGCAGATCGCCGCGGCGACGGCATCCGTGTCGGCGAGGGCGGTGACCGAGCGTGACCACGCCGCGATCCGGCTCACCCGGGCCGGGTCGGTCTGCAGCTCGAGGTAGAGGGTTTCGAGGTTCGGGAATTCCTTCTGAACCGCGTCACGGAGGGCCGTCACCTGGCCGCGTCCGTCATAGTCGCGCATGACCGCGTCGAGGGCGGCACGTCCGAGCCAATAGCCGCTGCCGGCATCCGCGATCAGGTACCCCCAGCCGTCGACCCGGGCGACGGCGCCCACGCCGACCGCGAGCGTGACGACGCCGGTGCCGACGGCGATCACGGCACCCGGGGTGTCGCCGAGGGCGCCCAGGTAGGAGGTCACCGAGTCGTGGGCGAGGAACACGTCGCGCACTCCGAGCCCGTGGGTGAGATGACGAAGTTCGGCGGCATCGGTGTCTGACTGGGTGAAACCGGAAATCCCTGCGCTCAGGGTGCGGATTCCGAGGTCGTCGGAGAGCCCGCTTTCGGTCGCCGCGACGGCCTTGACGACATCGGCGAGCTGGGGCATCAGCGCCCGGTCGGTGCGGATACCGGCGAAGTCGAAGGTGTCGTGGCGCCCGTCGGCCGAGCGGAGCAGGGCACGGATGCCGGTCTGACCGGCATCAATGGTGAGGGAGCGGGATACGTCGGTCATCGCGGGGCGTCCTTGGTCGTGGGGCGAATCGAAACTGCGGTGCGACCAGCGAGGGTGTCGGTGCACAGTTCCTATCATTCCGCGTTGGTGTGCGTGCAGGGCAGTCCGCGCGCGGCCAGTCCCGGAGCTGGACTCCGCGGGAGGTCCCCGGAGAAGGGAGTGCGTTCGAACCCGGGGTCGGCTAGCCTTCTGGTATCGCCGGTCCGACAGCCGGCCTCTGGGGGGAGAATGCTGAACAACCTGATGGGCTGGCACCTGTTGATCGTCATCGGGGTGACCGCCGTGATGGCCGCCGGTGCTGTGGCGATCATCGTTATCGCCATTCGGCTCGCGCGCCGTAAGTAGTGCGCACGATGGTCGCAGCCTGGCGCCGAACACGGGCGCAGCAGTGATGGGAATGTCCGTCTGGACGAGCCTGACGGCGCTGGGGTTTGCCGTACTCATCGCGGCGGTTGCCGTCACGATCATTGTGGTGGCCATCCGGCTGTCGCGCCGGAAATAGCGCGAGGTCAGCAGCCGGGTCCGGCCGGGTTGGCCGTGCAGTCCTGTCCGACGAGGACGGTCGCGGCCGTGCTGACGACGACGGTGAGCGGAGGCGCTGCGATCGTGAGTGTGCCCTGAACCGGACGCCAGGGCTGAGCGCCGGCGCGGTACTCGGCCGAGTAGACGACCGACAGCACGACGGTGTGTCGGCCCGTCGAGCGGAAGATGTGGCTGGTCGCGGTGTCCGTGAACTCCGGCACACCGAGCGCGGCCCAGGTCGCGCCGCCGGCCGAGGAGTCGATGCCGGTGCCGTCACCCAGATCCCAGTGAAACCGTATCGGCGTGAAGCGCACGTCGGCGGGGAACCCGAGCAGCACGCCCGAGCGCACATGCACGGATGCCCGGCCCAGGAAGTTCGCCGGAAGTCCGGTGATCGCCCAGCCGTTGGGTTCCATGCCCTGGCCCGGCACGGCCGCCGGGAAATTCACGAGATCGCTGATGCTGACCACGAGATTCGGGTCGCAGAGCGGGCAGTTGACGGCGAATCCGTCCCGCACGAACGGCAGCCCTGCGGCCGGCGTCGGTGTTGCGGCCGGAGCGCCCGCGCCCTTCGGACTGCCGGATGCGCCCGAGCCGCCAGCCGCTCCCGAACCACCACCCGACTGCGCGTCGAATCCCGCGGACAAGTCCACGCCCCCACCGTTGATGACACCAGTCGTCGGCGGGGGGCTCGTGCAGCTCGTGGTAGATGCCCCCCAATCGCCACAATGGGTGTCAACTGCAGACTGGCCGACGACCAGCCCTGTGACCGTCAGGAATGGCAAGAGAGCGCCACCCGCTAGCAGAAGTTTGTACCAAGCCATGATTCAGAATTCTCAACAAGGAGGTGCTGGCCCGAGTCGTTCATCCGAAAGCTCACTTGCAGCGGATATCGGACCGGACGGTCTGGCGAGGTTGTACTGATTCCTGAGCTGTCGACAACATCGGTGCCAGAGACGTCAAGGCAAACATATATCTCCACTGAACCGGAATTCAGATCTGCTGATTGCAGCCTAAGTCTGTCGAAAGTGAATTCACCGACTCCGTGCACTCCCTTGTCAGCGAGACTCCTCAGTGTCGTGATCTCGTACTCGAGCCCCTCACCAGTTGCTACCGCAGCCATCCGCTCCGGCGACTTGCCGCCCTCGTGGCCGACCGTCGTCGACAATGCAAGATAGGCGGAGTAGGCGGTTCGCGCGGCCTCCAGCGCTTCGGTGTCGGAAGCGAAAGCGGGAGCATCCGCTGTCGGTGAGGCAGACACGGGCGCGATCGGAGCGGGCGACGGCGCGCACCCGGACAGGGCGAGGAGGCCGGCCATGCAGACGGCGGCACAAAGAGCCGTCGTCGCCAGCCGGTACCTCGCGCGGATCCGCATGCGGTCAGGCTAGATCACTCCGACCCGGTCTCGCTCGAGTTATCCACAGGCCGAGCTCCGGCGGAGAGGCTAGAGGATGCGCTCCTCGAGCCAGGCGGCCTGGCGCAGCCAGTGGTGCCCCGAGCCGCCCTCGTGCTGGTTGAACGGGTAGACCTCGATGTCTGCCTCGCCCGCGTAGTGGTTGAGCGCGGCGAAGACCGTCGACGGCGGGCAGACCGGATCCATCAACCCGACGGAGAAGAGGGCGGGAGCCGTCGCCCGCTTGGCGAAGTTCACGCCGTCGAAGTACGAGAGCGTCGTGAAGGTCTGTTCGACGAGATCGCGGTGCACCGAGAGGTAGCGCACGATCTCCTGGTACGGATCTCCGTCGGTGATCTCGACGGCCCGTTCGAAGTGGCAGAGGAACGGCACCTCGGGCATGACCCCGATGAGCCCTTCGCTCAGGCCAGCGGCCGCGAGTGCGATGCCGCCGCCCTGGCTGCCGCCGCACACGGCGACGCGGGTCGGGTCGACCCGGTCGAGCGTGCGCACGGCGTCGATCGCGCGGGCGGCATCCGTGAAGACCCTGCGGTAGTAGTAGTCCTGAGGCCGTTCGATGCCGCGGGTCACGAAACCGGGCACGGACGGACCGGTGCCGACCGGGTCGGCGGTCTCGCCGCCGGAGCCCCAGACGCTGCCCTGGCCCCGGGTGTCCATGAACAGGTAGGCGTAGCCCGCCGTCACCCAGGCGAGTTTCTCGTGCGGGAATCCACGACCTCCGCCGTAGCCGTTGTACTCGACGACGGCGGGCAGCGGGCCGGTCGTGCCTGCCGGCACCAGGAACCAGGCGCGCACCGGCTGCCCGGCGAAGCCGTTGAAGGTCATGTCGTAGACCTCGACCTGGCTCAGCGGCGAATCGACCCGGGTCAGGTGCGGTTCGTCGGGAAAGCGGCGGGCGTCCGCGAGGGTGTCCTCCCAGAACTCGTCGAAGTCGTCCGGCTCGGCAACGACCGGCCGGTAGTCGCGAAGCTCGGGCAGGCTGAGGTCGTAACGGGACATGGGCAGGAGCCTTTCGGGCGTGCTCGCACCGGCTCGGCTTCGAGCGCGCGCGATCGGGCGGATGCCGCCGGTTCTGCGGACCCGTTGCGAGCGTAGTCCTCGGTCTGCCTCGCGCTCTCGTCAGCACGCCTGACACACCGCAGAATGCCCCGGCCGGAACCGTCCCGAATCGGTTCTGGCCGGGGGTTCCTGACAGCTCAGCCGCGGCCCGCTGCGCGCTTCTTGTAGTAGTCCCGCCAGATCAGGCGGTGGATCGGAATCCAGCGCGGGATGTCCCGCAGGCCGGGGATGAACGGCACGAGCGTCAACAGCACGCTCAGCACGAGCATCAGAAGGACGACGAGCAGGTCGGCGTTGGGGGCCGACGCGAACGGCTCGATCTGGTACCAGAAGGAGAAGAGCCACAGCCAGGACTGCCCTGGGGTGTTGCCGGTCTCGTTCATCATGCCCCACTGGTCGCCCGTGAGATGCGCGGCGGTCGCGAGGTCGCCGAAGTAGGCTCCGTCGCCGAGGAACAGGATCGTGCGGGTGTAGTCGTTGTTGTAGAACGACTGCTGGGCGTTGAGCACGCCGTCGAGGGCGCCCTGACTCGCCATGGTGAGCAACGCGTCGGTCAGGACCGGCACGGGGCCGTAGTCGCCGGTGGCGACCTGGGCGGGGTCGCCGTCGGGGGCATTCGTGAGGGCATCCGTGTATGCGGCGGTCCAGTCGGCCTTCTCGGTGTCGCTCGCGGCGTTCCAGGCGTCGAGGGCGGCGCTCGGCGGCGCGTTGAGCGTCGTCAGCGGGGTGATCACGAGGTCTTTCGCCGTGTCGATCGGCAGCTGCACCCCGGAGAAGCTCTGCAGGTCGAAGGCACCGATGGTCTGGGTCGCGTCCGCCGTGGTGTTGTAGGGCGGGCCGTAGCCGGCGGTCTCGCTCGTGCCGCCGAGCTCGGCGGTCGCAGTGGCGACGAAGTCGGCAGGTTCGGCCTGCGCCCAGGACTTGAGGGTCACGCTCGGTTCGTCCGGCGAGCCGAAGATCGCCGAGAGACCTACGATCACGAGCCCGACGACGACGAGGGCGACGGTGAGTTCCTTGAAGAGGTCGTACTCGCGCACTGTTCCGCGCCAGGGGCGGCGGGCGAGTCCATCCCGGTCGGAGCGGGACATCGTCGGGGCGCTCATCGCGTCGCCTCGGTCCGGTCCGGGCCGCTCAGTTGCGCATCGGTCTCGGCCGCGTCGATCGGGGGGACGACCCCGTGCATCCGCACCAGGATCACGTGGAGGGCGACGACGGCGCCGACGGCGAGGGGAAGCAGCACGATGTGGAACCCGAAGATCTGGCCGAGGTTGGCGACATTGAACCAGGCGCCGATGCCCGAGGCGTTGAGCGCGTCCTTGCCCTCGAACGCGATCCACTGCGAGTCGAAATTGGTCTGCAGCAGGTAGCCCGTGAACGCCGCGACGATGGAGACGAGGAACGCGCCCATCCCGGTGATCCAGGTGAGGGTGCGTCCGCCGCGCCAGGCGGCCATCCAGTACTTGCCCCAGAGATGCACGACCATCGTCATGAAGAAGAGCTCGACGCTCCAGAGGTGCACGCTGTTCACGAAGTGGCCGAAGTCGGAGACGTGGTACCAGGCCGGGCCGTTCAGGCTCAGCACGACGCCAGAGACGAGGATGAAGACGAGCGAGACGATCGCGCCCATTCCGAACACGTAGATCCAGGATGCGACGTAGCTGGGCTGGTCCTGTGGCAGCAGCTTGTCGGCGGGCAGGTGCTTCAGCAGCCAGCCCCGGGCCTTCCCCGTCCAGGTGTAGTACTCCTCGACCGGTGCGACCGGTTCGGCCTTCCGTTCCTCGCGGATGCTCATGGCCGTTTCTTCCCGCTCGGGAACGGCAGGAACAGGGCCAGCACGAACAGCAGGATCATCACGAGAATCACGATGAGGTTGCCGAGCTGGATCTGGAATGCGCCCCAGCCGAGGTAGACGCCTGGGCTGTCGAGGCTCGCAAAATAGCTGATGAGCGGATGCATTTGTGGCTCCATTGCCCGGGGTGCATGCAGCCGCGGGTGGATGCGAGCGGCTATGCCCCGATGGATCTCACGCTATTCCCGTTCGGGGGGAACCGCTCATCTTTCGTCGAGGAAATGCCCTGAGACTCCGTTCAGGAACGCGCAGGTCAGGAACGCGCAGGTCAGGAACGCGCGGTCAGGCTCCCGACGCGGCGCCGAGTTCGGCGCGGAGGGACCAGTCCTGACCCTCGAGGATGATCTGGGCGCATCGGCCGGTCGCGGAGTTCACGACGATCGGCGCCATCAGGTTGACGGTCGTTCCGCCTTCGCGCGGGTTGGTCACGACGAGCACCAGTGCGTCGTCGGGGCCGGCCAGGTCGAGGGAGAGAGCATGGTCGTCGGTGATGACGGGGGAGTAGTCCGGCAGGTAGATCGCGGCGTCGAGCACGAACAGCCGGGTGTGCCGGTCCTCGGCGGACTGCAGCGTGTAGAGGCCGTCCGCGCCGGCGATCTCGGTGAGATCGAACTCGGTCAGCGGGGCGAGCCCGGGCGGAGGGGAGACGAATGTCAGGGTGGCGCTCATCGGAGGAAGTCCATCAGGGTGTGCTGCAGTACCTTCGAGGTCACGGAGAGTGCAGCCTGGTAGCTGACGTCCTGGAGTTTGAGGCTGAGGGCGGCCTGGGCGAGGTCCACGTCTTCGATCCCGGAGCGTTGGGCTTCGAGCGTACCGGTCTTGGTGAGGAGGTCGGTTCCGGCGCTTTCGATCTGCACTTGCCGAACTCCGTTGTCTGATTGAGCCGCGATCACCGTTGTCAACCTGTCGTCGACCGCCACGAGGTAGTCGCTCGCTGTCGTCGTGGCCGTCGCAGTCGCGCCGGCCACGCCCGTCGACGAGTCGAGTGCGTTGCTGATGTTGTCGATGAGCGTGAACACCGACTTTGCGTTGGTCCCGAAGATCTTCGATCCGTCGGAGTCGACCCGCACGGTGGAGTCACTGCCGATCCGGCGCTGCACTGACGAACCCTCGACACCCGTGAAGGTCACGGTCTCCGGAATCGCCGGGGTCCCGGGGGTCCCGGGGGTCGCTGGGACCGCCGCGGTCGTCTTGAAGGCCGAGGCCTCGTCTGAAGAGCCCGCAAAGACGCTGCGCCCGAGATACTGGGTGTTCGCTTGGGTGAGAAGATCTCGCTTGAGACCCTGGAGCTGCGTGGCGAGGGCGCTCTTCGCGGTCTGCGAGAGCGAGCCGTTGCCGCCCTGCACGGTCAGGTCGCGCACCTTGTTCATGATGTTCGTCGTCGCGGCCAGGGCGGAGTCCGCGGTGGTCAGCCAGCCGGTGCCGTTTTCGACATTGCGGCTGTACTGGGCGACTGCGCTCTGCTCCGCGCGCACCGCGAGCGAATCCGCGGCACGGGCCGGGTCGTCCGAGGGGTTCTTCAGCGTCGTGAGCGCCGAGGCCTGCTCCTGCAGCTGGGTGAGCCTGGCCAGGTTGGTCTGCAGGCTCGACTGGGCCGCGCGAATCTGGGTCTGGGTGGTGACACGGGAGATCATGGTCAGCGGCCCACCAATCCGGTCTTGTTGATGAGCACGTCGAGCATTTCGTCAACGGCGGTCATAACCCGGGCGGCGCCCTGGTACGCATGCTGGAACATCAGAAGGCTCACGTTCTCTTCGTCAAGGTCGACGGATGCGTTGGACAGCTGAGACTTGACGGCTGCGGTCGACGTGATGTCGGCCAGGGATGCACCCTGGAGCTCTGCCTTCGTTGTCACGGCGAGGCCGGTCACGACGTTGGTCCAGTCCGCACTCGGCGAGGCGAGGGCAAGGCCGGTGGCGGGGTCGACGGCCTTGCCTGCGCCCAGCTGCGAGACGGAATCTGCAATGGAGCCGGCCGTGGTCACGGCGGGTTTTCCGGCGGCGGTTGCGGCGGCAGTTGCCGCGGTGCCGGCGGCGGTGAGCGCCGCCGAGAGCTCGGCCGCCGACTTCGGAATGACGCTCAGACCGAGCGCGGGCGGACCGGCCGAGTTGACATCGAAGAATTCCGGACCGGCGGTGGATTGCTTGTAGACCGCGTTGACGCTCGTGGCGAGCGACGTCGCGAAGACGTTGTAGTTGGCGGCGACGTCGGCGAGAGTCGAGCCGCTTGCCGTGCCGTCCGCTTTGAAGGTAGCCGGGGAAAGCAGGGAGAGTGCGCCGGCGAGTTCGCCCCCGTCGACGGCGATCGCGGTGCCGGGGCTGCGTGCCCAGGCGACCGAGACCGTTCCGGCTGCATTCGCTGTGTCTTTGGTGGTGCCGGTCATCGTCTTCGCGCCGACGGCGACGAGTGCCTGGGCCTGGTCGCCGCTGACGAGGGCGTTCCCGCCGACGAAGACATTGACCGTGCCGTCTGGCTGTTCGGAGACGACCCCGCCGGTGAGCGCGGCGATCGTGGTGGTGAGCGCGCTGCGCTTGTCGAGGAGTTCGTTGGCGGAACCGCCCGCCGCAACCGTCATGCGGATCTGGGAATTGAGGCCGGCGACCTGCGTGGCAGCGGCATTGACCTCGGCGACCATCGAGTCGACGCTCGAGCGCTGCGACGACCACTCGGTCGCGGCCGCCTGGTAGTTGGACGCGAGCTGGCTGGCGACCGCGTTGGCCTGGCTCAGCACGGCGCCGGCGGGGGCGGCGTTACCCACGTTGTTGGAGACGTCCTGCCAGCCGGCCCAGAACTTCGCGAGGGTTGCGGAGAGTCCGCTCGTGCCTGGTTCATGGGTGGCTGCCTCCACCGCGGTGAACGCGTTGGCGCGCACGGCTGAGAAGCCGGCGATCGCGGCCGTCGCACGCACCTGGGCATCGAGGCTCGCACTGCCGAGGCGGGCGATGCCGGTGACCGAAACGCCCTGGCCCGCGCCGACTCCGGAAAAGAAGAGACCGACGCGCGTCACGGCATCCACTGAGGACGTCGTCACCCGCTGGCGGGTGTACCCCTCCGTGCCGGCGTTGGCGATGTTCTGGCCGACGACGTCCATGCCCTGCCGGGCGGCGAGGAGGCCGGAGTATGCGGTGTTGAGTCCGCCGAATGTGCTCATGGGGTTCCCGTTAGAACGACTGGTCGAAGAGGCGGGCGGGCGGGGTGGGCGCATCCGCTGTGCCGCGGGCGTCGTAGGTGTTCGTGTTCACGCGGATGTCGGCGAGCGTCTCCTGGCTGGAGCGTGCGGCCGAGCGCAGCAGGTGTTCGTTGGCGTCGCGGAGTTCCTTGATCTGGGCGGCGAGCTCGCCGAGTGCCTTGAGGTGCGCCGTCATGATCTCGGTCCAGGGACCGACGGGGGCGTGGGCGACGAGTTCGCGGAGCGTGGCGTCTTCGCTGGTTCCCCACTCGTTCGACATCGCGGCGACCTCGACGCTACGGGCGAGGCCGGCTTCCTGCACGTGCCCGAGCACCTGCTCGACCTCACGGGTGCCCTGCTGCAGCCAGCGGGTCTTGCCGTTCGTCAGGAGGAGCTGTTCTTCGTCGAGCTTGAAGACGAGGAGTTCGAGGAGCTCACGCTCCCGCCACAGGAGCGCGGAGAGTTCATTGGCGCCCACGATTTCCTCCACACGATTCGGGTTGGGCCGAGTGGACGCACAACCGCGTCGACTCTGGCTTCAGATGGCACTATCGGCAGGGTTTCGCCGCACGTAAGCGATCTGTGTGTTCAGACTGGCAGGTGGGGCCTGGGAATGTCCACCTAAATGAGGACAACGCTTTCCCGAAGTGGGGGAGACCCGGCTGGATTTGCGGTGGTAAGCGTTTCCCGGTTGGGGGGTATGAGCCCCCCCAGAGTGGGGGTGCCGCACGGCTGGACTCAGGGTGGGCTGATTGTAAGTTTGAGATGCGGACAAAAGATTTTGTAATAAAGGGGCCCCGAACCCCCGTCCGATCTTGGAATTTGTCCCAGTGCTCACCCGGTACGAAGCGAAGAATCCTGGCCCTGCCAGAGGTCTCTCGCTCAACATTCGGTTTGGTGAACACAGGGGGCTGCGACGTGAATCGCACTGAGCGTAATCGGCTGGTCACCGACAACCTGCCCCTCGTCGGGTACCTGGTTTCCGAGGTCTGGGCCAAGGCCCGTCACCTCTCCCGCGATGATCTCGCGTCTGCGGGCGCGCTCGCGCTCGTCACGAGCGCGGATGCTTTCAACCCCGATCTCGGGGTTCCCTTCGGCGCCTTCGCCCGTCGTCGCATCATCGGGGCATTCGCCGACGAGATGCGCTCGAATGACTGGGCGACCCGCACCGCCCGCCGGCGCATCAAGGAGACCCGCGCCGTGCAGGAGACCCTCGCCGCCGCCCTCGGCCGCGCCGCGAGCGTCGACGAGATCGCCGCCGCACTCGGTGTCGACCGTGAAACCGCCGCCGCAGGACTTGCCGACAGCGAGCGCACCGTGATCGCCCTCGACGACACCACAGCCGAGTACATCCCGGCGAGCACCGTGCTGCCGGGGGAGTCACTGCTTTCTGCCGAGCGTCTCGCGTACCTGCGCGCGGCCGTGCTCGCTCTCCCGCCCAAGATGCGCGAGATCATCGAGCAGGTCTACTTCGACGACCGCCCGGTCAAGGACATCGCCGCAGACCTCGGCATCACCCACTCCGCCGTGTCCCAGCAGCGTGCGGAGGCCATCCGCTTGCTGCGCGACGGACTCGGCACCCACTATGCCGACGACGAGGCCGACTACGTGCCGGAGTCCCGCGTGGCGCCGGCCCGCCGCAGCGCCTACCTGGCCAGGCTCGCCGACCACGCGATGCTCGGCATCGTCAACGAGCGGATGCCCGCCGTCGCGACCGACGTTCCCCTCACCGAGCCGATCAGCCTGCCGGTGCCCTCGCGCACGGCCGCGATCGCCGCGGCGAAGTACGCCGCAGCCGCGGGTTCGCTCGGCGATCACGGCGCGTACCCGGCCCGGGAATCTTTCTCGCTCAACGGCTAACGCACCGCCGGCCCAGGCCGATAGCTCTAGGTGTCAGCCCATGGATGGGTAGACGCACCAACACCCACTCACGGAGGAATACATCATGGGTATGCAGATCAACACCAACATCGCGGCGAACAACACCTACCGCAACCTGACCGCTACGCAGAACGACATGTCCAAGTCGCTCGAAAAGCTTTCCAGTGGTCTTCGCATCAACCGCGCATCGGACGACGCGGCCGGCCTCACCGTTTCCGAGGCACTCAAGTCCCAGGTCGGTGGCCTCACGGTCGCCAGCCGCAACGCCCAGGACGGCATCTCGGTCGTGCAGACCGCAGAAGGTTCCTTGAGCGAGGTGCAGTCGATCCTGCAGCGCGTTCGTGACCTCGCCGTCCAGGCCGGTAACGACTCGAACAACGCCGATTCCCGCGTAGCAATCAAGACCGAGGTCACGGCGCTGACCAAGGAACTGACCCGAATCTCCGACTCGACCAACTTCAACGGCACCAAACTCCTCGCCGGTGGCGCGGACCTGAGCTTCCAGGTTGGCGCGAACAGCGATGCGAGCAGCCAGATCACGGTCAAGCTCGACTCGGCGAACGTCAACACCGTCGTGAATGCGCTCGGAGGGAAGGACGCTGCCGGCGCTGCACTCACCGGAGCAGTGCAGAACAAGGGCTTCACTGTCGCCACCGGCACAGCTACCACGGTCACAATCGCTCAGACTGCCGGGAAGACCCCGACGGCGATTGTCATCGCATCAACCGACGACAACGCCGCTGTCCTGGCCAAGCTTCAGGCAGGCGTGGGTACTGACTTCACAGTCACTGCCGATGCCACCAAGGCCGGCCAGTACAACGTGGTCTCAAAGGACGCGACGCTCACCGACACGACTGCCAACCTGATCGCCGTAAGTGGCACTGGTGTTGTCAACGGCCAGGTGTCCAGTACTGCTGACAAGGCGCTCGACTTCTCGACTGCGGCAGGCGCTGCTGCTGCGATTGCTGTCATTGACAAGCAGCTCGCGACGGTCTCGACGGCTCGTGCCAACCTCGGTGCAAGCCAGAACCGGTTCGAGAGCGTCGTCAAGACGCTTGCCGTCTCGACCGAGAACCTGACCGCTGCCGGATCCCGCATCCGCGACACCGACATGGCCGCTGAAATGGTCAAGTACACCCGATCCAGCATCCTGGTGCAGGCCGGTACCGCCATGCTCGCGCAGGCGAACCAGGGCAACCAGGGCGTGCTCAAGCTCCTCCAGTAAATCGGATAGCCCAGGCAGTCGGGCAACCGACCGGTGAACTATGGCCGGCGGCGCGCGGGAGATGAACTGGACCTCATCCCTCGAACGCCGCCGGCCATTCCACATTCCACCCGAATCTCAAGATCCACCCGCAGCACCATCAGCAGCACAGAGTTTCACACCTAAGGAGGTGGAGGCATGGGGAACGCGATCGACGGGCTCATCAGCGGCCTGGACACCACGACCCTGATCAACAACCTGATGACCGTCGAGGCTCGTCCTCAGACGATCCTCAAGGCATCCGTCGCCACCTCGCAGAAGCTCATCACCGCGCTTCAGGGGCTCAACAGCCAGGTCGCCGCCCTCGCGACCCTTGCGACCACGGCGTCGAAGCCGGCGGCCACCGATCTCTATGCCGCAACTAGCAGTTCCACGAGCGTGACCACGACGGTTTCGGCCGGGGCCGGTGCGGGGCAGATCGACGTTGTCGTCGGCGCCCTCGCCAAGACCCAGGTCGGCGTCTCCGCCGCCATGACGGAGTGGGCGACCACTCCCGCGGTGCTCACCGTGCTCGTGAACGGCGTCAGCACCGAAATCTCCCTCACCTCGTCCTCGCTCGAGGACGTCGTCACGGCCGTCAACGCGGCGGGCGCCGGTGTCACGGCCACCCGGGTCGCCTCCGGCCTCAACGCCAGCGGTGACGCTCAGTACCGTCTCCAGTTCACCGCGACCGGCTCAGGGCTGGCCGGAGGCTTCTCCATCTACCAGGGCACCAAGGCCGAGGTCGCGGCCAACACCGCCCCGGACCTGCTCGCTCAGACCGGTGCCGCCATCACGACAGCGGCCAAGGACGCAAGTATCACGCTCTGGGCAGGCACCCTTGCCTCGCAGACGATCACCTCCTCGACCAATACCTTCGCCAACCTGCTCCAGGGCGTCGCGATCACGGTCTCGGCCGAGTCCACGACACCAGTGACGATCAAGGTCACCCGCGACGATGCCGCGATCAGCTCGCTCGCCTCTGGCCTCGTGAGCTCGCTCAACGGAATCTTCGCCCTCGTCTCCACCCAGACCGTCGTGACGAACAGCACCAACGCCTCCGGTGCAGCCGTGATGTCGCCGGGCGTTTTCACGGGGGACAGCGGCGTCCGCGACGTGAGCCAGAAACTGCTCAACGCGGCATCCGCCCCGATCAACGGGCACTCTCCCTCGGAGTACGGCATCAGCATCACGAAGACCGGCACGATGGAGTTCGACCCTGCGAAGTTCGCGACGGCCCTCGCCGCGGACCCGACGACGGTCAAAGCCGCCGTGCAGGAGATCGCCACCCGGGTGGCCGCCGCAGCCGTGGCCGTTTCGGACAAGTACACCGGCGCGCTCACAAATCAGATCACCGGGCAGCAGTCCTCGGTGAAAGACATGAGCACCCGGATCAGCGCGTGGGACATCAGCCTCGCCACACGGCGCTCCACCCTGCAGGCCACCTACACGGCGCTCGAGGTCTCCCTCGCCGCTCTCAAAGCACAGTCGACCTGGCTCACCGCCCAGGTCGCTGCGATTCCGACCACTACTACGAGCGCTGGATGATGATGGCAATTATGAGCATGATGGGGAGTAACGCGCAGGCCCGCCGCGCGCAGTTCAACCGCGAATCGATCCTGTCCGCCACCCCGGCGCGGCTCCTGACGATGCTGTACGACCGACTGCTGCTGGATCTCAACCGCGCGCAGGCCGCACAGCTGAACCAGGACTGGCAGGTCGCTTCGGACAATCTGCTGCACGCGCAGGCGATCGTCTCCGAGTTGTCCAGCTCCCTCAACGTTGAGGCCTGGGACGGCGCCGAGGGCCTGTTTGCGATCTACGTGTACGTGCAGAACGCGCTGATGAGCTCGAACGTGCACCGGGACGTCAACCGCACAGTGGAGTGCATCGGCCTGCTGGAGCCGTTGCGTCAGACCTGGCACGAAGCCGCCGAGCAACTGCCCGCGCAGCCGATGGGTGCCCGAGTCGGGGGGGAACTCGGTTATGCCTAGGCCGGCAGGAACGTATGAGGAGTGGCTGCGCGTGCTCGACGAGCTCGAGCGCAGCCTCGGCAGCGGCACGCGCAACGCGGTGCTCGCGATCGAGGGGGAGCGGTTCTCCACGGGCGTGCAGTGGCGCGCACCTGAACATCTCGGGCAGCTTCCCGTGCAGCTCGAAGAGCGTGCCCGGCTGCTCATCGCAGGCCAGCTCGAGCTGATCCGCGAGATCGAGGATGCCCGGCGCTCCGCCGGGGCTCACCTCACCGCCGTGCGCACCATCCTCACCGCACAGCGCGCCGACCGTTCCGTCTATATTGACGTCACCGGCTGAGCACCTCTCCACACTCCTCCGCCCCGCGCCGCCTTTCACTGGGCGCCGTGTGGTCTCTCCGGGTGCTGCGGAAACTAATTCAGGAGATTTGCATCCTGCGGTCGACGCCGCACCGGAATTCCGGGGCACAGGTTCGATTACCGGCTGTTCTTCCTGAGTTAGCCACCGTCGCACCCGGATAACGGGGGGAGAGGGCGCAGCCGGGCGGGCAACACCGGCGGGCGATGGCGGGATTCTGCTCCGTTCCGTCTCCGGCGGTAGTGGGGGCTAACTCAGGAAATTTGCGCGCAGCAGTCCGACAGCCGCCCGAAATTCCGGGGTGATAGCCCCGGCGCCAGCCGTTCTTCCTGAATTGGCCACCGTGGCACCCGAATAACGGGAAATGGGTTGCGGCCGGGCGGGGAGTGCCGGCGGCCGGTAGAGGGCGTCTGGTCTGCGCAGTTTCTGGCGACCGTGAGGGCGAACGCAGTGGGGGCTAACTCAGGAAGCTTGCGCCTAGCAGCCAGACGGACGCCGAGAAGTCGGCGGTGGCTGTCCCATCCCTGGCCGCTTTTCCTGAGTTAGCCACGGTGCCACGCTCGAGGATGATGGGTCGACCGGCGAGTTCGGGGCGTTGACGCGACGTCTGGTTTCGGCGCCCTTCCTCAACAGGTGCCTGATCAGCGGGAGTTTCCATAAACTTGAGTCATGCTCAAAGAATGTCAGTGGTCCGTCGTAACTTTGAGGCATGACCAACCTCCCGGAGTCGCCCGCTTCACCCGATCAGCCGCACGGCGACCGGGTGTTGTGCGGGTCAGTGCATGACGGCGTGCTCGGTGGGTTGCGTTCGATTGTGGACGTCGTCACCGGGTTGGGTGGTTCGTCCGCCGCTGTTGACACGCTCAGTGATGAGGCGGTGCTCGAGGGGCACGCGTTGATCGCGGAAGCGCGGCGGGCCTTGGAGACTCAGGCGGCGTGGTTCGCGGCGGCCCTGGCTCGGCGGTCGCGTCCAGAGCTCGGTGGGAAGGGCCTCGCTGCCCGGAAGGGGTTCCGCAGCCCTGAGGACCTGCTGCAGTCGATCTCCGGGTCGAGCAAGGGCGACGCAGTCAAGCTCCTCGGAGTGGGCCGGCTGGTGGCCGAGACCGACGCCGCCGAGAAGGCCGCCCGGGAAGCCGAGGAAGCGCAGAAGCTGCTCGATGAGACTCCGCCCCTCGACGGGGTTGCTCCAGACCTGCCGCCGGTCGACCTCCCGGTTCTGGCGGCCGCGGTTCCGCCGTGGCACGCCCCGATCGGCCGGGCCCTCGGGGAGGGGTGGCTCAGTGTCGAGAAGGCCGATGCGCTCCGCAAAGGCCTCGGTGACCTGGACCGGGCGATCACGCCGGAGAAACTCGCGTCCGCCCTCGCCAGGCTCCTCACCGAAGCACGAACCCTGAACGCCGACCAGCTGTTCAAACGGGCCCGGAGGGTGCGGGACGTCCTCGATGAGGCCGGCATCGCCGCCCGAGAGAAGGCCGCCTACGACGACCGGTCGTTGCGGTTCTACCGGCTCCACACCGGTCAGGTACGCATGGTCGGCCTGTTCGCCCCGGAGGACGGCGAGTACCTGATGCAGACCTACGACGCCATCACGAGCCCCCGCCGCGGTGGGGTGCGGTTCGTCGACAAGGAACAGGCCGCCTGGGCGAAACGGGTGCAGGACGACCCGCGCACGACCGAGCAGCTCACCGCGGACGCGTTCCTCGCCCTGACCAAACTCGGCGTGAAGGCCGACCCGAAACGCCTCGCCGGCGGCCGCAACCCCGCCGTCCGCATGGTCACCATCCGCCCCCGGGGCACCGCACCGACCGGGACCGCACCGACCGGGACCGCAGCGACCGGGGCCGCACCGACCGGGACCGCACCGACCGGGGCCGCACCGACCGGGGCCGCACCGGCCGGGGCCGCATTCACCGGCGTCGCATCATCCGGGACGGCCCACGTCGGGACCGCGTCTATCGGGGCCCTGGCCGACGGGACGGAACCGGGCGGCTCGGCTCCCGACACCATGGACGACACCATAGACGAACCCACGGCCGATTCCGGGGCGGGTCGCGGAGCCGAGGCTCTCCCTCTGCAGCCGGGCGTGATCGAGGGGACCGCGATCACCGTGTCCACCGAAACCCTCGAACGCAACCGGTGCGACAGCGGACTCCTCGACGTCACGTTTGACGACCGCGGGAGTGGGGTCGACCTCGGCCGGGAGCAGCGCACGTTCAACCCGGCCCAGCGGGCGGCCCTCGCCCTTCGGGACGGCGGCTGCATGTGGCCCGGCTGCGACCGCCCACCCTCCTGGACCGAAACCCACCACATCCAGCATTGGAAAGACGACCACGGCGAGACCAACCTCGACGACGGGATCCTGCTCTGTCGGTCCGATCATCTGCGGCTCCACAACGAGCACTGGCGCATAAAGCGAGACGATACCGGCCAGTATTGGCTCAGCCCACCACCCGCACTCGACCCCGAACAGAGACCCATCCTCCTCACGAGCAAGAGTCAGATCCTCCGCGACACCGACTGAAGCGATCGACCGACGGACAGACCGAGTAAGTGGGCGGACAGGCGGGCCGACAGGCGGGTGGAGTGGCGGCCAGTCGGCGGTTCGAAAGGGCCGCCGCACCCCCCTTTCGAGCCAAGGTCCTGAATCGGGGGAGAAAGTCCTTACGCGGGCCGGAACCGGGCCGATAGCTAGAGACGAGCACGGATTGCTCGCACCAGGCCACGGACCGGCCGTTCAGTACATCTGACGACGAATCGGGTAACCGTGCTTGAATCCGTGACCTCCACCGCTCTCACGAGCGCACTGGCCGCACTGTCCCTGCGACAGAGCACCATCGCGAGCAATATCGCCAACGTCAACACGCCGAACTACCACGCCAAGCAGGTCGCGTTCGAGTCCGCCCTCGCCAAGTCGGTCGCCGACGGCAGCGGCAGCACGGCCGCCACGACCACCGAGTCGCTCGAACCCACCAACGTCAACGGCAACAACGTCAACCTCGACACCGAGACGCTCGCGAACACGTCGACCGTGCTCCGGTACCAATTCGCCGCGCAAGCGATGAACATGCCGTTCAGCGCCGTGCGCGCCGCGATGAAGACCGCCTGATGAGCCTCGACGCGATCGGAATCGCCGGCTCCGGCCTCACCCTGCACCGCAAGTGGCTCGACGCGATTGCCGACAACATCGCCAACGTGAACACCGTCACACCGACGAGCGGCAATGCCTTCCAGGCCCGCTACATCGTGGCGCAGGCCGGCGCCGGAGTGAACGGCGTCGAGGTCGCGGGCACCGCGCAGGGCTCGGCTGCCGGCATCCTCGTCTCAGACCCGACCAACCCGCTCGCCGACGCGGCCGGCTACGTGCGCCACCCGGACATCGACCTCGGCGAGCAGATGGGCGACCTGATCATGGCCCAGCGCGGCTACCAGGCGAACGCGGCCGTCGTCGACCGCGCCAAGACAACCTACGAAGCAGCACTTCAGATCGGCCGTGCCTGATGACCATCGCATCCATCGGGGCGCTCGCGCTCCAGGCCAGCCAGGCCACCCAGAGCGTGCAGGCGACGCAATCCAGCCGGGCCACCACGGCCACAGACGGCTCGGGCTTCGGATCGGCCATGGCCGGCGCCGTCGACAACCTCCAGCAGCTGCAGTCGACCGCCAACACCCAGGCCGTCGCGGCCGTCACCGGCAACCTCAATGACATCGCGAGCGCCACCATCGCCGCCACCCGCGCGCAGGTCAGCCTCGAACTCGTTGCCGCCGTGCGCAACAAGGGCGTCGACGCCTTCAACGAGATCATGAGGATGCAGGCCTGATGCCCCGCCAGATCAGTTCCTTCTTCCAGCGCCTCGGACAGAACATCCGGGAATTCACCGTCGCGCAGCGCACGGTCGCCATCATCGGCGTCGCTGTGCTCGCACTCGGCATCGCCGCGCTCACGATGTGGGCCACCAAGCCCGCATACACACCCCTCTTCTCCGGGCTCGCCGGCGCCGACGCGAGCGCCATCGTCGACCAGCTCGCGACCGACAAGGTCGACTACCAGCTCAGCGACGGCGGCGCGACAATCCTCGTTCCCCAGGCGGATGTCTATGCCGAGCGACTCAAGGCCGCCGCGGCCGGGCTGCCGACCTCGGACACCGGCGGATACTCGCTCCTCGACAAGATGGGCGTCACCGCGAGCGAATTCCAGCAGTCGGTGACCTACAAGCGGGCCCTCGAGGGTGAGCTCGCCAACACGATCCAGGCCATGCAGGGCGTCAAGACCGCCTCGGTGCGCCTGGCCATCCCCAAGGACACCGTGTTCGTGTCCGAGAAGCAGGACCCGACGGCATCCGTCTTCGTCGCCACCCAGACCGGCGTGACGCTGTCGAGTGACCAGGTCCAGGCCATCGTGCACCTCACGAGCGCGTCGATCGACGGCATGAAGCCCACAGACGTCGCCGTCGTCGACTCCAAGGGCATCGTGCTCTCGGCCGTCGGCACCGGCATCACCGGAACCGGTGCCGAGCAGTCCACCGACTACGAGCAGCGCGTGCGTGGTTCCGTCCAGGCCATGCTCGACAAGGTGCTCGGGGCCGGAAACGCGACCGTCGTCGTTGCCGCGGACATGAGCGCACAGTCCGCCTCCCGCGTCGAGGAATCCTTCACCTCGCCGACGAACGCTCCCGCCCTCAACGAGGCCGTCAAGACCGAGACCTACACCGGCTCCGGTGCTGCCGGCGCTGCCGGAGTGCTCGGCACCACGACGACGACGACCACCCCCACGGGTACGAGCGCGGACGGTTCCTTCACCTCGGCGGACACGACCAAGAACAACGCGGTCAACAAGGTCACCGAGACCCGCACGATCCCGGCCGGCGCCGTCAACCGCCAGACGGTCTCCGTCGCCGTGAACAAGGACACGATCGGCAGCCTCAACGTCGCCGACGTGACCAGCCTCGTCTCCTCGGCCGCCGGCATCGACTCGACCCGCGGCGATGCCGTCACGGTCGAGGTCGTCAGCTTCAACGGCCAGGCCGCCGCAGACGCCGCTGCAGCCCTCGCCCAGCAGGATGCGCAGTCCTCGGCGGACCGGATGGGCGAGATCGTGCGCATCGGCATCATCACCGCCGGGATCCTGATCACCCTGATCCTCGGCATGCTGCTTTACGCCCGCCGCTCACGGCGCCAGAGCCGCGAATCGATCGAGGTCGACGACATGCTCCAGGTGCGTCAGGCCCTCGCTCCCGCCGCGGTCCCGTTCGGCCTCACCGCCCCGATCGCGCCGATCATGATCGACCCGAGCCCCACCGTCGCCTTCGGCGTCCCGGCCTTCACCCCTCCGGTGGCTTCCGAGCGGATGCGGGTCGAGATCGACGCCCTCGCCCAGCGCGATCCGAAGAAGACGGCAGAGTACCTCCGCGGCCTCATGGATGATCGGCAGCCCGCATGATCGACCCCCAGGTCCCCCTGACCGGAACCCAGAAGGTCGCCATCGTTCTGATGAACATGGACCACGACCGCGCGACCGAAGTGATGAAGCAGTTCAGCGAGGCCGAGGCCGCCGACATCGCCGCCGAGATCGTGCAGCTGCGCCGGGTCGACGCCGACGTCGCCGAGACGACCGTGCTCGAATTCCACGACCTCACCATGCGCGGCGGACGTGCCGCCCGCGGCGGCCACGCCTACGCGGTCGGCCTGCTCGAGGCATCCTTCGGCGCAGAGCGCGCCGCCGGGGTCATGAGCCGGGTCGCCTCCTCTATGGCGGGCAAGGCCTTCGAATTCCTCGACACCGCGGAACCGCTCCAGATCCTCACCCTCCTCGACGGCGAACTGCCGCAGACCATCGCCCTGGTCCTCGCCCACCTCCGGCCCGAACACGCCTCCGCCGTGATCGCGGGCCTCGAGGGCACCCTGCCCGCCGAGGTCGCCCAGTGCATCGCCGGAATGGGAACGGCGACTCCCGAAGCCATCCGTGTCGTCACCGACTCGCTCAAGGCTCGCGTCGGCGCCGTCACCGCCACCAGAGACTCCGTCGAGGTCGTCGGCGGCATCCAGCCGCTCGTCGAGATCATCAACCGGGCGGATGTCGCCACCGAGCGCTCCCTCCTCGAAGCCCTCGACGCCCGGGACCCGGTTCTCGCCGAACAGGTGCGCGCCCGGATGCTCACCTTCGCCGACATCGTTCGCCTCGAGGACCGCGACGTGCAGCAGGTTCTCCGCGGCATCGACGCCGGAATCCTCGCGATCGCGATGAAGGGCTCCACCGAGGGCGTCATCGAGATCATCCGCAAGAACCTCTCCGAACGCAACCGGGAGATCCTCGACGACGAGATCCGCGGGCTCGGCCCCGTCCGTGTTTCCCAGGTCGAGGAGGGCCGCGCGACGATCGTGCGCGCCATCCGCGACCTCGAGGCCCAGGGCAGCATCACCGTGACCCGCGCGGACGAGGATGCTTATGTTGTCTAGCCCCGCGATCCCGTTCCGTCACGCCGAGCCCGTGCTCGTGGATGCCGCCGCCGGAGCCCCGGCCGCGGCCGGACCGGCGACCAGCCCGGCCTCCCTGACGTCCTCCGATACGGCAAACGACCCGCCGTTCTCCGCGATCTCCTTCCCGACCCTGCGCGCCGTGACCGGCGATGACAGCGTCGAGGCCGCGAGGGTCCAGGGACATGCGGCCGGATACGCGGCGGGCATACGGGCGGCAGCGAGCGATATCGCGGCCCAGGTCGCGCGCCTCGAAGCGGATCACGCCGCCCGGGTCTGGCAGGTCCAGGCGCAGCTCGACCGCACCGTCCGGCTCCTGACCGCGGCGAGCACCGCGCTGGACGCGCGGACCCTGCCCGTGCTGCACGACGCCGAAGACACCCTGATCGCCACGGCCCTCGACCTCGCGGAGGCCGTGATCGGATACGAACTCAGTGACGGACCGGCCGCCGCACGGCTGGCCCTGCGCCGCGCGCTCGACCCCGCATCGGCGACGCGTCCGAACGCGGTGCGCATGCACCCCGCCGACCTCGCCGTGATCGACCCGGCCGTCATCGCCGCCACCGGCGTGCAGTTCCAGGCCGACCCGTCGCTCGCCCGCGGCGACGCCGTTTCCGAATTCGCGGACGGTTTCCTCGACGCCCGGATCGGCACCGCGTTCGAGCGGGCCCGCGCCGCGCTCCTCGGGGGAACCCGATGACTCTCACCTGGGAACCGCGCCCCGTCGCATTCGCGCGCGCGCTTCGGGTCGCCCGCCCCGAACGGGTCGGTGTGGTCTCGTCCATCGTCGGCCTCGGCCTCGAGGTCCGCGGGCTCAACTCGGCGATCGGCGACCTGGTCGCGATCGGGGACGACGCCGAGATCGACGCGGAGGTCGTCGCGACGACGCAGGACGGCATCCGCTGCATGCCGCTCGGCCGGATGACCGGAATCCGGGTCGGCGCACCGGTCCGGTCCGACGCGACCCCGCACCTCGTGCCCACCGGCAGCGGCCTCTTCGGCCGTGTCATCGACGGGATGGGCCGCCCCATCGACGGGAAGGGACCCCTCGTCGTCGAGGAGTACGTCTCGATCGATCACGACAGCCCCTCCGCGATGCAGCGGTCCCGCATCACGACGCCGCTGCAGCTCGGCGTGCGCGTACTCGACACCCTCACGAGCGTCGGCCGCGGCCAGCGCATGGGCCTCTTCGCCGGCTCCGGGGTCGGCAAGTCCTCGCTGCTGTCGATGATCGCGCGCGGCACCGACGCGCAGGTCTCCGTGATCGCCCTCGTCGGGGAGCGCGGCCGTGAGGTGCGCGAATTCCTCGAAGACGACCTCGGGGCAGAGGGCCTCGCCCGCTCCATCGTCGTGGTGTCGACCTCGGACGAACCGGCCATGATGCGCCTGCGCGCCGCCTTCGTCGCGACCCGCATCGCCGAATCCTTCCGGGACGAGGGCGCGGACGTCATGCTGATGATGGACTCGCTCACCCGGGTCGCGATGGCCCAGCGGGAGATCGGCCTCTCCGTCGGCGAACCCCCGGCAACCCGCGGCTATCCGCCATCGACGTTCTCCCTGATGGCGCGGCTGCTCGAGCGCGCGGGCACCGACCGGTCCGGCTCGATCACGGGCATCTACACGGTGCTCGTCGACGGCGACGACCACAACGAACCCATCGCGGATGCCGCACGCTCGATCCTCGACGGACACGTCGTCCTCGACCGCAAGCTCGCCGTCCAAGGCCATTTCCCGAGCGTCGACGCCCTCGCCTCGATCTCCCGGGTGGCTTCCCGGGTCAACACCCCGGAACAGAACCGGCTCGCCGGAACGCTTCGCAAGGTGCTCGCCGCGCGGCGGAATGCCCAGGACCTCCTCGACGTCGGCGCGTACAAAGCCGGCACCAACCCGCTCGTCGACGCGGCCGTGGACAACGAGGCCGCGATCAACGAATTCCTGCAGCAGCGGATGGACGACCAGACGTCCGCCCCGCTCGCCTGGGACCAGCTCACCCGGCTCACCCGGCTGTTCGGAGGCCTCTGATGAAACGTGACTTCGCCCTCGCCGGACTCCTCCGGTTGCGCCACCTGCAGCAAGACGCCGCTGCCGGTGAACTGGCCGCGGCCAACGCCCTGCTGCACTCGAACGAGGCCAGGCGTGCGGAGGCATCCGCGGCCCTGACCGTGCTCCCGAGCGAGGCGACGGGCACGGCATCCCTCGCCGCGATCGCGGCCGGCCGCACCTCGGCGCAGAGCATGCTCGCCGACCTCGACGCGCTCGGCCGGGACTACCGCCGGACCGCCGAGACCGCCCACGCCGCCTTCACCGCGAAGCGGGCCGAGTCCGTCGGACTCGAAAAGCTCGAGGACCGCCACGGCATCTTCGTCGCCGCGGAGGACCTCCGGGCGGAGCAGACCGTGCTCGACGAGATCGCGTCGACCGGGTGGCACCGCCGCAAGGCCGGAGGCACCCGATGACGATGGTCGACGCCCTGAGCCGGATCAGCACGATCCAGGCCACACTGGCGCGCTTCGATGCCCTGAACGCCGCCTCGGCGCCGACGGCAGCGGCCGCCGCCGCGACCACCACCACGACCGCAGACAGCACCGGAACCGCGGCGACCTTCGCAGACGCCCTCGCGGCCGCGGCCAGCAAGGCGACGAGCGCGCCGAGCGGTGCCGGCGTCGCCACCGGCAGCGTGACCGGTACCGACATCGTCACCTCGGCACAGAAATACCTCGGCGTACCCTACGTCTTCGGTGGCACGAGCTCGAGCGGCATGGACTGCTCCGGGCTCGTGCAGAAGGTCTATGCCGACATGGGCATATCCGTTCCCCGCCTCGTCTCGGGGCAGATGAAGATCGGCACCGAGGTCGGCTCCCTCGCCGACGCCAAACCGGGGGACCTGATCGTCACCGGCGGCGGAGAACACATCCTGATCTATGCCGGTAACCACAAGGTCATCCACGCTCCATACGAAGGCCGAACGGTCTGCCAGGTCGAGGCCTACATGGACGACTCGGACATCGACACCATCCGCCGCGTGATTCCGGACGCCCCCGCCGCGTCCAGTACCGCATCCTCGGCGTCCGCGGCCCTGACCGCGGCGAAGGCTGCCGCGACATCCGGCACCGCCGACCTCCTTAGCGCCGCCCTCGCCTCGATGATGAAGAGCGCCTCCTGATGCCGGCATCCTTCGGAAGCGCCGTGTCCGCGCACGCCTCCCTCGCCAGGGCCAACGCCCAGGCCCTGCTCGCCAGTGCAGCGTCGGACGCCCGGACAGGGAACGGCACGAGTTCCGGAGCGTACACGAGCGCGGGCAGCTTCGCGGCCGCGCTCGACACGGCCAGAGACGCCGGGACGTCCCAGCGTCGTGAGGCCGCGAGTGCCGCCGTCGACGCGCGCGCCGTGACCGCGCGTGCGGCTGAGGCTGCGCTGTCGCGCTCGACCGCGGATGCCTCCGCCCGCGAGCGGATGGACGCGTCCGCCGCGCGGTCCTCGGTGCATGACGCCGCCCGGACATCGGCCGCCCGAACGTCGGCCCGCCAGGACACACGGGAATCCGCCGGGGAGTCGGCCCAGAAATCCGGACAGACGGCACGGGACGCGCAGGATGCCCGTGCGGCACGGTCGGTCCAGATCGCCAGGGACGTGCGCTCGGTCAGGGCCGCACGGAGCGCCCACAGCGAGCGGGACTCCCAGCCGGAACCGTCGTCCCTGTCCGGACACGGATCTGCGGGCAGGGAAATCTCCTCCGGACAGTCGGCATCCGGATCAGCGGCGACGGCCGGGGCACCCGGACACGCTGGACAGCCGGCGAGCCAGCCGGGCGCTGACCACGCGCCGGCAGCCGCGAAGCGTGACCTGCTCCTGGCCGATTCGGCATCCCTCTCGGCCGCGACGTCGACGTCAGCCGCCGCTTCGGTCTCGGATTCAGGCGCGGCAACCGGCGATGCTGCGCTCGTCGGTTCAGCGGCCGCCCCTTTTCCGTTGTCCGGTTCGAACGCTCCGGAATTCGCGCCGGTCGGTTCCGCGACCCTCGGCCGGGCGCCGATGGGCGCCGCCGCGGCTTCGCTGCCGTCTCCCGTCGGTGCCGCACCGGCAGAGTCAACGTCCGCGAATTCTGCATTCGGGAACACGACGTCCGGCGCCCAGGGCGTCACGACGGGGGCGGTCCCGGCCGAAGCGGCACCGACCGGGGTTCCGGGAAACCGCGGGACCAGCGCAGCCACCGGCGCGAGCGGTGTCGCTCCCGGCGCACCGACGACTGGCACGGACGCACCGACCGGCCAGGCGGGTTCGACGGGGGCGTCGCTCTCCGGTACGAACACCGAGA
Source organism: Cryobacterium zhongshanensis (assembly GCF_022760445.1). Classification (NCBI taxonomy): domain Bacteria; kingdom Bacillati; phylum Actinomycetota; class Actinomycetes; order Micrococcales; family Microbacteriaceae; genus Cryobacterium; species Cryobacterium zhongshanensis. Next base: position 246,467 of record NZ_JALGAR010000003.1, on the reverse strand, counting down.
CACCGGGTGCCGTCCTCACGGACCTGGCGGGCCGCGCATCCGCCGCGGCCACCCGCACCGCCGGTACTCCCGGCGACACGCGCGCGGGCCTCGTGCCCACGACACCGGGCGACCCGCGCGGCGCCTCTGCGGCCGTCACCGGCTCTGACGGCAACGGTTCGGCCGGTGCCGGTTCGGACCAGGCCGGAACGGGCAGTTCCAACGGGGGAGCGGTCGCCGACCCTGCCGCCGCATTCGGTTCGGCAACGGCAACCGCACCCCTCACTGCCGCAGGCACGGCTTTCGCGTCCGTCGCTTCCGCCGCGACCCCCACCGACCCGACCACCGTGGGCACCGCATTCCCGGTTGCCCCGCACACGGTCGCGTCGAATGCGGCCGTCACGGCGGCATCCGCTGCCGGAGCCTCGACCGCGACGCCGGGAGCCGCGCCGCTCGCCGACCTGCCGTTCGCCGGCCAGGTCGGCCGCGGCCTCGCCAGCCTGATCGGCGCGGCAAACGGCGAACACGCGATGACCATCACCGTGAACCCCGACAACCTGGGCCCCGTCATCGTGCGGGCCCACATCGGCGGCAGTGCGATTCGGGTGGAACTGTTCGCCCCGACCGATCTCGGCAGGGACGCGCTGCGGGCGATCCTGCCCGAGCTTCGGCGCGACCTCGCCCAGGGCGGCCTGGATACCCGGCTCGACCTGTCCGGAAATTCCCAGCCCGACGATTCCCGCGCAGCGGGTTCCGGTGCCTTCGGCGCCCCCGGCAGACAGGACGCCCGGTCCAGTCCGAATCCCGGATCCGCCCGGGCACCCGAACAGCAGGGCGAAACCCGAGAGACCGGAATACCTCCGGCCGCACCGAGGTTCCGGGACGACCCCCTCGGCTACCGCCCCTCCGTCGATGTGCTGGCCTGAATGACAGCCCAGCGGATGACCGGCCGGACACCGATCCTGTTCGACACCACGACCACGAGATCCACGAGAACCACCAGAAGAGAGAACCCATGACGATCGAAGCCATCGTGGCCGCCTCGGCAGCCGGAGCAACGGGAGCAGCGACCGCGACCGCCGGCGTTTACAGCGGGTCGACGACAGCGCGCACGCCGAGCCAGAGCCTCGATTCGGAGGCCTTCATGAGGTTGCTCGTCACTCAGCTGAAGAACCAGGACCCGAGCTCGCCGATGGACTCGAACCAGATGATCAGTCAGACCACTCAGCTCTCCATGATGGAGAAGCTCACGGCGCTGTCGACGACCTCCGACGAGAACTTCTCGCTTCAGATGCGCATCGCGGCAGCCGCCCTGGTCGGGCAGAACGTGACATACACGGATGCCACCGGCACTGCGGTCACGGGAGTCGCCTCCGCCGTGTCCTACGCCGGTTCGGTGCCCCAGGTCACGGTCGGGGGAGTGAACGTCAAACTCGACGCGATTTCCGGAGTGACGACCCCGGCGACCACGACGACACCGGTCGCCGCGGCGTCCACGGCCTGACGCCCGGCGCAGCTCTTCCGGCCCCCATCCACCACACACTTTCCACTCTTACCGTTTCGAAAGGCAGCATCCCATGCTTCGTTCCCTTTATTCCGGAATCTCCGGCCTTCGCGCGCACCAGACCATGCTGGACGTCACTGCAAACAACATCGCCAACGTCAACACGACCGCGTTCAAGTCCTCCTCGACCCAGTTCCAGGACACCCTGTCCCAGCTGACCCAAGGTGCAGGCTCACCCCAGACCGCCGTTGGCGGCACCAACCCGGCCCAGGTCGGCCTCGGCGTGCAGGTCGCCGGCATCTCCACCAACTTCGCCCAGGGCTCCTCGCAGTCGACCGGTCGTGCGACCGACATGATGATCTCCGGAGACGGGTTCTTCGTGACCAAACAGGGCGGCGAGACGCTCTACACCCGCGCCGGTAACTTCGACTTCGACGCTCAGGGCCGGCTCGTATCTCCCTCCGGAGCGATCGTGCAGGGCTGGAACGCGGTCGACGGCGTGATCAACGAGGGCGGCGTCACGGGCAACATCACCCTGCCGCTGCAGGCTGTCATCGGCGCAAAGCCGACCACCTCGGCATCGGTTGCGGGCAACCTGCCCTCAGATGCCGCCTATGGCACGACTCTCAGCCGCGAGTTCACGTCCTATGACGGCACGGGGAAGGCCAGCCAGGTCTCCGTGACCTTCACGAACAAGGCACCGCTGGGCTCCCTGGCCGCATGGACAGTCACATCCACGCCGGTCTCGACGACCACTCCCGATCCCATCCTCACCTTCGACGCCCTGGGTAAACCGACCAGCGCGGTGACGGCTCTCACAGTCGGCAACGTCACCGTGGACCTTTCCACCATCAGTGGCTACGCGAAGCTCAGCGACCTCGCGGCAGCGAGCAAAGACGGCAACGCGGCCGGGTCGCTGACCTCGTTTACGCTCGGCAAGGACGGCACCCTCGTGGGGCTGTTCAGCAACGGCAAGCAGGAGGCCATCGGCAGGATCGCCCTCGCGACCTTCACCAACCCCGGCGGTCTCGAGAAGGCTGGCGGGTCCGAATACCGTTCGACCTTCAACTCGGGTGCCGCGGCCCTCGGCGCGCCCGGGTCCGCCGGAATGGGCACCCTGACGAGCGGCTCCCTCGAGATGTCGAACGTCGACCTCTCGCAGGAGTTCACCAACCTGATCGTCGCCCAGCGCGGTTTCCAGGCCAACGCCCGCATCATCACGACGTCCGACGAGGTCCTGACCGAGCTGACGAACCTCAAGCGGTAGTCCCATCGGCGCCGGGTCCCTCCGGGCCCGGCGTGGGCATCCGCCGCCTGACCTCGCCCTGGAACTAACCTTCGGCGTCCGGCGACCGACAGTGGTGCCTGACGGTCGGTGTGACCGTCGAGAACCAGGGACGGGCCCCATGATCGTTGTGACACGGCTGAACGACAGCCAGTTTGCGATCAATCCCGACTTGATCGAACGCATCCACGCCAGCCCGGACACGACCCTGGTCATGGTCGACGGGGCGAAGTTCATCGTCATCGAGACCCTCGACGAGATCATCGAGAAGATCGCCCGCTTCCGGGCCCACGTGATCTCGCTCGCCTCCCTCACCGACGACCGCGACTACCGGTCCGGCGCCCGCTCCCTCGAGATCCCGACGGGACCGCACGCGATCGAAGATGTACTCCAACCGGGCAGCGGGCAGCGCCCGCGGAGGCTCTGATGGATCCGGCTACCCTGATCGGGATTGCCCTCGCCTTCGGCTCCATGGTCGCCATGATCTCCATCGAGGGATCGACGATCATGTCGGTCCTGTTGCCGGCGCCGATGATCCTCGTCTTCGGCGCCACGATCGCCGTCGGCATCGCCGGCGGAACCATCAACGACGCACTCAACGCGTTCAAGGCGCTTCCCAGTGCGTTCAAGGGCAAGACCACCCCGCCCCAGGACGTGATCGACCAGATCGTCGTGCTCGCGGAGAAGGCCCGCAGCGCGGGGCTCCTCGCGCTCGAGCAGGAGGCAGACGCGATCGACGATCCGTTCCTGCGCACGGCGCTGCAGAACATCGCGGACGGCACCGACGGCGACGAGCTGCGGATCCTGCTCGAGGACGAGCTCGCGACCGCGACGAAGATCAGCCGGAACGCCTCGAAATTCTTCGTGACCCTCGGCGGGTACGCCCCGACGGTCGGCATCATCGGCACCGTCATCTCGCTCACCCACGTCCTTGAGAACCTCGACTCCCCGGCGACCCTCGGCCCGATGATCGCCGCGGCCTTTGTCGCGACCCTGTGGGGACTCGTCTCGGCGAACTTCCTCTGGCTACCGATCGGCAACCGCCTGAAGCGGCTCTCCGACCTCGAGGTCGAACGGATGACCCTCCTGATGGAAGGCGCCCTCGCCGTACAGGCCGGCAGTCAGCCGCGGCTCCTCGGCGAACGTCTCAGGGCCATGGTCCCGGCCGCTCCGGCCAAGAAGGCCAGCAAGGCGGACAAGGCGGACAAGGCAGACAAATCACTGTCCGAGGCAGCATGAGTGCGGGCAAGGGGCGCGGCGGAGCACGAGGCCGAGGCCGAGGCCGCGGCCTCGAGGAGGAACACGTCGAGCACGTCGACGAGCGCTGGATGGCGTCGTACATGGACATGGTCACCGTGCTGATGTGCATGTTCATCGTGCTGTTCGCGATGTCTTCCGTCGACGAACTCAAGTTCGTGCAGCTCAAGAACTCCCTCGCGACCGGCTTCGGTTCCGTCGACGTCGGCAAGGTCGACACGGCAACGGGTGTCGTCGTCTCTGCCGCGAACGCGAATGCCAACGACCCGGCCGCACAGGACCTCGGAACGACGGGCGCGACGTCGACGTCGACCGCGACCGCAACGGCGACCCCTGCGCCAACACCCGCGCTCACGGACCTCCAGATCGCGACCCAGGAGATCTCCGACCTCACCGTGGTGCAGGCGGCCCTGCAGGCCGCCGTCACCGCGCAGGGCATCGACTCGATCGTGCAGTTCACGATCGATGCCCGCGGTTTGACCATCGGGCTCGTCGGAACGGACGCGTTCTTCGCCCCCAACCTCGCCACCCTGAGCCCGAAGGCGACGGCGGTCATCGATGCCCTGTCGCCCATCCTCGCGGCCGACAAGCGCGAGGTGAGGGTCGAAGGCCACGCCGACCGGCACGGCGTCACCCTGAATTACGCGACCGACTGGGAACTGTCCTCGGCGAGGGCGACAAGCGTCCTGCGCAGGCTCGTCGAGTCTGGCGGTGTCGCGGGGGAGCGGATCTCCGCGATCGGCTACGGCTCGACCCGTTCCGTCACGACCGCCGATTCCCTCGATGCGATGGCGCAGAATCGCCGCGTCGACGTCGTCCTGCTCTCGAGCGAACCGGATGCCGTCCGCGCGCTGATCCCCTCGATCCTCGCCGGTCAGCAGGCCGGGCCCTAGGCGGCGCTCGGACGCCAGACATCCTGAGCCAGGCAGAGCAGTCAACCCGCGCATGATTTCGCCGGGAATCCCGGCGAGCTGCTTACCGGACGGATTCACCGGCCGATAGTTGCAGTCGTGACGGTCCAGGAACAACAGAGCATTGGCGTGCCCGCAGCGCCAGAGCGCTCGGTCGAGGTGTACGACTTCCGTCGTCCGACGACCCTCGCGCGCGAGCACTCGCGCGTTCTCGAACTCGCCTTCGAGACCTTCGCCCGCCAGTGGGGCACCCAGCTGACCGCGAAGGTCCGTGTGATGTCCCAGGTCACCTGCGAGCACGTCCTGATGCGCAGCTACGACGAATACGCGAGCTCGCTGCCGTCATCGACCGCGATGGTGCTCTGCCCGATCGGCAGCCTCGCGGCCAAGGCCGTCATCCAGTTCCCGACCGCGGCGGCCCTGTCCTGGGTCAGCCACATGCTCGGCGGCAGCGAGGGCCCTCCGCTTCCCGAGCGCACCTTCACCCAGATCGAGCTCGCCCTCGTCCGCCGCCTGATGGAGGACGCCCTCGAGGACCTGCGCTACTCGCTCGGGACGCTCCTCGTCCTGCCGATCTCGTTCGGCGGCATCCAGTACAACTCGCAGTTCGCCCAGGCGGCGGCGACGAGCGACCTCGTCATCGTCGCGACGTTCTCGATGCGGGTCGGCGAGACGACCTCGACCGCAACCCTCGCGATGCCCGCCGAGACCCTGCTTCCGCAACTCGGGGAGTCGATCCCGGTCATCACCGCGGAAGAGCAGCAGGCGAAGTTGCACGCCCAGCTCGCCTGGGTGCCCGTCGACCTGTCCCTGCAGCTCAGCCCGATCCGGGTGCTCCCGAGCGTCATCCTCGGCCTTGCCGTCGGTGACCTGTTGCCCGTCCCGCACTCCAGGCATCGCCCGCTCGACCTCGTCGTCGACGGGCACACCCTGGCCAGGGCCGCCGTCGGATCCAACGGCTCCCGCCTGGCCTGCATCGTCACCGACACCGAGGAACTGTCCCCATGAGCCCTGCCACGACCGCCATCCGCAATCTCGTCGAGGCCCTGCTCACGGTCCTGCCTACGCCCACCCGGCTGCAGGCGACCCCGTGCTCCGGTGGGGCCCTTGCCGGACGCCTCGGGGCCGGTGTCGTCGCGTCGTTCGTCGGTGTCACGAGCGCCGACCTCGCGATCGTCCTGACCGACCCGCACTCCCTCGACGCCGCTGCAGGCAACGGCGCCTTCTCGAGCCTCGACGTTCTCCGGCCCGCCCTCGACAGTGCCGCGACGGTTCTCGGCATCGGCGTACTCGGCGCCTCCCGCCTCGAAGACGTCACTGCACTGTTCGCGGATGCCGACACGAGCGTTTTCGAGCTCGCGAGCGAGGGCGTCGTGAGCGCCTGGTTCGCGATCCGCCTCCGCGAGAACGGTGCGGGGTCCAGTATCCCGCAGGCCGAGCACCCGTCCGTGGTCGGAAAGCTCGGCCGGATCAACAGCGTCGAGATGGCCCTGACCGTTGAGATCGGCCGCACCCGGATGTCCGTGCGCGACGTGCTCGCCCTCGAACCCGGCGCCGTGATCGAGCTCGACCGCTCCGCGGGAGCCCCCGCGGACATCCTGCTGAACGGCCGGCTCATCGCACACGGCGAGATCGTCGTCGTCGACCAGGACTACGCCGTGCGGATCACCCAGATCCTCGATGTCGCCGAGAGCCTGGGCTAGATGGACACCCTCCTCGTCGCCCTCCGTGTCGCGCTGTCCCTCGCCGTCGTCGTCGGACTCCTCTGGGTCCTGCAGCGCCGCATGCAGAAGGGCACCCGCCGTGGTCCCAAAGCCAGCCTCGTCTCGGTCGTGGGCCGACAGGGTCTCGGCCAGAAGGCATCCGTCGTCGTCGTCGACGTCGAGGGCCGGCGCTTCGTGCTCGGAGTGACCGAACAGTCCGTCACCGTGCTGCACGACGCGGTGAGCCCCGCGGAGAGCTTCGCCACGACGCTGCACGCGGCGGATGCGGATGCCGACGCGGACTCGCGCGCCACGACGGGTCCTTTCGACCGGGCGGATGCCTCCACCGCGCGCGCGTACGAGGGTGCGGCGACCGCAGCAACGGCCGACGATGAGACACTTCCGGCACCGCTCACCTTCCGGCCCCGTCACGACAGGGGCACCCGCGCGGCGGACCCGACCGTGCGCGACGAGTCGGGACCGGGCTCGAGCTCGCGGCCGAACCGCCTGGCCGGATCAATCCTCTCGCCGGCGACGTGGCAGCAGACTGCCGCGGCACTCCGGCAGGGACGGTGAGCACCCGCACCGTGCGCCCCGCCCTGTCCGGGCTTCGTGCGCTGCGCTCGGACGGACTGCGCCCGAACGCGCTCCGTTTCGGCGCCGAGCGCTCCGACTCGCTGCGTTCTGCCGACCGGCGCCGTCACGCACGACTCCTCGTGATGGCGGCGCTCGTTCTCGTCATCGTCGTCGCCGTCGTGCTGCTCGCCACGAGCGCGGGCCACGCCGCGACGGTCGCCCCGGTCGCGCCCATCGACCCGGTCGCGCCGAGCACTCCGACGCCCGCGGCAGGCACCGGGCTCAGCGTCGACATCAACGGCCCGGACGGTTCCCCGTCGTCGGCGATCGTGACCCTGATCGGGATCACCCTGCTCTCGGTCGCCCCGGCCCTGCTGCTGATGATGACGAGCTTCACCAAGATCTTCGTGGTGCTCGCGATGACCAGGAACGCGCTCGCGCTCCCGTCGATCCCGCCGAACCAGGTGCTCGCGGGCCTCGCCCTGTTCCTGTCGCTGTTCATCATGGCGCCCGTGCTCACCGACATCAACAACCACGCCCTGCAGCCCTACCTGAACGGCACGCTCTCGTTCGACGACGCGGTCACGATCGGCTCGGCGCCGCTGCGCACCTTCATGCTCGCCCATACCCGTGAGGAAGACCTCGCCCTGATGACCAGGGCCGCCGACCAGGCCAACCCGGTCAGCCGTGACGCGGTGTCCCTGCTCACCCTGATCCCGGCGTTCATGATCTCCGAGCTGCGCGCGGCCTTCATCATCGGCTTCGTCATCTTCATCCCGTTCCTCGTCATCGACATCGTCGTCTCCGCCGCACTGATGTCGATGGGCATGATGATGCTGCCGCCGGTGATGATCTCGCTCCCGTTCAAGATCCTGCTGTTCGTACTCGTCGACGGCTGGGGACTGATCATCACGACCCTCATCACGAGTTACCGGGGTGGCTGATGGACACCAACGCCATTCTCGACATCGGCATGCAGGCGATCATCGTCGCGGGCAAGCTCTCCGCGCCGATCCTGATCACCGCCCTCGTCGTCGGTTTCGCCATCTCCCTGCTGCAGTCGATCACGCAGATCCAGGAGGTGACGCTCTCCTTCGTGCCCAAGGCGATCGCCGTCTGCATCGCCCTGCTCATCTGCGGGCACTGGATGATCTCCGAGATCGTCTCGTTCACGACCGCGCTCTTCGACAAGATCCCGACCCTCATCGGCGGCGGCTGATGAACATCACCCTCGACTTCACCTGGATCGAGGCCGTCATGCTCGCCGGGGTGCGCCTCATCGCGTTCCTCGTGATCGCCCCGCCGTTCTCCTACAACGCGTTCCCACTCCGGATCAAGGGCATGCTCTCGCTTGGGCTCGCCCTCGCCGTGTCGCCCGTCGTCACCCCCGGCTACGTCTCCCCGGACACCGGCGGCTTCATCCTCTCGCTCCTGCTGGAAATCGTCGTCGGCGGAATGCTCGGCTTCCTCGTGCTGATCGTGTTCTCGGCCGTGCAGTCGGCCGGCAACCTGATCGACCAGTTCGGCGGATTTCAGCTCGCCCAGGGCTTCGACCCGCAGGCGATGGTCAACGGCGCCATGTTCACCCGGCTCTACCAGATGACCGCCATCGCGCTCCTCTTCGCGTCCGGCGGCTACCAGCTCATCATCGGCGGCCTGACCCGGAGCTTCACGGCCATCCCGATCGGCGGGGGAATGGACCTCGCCGCCCCGGTCCAGGCCGCGACGAACGCCGTCGGCCAGCTGCTGCTCTCCGCCGTGCAGATCGCCGGCCCGCTCATCGTCGTGCTCTTCCTCGCGGATGCCGGCCTCGGCCTGCTCACCCGGGTTGCGCCGGCGCTCAACGCCTTCGCCCTCGGCTTCCCCCTCAAGATCCTGATCACCCTCACCCTCGGGGCGAGCGCCTTCGTCGCGCTCCCGCGCATCGTGTCCGCACTCACCGACACCGCCGTGTCGACCGTATTCGGGGTGAGGTAGATGTCGGACTCCGGCGAAAAGACCGAGCAGGCCACCGACAAGCGGATGAAGGAGGTCCGTGCCAAGGGCCAGCTCTCCAAGTCGCAGGACCTCACCGCGTGGATCGGCATCGGCGCCGCGGCAGCCCTCGCCCCCGTCACGATCAGCCTCGGCTCCCAGGCCGGCTCCAGCCAGCTCGACGGACTGCACGCGATCATGGCCGATCCGAGCCCCGAACTCGCCGAACAGCTGATGGGCGATGCGTTCTCCTCGCTCACAGGCACCCTGACCCCGTTGCTGGCGACCGTGTTCGCCGTCGTGCTCCTCGGTGCCGCCGCTCAGGGCGGAGTGCACCTCAAGAAGCTCGAGGGCAAGTACGACCAGTTCAATCTCGTCACCGGGCTCGGCCGCACCTTCGGCGGCCAGGCGGTCTGGCAGGGGGTGAAGGCCCTGCTGAAGACCGCGGCGGTCGGCGTCGTGCTGACCCTCGTGATCCAGGGCCTCGCCCCTGTCCTGATGACCGCGGGCGGCCTCCCGGTCGCGGCACTGATCGACGCGGCAGGGGGCGGAGCCGCCTCGCTCGTGCAGGCGGCCATCGTGTCCGGGCTCGTGCTCGCCGCAGCCGACGTCTTCGTGGTGATGCGCCGCAACCGCAAACGCACCCGGATGACCAAGAAGGAGGTCACCGACGAGAACAAGAGCTCGGAAGGCGACCCCAGGATCAAGTCGCAACGCCGCTCCCGGCAGCTCGCCATGAGCCGGAACCGGATGATCGCATCCGTCTCGACCGCCGACGTCGTGCTGGTCAACCCGACCCACTTCGCCGTCGCCCTCCGCTACGAGCCGGGCAAGTCCGCACCGAGGGTCGTGGCGACCGGAGCAGGGAACATCGCCCTGCGCATCCGCGAGCAGGCGGCCACCGACGGGGTGCCGATCGTGCGCGACATCCCGCTCGCCCGGGCTCTGCACAGCGCCTGCAAGCTCGGTGACGAGATCCCGGTCGAGCTCTACAACGCCGTCGCGCGCGTGCTCGCGTTCGTCCTCGCGCTCAAGACCCGCGGGTCGAGCTCCGGCTCCGGATACACGACCGGCTACGGCGAGGACGCCGGCGTGCACACCCTCACCCAGGCCGCCCACGCCGTGCCGACGGCCTTCGCCGGAGCCGGCTCCGCCGGGCGCCCGGCCTCACGCTCCGCGTCCCACTCCGCCGCTCACTCCACCGGAGGTTCCCGATGAAGACCACGCTCTCCAGGCTCGCCGTGCCGATCGGTGTGGTCGGCATCATCCTGCTCCTCGTCGTCCCCGTGCCCGCCGTGCTGCTCGACATGCTGATCATCGTCAACATCCTGCTCGGCCTCGTGGTGCTGCTCACGACCATGTTCGTCAAGAAGCCGCTCGACTTCTCGGTCTTCCCGTCCCTCCTCCTCGTGGCGACCCTGTTCCGGCTGGGCCTCAACGTCGCATCCACCCGTCTGGTACTCGGCGACGGCTACGCCGGCCAGGTGATCGCCTCGTTCGGCCAGGTCGCCGTCGGCGGGTCGATCATCATCGGCGCGGTGATCTTCCTGATCCTCGTCGTGATCCAGTTCGTCGTCGTCACCAAGGGTGCCGAGCGAGTCGCCGAGGTCGGCGCCCGGTTCACCCTCGACGCCATGCCCGGCAAGCAGATGGCGATCGACGCCGACCTCAACGCCGGCCTGATCACCGACACCCAGGCCAGGGAACGCCGGGCCGAGGTCTCCGCGGAGGCCGACTTCTACGGCGCCATGGACGGCGCGTCGAAGTTCGTCAAGGGTGACGCGATCGCCGGGATCATCATCATCATCATCAACCTCGTCGGCGGCATCGGCATCGGCATGATCCAGCGCGGCATGTCGATCACGGACGCGATGAGCACCTACTCGCTCCTGACCATCGGAGACGGGCTCGTCACCCAGATCCCGGCCCTGCTGATGGCCGTGTCCACCGGCATGATCGTGACGCGGTCCAACGCCGAGTCCGACATCGGCGCGACCGCGTCGGCGCAGCTCACCCAGTCCCGCAATGCGCTCATGATCGCCGGCGGCGCGGCCCTCCTGATGGCGCTCATCCCCGGGATGCCCATCCTCCCGTTCGTGGTCGCCGGGGCGAGCCTGCTGCTCGTCTCCCAGCGGATCAAGGCGAGCGAGGCGCGGGAGCAGGTCAGGCAGGCCGCGGCCGCCGTCGCCGAACGTGCGCCGGTGCGCTCGGACACCCCCGAGGACCTGATCGAGTCGATGCGGGTGCACGCCCTCGAGATCCTGCTCGCCTCCGACCTCGTCGACCTCGTCTCGGGAGCCCAGGATGACCTGCTCGCCCGGGTGCGCGCCCTCCGCCGCAAGATCGCGATCGACCTCGGCGTCGTCGTTCCGCCGGTGCGCACCCGCGACAGCGTCGAGCTGCCCTCCGCGACCTACGTCATCCGCATCGCGGGCGTCGAAGCCGGCCGCGGACTCGCCCCGTCCGGCAAGGTGCTCGCCCTCGGCGACAACCTCGACGGCCTCCCGGGCACCGCGACCATCGAGCCGGTCTTCGGCCTCGCCGGAAAATGGGTGCCGAGCGAGATGCGGCACAGCGCGGAGATGGCCGGCGCGACCGTCATCGACCGGGTGTCCGTGCTCGTGACCCACCTCTCCTCGATCGTCACCGGGAACGCGGCGCGTCTGCTCACCCGGGAGGACGTGCGCGTGCTGACCGACGGCGTCAAGCAGGTCAACCCGGCCGCCGTCGACGACCTGATCCCCGGCATGCTGTCCCTCGCCGAGGTGCAACGGGTGTTGCAGGGCCTCCTGATGGAGCAGATCCCGATCAACGACCTCTCCCGGATCTACGAGGCCCTCTCGCTGCGGGCGAAGGCATCGACCGACCCGGAGGGCCTGATCGAGGCCGCCAGGCAGGGTCTCGGCCCGGCACTCGCCGCCCAGTACCTCGACGACGGTCTCCTCCGCGTCATCATGATCGAGCCCTCCCTCGAGCAGTCCCTGCTCGAGGGCATGCGCGCCTCGGAGCAGGGCACCCAGATCATGCTCGAACCCGCCAGGATCGACGCGATCCTGAGCTCGCTCAAGGCCTCACTCGCGACCGTCGAGGCGAGCGGGCTGACCGCCGTGCTCGTCTGCGCCCCCGCGCTGCGACCGGCGATCCACCGGCTCGTCTCCGCGCAGACCGGCGGCCTCCCGGTGCTGTCCTACCTCGAGGTCACCTCCGCGAACGTCGCCATCGAAACCGTGGGGGTGGTCCGTGGAACCGAAACGATTTCAGCTTGACGGTCCGACGCTTCCGGAGCTCAAGGCACGCATCCTCGCCGAACACGGGGCGGATGCCCGCATCGTCTCCGCCGAACGGGTCACGGTCGGCGGCATCCGCGGCTTCTTCGCCCGCCGTCACTACGAGGTCACGGTCGAAGTACCCGAGCGGCGCCGCCGGGCAGCACACGCCCAGCCGGTGCGGATGGTAGCGCTCGAGCGCGACGAGCCGGGCGGCGACGGCGCTGACGCGAGCGGTGACGTGGTGCCGGGACGCGCCGCGCGGCTCGGGATCCTCGCCCTGCTCGAGGACGCCGACGGGGCCGACGATGCGGGCACCCTCGGGCGGCAGCGACCCGCCGTCCAGGCCCCGCTGCTCTCGACCGGGTCGGCGGGCTTCGCCCAGCTGATGGACGAGCTCACCTTCACCGTGTCTGAGCCGGTTCCCGAGCCCATTCCTGAGTCTGCGTCCGGGCCGGCGTCCGGTCCGCTGCCCGGGTCCGTGCGCGCGGCGGAGCCGTCCGGTCACGCGACCGAGGCTGGCGCACCGCGGGACGCGGGGATGTACCGGCGACCGGCGACCCTCGTACCCCGTGCCGGGCCTCCGGTGCAGCGACCCGCGGGACCGACCGCCGTGCCTCGACCGTTCACCCACCCCGGAGACCTCGTCGTGCTCGTCGGCACGCCCGCGGAAACCCTGCGGGTCGCCGGCATGATGGCGGCGATGGATGGGGCCGCCGAGGTGCTCGTGGCCGGCTCCGTGGTGTCGGAGGGGGCCCGCCGGGTCGACGACCGGCGCTCCGCCCTCGCGGCCCGGGCAGGGGGAGTCGCACGCGGGCGCACGTGCTTCCTCGCCTTCGGAATCGGCGAGACCCCGGGCGACCGCGAGTACCTCGGCGGTGACCTGCTCATGGTCGGCGCCGACCAGACCTGGGTCGTTGTGGATGCCGGCCGCAAGCCCTCGGACACCGCCGACTGGGTCGGTCTGGTCGCTGCGGTCATCCCGATCGACGCGGTCGCCGTGGTCGGGTCGGCAACGACGTCGTCGCCGGAAACCGTCGACGACCTCGGGATCCCGGTCGGCTGGGTCGACGGCGCCCCTGCCGATTCCGCGACGCTCGGACGGCAGGCACCCCGCCTCCCTGACGCGCCCGATGCCCGCGCTAGGCTGGCATGATGCTGGTTCTCACGCGCAAGCCGGGGGAGAAGATCCTCATCGGCGATGACATCGTCATCACCGTCCTCGATGTACGCGGCGACAGCATCCGCATCGGCGTCGACGCCCCCCGCGGCGTCAAGATCCAGCGCGACGAAGTGCTCCGAGCCGTCATCGAGGCCAACCTTTCCGCGAGCCAGAGCGGGAGCCTCTCCGACGAGGACGCCGAGGCCGCGGAAGCGCACCTCAAGGCCGCCCTCGGCCTGTTGCGCCCGCCGTCCGCTGCACCCGCCGCCGCGACAACCGCTGCACCCGACGCCGGAGCGCCCGCGACGGCGACGCCAGCGACCCCCGCGGCGGCCACCCGGCCACCCGTTCCGCGCCCGCCGCTCCCGGCGGAGTGAGCCGCGGCATCCGCCGCTGAATCATGGAAAAAGCACCCTCGCCGTGTCGGCGAGGGTGCTTTTTCCGCAACTGGGCGGATGTTCCGAACGGGGGGTTCCGGAACTATCCGTCAGTCGGGTCCAGGGTGCTGCGGTCCAGGCGGGCGACGCCGATCTTCGAGTCCGCCATTCCGTAGAAGACGTACTGGCGGCCCTCGATCTCCTCGATCGCGGTCGGGAAGACCACGTTCGGCACGATGCCGCTGAGCTCGTCGCGCGTTTCGGCCTTCAGGAGCGGCTCGCTCGTGCGCTGCAGGATGATGGTCGGGTCGTCCGCGTCGAGGATCATGGCCCCCGCCGCGTAGTTCACCTTCTGCTGCTGCGAGAACGCGCCGTCGATCACGCCGGTCACGCCGTGGTGCAGCAGCAGCCAGCCCTCCGGCACCCGCAGCGGAGCGGGACCGCCGCCGATCTTGAGTTCCTCGAAGGCGAACTCCGGCCCGGCGAGGAACCGGTGGCCGCTCCAGAAGGCGAGCTTCGTCACGTCGGCGAGCACGTCCGCAACCGGCACGTAGCTGATCCAGATGCTCTGCCGGGTGTCGGTGACCCCGGCGGGCACCCGGATGCCTTCACCCGGCTTGACCTCCCCGAGGTCCCACATCGGGCGGTGCAGCACCGCGAAGGACTCCACACCGTTCGGTCCCGTGACGGGCTCGGGGAAGAAGACGGTGTCCTTGTTGTGGAACAGGTTGAGGTCCATGTCCAGTGCCTCGTCGAAGGCGAACAGCACCGGGCCGAGCCTGCGCCAGCTGCGGAGGTCTGACGAGACCGCGAGGGCCGTGCGCGGGCCGAGCGGCCCGTAGGCGACATAGGTCATCACGTGCAGGCCGAGCCGCGGGATGAACGTGACGCGCGGGTCCTCGACGCCGGCGTTGTGGGCGCCGCGTTCCCAGCCCTGGTCGGGCTCGAGCACGACGCCGTCTCGTTCGACACCCGTCGGAACGCCGTCGGTGATGATCACGCGGGCGAGTCCGACGCGGGAGACGTTCCCGGTCGCGACGAGCCGCGGCAACAGGTACAGGGTGCCGTCCGGCGTGTGCCCGGAGCCGGGGTTGAGCACGCCCTCCGCCTCGAGCTCGTTGCCCGGTTCCGGCGTCATGACGACGCCCATCCGGGTGAGCCGGTAGGGGAATGCCGCTCCGGGCATCCGTTTCGGGGCGGATGCTGCCGGTACCGTCCCGGGGGAGGGGGCACGGGCCGGGATGGGGGATGCTGCAGTGGATTCGCGCATGACTAGCCTTTCACGCCGGAACCGATGTCGGTCGAGACGAAGTGTCGTTGGAAGAGGATGAAGAGGATGACGGCCGGTCCGGCCAGCACGCAGGCACCGGCGAGGACCGCTCCGAAGGGGTTCGCCGCGGAGGCCGCGACGGTGCTGATGTAGTTGGCGAGGGCGACCGCGAGCGGCTGCATCGAGGCCTGCTTGGTGACCAGGAACGGCCAGAGGAACTCGTTCCACGGGCCGATGAAGGTCAGCAGCACGACGGTGAGCAGGGCGGGGCGCACGAGCGGGATGGCGATCCGCCAGAGCAGCACGACCTCGCCGGCGCCATCGATCCTGGCCGCGTCGAAGAGCTCGCGGGGGACCTGCAGGAAGTACTGCCGGAAGATGATCACCGCCGTCGAGTTGATGGCGAACGGCAGGATCATGCCGAGGTAGTTGTCGGCGAGGCCGTAGTCCCTCGCGATCATCACATAGAGCGGGATCATCAGCAGCTGGAACGGAACGACCTGCACGAGCAGCACGAGCGCGAAGGTGATTCCGCGGCCGCGCCACTGCAGCTGGGCGAGCGCATAACCGACGAGCACCCCGAAGACGAGGGTGCCGACGATGACGCCGCCGGTGAAGATGCCGGAGTTGAGCAGGGTCTGCATCAGGTTGACCCGGCTGTTGATGTCCGCGTAGTTCTCGAGGGTGAGGTTGGCCGGGTTCGGGAATGCGCCTGCGATGGAGGTGTCCGGCGACTTCTGCAGTGAGCCGACGATCATGTAGTAGAACGGGAACAGGAACGCCACGGCTCCGATGGAGAGCACGACGCCGCGGAGAATGTTCTGTCCGCGGCTCATGCCGCTGGTCTTTGTGCTCATGATTCGTCACCTCCGGCGATCTTGCGCTGGATGAACGCGATGATGAGCACGCCGATCACCAGGATGATGCCGATGGCGGACGCGGTGTCCGGGTTTCCCTGCTCGATGCCCTTCTGGTACATCAGCAGTACGGGAGAGGTTGATGCCCCGTTCGGTCCGCCGCCGCCGGTGAGCAGGTACGGCTCGGTGAAGAGGTTCGCCCCCGTCACGGTCGACAACAGCAGCACGAGCACCGTCGCCGGGCGCACGCCCGGGATCGTGACGGAGAAGAACTTGCGGATCGCACCGGCCCCGTCCGTCGAGGCCGCCTCGTAGAGCTCGGTCGACACACTCTGCAGCGCGGCCAGGTAGAGCAGGATGTAGAAGCCGAGCTGCTTCCATGTCACGAACAGGGCGATCGTGGGCATCGCCCAGGTCGGGCTGATCAGCCAGGACGGGTCCGGAGCGAGCGGACCGAGGATCTGGTTGACGAGGCCGCCGCCGCTGAAGAGGAAGAGCCAGACGCCGACGACCGCGACGCTCGCGGTGACGTAGGGCACGTAGTAGGCGACCCGCAGGAAGGTGCGGCCGCGCACGGCCTTGTTGAGCGCCGTTGCGAGCACGAGCGAGAGCACGACGGTCAGCGGCACGTTGATCAGCAGGAAGATACCGACGTTTCCGAACGAGCGGATCACCGCGGGGTCAGAGAGCACCGTCTGGAAGTTGTCGAGGCCGACGAAGGGACGGTCGACCTGGGCGCCGGGGGCGGCGAAGAAGTAGTCGTGGAACGCCATGTACACCGCGAAGACGAGCGGGTACGCAAAAACGGCGATCACGAAGACGAGATAGGGGGCGCTGAGCAGGAGCCCGATCGGGTTCCGGCCGAGCCACGGGCGGCGCCGGGTGGCCCGCCCGCCGGGAGCCCGGGTGGGGCTCCCGGCGGACGAGGTCCGCGATTCGGTGACGGTCACGAGGTGCTACTTACTCGAGACCAGGGTGTTGATCTTGTCAGCCGCGCCGCCCAGGGTGGAGGCGATGTCGCCCTGACCGAAGATGACCGACTTCGAGTACGCGTCACGGAACGTCTGCCACACCTCGACCGAGTTCGACACGTTCGGCACCTCGACGGTGCGGGCGGCCTGGTCGCCGAAGGCGACGTATGCCGGGTTCGCGGCGAAGTAGTCCGGGTACGTGGTGGTGAGGTCGGACCGGATCGGCATCTGGCCGGTCAGGCTGAGCAGCTGGCCGTCCTGCGCCTCGCTCGTCGAGAACTTCAGCACGTCCCAGGCCGTGCCCTGGTTCTTGCACGCGGTGTACATGCCGACGTTCTTCGCGTCGCTGAAGGTGTAGGTCTTGTCAGCGGATGTGCCCGCGCTCGTCGGCACCGGAACGGCGCCCCAGTTGACCTTGTCCTTGTACACCGGAACCGCCCACGGCCCCACGATCGACATCGCGGCCTTGCCGTCGGCGAAGGAGTCGCCCTGGTAGAGCTCCTTGTTCGCGAGGCCCTCGGTGTACATGGTCTTCCAGAATTCGGCGACCTTGGCGCCCTCGTCGCCGGTGAACGTCGCCTTGCCGTCTTCGACGAGCTGCTTGCCCCCGGTCTCGGCGGCGTACAGCGGGTAGAAGTCGAACCAGCTCTGGTAGAACTCACTCGTCGGGGAGGGGTAGATTGCGTTCGCGGCTGCCCCACTGGAGACGAGGGCGCGGGACGCGGTCAGGAACTCGTCGTAGGTCGCGAGCTTCGGGTTCTCCGGGTCGAGCCCGGCCTTGGCGAACATGTCCTTGTTGTAGAAGATCATCACGGGGTTGGACTTCCACGGCATCTGGTAGAACTTTCCGTCGGAGGACTCGTACTGGGTCGCGGTGTCGCCGGAGCGGGCCTTGATGTAGGAGTCGCCGTCGGCGAAGCTGCTCAGGTCGACAAGGCCGCCCTGCTTCTGGAACTGGGGAACCGCAACCGGGGCCGTGTTGTACACGAGGCAGGGTGCATTGCCCGCCGTGATGGCGGCGCCGATCACTTCCTCGCTGCTCTTTCCTGCGGGGATCTCCTGCGCGGTGACGGTTTCGTTCGGGTGATCGGCGTTCCAGGCCGTCACCATCTGCTTGCCCCAGGCGATCTCGGTCGCGTTGTTCGAGTACCAGATCGTGATCGGGCCGTGGGCCGTCGTCGCCGCTCCGGCCGCGCCGCCGCCGGACGAGCAGGCGCCGAGGGCGAGGATGACGGCGGCCGATGCCGCTGTCGCGGCGAGGACTCGCCGGGTTCGTGCTGTGTGCATGGTTCTCTCCATTTCGTACCCCGCGGCAGCTCTGCCTCGGGTGAGTGACTGTGGTGCGGCATGCGGGAACAGGGCATGCGGGAGGACTGCGGCCGACGCGGGTCGGTGCAGGACGGTAGGTGCGGTGGCGGATCGGAGGGGAGGGGCGGGGCCGTGCGGCGGCTAGGGTCGCACAGGGGTACCGGCGGAGCCTCGGATGACGAGGCGGCCCGCCGGAAGATCGACGTCGGGTGCCGTGCCGTGCTCCATGAGGTCGAGCAGGGTTCGGCCGGCAGCGCGGCCCCAGTCGCTGGGGGCGGTGCGCACCGTGGTGAGGGCGGGATAGACGTAGCGGGTGAAGTCGATGTCGTCGAAGCCGGTGATCGAGACGTCGTCCGGAACGCGCAGGCCGAGTTCGTGGGCGACGCCGAGGCCTGCGATGGCCATCGGGTCGTTGGCGAACACGATGGCGGTGGGCGGCGAGTCCTGCGTCAGGAGCCTGCGGGCGGCATCCGCCCCCGCCGCGACGGAGAAGTCGGTCTCGATGGACTGCCCGGCTGGCAGCCCGGCCTCGCGGAGGGCCGTGTCGAAGGCGGACCTGCGGCGGCTGCCGTGCAGGAGCGCCGGGCTGCCTGCGACGTGGGCGATGCGCCGGTGGCCCAGCGAGACGAGGTAGCGCACGGTCTCGGCGACGCCGGGGGTGTCGTCGACCGAGATGCACGGGAACGGGCTCTCGGTGTCCGGCCGGCCGAGGGTGACGGCGGGAAGGCCGAGTTCCTGCAACAACGGGATGCGGGGGTCGTTGTGCCGGAGGTCGCTCAGGAAAACCCCGTCGACGCGGCCGTCGGAGACGAGTGCGCGGTAGGTGCGCATCTCGGTCGTCTCGTCCGGCACGACGCTCAGGACGAGGGCGAGCCCCTGCGGGGCCAGGACGGTCTCGACGCCGGCGATGAACGAGGGGAAGAACGGGTCCGAGCCGAGCACCTCCGGGTCGCGGGCGATCACGAGGCCGAGCGCGAACGACCGCCGGGTGGACAGCGACCTGGCCCGCAGCGAGGGGGTCCAGCCGAGACGTTCGGCGATCTCGAGGATGCGGACGCGACTCTCGGCGGAGACGCCGGGCCGGTCGTTGAGGGCGAAGGAGACGAGGCCTTTGCTGACGCCGGCCTCGCGGGCCACATCAGCGATGGTCACCTTGTTCTCACTCATCGCGCCTCCTCATCGATAGCACCAGCCCACGTTGTCTGAACCGGTTTAGGCCAACCTATACCGGTTTAGTCCCCCTCGTCAACCACCCATCGCACCCATTCCCGCCCGCCCCCCTCCGCGAGAGCGGAGTTGTGGCCCTTAAACCCGCGGCTTAAGGGCCACAAACGTACTCTCGCGGGAGGGCGGGGACGCATAATGGGACGGGCCCCGGACTTCCCGGCGGCACCTCAGCCAGAATGGTCGCTCACGCCTACCTTCCTCGACTTCCTCGGCACCGCCCGGTTCGATCCGGTCGCGGGTGCCGGCATCCTTGTCGCCGCCGCCCTGTACCTCGTGGGTGTCCGCGCCGCGGGCCGCAGGGGGACCGCCTGGCCGCTCCGCCCGACCCTCGGCTTCTTCCTGCTCGGGCTCGGCTCCTGGGCGTGGGTGTCCTTCGGCTTCCTGGGCGCCTGGAGCCTCGACCTGCGCTGGGCGTTCACCACCCGGATCGCCCTGCTGCTCTTCGTGGTTCCGGCGCTCCTGAGCCTCGGCCGCCCGGTCGAACTGGCCAGGGCCGCCCTCGGCGGGCGCGCACTGCACGGGTTCAACGCCGTCCTCGGGTCCTGGTTCGTACGGTTGGTCGGCAACGCCGTCTTCGCCCCGCTCTTCGCGATCGCCGCCTTCCTCGTCTTCCTGACGCCGTTCGCCTTCGTACTGCGCAGCAACCCGGTCGCCGAGGCGGGCCTGACGCTGCTCGTGCCGCTCGTCGGGCTGCTCATGGTGCTGCCGATCACCGACCACGCGCTGCTGCGCACGAGCCTTTTCATCACCGCCGAATTCATGCTCGCCTTCGTCGAACTCGTGATGGATGCCATCCCCGGGATTCTGCTGCGCCTCAATGAGACCGTGCTCGACGGCGCCCCGGCCCTCGTCGGCTCGTTTCCCGCCTGGTTCCCGTCGCCGCTCTGGGACCAGCACCTCTCCGGAGACTTCCTCTGGTTCATCGCCGAGGTCGCCGACATCCCGGTGCTGATCATCCTGTTCCTGCGCTGGAACCGCACCGACCGCCACGAGGCGAAACAACTCGACGAACTCTCCGACGAGGAGATGGCCGCCCTCACCGCGGAACACCTGCGCCGCGCCCCCTGACTCCGGCACCGGCCCCGCCCTCAGACCCGGTGCCGCACCCTGGCCCTGCCCCGCCGGGCCGGGCGGGGCTAGGGTGACTGCACGATGGATCTCTTCGGTGCCGTCTTCGATGCCGGCGACTACTCGATAGCGCGTCAGGTGCTGCAGCGCGGCGTCGCCGCGATCTTCCTCGTCGCGTTCCTGTCCACGGCCAACCAGTTCCCGGCGCTGCTCGGGGACCACGGCCTGTTGCCGGTGCGCGACTGGGTGTCCCGGCTCCGGTTCCGCGACGCGCCGAGCCTCTTCCACTGGCGGTACTCCGACCGGATGCTGCGGGTGCTGGCCTGGGGCGGCGTCCTGCTGGCGGCGACCCTCGTGGCCGGCCTGCCGCAGCTCGGCCCGCCCTGGCTGCCGATGCTCGCCTTCCTGCTGCTCTGGGCCGGCTACCTGTCGATCGTCAACGTCGGGCAGACCTTTTATTCCTTCGGCTGGGAGAGCCTGCTGCTCGAGGCCGGGTTCGTCGTCGCCTTCCTCGGCTCGAATGAGGTGGCACCTCCGCTCACGATCATCGTCTTCGTGCGCTGGCTCGTCTTCCGGCTGGAGTTCGGCGCCGGCATGATCAAGATGCGCGGCGGCCCGGAATGGCGGGACCTGACCGCCCTGACCTACCATCACGAGACGCAGCCGATGCCGAATCCGCTCAGCTCGTTCGTGCACCGGCTGCCGGTCTGGTTCCACCGCGGCGAGGTGCTCGGCAACCACGTCGCGCAACTCGTGGTGCCGGTCTTCCTCTTCGCGCCCCAGCCCGTCGCATCCGTCGCCGCCGCCGTGCTCGCCCTCACCCAGCTCTGGCTCGTCGTCACGGGCAACTTCGCCTGGCTGAACTGGATCACGATCGTGCTCGTCTTCGCGGCCGTCGACGACCGGGCATTCCGGACGGTGTTCCCGTTCCTCCCCGGCGGCCCGGCCGGTGCGGCTGTCGCCTCGCCCGCTGCAGCGCCGCCGTGGTTCGTCTGGCTCGTACTCGCGGTCACCCTGCTGCTCGTGGTGCTGAGCTTCTGGCCGGCCCGCAACCTGGTCGCCCGCAGGCAGCTGATGAACGCGAGCTTCAACCGGTACCACCTCGTGAACGCCTACGGGGCCTTCGGTACCGTCACGAAGAAGCGTTACGAGATCATCGTCGAGGGCAGCTCCGCCGACGATCCCGGCGACGAGACGGCCTGGCGCGCCTACGAATTCCACGGCAAACCGGGGGACCCGGCCCGCCTTCCCCGCCAGTTCGCGCCCTATCACCTGCGGCTCGACTGGCTGATGTGGTTCCTCGCCCTCGGCGTGCGCGACACCCGGTGGTTCGAGATGTTCCTGGTGCGCTTGCTCGAGGGCGACCGGCCGACCCTGCGGATGCTGCGGGTCAACCCGTTCCCCGACGCCCCGCCCCGGTACATGCGCGCCCGGCTGTTCCACTATCGCTTCGCCACCGGTGCGGAGAAACGTCTGACCGGGGACTGGTGGGTGCGCACGCCGGCCGGGTTCTACGTGCGGCCGGTCGCCCTCCCGGTTAGCCCCGATGCCTGACGTGAACGTGGTCGGGGCCGGGCCGAACGGTCTCGCCGCCGCGGTGGTCTGCGCGCGGGCGGGCCTGTCGGTGACCGTCACCGAGCGCGCCGCCACGGCCGGAGGGGGCCTCCGCACCGCCGAGCTCACCCTGCCGGGTTTCCGGCACGACCTCGGTTCCGCGGTGCACCCCGCCGCGCTCGCCTCGCCGTTCTTCCGCGCCTTCGGGCTCACCGGGCGGGTGCCGTTCGTGATCCCGGAGGTGTCATACGCGCATCCGCTCGATGCCCGCCGCGCAGCCATGGCCTACCGGGACCTCGACCGCACCGCCGCGGGCCTCGGCCCCGACGGCCCGGCCTGGACCCGGCTGCTCCGCCCCCTGGTCGACCGGATCGACGGCGTCGTCTCCTTCACCGGCCACCAGCTGCTGCGCCGGCCGGACGACCCGCGCGCCGCCCTCGAGTACGGCTTCCGCGTGCTCGCCCTCGGCACCCCCGCCGGGCGGATGCTGTTCCGCGGCCCCGCGGCGCCGGCCCTCCTCTCCGGAGTGGCCGCGCACGCTCCCGGCCGCCAGCCCGCACTCGCGCAGGCGGGCGCCGGGCTGCTCCTCGCGGCGGAGGCGCACGCCGCCGGCTGGGGCTACCCGGTCGGAGGCGCACAGGCGATCGCCGACGCGCTCGTCGCCGACCTGCTCGCCCACGGCGGCACGCTGCGGCTGAACACCGAGGTGCGCGGGCCCGGCGACCTCGACCCGGCCAGGGTCACCCTGCTCGACACCTCGACCGTTTTCCTCGACCGTTTCGCCGGTCCCGCGCTACCGGACGGGTACCGCCGTGCGCTCCGCCGCTACCGCTACGGCACCGGCATCGCCAAGGTCGACTTCGCGCTCTCCGGCCCGGTGCCCTGGACGAACCCGCGCCTCCACCTCGCGCCGACCGTGCACCTCGGCGGCAGCAGGGTCGAGGTCGAACGCGCCGAACGGCTGGTGTCCCGGGGACGCCCGCCACGGCATCCGTTTCTGCTGCTCGCCCAGCCGAGCGTGCTCGACGCCAGCCGGGCGCCGGCCGGGAAGGCCGTGCTGTGGGCGTACACCCACGTCCCGGCCGGTTGGGGCGGCGACCCGGTCCTCGCGATCGTGCGCGAGATCGAACGCTTCGCGCCGGGATTCCGCGACACGATCCTCGCCACCGCGAGCCACTCGCCCGCCGAGCTCGCCGCGGGAAATCCGAACCTGATCGGCGGCGACATCCTCGGCGGCGCGGTCACCCTGGGCCAGCTCGTCAGGCGGCCGGTGGTGTCGACCCGGCCGTGGAGCACGCCCGTGCCCGGGCTCTACCTCTGCTCGGCGTCGACGCCGCCCGGCCCCGCCGTGCACGGCATGAACGGCTGGTTCGCCGCCGCCCTCGCCCTGCGCGAGCACTTCGGAATCCGGGAGCTCCCCGACCTCGCCCCCTGACGAATTCGACG
This sequence comes from Cryobacterium zhongshanensis, assembly GCF_022760445.1. Lineage (NCBI taxonomy): Bacteria > Bacillati > Actinomycetota > Actinomycetes > Micrococcales > Microbacteriaceae > Cryobacterium > Cryobacterium zhongshanensis. The sequence continues at coordinate 222,772 of NZ_JALGAR010000003.1, read as the reverse complement.
GAGTTTTTGGGCTTCCGGCACGGGGGAGGCTCAGCCGTTCTCCGGCCAGTCCGCGGGGTCGAGCCATTCGGTCGCACGCAGCTTGTCGATGTCGCGGCGTTCCCGCTTGGTCGGGCGTCCGGCGCCGCGGTCCCGCATCGGGACGAGCGCGACCTCTTCCCGCGGCGGGGGCGGCGGGGTCTTATCCACGTAGCATTCGGCAGCGACGAGCGCGCCGACCCGCTTGTTCACGATCTTCGAGACCACGAGCACCCGGTCGAACCCGCTCGACCGCACGCGCACCTCGTCGCCGATGTGCACCGGCTGCGCCGACTTCGCCCGTTCGCCGTTCACCCTGACGTGTCCGGCCCGGCACGCGGCCGTCGCGAGCGACCGGGTCTTGAACATCCGCACGGCCCACGCCCAGCTGTCCACGCGCGCGGTCGTCAGGGGGTCCATCCCTCGACTCTACGACCCCGCGCGGGCGAGCGGATGCCGGTGCCGAGCCTGCCTCAGAGCAGTACCCAGGCGATCAGCAGCATCGTGACGCAGAAGCCCGAGAAGAAGTTCAGCCAGAGGAAGCGCTTCCAGCCGGCGTTGGCGGTTTCGGCGCGTGCGTCGCTCACCGACCGGAACGGCCACGCGGCCGCGACGTACGGCACGGCGAGCACGGCTCCGAGCAGTCCGGGCCAGCCGGTCGCGAGCATCAGCAGCCCGGCCGCGGCCCAGCAGCCGATCGCGAGGCGCACCGTCCTGGCTGCGCCGAGCGCGGTCGCGATCGAGGAGATCCCGCCCTCCCGGTCCGGCACGACGTCCTGCACGGCGCCGAAGGCGTGGCTGGCCATGCCCCAGAGGAAGAAGGCGGCGAGTACGGCGACCAGGCCCGGCGTCCAGACCGCGCCGGCCACGACGAGCCCGTAGACCGCCGGGCTCACGAAGTGGGTGCTCGAGGTGACGGAGTCGACGACCGGGCGTTCCTTGAACCGGAGCGCCGGCACGGAGTATGCGGCAACGGCGAAGAGGCTCACCGCGAGCACCAGCCACGACAGCGGATGCCCGGTTCCGGCGAGCACGAGCATCGCGCCGAGCACGGGCACCGCGGTCACGATCCCGGACAGCAGCACCGTGCGGTGCAGGGCCGGGTCGAGCATCGCGCCCTCGACGCCGCCCTTCCGCGGGTTGCGCAGGTCGGACTCGTAGTCGAACACGTCGTTGATGCCGTACATCAGCAGGTTGTACGGGATCAGGAAGAACAGCGTGCCGACGACGAGCAGCGCGTCCACCCGCCCGGTCGTCACGATGTAGGCAGCGGCGAACGGGTACGCGGTGTTGATCCAGCTGAGGGGCCGCGACGACAGCAGCACCTGCCTGGTCTTCCAGAGCGTCGTCGTGCGGATGCTGCTCATCGGTTCCCTCCGGACGTCGCCGAGCGCGGGTGCGGGCCTGGGCTCGCGTTCGTGGTCGTATTCAGGTTAGGGCCACTGCGCTGGCTCGTGCCGGTGTCGACGTCCGTATTCTCTGCGGAGCCGACGCCCGAGGCGCTCCCGGTGTGCTGCAGGTGCCCGTCGGGGTTCCAGCCGGGGGCCCTCCGGGCGGGGAGGAGCGTCCAGAGCGCCGGGAGGAGCAGCGCGACGGCGATGGGATAGGCGAAGTCCTCGATCGGCGCGAGGCCGACCCGGAATCCCGTGATGCGTCCGGGGTCATAGGCGACGAGGCCGACCCCGATCATGACGTTGTCGAAGACCGCGGTGAGGATCAGGACGCAGAGCAGGGCGACGGCGACCGCCCAGACGTTCTGGCGCGACAGCTGCTGCCGCCGCAACAGCACGGCCGCGAACGTGACGAGGAGGGCGCAGCCGAGAAACATCAGGTCGAGCAGGACGTAACTCATGTGCGCCGCCCACGGTGCAGCATCCGCTCGGTGCCGTGCACCGCGTTCATCGTGAGGTAGCAGAGGAACGTGAGGAAGAGGAGTTCCTCGAGCGGCAGCTCCGGCGCGAGTTGCACGCCGGTCATCAGCTCGGTCTCGCCCCGGTAGAAGATGCCCAGGCCGATTCCGCTCAGGTCCCAGAGCAGCAGGAAGACCACGCCGATCGCGAGAACGGCCGTGGCCCTGCGGGCGTCGAGCCAGAAGAACAGCCGGAACCGCCGGTCGAGCAGAACCATGGCGCCGAGCGAGACGATCAGAATCAGGAGGTAGGCGAGGCTCATGGCTCGCTCGGCGCGCCGGTCCCGGCGTCACCGGATGTCCCGCCGGTTTCGGCGTCACCGGATGTCCCGGCGCCTCGTTCGTCCTCCGGGTGCAACGGCACCGCCACCCGCACCGGAACCGGCACCGTCCCGCGCCGGGGCAGGGGCTCCGCGAGCGGTCCGGTGCTCGTGTCCGAGCGCATCCTCTTCAGCAGGATCTCCGCGCTGATCAGGCACATCGGCAGCCCGATCCCGGGAATCGTTGTTCCGCCGGCGTAGTAGAGGCCGTCGACCTTCGAGGAGGCGTTCGAGCCGCGGAAGAACGCGCTCTGCTTGAGGGTGTGCGCGGGGCCGAGTGCCCCGCCGCGCCAGGAATTGAGGTCGTCGGCGAAGTCGCCGGGCCCGATCGTGCGTCGGACGACGATCCGGTCGGCGAGGTCGGGGATGCCCGCCCAATCCGCGAGTTGGCCGATCGCGTCGTCGGCGATCGCCTCGATGGCGGGGGAGCCCGCGCCGTCGACGCCGCCGTGGCCGAGGCCGGGGTCTGCCGGGATCGGCACGAGCAGGAACAGGTTCGAGGAGCCCTCCGGAGCGACGCCGGGGTCGGTCGCGCTCGGCATGCAGACGTAGAACGAGGCCGGCGAGGCGACGCTCGGGTTCTTCCCGAAGATGCGGCCGAAGTTCTCGCCCCAGTCCCGGGTGAACAGGAGGGTGTGGTGCTCCAGTTTCGGCAGTTCACCGCGCACGCCGAGCAGAACGAGCACGGCGCCCGGCCCGGACACCCGGTGCTGCCACCAGGACTCCGGGTAACTCTGCAGCGCCTCGGGAAGAAGCTCGGTCTCGGTGTGGTGCAGGTCTGCGGCCGAGACCACCCGGTCGGCGGCGAGCCGAACGGTGGTTCCGGCCCGGTCGACGTAGCTGACGCCGGCGACGGATGCCCGCCGCCGCCGGGCCGCGCCAGGCCCGGTTCCCGGCGTGGTCGTGATGGACGTGACCCGCGCACCCGTGATGACCTCGACGCCCTCGGCCCTGGCCAGGTCCGCGATGCTCTCGATCAGGCGGGTGAAGCCGCCCTGCGGATAGAGCACGCCGTCGGCGAGGTCGAGGTGGCTCATCAGATGGTACATCGACGGTGTCTGGTCCGGTGAGGAGCCGAGGAACACGGCGGGGTAGCCGAGCACCTGCCGCAGCCGGGGGTCTTTCACGTAGCCGGCGACGAACCGGTCGAGCGGTTGCAGGAGCAACCGGGCCAGCCTGCCGAGCCGGGTGAGCACGTCGCGCACGAGAAGCGGCCGGAAGGACTGGAAGCTCGTGTAGAGGAAGCGGCTCACGGCCATCCGGTAGGTGTCCTCCGCGGAGTCCAGATACCGGTCGAGGGCGGCCCCCGCCCCGTGTTCGATGCTCTCGAAGAGGGCGATGTTGTCTGCGCGTTCCGCACGGATGTCGATCGGGTCCGGAGTGTCCTCGAAGTAGACCCGGTAGCCGGGGTCGAGGCGGCGAAGCCCGAACTGCTCGGCCGAGCTCGTGCCGAACAGCCGGAAGAAATGGTCGAAGACGCCCGGCATCAGGTACCAGGACGGCCCGGTCTCGAACCGGAAGCCCTGTTCCGTCCACGTGCCTGCCCGCCCGCCGAGCGTGTCGCCGGCCTCGAGCAGGGTGACTTTCTGGCCGTCGCGGGCGAGGAGCGCCGCGCTCGCGAGGCCGGCGATGCCGCCCCCGATCACGATCGTGTGGCCACCGGTGTGTCCGGGGGTCTGTCCTGCGGAGTGCGGGGTCATTTCTTCCACGCTCCTGGTCCGAGTGCCGCACCGAGGGCGATCATGACTTTCTCCGGATCCGATACCCGCACCCGGGTGGACAGGAGCGCGCGCGCGGGGGTCTCGCGGAGTTTGACCGCGAGGCTCGAGAAGAGGCCGTGCGCAGTCGCGACGGCGCGCCGGCTCCCGAGCGGGAGCAGCGGCAGCGCCCGCGCTGCGGCGTCGAGGTCGGCATCCATGTCGTCGAGGAGGAGGTTCTTTTCAGCATCGGTCATGGTGAGCAGGTTGACCCCCGGGAAGTAGTTGCGTCCGAGGTCGTCCCGGTCCGCCGCGATGTCGCGGAGGAAGTTGACCTTCTGGAAGGCCGCGCCGAGGCTGCGGGAGCCGGCCGACAGCATCCGCAGTTCGGCGTCGGAACGTTCGGTTTGCTGCAGGAACGAGCGTAGGCACATCAGCCCGACGACCTCGGCGGACCCGTAGATGTACTCGGCGATGCCGGCGGCGTCGAAGGGGGCCGAGTCGAGGTCGCGCCGCATCGAGGCGAAGAACGGCGCCGTGAGCCGGGCGTCGATGCCGGTCGCTCGAGCGGTGTCTGCGAAGGCGTGCACGATGAGGTTGGTGCTGAATCCGGTGTCGATGGCCCGCAGGGTCTCCGCCTCGAGCTCGTCGAGTGTCGTGCGCTGGGCGGCCGTCGGGAGTCCCGCCTGGCTGGCGGCGCCGTCGACGATCTCGTCCGCGACGCGCACGAGCGCGTAGATCGAGGTGACCTGGCTGCGTTCCCTGGGCCCGAGCAGGCGGCAGGCGAGGCCGAACGACGTCGAGTAGACGCCGATGACCTGCGCGGCACTCGCGAGGGCCGCCGCGGTGTACTTCTCGAGCTGGGCGCCGGTCGCCGCGGTCGGACGGCCGGACGCGCCGGCGCTGCTGGCGCTGGCGCTGCTGGCGCTGGCGCTGCTGGCGCTGGCGCTGCTGGCGGCGTCGGCGCTGCCGGCTGCGCCAGTGGTACCGGACGTGGCCTGTGTGCGGGACGCGTCCGGACGTGCGGGCGGTGTGGGCGATGTGGGCGATGTGGGCGCTACGCGCCGGGTGTCGGTCATCGGGTGCGGTTCACAGACGTGTCGGCGAGCTGGGTCAGGGTGTTCCGGAGGATGTCCGGGATCGCGGGAGTGTCGAGGGCCTCGACGGCCCGGCGGGCATGGTCGATCGCGAGTTCGTCCGTGGACTGCAGCGCGCCGCACTCACGGAGGAGCGCGCGTGCCTCCCCGGCCTCGTTCTCGGTGAGGTCGTTCTTGCCGACGAAGGGGGCGATCGCGGGCCAGAGGCTCGTGGCGCCTGCGTATGAGATCAGTGCGGTCTGCTTGCCCTCACGCAGGTCGGTGAGCACGCTCTTCCCGGTGCGGCTCGGGTCGCCGAACACGCCGAGGATGTCATCGGTCAGCTGGAAGGCGACGCCGACGAGCCGGCCGAAGCGTCCGAGCACCTCGATCGCCTCAGCGCTCGCCTCCGCGAGCACGGCGCCGGCCATCAGGGGAGCCTCGAACGAGTAGACGGCGGTCTTCTGTTCGAGGGTCGACGTCACGTCCTCGACCGACAACGGATGCTTCGAGACGGTATTGGTCACATCCGCCAGTTCGCCCGCGGCCGACACGAAGACCGCCCGGTCGAGCAGGTCGAGCAGCCGGCCGCGCTGCTCGCGATCGAGCGGCAGCAGGGCGAGTGCGCGGTGGGCCTCGCTCAACGCGAGATCGCCGGCGAGGATGGCGGCGGTGGTCGCCCAGGCGCCGGTCTGGGTGTCGTCTGCGCCGTGTGCGAGAGCGCGTTCGGTGAAGCGTCCGGCGACATTCGCGACACCGCGTCGGTGCAGGTCGCGGTCGATGACGTCGTCGTGGATCACGAAGGCGGTGTGCAGCAGCTCGAAGCTGACGGCGAGGGGGACCGCGAGGGACATGTCTTTCCCGCCGAGCCCGGAGTACGCGGCAAGCACGAGCGCGGGTCGCACCCGCTTGCCGCCGCTGCTCGCATGCTCGAGAGCGTCCCAGAGGGCCACGTAGTGATGTCCGTAGTCGCTCGCCCGCAGTCGGGCCGCGGCGAAGAAGCGCTGCAGTTCGGTCTCTACTTCGACGTGTGCGATCTCAGGCATCGAATCTCAACTCCTTCAGTTGGAGCACCATCCATGGGCTGAACGCCCAGGGACTGGAGAGTGCGCTCGCGCGCAGGGTTGCGGGGTCGGTCCAGACGTATTCGGCGACCTCGTCCGGGTTGGGGCTGGGGTCGGTGTGTGCTGTCGCCCGGTAGACCGGGCAGATTTCGTTTTCGACGACGCCACTCGCATCCGTCGCCCGGTAGCGGAACAGCGGCAGGGTCACGAAGAGGTCATCGAGGTCGAGGCCGAGCTCGAACCGGCCACGCCGGTCGATGGCGTCCCGCTGCGACTCACCCGGGAGCGGGTGGCCGCAGAACGAGTTGGTCCAGACGCCCGGCCAGGTGCGCTTGCTGAGGGCACGCCGGGTGATGAGCACCTCGCCGCGCGCGTTGAAGACATACACGGAGAAGGCGAGGTGCAGCGCGGTATCGGCGTCGTGCATCGTGAGCTTGGGCGCCGTGCCGATCGAGCGCCCCGCTTCGTCGACCAGCACGACGAGTTCGACCCTCTGGTCCACATCCTGCATCGCCGCCTCCTGATCTTTCCGTCACCTTACCCGTAAAAGTCGCTAACCAAGTTAGCTAAATGTGAGGCTAGCATGGAGCAATGCCCGAACGAGCCACTTCTCCGTCGCTGTCGCCGTCGCCGGAGCCGACCTTCTGGCCGGTGCCCGCGTCACGCGGTGCGTCGAGCGCACCGGGCGAGACCAGTCCGCGCGACGTTCTCGCCGCGCTCCGGGAGTTCCGCGCGGCGGATGCCGCGATGCGCCAGCGCGCCCAGGCGCAGCTCGCCGTCAACGAGACAGACCTCCTCGCCATCCGGCACCTGATCCAGGGGGAGGCCCGGCATACCCCCGTGAGCCCGAAGGACCTCAGCGCCTATCTGGGCATCTCGACCGCAGCGACGGCGAAACTGCTCGCGCGCCTGTCCCGGACCGGGCACATCCGGCGCGAGGCGCACGCCGTCGACGGGCGCGTGCAACTCATCTATGCCACTCCGTCCGCCCGCAGCGAGGTGCGCAGGGCGCTCGGCGCGGTGCACGGACGCATGTTCGCGGCAGCGGAAGAACTCGATCCCGCCGAGCGCCGCGCCGTGATCCGCTTCCTCGCCAACGTCGCAGACGCGATGTCCGTTGGCGAGCGGTTCCCGGCGCCGGTCCAGGTATCGGTCCCGGCATCGAATCCGGCGCCGGACCCGGCGCATGCGAACGGTGCCGCCCCGGACAGGGGGGCGGAAGCGGTCCGGCGGCACGGGACCGCCTAGGCTTGACCGGTGCCAACACCAGCAGCCGACCATGTGACCGCCCTCCTCGCGTCCTATCAGGACTTCCCCGAGACGGGCATTCTCTTCCGTGACCTCAATCCCGTGTTCGCCGACGCCGTGGCCTTCCGTACGATCATCGACGAACTCGCCGAGCGATTCCACGGTCAGTTCGACGCGGTCGCGGGAATCGAAGCGCGGGGCTTCCTGCTCGCGGCGGCCGTCGGGTACGCGGCGGGGGCATCCGTGCTCGCCGTGCGCAAGGGCGGCAAGCTGCCCGGGTCCGTTCTCTCGGAGAACTACGACCTCGAATACGGTTCGGCGTGCCTCGAACTCGAGATCGGCCAGCTGCCCGAGGGATCCCGCGTGCTCGTCCTCGACGACGTGCTCGCTACCGGCGGAACGATCGCGGCGACGTCCCGGCTCGTCCGGCGCGCCGGCTACCGGCTGACCGGCGTCGGCGTCGTGCTCGAGCTCACCGAGCTCCTCGGCCGCGATCGCCTCGGCACCACCCCGCTGCACACCATCGTCGCCCTCTAGGACCGTCGCCGCGCCCGTTTCGGCAGGCCGCTCCCGAAACGGCGGGCGCGCCCTGCCGAAACCGTAGCGGCGGCAGCGGATGCCGGACGCACCACTCTCCGCGACCGCCGGAATCCGCCGCTCCGCCCCGCACGGTGCGAAATCCGGACGCCGTGAGGCGATCCGCGACCCGATGCAGCATGCTTGGAGCATGACGGGAAACGGCGACGAGTGGGTCTTCGCGCCAGACGGCCGCAGGTTCTGGGGACGGTTCGGCGCCGCGGGGCTGCTCGTGCACCACGAGGAGCTCGGCGTGCTCATGCAGCACCGCGCCGCGTGGAGCCACAACGGCGACACCTGGGGGCTTCCCGGCGGTGCCCGCCACGAACACGAGACCGCCCTCGAGGCCGCCCTCCGCGAGGCGAACGAGGAGGCCGGCGTGCCCGCCGAGCTCGTCAGCGTGCAGTTCAGCTCGGTGCTCGACCTCGGCTTCTGGTCGTACACCACGGTCGTCGTGCTCGCCCTCGAACCCTTCGAGCCCGTGATCAGCGACCGGGAGAGCATCGCGCTCCGCTGGGTGCCCACCGAGCTCGTCGACGAGCTGCCCCTGCACCCCGGCTTCGCCCAGAGCTGGCCCGCCCTGCGTGCCCGCCTCGTCGGGGCGGATGCCGGCGGCCCGGCCACGGACATCCGCTCGCCCCAGCCGCGCGCCTGACCAGCACCCGGGATTGTCGACGCTGAAGTCGCGCGATAGTTCGGCACGCAACGAAGCGAGCGCGCCCTAGCGTGGAGGCATGATCACGCACACCTATACGAGCGCACTGCGCTGGGCCGGTCGAACCGTCGACTACGACAGCTACAGTCGCCGGCATCACGTGACCATCGCGGGCACGACCACCACACTCAGCGCCGCAGCAGCGTTCCACGGGGACGGTGACGTACCGAACCCGGAACAGTTACTTGTTGCGGCGGCGAGTTCGTGCCAGTTGCTGTCGTTCCTCGCCGTGGCGGCGCATGCGGGTGTCGAAGTCCTGGAATATCTCGATGACGCTGAGGGATTTATGCCGGACGACGCGCGTCCGGTGCGGCTCACCACGATCATCCTTCGCCCGAAGATCGTTGCCAGGGGCGCGACGTGCAGCGAGATCGAGCGTCTGCTTCGCAAGGCTCATCGACAGTGCTACATCGCCAACAGTCTCACCGCCGTGGTCACGCTCGAACCCGAGATCTCGGTGTGCTGATGTTCGACATCGAGGTGTCGGTCGCGAACGGAGCGGCGTCGTTGGCGCAGATCGGGAGGGTGCTCGGTGCGGCGGGGATAGGGCTCGAGGGCGGTGGAACGTGGTCAGGTGTGGCCCATTACCTGGTCGCCAACCCGGATGCCGCCGTGTCCGCTCTGGTCGCAGCCGGACTCGGACCCGTCGTCTCCCGCGCCGTGCTCGTTGCGGAGCTGGACGCAGATGTGCCTGGTTCGCTCGGGCGGATGATGCAGGGGCTCGCGGATGCCGGCGTCGTGCTGCATGGCCAGTACAGCGATCACGACAATCGCAAGGTCCTCCTCGTCGACGACGTCGAGGCGGCACGGACCGCGCTCCGGCGAGCAGGCGCGGTATGAGGGGTGAGCCGGATATCTCGGCACCGGCACGGGCGCTCGGCGACCCCGCTCGCGGTCGAATGGTCAGTGCGCTGCTCGGGGATCGCGCGATCCCGGCCAGTGAACTCGCCCGAATCGCGGGTGTTTCCGCGTCCACGGCGAGCGAACACCTCCGGGTGCTGCTCGATGCCGGCATTGTGACCGTCGACAGCCGGGGGAGGAACCGGTTCTACCGCCTCGCCGACGGCAACGTCTCGCTCGCCGTCGAGGCGCTCCAGGCGATTGCGCCGCTCACCGAGATTAGCTCGTTGCGTCAGCACCGCGTGGCGGGGGAGCTCCGCCAGGCCCGGACCTGTTATGACCATCTCGCCGGGGACCTGGGGCTTCGCATCACAGATCTCCTCTGCGACGCCGGGATCATCAGCGGCGTGCAGGTCGGTGCGGCGTCGCACGCTCCGGATCCGTTCCCGAGCGGTCCGATCGTGGAGGCTCTGGGAATCCACCCGTCAGCCGGTCCGCGACCGTGGATGCGCGGATGCCTGGACTGGACGGGACGGCGAGCTCACGTGGCGGGTCAGCTGGGAGTACAGATCCTCGAAGCCCTGGAATCGAAGGAATGGATCGTCCGCCGGCCGGACACTCGGGCGGTCAGTCTCACCGCCCGGGGTGCCGAACACCTCGTCGGACTCGAATCATCCGTCTGAAACACAGCAACGCATCGGAGCACGTCCGCTGGCGTCAGACGGCGGGCAGCACCCGGAAGACCGGGTGGTCCGCGGCGATCGCCTCGAACGCGGCAACGGGTTCGTGCCTGTCCACGGACAGGTGCGGGCGGCCGCCGGGGGCCTTCTCCACGAAGCGCTTCAGGATCGGCGCGCGTTCCTCCGCAGGCACCTCGACGAGCCAGACCGGGCGCGCCGTCCTCCGGCGGAGGGTCGCACGGCCGCCCGCCGCGCGCACGTTCCGCACCCAGTTGCACTCGCCGAGCATCGAGACGAGGTACCACCGGCCGGCGACATCGGCCATCCCGATCGGGAACCGGGTGATCTGCCCGCTGCGGCGACCGACGACCTCGAGGGAGACCCAGCGTCGCGGCAGCACCCCGAGGCGCAGCGCCCGGTTCCACAGCCGCGCATACCGCTTCGCCGTGGCGTTCCCGCGCCTGCCGGCGTACATCGCGCGAAGCCGGTCGGCCTGCGCGCCCATCACAGCGCCCTCCGCACGGGGACGGACTCCGGCCGGGGGACCGCGCGCGGGAACCACGGCACGATCGGGCTCGTCACGCGCTGGTAGGCCGGGTACCCGGGGTGCCGGGACACCGAGATCCGCTCGGTGAACACCGTCGACCCGATGAAGAGCCCGGTGAGGAGCAGCGCGCCGAGCCCGGACCACTGGAGGAGACTCCCGGCGGCGACCGCGCCGAACAGGAACACGACCCACCACTGGCCGAGCTCGCAGAAATAGTTCGGGTGCCGCGAGTAGCGGAACAGCCCGGTGCGGAGCACGTCCGGTCTCGCGGCCCCACCCTCTGCCGGAGAACCGGCCGTGTCGGCCCCGCGCGGTCCCCGCGCCCGGTGGAAGTCCCACTGCTGCTGGTCGGCGACCCCTTCGCCGACGAGGAGCAGCAGGAAGGCGAAGGTCAGGCCCAGATCGGCGGGGCCGAAGGGGTTCGCGGCGTGCAGTGCTGCGGTCGCGGCGGGCAGCACGATCAGGAGCAGGATCGCGTTCTGGTAGATCGTGATGAAGAACAGGTTGAAGAGTCCGAACCCGGCCGGCGACATCCGCCCGCGGAGAACGGCCCACCGGTAGTCCTCCCCGCCGGGGGCGTAGCCGCCCTTGCGGGCGAAGTTGAACGTCAGCCGCGCACCCCACAGGGTCACGAGGACGGCGATCGTCACGAGGCGCGCGTCGTCGAAACCGGCCCCCGCTGCGAAGACCCACGCGTAGACCGGCGGCACCAGAGACCAGGACCGGTCCACCCAGGAGTATTCGCCGGTGAGCAGCGAGAGAATCCAGGCCGTGGCGCAGGAGGTGAGCATGATCCAGAGGCAGACGACGAACGGGTCCATGTCCGAAGCGTACGCCCGGTGCGGCCGCCCGGCCGTGCGACCAGGACCGTGCGACCCGCTACCGTTGACACCCGGAGGAATCATGAAACTGGAGCCGTTGTTCCTGAGGCTCGACCGGGTCGCCGGTGGTCGCTCGGTCGAATACACCATCGCGCCCGAGATGCGCCGGCACCCCAAGACGCGCCGTGCGTTCGTCGCGATCCTGTGGCTCCTCGCCGCGGAACTGGTCCTCGGCGCTGCCGCGGTCGTGATCGCGGTCCTGTTGTTCCTCGGCGGCACCGCGATTCCGTCCTCGGTCTGGATGCGCACCTTCGTCGTGCTCGCGATGACACTCACTCTGCTCTACTTCGCCTGGCGTGCGCAGAAGGGCTTCTACTGGGCCTACCTGCGGCTGCGCCTGTTCAGCAAGATCTTCCCGGTGATCACGCTCGTCCTCGCCGCGATCCCGGGCCTGTATCCGTTATGGATGGTCAGCGAGCAGATCCTGTTCAGCCTCATCATGATCGGCGTCGGCGACTACCTCTCGTCCGATCACATGCGCGAGGCATTCCCGAAGCCGCAGCGCACGCCGAAGCCGCCGCGTTCGCCGAAGCCGCCGCGCGCACCGAAGCCGCCGCGCCCCACCACGTCGCTCTAGTCCGGGGCGGCCGGACCCCGCCCGGCGGTCGCGCTGCGCTCTGGCGCTGGCCGCCGCGTCCGGTTCATGCCTCCCGCACGACCTCGGCCGCCGTCTTGTCCGGGCGCCGGCCCCGCCACGACGGATGCCGCAACCGGCCGTCCGCGGTCCACTCGAGGTAGTCGACCTCCCCAACCAGGACCGGCCGCACCCAGTGCGCATCGCGCACGTCGGCCGCGGGGACCGCGGTGAACGGGTTCTCCGCCTGGGCGAGCCGGTCGAGCCGGCCGCGCAACGCCACGAGGTCCCGGTCGCGGAAACCGGTGCCGACCCTGCCGACATACTCGAGGCCCGTCGCCGACGGGATTCCGAGCAGCAGCGAACCGAGGGACCGCGACCGGTTGCCATTTCCGGTGCGCCAGCCGCCGATCACCACCTCCTGCGACCGGTGGTGCTTGATCTTGATCCACGACCGGGACCGGCGCCCGCCCTCGTATCCACCGTCGGCGTCCTTCGCGACGATGCCCTCGAGACCGAGCTCGCGGCTCACCCGCACGGCCGTCTGCGCGTCGCCGGGCAGGTCCGGCGAGAGCTGCACCGCCCCGTCGCCCGCGACGAGCGACTCGAGGATCGCCCGCCGTTCCGAGTATGGCGTGCGGCTGAGGTCGACCCCCTCGCGTTCGAGCACGTCGAACACGAGGTATTGCACCGGGGTCGCGGCTGCGGCTGCGGCCACCGTGCGACGGGTCAGGTGCATCCGGCTCTGCAGCAGGCCGAAGTTCGGCCTGCCCGAGCGGTCGAGCGCGACGATCTCCCCGTCCAGCACCGCGCTGGCCGCATGGACGGCGGCCGGAATGGCCGTGAGCAGCTCGGGGTAGGCATCCGTCACCTCGTTGCCCGCCCGGGTGAAGAGGTGCACCGGCCGCTCGGTGCCCGTCGTGGACAGGTAGGCGAGTGCACGGATGCCGTCCCACTTCGGTTCGAACGCCCAGCGGATGTCCGCGACCAGGTCGGCGGCAGACCCGAGCGTCGCGAGCATGGGTGCGTACCGCCCGCGCGGGCTCGCATCCGGCCGGTCTGTCGGCGCACCGCCGGTACCCACCCCCGCACCGGCATCCGCACCCGGCCCGGAATCCGCACCAGAACGTGCAGCCGCCCCGTCGTCCGCCGGTGCGGTCGGAGCGCCCGTCACGGCCGCCGCGGCGGACTCGGTCCGCCGGCGAGCCCCTGCCCCCGCCTTCGGTTTCATCAGGTGGATGAGCCAGTTCTGGGCCGAGCGGTCGTGAGAGCCCTGGCCCTGGGCATTCGTGCGGATGAGCGCGAACCGCCGCGAGCCATCGAGGCCCCCGCCCGGTTCCCCGTGCAGCGTCGCGATGACTTCGTCCTCCCGCCACTTCTCGAGGTCGTAGTGGCCACGATCCCAGATCGACACCGTGCCCGCACCGTATTCCCCGGCCGGAATCTCGCCTTCGAACCCGCCGTACTCGAGGGGATGGTCCTCGGTTCGCACGGCGAGGTGGTTCTTCGCCGCGTCCGTGGGCACCCCGCGCGGGAGCGCCCAGGATGCGAGCACGCCCTCGTGCTCGAGACGGAAGTCATAGTGCAGGTTCCTGGCGTGGTGTTCCTGGATCACGAAGCTCTGCCGGTCCGTCTGCGCAGTCGCGGGTGCGGCGCCGGCGTCCGGCACCGGCTCCGGGGTGCGTGCCGCGCTGCGTTTGCTGCGATAGACGGCCAGCCGGTCGCCGGGGTCGGGGTCGGCGGCGCCCGCGTCCGCGTCGCCCGCGCCGGCGTGCGTCGTCCCGTGTGCCCCCGAACCGTGTACCTCCGTACCGTGCGCCCCGAGCAGCGGGGCGAGCGGATCGCCGCTGTGCTCGACCCGGCTCAACGCCTGCCTGTAGTCGAGCTGGGTGAGACCGGGTTCGGCGAGCTCACGCCAGGTACGGGGCATCGCGACCATCGGCCGGAACGTGCCGCGCAGGGAATACGGCGTGATCGTGGTCTTCGCGGCGTTGTTCTGGCTCCAGTCCACCAGGACCTTGCCGCCCCTGATCGACTTCTTCATGTCGCTCACGACGAGGTCGGGGTGGTCGGCTTCGAGCGCCCGCGCGAGTTCGTGCGCGACCTGGGAGATCTCGTCGGACGTGTGGGTCAGGTCCAGGGCCGCATAGAGGTGGATGCCTTTGCTCCCGCTCGTGACCGGGAACGGGTCGAGTCCCATGTCGCGCAGGATGGCGCGGGCGAGCCGGGCCACCTCGGCGCAGTCCGGAAGCGTGACGCCCTCGCCGGGGTCGAGGTCGAGCACAAGCCGGTCGGGATTGCGCCGGCTGCCGTCCCGTCCGAACTGCCACTGCGGAACGTGGAGCTCGAGCGCCGACATCTGCCCGAGCCAGGTCAGGGTCGCCACGTCGTTCACGAGCGGGTACACGTTCGTGTGGTCGGTGTGCTCGATCGAGTGGCGCTGCACCCAGCTCGGCGCCGAGTCCTCGAGGTTCTTCTGGAAGAACATCTTCTCCGGCTTCTCCGGCGTGCCGACCCCGTGCACCCAGCGTTTCCGCGTCGTCGCACGGTTCGCGGCGTGCGGAACGAGCACCTCGGCGATCGCGGCGTAATAGCCGAGGACATCCGCCTTGGTGGTGCCGGTCTCGGGGTAGAGCACCTTGTCGAGGTGCGTGAGCGTCATCCGGTGCCCGTCGACGGACACGATCTGGCTCGTCGCCTCGTTCATCCGGTCTCCGTTCCGATCGATTCGCGCCAGGTCCTCCCGCTGCCGTTCTTCCAGCATGCCCGTCCAGTCCCCGTCCGGCTAGTACGGGCGGCGGATGCGGTGTCTACTGTTTCGCATGAGATCGATCTGGAAGGGCTCCATCACCTTCGGCCTCGTCAACGTGCCCGTCAAGGTCTACAGCGCGACAGAGGACCATGACACTCCGCTGCACCAGGTCCACGACGCAGACGGCGGGCGCATCCGCTACCAGCGGCGGTGCTCCCGGTGCGGCCGGATCGTCGACTACGCCCACATCGACAAGGCGTACGACGACGGGGAGAACACGGTCGTCCTCACCGAGGAGGAGCTCCGCAGGCTGCCGGCGGAGAAGAGCAGGGAGATCGACGTCGTCGAGTTCGTGCCGAGCGAGCAGCTCGACCCGATGCTGTTCGAGAAGAGCTACTACCTCGAGCCGGACGGTGCATCGCCCAAGGCGTACGTCCTGCTGCGGCGGGCGCTCGAGGCGAGCGACCGCACCGCGATCGTGCGGTTCGCCCTCCGCCAGAAGACCCGGCTTGGCGCGCTCCGGGTGCACGGCGACGTGCTGCTCCTGCAGGCGCTGCTCTGGAGCGACGAGGTGCGGGAGGCCGACTTCCCAGCCCTGGCCGAGACGACGAGGATCTCGCGGCAGGAGCTCGAACTCTCGGCGGCGCTCGTCGAGTCCTTCGCCTCCGATTTCACCCCGCAGGACTACCGAGACGACTACCAGGACCAGCTCAGGGACCTGATCGAGGCCAAACTGACCGCCGGAGAGACCGTCGAGGCGGCCGAGGCCGGGGAGGCGGGGGAGTCCGCGGAGGAGGAGTCCGCAGGCGGGGAGGTCCTCGACCTGATGGAGGCACTGAAACGCAGTGTCGAGCGCAGCCGGGCCGGGGGGAAGGGCGAGACCGCGGCAGACGGCGAGGACACGGCGCGGCCGGCGAAACGCCGCATTCCTTAGCGGCCGGGCACCTCGATAGACTCGCACAATGGCAGCGGCCGAAGTACCGATCGTCAGTTCCAGGGTTCTGACCCTGCCGAACGTCTTGAGCGCCCTCCGGCTCGCCCTCGTTCCGGTCTTCCTCGTCCTGCTCGTCCGCGGTGCGGACGCCTGGGCCCTGCTGGTGCTCCTCGTGGCGAGTCTCACCGACTACCTCGACGGCGTGATCGCGCGGCGCTTCAATCAGATCACCCGGCTCGGCCAGCTGCTCGATCCCGCTGCCGACCGGCTCTACATCTTCGCGGCCCTCCTCGGCCTGGCCTGGCGTGACCTCGTGCCGTGGTGGATCGTGCTCATCGTGATCGGCAGGGACGTCTTCCTCCTCGGCCTCGGCATCGTCCTCGCGAACCACGGCTACGGGCCGCTCCCGGTCAACCTGCTCGGCAAGGCCGCGACGTTCTGCCTTTTCTACGCCCTGCCGTTGATCATGCTCGGCCAGGCGTTCCCCATGCTCGGCTGGTGGTCTCTTCCGATCGGCTGGGCCTTCGGAATCTGGGGTGCGTTCCTCTATTGGTGGGCCGGAATCATCTACGCTTTCGAGACTGCCCGGGTGATTCGGCTTCCGCGGGTTATTGCGCCCATTCGATCGGATACGATTGACGGGTAGGAGGTGCACCGGTGATTGATTCCAAAAAGCCAGATGAGAGCCAGCGTAAGACCGAGCCCGAAGAATACTCCGGTACCGACACGACGATGACGTTCAGTCAGGGCTTCGCGGCCCAGCTGGCGGCGGTCGACAACGACGTGACGGCAGAGGAGCTGGAAGCGATCTCTGCCCTTCCCTCCGGGTCCGCTCTGCTCGTTGTCCGCCGTGGTCCGAATTCGGGCGCCCGGTTCCTGCTCGACGCCGACGTGACGACCGTCGGCCGGCACCCGCACGCGGACATCTTCCTCGACGACGTGACCGTGTCCCGCAGGCACGCCGAGTTCCTCCGCCACGGAACCTCGTTCGAGGTCAAGGACCTCGTCTCCCTGAACGGCACCTATTTCGAGGGAGTGCGCATCGAAACCGCCGCGCTCCACGACAGGGATGAAGTTCAGGTCGGCAAGTTCCGGCTCACGTTCTACGCCTCGCGACTCGATCTGGCGCCACAGGCGAGCGAGTAGTGGCAGCGTCCTCCGCCCAGGCCAGGCAGCCGGGTGCGACGTCGCTGTTGAGCATCGGACAGGTGCTCGCTCGCCTGACCCCGGATTTCCCCGACCTCACCCCGTCGAAGCTGCGCTTCCTCGAGGAACAGCGGCTCGTGTCTCCCGCGCGCACCGAATCCGGCTACCGCAAGTTCTGCGCGAGCGACCTCGACCGGCTCCGCCTCATCCTCTCGATGCAGCGCGACCTGTACCTTCCGCTCAAGGTCATCCGCGGCTACCTCGACGACCTCGACGCCGGCAACTCGCCGACGCTGCCCGGGGGAGTCACCCCGGGTCCGTCGATGCTGTCGACCGAACGGCGCCTCAGCCGCGACGAACTCATCCGCGAGGCCGGGGCATCCGCTGCCCTGCTGCACGACGCCGTGTCCGCCTCGATCATTCTTCCCGCGGATGTCTACGGTGACGACGCCCTCGGCGTGCTGCGTGCCCTTGTCGAGCTTCAGCACAGCGGGATCGAACCGAGGCACCTGCGCGGCTTCCGCGGCGCGGCAGAACGGGAACTGGGGCTGATCGAGAGCGCCCTGGTGCCGCTGTCCCGACGCAGGGACGCGTCGAGCCGGGCGAAGGCCGCGGAAATGGCCGTCGAAATCGCCGGCAATTTCGAGGTGATCCGGGGCAGCCTGATCCGTTCGGCGCTCGGCCGCCTCACCAGTTAAGTCGTAGACTGCTGGAGGTGCCGCCGGACCGAATCTGATCCGATCGCGCCTCACCGATATCGTCCCTGACGACACGCCGACGTGTTCGAGCGGATGTCCGCACCGAGGCCCACTTGGCTCGGTAGCGTTGCACCTGCGGTTCGTACCGCACCCCATTCCGAGAGGCGATCGTATGAGCGAGCTCAGCAAGCGTGACGACGCCTCCCGCTACGGTGACGGACTCCTGTTCACCGACGGCATGCCCGACCTCGATGAGAATTCCGGGTACCGGGGCGCCGTCGCGGCCAGAGCCGCCGGCATCACCTACCGCCAGCTGGACTACTGGGCCCGCACCGAACTCGTCGAACCGACGGTGCGCGGCGCGACCGGCTCCGGCACCCAGCGGCTCTACGGCTTCCGCGACATCCTCGTGCTCAAGCTCGTCAAGCGCCTCCTCGACACCGGCATCTCCCTCCAGCAGATCCGTACGGCCGTCAACCAGCTCCGCGAGTCCGGGGTCAGCGACCTGGCCCAGACCACGCTGATGAGCGACGGCGCGAGCGTCTATCTCTGCACCTCCAACGACGAAGTCATCGATCTCGTCAGCCGTGGCCAGGGCGTCTTCGGAATCGCCGTCGGCAAGGTCCTGCGCGAGGTGGAGACGACGCTCGTCGAGCTCGACTCGCAGCCCTCCGATCCCTCGGACGAGCTGGCCGTGCGCCGGCTGTCCCGCAAGGTCTCCTAGCTTCCGAGCCGGAGCATCCGCTCGTTCGCGTTCAGGCGCGTAACGGCACCTTCGCAGTGCCTGCGCTGAGGCGCGGAAGAAGCACCTTCGTGTTGCCTGGGACGGTGTTTCGTCCGCCCTTGAGCGTCGGAAAACACCCCGGACTGGGGGAGCCGAGAGGACCTGAGGAGGCTAGCGCTGCTCCGCGTACTCGCCGATGCGCGCGGTGCGGAGGATGCGTTCGAGCAGCTGGTCGAAGTAGCGTGCCATTTCCTGCGCGCTGTCGCCCGGCCAGGTGTGCAGCGGCTTCGCGGCGCCCTGCGCCTGCTGCAGCGACGTGCGCTCCGGCAGCTGGGGGCTCAGCACGAGCGGGCCGAACATGTCCCGCAGTTCCTTGATCCGGAACTGGTGCTCGAGGGACGCGATCCTGGCCCGGTTCACGATGATGCCGAGCGGCTGCAGGCGCGGGCTGAGGCCGCGGCGGATCTCCTCGATCGCGCGCAGGGCGCGGTCGGCGGCGGCGACGGAGAACAGACCGGGCTCGGTGACGACGGCGACGCGGTCGCTCGCCGCCCACGCGGTCCTGGTCAGGGCGTTGAGGGAGGGAGCGCAGTCGATGAGGACCAGGTCGTAGTCCTTCTCGACCGTGGAGAGGGCCTCTTCGAGCTTCCAGATGTCCCGGATGCTCGGGTGCGGCCCGTCGAAGTTGATGGCGGACGGGCTGCCGATCATGACGTCGATCGTGCCCTGCTGGCCGCGGGTCCAACCGCTCGGAACGATGGCGGCGCGGACGATCTTCTCCTTGGGGGAGGCGAGGACGTCGGCGATGTTCAGGTGGCCGGCGACCTCGATGTCCATGCCGGTCGACACGTCCGATTGCGGGTCGATATCGACGACCAGGGTCCGTACGCCGCGGGCGAAGGCAGCAGAAGCCAGACCCAGGGTCACTGTGGTCTTGCCTACTCCTCCCTTGAGGGAGCTAACGCTTAGTACGTGCACAAGTAGATACGTTACCTTCAC
This sequence comes from Cryobacterium zhongshanensis, assembly GCF_022760445.1. Lineage (NCBI taxonomy): Bacteria > Bacillati > Actinomycetota > Actinomycetes > Micrococcales > Microbacteriaceae > Cryobacterium > Cryobacterium zhongshanensis. The sequence goes on along the minus strand of NZ_JALGAR010000003.1, from coordinate 203,374 downwards.
TAGTCTTAGAGAACCTAACCGCCAGCTGTGTGCCCGTCGCCTCCTGAAAGGTCTGCATGTTCACGAAAATTCTTGTTGCCAACCGCGGAGAAATCGCGATTCGCGCGTTTCGTGCAGCGTATGAGCTCGGCGCGAAAACCGTCGCCGTCTATCCGTTCGAAGACCGGAATTCCCTGCACCGCCTGAAGGCAGACGAGGCGTACCAGATCGGCGAACCCGGGCACCCGGTCCGCGCCTACCTGACCGTGAGCGAGATCATCCGGGTCGCCGTCGAGAGTGGCGCCGACGCCATTTACCCCGGCTACGGCTTCCTTTCCGAGAACCCGGAGCTCGCACTCGCCGCCCGTGAGGCCGGTATCACCTTCATCGGCCCCGGCGAGCACGTGCTCGAAATGGCCGGCAACAAGGTCACCGCCAAGGAGCACGCGATCGCCGCCGGCGTCCCCGTGCTCAAGTCGAGCGCCCCCTCGAAGGACCTCGACGAGCTCATGGCCGCCGCTGCGGACATCGGCTTCCCGATCTTCGCGAAGGCTGTCGCCGGCGGAGGCGGGCGCGGCATGCGCCGTGTCGCGAGCATGGACGACCTGCGCGGCTCCCTCGAGGAGGCCATGCGCGAGGCCAACAGTGCCTTCGGGGACTCGACCATGTTCCTCGAGCAGGCCGTGCTCCGTCCCCGGCACATCGAGGTCCAGATCCTCGCCGACTCGACCGGCGAGACCGTGCACCTCTTCGAGCGGGACTGCTCCGTGCAGCGCCGCCACCAGAAGGTCATCGAGATCGCGCCAGCACCGAACCTCAGCGACGAGATCCGGACCCGTCTTTACGCGGATGCCGTCGCATTCGCCCGCTCCATCGGTTACGTCAACGCGGGCACCGTCGAGTTCCTGCTCGACACCGTCGGGGAGCGCGCGGGCCAGCACGTCTTCATCGAGATGAACCCGCGGATCCAGGTCGAGCACACCGTGACGGAAGAGGTCACAGACGTCGACCTCGTCGTCGCCCAGATCCGTATCGCCGCGGGGGAGACCCTCGCGGAACTCGGGCTGCTCCAGGACCAGATCCACCTGCGCGGCGCGGCGCTCCAGTGCCGCATCACCACGGAAGACCCGACCATGGGATTCCGGCCGGACACCGGGAAGATCACGACCTATCGCTCACCCGGTGGGGCAGGCATCCGCCTCGACGGCGGAACGATCAACCCCGGCGCGCAGATCAGCCCGCACTTCGACTCGATGCTCGCGAAGCTCACCTGCCGCGGTCGCGACTTCACCGCGGCCGTCACGCGCTCGAAGCGGGCACTGGCCGAGTTCCGCATCCGCGGCGTCTCCACGAACGTCGCCTTCCTCCAGGCCGTGCTGGAAGACCCGGGCTTCGCTGCCGGCGACCTCAGCACCTCCTTCATCGACGAGCGCCCGGACCTGCTCCGCGCCCGCGTCTCCAAGGACCGCGGAACGAAGATCCTGAACTGGCTCGCCGACGTCACCGTCAACAAGCCCAACGGGGTCCCGATCACGCTGCTGAACCCGGCGGAGAAGCTTCCGAAGCTCGACCTCGCGATCCCGGCCCCCGCCGGCTCACGCCAGCGGCTGCAGCTGCTCGGCCCGGCCGGTTTCGCCGCTGAACTCCGTGCACAGACCGCACTCGCCGTGACGGACACCACGTTCCGCGACGCCCACCAGTCGCTCCTGGCGACCCGGGTGCGCACGCGGGACCTCGTCGCCGTCGCGCCGTACGTCGCCCGGATGACGCCGGAGCTCCTCTCGATCGAGGCCTGGGGCGGTGCGACCTACGACGTCGCGCTGCGCTTCCTCGGCGAGGACCCGTGGGAGCGGCTCGCGGCCCTGCGTGCCGCGCTCCCCAACATCAACGTGCAGATGCTGCTCCGCGGCCGGAACACGGTCGGCTACACGCCGTACCCGACCGAGGTCACCGACGCCTTCGTGCGTGAGGCGTCCGACACGGGCGTCGACATCTTCCGGATCTTCGACGCCCTCAACGACGTCACCCAGATGCGCCCGGCGATCGACGCCGTCCTCGGCACCGGCACGAGCATCGCCGAGGTGGCACTCTGCTACACCGGCGACCTGCTCGACCCCGCGGAAGACCTCTACACGCTCGACTACTACCTGCGCCTCGCGGAGCAGATCGTCGACAGCGGCGCGCACATCATCGCGATCAAGGACATGGCGGGGCTGCTCCGCCCCGCCGCCGCCGAGAAGCTCGTCGGCGCGCTCCGCGAACGTTTCCCCCTCCCCGTGCACGTCCACACCCACGACACTCCCGGCGGCCAGCTCGCGACCCTGCTCGCCGCCGCGCGCGCCGGAGCCGACGCCGTCGACGTCGCGAGCGCACCGATGGCCGGCACCACGAGCCAGCCGTCTGCTTCCTCGCTCGTCGCGGCGCTCGCCCACACCGAGCGCGACACCGGCATCTCGCTCAAGGCCGTCTGCGACCTCGAACCGTACTGGGAAGACGTGCGCCGCGTCTACCACCCCTTCGAATCGGGACTCCGCGCCCCGACCGGCCGGGTCTACAGCCACGAGATCCCCGGAGGCCAGCTCTCCAACCTCCGCACCCAGGCCGTCGCCCTCGGCCTCGCCGACGACTTCGAGCTCATCGAGGACATGTACGCCGCCGCGAACCAGATCCTGGGCCGCGTTCCCAAAGTGACGCCCTCGTCCAAGGTCGTCGGCGACCTCGCCCTCTACCTCGCCGCCGTCCGGGCCGACCCGGCCGACTTCGCGGCGAACCCCGGCAACTACGACGTGCCGGACTCCGTGATCGGCTTCATGGCCGGCGAACTGGGCGACCTGCCCGGCGGCTGGCCGGAGCCCTTCCGCAGCAAGGTGCTCGCCGGGCGCAGCATCCACATCGGCGTCACCGAGCTGACCGCGCCGGAACGCGAAGCGCTCGACGGCGACAGCCTGACCCGTCGCTCGATGCTCAACCAGTTGCTCTTCCCCGGCCCGACCCGCCAGTTCGAGCAGATCCGCGAGCTGTTCGGCGACCTCTCCGTCGTCGACACCGTCGACTACCTCAACGGGCTGCAGCAGGGCATCGAACACTCGGTCGAGATCGACAAGGGCGTTCGCCTCTACGTCGGCCTCGAGGCCATCGGCGAGGCAGACGACAAGGGCATGCGCACCGTCATGACCACGCTCAACGGCCAGCTGCGTCCCGTATTCGTGCGCGACCGCGGCATCACCGTGAGCACGAAGGCCGCAGAGAAAGCGGATGCGAACCGGCCGGGCCAGGTGGCGGCTCCCTTCTCCGGGGTGGTCACTCTGCAGGTTGAGGAGGGCGCGACCGTCGAGGCCGGCCAGGCCGTCGCATCCATCGAGGCGATGAAGATGGAGGCGGCCATCACCTCCCCGATCGCCGGCATCGTCGAGCGGGTGGCGATCCCCAAGACGCAGCAGGTGGACGCGGGCGACCTGCTCGTGGTTGTGCGCCCGCGCTAGGCTGAAGGTCGATCGGTCGGCACCCACAGTGGCGCCGCCCGGTCGGGGGCCCAGGCCGGGCCGATTTTTTCACGACGAAGGGACGGACTGTGGTGCCGGAAAAGCGCACGGACACCGGGATCTCTTCGACGGGCGGCGGAGACGCGCAGCCCGGTGACGAGTACAACAGCGAGCTGCCGCCGCACACGATCGACAACCTGGCCGCCGCGCTCCCCGCGGGGCTCGCTGCGGCACCCCTCGCGACGACGGCGATCGGGAGCGGCAGCCCCGCAGGCGGGAGCGACGCCGCCCGCCCCGCGACCCACACCGTCGAGATCAACACCGGGCCGGGCATCCGCGTGGCGGCGGGAGACCGTGCCACCCGGAACGACCGCGCAGACAGGGGCGAGCGCCTCGGCGCCGCCGCGGCCGGGGCCGTGCAGTCGCTCTCCGGCCCCGCCCAGGCCGCCCAGGCGGATGCCGCGACGCAGTCCCGCAGGGAACGCCTGCGCCCGGATGGCGCCGTCCTCCCCGAATCGGCGTCCATGCTCACGTCCGAACGCCTGCTCGCGGTCAATCGCCGCACCCAGCCGCCGCCCCACGGAGGCTGGAACGCCTTCGTCTACGCCGTGACCCTGCACCTCGTCAACCTCGGCGACTCGGCGAAGGTCCGCGCGCACAAGGACATGGACGCCCTGATCCGCAAGGAGTTCGACGGCGGCACCCGGTTCGTGCCGATCCTCACCCGCAAGGGCGGGGTCGGCAAGACCACGGTCACCGCCCTGCTCGGGATGGCCCTCGCCGACGCGCGCGAAGACCGCATCATCGCCGTCGACGCCAACCCGGACCGCGGCACCCTCTCCGAACGGGTCAGCAAGCAGACCAGGTCGACCGTGCGGGACGTCGTCACGAAGGCCGCGTCCATCGGCGGCTTCACCGACTTCTCCTCGCTCGTGTCCCGCGACGCGACCCGGCTCGACATCCTCGCCTCCGACACCGACCCGCTGCTGTCCGAAGCCTTCGACGAGGACGACTACAACGTCGTCGCCGACCTCGCGGCCCGGTACTACTCGATCATGCTCACCGATTGCGGCACCGGGATCGTGCACTCCGTGATGCGGGCGACGCTGCAGCGTGCAGACTCGATCGTGGTGGTCTCCGGCGGCAGCGTCGACGAAGCCCGCCTCGCGTCCGAGACCCTGACCTGGCTCGACGCCAACGGCTACGGCGACCTCGTCCGCAACTCGATCGTCGCGCTCAACACCGCCACCCAGGGCACCAACCTTGTGAAGCTCGAGGAGATCGAGTCGCACTTCCGGTCGAGGGTCCGCGAGATCGTGCGCATTCCCTACGACCCGCAGCTCGCGGCGGGGAGCGTCATCTCGTGGGCGGACCTCAAGCCGATCACCCGGCTCGCCGCGCGCACCCTCGCCGCTCTCGTGGTCGAGGGCCTTCCCGCGCACCGCGGCGCGTGACACGCCATAGACCAACCGACTTGCCCGCACCAACTGACTTGGAGTTTTCCTGTGCCTGAGCGCCAGATCCGTCTCTTCGGAGATCCCGTGCTGAAGACCGTGTCCGCGCCGATCGAGACCATCGACGACCGGGTCACCCGGCTCGTCGTCGACCTTCTCGACAGCGTGCGCCTGCCGGGCCGCGCCGGGGTCGCCGCAGCCCAGATCGGCGTGAACCTGCGCGCGTTCAGCTACAACGTCGACGGCGTGATCGGGTACATCCTGAACCCCGTCGTCGTCGAGGTCTCCGGGGAACCCGCCCTCGTCGAGGAGGGCTGCCTGTCCGTCCCCGGCCTGTGGTACCCGACCAAGCGCTACCCGTTCGCCCGGGTCACCGGGATCGACCTCGCCGGTGAACCCGTCGAGCTCGCCGGAGACGGGCTGATGGCCCAGGCCCTCCAGCACGAGACCGACCACCTCGACGGTTTCCTCTACATCGACAAACTCGACAAGGAGAACCGCCGGGCGGCCATGAAGGAGATCCGCGAGTCCGACTGGTTCTGACCGACCGTCAGCGCACCACCGGGTTCTGCTCGGTGACGACGGGCACGCCCTGGTACATGCCCTCGATCGTCGCGGCGAAGTCCCGCAGGATCACGTCGCGTTTGATGCTGAGCTTGGGCGTGAGATAGCCGTTGTCCTCGGTGAGCTCGACGGTGAGGATCACGAATTTGCGGATGGACTCCGCCCGCGACACGTGCGAGTTGGCGTGGTCGATGGCGCGCTGCACCTCGGCGAGCACCGCCGGGTTGAGCGCCGCCTCGGCGATCGACATCGAGGCATCCTCGCCGTTGTTGTGCAGCCAGACCGCGAGCATGTCGGGGTCGAGCGTGACGAGCGCCGCGATGAACGGCTTGCGGTCTCCGACGACGATGACCTGGCCGACGAGGGGGTTGGAGCGGATCGGGTCCTCGAGCGCGGCCGGCGCGACGTTCTTGCCGCCCGCGGTCACGATGATCTCCTTCTTGCGGGCCGTGATCGTGACGAAGCCGTCGGCGTCGAAGTCGCCGATGTCGCCGGTGCGGAACCAGCCGTCGTCGAAGGCGGCCTGGGTCGCCTCGGGGTTGTGCCAGTACTCCTTGAAGACGTTGACGCCCTTGACCTCGATCTCGCCGTCGTCCATGATGCGGATCGAAACACCGGGAAGGGGCGGGCCGACGGTGCCGACCTTGAACTGGTCGGTGCGGCCGACCGTGGCGGGTGCCGTGGTCTCGGTGAGGCCGTAGCCCTCGAGGATCTTGATGCCGAGGCTGTGGTAGAAGTGGCCGAGGAACTCGCCGAGCGGGGCGGAGCCGGAGACGGCGTAGCGCACCTTGCCGCCCATGGCCGTGCGGAGCTTGCTGTAGACGAGCCGGTCGAAGATCGCGAACCGGATCTTCATCGAGAGGCTCACCGGGGTTCCCTCTGCGAGGGCCTTCGAGTGCTTGACCGCGAGGTGCGCGGCGGCCTCGAAGATCTTGCCGCGACCGGCGGCCTCCGCCTTCTGCTCCGCTGAGTTGTAGACCTTCTCGAACACCCGCGGCACCGCGAGCAGGAACGTGGGCTTGAACGACGCGAGCGCGGGCAGCAGCTGCCGGGTGTCCGGCTGGTGCCCGACCCGCACGTTCCCGTGCACGCACAGCACCGCGATGAACCGGGCGAAGACGTGCGCGGTCGTGATGAACAGCAGGGTGGATGCGCCGTCCTCGTGGTTGAGGACGCCCGAGAGGGCGATCCCCGCGTTTCGCGAGGTCTCGACGAAGTTCGAGTGCGTGAGCACACAGCCCTTCGGCCGGCCGGTGGTCCCCGCGGTGTAGATCAGGGTCGCGATGTCGGCGCCGGTCGCGAGGCGACGACGGCGCTCGATCTCGGCATCCGGAACGTCCACGCCTCCCGCGACGATCTTCGCGAGGTCGCCGAGGTCGATCTGCCAGACGGTTCCGATGTCCGGGAGGTCGGGGTGCACCTCGTCGAACTTGGCGAAGTGGTCCGCGGTCTCGAGGATCACGGCGGAGGCGCCGGAATCGCCGAGGATCCACTGCATCTGGGTCGGAGAGCTGGTCTCGTAGACCGGGACCAGGACGGCGCCGGCGAACCAGGTCGCGAAGTCGATGAGGGTCCACTCGTAGCGGGTCTTGCACATCAGGCCGATCTTGTCGCCGGGCTCGATGCCTGCTGCGACGAGCCCCTTGGCGAGGCTCACGACCTGACGGTGGAATTCGGACGTCGTCACGGGGGCCCAACCGGCACCGCGGGGAACCGAGAACAGCACGGAATCCGGGGTGGCGGCGAGGCGATCCACGAGGAGATCGGTGATGTTCGCCCCTGGGTCGGCTGGGACGACTGCGGGCATATCGAACTGTTTCACGGCAACTCCTCTGGTACCGGGCGGATGTGCACACTCTAGCCGGGCGACATGCGGAGCAGTCGTTTCGACTCGCAGCGCCGCGGCTCAGTACACTCTAGAGGGACGCCTCAGCATAATTGTGTGCTGAGCTGGGCGGATGCCCGAGACTATGGACGAAAGAGGCCGGCTGTGCACGCCATTGGAATCGACATCGGCGGCACGAAGATTGCGGGAGCCCTCGTCGACGAGTTCGGCACCATCCTCCGTTCCGAGCGCACGCCCACAACCGCAGGGGACCCGCGGGCCATCGAAGACGCCGTCGTCGAGATGATCCAGAAACTCGCCGTCGGTGAGGACGTCATCGCGGCAGGCGTCGCGGCAGCCGGCTTCATCGACTCCGCGCAGTCCACGGTCTACTACGCCCCCAACATCAACTGGCGCAACGAACCGCTCCGGGCGACCCTCGAAGAGCGGCTCAACCTCCCGATCCTGATCGAGAACGACGCGAACGCGGCCGGCTGGGCCGAATTCTGCTTCGGCGCCGGCCAGGTCTACAGCGACATGGTCACCCTCACGATCGGCACCGGCGTCGGCGGCGCCATCGTCTCCAACGACCGCCTGTTCCGCGGCGGCTTCGGCTGCGGCGCCGAGCTCGGCCACGTGCGCATCGTCCCGGACGGCCTCCCGTGCGGCTGCGGCGCCCAGGGCTGCATCGAGCAGTACGGCTCCGGCAGGGCCCTGCTCCGCATCGCCAACTCCCTGGCGGATGCCGGTGGCATCGGCCTCGGCCTCGCATCCGCCCGTGCCCGCAAGGGCAAGCTCAGCGGCAAGGACGTCGGCCGCCTGATCCAGGACGGCGACCCCGGGGCCCTCGCGGCCCTCCGTCAGCTCGGCGACGCGCTCGGCCAGGCCTGCGCATCCCTCGCGGCCGTGCTCGACCCGCAGATCTTCGTCTTCGGCGGAGGAGTCGCCGACGCCGGCGAACTGCTCCTCGAACCGATCCGTACCGCGTACCTCGAAAACCTTCCCGCGCGGGGTTACCACCCCGAGGCGGAATTCGCGATTGCCCAACTCGTCAACGATGCCGGAGTTGTCGGTGCCGCAGACCTCGCGCGGAAGCACGTCTTCCCGATCTAGGCTGTGCCCGACGCAAGAAAAGAGCGACCGATGTTCTACTGGATCATGAAAAACATTGTCGTCGGACCCCTCCTTCTGGGGCTCTTCCGGCCGTGGGTGGTCGGCCTCGAGAACATCCCCAAGACCGGGGGAGTCATCCTCGCGAGCAATCACCTGTCGTTCATCGACTCGGTGTTCCTGCCGCTCGTGGTGCCGCGCCGGGTGGTCTTCCTCGCCAAGAGCGAATACTTCACCGGCACCGGGCTCAAGGGCTGGGCGACGAAGCAGTTCTTCAAGGCCACCGGCCAGCTGCCGATCGACCGCTCCGGCGGTAAGGCCTCGGAGGACTCGCTCAACACGGGCCTGAGGATCCTCTCCGGCGGCGGCGTGCTCGGTATCTACCCCGAGGGCACCCGCAGCCCTGACGCGAAGATGTACCGCGGTCGCACCGGGGTCGCCCGGATGCTCCTCGAGGCCGGGGTGCCCGTCGTCCCCGTCGCGATGATCGACACCGAGAAGGCGATGCCGACCGGCACGCGGATCCCGAAGATCCGTCGGATCGGGATCGTCATCGGCAAGCCGCTCGATTTCAGCCGCTTCGAGGGGCTGGAGGGGGACCGGTTCGTGCTCCGCAGCGTGACCGACGAGCTGATGTACGAGCTCCAGGCGCTCAGCAAGCAGGAGTACGTCGACGTGTACGCCACGAGCGTCAAGGAAAAGCGCGCCAGTCTTTCGCGATAAGATCGCGTATCCCACCCCGGCTCGAACCAGCCCAGTCCCCTGGTGCGCACTCCGCGTGCCAACAAAGAGAAAACAGAGATAGTCCTGTGGTCGACACTACCGAACCCGTCATTGTGGCCGATGAAGCTGTGATCGCCGGTCTGGACTATTGGCGCACGCTTCCGATCAAGCAGCAGCCGACCTGGCCGGACTCCGAAGCCGTCGCTGCGGCATCCGCAGAACTGTCGACGCAGCCGCCCCTGGTCTTCGCCGGCGAGGTCGACATCCTGCGCGACCGACTCGCCCAGGCCGCTGCCGGCCACGCCTTCCTGCTCCAGGGCGGCGACTGTGCGGAGACCTTCAGCGGCGCGACCGCTGAGCAGATCCGCAACCGGGTCAAGACCGTGCTGCAGATGGCCGTCGTGCTCACCTACGGCGCCTCGATGCCCGTGATCAAGATGGGCCGGATGGCCGGCCAGTTCGCCAAGCCGCGCTCGAGCGACTTCGAGACCCGCGGCGGCGTCACCCTGCCCGCCTACCGCGGCGACATCGTCAACGGCTACGACTTCACCCCGGAGTCCCGCGAGGCCGACCCGGCCCGCCTCGTCAAGGGCTACCACACGGCCGCGTCGACGCTCAACCTGATCCGCGCGTTCACCCAGGGCGGTTTCGCCGACCTGCGCCAGGTGCACAGCTGGAACCAGGGCTTCGCCGCGAACCCGGCCAACCAGCGCTACGAGAAGGTGGCCAAGGAGATCGACCGGGCCATCAAGTTCATGATCGCGTGCGGTGCGGACTTCGAGGCGATGCGTCGCACGGAGTTCTACACGAGCCACGAGGGCCTGCTGATGGACTACGAGCGCCCGATGACCCGGATCGACTCCCGCACCGGCACCCCGTACAACACCTCGGCGCACTTCATCTGGATCGGCGAGCGTACCCGTTACCTCGACGGCGCCCACGTGGACTTCCTGTCCCGGGTACGCAACCCGATCGGCGTCAAGCTCGGCCCGAGCACCTCGGCGGACGACATGCTGCGTCTCGTCGACAAGCTCGACCCGAACCGCGAACCCGGCCGCCTCACCTTCATCACCCGGATGGGAGCCGGCAAGGTGCGCGACGCGCTCCCGCCACTCCTCGAGGCGATCAAGGCGAGCGAGGCCGTTCCGCTCTGGATCACCGACCCGATGCACGGCAACGGCGTCACCACGCCGACCGGGTACAAGACGCGTCGTTTCGACGACGTCGTCGACGAGGTGCGCGGCTTCTTCGAGGCCCACCGCGCCGTCGGAACCCACCCGGGCGGCGTGCACGTCGAGCTCACCGGCGACGACGTCACCGAGTGCCTCGGCGGCTCCGAGCACATCGACGAGGCCGACCTCGCCACCCGCTACGAGTCGCTCTGCGACCCGCGGCTCAACCACATGCAGTCCCTCGAGCTCGCCTTCCTCGTCGCCGAGGAGCTCGCCGCCCGCTGACCCGTAGCGGTCTCCCCGAGTGCCGCCGTTCCCGCCGAAACTACCCGGCAGAACGGCGGCACTCGGCGTATCCGGCGACTCTGGGCGAGGCAAGCGGATGCCGCCGGCGCGCCACCCGGAGGCGTGCCCGCCGCGCCGCTGCGCCCAAAGCGGGCCGGGCCCCTCCGGGCGCGTGCTCACCCGTCGAGTGTCGCCGTTGTCGCCGAAAGTGCCCGGCGGAACGGCGACACTCGGCGCATTCGGCGACAGTCGCCGCACGGGCGGATGCTGCGGGCGAGCCACCCGGACGCTCGTGTGCGCCTGAGGTCGGTCTGGGCCGTGGGGCGTGCGCGGCCACTCGTCCAGTGTCGCTGTTGTCGCCGAGGGTACCCGGCAGAGCGGCGACACTCGGAGTATCCGGCGACTCTCGCCGCGCGAGCGGATGCTGCGGGCATGCCACACGGACGCTCGCACACACCTGTACTGGCCGCGCGCCCGCGCTCGGCTACTCGCCGCGTGTCGCCGTTCACGCCGAAACTACCCGGCGGAGCGGCGACACCCGGCGTGAACGGCGACTCTCGCCCCGTGACCGGGTGCTGCCGGATGCGTCACAGCCGGGCGCGCCATGTCCGCCGTTTCGCGCCAGGCATGCCTGGAGCGGAGCGGCGGGTCTGGCGCGCAGCGCCGAGTGGTGGCGGCGGGGGACCCTAGCCGAACGGGTTCGTCGGCTTGAGGGCGATCGTGCTGCCCTTGGGCGCGGCCGTTCCCGCCGCAGGGTCCGTGGAGAGGATGTTGAGCAGCGGCGCGATCGCATCTGCGCCCAGGTTATAACTCAGCTTGAACCCCAGGTCGGTGAGGATCTTCTTGCCTTCGTTCCACGGCTTGCCGACGACGTTCGGGATCGGGATCGGCGCGGGACCCTTCGACGTCGTGAGCACGTAGGTGTCGCCCGCCCGGACCGGGCCGTCCTTCTGGGGAGCGGCGCTGACCACGTCGCCCTCGTCGATCGTGTCGCTGTAGACGGAGTCGCCGGTGGTGGCGACGAGCCCCTTGTCTTTCAGGAGCGAGGTCGCGGTGTTGACCGACTTGCCCGAGACATCCGGAACCGGGCCGAGCGAGGCGACGAGGTTGACCTTCATACCCTCGAAGTACGGGCCGCCCTGGGAGACCTCCGAGCCGTCGCTCTCCCGGAACGCCGAGATCACGATGCCGGAGGCGACGTCGCCGGAGAAGACCTGGTCGACCGTGCCGACCAAGGCATTGAGCCCGGTGATCGTCGAACTCGCGGCATCCGTGCTGAGGCCGGCGAGCGGGGGAACCGTGATCGGCTGCGGCCCTTGCGAGACGTAGAGGGTGACCGCGTTGCCCTTCTTGACGTGGCCGCCCTCTCCGGGGTCGGTACTCGCGACGAGTCCTGCCGCAACCGTGCCGCTGTACTGCTGCGCGAGAGCGGACTGGAGGCCGAGCTCGGCGAGCTGCGCGGCGGCCGCGTCCGGGGCGACCGAGATCAGGGAGGGCACCTCGACCTGCGACCCCGGGCCGCTGCCGAAGTACCAGCCGGTACCGCCGGCGAGGCCGGCGAGCAGGAGTACCAGCGTGAACAGCCAGTACCCGCGGACCTTGCGGCGGCGGGTCTTCGTGCTGAGCAGGTCGGCGTCGGCCGGCGGCTTCACGACGGGTGCGGGCAGCAGTGCCGTCGCTCCGGCCACGGGCGCCGCGGCGCCGAAGATCATGGTGTCCGCGTCCGCGAGGGCACCCGCGGCAGCGCTCGGCATCAGCAGGGTCTGCTGCACGCCGGTGTCACCGTCGAAGGGGCGCATCTGCTTCTCGACGTCGAGGAGCTGGTCGAGCATGACCTTCGCGTCCCGGGGGCGCTGTTCGGGGTCGCGGGCGGTCGCCCAGCTGACAAGCTCGTCGAGCTCGTGCGGAACGGTCGTGACCCGCAGGCTCGGCATCGGCACCGTGTCATTGGCGTGCTGGTACGCGATCTGCATCGGCGCCTCGCCGACGTAGGGCTGTTCGCCGGTGAGCATCTCGTAGGTCATGATGCCGAGGGCGTAGATGTCGCTGCGGGCATCGGCGATGCCGCGCGTGACGAGTTCGGGGGAGAGGTAGGCGATCGTGCCGAGCAGTGCCTGCCCGGTCGCGGTGTTGTTGTTGGCGGCACGGGCGAGCCCGAAGTCACCGATCTTGATCCGTCCGTCGTCCGCGAGCAGCACGTTCTCCGGCTTGAGGTCGCGGTGCACGATGCCGGCCTTGTGCGCTGCGGCGAGGCCGGACAGCACCGCCTCGAGGATGTCGATGGTCTGTTCGCTCGTGAGGCGCCCGTAGTCCTTGAGCAGGTCGCGCAGGGTGATGCCGGGCAGATACTCCATGACGAGGTACGCCATATCGGCGTCCTGGCCCTGGTCGTAGACGTTGACGACGTTCGGGTGTGCCAGGCGTGCGGCCGAGCGGGCCTCCTGGACGAATCGCGCCTTGAAGGCGTTGTCGTCTGCGAGGTGACCGTGCATCACCTTGAGTGCTACCCGGCGTTCGAGGCGCAGGTCGGTAGCGAGGTAAACGGTCGCCATTCCGCCGCGCGCGATTCGCGAGCGCACCTGATATCGGCCGTCTATCAGACGGCCGATCATCGGATCGGCAGGACTATCGCTCACCAGTCGAGTCTAGGGAGAAGCGGGCGGATCTGCTGCCGGACACTCGCAAAGCACGGCTGATCAGCCGAGCTCTGCCAGCCAGGATCGGGCAGAGGTCTCCCACTTCGCGTAATAGTCGGGGAAGGCGGAGAGCTGAACGGCCTGCGCCGCCTGGGTGACGGTCAACCCCTCCCAGCCGACGATGTCGAGGAGTCCGCGGGTGACCCCGGGGTTCGGGTTCCCTGCGCCGCCGAAGAACGCCAGGCTCGCGCGGACGGGGTCCATCACCTGGTCCGGCGACCCCCAGCCCTTGCCCGGTCGCTGCTGGAAGAGACCGAGCGAATCCCTGTCCCCGTAGTTGACGTTCCGCAGCCCCGATTCCTGGGCGGCGGCGACGAGGGCGACGACGAGGCCCTGGTCGCTCACGCCGGCCGCACGCCCGGTCGCCACGATGATCCGGGCGTTGGCTCGCATCTCGTCGGAGAGAGGGGTCACCTGGCCGAGAGCGGCGGTCGGTGCCGGTGCCGGCGCGGGCAGTGGGGTGACGGATGCGGCCGCGACCGATTCCGCGGCGGCCGCCGGGATCGCGAGCTCCTGGCCGGGGTAGATGATGCTCGACCAGCCGAGGTTGTTCGCCTGCAGGATCGCACGAATAGAGACTCCGGTGGCCGCTGCGATCATGGACACGGTTTCTCCCGTTGCGATCGTGTGCCGGGCGCCGGGGGCCGCCGTCGTCGCACTGGCGAGCGCAACCGCAGGGGCCGCCGCCGCAGGGGCGGAGCCGGAGGGAATCACGAGGGACTGACCGGGGAAGATGATGCTGGCCCTGTCGAGGCCGTTGGCGCTCAGCGCGGCCGCGACCGAGATGCCGTGTGCGGCGGCGATGCCGCTGATGGTGTCTCCCGTCACGATCGAGTAGCGCGTGAGCTCGCTCGCAACCGGGGTGGGCGCGGGGGCCGCCGCGGGGGCGGCGCCGTCAGCGAGGGTGAGCTGCTGGCCGGGGAAGATCTTCGTCGACCAGCTCAGGCCGTTGCGTGCGAGCACGGCAGCGGTCGAGAGGCCGAACCGGCTCGCGATCCCGCTCACGGTGTCACCGGAGACGACCGTGTACTGGCTCGGGGCCGCCTCGGACTGAACACGTTGCGCAGGGACGCCGGTGGGAGCGGATGCCGGCAGCTGGGCGGGGACCTTGAGCGGCTTCCGGCTCAGGGTTGCGGCCTGGGCGGGAGAGGCGAGGTTGAGGCTGATGGCGACCGAGCAGACCACGGCGAGCGGCAGGGCCGCGAAGAGGCCGAGTGCGCGGGATCGGACACCGGTGGACTTGTGGCGCCGGGCGGGGGCGGGCTCACTCCCGGTCGGTGGTCGGACGATTCTGCTGGCCTGTACTGTCATGACGCTCCATTCAGATTGATCTGACACTCAGATGCTGTCGAGCCGAAAACTGCCGTTCGAGCTTGAGACTGGCTACAACCTTCAACGTGTCCACGAGCGTTAACTTGTCCACGACCTTCAACGCTGGCATACATGACCGCCGGAGTCAATCGGAATGACCCCCATCCGGGCCTCATCGAACCCGCGTCGGGGCATTCGGTGTTTGTCGTCGCCCGGGAATCATGGGAGGCTTGGAGCGTGACCGATTCGTTTTCAGATCAACCCTGGCTGACCATTCCCGACCTCGTTACCCTGCTCGGGACCAGTCAAAGCCGGGTGCGCCAACTCATCGATGACAAGCAGCTCCTCGCGATCCGCCGCAACGGCGTGATCGCGGTTCCGGCCGCATTCATCAAGGACGGCACCCCACTGCCCGAACTCCGCGGCACCCTGATCGTGCTGGCCGACGACGGCTTCACCGACGAGCAGGCCATGCAGTGGCTGCTCGAGGTCGACGACAGCCTCGGCGTCCCGCCGATCCAGGCGCTCCTCGCCGGTCGCAAGGCCGAGGTCCGCCGCGTCGCGCAGGCACTCGCGTAGCTTTCCGCGTTCTGACACTCAGAACGAGCGGCGCGTCACTGTTTCGGCGAGCGTCTCGAGCTGCTGCCGCACCTCGGGGGCGATCGGAGAGGCGTGCAGCGCGATGCGCGCATCCGCCACCTGGTCTGTGATCAGGGTCTCGACACTCTCGACGGCTCCGCTGGCCCGGATGAGTTCCTGCAGGGACAGGATCTGGGCCGCATCGAGTCCCGGGTCTCCCAGGAGTCCGTCGAGGTAGTCCCGCGCGGCCGGTTCGAGCGCGGTTCTGGTGAGCGCGATGAGCACGGTGCGCTTGCCCTCCCGCAGGTCGTCACCGCTCGGCTTCCCGGTGACAGACGCGTCGCCGAACACTCCGAGCAGGTCGTCCCGCAGCTGGTACGCGATGCCGAGGGGAAGCCCGAAGGCGCGCAGCGCGTCGAGATGGGCCGTGTCGGCGCCCGCGAGGGCTGCGCCGATGACGAGTGGAGCCTGGACGCTGTACTTCGCGGACTTGAAGACGATGACCCGCATGGCACGCTCGAGCAGCTCTTCTTCCGGCTGCACGAGCCAGGCCCGTTCCTCGAGGATGTCGAGATACTGACCGGCGGTCACCTCCGTGCGCATCTGATTGAATTCGTGGCGCCCGAGCCTGGCCGCGACGGGATCGGCCGAGGCCTGGAGGCCCTCGTCGAGGAGCTCGTCGCTCCACCCGAGGAGCAGGTCCCCGAGCAGGATTGCGGACGCCCTGCCGAACTCGACGGGAGCGCCGGCCCAGCCTCCTGCGGCATGCAGGGATTCGAAGAGTTTGTGCGCGGATGCCGAGCCCCTGCGGGTGTCCGAATTGTCGATGATGTCGTCGTGGACGAGGGCTGCGGCATGGAATATTTCGAGGGCAGCAGCCGCCGCGATGACCGGCGATGAATCCAGCGCGGCCGAGCCGGGGACGCTCTGCCAGCCTCGCTGACAGAACTGCGCCCGGAAGCGCTTACCACCGCTGAGAAACTGCCGTGAGAAGTTCACCAGCGCGCTAAGATCCGGGCTGACAGTAGTCACAATGAGTTGACGGGTTTTCAGGAATTCGTCGATGCGAGTTTGAACCAGATCGACCAGTTGATTGCTTTCAGCCACCCGCCTAGCCTAGCTATCGCGGCGGGGCTAGAATTGGGATTCACCGGTGATCCTACAGAGGAGGAATAAGATGCCGCTTTCGGAACAAGAGCAGCGACTCCTTGAAGAAATGGAGCGCGGGCTCTACCACAACGACTCCGACTTCGTCGCGACCGTTGGCGGTTCATCGCTCCGCCCGAACTACCGCTCGATCGCCCTCGGGGTGCTCGCGGTGGTCGCCGGTATCGGGGGACTGATCGCCGGGGTTGCGGTGCAGCAGCTCTGGATCGGAATCCTCGGCTTCGTGGTCATGTTCGCCGGAGTCCTGCTCGCGACATCACCGGGCAAGGCCGCCCGCAGATTGTCCTCCTCCGGCTTCTCGTCCACGGGCAAGTCGTCATCCGGAACCAACCGGTCGCGCACCTCGGGGTCCGGCAAGTCCGGGCGCGGGTTCATGGACCGCCTCAATGACCGCTGGGACCGACGCCAGGACGGCAACTGACCCACACCCTCCACCGCACGACCTGAATTCAACAAAAGCAGGGCCGATCACTGATCGGCCCTTTTTTTGTGCCCAAAATCGCCCGCGAATCGCGACATGCGGCGAATTTCCCTCCACCACGGAGTTAGCCTGTTCATCTGGTATTTTTCTAAGAAATAGCACGTTGATCGTGCAATTTCCGGTATTCGTGGTTCAAAGTGGAGTAAAGTGGAGTAACACCTGAACTTGGCCGGAAGAGAAGGGGTGATGAATGTTCCTCGGGACCTATGCCCCCAAGCTCGACGACAAGGGACGCGTCATCCTTCCTGCGAAGTTCCGCGAGCAGCTGTCCACCGGCATCGTGATGACCCGCGGCCAGGAACACTGCCTCTACGTCTTCACGACCCGGGCGTTCGAGGAACTGCACGAAAAGATCAAGCAGGCACCGATTACGAGCAAGCAGGGCCGCGACTTCCTCCGGGTGTTCACCTCCGGAGCCAGTGCGGAGACTCCCGACAGCCAGAACCGCATCACCATCCCCGCCAACCTCCGCAGCTATGCCGGCCTCGACCGTGAGCTCACCGTGATCGGCGCGGGCGACCGTGTCGAGATCTGGGACACCGAGGCCTGGGACCTCTACCTCGCCGAACAAGAGACCTCGTTCGCCAACACCACGGAGGAGGTGATTCCGGGACTCTTCTAGAACCTGGCGCCTGACTCCCAGCCGTACGCCCTGACACACTTCCCCGGTGGCAGGACTGCCGGATGGGGATCAGGATCCAGGAACTACTCCCCGGGACCATGAATATCGACGAAATCCATACCCCTGTATTGCTCGAACGCTGTGTCGAGCTCCTCGCGCCGGCTCTGGACCAGCCCGGCGCCGTGCTCGTCGACGCGACCCTCGGCATGGCCGGCCACTCGGAGGCCTTCCTGACCCGCTTCCCCGGGCTCACCGTCGTCGGCCTCGACCGCGACCTCGAGGCGCTCTCGATCGCCGAGGAACGCCTCAAGCCGTTCCGCGACCGGATCCACCTCGTGCACACCGTCTACGACGGCATCCGGGAGGCCCTCGACTCGCTCGGCATCGACGAGGTGCAGGGCGTGTTCTTCGACCTCGGTGTCTCCTCGCTCCAGCTCGACCGGGTCGAACGCGGGTTCTCCTACTCCAAGGACGCTCCGCTCGACATGCGGATGGACAACACGAGCGACCTGACCGCGGAGCACATCCTGGCCACGTACAGCGAGTCCGAGCTGCGCCGCATCTTCCACGAGTACGGCGAAGAGAAGCTCGCGGCGCGCTACGCCAAGGCGATCGTCGAGGCGAGAGCCACCGCACCGCTCGTCCGTTCCGCCGAACTCGTCGCGATCCTCACCAAGGTCACGCCCGTCGTCGTGCAGCGCACCGGCCACCCGGCCAAGCGGGTCTTCCAGGCCCTGCGCATCGAGGTCAACCAGGAACTCTCCGTGCTGGAACGCGCGATCCCCGCCGCGCTCGACGCCGTCGCCGTCCACGGCCGGATCGTCGTCGAGGCCTACCAGTCGCTCGAGGACCGGATCGTCAAGAAGGCGCTCGCGAGGGTATCCACCTCGAGCGCCCCCGCCGGCCTCCCGATCGAGCTGCCGGAACACAAGCCACTGTTCACACAGTTGATCCGGGGCGCCGAACTCGCCTCGGAAGAAGAAAAGGCGAGAAACCCCCGTGCGACGTCGGTCAGACTTCGCGCCGCTGAGCGACTGAGGAGAGCCGGATGAGCGACAATCTCGCACGCGTGCTGCGACCGAACTGGGAGAGTGCCCCCCGGCACGACACCCCCGACCAGAAACCCCTGGACGCTCCGGCTCAGCCGGGCTCGCGGCTCCGCCACATCGAGATCGTCGCGACGCGCAGCCAGCGCCGCGCGCGTCCCAAGATCGCCTTCGCCCTGTCCGCTGTCGCCGGCCTCGCGGTGATCATCGTCGCGCAGCTCCTGCTGAGCGTCGGAATCTCTCAGAGCGCATACGAGGTGTCCCGCTTGCAGGCCAGCCAGACGGAACTATCCCGCACGGCCGAGAGCGTGACGGAAGACCTCGTCCGGGTCTCGTCCCCGCAGAGTCTCGCGGCCAACGCAGAGGCCATCGGCATGATCAGCAACTCCAACCCGGTCTACCTTCGCCTCTCCGATTCCGCCGTGCTCGGCGCCCCGAGTTCCGCAACTGGCAGTCAGGCCGGTGCGGCGAGTCTCGTGCCGAACGCACTGCTCACCGGCGTACCTTTGGTGACACAGCCGGCCCAGTCCACCGGGCAGGGCGCGAGCGTCGCCGGCGCCGCGACGACTTCAGCCACCGAGACGGCGCCGACGACGCCGACCGCCCCAGTACCAGCCCCCGGCGCCGGACTCCCGACGCCCACGACTCGCTAACTCGCATTCCCGCCAGCGCCGGGGTGCCACAACCGCGGCCCCGTCCGCAGTAAGGAACGTGAACTGTGGGTGTCAGTGCCAGGTCGACGCGCAGCGGTAAGCGCCGCATCGCGATCACGGTCGTTCTCCTCTTCGCGATCGTCGCACTCTTCGTGGTCCGGCTCGTCGACATCCAGGTTGTTCGCGCCGACACCCTCAGCGCCGACTCGCTCGGCAACCGATCGGTCGAGCAACCCATCTACGGCTCCCGCGGGGACATCGTCGACGCCAACGGCGTCGTGCTCGCCGGAACGGTCATGCGCTACAACATCACCCTGTCGCCCCGCAATGCCGTCGAGTTCACCCGCAAAACGGCAGCGGGGGACCAGACGGTCACCGTCGCCCAGGCCGCTGCGGAGGTCGGAGCCATCACCGGTCAGACCGGAGACGCGATCCTCGCGATCATCTCCTCGTCGCTCGCCGCCGATCCGGCCTCCGACTATGCCATTGTGACCAAGGCGGTGGATGTCTCGGTGTTCCGGGCCGTCGACGCGCTCGAGATTCCATGGATCTACTTCGAGAAGAAGCCGGGCCGGGTGTATCCGGACGGTGCGGTCGCCGGCAACCTCGTCGGATTCACGTCGTCGGAGGGGGAGGCCCAGGCCGGCCTCGAACTTGGCCAGGATTCCTGCCTCGCGAGCACCAACGGCACGGAAACCTACGAAAAGGGCGCAGACGGCGTCCGGCTGCCGCAGAGTACCGTCACCGAGAAGGCGGCGGTCGACGGGGGAGACGTCGTGACGACGATCGACTCCGACCTGGAGTGGTTCGTTCAGCAGGCACTGGCCAAGCAGGCCCAGGCCACCGGCGCGGCGTGGGGAACGGTCGTGGTACAGGAGGTCAAGACCGGGAAGCTCGTCGCGGTCGCCGACTATCCCAGTGTCGACCCGAACAACGTCAACGGAACCGCCAACCCGGACGACCGCGGTTCGCGCGCGTTCACGGCCTCCTTCGAACCGGGGTCGACCTTCAAGGCTCTCACCGCGGCATCCGTGCTCGACGCAGGCAAGGCGACCGTCGGCACCCAGGTCGTCGCGCCATACCGGTACCTGCCGGGCAACGGCGCGAACATCAACGACAGCTCGGGGCACGCCGACCTGCACCTCACCCTCACGGGCGTTCTGATCGAGTCCTCGAACACCGGCATGTCCAAGTTCGGCGAGCTGCTGACCGACAAGCAGCGCTACGACTACATGACCAAGTTCGGCCTCGGCACCGAGACAGAGGCGGGCTTCCCGGCCGAGGACACCGGAATCCTGCACCCCTACGACGAATGGGACCCGCAGACCAAGTACGCCACGATGTTCGGGCAGGGCCTGACCACGACGGCGCTACAGGTCTCGAGCATCTACCAGACCATCGCCAACAAGGGCGTCCGGATGCCCGTCCAGCTCGTGGCCGGCTGCCGCCAGGCCGACGGGACCATGACGAATGTCCCGGCAGCCGCGGGAACCCAGGTGGTTTCGGCCTCCGCAGCGCACGACACCTCGGACATGCTCGAGATGGTGTACCAGAAGGCCTGGCTCTCCAAGGTCTGGAACATCCCCGGCTACCGCGTCGCCACGAAGACCGGAACGGCACAGATGCCCGACGGCCACGGCGGGTACACCCATGGGTATCTCGTGTCGGTCTCCGGCTTCGCGCCGGCGGACGACCCCGAGTACGTCGTTTCGGTCAGTCTCGCCGATCCTGTTAAACTGAACACGTCTGCAGCGCCCGCTCCGATCTTCCAGGAGGTCATGAGCCAGGTGCTGAAGAAGTACCGGGCAGTTCCATCGGGCGCTCCAGCGCCTGCCCTTCCCGGTACCTGGTAAGAAAGCGAGCCCCGTGACCGAATTGGCACCATCGGCTCTCCGTCCTCAGCACCCGGTTCCGCGGTCGTTGTCGGGCATGGTTGATGAATTCGAACTTTTCCTGCGCGGCGACATCGAGGGTCTCGAAGTCTCCGGCGTGAGCATTTCCTCCCGCACGGTGCAGCCGGGCGACCTCTACGTCGGCGTGCCCGGGCGTGCGTTCCACGGCGCGAGCTTCGCCGAAGGCGCCAGGGAGGCCGGAGCCGTCGCTATCCTGACCGATGAGGCCGGCGCGCTCCTTGCGGCCGGAAGCGGCCTGCCGATCCTGGTCACCCCCGACGCCCGCGCCGCACTCGGAGCGGTCGCCGCCTGGATCTACCGCACTGACGAAAACCCGGCAACACTCTTCGCCGTGACCGGAACGAACGGCAAGACCAGCGTCGTCTACCTTCTGGTCGCCATCCTCAACCAGCTCGGCGTCGTCACGGGCCTCACGTCGACGGCCGAGCGCCGCATCGGCGACCTCGCCGTCGTGAGCTCGCTCACCACTCCGGAGGCCACCGAACTGCACGCCCTGCTCGCCAGGATGCGCGAAGCCGAGGTGCGCGCCGTCGCGATCGAGGTCTCCGCGCAGGCGCTCAGCAGGCACCGCGTCGACGGGCTCGTCTTCGACGTCGCCGGCTTCACGAACCTCAGCCACGACCACCTCGACGACTATTCCAGTCTCGACGAGTACTTCCAGGCCAAGCTCGAACTCTTCCAGCCGGACCGGTCGCGCCGCGGCGTCATCACCGTGGACTCCGAGTGGGGCCAGCGCATCGTCGCAGAGTGCCGCATCCCGGTCACGACCCTCAGCATCCACCCGGAGGTCGACGCCGACTGGCACCTCTCGATCGTCTCAGAGGACGCCCTGTACACCGAGTTCCTGCTCGAGGGGCCGGAGGGCCGCCGACTGCAGACCCGCGTTCCGCTGATCGGCTGGTTCATGGCCGCGAACGCGGCACTGGCCATCCTGATGCTCGTCGAGTCCGGCTACGACCTCGAGGCCATCAATCACACCCTCGACCGTGACGGCGGCATCGACGTCTATATCCCCGGACGCACCGAACGCATCTCCGGCGACAGCGGACCGCTCGTCTACATCGACTACGGCCACAGTCCAGACGCCTTCCTCAACACCCTCGCGGCGATCCGCGCCTTCACGCCCGGCCGGCTCTTCATGGTCTTCGGCGCAGACGGGGACCGCGACACCACCAAGCGTGCTGCCATGGGCGCCATCGCGGCCAGGGGCGCCGACGTCGTCGTCATCACCGACTTCCACCCCCGCTACGAGGACCCGGCCTCGATCAGGGCCGCCCTCATCGCCGGTGCCCGCGAAGCGGTACCCGACGTCGAGCTCTACGAGGTCGCGGACCCGCACGCCGCATTCCGCACCGCGCTCGGCCTCGCCGTCGAGGGCGACTCCATCCTCTACGCCGGCCCAGGACATGAGAACTACCACGAAGTGAACGGCGTCAAGATTCCCTATTCCGCCCGCGAGGATTCCCGGCTCGCACTGCGCGAAGCGGGGTGGCAGTAGATGATCGCCCTCTCCCTCTCCGAGATCGCCGGCGCCGTCAACGGCGTGCTGCGCCTCGATGGCGTCGTGGACGCCGACGGTTCGCCCATCACGCCGGCAACCATCGTTTCGGGGGCCGTGGACACGGACTCCCGCGAGATCGGCCCCGGCGGCATCTTCGTCGCCAAGCCGGGGGAGACGACCGACGGTCACCTCTTCGCTCCCGCCGCGATCGCCAACGGCGCCGCGCTTCTCATCGTCGAGCGGGCGCTCGACCTTCCCGTCGCCCAGATCCTCGTCCCGGACGCCGTCGTCGCCCTCGGCGACCTCGCCACGCTGGTTGTCGCCCGCGTTCGCGCGGAAGGCCGGCTCAAGGTCATCGGTGTGACCGGCTCCAACGGCAAGACCACCACCAAGAACCTGCTCCGCGCGATCCTCGAACGGGTCGGCCCGACCGTCGCCGCCCGCGCCTCCTTCAACAACGAGGTGGGCGCGCCGATCACCATGCTCGCCGTCGATATGGACACCCGGTTCCTCGTCGCCGAAATGGGCGCGAGCGGCATCGGCGAGATCGCCCGGCTGATCCGCATGGTCCGCCCTGACGTGGGAGTCGTCCTCAAGGTCGGCCTCGCGCACGCCGGCGAATTCGGCGGCATCGAAGCAACCCTCGCCGCCAAGACCGAGATGGTCACCGACCTCCTCGCAACGGATGTCGCGGTGCTGAACGCCGACGACCCCCGGGTCGCGGGAATGCGGGCACACACCCGCGCCCGGGTGGTCTGGTTCGGCCAGGACGCCACCGGAGCCTCGCGCGCACCGGACGGAACGGACTTCTCCGGCGTGCACGCGACCGGCATCGAGGTCTCGAGCAGCGGAACCACGTTCACCCTGCACCTCGCGGGTGGCGACACCCGCCCGGTGTCCTTCCAGGTGCTCGGAGAGCACCACGTGATGAACGCCCTCGCAGCAGCCGCCACCGCGGAGGTGCTCGGGGTCGGCATCGACGACATCGTCGCCGCACTCGAGTCCGTGGTCACGGCGGAACGCTGGCGGATGCAGGTGCTCGGCGGGCGCGACGGGGTCACGATCATCAACGACGCGTACAACGCGAGCCCCGATTCGATGACGGCGGCCCTCAAGACGCTCGCCCAGATCCGGGAGCCGGGACAGCGCACCGTCGCCGTCCTCGGCGAGATGAGCGAACTCGGCGAATTCTCCGGGGACGAGCACGACCGCATCGGGCTCCTTGCCGTGCGGCTGAACATCTCCCAGCTCATCGTCGTGGGAAGAGCCGCCAGACGGATGCACATCAGCACGATCAACGAGGGGTCCTGGGACGGGGAGTCCCTTTTCGTCGACGATCAGGACGACGCCTTCGCCCTCCTCACCGCGACCATCCGCCCCGGTGACACCGTGCTGGTGAAGTCCTCGAACTCGGCGGGCCTCCGGTTCCTCGGCGACCGCCTCGGGGAGTACTTCTCATGAGGGCCCTGCTCATGGCCGGCGCGATGTCGCTCGTCTTCACCCTGTCCCTGACCCCGCTGTTCATCCGGCTGTTCCACAAGCTCGGCTGGGGCCAGTTCATCCGGGACGACGGCCCGAAGAGCCACCACGCCAAGCGCGGTACCGCGACCATGGGCGGCATCGTCATCATCCTGGGCACCCTGGTCAGCTACTTCCTCGCGATGTGGCTCACCGGAACCCCGATCCCGGCGTCGCCGTTGCTCGTGCTCTTCATGATGGTCGGCCTCGGGCTCGTCGGATTCCTGGACGACTTCATCAAGACGCGCAACCAGCGCAGCCTCGGCCTCGGCGGCTGGCAGAAGATCAGCGGACAGGTGCTGGTCGCCGGGATCTTCGCCGTACTCGCGCTGCAGTTCCCGAACAAGAACGGCCTCACCCCGGCATCCACGAAGATCTCGCTGCTGCGCGACCTGCCCCTCGACTTCATGAAGCTCGGGACCATCGTCGGGATCGCCCTGTTCATCCTCTGGATCTGCTTCCTGGTGGCGGCGACCTCCAACGGCGTGAACGTCACGGACGGCCTCGACGGCCTCGCGACGGGCTCGTCGATCCTCGCCATCGGGGCGTACATCGTGATCGGCTTCTGGCAGTCCAACCAGGCCAGGTACGGGGGAGCGGACATCGGGGACATCTACCGTTCGTACAACGTGCGCGACCCGCTCGACCTCGCCATCGTCGCCGCGGCGATCGTCGGCGGTCTCATCGGCTTCCTGTGGTGGAACACCTCACCCGCCAAGATCTTCCTCGGCGACACCGGGTCCCTCGCCATCGGCGGGGCGTTGGCTGCACTCGCGATCCTCAGCCGCACCGAGCTCCTGCTCGTGCTCCTCGGCGGGCTCTTCGTGATCGAGGCAGGCTCCGTGATCGTCCAGAGGGCGTACTTCAAGGTCACCCGGGGCAAACGGATCTTCCTGATGAGCCCCATCCACCACCACTTCGAGCTCAAGGGCTGGGCCGAGGTGACCGTCGTCGTGAGGTTCTGGATCGTCGGCGGACTCCTCGTCGCTGCGGGCGTCGGCTCGTTCTACCTCGAATGGCTGACCTCATGATGAGCAACGACGCATACGACACCCACTCGGGCCATCGCCGCCTCGACGGGCTGGTCAGCTGGCACGCCGACTGGACCGGGCTCCGGGTCGCGGTGCTCGGCCTCGGCGTCACGGGCTTCGCGGCGGCGGACACCCTCGCCGAACTCGGCGCCGACGTCCTCGTTGTCGCGGGCAGCGCCCCGGACGACCGGGCCAGGCTCCTCGGCGTGATCGGCGCAGGACTCGTCCAGGCCGACCTCAGCGTGGTTCCCGCAGAGCTCGCCGCGCACCGTCCGGAACTGCTCGTCGTGAGTCCGGGCTTCCACCCCGACCACCCGCTCCTGCTCTGGGCCGCCGCGTCAGGCATCCCGGTCTGGGGCGACATCGAACTGGCCTGGCGCCTGCGCGACAAGGTCGGAGCCCCGGCCGAGTGGATCCTCGTCACCGGTACGAACGGCAAGACCACGACCGTGCAGCTCACCGCGACGATCCTCGCGGCCGCCGGACACCGGGTCGCTCCCTGCGGCAACATCGGCGTGCCCGTCCTCGACGCCGTCCGTGACCCGGTCGGCTGGGACGTGCTCGTCGTCGAACTCTCGAGCTACCAGCTGCACCACCTGCCGCGCACCGGGCCAGGCGCCCTTGTGCCGTGGGCGAGCGTCTGCCTGAACATCGCGGACGACCACCTCGACTGGCACGGCTCCGCTGCCGCCTATCGCGAGGCCAAGGCGACCGTCTACGCCAACACCAAGATCGCCTGTGTCTACAACAAGGACGACGCGGCCACCCGCACCATGGTCGAGGACGCCGAGGTCAGCGAGGGCGCCCGCGCCATCGGCTTCGGACTCAGCGTCCCCGGCCCGAGCGACCTCGGCGTCGTCGACGGCATCCTGTGCGACCGAGCCTTCCTCGAGGACCGTCTCGACACGGCGATCGAACTGACCACCGTGCCGGAACTCCGGGCCCGCGGCCTCGGAGCCGCCCACCTCGTCGCAGATATCCTCGCCGCGAGCGCCCTCGCACGCTCCTTCGACGTCGACCCGCTCATCGTCCACGACGTGCTCGAGACCTTCCAGCTCGACGAACACCGGATCGAGATCGTGGCCGATGCCGCGGGCATCCGCTGGATCGAC
Source organism: Cryobacterium zhongshanensis (assembly GCF_022760445.1). Classification (NCBI taxonomy): domain Bacteria; kingdom Bacillati; phylum Actinomycetota; class Actinomycetes; order Micrococcales; family Microbacteriaceae; genus Cryobacterium; species Cryobacterium zhongshanensis. The sequence goes on along the minus strand of NZ_JALGAR010000003.1, from coordinate 177,150 downwards.
GACTCGAAGGCCACCAACCCGCACGCCGCGGATGCCTCACTCGCCGCATTCGAGTCCGTGGTCTGGCTCGTCGGCGGCCTGCTCAAGGGCGTCGACATCGATCACCTCGTCAAGACCCACGTGCCCCGGCTCCGTGGCGCCGTCATCATCGGAGCCGACCGGCAGGCGCTGCGGGCGGCATTCCTGCGACACGCCCCCGGGTTGCCCGTGTTCGAGATCGATGCCGCTGACACTGGACAGGTGATGCCGAACGCCGTCGCTGCCGCGGCAGGCCTCGCACAATCCGGTGACGTCGTGCTGCTCGCGCCCGCGGCGGCATCGATGGACCAGTTCTCCGACTACGCAGCACGCGGCCGCCTCTTCGCGGAGGCCGTTCACGATTATCTGGGAGGTGAGGCGGATGGCGAGACTGCCCCAGGGGCGAAAGCCTAGGACCGCAGCCCCCCACCAGCCTGCGCCAGAGGAGCACGGCCCCGCCACCCGCATCCACCTCGGACGCGTGTTCAAGGCGGAATCGACGAGTTACTTCCTGCTGCTCGGCACGACCCTGTTCCTCGTCGCGTTCGGTCTCGTGATGGTGCTGTCCTCGTCGTCGGTCGACTCCTACCTCGAGAACGCGGGCTTCTTCGGCGCCGTGCTCCGGCAGGGCGGCTTCGCGGCCGTCGGCGTGCCGCTGATGCTGTTCGTCAGCAGGTTTCCGATGAAATTCTGGCAGCGGGTGGCCTGGCCCGCCCTGATCGTCGCGTGCCTGTTGCAGTGCCTCGTCGTCTTCACCCCGCTCGGCATCGAGGTCGCGGGCAACACGAACTGGCTGCCCCTCGGCGGCGTCCAGTTCCAGCCGTCCGAAGCGATCAAGCTCGCGCTCGTGATCTGGCTCGGCATGATCCTCGCCCAGAAGCAGGATCTCCTTGACGACTGGCGCCACGTCTACATTCCGGTGTTCGGCGTTGGCGGCGGATCGATCATGCTCGTGCTGATCGGCGGCGACCTCGGAACCGTCATCATCATGGCCGGAATCCTCTTTGGCGCGCTCTTCTTCGCGGGCGTCCGGCTGCGGATGCTCGCGCTTCCGCTCCTGATCGGGACCGTGCTCGGGCTCCTCGTCGCCATCTCGAGCTCCAACCGGATGACCCGGATTCTCTCCTTCCTCAACACTGGCTGTGACGACCACACCGGAACGATCTCCGCGGCGTGCTGGCAGCCGCTGCACGGCACCTGGGCACTTGCCAACGGCGGGATCTTCGGCGTCGGGCTCGGCAATTCCAAAGCGAAGTGGTCGTGGCTGCCGGCTGCGGACAACGACTACATCTTCGCGATCATCGGAGAAGAACTGGGTCTGATCGGCGCCATCGTGGTGCTCTGCATGTTCATCCTGCTCGCGTTCGCTTTCCTGCGGATCATGCGCTCGAGCACGAGCGTTCAGGCGCGCGTCTCGACGGCCGCCGTGATGGTCTGGGTCATCGGCCAGGCGCTCGTCAACATCGGTGTCGTCCTCGGCGTCTTCCCCGTGCTTGGCGTCCCGCTTCCCCTCGTCTCCGCCGGAGGTACCGCTCTGCTCTCGACCCTGATCGCGATCGGCATCGTGCTGTCCTTCGCCAGGGCGCACCAGGATCCGGTCGGGCCCGACCCCGATGTGACCACGCAGCGGGCGGCACGGCCCGGACCGAGACAGGTGTCAGAGTGACCACATACCTCCTGGCCGGCGGCGGAACCGCAGGCCACGTCAACCCCCTGCTCGCGGTCGCCGACGCGATTCGCGCGCGCGAACCCGACGCCGTCATGATCGTCCTCGGCACGAGGGAAGGCCTCGAGGCACGCCTCGTGCCCGCGCGCGGGTACGAGCTGATCTTCGTGCCGCGGCTGCCGTTCCCACGTCGCCCGAACCGCGCCGCCATCCTCTTCCTGCCCCGGTTCAACCGTGCCGTGAGCGACCTCGCCGCTGTGCTCCGCGCCAGGAAGGTCGACGTCGTCGTGGGCTTCGGCGGCTATGTGTCGACACCCGCGTACCTCGCCGCCCGCCGGGCGGGCATCCCGATCGCCATCCACGAGGCGAACTTCCGCGCCGGACTCGCGAACCGCCTCGGCGCGTGGCTGACCACGCGGGTCGGCGTCGTCTTCCCCGGAACGCGGATCCGCCACGGCCGGGTGGTGGGAATGCCGCTGCGTCCCGAGATCCAGAACCTCGACCGCGCCGGAGTCCGTGCGGAGGCGCTGCGCTTCTTCGACCTCGACCCCGACCGGCCGACCCTCCTCGTCACAGGAGGCTCGCTCGGGGCGCGCCGCCTCAACGGAACGGCGGTGGAGTCCGCCTCCGCCCTCGTCGCCGCGGGCTGGCAGGTGCTGCACATCACGGGGCAGAAGTCTGAGGTATCCGACCCGGGCATCGACCACTACCGGATGATCGAATACTGCGACCGGATGGACCTCGCCCTCGCGGCCGCGGACTTCGCCGTCTCCCGGGCCGGGGCAGGAACCGTGTGTGAGCTCAGTGCCCTCGGCATCCCCGCCGTCTACGTCCCGTACCCGGTCGGAAACGGGGAACAACGCTTCAACGCGGCCTCCGTCGTGTCCGCAGGGGGCGGCATCCTCATCGACGACGCGGCCTTCCTTCCGGCCTGGGTCGCTGACGAACTCGTGCCGCTTCTCCGCGACCGCCCACGGGTGCGCGCGATGGGCGAGCTCGCGGCATCCGTCGGCGGCAGGGACGGCGCGGAGCGGATGGCGGACCTCGTCGGCGAGGCCCTCGGCCGCGCACGCGGGGGCGTCAATCCGGCAATCCCCGGTACCGACGCGTAACGTAGAGGCCGCACCACCCCCGATTTCGACACCGGGATTCGACACTGAGATTCGACACTGAGAAGAGCGGCACCACGTGATCAAGCCCGACCTGAACCTCGTCATTCCCGCGGACCTGGGAACGGTGCATTTCGTCGGCATCGGCGGCTCCGGGATGAGCGGCATCGCCCGGCTCTTCCTCGCGGCAGGCCACACCGTGACCGGCTCCGACGTGCGCGAGTCCGCCAACGTGCTCGCCCTGCGCGAGCTCGGCGCCCGAATCGCCATCGGCCACGCCGCCGAGAACGTCGGGGACGCCGACAGCCTCGTCGTCACCGGGGCGCTCTGGCAGGACAACCCCGAATACGTCCTCGCCCTCGAGCGCGGCCTCCCGGTGCTGCACCGGGCCCAGGCCCTCGCGTGGCTCATCCAGAAGCACCGCCTCGTCTCCGTCGCCGGAGCACACGGCAAGACCACCTCGACCGGAATGATCGTCACGGGACTGCTCGGCATCGGCAAGCACCCGAGTTTCGTCAACGGCGGTGTGATCGAGTCGCTCGGCGTCTCGGCCGGCGCGGGCACGGACGACCTGTTCGTCGTCGAGGCCGACGAATCCGACGGGTCGTTCCTGCTGTACAACACGGCCATCGCGCTCGTGACGAACGTCGATCCCGACCACCTCGACCACTACGGATCCCTCGAAGCCTTCGAAGCCGCCTTCGTGCAGTTCTCCCACGCCGCGACCGAGCTCGTCGTGATCTCCTCCGACGACCCCGGCGCGGTGCGCGTCACGAGGAGCCTCACCGGCCAGAAGGTCGTCACCTTCGGGGAGGCCGCCGACGCGACCGTCCGCGTGCACTCCGTCGTGACGGACGGCCCCGTGAGCTTCTCGGTCTCGTACGCGGGTCAGGACTACTCCGCGACCCTGCGGATTCCCGGCAGGCACAACGCGATCAACGCGGCAGGCGCCTTCGCCGTGCTCGTCGGGCTCGGCTGCGACCCCGCCGCCTCGCTCGCGGCCATCGCCGGCTTCGGCGGCACCCAGCGCCGCTTCGAGCTGCACGGCACCGTCGACGGCGTCAGCGTCTACGACGACTACGCCCATCACCCGACCGAGGTCGCCGCGGCACTCACCGCCGCCCGGACCGTCGTCGGGACCGGGCGCATCATCGCCGTGCACCAGCCGCACCTGTACAGCCGCACTCGTCTGTTCGCGCAGGAGTTCGCCGACACCCTCGAGCGCACCGCAGACCAGACGGTCGTGCTCGGCGTGTACGGCGCCCGCGAGGATCCCGAACCCGGCGTGACCGGTGCCCTCGTCTCCGGGAAGTTCCACGACGCAGCCAAGGTCGCGTACGTCCCCGACTGGCAGGAAGCCGCAGACTACGTTGCGAGCATCGCCCGACCGGGCGACTTCGTCGTGACCCTCGGCTGCGGTGACGTCTACCGGATCGTTCCGCAGCTGCTCGAATCGCTCGGCCACCGCGTCCAGGCCCAGGGATAGCACCGGGGAATGAGGCGACCAGAGGGCTTCGACCGGCCGGAGCAGCCGTCGGGCACGGACAGCGCCGCGCCGGGTCCCGCAGCCACACCCGCCGGCCGCGGCACGAAGCGCCCGTCGCGCCGCTCCGCTGACACCGCTGCACCCTCCGGCCGCTCGCGGAGCCGGGAAAAAACCGACGCGACCCGCACCGAACCCATCACGATCCCGAAACTCCCGGCCGAGCAGCCGCGCCTCGCCCCTGTCTCGCCTTTGCGCGCGCCAGGGGCCCGGCAGGCGGCACCCGTCACCGAGCCGATCACGACCGTGACCGCGCCGGCGTCGGAGTCAGGCGCCTCACACGAGCGCGGACCCTACGCTGAACCGCATGTCGCGGGTCCGGCCGGTCAGCGCGCCGAGCCCGCCCTGACTCCCACAACCGCCAGGCGCAAGTTCCGCGCCGCCCGCCGCGCGCGCAAACGCTACGAACGCGAGGAGGTGCGCCGATTCACCTGGCGCGCACGCCGTCGCCGCACCGCCTGGCTCGTCGCGCTCGGCACCGTTCTCGCCCTCGTCGGGTTCGTGCTCGTCGGCGCATTCTCTCCTCTGATGGCGCTGCGCACGGTGGAGGTCGTCGGCACCAGCCGGATCTCCGCAGACCAGGTGAAGGCCGCGCTCGGCGACCAGCTCGGCACCCCGCTGCCCCTCGTCGACTTCGCGCGGATTCGCGCAGACCTCGGCACCTTCCCGTTGATCCAGAGCTACGTGACGGAGAGCCGGCCGCCGGACACCCTCGTGGTTCGGATCGTCGAACGGACGCCCGTCGGAACGGTCGTCGTGCCCGGCGGGTTCAATCTCGTGGATGCCGCAGGAGTCGTGATCCAGAACGGCGCGACGCGCGTGCCCGGCTATCCCGTGATCGACGCTCGGGCCGGTGTCGGCAGTGCCGGGTTCCAGGCCGCGACGGCCGTCATCGCCGCCGTCCCTGAGGCCGTCCGCCAGCAGCTCGACACGGTCACCGCGGCCACGACCGACGACGTGACCCTGGTCCTGGCCGGTGGGGCCCGGGTGGTGTGGGGGAGTGCAGAGCGATCGGAATACAAGGCCGTCGTGCTCGCAGCGCTGATCGTCAGCCACCCCGTCGGTACCGTCAAGGAATACGACGTCTCGTCTCCGGACAGCGCCGTCCTGCGCTGAGCCATCACGTCGGGTGGAATTTACCCGGGTTGTTCGCGACACGCGGGCGCGCCTCCCCGGACGGGGATGCGTGGCGCTTACCTTCGAAATCAGGAATTGCATACTCAGCATAACTTTAAACTTCGACCAGAGGTTTAGAGTTCCACCGGAGGCCGGACGTGTCAACAACAAACCAGAACTACCTCGCTGTCATCAAGGTTGTTGGAATCGGTGGCGGCGGCGTCAACGCTGTCAACCGCATGATCGAGCTCGGCCTCCGTGGCGTCGAGTTCATCGCCATCAACACCGATGCCCAGGCCCTGCTGATGAGCGACGCCGACGTCAAGCTTGACGTCGGTCGCGATCTCACCCGTGGCCTCGGCGCCGGCGCGGACCCCGAGGTCGGCCGTCGCGCCGCCGAGGACCACGCCGAAGAAATCGAAGAAGCCCTCGCGGGAGCCGACATGGTCTTCGTGACCGCAGGCGAAGGCGGCGGCACCGGCACCGGCGGCGCACCCGTCGTCGCCCGTATCGCGAAGTCCATCGGCGCCCTGACCATCGGCGTCGTCACGAAGCCGTTCGGCTTCGAGGGCAAGCGCCGCCAGGCCCAGGCCGAGGCGGGCGTCGCCTCCCTCAAGAACGAGGTGGACACGCTCATCGTCGTGCCGAACGACCGGCTGCTGGAAATCAGCGACCGCGGCATCAGCATGCTCGAGGCCTTCGCGACCGCGGACCAGGTCCTCCTCGCCGGCGTGCAGGGCATCACCGACCTGATCACGACCCCCGGCCTGATCAACCTCGACTTCGCCGACGTGAAGTCGGTCATGCAGGGCGCGGGTTCCGCACTCATGGGCATCGGCTCCTCACGCGGCGCCGACCGCGCCATCAAGGCTGCCGAACTGGCCGTCGCCTCGCCCCTGCTCGAGGCGTCCATCGATGGCGCGCACGGAGTGCTCCTCTCGATCCAGGGCGGCTCCAACCTCGGTATCTTCGAGATCAACGACGCGGCCCGCCTCGTCCAGGAAGCCGTGCACCCCGAAGCCAACATCATCTTCGGTGCCGTCATCGACGACACCCTCGGTGACGAGGTCCGGGTCACGGTCATCGCAGCAGGCTTCGACGGCGGCGAACCCGGCGTCAAGGCCGTCGAGGTGCGCCACGCGGACCTCGTGGCCGCCGGCGTCGCCGCCGGTGCCGTTTCCGCCACGACGGATGTGGTCGGCGGCTCCGCGAGCGTCTTCGGAACGGACGAGCCGAGCGTTGCGTCCTGGTCTGCCGGAGAAGCAGGGACGGCCGTCGCCGACCCTGCCTTCGAAGAAGACCCCGATGACCTGGACATCCCTGACTTCCTCAAGTAACCCATCGTGACCGAATTGCGTCCAGAGCCGTCCGGCCTTGCCGGGCGGCTCGAGGTCGTGCGGGAGCGGGTCGCCTCGGCGGCCAGGGACGCGGGCAGAGACCCCGCGGACGTGACGACGATCGTCGTGACCAAGTTCCATCCCGTCGCGATGATCGAGGAACTCCTCACGCTCGGCGTGCGCGATTTCGGCGAGAATCGCCACCAGGAGGCCCAGGGCAAGGCGAGTGCGCTGGCCGGGAACGACCTCACCTGGCATTTCGTCGGACAGGTTCAGGGCAAGAAGGCCCGGCAGGTGCGCGCGTATGCCCAGGTCGTGCATTCCGTCGACCGGGAGTCCCTCGCGACGGCACTCGGCTCCACCGAGTCGTCCATCGACTGCTTCATCCAGGTGAACCTCACGGACGACCCCGCCCGCGGGGGTGTCGCCCCCTCCGGGCTCGACGCCCTCGTCGAGCACGTGCTCGGCACGCCGGGATTGCGCCTGCTCGGCCTCATGGCGGTCGCCCCGCTCGGGGCGGAACCGGCTGCGGAATTCGCGAGGGTGCGGTCACTCGGCGAGGGCATCCGCAGGCTTGCGCCCGAGGCGCGGTTCCTGTCGATGGGCATGTCGCAGGACTACGCGGAAGCCATCCGCGAAGGGGCGACACACCTTCGAATTGGCACCGCAATCACCGGGAATCGCCAGACTCTCGGTTAATCTGAGTACGAAGAATCACCAACACGGAGGTCGAGATGTCCAACCCGCTCAAGAAAACCATGGTTTACCTGGGGCTGGCAGACGAAGAGCTGGAGTACGAGGCGCCCGTCGCCCCACCCGCGGCCGATCAGAATGCCGTCTCGAGTTCCGCCGTGCCGAAGACCGCCGCACCGCACCAGGCCGGTCCGTCCGCGACGCGCGTCGAGGGCTCTCACGGAACCAATGGCCGCGCCCCGGTGACCCCGCTGCGCAAGACCTCCACTCCCAAGAATGTGGCTGCCTCCGAAATGAATGAAATCCTCACCGTCCACCCGCGCCAGTACCGCGACGCCCAGCTGATCGCCGAATCCTTCCGTGAGGGCATCCCGGTCATCATCAACCTCTCCCAGATGAGCGACGCCGACGCGCGCAGGCTCATCGACTTCGCGAGCGGCCTCTCCCAGGGCCTCTACGGCAAGATCGAACGGGTCACCGCCAAGGTGTTCCTGCTGTCGCCGTCCCACATCGTCGTCTCCGGCGACAACGCCGCCGAGGAGTCCGACACGGAGTCGTCCTTCTTCGCGCAGTCGTAGTCTCGGCCGTGTCCGTCGTCCAACCGCTGGCCTGGATCGTCTACTACGCCCTGCTGCTGTATTTCTTCGTGATGTGGGGTCGCTTCATCGTCGACCTCATCCGCAGCGTCAACCGTTCCTGGCGCCCTCAGGGAGTCACGCTCGTTCTCGTCGAATTCATCTACGTGGTCACCGATCCGCCGGTCAAGTTCTTCCGGCGCATCCTGCCGCCCCTGCGGATCGGTCCGATCGCGTTCGACTTCGGCTGGAGCCTGACCATGCTCTGCACGATCATCGGCATGGGTATCGTCGGCGCGCTCCGCTACTGAGAGCGTCCGTTCCCGAGTGCGGCATGTATTCTTGATCGAGGCCTTCCGGGTTCACGCGTGCAACACGCTCAGTCCGGTAGCGTCAATTATTCGTTCGACAAAAAGTTTTCAATGAGTTTTAAGGGTGGACAGCCATGGCGCTAACTCCGGAAGATGTAGTCAACAAGCGGTTCCAGTCGACCAAGTTCCGCGAAGGATACGATCAGGACGAGGTGGATGACTTCCTCGACGAGGTCGTTGTCGAGCTTCGCCGTCTGACCGCCGAAAACGAGGAGCTCCGCGCCGGCGTCAGCACCGAGGCAGGCAGCGCGCCCGCCGCCGCCCCCGTCGAGGCCGTCAAGGCCGCAGAGGTCGTCCCCGCACCCGTCGTCGTTCCCGCAGTGGTCGCCGCGGCGGCACCCGTCGCAGAACCGATCGACGAGACCGCCGGCACCACGAACCTGCTGCAGCTGGCACGCCGCCTGCACGAGGAGCACGTCAAGGAAGGCGCCGAGAAGCGCGACGCCCTCATCGCGGAGGGCCACGCAACCGCGGCCCGCCTCGTTGCAGAGGCCGAAGCCAAGCAGCGCGCACAGAACACGATCCTGGACAAGGAACGCTCCGTCCTCGAGAACAAGATCGACGAGCTCCGCACCTTCGAGCGCGAATACCGCCAGAAGCTGAAGAGCTACATCGAGGGCCAGCTGCACGACCTCGACGCGACCTCACCGGTCGGCGCCGAGAGCGCGCAGAAGCCGAGCTACCAGGGCTTTGGCTCCTAAGGTCCGAACGAAAGGGCGATCCAGCGCGCTCATCGTTCTGGGCCTCGCCGCGCTGGGCATCTATGCGCTCGACCAGACGGCCAAGTTCCTCGTCGTCAGCTACCTGACCGAAGGAAGTACCGTCCGGGTTCTGGGGGATGTGCTGCAATGGCACTACGTCCGGAACCCGGGCGCGGCGTTCAGCCTCGCCACCGGCATGACGTGGATCTTCACGATCATCGCCGCGGCGGTCGTCGTGTTCATCGTGATCTTCGCCGGACGCATCCGCTCGCTCGCGTGGGCACTCGTCTTCGGGCTGCTCCTCGGGGGCGTGCTCGGTAACCTCACCGACCGCCTCTTCCGGGAGCCGTCCTTCGGGCTGGGCCACGTCGTCGACTTCATCACGACCCCGTGGCTGATCCCCGCCATCTACAACGTCGCTGACGCGTCGATCGTCACGAGCATGGTCATCTTCATGATCCTCACGATCCGCGGCGTCGGCCTCGACGGCCGCAGGGCCGTGCGCGAGCCGGCCGACCCGGCCGGTGTCGCCGCCGCCGGTACCGATCCGGCCGAGTCCGACCCGAGCTCCGCCCCGTCCCAGACCGCAGACGGCGCCCCCGCAACACCCACCCAGTTAGCACCCTGATTCCCCCATGGAAACCCGCTCCCTCCCCCTGCCGGACGGCCTCGCCGGCGTCCGCGTCGACGCCGGCATCGCCAAGCTCCTCGGCTTCTCCCGCAGCTTCGCTGCCGAGGTCGCCGAAGCCGGCGGTGTGGCCATCGACGGCGTCGTGGTCGGCAAGTCCGACCGACTGCGCGGGGGCAGCTGGCTCGAGGTGAACTGGCAGCCGAAGGACGCCCTCGAAATCGTTCCGATCGAGGTTCCCGACCTCACGATCGTCTATGACGACGAGAGCATCGTCGTCGTGAACAAGCCCTCCGGCGTCGCGGCGCACCCGAGCGTCGGCTGGACGGGTCCGACGGTCCTCGGTGCACTCTCCGCCGGCGGCTACCGGATCGCGACCTCCGGTGCCTCCGAGCGCGCGGGTATCGTGCACCGGCTCGACGTGGGCACGAGTGGACTCATGGTCGTCGCGAAGTCCGAGACGGCGTACGTCGCCCTCAAGAAGGCCTTCCACGACCGCGAGGTCGAAAAGATCTACCACGCCGTCGTCCAGGGCCACCCCGACCCGAGCGCGGGCACGATCGACGCGCCCATCGGCAGGCACCCGCGCTCCGACTGGAAGTTCGCGGTCATCGCCGGCGGCAAGGATTCGGTGACGCACTACGAGACCCTCGAGGCCTTCCCCTCTGCCTCCCTGCTCGAAGTGCATCTGGAAACGGGACGCACCCACCAGATCCGGGTGCACATGGCCGCCCAGCGGCATCCGTGCGTCGGCGACGCCATGTACGGCGCAGACCCGTCGATCACGGCCAGGCTGGGACTCACCCGGCAGTGGCTGATCGCCAAGCAGCTTGCCTTCTTCCACCCGGAATCCCGGGAATGGGTCACCTTCTCCGCCGAATACCCCGCAGACCTCGAGCACGCCCTGACCGTGCTCAGGGATGTCTAGGCTAGGAACACCACACACCATCTACCGGAGCATCCGTGTCGAATACCACTAGCGCGAACGGATCGAACGATTCCTTCGTGCACCTGCACGTGCACAGCGAATACTCCATGCTCGACGGAGCCGCGCGCGTCAAACCGCTGATCAAAGAGGCCGTCGAACAGGGAATGCCCGCGGTCGCCATCACCGACCACGGCAACATGTTCGGGGCGTTCGACTTCTGGAAGTCCGCGACGGACGCCGGGATCAAGCCCATCATCGGCACCGAGGCGTACATCACCCCCGGCACAGACCGGCGCGACAAGACCAGGGTCAAGTGGGGCACGAGCGGCCAGAACCGCGACGACGTCGGCGGCAGCGGGGCATACACGCACATGACGCTGCTCGCCGAGAATACGGCCGGCATGCACAACCTGTTCCGGCTCTCGACGAAGGCGTCGCTCGAGGGCTACTACTTCAAGCCCCGGATGGACCGGGAGCTGCTGAGCGAGTTCTCGAACGGCCTGATCGGCACGACCGGCTGCGTCGGCGGCGAGGTGCAGACCCGCCTCCGTCTCGGCCAGTACGAGGAAGCGAAGAAGGCGGCGGGGGAGCTGCGGGACATCTTCGGTCCGGAGAACTACTTCTGCGAGATCATGGACCACGGCATCGACATCGAGCGCCGCACCATGAGCGAGCTGCTCCGCCTCGCCAAGGAGCTGAACCTCCCGCTCGTCGCCACGAACGACCTGCACTACACGCACGCCCACGACGCGACGGCGCACGCCGCCCTGCTCTGCGTGCAGTCCGCGTCGACCCTCGACGACCCCAACCGCTTCAAGTTCGACTCCGACGAGTTCTATCTCAAGACCGCGGCCCAGATGCGGCACCTTTTCAGGGACAATCCGGAGGCGTGCGACAACACGCTCCTGATCGCCGAGCGCTGCGAGGTGAAGTTCGACACCCAGGCCAACTACATGCCGCGCTTCCCGACCCCGGAGGGCGAGAACGAGGAAAGCTGGTTCATCAAGGAGACCGAGCTCGGCCTGGCCCGCCGGTATCCGAAGGGCATCCCCGCCGAGGTGCGCACCCGGGCCGACTACGAGGTCGGCATCATCGCCCAGATGGGCTTCCCCGGTTACTTCCTCGTCGTCGCCGACTTCATCATGTGGTCCAAGACGAACGGCATCCGCGTCGGCCCCGGTCGTGGCTCGGGCGCCGGGTCGATGGTCGCGTACGCGATGGGCATCACCGACCTCGACCCGCTCGTGCACGGCCTGATCTTCGAGCGGTTCCTCAACCCAGACCGTGTCTCCATGCCTGACTTCGACGTCGACTTCGACGATCGTCGCCGCGGCGAGGTCATCCACTACGTCACCGAGAAGTACGGCTCCGAGCGGGTCGCCCAGATCGTCACCTACGGCACCATCAAGGCCAAGCAGGCCCTGAAAGACTCCAGCCGGGTGCTCGGCTTCCCGTTCGGAATGGGCGACAAGCTCACCAAGGCGATGCCGCAGCCGATCATGGGCAAGGACATGCCGCTCACCGGCATGTTCGACAAGGACCACCCGCGCTACCGCGAGGCCGTCGACTTCCGCGCGATCATCGAGACGGATGCCGAGGCCCGCACGGTCTTCGACACCGCGCTCGGTCTCGAGAACCTGAAGCGCCAGTGGGGCGTGCACGCGGCCGGCGTGATCATGTCGTCCGACCCGCTGATCGACATCGTGCCCGTGATGAAGCGCGAGGCGGACGGCCAGATCGTCACCCAGTTCGACTACCCCGCCTGCGAGTCGCTCGGCCTGATCAAGATGGACTTCCTCGGGCTCCGCAACCTCACCATCATCGACGACGCCCTCGACAACATCGCCGTCAACCGCGGCCACCGGCCCGTGCTCGAGGACCTCGGCCTCGACGACCCCATCGCATACGAACTGCTCGCCCGCGGGGACACCCTCGGCGTCTTCCAGCTCGACGGCGGCCCGATGCGTGCGCTGCTCCGCCTGATGAAGCCTGACAACTTCGAGGACATCTCCGCCGTCATCGCCCTCTACCGGCCGGGCCCCATGGGCGCGAACTCGCACACCAACTACGCGTTGCGGAAGACCGGCCAGCAGGAGATCGTACCGATCCACCCCGAACTCGAGGAAGCCCTCAAGGACGTCATCGGCACCACCTACGGCCTGATCGTCTACCAGGAGCAGGTCATGTCGATCGCGCAGAAGCTCGCCGGCTTCTCGCTCGGCCAGGCCGACCTGCTGCGACGCGCCATGGGCAAGAAGAAGAAGTCGGAGCTAGACAAGCAGTTCGCCGGGTTCTCCGCTGGGATGAAGACCAACGGCTACTCCATGGAGGCGGTGAAGACCGTCTGGGACATCCTGCTGCCGTTCTCCGACTACGCGTTCAACAAGGCGCACTCCGCGGCGTACGGCGTGGTCAGCTACTGGACCGCCTACCTCAAGGCGCACTACCCGGCCGAGTACATGGCGGCCCTGCTCACGAGCGTCGGAGACTCCCGCGACAAGCTCGCCCTCTACCTCAACGAGTGCCGCCGGATGGGCATCCAGGTGCTTCCGCCGGACGTCAACGAGTCGATCGGCTACTTCGCTGCCGTCGGCCCCGACATCCGCTTCGGGCTCGGCGCCGTGCGCAACGTCGGCTTCAACGTCGTCGACGCGATCCGCGCCTCCCGCGACGAGAAGGGGCGCTTCGAGTCCTTCCACGACTTCCTCCGCAAGGTCCCGATCCAGGTCGCCAACAAGCGCACGGTCGAGTCCCTCGTCAAGGCCGGTGCTTTCGACTCCCTCGGAGCGACCCGCAGGGCCATGGTCGAGATCCACGAGGGCGCCGTCGAATCCGCCGTGAAGATCAAGCGCGACGAGGAACACGGCATGGTCGGCTTCGACTTCGACAGCCTCTTCGACGACCCGCAGGAAACCGAGCAGGTGCCCGACCGGCCGGAATGGAGCAAGAAGGAGAAACTCGCCTTCGAACGCGACATGCTCGGCCTCTATGTGTCCGACCACCCGCTCGCGGGGCTCGAGATCCCGCTCGCGAAGCATGCGTCGACCTCGATCGCCGATCTCCTCGCGTCCGAGCAGACCCAGGATGCCGACACCGTCACGATCGCCGGCCTGATCACGAGCGTCCAGCACCGGATCGCCAAGAAGAGCGGCAACCAGTACGGCATCATCCAGGTCGAGGACTTCGGCGGCGACATCGACGTGATGTTCATGGGCAAGGCGTACCAGGAGTTCGCCCCTGCGCTGATCAGCGACTCGATCGTCGTGGTGCGCGGCCGGGTGAGCCTGCGGGACGACGGCATGAACATCCACGCCTACAGCCTCTTCGCGCCCGATCTCGGCCAGACCGGCGACTCGGGCACCCTCGCGATCACCCTCAGCGAGGCGCGTGCGACGACGGACACCGTCACGGCGCTCGGCGACGTGCTGATCCGGCACCGCGGTTCCTCCGAGGTGCGGCTCAAGCTGATCAAGAACGACTCGGCCCGCGTGTTCGAGCTGCCGTACCAGGTGACGATCAGCGCGGACCTGTTCGGCGAGCTCAAGAGCCTGCTCGGGCCGTTCTGCCTCAGCTGAGGCGGCGCATAGCCGGTCGGTTATGCACCCGGGCATAGCCTTGGAGTATGACACGCCGTACGAGCGAACCGTTCTACACCCCGGCGATCGTGGCCGGCCGGGCCATCTTCGGGGCCTTCCGGCTGAAGGCAGCGGCGACCGGTCTCGACAACCTCCCGGATTCCGGGGGAGCCGTCCTCGCGATCACGCACTTCGGCTATGCCGACTTCGCGCTCGTCGAGTGGCAGGCCTGGCTGCACAACCGTCGCCACATCCGCTTCCTGGCCAAGAAGGGCGCCTTCGACAAGCCCGTCGTCGGCTGGCTGCTCCGCGGCATGCACCACATCAGTGTCGACATGCAGGCCGGCGCCGCGGCATACGGCGAGGCCGTCGCCGCCCTCCGGGCCGGTGAACTCCTCGGGGTCTTCCCAGAGGGCGGGGTCAACGCCTCGTTCACCGTGCGCGAACTCAAGTCCGGCGCGGTCCGGATGGCGAGGGAAGCCGGTGTCCCGGTGATCCCGGTCGCGGTCTGGGGCGGCCACCGGCTCCTGACCAAGAACCACAAGCCCAGCCTGAGGGAGGCCTACCGGGTGCCGATCCGCTTCGCGTTCGGCACTTCGGTCGTGCTCGACCCGGCGAGGGACGCCGTCGAACTCACCGCGCAACTGCACGGCACGCTCCAGGCCATGGTCGACGAACTCCAGGCCGGGTATCCCGTCGACGGCTCCGGGCAATGGTGGCAGCCGCGCCACCTCGGCGGTACGGCGCCGACTCCCGAGCAGGCGGCGGTCGTCGAGGCCGAGCGCCAGCGGCTCCGCGCCCTCAAGCGTGAAGCGGCGAACCGGGAAACGACGACGCGCAAGACGACGACGCGCAAGACGACGACGCGCAAGACGACGACGCGCAAGACGACGACGAGCGACGCGACGACGCGCGAGACGTCACGGCGCGACGACGCCTGACCCGGACGACGGGCCGGTCGCCCCCGCTCAGAGCGCCGCTTCCGGCCCCGGTACCCGGTACATCCGCTCGTGGTACAGCAACGCCTCGTCCTCGTAGCCGAGGCCGCCCTCCTCGATCTGAACGACGATCACGGCACCGTTGTGCACGGTGACCCGCTCGACGATGTGGCCGACCATCCAGCTCGTCACGTCGTTCAGGACCGGAAGGCCGTGCGGCCCCTCATGCCAGTGCTCACCGATGAAGCGGAGGGCGTTCGGTCCGCTCATCCGTTCGGCAAGGGAGCGATTGCGCGCGCCGAGGGTGTGGATGATGACACGTTCTGTTTCGGCGATCGCCGGCCAGGAACTCGCCGTGCGGGCCATATTGAAGGTCGCGAGCGGGGGAACGGACGACAGCGAGGCGAGCGAGGTCGCCGTGAAGCCGACCGGGGTGCCGTCGGCCTGGCGGGCCGTCACACATGCGACACCGGCCGCGTGACGCCGGAATGCCTGCTTGAACGCCGCAAGATCAAGCGGGGCGTTCGGATCTCCTTCGAGCCGGGGAACGGTCGGTGCGTCTCGGATGTCGTTCATGTCGCTCATGTCACTTGCCTCAAGGTCTCTGAAGGCCACCCTATTCCCGTCTGGGGGATGTTGGTGGCTAGGCTGGTCAGACATGATCCAGAGACTTGACCTACGAGGCACCCGGCCGACGCCGGCCGAATTGCTCGCCACCATTCCGCGCGCCGTCACCGACGTGACCGCCGCGAGTGCCGTGGCGGCCGAGCTCATCGCTGACGTCCGCGCGCGCGGCGAGGCGGCGCTCTACGACCAGGCCGAACGGCTCGACCGGGTGCGTCCTGACGCGCTCCGGGTGCCCGAGAGCGACATCGCCGACGCTCTCGCGGGGCTGCCGCCGGAGGTGCGCACCGCCATCGAGGAGACCATCCGCCGGGTCAGGCTCGCCAGCGAGGCCCAGGTGCCGCCGCACGTGACCACGACGATCGCTGAAGGAGCGGTGATCACCCAACGGTGGCAGCCGATCCGTCGCGTCGGGCTGTACGTGCCGGGCGGCAAGGCCGTCTACCCGTCGAGCGTCGTGATGAACGTCGTGCCCGCGCAGGTCGCCGGGGTCACCTCGATCGCGCTCGCTTCCCCGCCGCAGCAGGCGTTCGATGGCCGGGTGCACCCGACTATCCTCGCCGTCGCCGGGCTCCTCGGCGTCACCGAGATCTACGCGATGGGTGGCGCCGGCGCGGTCGGCGCCTTCGCATACGGGGTGCCGAGCCTCGGCCTCGATCCCGTCCAGCTCGTCACCGGCCCCGGCAACGTCTACGTCGCCGCCGCCAAGCGCCTCGTCCGCGGCGTGACCGGGATCGACTCGGAAGCCGGCCCCACCGACATCCTCGTGATCGCGGACTCCGGTGCAGACCCCCTGCTCGTCGCGGCCGACCTGGTCAGCCAGGCCGAACACGACGAACTCGCGGCGGCCGTGCTCGTCACCGATTCGGCGGAGCTCGCGGATGCCGTCACGGCGAGACTCGCCGTGCTCGCGGTCACGACTCCGCACGGTGAGCGGGTGACCGCCGCGCTGTCCGGTACCCAGTCCGCGATCGTGCTCGTCGACGACCTCGCCGCCGCAGCGGCGTTCAGCAATGCCTTCGGTCCGGAGCACCTCGAGATCCAGACCAGGGACCCGCACGTCGAACTCGCGCTCATCGAGAACGCGGGTGCGATCTTCCTCGGCCCGAACTCGCCGGTGAGCCTCGGTGACTACTCCGCGGGCTCCAACCACGTGCTGCCGACCGGCGGCCAGGCCCGGTTCTCGTCCGGTCTCGGCGCGTACACCTTCCTCCGTCCGCAGCAGGTCGTCGAGTACAGCAGGGATGCCCTCCGCGGGGTCGCCGCCAACATCGCGGCGCTCTCGGACGCGGAGGACCTCCCCGCGCACGGTGCGGCCGTGACCGCCCGCTTCGTCTGACCCGTCGGGGAGCCGGGGCGCGCGCATGGAGCGACGCGCCCGGGCCGACGGTGAATCCCCCGTAAAGGGGCACTAGGCTGGCAGCACAATGTTTTGCCCGTTCTGCCGCCACCCGGACTCCCGAGTCATCGACTCGCGCACGAGCGACGACGGACTTTCCATCCGTCGCCGTCGCCAGTGCCCCGAGTGCGGGCGCCGTTTCAGCACGACGGAGACCGCAAGCCTCAACATCGTCAAGCGCAGCGGCGTCGTCGAACCGTTCAGCAGGGACAAGGTCGTCACGGGCGTCCGCAAGGCCTGCCAGGGCCGGCCGGTGACGGACTCCGACCTCGCACTCCTCGCCCAGCGCGTCGAGGAGACCATCCGCCAGACGGGCGCGTCCCAGGTCGCCGCGAACGATGTCGGTCTCGCGATCCTCCCGCCGCTGCGGGAACTCGACGAGGTCGCCTATCTGCGCTTCGCGAGCGTCTACCGGGCCTTCGACTCCCTCGAGGACTTCGAGAGCGCCATCGACCAGCTCCGCAGCGAACACCGGGAGAGCCTCCGCAGCGACGCGAGCGACGCCAGCGACGCCAGCGACGACGAACCCGAACTGTAGCCGGTGTATCCCTTCCTCTTCCGGCACGTGCTCGCGCGGCTCGACCCCGAACGCGCCCACCACCTGGCCTTCACGGTGATCCGGCTCATCCCGAGCCGGGGCATCGGGCGCCTTGTCCACGGTTTCACCCGTCCGCGCACCGACCAGGCCGTGCACGCCCTCGGCCTGCGCTTCGATTCCCCGTTCGGCGTCGCCGCCGGCTTCGACAAGGACGGCCTCGCCGTGATCGGCCTCGGCCGGCTCGGCTTCGGCCACGTCGAGGTCGGCACGATCACGGCACTGCCGCAGCCGGGAAACCCGAAGCCGCGGCTGTTCCGGCTGATCCCGGACCGCGCCGTGATCAACCGCATGGGCTTCAACAACCAGGGTGCGGCATCCGCTGCCGTACGCCTCGCCCGGGTGCGCGCCGTCGCCGGCCGGCCCGTGCTCGGCATCAACATCGGCAAGAGCCGCGCAACCGCGGTGGAAGACGCCACGGCAGACTACCTCGTGAGCGCCACGGCCCTCGCGCCGCTCGCCGACTACCTCGTCGTCAACGTGAGTTCACCGAACACCCCCGGCCTGCGCGGCCTGCAGGAACTCGACCAGCTCGCCCCACTCCTCACCGCCGTCCGTGCGGCATCCGGGAGCACGCCCCTG
Organism: Cryobacterium zhongshanensis; assembly: GCF_022760445.1. NCBI lineage: Bacteria > Bacillati > Actinomycetota > Actinomycetes > Micrococcales > Microbacteriaceae > Cryobacterium > Cryobacterium zhongshanensis. Next base: position 158,752 of record NZ_JALGAR010000003.1, on the reverse strand, counting down.
CTCGTCAAGATCGCACCGGACCTCCGCGACGAGGAAGTCACCCGCATCGCCGAACTCGTGGTGCGGCTCGGCCTCGACGGCATCATCGCGACAAACACGACCATTTCCCGCGAGGGTCTCACGACGGATGCCGCGCGGGTCGAGGCCATCGGAGCGGGCGGCCTCTCCGGAGCCCCGCTCCGGGCCCGCTCGCTCGCGGTGCTGCGCCTGATCCGGGCGAGCGTGCCCGCCGGCCTGTGCGTGATCTCCGTCGGCGGTGTCGAGACCGCCGCCGACGTCGCCGAGCGGCTCGACGCGGGGGCGACCCTGGTCCAGGGCTACACGGCGTTCCTCTACCGCGGACCGCTGTGGGCGCGCCAGGTCAACCGCGGCCTCGACCGGCTCCGCGCGTAGTCGATCCCGGTCGGGACCTGGCTCAGGCGCACTGCCCCGTGACGCGGCGCAGAGGGTTCCCTGCCGGCGCCCCTGCTTCGGCGCCCTTGCTCCTGCACACTGCACCCTGCTCCTGCGCCGGGCGATGTCGCCGGATCCCTCGCATTCCGGTGAGCCGACCCCCTAGGGTCGAGAGCATGACCGGCACGCGACAGCAGGCACCACGCGGCACGGTGAAGTGGGTCCTGGCAGCGGCCGGCGCCGTGCTCGTCCACTTTCTGGCCAGCGTGGCCCTGGTCTTCGAGCTCGTGGGCAATGCCTACGCCTTCGCCGCGTCGATTCCGGGAGGCGGGGAGGTGAGCAGCAAGGACGAGCTGGTCAAACTCGGCTCGAGCCCCGCCTTCGGCATCGCGTCGATCGCCGGGGTCGGGATCCTGGGCTTCATCGTCACCCTGACCCTGCTCGCGTCCCCGGCGACGCGTCGCTGGGCGTGGGTCGCTCCGCTCGCGAGTATCGCGGTCGGCGTTCTCGTCGTCGAGTTCGCGACGGCCGCGTTCCAACCGCCCCTTCCGGATGTCGGCGGCTGAGTCTCTGAGTCTCTGAGCTGCTGAGCTGCTGAGCTGCTGAGCTGCTGAGCCGCTGACCGGTCAGGCGCGCTGGGTCCGCCCGGCTCAGGAAATCGGCGCGCCCGGGGAGAGGATTCCGAGCGTCACGAGCTGCCTGGCGAGACTCGCTCCGTCCGGCCCGTAGACCCAGCGCGGATCCGTCGACTCGAGCGCGGCATCCTTCGCCCGACGGCCGGCGAGCACGGCCTCGCTCGGTGAGAGCTCCCGAATGGCGACGGCCGCGACGCTGCCGGGGAACTCCCGCTGGAACTCGCTGTAGATGTCCTCGTCGTGCTGGCCGTCGTCACCGACCAGGATCCAACGGATCCCGGGGAACTCTTGGGCCAGGCGGCGCAGGTTGGCGCGCTTGTGGTCGATGCCGCTGCGGAACCAGCGATCGTGGGTGGGGCCCCAGTCCGTGAGCAGCAGGGCGCCGGCGGGGTAGAGGTTGCGGGAGAGGAACCGGGTCAACGTCGGAGCGACATTCCAGGCGCCCGTCGACAGGTAGATCACCGGGGACCCCGGAGCGGTCACGGTGAGCCGGTCGAGGAGCACGGCCATGCCGGGGGTGGGCACCCGCGCGTGTTCGTCGAGCACGAACGTGTTCCAGGCGGCGAGCAGCGGCCGGGGGAGGGTCGTGACCATCACGGTGTCGTCGACGTCGGAGATGATGCCGCGATCGACCTGCGGGCCGACGATGAAGAGCGGCGCATCGACGGGGGCCGAGGCGTCGGTGCTGAGCCTGGCGACCTGCCAGCCCGGGGTGAGCGGGAGGCGGATGACCGTGTCCACCACGCCGCCGCGGTCCGCACTCACTCGATGGGTGAAACCGTTGATCTCGATCGTGACGGTGACGTCGTGCACGGGTACAGCGGTGAAACTGCGCCAGCCGCGGATGCCTGCCTCACGCCGCTCTGCGCGCCAGCGTCTCCGGGTCACGGCCTTCTTGGGCTTGGCCGGCTTCGCCAGCAGCACCCGGCAGAGGATGCGGACCCATTCGGTGCTGCCGTACCCGGCGTAGGGGATGACCGTGGGCAGATAACCGCGCCTGCGGGCGCTGCGCTCGCGACGTTCGTGCATCCAGTCTTCGATCCGGGCTGCGCGATGCATCATTTTCGCAGGTCGGCCCGCATTCGTCGTTCTGGAAGGCTTCGGCACACCTCCTAGTTTGTCATGTGCAGCCCCTTTCGGGTGGACCGGGCGACACCCGGCGTCGATCTGGCACCGCTGACGGGACAACACCCGTAGGATTGGGACCTACTTCAAGGAGGACAATTGTCACTCAGTGACCTTTTCGAGGGGGACATCGTTGAGGCCGGCGCCCAGGTCCGGATCGAACCCATCCAGCAACGCAGTACGGCACGCCTGTCCGGGCTGCTCGATGCCACCGCGATCGTCGTCGACGAGGTCGGTTTCGACCGGATCACGACCGCGATGGTCGCGGAACGCGCGGGGGCATCGATCGGAACGGTATACCGCTATTACCCCGACCGGGTGGCAGTGCTGCATGCCCTGCGGGAGCGGGTCATCCAGCGGTATCGACTGCGCGTGGCCAGGGACATCAAGCTGGCAGACCCGAAGACGCCGTGGGAGACCATCGACTGCGCCATCACGGCATTCGTCGACATGTACCGGACGGAACCCGGCTTCCGCATCATGCACTTCGCCGACCGGGAGCGGCTCCCGATCAGCGCGGTCAGCCCGGCGGACGGCATCGAGGTCGGCTTCCTGGCCGGCCAGCTCGCGGTCGTTCTCTCCGAGCGGTTCGGCCTCTCCTACGGGCCTGAGCTCTTGTTCCGGCTCGAGGTCATGGTCGAGATGGCCGCAGCGGTCCTGTCGAGAGGCTTCCAGTCCGACGTGATGGGGGACGAACGGTACATCGCAGAGGCGAGACGGGTCCTCTCGGTGTACCTCGCGGGCTACTACGGCGAGGAACTCGAGCAGCACGGCACGGCCACCCCAGTCTTGGAATCTGCTGAGTAGAGCTTGGCATCCGGCGCCTTTCCTGATTGGGTAGGAGATCGCTGGCACGTGTCGATTCGATTTCAGGCGAGGAATGGGCCATTTCCATGATTGAGTTCCGATCGGTGACGAAAGAATTCCCGGACGGCACTCTGGCGGTCGACGATTTCAGCCTCACGATTCCCTCGCATCGCACCACCGTGCTCGTCGGTTCCTCCGGCTCCGGCAAGACCACCCTGCTGCGGATGATCAACCGCATGGTCGATCCGACCGGGGGAACGATCGAGATCGACGGCGTCTCCGTCGCGTCGCTCGAACCCGTGAAGCTGCGGCGCAGCATCGGCTACGTGATGCAGAACTCCGGGCTGCTCCCGCACCGCACGGTGGTCGACAACGTCGCGACCGTGCCTCTCCTGCGCGGCGTGCGCCGCAAGAAGGCCAGGGCGGATGCCCTCGACCTGCTCGATACCGTCGGCCTCGACCGCGCCATCGCCGATCGCTACCCGAGCCAGCTCTCCGGCGGCCAGCAGCAGCGTGTCGGCGTGGCACGCGGCCTCGCCGTCGATCCCAACATCCTCCTGATGGACGAGCCATTCGGCGCGGTCGACCCGATCGTGCGCGCGGAATTGCAGCAGGAGCTGATCCGGCTGCAGCACGAACTCGGCAAGACCGTCGTCTTCGTGACCCACGACATCGACGAGGCCTTCCTGCTCGGCGACCAGATCGCCATCCTGCGGGAGGGCGGCCGGATCGCCCAGCTCGGCACACCGTCTGAGATCCTCGCTCACCCGGCCGACGACTTCGTTGCGAGCTTCATCGGCGCCGACCGGGGCAAGCGCGCCCTGCACGTCGAGAGCCAGGACGGCTCGGACGTGCTCGTCGACGCGGACGGCCGGCCCGCCGGCGTCCTCGTCGGCCAGCGCTCCGGCACCGGCCCGTCCGGCCCGTCCGACCCGTCCGAACCGTCCGACCTGTCCGGCAGGGCACGGTCCGACGCGTCGCTCGACGTGACGGCGGAAGGCCTGCCGCTGTGACGTGGCTCTGGTCGAACCTCGACCTGGTCTGGCTCCGCACCCTCGACCACATCGTGCTGAGCCTGCCGCCGATCGTGCTGAGCTTCGTGATCGCCCTCCCGCTCGGCTGGCTGGCCAACCGGTACCGGCCGACCCGCGGTGCGATCCTCTCGATCGCGGGGCTGTTCTACGCCATCCCCTCCCTGCCGCTCCTGTTCATCTTGCCCGTGGTCATCGGAACGAGCCTCCGCTCGCCGGCGAATCTGATCGCCGCCCTCACCCTCTACGGGCTCGCGCTCATGGTGCGGGTCGTCGCAGACGGACTCGCTTCCGTCGACCCCGACGTGCGCCAGTCCGCGACCGCCGTCGGCTTTTCGGCGTGGAGCCGGTTCTGGCTCGTCGAGCTCCCTCTCGCCGGGCCCGTGCTCCTCGCGGGGGTGCGCGTGGTCACCGTCAGCACCGTGAGCCTCGCGACCGTCGGTGCTGTGATCGGAGCGAAGAGCCTCGGCAGCCTGTTCACCGATGGTTTCCAGCGCGGCATCCAGGTCGAGATCATCACGGGCATCGTGGCGACCGTCCTGCTCGCCCTCGTCCTCGACGGGGCGGTCGTGCTGCTCGGCCGGGCGCTGATGCCGTGGACCCGCCGGACCCGGCGCATCCGCCCGGAAAGCATCGCGACACTCGGCCGGATGACGGCCGTCCGGGGTGCCGCATGAACTACTTCACGGATGCCGTCGCGTGGCTGCTCGACCCGGCGCACTACCCCGGGCCGACCGGGATCCCGACCCGGATCGGCGAGCAGCTCCTCTTCACGGCGGTGACCCTCCTGTTGGCCTCGGTCATCGCCATCCCGATCGGATTCCTGATCGGGCACACCGGGCGCGGCCGGGGGATCGCCGTTGCGACCTCCGGCGGGCTGCGCGCCATTCCCACACTGGGCCTGCTCACTCTCGTGGCGCTGTGGATCGGCATCGGCCTCGGCGCCCCGTACGTCGCCCTGACCGTGCTCGCGATCCCGCCCATCCTCGCCGGAGCCTACACGGGGTTCGAGGCGGTCAACCGTGCGACGATCGACGCGGCGCGGGCCGTCGGCATGACCGAGTGGCAGATCGTGCGCCACGTGGAGATACCCCTCGGACTGCCCCTGCTCATCGGCGGGATTCGGTCGGCGACCCTGCAGGTGGTCGCAACGGCCACACTCGCCGCGTACATCGCCGACTTCGGGCTCGGCCGGTTCCTCTTCGCCGGGCTCAAGACCAACGATTACGCCCAGATGCTCGGCGGGTCGATCCTGGTGATCCTGCTCGCCCTCGTCCTCGAGGGCCTCTTCGCCGGTCTCCAGAAGCTCGTCGTGCCCCGCGGCGTCGCAGTCGGACGCCCCCCAGTCGACCGGAAGGCGTCGCCCCGACGTCGCCCGGGGATGGAACCCGCCATCACGAAAGGAATCTGACAATGTTCACAGCGAAAAAAGGCCGGCTCGCGGCGGTCGCCGCGGTCGCGGTTGGGGCCGTCGTAGCCCTTGCAGGGTGTGCGTCCAGTAACCCACTGGGCACCGGAAGTAGCGCGTCGAGCGCTCCGACGACACTCGTCGTCGGCTCCCAGGACTACTACTCGAACGAGATCATCGCCGAGATCTACGCCCAGGCTCTTGAGTCCAACGGCTTCACCGTCGGCCGCCAGTTCCGGATCGGACAGCGCGAGGTCTACCTGCCCGAGCTGAAGTCCGGGTCGATCGACGTCTTCCCCGAGTACACCGGCAGCCTGCTGCAGGCGCTCGACAAGACCGCCGCCGGCGGAACGAGCGATGCGGTCCACGACCAGCTCGCCAAGGCCCTTCCCAGCGGCCTGACCGCCCTCGACAGGTCCGACGCGAGCGACCAGAACTCGTGGACCGCGACCCAGGCGTTCGTCGACAAATACAAGCTCACCGATCTCGCCTCCCTGAAGAACGTCACCGAGCCCATCACGGTCGGCGGCAACTCCGAACTGGAGACGCGTCCCTATGGGCCGACGGCGCTCAAGGACAAGTACGGCATCACGATTGCCGGCTTCGTTCCCGTGGAGGACAACGGTGGACCGCTCACCGTCAAGGCGCTCGTCGACAACAAGATCCAGCTCGCCAACGTCTACACGGCCGACCCGAACATCAAGTCGAACAATCTCGTCGCCCTCGCAGACCCCGACGGACTGTTCTTCCCGGACAACGTCGTGCCCATCGTCTCGAGCAAGGTCGACGAGAAGGCCGCGGGCGTCCTGAACAAGATCAGTGCGGCGATGACGGCCGCGGACCTCGTGAGCCTCAACGCCCAGAGTGTCAACGACAAGGAGTCGGCGGACAAGATCGCCTCCGCGTGGCTCGCCCAGGCGAAGCTGTTCTAACCTGACCCTCCCACCACAGGAGTGACCCATGACCGCCCGGCTGCCCTCGCAGCCGGGCGGTCATGTGCGTTTCGGGGTCCCTCAGGCCTGGGCGAGGAGCAGGGCCGGCAGTACGAGCAGCGCCGCGGCAGAGCCGATCACGGCGACGGAAGCCGCCGCGGAGAGCCGGGGCGGCGGGGTCAGCAGGCGGCGCACCCGGGGCGTGACGAGATCGACCGGACGGTCCCGGGAGACGAAGGCCGCGGCATCCGCCGTCTCGGTGGGGGAGTGGGGTCCCTGGGCCCGGTCGAGCCCTGCCGAACCGACGAGCGCGATCGCTGCCGCCAGGGTGTGGTCGCCGACGGCCCGCCTGGCCTGGTCGTCCGCGAGCATCTCGACGAGCAGGGCGACGGCGTTCTCCGCGCGGTTCGCGATCGGGAACCAGGGCAGGGCGTTGTGCCAGGACTTGAACGCTACGAGCACGAGGTGGTGCCGCTGGGCGAGGTGGGCCTCCTCGTGGGCGACGACGGCGAGCACCTGACCCGCATCGAGCAGGCTCAGCAGGCCGCGGGAGAGCACCGTCGCCGAGTGCGTCACGCTCGGCAGGCAGTATGCGACGGGAGCGGCGTGGTCGATGACCCGCGTGCTCGGCCGCCCCTCGAGCGGTTCGCTCAAGAGCCGCACGAGGTTCAGGTGCCTGCGTTGCTGCCGTTCGGCGTGCACGATCGTGACGACGAGGTTGAGCACGAGGTGGCCGCCGAGCAGGAGGGCGCCGCAGAGGGCGAGCACGTGGTCGAGGGAGGTGCCGGCGGGGATCGAGCCCGTCACGAGGTGGTCTGCGAGCGAGCGGATGCCGGAGACCGGGTTGGCTCCGAACGGGATCAGCCCGTAGACGAAGAGCGCCCCGATCATCGCGAGACCGCCCGCGAGTGCGATCGACTGCCAGAGCACGAGGGCGACGCCGGGGGAGCCGGCCGGCCAGGCGGCGCGCGCGAGCAGCACCGGAACCGGCCAGGCCAGCACGATCGCGAGAAGCCCGAGGCAGAGCGCGGTGGTCAGCACGGCGAACGCGGTGCCGTTCCGGGCCCCGTCACTTCGGGTGAACGGTGATCGGTTCGAGGAGTCGGCGCAGGGTCTCCGCTTCCTGGGGACTGACGCTTCCGATGAAGCGCGCGAGTGCGTCCTGACGGTCGGGCGCGGAGCCCAGGACCTCGTGCATCAGGCCGGCGGTGTGTTCCGCCCTCGTCGTCACGGCGTGGTAACGATGCGGGCGGTTGCCCCGGTCGCGGGCGACGAAGCCCTTGGTCTCGAGTCGGGACAGAACCGTGAGCACGGTTGTGGTGGCGAGCGGCTTGGACTTGGCGGCGCTGGTCGTCGGTGTGAGCAGGCGGTCACGCAATTCGTTGGCGGGCAACGATTCCCCGGAGTCCCAGAGGACATCCATCAACAATCTCTCCAGTGCACCGAGACTTCCCATAGTGAGGGAGTTTAGTATGCCGCCTCGTCTTCTTCTACGGCCCGTAGAAGTGTATGTTTTCTACGTACCGTAGAAATGACGATCGCCGGGAGGGCGCATGAACGAGTGGCTGGACCCGTTACTGCTATCGAGATGGCAGTTCGGACTCACAACGGTGTATCACTTCCTGTTCGTCCCGCTCACGATCGGCCTCGCGCTGACCGTGGCGATCTTCCAGACGGCCTGGGTGCGCACCGACAAGGCCAAGTGGCTCCAGCTCACGCACTTCTTCGGCAAGCTGTTCCTGATCAACTTCGCCATGGGCGTCGTGACGGGCATCGTGCAGGAGTTCCAGTTCGGCATGAACTGGTCGACGTACTCCCGGTTCGTCGGTGACGTCTTCGGCGCACCGCTCGCCTTCGAGGGCATCACCGCGTTCTTCCTCGAGGCGACCTTCATCGGCCTGTGGATCTTCGGCTGGGACAAGCTGCCCAAGGGGCTGCACCTCGCGACGATCTGGCTGACCGTGGTCGGGTCCATCGCCTCCGCGTACTTCATCCTCGCCGCGAACGCCTTCATGCAGAACCCGATCGCCTTCCGGATCAACGAGGAACGCGGCCGCGCCGAGCTGACCGACATCGGCACCCTGCTGACCAACCCGATCTCGCTCGCCTCGTTCCCGCACACGATCTTCGCGTGCTTCATGGTCTCCGCCGGCCTGATCATCTCGGTCGCCGCCTTCCACCTCTACCGCAAGCAGCACGTCGACACGATGCGCCCCGCGCTCAAGTTCGGCCTGTGGATGATGGTCATCTCCGGCGCCCTGACGACCCTCTTCGGCGACTCCCTGAGCCTCGCGATGGTCAAGGCCCAGCCGATGAAGATGGCGGCCGCCGAGGCGATGTACCACACGGCGTCGGGCGCCAACGCGTCCTTCTCGCTCTTCACGCTCGGCACCCCGGACGGCGTGAGCGAACTGTTCTCGGTCCGCATCCCGTACCTGCTCTCATTCCTCTCCACGCACACCCTCGACGGCACCGTCGAGGGCATCAACAACCTGCAGGACCAGTACACGACGCTCTACGGGCCGGGGGACTACACCCCGATGATCTGGGTCACCTACTGGGCCTTCCGCTGGATGATCGGCCTCGGCATCGCGCACATCCTGGTCGCCGTCGTCGGCCTCTGGCTCACCCGCAAGGGCCGCAGCCCGAAGGCGACCTGGATCTGGAAGGTCGCCATCTGGTCCTTCCCGTTCTCCCTCGCCGCGATGAGCGTCGGCTGGATCTTCACCGAGATGGGCAGGCAGCCCTGGCTCGTGTTCGGGCTCCTGAAAACCCAGGACGGCGTCTCGCCGAACGTCACTGGCCTGACCATCCTGATCTCCCTGATCGCCTTCACCCTCGTCTACGGCGTGCTCGCGGTCGTCGAATTCCGGTTGATCACCCGAGCCGTGCGCAAGGGCCCAGAGGATGCCCCGGTGCCGGACCCGGAGACCGGCGTCACCCCCCAGCGCGTCACGGTCTACTAGGAGCAACTGATGGAACTCAACATTCTCTGGTTCTGGATCATCGCCGTGATGTTCATCGGCTACTTCATCCTCGACGGCTTCGACTTCGGAGTCGGCATGTCCCTGCCGTTCCTCGGCAAGGACGACACCGACCGCCGGGTGCTGATCAACTCGATCGGCCCGGTCTGGGACCTCAACGAGACCTGGGTGATCGTCGCAGGCGCCTCGCTCTTCGCCGCGTTCCCGGAATGGTACGCGACGATGTTCAGCGGCTTCTACCTCGCCCTGCTGGTCATCCTCCTCGCCCTCATCGTGCGCGGCGTCTCGTTCGAATACCGGCACCAGCGTCCGGAATCCGAGTGGAAGAAGTGGTTCGACGGCATGATCGTCGTCGGAAGCGCCATCCCGGCCCTGCTCTGGGGCGTCGCGTTCGCGAACGTCGTCCAGGGTGTCCAGCTCGACGCCGGACACAACTACACGGGAACCTTCTTCGACCTGCTCAACCCGTACGCGCTGCTTGGCGGGGTGACGACGTTGCTCCTGTTCTTCACCCACGGGGTCGTGTTCGTCTCCCTGAAGACCGACGGGGACATCCGCGTGCGTGCCCGCAAGCTCGCCACCCAGGCGGGACTCGTGACGATCGTCGTCGCCGCGTCGTTCCTGCTCTGGACCGTGCTCGCCTTCGGCAGTCTCTTCACCGCGGTCTTCGCCGCGGCGGCGGCCGTCGCCCTGATCGGGTCGTTCCTGCTCAACCTGCGCGGATCCGAGGGCTGGGCGTTCACGCTGATGGCCGCGACGATCGGCCTCGCCGTGCTCACCCTGTTCGCGTCGCTGTTCCCGGATGTGATGCCGGCGAGCAATGACGCGGCGAACAGCCTCACGATCGACAACGCCTCCTCGACGCCGTACACGCTCCAGGTGATGACCTGGACCGCGGTGATCGCCGCTCCGGTGATCTTCCTCTACCAGGGATGGACGTACTGGGTCCTGCGCAAGCGGGTCAGTCGCAGTAACATCGAAGCCGCAGCGCTCTAGGAGCGTCCGGGGCCCGTCGGAAACGGCGGGCCCCGATCCATTTGCACGCCCCGCGGCACGGCCGGTCTCACCGGCCGGCGCGCCCGCGGTCCGGCACCGCCCCTGAACAGAACGAGCACATGCGTCCCCTCGACCCCCGGCTCCTCCGTTACGCTTCTGCCGCGCGGTGGTTCCTGGCCATCGGGGCGGTGCTCGGCTTCGCGCAGACCCTCGTCGTGATCGCATTCTCCTGGCTGCTCAGCCAGGTCATCACGCTCGCGGTGGCCGGCCATGGCCAGGCGGATCTCGCGCCGTATGTGGGCGGCCTCGCCGCCGTCGTGGTCCTGCGTGCCGCGCTGGTCTGGCTGCTCGAGGTCGCGGCGAGCCGTGGCGCGGCATCCGTCAAGAGCCAGTTGCGCACCCGCGTGCTGCGCCGCGTCGCGGAGAACGGCCCGGACTGGCTCGCCGGCCAGCAGGGCGCTCGCGTGTCCACTCTCGTCACCCAGGGGCTTGACGCCCTGGATAACTACTTCGCCAGGTACCTCCCGCAGCTCCTCCTCGCCGGGATCGCCACGCCGATCCTCGTGCTCGTGATGCTGTGGCAGGACCTTCCGAGCGGCATCACGGTGATCATCGTGCTCCCGCTCATTCCGCTGTTCATGATCCTGATCGGACAGGCCACCCAGGCCGTGCAGAAGCAGCAGTGGGAGTCGCTGCAGCGGCTCGGCGTCGGCTTCCTCGACCTCGTCGGCGGCCTCGGCACCCTCAAGATCTTCGGCAGGGAACGGCGTCAGACCGATCGGGTGCGCGCGATCACCGAGGACTACCGTGTGCGCACCATGAAGGTGCTGCGGGTGTCGTTCCTGAGCGGCTTCGTGCTCGAGCTCGGCGCGAGCCTCTCGGTCGCGCTCGTGGCGGTGTCGATCGGCCTGCGGCTCGTCGACGGGTCGCTCGGTCTCGGCGTTGGCCTCTTCGTGCTGCTGCTCGCACCCGAGGCGTTCCTCCCGGTGCGTCAGATCGGCGTTCAGTTCCACGCCGCCGCCGACGGGCTCGCCGCGGCGGAGGAGGTCTTCCTGATCATCGAGGGCGGGCCGGCAGGCGGAACGGCGACCGACACGGCGGATGCCGCCGCGACGGCCGGGCAGGCACCGGCCCCGACGGCCGCGCAGGCACCCGGCGCGACGGCGTCGCAAGCACCCGTCGCGGGGCCGGGCGGCTCGCTCCGCTTCGCCCAGGTCACCGTGCGTCGCGGCACGGACGTGACACTCCCCGCATTCAACGCGACGATCGACCCCGGCCGGTTCGCGGTCATCGCCGGGCCGAGCGGCGCGGGCAAGTCCACGCTCGTCGCGGCTCTCCAGGGCTTCGTGCCCTACACCGGCTCGATCACTCTCGGCGACACGACTCTCGAGTCCGGCGGGCCGCGACCGTGGCTCGCGTGGGCCGGCCAACGGCCAGGATTGCTCTCCGGCACGATCGCCGACAACGTGGCGCTCGGCGCCTCCGGCATCGACGAGGCCCTCGTGGTCCGCGCACTCGACCTCGCCGGCGGCGGCGACCTGCAGCCCGGGATCGTCCTCGGGGTGAACGGCGATGGGCTCTCCGGCGGCCAGGCGCAGCGCGTTGCCGCGGCGAGGGCCATCTACCGCACACTGTCCGACGGATGCCCGGTGCTCGTCCTCGACGAACCGAGCTCCGCCCTCGACGAGGACGCAGAGGGCCGGCTGATCGCGGGCCTCCGCGAGCTCTCGGCGGGAGGAACGATCGTGATCGTGGTGAGCCACCGCCCGGCCGTGGTCGCTGCCGCCGACCTCGTGCTGTCCGTGGTCCCGGTGGCCGGGGCCCCGGCATCCGTCGTGTCACTGGGGGAGGACGCCCATGTCTGAGTTCCTGCCCCCCACCCGGGTCCGCGCGATCCTGCGGCTCGCCCAGCCGTCCGCGCGCCGCTTCGTACCCGGGCTGGCCGCCGGCGTCGCGAGCGCCCTGTCCGCCGTTGCCCTGCTCGCGACGAGCGCCTGGCTGATCACCCGCGCCGCCGAGCAGCCGCCGATCCTCTACCTGTCTGTGGCGATCGTTGGCGTGCGCGCCTTCGCGCTCGGCCGCTCCGCGTTCCGCTACCTCGACCGGCTCTCGAGCCACGATGCCGCGTTCCGCCAGCTCGCCGCGCTCCGCGTCGGTGTCTTCGAACGCATCCTGCCGCTCGCTCCCGCTGGGCTCGCGAACACCCGGCGTGGTGACCTGCTCACCCGCCTCGTCCGAGACGTCGACGACCTGCAGGACTTCCCGTTGCGGGTCGTGCAACCGCTGGCGACGGCCGGGGTGCTCGCCATTCTCAGCGTCGTGTGTGTGTGGCTGCTCTCGCCGCTCGCGGCTCTCGGTCTCGCGGTCTGCCTCGTCCTCGCCGGAGTGCTCGGCACGGCCGCGTCGGGGATCGTCGCCGCCGGCTCCGAGCGCGAGCTCGCTCCGCTCCGCGGGGATCTTGCCGACCGGGTGCTCGAACTGGTCGAGAACATCGACGTGCTCACCGCCTTCGGCGTTCTCAACTCCCGTCTCGAAGGTCTGGCTGCCGCCGACGACCGGTTGCGCCGGGCGACTCTGCGCCGGTCAGTGGGAGTCGGCATCCAGGGTGCCGTGCTCTCCCTGTTCGCCGGCGCTGCGACCGTCGCCGCGTTGCTCGCCGGGTTCGGGGGACTCTCGGGAGGTGGCCTGCCGGGTCCGGATTTCGCCGTGATCGTCCTCGTTCCGATGGCCGTCTTCGAGATCTTCGCCGTCGTGCCCGCGGCGCTCGGCGCCTGGCGCCAGGTGCGCTCGAGCGCGGAACGTGTCGCGGATGCGGTGCCAACCACGGTCCCACGGGAGATCCCGGTCGAGAGCGACGCCGACAGCCGGCCGGCAGCCGACACCGGGGCAGTCGTCGGCGTGGACGGGAACGGCGTTGCCGTGGCCGTCTCCGCGCAGCCGGTGCTGCGACTGAGCGGGGTCGGCGCTTCCTGGCCCGGCGCGACGGAGCCCGGCGTTTCCGGCGTGATCCTGCGCCTCGGCCCCGGCGAGCGTGTTCACCTCGCCGGCCCGAGTGGGGCAGGCAAGACCACGCTCGCGCAGGTACTCGTCCGCTTCCTCGACTACACCGGTTCGTACACGCTCGACGGCGTCGAGGCGAACACGCTCGAGCCCTCCGCCGTGCGCCGCTTCGTCGGGCTGTGCGAACAGCAGCCCTGGCTCTTCGACGACAGTATCCGCCAGAATCTGCTCTTCGCCCGGGAAGCCGCGAGCGACGACGACCTGCTGGCCGTTCTCGACCGGGTCGGCCTCGGCGACTGGACCGCGCAGCGCGGCGGACTCGATGCGAGGGTCGGCGAACGCGGTGCCCTCGTCTCCGGCGGTCAGGCCCAGCGGATCGCCCTCGCCAGGGCGCTCCTTGCGGACTTCCCCGTGCTCATCGTCGACGAACCCACCGCGAACGTCGATGAAGCGCAGGGCGACCGTCTCGTCAGGGACATCCTCGGGACGGCGGCGGAGGACGGCAGGGCCGTGCTGCTCATCTCGCACACCCCGGTGCCCGACGAGCTCATCACCGCCCGGGTGACCCTGCCCGCCTGACCCGGCGCACCTGGCTCTGCCCGCCAGACTCTGCCCGCTTGAACCGGCCGGCCTGACTCGGTGCGCCCTGCTGTGCACCCTGCACCTAAACCTGCCCGCCTGACTCTGTCGGTGCGGCCCCCTCCGGCTCAGCCTGATCGTCCCGGACAACGCCCCCAAGACGTCGTTCAGAAGGGTGTCGGTTCCTCGGGGTCGTCGGGTTCGGGGTTGAGGTTCCAGACGTCAACGGCCGGGGCCGGTGGTTTCGGTGCGGGTTTGGGATGTTTGGGTGGTCGCATGTCGGCGGAGGGTTCGACGATGTAGCGGTATCCGGCCGGGGAGGTCCATTCGATGCGGCCGTCGCCGAGGTGTCTTGGTGTCCACCGGGTGTAGCTCTTCACCGCGTGGTGGTAGGGGCACAGGTGGGCGAGGTTCATCGCGTCGGTTTCGCCGCCGTGTTGCCATTCGACGCTGTGGTCCACGTCGGAGCGTTTGGCGGAGCGGCGGCAGCCGGGGAAGGTGCAAGTTTCATCCCGCACCTCGAGCCACTTCTTGAGCGCCGCGGGGACCTTGTAGGTGTCGCGGCCCATCGAGAGCACGACCCCGGTCTCGGGGTGGGTGAGCAGCCGGGTGAAACTCGGCGCACCGGCCGCCAGGCGCCGCGCGGTGTCGGGGTCGATCGGCCCGTACCCGGCGAGGTACCCGGGTTCCTCGCTTTTCCCGAGGAGGGTCAGGACGGGGACGGTGACATTGACTTGAGCGGCGACCCCTGTGCCGGTCCCGTCCGGGGTGACCCCGCCGATCAACATATCCGTGAGTACGTCCGCGGCGAGCTGGGTCAGCGTGCGTTCCTCGTCCGGGCCTTGCAGGGTGAGGGCGGTGTCGAGGGTGCGGTGGTAGGCGGCCTGGATCTTTTCGGCGTCGCCGGTCACGTAGAGGGAGGCCATGTTGTCGTTGAGGGCCTGGAAGACCAGGTGGCGGTCTTCGACGCTTTTCTGGTGTCGGGCGGTGATGGTTTCCGGGTGCGTGCGTTCCCGGACCCTGCGGGCCCGGTCGGCGAGCTTCGCCACGGTGAGGAACTCCGCGTCGGGCACGAGGACGTCTTCGAACACGGCGCGGGCCCGGGCGGCCGCAACCGGGTCGCCATCGACGGTGATGCCCCAGGCCTGGTCCATGATCACTTGTGCGTGCCGGTAGCTGATCGCCCCGGAGGACAGTGCTTCCCGGGTTGCGGGGAGTTCTTCGGCGAGGGTGCGGCTGGCTTCGATCAGGGTCTCTGTCGTGCGCCGCGGGAGTCGGAGCAGGGCGCCGACCTCGCAGGTGAACTCTTCCTTCGTGGCCTCTTCCGGCGACCACGGCATGCGCCGCCCGCCGGCCTGCACCGCGGCCTCCGCGCGGGCCCGGCCGACGTCGGCCAGTACCCGCTGCGCGGCATAGATCGCCGCCGCCCGCTTCGCGGCGGCCCGGTTCATTTCCCGGTCCGCCTCCTTGATCGCGTCATACACATCGGCCAGGGATGGCTCCACCAGGTCGAGGTGGCGGGCGTTGAGGTAAGTGTCGGGAGGGACGTCAGGAGGGGTCCCGGGTGGGGGCTCCGCAGTGCTGTCGACATTGCTGTCCACGGGGCTGTCCAGGTGAGATTCTGAGGGTTCTTCAGCTATCATGGGGGCACTCTACGGACCACCACCGACATTCCACCGGCATCCGCACGCTCCACAGGTCACCTGTGGAAAACCCGATCGGAATACTTCTGACAGCGGTCTGGGACGCCCGTAGTGCCGCGAAGATTCAGCAGGCTCCTAGGCTAGGGGCGTGTCCGCATCCTCCCGCCCTCGCCGCAGTCCCGGCCGGGGCGACCACCAACGTTGGGAACTGGACGGCTGGTGGGACCCGGCAGACGCCTTCGATGCCCTCTACCGCGAGAGCGGACACGCCATCTGGCTCGATGCCGGCCCTGGCGCCCACACCGGCTTCAGCTACCTCGCCGGGCCGACCGAGCGCTCCCGGTTCGTGAACGCCTCCGTTCCAGATGGAACGGTGACGGTGACGGTGCCCGGAGACCCGCTCTCCGCACCCGTCACGAGCCGCGGCACGATCTTCGACTTCCTCCGGGACGACCTCGCCGCGCCCATCAACGCGTCCGGGCCGCACGCGTCGGACGAGCCGTACGAGCCGGACGAGCCGGACGAGCCTGACGAGCCGCACGAGCCGCACGAGCCGGACGAGCCGGACGCTCTGAGCGACCCTGACAGGCCCCACGATCCAGACACGGTGGCCGATTCGGAGCCGGGCGCCCGGCAACCCGGCGGCTTCCATCTCGGCTGGGTCGGCTGGCTCGGGTACGAGCTCGGCGCGCAGACCCTCGGCGTGCCACTCCCTCCGTCGCGCTACCCCGACGCCGCGCTGCTCGAGGTCGACCGGATGCTCGTCTTCGACCACACGAACCGCACCGTCACCCTGCTCGCCCGCAGGCAGCCGGGGGAGTCGCCCCACCTCGCGGAGGACTGGGCCAGCGCTGTGCGGGCGCGCCGGGACAGTGCTCGTGCGATGCGGCATGCGCTGCCGGGAGACGCCGCAGCGACCGCAGCGACCGCAGCGACCGCAGCGACCGCAGCGACTGTCGCAGCGACTGTACCGACCGCCGCAGCGGATGCCGCCCTCGAGCACCCTGCATCGCCGCCCCGCGCCCGGTGGCGGCACGACGCAACCCACTACTCCGCACTGATCGGGCGCTGCCAGGCCTCCATCGCCGCGGGAGACGCGTACCAGCTCTGCCTCACCAACGAGATCACCGTCGACGCGCGACCGAACCCCGTCGCGGCGTACCACCGGCTGCGCGCCGGCAGCCCGAGCCACCACGGCGGCCTGCTGCGCTTCGGGCACACCGCCCTGCTGAGCGCCTCGCCCGAGCAGTTCCTCACCGTCGGCCCGGACGGCGGCGTTTCAAGCAAACCGATCAAGGGCACCAGGCCGCGGTCCGGGGATCCCGCGACCGACGCCGACCTCCGCGCCGAACTCGGCTCGAGCGACAAGGAACGCGCCGAGAATCTGATGATCGTCGACCTGATGCGCAACGACATCGGCCGGGTCGCCGAACTCGGCACCGTCGGCGTCACGCGCCTCTTCGACATCGAGAGCTACGCGCACGTGCACCAGCTCGTGAGCACCGTCGAGGCGCGCCTCGCCGCGGGGCTGACCGGCACGGATGCCGTCGAATCGTGTTTCCCGGCCGGTTCGATGACCGGGGTGCCCAAGCTCAGCGCCGTCAGCCTGCTCAGCGGCCTCGAGGACGGCCCCCGTGGCATCTACTCCGGTGCATTCGGCTATTTCGGCCGCGACGGCGCCGTCGACCTCGCCATGGTGATCCGCAGCATCGTGCTCGACCGGGCAGGCGCCTCGATCGGGACCGGCGGCGGAATCACCGCCCTCTCGGTCGCTGCGGAGGAGATCGAGGAGACCCGGATCAAGGCCGCAGCACTCCTGACCGCGCTCGATTCCGTCCCTGACCTCGTTTCGGCTAAGGGTTGAGTAACCTAGAAGCTTGGACCGTGAAGCGTTCACGCCCGAATCACCAGAATGAGAGTCCCGTGGCACACGAGCACGACCGCACCCCATACGGCGTAGAGATCGACGAGGACTTCTATGACTTCGCCGCGATCCAGGCGAAGTGGCAACCCATCTGGGACGAGCTCGAACCGTTCCGCACGAGCGACCCCGACGACACCCGTCCGCGCAAGTACGTGCTCGACATGTTCCCGTATCCCTCCGGCGACCTGCACATGGGCCACGCCGAGGTCTACGCGCTCGGCGACATCGTCGCCCGGTACTGGCGCCAGCAGGGCTTCAACGTGCTGCACCCGATCGGCTGGGACTCCTTCGGACTCCCCGCGGAGAACGCCGCCATCAAGCGCGGCATCGACCCGCGCGGCTGGACCTACGACAACATCGCCCAGCAGAAGAAGAGCATGAAGCTCTACGCGGCCTCCTTCGACTGGTCCCGCGAACTGCACACGAGCGACCCCGAGTATTACAAGTGGAACCAGTGGCTGTTCCTGCAGCTGTACAAGAAGGGCCTCGCCTACCGCAAGGACAGCTGGGTCAACTGGGACCCGATCGACCAGACCGTGCTCGCGAACGAGCAGGTGCTGCCGGACGGCACGAGCGACCGCAGCGGCGCGATCGTGATCAAGAAGAAGCTCACCCAGTGGTACTTCAAGATCACCGACTACGCGGATCGCCTGCTCGACGACCTCAACCAGCTCGAGGGCACCTGGCCGGCCAAGGTGCTCAACATGCAGCGCAACTGGATCGGCCGCTCCATCGGCGCCGACGTCGACTTCGCCATCGAGGGCCGCGAGGCCGTCGTCAGCGTCTTCACGACCCGCCCGGACACGCTCTTCGGCGCGACCTTCATGGTCGTCGCCCCCGACTCCGACCTCGCGGCCGAACTCGTCGCCGACTCCACTCCCGAGGTGCGCGAGCGCTTCCAGGACTACCTCGTGCAGATGCAGAAGAGCACCGACATCGAGCGCCAGGCCACCGACCGGCCCAAGACCGGTGTCTTCCTCGAGCGTTACGCGATCAACCCGGTCAACGGCGAACGCCTGCCGATCTGGGCAGCGGACTACGTTTTCGCGGACTACGGCCACGGCGCCGTGATGGCCGTCCCCGCGCACGACCAGCGCGACCTCGACTTCGCCCTGAAGTTCGACCTGCCCGTCCGGGTCGTCGTCGACACGACGGCGCCCCTGACCGGCACCCTGCCCGTGATCACCCCAGGGATGATCGACGGCACGGAAGAACTGCCGGTCGACCCTGCGCCGCTCGACCCGACGGAAACCGGGGTCGCGCTGGCCGGGGAAGGCCGCCTGATCAACTCCGGCGCCCTCACCGGCCTCAGCAAGAACAACGCGATCAAGCGCATCGTCGAGCAGCTCACCGCCGACGGCACCGGGCGTTCCGCCAAGAACTACCGGCTGCGCGACTGGCTGATCTCCCGCCAGCGCTACTGGGGCACCCCGATCCCGATCATCCACGGCCAGGACGGCGCGGAAATCCCGGTTCCCGAAGACCAGCTGCCGGTGCTGCTCCCCTCAACGGAGGGTCTCGACCTCAAGCCGAAGGGCACCTCGCCGCTCGGCGGCGCCACGGACTGGGTCAACGTGCCCAACCCGATCGACGGCACCCCGGCTCGCCGCGACGCCGACACGATGGACACCTTCGTCGACAGCTCGTGGTACTTCCTCCGGTTCCTGAACCCGAACGACGACACCCAGGCGTTCGACCCGAAGGAAGCCGAGAAGTGGGCTCCCGTCGACCAGTACGTCGGCGGCGTCGAGCACGCCATCCTGCACCTGCTCTACGCGCGGTTCATCACCAAGGTGCTCTTCGACCTCGGCTACGTGACCTTCACCGAGCCGTTCACCGCCCTGCTCAACCAGGGCATGGTCATCCTCGACGGCACCAAGATGTCCAAGAGCAAGGGCAACCTCGTCTACTTCACCGAGGAGATCGACCAGTTCGGCGTCGACGCCGTGCGCCTCACCATGGCGTTCGCCGGCCCGCCCGAGGACGACATCGACTGGGCCGACGTGTCCCCGGTCGGTTCGGCCAAGTTCCTCGCCCGTGCCTGGCGTATGGCCAAGGACGTCACTAGCGCACCGGACGTGCTCTGGAAGACCGGGGACCCGGCCCTCCGCCGGGTCACCCACCGCTTCCTCGCCGACGCGCCCGGCCTCGTCGAGTCGTTCAAGTTCAACGTCGTCGTCGCCCGGTTGATGGAGCTCGTCAACGCGACCCGCAAGGTCATCGACACGGGAGCGGGCCCGGCGGATGCCGCGGTGCGCGAGGCCGCGGAGGCGACCGCCATGGCGCTCAACCTGTTCGCGCCGTACACGGCGGAGGACATGTGGCAGCGCCTCGGCTATGAGCCGTGCGTCGCGCTCGCCCAGTGGCGCAAGGCCGACCCTCGGCTCCTCGTCGAGGAATCCGTCACGGCCATCGTGCAGGTCGACAACAAGGTACGTGACCGTCTGGAGGTCTCGCCGAAGATCGCCGCTGACGACCTCGAGGGCCTCGCACGGGCATCCGCTTCGGTGATCCGCTCGATCGGGGACCGGGAGATTGTCCACGTGATCGTCCGGGCGCCGAAGCTCGTGAGCATCGTCACCAAGCCCGTCTGAGGCGGTGGTGTCGTCGGGTTCTGACGGCGTCAGATTCTGGCGGCCTGGCGGCCGGGGGTCCTGAGGAACTTCGGGGACCGCGGGGCGCTTCGCCGGCCCTCGACACGTTGGGGGCCGGTCCGGTTGTCCACCGGCCCAGCCCTGGACCGGCGCCTTGCGAGGCGCCTAGGATCGGCCGGCGTCAGACCCGACCCCGGACTCTATGCCCAGGCAACCACCAGCCGTGCGGCCTGTTGCGGCACTGTGACATCGATCCCGGTAACTTCCGTGAAACGACGCAACCGGTTCATGAGAGTGTTGCGATGGCAGAAGAGTACCTCGGCGGAGCTGGCGATGCTCCCGGTGGACAGGTAGGCCTGTACGGCCTCGATCAGCCGGGCGCGTTCCACTGCGCCGCAGTGCGCGAGCGCAGCATCCAGATCAGCTGTGATGGGCAGCCCGGATTCCCCGAGCCGCAAACGGGCCATCCGCGCCCAGGCCCGGGTTACCGTGAGGGCCTCCCCGTCGTCCGCAGTCAAGAGACTGGCGAGATCCCGGGCGATGCGCGCGGACTCAGCCAGCCTCGCGAGCCCGGGCACGAAGCCCACGAGCCCACAGCGGAGACGGCCGATCTGCAGGGCGGCCTCCTGGATCGCCGAACCCGGACGGTCGTCATTAGGCCAGAACGCGACGAGCCCGCCGCCCAAATGATGGGTGAAGATCTCGGCCCCCCGATGAGCGGTCGAGGCGATGACGATCCGTAACGCCGCCACGTCTTCCCCGATCGCAACGGCCACACTCAGCGGCGCATTCTCGGCCAGCTGCAGTTCCCCAGCGATATGGCCGAGCATCTCCGCTGACGGACCCACTTCTCCGAACAGTGTGGCAACATAACCCTGCCGCAGCGAGGAAGCCTCGTATTGCATGCGTTGCCGCTCGGCCATGTATGTGGACTGGGTCTGGCTGGCATAGGAATCAACGATGTGCCACACCCGGTCCGTATGGCGCACGAGCAGCGCGGCATCCGCTTCCTCCGCGATGGACGTCAACTCGCCCCAGAGAATTGAAAAGTCCAACCGGATTGCGGTCATCAGTGATTCGATGGGAACCCCAGCGCGCGCGCGCGACACGCCGACGTCGGTGGCGATGGCCAACCGTTCGGCCCTCCCCTCGACACTCTCGGACCCCTGCTGCAAACCGCGGATGAGCGCGGCGAAGGAGGCGGCGCCGGTTCGGCGAATTTCGCTGCCGGGCACGGGGATGCTGTCATATCCGGGCACGCGGAGCACCCGGTCCAGGAAGCGGTCGGTCAGCCGCTCCACGGACAACTGGGCGAGGAGGGCGCTCCATCGCTGCACGTCGGTACTTTCAACGGATTCACCGTTCTTTGACTCGCAAAGGTCACTCATTCCGTCATTTTATGTGCTTTTGCACAAGTCGCGACGGGTATCTCGTGACATTTCGTTCATCGAGGGGCGATCCCGCGCTGGCAGACTTCTATGAATTCCCCACAGGTCGCCGCGGGTTTCCTCTGAACCGCGAAGGACCATCAACCCCCACGACGGAGAGACTGATGACCCTAGCTACTGAAGTTACCAACGTGGAGGCTGGTGCAACGCGCCAGATCACCGACAAGGAAGCCACGAAAGTCGCCATGGGGGCCCTCATCGGCACTGCAATGGAATGGTACGACTTCTTTCTCTTCAGCGCGGCCGCCGCTCTGGTCTTCAACGTGCAGTACTTCCAGAGCCAGAACGCGACCGCGGCGGCCATGGCCGCGTTCGCAACGTTCGGGGTGGGGCTCGTCGCCCGCCCGGTCGGCGGCATGATTTTCGGCGCAATGGGCGACCGGATCGGCCGCCGCCGAACCCTGATGGTGACCATCGTGGGCATCGGCCTCATCACCGGCCTGATCGGCCTGTTGCCGACCTACGCGGCGATCGGCATTGCCGCACCGATCCTGCTGGTGCTGCTCCGTGTGCTTCAAGGCCTCTTCGTTGGTGGCGAGTGGTCCGGCGCAATGACCATCGTGGTGGAAAACGCGCCTCTGAAACGCCGCGCCCGGTATGCCGCACTCCCACAGATCGGTTCGCCCATCGGCACGATCCTTTCCTCCGGCGGCTTCTTCCTTATGACACTGTTCTTCTCCCAGGAGAACTTCACATCCTTCGGCTGGCGCATCCCTTTCCTGGCGGCCATTCCGATGCTCCTGATCGCGCTGTACATCCGCAGCCGTCTCGATGAATCGCCCGTCTTCGCCGAGTTGAAGGAGAAGGGCGAGACCGAGAAGGCTCCAATTCGCACCACTCTCGTCCACCACTGGAAGCAGATCATCGTCGGCATGGCCGCGGGCCTGTTGGGAGTGGGAGGCTTCTACCTCGTAACCGCATTCGTGGTCTGGTACGGCGTGAACGTGCTCGGCTACAGCGTCCAGCTGATGCTGCTCGGCGGGATGATCGCGGCCCTCATGGAAATCCCGGTACTCATCCTCGGCGGCCGCCTGGGAGAGCGCTTCGGCGCCAGCCGCGTCATCATTTTCGGCGGTATCTTCTCTGCGATCATCGCATTCCCGGCATTCCTGCTGATCGTCAGCGAAAACCCGGTCCTCGTCATCACCGGCATGACCATTGCCGTCGCGGCCCTGTCCTTCCCGTACGCGGCATCCGGCACCGTCCTGACCGGGCTGTTCCCGGCTCGAACGCGCTACACCGGAGTCGGGTTCGCCCAGAACACCGCCGGGATGATCAGCGGTTTCATCCCGCTGTTGGCCACAGGTCTTGTCGCCGGTGCGGGGAACCACTGGTGGCCGGCCGCGGCCATGCTTGTCTTCCTGTCGCTGTTCACAGCGGTCGCCGGCGCGATCGCCCCACGGATGAGTGTGGACCTCCCCGGATTCAAGCACTGACCGGCTCGACCGCCCCCCGAACAGAAAGCTCGCAACATGAAGCAGTCAGCCGGCCACCTCATCGTTCGCCAACTCGAAGTCCACGGTGTACGCCGCGTCTATCTGGTGCCGGGAGAGAGCTATCTCGACGTTCTGGACGGGCTCCACGATTCTCCGATCGAGACGGTGGTCTGCCGCCACGAGGGGGGCGCGGGCTTCATGGCCCTCGCCGAAGGACGACTGACCGGGACGCCAGGGGTGGTGATGGTGACCCGCGGGCCGGGTGCGGCAAACGCGATGATCGCGGTGCACACCGCCTGGCAGGATGCGACCGCGCTCGTTCTGTTCGTCGGGCTCGTTCCCGTACGCGATCGCGAGCGCGATTCCTTTCAAGAATTCAACCTGGCCGGCTGGTTCGGCACCACCGCGAAACGAGTCATCGTGCTCGACGACCCGTACCGGGCCGGTGAGCTGGTGGCCGAGGCCATGCACCTGGCCGCGGCCGGACGCCCTGGACCCGTCGTGATCGGACTTCCCGAAGACGTGCTGGTGCAGCTCATCGACGTGGATCCCGCCCAGGTTCGACCGAGCGCCACCGCCACGCCATCCCCGGGAGAACTCGCTCGTCTCACCGACCGGCTCGCAGCCGCCGAACGGCCGCTGATCATCGTCGGGGGCGATGGCTGGGGCGAGGCGACCGGCGCGATCCTGATGGAGTGGGCCGCGGTGGCACGAATCCCCGTCGCGACGGACTGGCGGGCCCACGATGCCGTACCGCATCACGGTGCCGCATACTCGGGCTGGTTGGGCTACGGACGGGCGGATACGCTCGCTGCGCGACTGGACGAGGCGGACCTCCTCCTCTTCATCGGTTGCGGACGCTCGGACGTGCTCAGTGACGGCTATACCCGCGGCTTCGCCCAGCCGAGCCTGCTCGTCCTTGCCGATGCTTCCGCCACCATGCATTCGGGCCGGATCGACCAGCATGTCCTCAGCACACCGGCCGCCTTCGTGGCTTCACTCCCGATCCCGGAATCCGCGCGCGGCATGCGCACGGCCGACTGGATGACGGCGCTGCACCGCGACCAACTCCGATTCGGAGCACCCCGACCGGACGGGGGCTCGGGTGTCGACCTCGGAATCGCGTTCGAGGACCTCGAGCGGCTGCTACCCGGCCAACGCGTCCTCTGCTACGGGGCGGGAAACGCCACCATCTGGGGTCACCGCTACCTCTCGCACACACAGCCCCATTCTCTGGTCGGTTCGCGCAACGGCGCAATGGGGCTCTCTGTACCCTCCGCCGTCGCCGCGTCCCTGATCTTCCCTGACCGGCAGGCGGTCGCAATCTGCGGTGACGGTGACTTCTTCATGAATGCCCAAGAGCTCTCCGTTGCATTCGCCCAGGGCAGCACACCGCTGGTGATTGTGGTGGACAACGGCATCTACGGCACAATCGTGCAGCATCAACGCGCCCGCTATCCGGGCCGTCCTTCAGGAACATCCATGGCGAATCCCGATTTTTCCGCCTGGATGCGGTCCTTCGGCGGTCACGGCGAATACGTCGATCGCACCGAGGACTTCGAACCAGCCTTGGAACGCGCCCTGGCCAGTGGGCTACCGGCACTCCTGCACCTGCGCACCGATCCAGAAACCATGCCGCCCTCGACAGCGGACACGGGAATGGCGGCCACCGCGTGAAACTCGACAGCATCATCCGTGGAGCCACAATCCTGACACTGGACCGGCAGCGTCCCACCGCGCACAGCATGGGCATCCTCGATGGACGCATCGCCGGGTTCGACGAGGAACTGGAGGGCTGTACCGCGGAGAGCATCGACGACTTCGCAGGCTTCGGCGGTGCCACCATCGTGCCCGGATTCATCGACGCGCACTGTCACACCACCTGGTGGGGGCTCGGCCTCTCGGCCGTCGACCTCGATCCTGCCCGTGGCCTGGACGCGCTCTATGCGTTGCTGGCCAGGGAAACCGCGCGGCTCGCCGACGAGCCGGACGAGTGGGTCAAGGGAACCGGGTTCAACCACAAGCACCACGATGGCCGGTTCCCGGATATTCGACGGCTTGACGAGATCACTGGCGAGAGGCCGATGTACCTGCGGCACGTCTCGGGGCACCTCTCGATCACGAACTCGGCAACCTTACGCCTGGCCGGTGTCTTCGAACCCGGCTTCACCAATCCCCTGGGCGGGGCTGTGCTGCGCGGTAGCGACGGATACCCGACCGGCGTGATCGAAGAATCCGCCCAATCACTGATTCAGAACCTGCTCTTGCCGTATTCAGTCCCTCAGATCGTGCAGGCGCTGGACGACGCCACGACCAGGTATGCCGAGCAGGGCATCACCAGCTTCACCGAGGCCGGTATCGGCGCCGGCTGGATCGGCCACAGCCCCATCGAGGTGCAGGCATACCAGCAAGCCCACCGGGACGGACGCCTCCATGCGCGAGCTCAGTTGATGCCGACGCTGGACGCGTTACGCCCCCTCACCTCGCATCCCGCGGATATGCACGGGACCGGACACGGCAACGGCATCGATCTGGGCATCAGCGCAGGGTTCGGCAATGACTGGCTCTCCCTGGGACCGGTCAAGGTGTTCATGGACGGATCGCTTCTGGGCGCGACGGCTGCGGTCACCGAGGACTACTGCGGGCACCCGCACAACAGCGGATACCTGCTCGACAGTCCGCAGTCCTACCGCGAGCGGGTCACCGACGCCTACCGAGCCGGCTGGCCGATCGCACTCCATGCCATCGGCGACGCCGCCATCGACCTTGCTGCGGAGATCATCATCGAGTGCCAGGACACCTTCGGCCGGAACGCCCTGCCGAACCGGATCGAACACTTCGGCATCTCCCGTCCGGACCAGGTCGCCCTGGTCGCCCGAGCCGGCATCGCGGTCACTCCCCAGGCAGGCTTCATCGGCCCCCTCGGCGACCAGTTCGCGCAGCTCGTCGGGTCCGACCGGGAGAGCTGGCTCTATCGAGGGCAGTCGCTCGTGGACGCCGGCGTGATCGTTGCAGGCAGCTCGGATCTGCCGGTGGCAGACAACAACGTGCGGCGAGCCCTGCAGTCATCCGTAGACCGCAAGACGGAGAACGGTCTGGTGCTGGGTGGCCCCGAGGAGGGCCTGACCCCCGAAGATGCCCTCCGCTGCTACACCGAAGGGGCAGCAACCGCGACCGGCACCATCGACAGCCGAGGCACCCTCGCCCGAGGGAAACTTGCCGACTTCGTAGTTCTTTCCGGCTCGCCCCTGACAGCGACCGATATCGGCACCCTCGACATCATCGCCACCGGCGTCGACGGTCGCTTCAGCTTCGATTCCCGCGCTCTCACCAAGTAACCACGATCGGAGCAATTCCATGAGCACGCCAACGCATCAGCGGCACTCTTTCCTCACCGATTTTCGCTCAATGAGCAGTTTCGGTTCCACCACTGGCGGCGGCGTCGATCGACAAGCCGCGACGGCGGCCGACGGCCAGACCCGCAACTGGTTTCGTGGGCTGGTTGAGGGCCATGACTTCACGGTTCGTTATGACCAGGTCGGCAACCAGTTCACCCTCGTAGAGCTGGCCCCGGGGGCGCCGTACATCGCCATCGGTTCGCACTTGGATTCCCAGCCTTTCGGTGGCCGTTTCGACGGCGCCTACGGCGTGCTGGCCGGCGCCCACGCGGCGATGCGGGTGAAGGAGGGGCTTGCCGGTCGGGACGGCGCCGCCCTGTTCAACATCGTCGTCGTCAACTGGTTCAACGAAGAAGGCTGCCGGTTCAAACCTTCGATGATGGGCAGCTCCGTCTTCACCGGGAAGCTTTCGGCGGAACAGGTCCTGACCACCACCGACCCACGCGGGGTGACGGTGAGGGAGGCCTTGGAATCGATCGGGACCATCGGTGATTTCAGCCTCGACGTCGCCGCCTACCTGGAGATCCACATCGAGCAAGGGCGTTCTCTGGAGGACGACGGGCTGAGCATCGGTTTGGTGGAGTCGACCTGGGGCGCCAACAAGTACGAGTTCGTAGTGCATGGCGAACAGGCGCACACGGGAGCGACCGTGATCGCAGACCGCTCCGACGCCCTGCTGGGCGCATCCTGCCTGGTGGTCGCAGCCCGCGACATCGCCAACCAGTTCACGACCGACGACCACATGGTCATCACCTCCTGCGGCGAATTCACCGTCTTCCCGAATTCCCCGGTCGTCGTTGCAAACCGGGTCACCCTGCTCGTGGACGTGCGTAGCACCGACCCGTCCGTATTGGCTGCCGCCGATGCCGAACTGCATCGTCGGGTCAACGAAATCGAAGAGTCCGCCAGGGTGAAGATCGAACGCGGTGCCGAGCACATCTGGGCGGCCAAGGCCTATGACGCCGCGGGACTGAAACTCGCCGCAGCCAGCGCAGAAAGACTGGGGCTTCAGTACGGCACCGTGCGAACCCGCGCCGGGCACGACTCGACCAACATGAAGGACATCGTCCCCACCATCATGCTCTTTGTTCCCAGCGCTGACGGAATCTCCCACAACGAGCGCGAGTTCACCTCGGACGAGGACATGCTGGCCGGGGTCGATCTCCTCACCGAACTCGCCGGACGGCTGGTGACCGGGGAACTCGTGCGCCCTGAACCTTTTCGCCCCTGAGCCGAAGGATCACCGCACAGACGGGCCGGGACATCCACCGATCACACCGAGAAGCACGCCAGGAGAAGACCATGAGCCTGTACGCCGTAACGAACCCTGCCACCGGGGAACTCGTCAAGGATTATCCGACCGCAACGGGAGAGGCGGTGGAAGCGGCATTGTCCTCCGTGGCTGCAGCGTCTCTCACCTGGAGGTGCGCCCCTATCGACGACCGGGTCAGACTGCTGAGGCGCGTCGCCGAGCTCTACACGGCACGACGGGATCAGTTGGCGGCCATCATCACCCGGGAGATGGGCAAGCCGATCTCGCAGGCAGGCCTCGAAGTCGACATCGCCGTGTCGATTTACAACTACTACGCGGACAACGGACCCGGATTCCTGGCCGACGAGGAGCTGGACGTCGTCGCCGGCGGGACCGCCGTTGTTCGGAAGGAAGGCCTGGGCGCACTCCTCGGGATCATGCCGTGGAACTACCCCTACTATCAGGTGGCACGTTTTGCCGCGCCGAACCTGATGAACGGCAACAGCATCCTCCTCAAGCACGCTCCCCAATGTCCTGAGTCGGCCCTCGCCATGGAACAGATTTTCCGGGATGCCGGCGCCCCGGAGGGCGCCTACGTGAACATCTTCGCGACCACTGAGCAGGTTGCCGTGATCATCGCGGACGATCGCATTCAGGGTGTCTCACTGACCGGGTCCGAGGGCGCCGGTGCCGCCGTGGCGGAGATCGCCGGTCGTCATCTCAAGAAAGTCGTTCTCGAGTTGGGGGGATCGGACCCCTATCTGGTGCTGGATTCCGCCGATCCCGAATACGCCGCCCGGCAGGCCGTCCTCGGTCGTTTCGGGAACGCCGGCCAGGCGTGCAATGCAGCCAAGCGCTTCATCGTCGAACAGGGCGTCTACGAAGAGTTCCTGAAGTACTTCACCACCGCCGTGTCCGCGATCAGCGTGGGCGACCCGTCGGATCCGAGAACCTTCATGGGGCCTCTCTCATCGGTGGCGGCGGTGAACGGACTCGCCGACCAGGTTGACGACGCCATCAGCAAGGGCGCTACCGCCGTGCTCGGTGGAGCCAGGCTCGACGGGCCCGGGGCGTGGTACCCGCCCACCGTCCTCGTCGGGGTGACACCGGACATGCGTGCGTACTCGGAAGAACTTTTCGGACCTGTGGCAGTGGTGCACAGAGTCGATTCTGAGGACGAGGCGATCGCGATGGCAAACGCCTCGACCTACGGACTCGGCGCTGCGATCCAGTCGGCGGACCCGGTGCAGGCCGAGCGGATCGCCCGCCGTCTGCAGGCCGGCATGGTGACGGTGAACGAAGCGTCGGGCACCGCTGCGGAGTTGCCCTTCGGTGGGGTGAAGCGGTCAGGAATTGGACGTGAACTCGGCCGGTACGGAATGGACGAATTCGTGAACCGGAAGCTGATCCGGGTCGCTCCGCCGCGTCCGGACAGTGCCGGCACGGCTGGCTGAACGGGAGCGAGGTGGCGACCTCTGATGAACAGCCAGAAGATCAGCGCGACCTCGCCCACGAACACGACTGGCGGAAGACGGCAGCAGCCGAGCCCGGCGATCGCAGGGCCCGTCCAACAACGCCAGGCCAGCTGGGGTCCTGAGAGCATTTGGGGACTGCCGGCCGCCTTGCCGGCCGCCTTGCCGGCCGCCTTGCCGGCCCTCGACAGGCTGAGGGCCGGTCCGATTGTCCACCGGTCCGACCGAGGACCGGCACACTGCGGAGCGCCGCGTTTAGCCTGCCCGGATGGAGACTGCAGGACCCTCGGCCTGGCCGGAATGGGAACCAGGGGCAGGGACGGGGACGGAACACCGTCCCGGCCGGGCGGGAGGCCTCGAGTCGGGTGCCGCCGGCGAGGCCGACCCGTTCCGTGACTCGTTCCCTGATCCGTTACGTGACCCGTTCCCTGGCCGGTTGCCGCCGCTCGACACCCTCGTGCCTGCCGCCCGTCGGCCGAGCCGGACGCGGCTGAGGATCGGACTGGGCGCGGCGGTCGTGCTCGTGCTGGCCGCTCTCCTGATCGCGGTGATCGTCACGGCCCTCGGACCTCAGTCAGGGCAGCAGGTCCTTGTCCCTGGTCGGAGCGGAGCCGAGGCCGACGGACCGCAGAAGGCCTCTCCATCGGCGACATCGGGCACGGGATCCGGCTCCGGGAGATCCGGCTCGGGCACCGGAGCATCCGGCTCCGGAACGGCGCAATCCTCGCCGGGCACCACGCCTGCCGCCGTGATCCTCGTGCACGTCCTCGGCGCCGTTGCCCGGCCGGGGCTGTTCGAACTTCCGGTCGGCGCCCGCGTGGTCGACGCGGTGTCTGCGGCAGGGGGATTCACCGCGACGGCCGATCCGGCAGGGGCAAATCTCGCCAGGCCGCTCGCGGACGGCGAGCAGGTGTACCTGCCTGCCCTCGGCGAGACGGTGCCGGGCGGTGCGGGGGGAGGAGGCGGCCCCGGCGGAAGCGGGGCGGGTTCAGGCGCTGCTCCCGGGCTTCCCGCGGTGAAGGTCAACCTCAACCGGGCGACGGCGGCCGAGCTGGATGCGCTGCCGCGGATCGGCCCGGCCATGGCGCAGCGCATCGTCGACTACCGGTCCGCGAACGGCCCGTTCGCCACCATCGACGACCTGCGGAACGTGACCGGAATCGGGGAAAAGACCTTCGACGCCCTGAAAGACCTCGTGACGGTATGAGGGCGTGACGCTATGAGGTCTCCGGCAGGCCCGGTTGGACCGGGAGTTCCTTCAGGCCCGGTTGGACCGGGAGTTCCTTCAGGCCCGGTACGGCCGGCAGGCCGGACAGGTCCGGCGGGAACGGACGCGCGGCTGGTCGTGCCTGCGGCACTGGCGTGGGCGACGGCCTGGTGGCTCACGGGTGCCCCGGCGTTCGCCGGTCCGGCCGCCGCGGTCCTCTGGGCGGTCGTGATGGTGGTTGCCCTCGTCGTCGCCGCGAGCGCGGCCTCCGCGGCGCGCAGGAAGCGCACACGGCCGGCATTCCGCCCGGCTTCTCACCGGTCGTCTCGCCGGGGGTCCGACGTGCCCGCGTGGAAACGCACGCCCTGGCAACGCACGCCCTGGCGACTCGCACCCTGGCGACGCGCACCCTCGCGGCGCGTGACCCGGGCGACGCTGGCCGGAACCGTCCTGGTCTGCGTCACGGCCGCGGCTCTCCTGGCGTCGCTCGTCGCGGTCGCGGCGACCACTCGACTCCCGGCCGAGATCGCGGCCGTCGCGGCCACCCATTCGTCGGTCACGGCACGGATCGTGGTCCGTTCGGTTCCGGTGGGCGCACCCGCGCTATCGGGATTCGGCGGTACCGGTGCCGATACCGGTGCCGGTGCAGACGCCGGGAGTGGGCGCATCCGGTTCAGCGGAACCCTCGTGGCCGTACGCGCGGTGACCGGCAGGACCGCGACAGCGGCAGCTGCGGCAACCCACGGTACGCGAGAAGGGCTGTCGGTGCCCGTCCTCGTGTTCGCCTCCGGGTCTCCGGGGGATTCCCTGAGGATCGGCGCGACCGTGCGGGTGGCCGCGACACTCGTGGCCACGGAACCTGGGGATGCTGCGGCGCTCCTGGTCTTCGCCCCCGGCCGACCGGCGCCCGTCTGCGGGGCGCCGTGGTGGCTCGACTGGGCGGATGCGTTGCGCTCCCGCTTCGCCGCCGCGGCCGCAACCCTGCCCGGTGACGGGGGAGCTCTGTTGCCCGGGCTCGCGATCGGGGACACGAGCGCCGTGGGCGATGACCTCGACGCGGCGATGAAGTCCAGCGCGCTCAGCCACCTGACCGCGGTCAGCGGCGCGAATTGCGCGGTTCTGATCGCGATCATCATGCTGCTGGGCGGCCGGTTCCGGCTCGGCAGGCTCCGACTCGGGCGTGGTGCGCGCATCACCCTGTCGCTCGCGGTGCTGCTGGGGTTCGTCGTGCTCGTGACTCCGGAGCCGAGCGTGCTGCGCGCCGCGGTGATGGCGGCGGTGCTTCTCATCGGAGTGGGCGTCGGAAGGCCGGGTCGGGGCGTGCCCCTCCTCGCGCTGTCCGTCATCGTGCTGCTCGCGACGGACCCCTGGCTCTCCCGCAGCTACGGGTTCGCGCTCTCCGTTCTCGCCACCGGCGGGCTTCTCGTGCTCGCCGGCCCA
This sequence comes from Cryobacterium zhongshanensis, assembly GCF_022760445.1. Taxonomy (NCBI): domain Bacteria; kingdom Bacillati; phylum Actinomycetota; class Actinomycetes; order Micrococcales; family Microbacteriaceae; genus Cryobacterium; species Cryobacterium zhongshanensis. Next base: position 127,048 of record NZ_JALGAR010000003.1, on the reverse strand, counting down.
CTGACCCGGTCCCTGGCCCGGTGGCTTCCGACCGGGCTCGCGGCCCTGATCGCGATTCCGCTCGCCGCCCAGCTCGCCTGCCAGCCCGTGCTCGTGCTGCTGAGCCCCACCTTTCCGCTCTACGGAGTTCCGGCCAACCTGCTCGCCGAACCGGCGGCGCCGCTCGGGACGGTCCTCGGCCTCGCGGCCTGCCTGCTCCTCGGCTGGCTTCCCGGCCTGGCGGGCGTCGTGCTCTGGTCGGCGTGGGTTCCCTCCGCCTGGATCGCGGCCGTCGCGCGGACCACGGCCGCGCTGCCGGGCAGCAGCCTGCCCTGGCCCGGCGGGCCGTTCGGGGTGGCCGTCACCGCGCTCCTCACCGCCGCCGTGCTCGTGCTGCTCCTGCGTCCGGGCACAGGAACCGGGAACCGGTCCGGACCCGGGGAGCAGGGCCCCGGCCCCGGCAGCGGTCGTGGCGGCGACGGCACGCCTCGATCGCGGCGGGGCGACGGGAGCGTACTCCGGCGCAGTCCCCAGCGCATCCTCCAGCACATGCTCCAGCGCATCATCTGGATACGCCGCCGGCCTCGTGCACGTGGCCGGGGCCGGACCCGATCGGTTCTCGACGGCTGGTCGGCCGTCGCGCTCGTGGTGCTCGTGCTGTTCGTCGGTGGGTATGCGGGCACCCTGATCGGACAGGCCGTCGGCCGCGCTCTGACCTTCCCCGCCGACTGGCAGATCGCCGCGTGCGATATCGGCCAGGGCGATGCCGTCGTCGTCAGGGACCACGGCGCCGACCGGGACCGTTTCGCCCTCGTCGACGTCGGGCCGGACCCGAAGCCGTTGCAGCGCTGCCTGCGCTCGCTCGGGATCGACCGCATCGACCTGCTGGTGCTGACCCACTACGACATGGATCACATCGGCGGAATCGCGGCCGTGATCGGCCGGGTCGGCACCGCGCTCGTCGGAATCCCGGAGAACGCGCAGGACGAACGGCTGCACGCCCGGCTGGCGGAGGGCGGTGCCGAGGTGCGCCAGGCCGCGAAGGGCGACGCGGGCACGCTCGGCGGTCTCCGCTGGGACGTGCTCTGGCCCGTGCGTGGCGGATCGGAGATGCAGACCGGCAACCCGGGAAGCGTCACGATCGAATTCGACGGTCGAGGCATCCGTTCGGTGTTTCTGGGCGACCTCGGCGAGGACGCCCAGGACGCACTCGACCGGGTGTCCGCACCGGGCAGGGTCGACGTCGTCAAGGTCGCCCACCACGGCAGTCGGGACCAGAGCCCGCCGTTCTATGCCGAGCTGCACGCAACGGTGGGGCTCATCTCCGTCGGCGCCGGCAATCGATACGGTCACCCGACCGCGTCCCTGCTCGACCTGCTCCGCTCGGTCGGCACCCTCGCCGTGCGCACCGACCGGCAAGGGCTCTCGGTCGTCGCGCCGGCCGCCGCCGGGGGAGGCGCCCTCACGGTCTGGACCGAGAAGGGCGGCTGACGCCGATGACGTATCGAGGGTGACTGTCCCCGGTGCCGGTTAGGCTGGAAACCCTGAGCCCGCCCCTGAGCAGGCCCGGGGGAGAGGATTCGCGTGGCCGTCCGCAGCGCAGCACCCGCCAAGACCGCGCGCGCCGGCAAGGCCGTCGCGATCCCGCAACTCGCCTGGCACGAGGTCCGGCCCGCCCCGATCGTGCTGGTCTCGGGGACGGAGACCTTCCTCGCCGAACGGGCCATCCGACAGCTGCGTGACTTCCTCAAGCTCGAGGACCCGAGCCTCGAGATCAGCGACGTTCTCGCCGACAGCTACGCGCCCGGTGAGCTCCTCACGATGGCGAGCCCGTCGCTGTTCGGCGAACCGCGTCTGATCCGGGTCGCCAACGTGGAGAAGTGCAGCGACACCTTCCTCGCCGAAGCCCTCGACTATCTCGAGAACCCCGCGGAGGACACCTACGTCGTGCTCCGCCACGCCGGCGGCGTGCGCGGCAAGAAGCTCCTCGACACCATCCGGTCCGGCCTCGGCGGCGGCATCGAGATCGTCTGCGCCGAACTCAAGAAGGACACCGACCGGCACGACTTCGCGGCCGCCGAGTTCCGCACGGCGGGCAAACGGGTCAGCGGCAGCGCCCTGCGCGCCCTCGTCGCAGCCTTCTCCGGGGATCTCGCCGAACTCTCCGCAGCCTGCCAGCAGCTCATCGCGGACTCGACCGCCGAGGTCACGGAGGCCACGGTCGACCGCTACTACGGCGGTCGCGTCGAGGCGAATGCCTTCAAGGTCGCCGACGCCGCGATCGCGGGCAAGTACGGCGACGCCCTCGTCATCCTGCGGCACGCGCTCACGTCGGGCGCAGACCCGGTACCCGTAGTCGCCGCATTCGCCATGAAGATCCGCACGATGGCCAAGGTCTACGGCGCCCGTGGCGGGTCCGGCCAGCTCGCCGGCCAGCTCGGCCTGGCGCCCTGGCAGGTCGAACGCGCCCAGCGCGACCTCCGCGGCTGGACGGACGAGGGCCTCGGACGCTGCATCGTCGCCCTCGCCGAAGCGGATGCCGCGGTCAAGGGCGCCGAACGGGATCCCGTTTTCGCCCTCGAACGCCTGATCGGGGTCATCGCCCGCCGCGGCGAGGACTGACCTGCTGACCTGCCCCTGCCCCTGCCCCTGCCCTCCCGTCACGGTCCCATCCGCAGGGTGACACCAAAATCGCTTGACATGACACCACAGTGGTGTCACTCTGGTGATATGGAACTCGGACAGTACGTCACCGACCTGCAGCGCCAGTTGGCGGAGACCGCGGCGAACGGCGCGGAGGACACCCGTGCCGTCGCCGAACGGCTCGCCGCCGGACTCGACGCCGCGACGAGGCTCGTGCTGCTCGACGTGCTTTCGGCCGCGGTCGGCGAGATCACCCGCGACCTCGCACCCGGTTCGGTCGACCTGCGACTCCGTGGCCGCGAGATCGAGTTCGTGGTCACCCAGCCGAACCCCGAGTCCGACGCCGAGGACCGGCAGCCCGCCGCCGTCGACCTCGACGACACGAGCACGTCCCGCACGACCCTCCGCCTCCCAGACGCCCTCAAGACCCGGGTGGACGAGGCGGCGGCGGCCGACGGGCTCTCCGTCAACACCTGGCTGGTCCGCGCGATCGCGGCCGCCCTCCAGCCCCGGCAGCGCCGCTCCGCGCAACGCACGCTCCGCACCGGGGACAACTTCGCGGGCTGGGCGCGCTGACCGACCCGGCCCCCGGCATCCACCAGTACTACCCCGCCACGCCAGACACGCGCGAGACACACGCACAGGCACACGCACCAGACACGCACACCGGTCACACTCCAGCCCACAGAAAGGGACGCGCCAGCATGCCCGCTTACAGTACCCCCGGTCCCATCGACCTCGCCATCAACCTGCCCGTCGGCATCGTCGAGGTGCTCGCCGGCGACCGCACCGACACGATCGTGACGGTGTCGCCCACCAACCCTGCGAAGGCCGTCGACCGCAGGGGAGCGGAGGAGACCCGGGTCGAGTTCGACGGCAACCGGCTGACCCTGACCGGGCCGAAGCCGCGATTCAACCTGATCGGCCCGACCGAGTCCGTCGACGTGAAGGTCGAGCTGCCCACCGGGTCACGGCTGACCGTCGAGATCAGCGTCGGCGGGGTGCGCACCGTCGGCCGGCTCGGCGCGACCCGTATCAAGGCGTCGACCGGCGCCGTGAACCTCGATGCGACGGGCGACCTGTGGCTCCGCGCCTCCCACGGCAATGCGGCAGTGACCAGTGCAGACGGCGGAATCGACATCACGGCGGACCACGGTCAGATCCGGATCGGCACCGTCACCGGTGACGCCGTCCTCAAGGCGTCGCACGGCAGCATCCTGATCGGTGAAGCCGGCGGCGACCTCGAAGCCAAGCTCTCCTACGGCGACCTCGACATCACCACGGCCCTCGCCTCGGTCTCGGCGAAGACCGCATACGGCAGCATCCACCTGCACGAGGTGTCGAGCGGTTCCGTCCAGCTCGAGAGCGGCTTCGGCCAGGTGACCGTCGGCGTCCGGCCGGGCATCCCCGCCTGGCTCGACCTCGCCACGAAGGAAGGGCGAGTGCGCAATGACCTGGCCGGCGACCGGGCTCCCGACTCAGCGGAGCACACCGTCTCGGTCCGTGCACGCACCCGTTTCGGCGACATCGCCGTCGAACGCGCCCACTGACCGGGTGAAGCGCAGTCACTGAACAACCGAAACAGCAGAGCAACCAACCAGTAGAAGGGAACGACAGACATGACCAGACCGGCGATCGACGTCCAGGGGCTCCGCAAGGCCTATGGCGGAAAGACCGTGCTCGACCGGGTCGACCTCAGCGTCGAGGCGGGCACCGTCACGGCGCTGCTCGGCCCGAACGGCGCGGGCAAGACCACGACCGTGCACATCCTGTCCACGCTCGTGCGACCCGACGGCGGGACTGCCGTCGTCAACGGATGCGACGTGGTGCGCGACCACGACGGCGTCCGCGCCTCAATCGGCCTCACCGGCCAGTTCTCGGCCGTCGACGGCCTGCTCACCGGCGAGGAGAACCTCCGCCTGATGGCGAGGCTGCGGCACCTCGGACCGAAGCGCGGGGCCCAGCGGGTGGCGGAACTCCTCGAACGGTTCGACCTCGTCGAATCCGCCCGGAAGCCGCTCGCCACATACTCCGGAGGGATGCGCCGCCGCCTCGACCTCGCCATGACCCTCGTCGCGGCGCCGAGCGTGCTCTTCCTCGACGAACCGACCTCCGGCCTGGACCCGCGCAGCCGCCACACAATGTGGGATATCGTGCGCGACCTCGTGACGGACGGCACGACGGTGCTGCTCACGACCCAACACCTCGACGAGGCCGATGAGCTCGCCGACCGCATCGCCGTGCTCGACGGCGGCCAGATCGTCGCGAACGGCACTCCGGACGAGCTCAAGCGCCTCGTCCCCGGCGGGCACATCCGGCTACGATTCACGGATGCCGCGGCGCTCGACGCCGCCGCCCGACTGCTCGGCGACTCCGCTCGCGATGAGGTAGGGCTCGCACTCACCGTGCCGGGCGACGGCACGGTCGGCGCGCTGCGCGGCATCCTGGACCGCCTCGACAACGCGGGCGTCGAGATGGAGGACCTGAGCATCCACACGCCCGATCTCGACGACGTCTTCTTCGCCCTCACCACGACGACCACGACCACCACGACCACCACGACCACCACGGACCGGCCCGGCCCGGCCGGCCCTGCCGGTGCGGCCGGGAGGGCACGAACGAAGGGAACAGAGTCATGACCACCCTCACTGCGCACGCGACGGCCCCTGGCCGGAGTTCCCATGTGATCACCGACACCGTCACGATGCTGCAGCGCAACCTGCTGCACATGGTGCGCTATCCCGGCCTCTCCCTGTTCACCATCCTTGGACCCGTCGTGGCGCTGCTGCTCCTCGTGTTCGTCTTCGGTGGAACTCTCGGCGCGGGCCTGCCGGGAGTCGACCCCTCCGGCGGCCGCGACGCCTACCTGGCCTATGTGATGCCCGGAATCCTCCTCATCACGATCGCCGGCAGCGCGGGCGGCGCCTCGATCACCGTCGCCATGGACATGACCGAAGGAATCACGGCCCGGTTCCGCACGATGTCGATCTCGCGGGCGGCGGTCCTCGCCGGACACGTGGTCGGGAACACCATCCAGGCCGTCATCGCCGTTGCGCTTGTGCTCGGCGTCGGTCTCCTGATCGGATTCCGGCCGACGGCGGGCCCCGCCGAATGGCTCGCCGCATTCGGCCTGATCGTACTCATTTCGTTCGCGGTGAGCTGGCTCGGCGTCGCGATGGGAATGCAGTCGAAGACCGTCGAGACGGCCAGCAACCTGCCCCTGCTCCTGACCCTCCTGCCGCTCCTCGGCAGCGGCTTCGTGCCGACGGCCTCGATGCCGGAGTGGTTGCAGTGGTTCGCGCAGTACCAGCCGTTCACGCCGTTCATCGAGAGCCTGCGCGGGCTGCTCCTCGGCACCCCGCTCGGCTGGAACCCGGTGCTCGCGATCGGATGGGCCGCCGTGCTGGCACTCGCCGGCTACGTCTGGTCGCTGGCGCTCTACGAGCGCAAGTCCGTGCACTGACCCGCCGCACACGAAAAAGCCCCCGCCGAAGAGGCGGGGGCTTTTCGACAGCCGGAAACCCGGCTGGATGATGCGAAGACTAGACGAGCGCGCCGACGGACTTGGCGAGCGCGGACTTCTTGTTTGCAGCCTGGTTGCGGTGAATGACACCCTTGCTGACGGCCTTGTCGAGCTTCTTCGACGCAACGGCGAGGCTGGCGACAGCCTTGTCCTTGTCGCCGGAGGTGACAGCGAGGCGCGCCGCGCGGACGGCGGTCTTGAACTCGCTCTTGACCGCCTTGTTGCGCTCCTGGGCCTTCTTGTTGGTGCCAATACGCTTGATCTGCGACTTGATATTTGCCACGTTTATACGCTTTCGTTAGGTTCTTGTTCGGATGGGCCGCGTGGCGGTAGAGGGCGCCGTACGGCAAAATCGTGGTGGGGTGGGACCCAACACGCAAGCCAACAGGCAACGATACCAGTTAATCGCCTCGGCCGACAATCGGGGCCGATATCGATGCCGCGAACGTCAGATCGATGCCGCGAACGTCAGGGGAGCCCGGCCAGGATCCGGTCGAGGATCGCCGCGAAGCGGTTCGGCTGGGCGAGGCTGACCAGATGCGAGGCCCGGGGGACGACGATGAGGTGCCCGTTCGGGCACGCGGCGAGGAACCGTTTCTCGTGCAGGCGGAACTGGTCGAAGGCGCCGTTGACCAGCCAGACCGGCCCGGGGTATTCGGCCAGGTTCTGCACGGGCCGGAGGGTCGCGGTCGCGCGGAGCCCGGCATCCATGACGCCGAGCGGCACTCCGCCGGCGAGGGCGTCGAGCGCGCCCTCCCGGGGCAGCAGGACGCGCACGAGCGTCGTGTGCAGCCACAGGCCCTGGTCGGGAAGGCGACGGATCAGCCTGGCCAGCCACCGATAGGCAGCAAGCCCCGGCCCGGCCGGAATGAAGCTGCACCCCGCCGCCACGAGACCGATCACCCGCTCGGGATGGGCGGCCGCGTACGCGATCGAGTAGTACCCGCCCAGGGACAGTCCGACGAGCAGCACCCGGCCGCCCAGCGCGGTCGCGCCCTCGTCGATCGCCTCGAGTGCCGCCGCGACCGTGAACTTTTCGTCGCTGCGCGAACCGTGGCCGGGCAGGTCGACGGCGAGGGACGGGTGGCCGGATTCGCTGAGGAGTGCCTCCTGCTGGCGCCACATGCTGCGCGAGGACCGGATTCCGTGCACGAACAGAACCGGGGTGGTTCCCGTCATCGGTCCTCCAGACGTGCCGGAGCGACCCGGCCGGTAACCGCAGATCCTACTCGCGCGCCCTGCGGTCTCCGCGAGCGAAATCCGCGGCGGGCCCGAGCTATGGGAGAATTACCGGATCATGTCACCCAGACCCCTCACGGCGTTCCTGCCGGCCGCAACACCGCCGGCATTCATCCGTAACTTCTGCATCATCGCGCACATCGACCACGGCAAGTCCACCCTCGCCGACCGGATGCTGCAGATCACCGGCGTCGTCGACGACCGTCTGATGCGGGCCCAGTACCTCGACCGCATGGACATCGAGCGCGAACGCGGCATCACCATCAAGAGCCAGGCCGTGCGGATGCCCTGGGAACTGGACGGCCAGGCCTACGCCCTCAACATGATCGACACTCCGGGTCACGTCGACTTCACCTACGAGGTCTCCCGCAGCCTCGCCGCGTGCGAGGGCGCCATCCTGCTCGTCGACGCGGCCCAGGGCATCGAAGCCCAGACCCTCGCGAACCTGTACCTCGCCCTCGAGAACGACCTCACCATCATCCCGGTGCTCAACAAGATCGACCTCCCCGCCGCAGACCCGGACAAATACGCGAAGGAACTCGCGAGCCTGATCGGCGGCAAGCCGGATGACGTGCTGCGCGTCTCCGGCAAGACCGGTGTCGGCGTCGCCGAACTGCTCGACCGAGCCACCCGGCTGATCCCCGCCCCCGTCGGCGACCCGGACGCCCCCGCCCGCGCGATGATCTTCGACTCGGTCTACGACAGCTACCGCGGCGTCGTCACCTACGTGCGCATGATCGACGGCAAGCTCAGCCCCCGCGAGAAGATCCAGATGATGTCGACCAGGGCGACGCACGAGATCCTCGAGATCGGCGTCACGAGCCCCGAACCGACCCCGAGCAAGGGCCTCGGCGTCGGCGAGGTCGGCTACCTCATCACCGGCGTGAAGGACGTGCGCCAGTCCAAGGTCGGCGACACCGTCACGACCGCGCTCCGCCCCGCGACCGTGGCCCTGCCCGGCTACACCGAGCCCAAGCCGATGGTGTTCTCCGGCCTGTACCCGATCGACGGCAGCGACTACCCGGCCCTCCGCGAAGCCCTGGACAAGCTCAAGCTCTCGGATGCCTCCCTCGTCTACGAGCCGGAGACATCCGTCGCCCTCGGCTTCGGTTTCCGCTGCGGCTTCCTCGGACTGCTGCACCTCGAGATCATCACGGAGCGCCTCGACCGCGAGTTCAACCTCGACCTGATCACGACGGCCCCGAGCGTGATCTACGAGGTCTCGACGGACGACAAGAAGACCGTCACCGTGACGAACCCGAGCGAGTTCCCAGACGGCAAGATCGCCAAGGTCGAGGAACCCATCGTGAAGGCCGCGATCCTCGCGCCCAAGGACTACGTCGGCGTCATCATGGAACTCTGCCAGGGCCGCCGCGGCACCCTGCTCGGCATGGAATACCTCGGCGAAGACCGGGTCGAGATCCGCTACACGATGCCCCTCGGCGAGATCGTGTTCGACTTCTTCGACCAGCTCAAGAGCAAGACCGCCGGCTACGCCTCGCTCGACTACGAACCCATCGGCTCGCAGGAGGCCGACCTCGTCAAGGTCGACATCCTGCTCCAGGGCGAGCAGGTCGACGCGTTCAGCGCCATCGTGCACCGCGACAAGGCCTACGACTACGGCGTGCTGATGACCGGTCGGCTGCGGAAGCTCATCCCACGGCAGCAGTTCGACGTGCCGATCCAGGCCGCGATCGGCGCCCGCATCATCGCCCGCGAATCGATCAGCGCGATCCGCAAGGACGTCCTCGCCAAGTGCTACGGCGGCGACATCTCCCGCAAGCGCAAGCTTCTCGAGAAGCAGAAAGAGGGCAAGAAGCGCATGAAGATGGTCGGCCGCGTCGAGGTCCCGCAGGAGGCCTTCATCGCCGCGCTCTCGGGGGATGAGCCGGCCAAGAAAGAGAAGAAGTAGACGGATGCGGCGTTCCACCTTCACCGACGCCGCCGTCACCTATACGGCGATCGGCGGTACCCTCGCCCCTGACCTGCTTCGCTACCCGCCGCGCGGCTACCGGCCGCTCGAGCGCACCGTGCGCCTGGGCAGCGGCGAGGAGCGCTTCCGCACCGCCGCGGCGCTGCTGATGACCTGGGGCGTTCAGCTCGGCAGCGGCATGACCGTCACCGAGTTGCAGCAGGGCACCGGCGTGCAGTACACCGGAATCGTGTTCGACGCAGACGGCACCCCGTCGACGAACCAGGAGCACCCCGTCGACGAGGCGACCTTCGCCGACGACGGCACCCCGTACATCGTCAACGGCATGTCCGCCCGGCTCTCGGTCGCGGTCGGCCCGTTCACCGTGGACTCGCCCGTGCGCGTCGTCTACGTCATCGACGAGTCCGACCGGATCGGCTTCGGCTACGGCACCCTCGCCGGCCACCCCGCGAGCGGCGAGGAGGCGTTCATCGTCGACCGGAAGGCCGACGACTCGGTCTGGCTGACGATCCGGGCGTTCTCCCGCCCGAGCACCTGGTACTACCGCCTCGCCTGGCCGATCGTCCGGCTGCAGCAGGCCAAGTTCACCGCCCGGTACCTGCGCGCCCTGCACCCCGTCGGCGCGGTCTGATCGTGGGCAGCGCCCTCCCTCTCGGCGACCCGGCCCCGCGCGACGGCCTGCTCCCGGCATCCGCCGCTGTCGGCGCCCTCGAGCGCGACTTCGGCGTGTACCTGCACGTGCCCTTCTGCCGGGTGCGCTGCGGCTACTGCGACTTCAACACCTACACGGCGACCGAGCTGCGCGGAGCCTCGCAGCACGACTACGCAGGTCAGGCCGTCGCCGAGGTCGAGTCCGCGGGGCGCATCCTCCGCGACTCCGGGGTCGCAGACCGGGAGGCGACGACGGTGTTCTTCGGCGGCGGCACCCCCACACTCCTGCCCGCGGCCGACCTGGTCCGGATGCTCGACTCCGTCCGCGACACCTGGGGCCTCGCGGCCGGCGCCGAGGTGACCACGGAAGCCAACCCGGACTCCGTCGACGCCGCCTACCTCGTGGCCCTGGCCGCCGCAGGCTTCACCCGGGTCTCTTTCGGCATGCAGTCCGCCGTGCCCCGGGTGCTCGCGACGCTCGAGCGCACCCACGACCCGGAGCGGATCCCGCTCGTCACAGCCTGGGCCCGCGACGCCGGCCTCGATGTCAGCCTCGACCTGATCTACGGCACACCGGGGGAGACCCGCGCCGACTGGCGCGCGAGCCTCGAACAGGCCATCGGGCTCGCCCCGAACCACATCAGCGCATACTCGCTCATCGTCGAGGACGGCACGAAGCTCGCGCGGCAGATCCGCCGCGGCGAACTCGCCCCCGTCGACGAGGACACCCAGGCCGAATACTACGAACTCGCCGATGAGCTCCTCGAGGCGGCAGGCTACGGCTGGTACGAGGTCAGCAACTGGGCGACGGATGCCGCGCACCGGTCCAGGCACAATCTCGCGTACTGGCGCAGCCAGGACTGGTGGGGGGTCGGACCCGGTGCGCACAGCCACGTCGGCGGCATCCGCTGGTGGAACGTCAAGCACCCGTCCGCATACGCCGACCGGATCCTCGCCGGCGACTCACCCGCCGCCGGGCGCGAGACCCTCGACGAGGCCACCCGCGAGGTCGAGCGGGTGCTGCTGCTCACCAGGATCCGGGAGGGCATCCGGATCGACTCGCTCTCCCCGCTCGGTCGCCGCGAAGTCGCCGGTCTCATCGCGGACGAGCTCATCAACGCGAAAGCCGCCCTCTCCGGGACGGTCGAACTGACCAGGAGAGGACGGCTTCTCGCGGACGCCGTCGTGCGGCGGCTGCTCGCGGACTAAGGTTCTGCGGACTAGCTGACGAACTTGATGGTGAGCGGGTAGGTGTAGTACTCGCCCTTGTTGGCCGCGAGGGCCGCGATGATGCTGAACACGACGCTCAGGACCCAGACGGCGGGTAGGAGCAGGAATCCGACAAGCGCGAGCGTCAGCACTCCGCTGATCACGTAGGCGATCACCAGTGTGATCTGGAAATTGAGCGCCGTCGCCGCGTGCGCGCGGATGAACGGGCCCCGATCCTTGAGCACGAGGTAGCCGATGAGCGCGGGCAGGAACTCGAAGAGGATTCCGCCCACGTGGATCAGGGTGGCCCACATGCGTTCGTCCGACGGGTTCATCGGCGTAACGGGCTGGTAGGAATTGGCGGGGGGTGGTGTCGTGGACATTCGAGCTCCTTGTGCGCGTTGTCGGGTTGTGCGGGTCCCGCGAGATACTCCGGGTGGTTCTGGTGCCGTCGTCCGGTGCTACTTGATGAGCCGCAGGGCGAAGGGGTAGCGGTAGGCCTGGCCGTCCTTCGTCTTCAGGAAGCCCTGGACGGAGAAGATGATCGCGATCACCCAGGCTGCGAGGTTGATCAGCCCGCCGATCAGGATGGCGGTGAGGATCCAGCCGATGACGTAGATGATCGTGATCGTGATCTGGAAGTTCAGGGCCTCCTTCGCTTCCTGCTCCGCGAAACGGCCGCGGTCCTTGAAGACGAGCCAGATGATCAGCGACGGCAGGAAGCCGATGACGCCGCCGAGGTGCGCGAAGGAGGCCCACTGGCGATCCTCGGCCTCGGTGAGGGGAGCGGCGGCCGCGGGTACGGGCGCAGCGGGCTGGTACGGTTGCTGCGGCGGGCGCTGGCCCAGGTTCGGATCTTCGCTACTGTTACCGGTTGAATTGCTCATCATCGTGCCTTTCCATGCGGATGGGGGTCCATTACAAGACTCACGGTACTGCGCTCAATCATCCGCTAGCAATGGGGTGTCCCCGTGTGTCGCGATATGATTGGCAGTCAAACGCTGTGAGTGCCAAAGTCGCCGGCACCCAGTCATCCGGAAAGGAGGCGATTCAGTCATGGTTTCGGATCGCAGCCTCGAAGTTCTGCGGGTCATAGTTCAAGACTACGTCGCCTCGCGCGAGCCCGTCGGCTCAAAAACCATCGTTGACCGGCATTCCTTCGGGGTGTCTGCGGCAACCATCCGCAACGACATGGCCCTTCTCGAGGAGGAGGAGCTCATCGTCGCCCCGCACACCTCCTCGGGGCGCATCCCGACCGACAAGGGGTACCGGCTCTTCGTCGATCACCTCGCCGACCTGCGGCCACTGTCCGCGGCGCAGCGCCAGGCAATCGAGACCTTCCTCGGCCAGTCCGCCGACCTCGACGAGGTCCTCGCGCGGAGTGTCCGGCTGCTCTCCCAGCTCACCCACCAGGTCGCCCTCGTGCAGTACCCCTCGCTGTCCCGCGCGAAGGTGCGCCACATCGAGCTCGTGCCGCTCTCCGAGACCCGGCTCCTGTCCGTTCTGATCACGGATGCCGGACGGGTCGAACAGCGCGTGATTGAGCTGCCCCGGCCGCTCGAGGAACAGCTGCTCGTGCGCCTCCGCGCCCGCCTCAACGCCGCCGTGGTCGGCCTCACCATGAGCGCAGCCGCGACCGCGCTCACGGATGCCGCTGACCTGGCCGGCGAACAACCTGACCTCGTCTCCCTGGTCACGCTGACCCTGCGCGACCAGGTCGGTGCGAACCGGCAGGAGCGCCTCGTGATGGCCGGCGCCGCGAATCTCGTCCGCACGGAGGAAGACTTCACCGGGAGCATCTACCCGGTGCTCGAGGCCATCGAGGAGCAGGTCGTCCTGCTGCGCCTCTTCGGCGAGATGGCCACAGACCAGCACGGTGTGTCCGTCAGCATCGGCCGGGAGAACGCGCCGTTCGGCCTCTCCGAGACGAGCGTCCTGACCAGCGGCTACAGCTCGCAGGGTGGAGACCTTGCCCGCCTCGGCGTGCTCGGCCCGACCCGGATGGACTACTCGAACAACATGGCGGCCGTCCGTGCCGTCGCCCGCTACCTGTCCCGCCTGCTCGAATAGTCGAGATTCTTCGACCAGCCCCACGCCGCAGACACACGAAAACAGACCGAGGAGAGCCAGCTTTGGCTGACCATTACGAAGTACTCGGCGTCGCCCGCGATGCCACCACCGATGAGATCAAGAAGGCGTACCGCCGTCTGGCTCGGCAGCTCCACCCCGACGTGAACCCCGGCGCAGACGCGTCGGAGCGGTTCAAGCACGTCACGCACGCCTACGACGTGCTGAGCGACCCGAAGCAGCGCGATAACTACGACCACGGCGGCAATGGCCGCACGGGGGGAAACGCCGGCTTCGACGGCAACTTCGGCAATTTCGGCGACATCTTCGAGACCTTCTTCGGAGGCGGCGGCGGTGGCGGCAGCCGCGGACCGAGATCCCGCCGGGAACGGGGGCAGGATGCCCTGATCCGGGTCGAACTCGACCTCGACGAGATCATCTTCGGAACCCACCGCGACCTCGAGGTCGACACGGCCATCGTCTGCGCGACGTGCAGCGGAACCTGCTGCCAGCCGGGGACCGCGCCTGTGACCTGCGACATCTGCCACGGCACCGGCAACATCCAGCGGGCCGTGCGTTCCCTGCTCGGAAACGTCATGACCTCGAGCCCGTGCGGCACCTGCCGCGGTTTCGGCACGATCATCGCGACCCCGTGCGTGACCTGCCAGGGTCAGGGCCGCGTCCGCGCCCGGCGCACCGTTCCGGTGGACATCCCCGCCGGCGTCGACACCGGCCTGCGCCTGCAGATGCCCGGCAGCGGAGAGGCCGGACCGGCAGGCGGCCCCAACGGCGACCTCTACCTCGAGATGAAGGTGCGGCACCACGACGTCTTCAGCCGAGACGGTGACGACCTGCTCTGCACGCTCGACGTGCCGATGACGGATGCGATCCTCGGCACGACCACGACCGTCAAGGCCCTCGACGGGGACATCACCGTCGAGATCCGTGCCGGTGTGCAGGGTGCAGAGGTCATCACGGTCAAGGACCGCGGTGTCTCGCGCCTCCGCGGCAACGGACGCGGCGATCTCAAGGTCGGCATCCACGTCGTGACGCCGACCAAGCTCGACCACAAGGAGCGGGAACTTATCGAACAGTTCGCTGCGCGGCACAAGTCCCCTGCTCCCGCGCTCAGTGCGGTGCAGCAGGGACTCTTCGCCAAGCTCCGCGACCGGTTCCGCGTCTAACCGGATGGCGCACTTCTTCATCGACGAGACCCTCCGCGCGGAGGACTGCGCCGTCGGGGGCCTCGCGACCATCACCGGCGCGGAGGCGAGGCATGCGGTCACGGTGAGCCGGGTCCGGCCGGGGGAGCACCTGCTCGCCGGGAACGGGTCGGGCCTGCTCCTGGAGGCGACCGTCGAGGAGGCGGAACCCGGCCGGCTGGCCCTGCGGATCGACGGCGTGCGCACCGCGGAGAGGCCGAGCCCGCGCATCCGCCTCGTGCAGGCACTCGCCAAGGGCGACCGCGACGAGATGGCCGTTCAGGCCGCGACCGAACTCGGTGTCGACGGTGTCGTTCCGTGGGCCGCGTCTCGATCGGTGACGCGCTGGGAGGGCCCCAAGGTGGCCAAGGGCCGGGATCGCTGGCGCGCCATCGTGCGCGAGGCGTCCAAGCAGTCGATCCGGCCCTGGCTGCCCGAGGTCGCCGAACTCACGAGCACGAAACAACTCGCCGTGCTGGCGCGGGACACCCGGATGCTGCTCCTCGAGCCCACCGCCGAGATCCGGCTGACCCGGTTGGGCGACCTCGCCGGCGCTGCGCGGGACATCGTGCTCGTCGTCGGTCCGGAGGGCGGCATCGCCGCCTCGGAACTTGAGCTGCTCGAAGCCGCGGGCGCCGTCCGGGTGCGCCTCGGCGACACCGTGCTGCGCACCTCGACGGCAGGGCCCGCGGCCCTCGCCGTGCTCAACGCCGCCTTCGACCGGTGGTGACCGACCGGTGGTGACCCCCGGCCGGGCGACCTGCCGCTTAAGATAGAACCATGTCAGCATCCGGCGCAGAACCCTCCGTCTTCAGCCGCATCGTCGCGCGCGAAATCCCCGCGACCATCGTCGCGGAGACCGACCGCATCATCGCATTCGCGGACATCAACCCGCAGGCCCCCGTCCACATCGTCATCACGACGAAGACGGAGGAGTACCGCAACGTCGTCGAACTCGCGGCCGGCGACCCCGGGCTCCTCGCCGAACTCGTCGCGGTTGCTGGACGGGTCGCCACCGAGCTCTCCGACGGCCAGTTCCGGCTGGTCTTCAACACCGGCGCCGCGGCCGGCCAGACCGTGTTCCACGTCCACGCGCACGTGCTCGCCCTGAAACCTTCGGGGGACGCAGCGGCCGGGTCGCTCGGGGAGGGAACACTTGGTTCCGTCTGAGCTGTCAGGGAAGTCCGTGCCGTCAGAAGAGTCCGTGCCGTCCCTGCCCTCCGGCGCGCTCCCGGCTGAGACGACCGTCGAGACCCGGATCCTCATCGACGGGGTCGCCATGGTGCGCCTCCTCGGCGCCCAGGACCGGCTGCTCGGCGCGATCGAGAAGGAACACCCCGCGGTCAGCGTGCACGTCCGCGGCAACGAGATGACGCTCTCCGGTGAGACGACGCAGGTCGCCGCCGCGCGCCGCCTGATCGAAGAACTGCTCGTGATGATCCGCGAAGGCCGCGACCTCGCGCCGGCCGAGGTCGTGTCGAGCGCCCGGATGCTCGGTGAGGACAGCACCTCGAGCCCCTCCGTCCGGCTCGGTCCGCCGATCCTGACCTCACGAGGCAAGAGCATCCGCGCGAAGACGGTCGGCCAGAAGGAATACGTCGACGCCATCGACACCGACACGATCGTGTTCGGGATCGGCCCGGCCGGAACCGGAAAGACCTACCTCGCCATGGCTAAGGCCGTGCAGGCGCTGCAGCGCAAGGAGGTCGAACGGATCATCCTCACCCGCCCGGCCGTCGAAGCGGGGGAGCGCCTCGGCTTCCTGCCCGGCACCCTGACCGACAAGATCGACCCCTACCTCCGCCCGCTCTACGACGCGCTCGGCGAGATGATGGAGCCGGAGCTCCTGCCCAAACTGCTCGCGGCGGGCACGATCGAGGTCGCCCCGCTCGCGTACATGCGCGGCCGCACCCTGAACAATTCCTTCGTCGTCCTCGACGAGGCGCAGAACACCACGCCGGAACAGATGAAGATGTTCCTCACCCGGCTCGGCTTCGGCTCGAAGATGGTCGTCACCGGTGACGTCACGCAGATCGACCTGCCGGCTGGTTCGAGCGGCCTGCGACTCGTGACCCGCGTGCTCGACACGGTCGACGACATCCGCTTCGTGCGCCTCACGAGCGCGGATGTCGTGCGCCATTCCCTCGTCGGCAGGATCGTCGACGCCTGGACCGAATACGACGCGCTCCGGCAGGCGCAGCGCATCGAAAGCGAACAGGCCCACGAATTCGTCAAGCGCGGCCCAGAACGCCCCGGCGGCATCCGCGACCGCTTTCCGAAACGGAGACCCTCATGAGCATTGAAATCAACAACGAATCCAACATCCCGGTCGACGAGGTTGCGCTTCAGCGCCTCGCTGCCTTCGCCCTCGACACCATGCACGTGCACGCGGACGCCGACCTCGCGATCCTCCTCGTCGACGAGGGCGCGATGGAGCAGCTGCACGTGCAGTGGATGGACGAGCCGGGGCCGACGGACGTCCTGAGCTTCCCGATGGACGAACTCCGCCCCGGTACCGAAGACGCGGAAACACCGGCGGGCCTCCTCGGCGATATCGTGCTCTGCCCGCAGGTCGCCCAGGGCCAGGCCGAGACGGCCGGCCATTCGACGCTCGACGAGCTCCTCCTGCTGACCGCGCACGGGATCCTGCACCTCCTCGGCTTCGACCACGCCGAACCCGACGAGGAGAAGGAGATGTTCGGCATCCAGCGCGACATCCTGATCGGCTTCGCCATGCAGGAACGCCGCCGAACCCGATGAGTATCGGGTGGTTCCTCGTGGCGGCCATCGTCCTGGTCGCCTTCGGCGGCCTGATGGCCGCCGTCGATTCCGCCGTCCTCGCCCTCTCCCGCGTCGACATCAACGAACTCGCCGAGACCCACCGGGCGAAACGGTCTCTCCGCGCGATCTCCGCGGACACCGGCGCCCACCTCAATGCGATCAGCTTCATGCGGATCATCGCCGAGACGACCTCCGCGGTGCTCGTGACCCTCGTCTTCGCGACGACGATCGAACAACTCTGGCTCGCTCTCGTGCTCTCGGCGGCCCTGATGACGGCGGTCTCCTTCGTCCTCGTCGGCGCCAGCCCGCGCAGCGTCGGGCGGGCGCATCCCGTCGGGTTGCTCACCGGAACGGCGCCGCTCGTGCACTTCCTGCGCGTGCTGCTCGGCCCGATCGCGAACGCGCTCGTCGCACTCGGTAACCGGGTCACCCCCGGGCGCACCCGGCTCGCCACCTTCACCTCTGAGGACCAGCTGCTCAGCATGGTCGACGAGGCAACCGAGCTCGACGTGCTCGAAGAGGACGACCGGGAACTCATCCACTCGATCTTCGAGTTCAACGACACCGTCGTGCGCGAGGTGATGATCCCGCGCACGGACATGGTGACGATCGAGGCCGGCGCGCCGCTCGGCGAAGCCATGGGGCTGTTCCTGAGCAAGGGCTTCTCCCGGGTCCCCGTGATCGACGGCGAAGTCGACGACGTCACGGGCATCGTCTACCTGCGCGACGTCGCCCGCGTCGTGTACGAACGACCGCCGAACATCGAGAGTCTCACCGTCGGCGACCTCGCGCGGCCCGCGGTGTTCGTCCCCGAATCCAAGAAGGTCGACGAGCTGCTCCGGCAGATGCAGCTCGAGTCGAACCACCTCGCCATGGTCGTCGACGAGTATGGTGGCATAGCGGGCCTGGTCACGCTTGAAGACCTGATCGAAGAACTCGTCGGAGACATTTCCGACGAATACGACCGTGACGTCGTCGAGGTCGAAGATCTCGGCCACGGCCGGTTCCGGGTCAGCGCCCGGCTCCCGGTCGACGAACTCGGCGAACTGTTCGACCTCGAACTCGACGATGACGAGGTCGATTCGGTCGGCGGACTGCTGGCGAAGGCCCTCGGGCGACTGCCCGTTGCCGGGTCGGTCGCACGCACGAGCGGGTTGGTCCTCACCGCGGAACGCACGGAGGGCCGCCGCAAACGGATCAGCACTGTGCTGGTCCAACGAGACGAAGCGCTGATCGAGGCGCAGGCCGCATTCCTCGGAGTGACGGACGATGAGGGAGTAAACGGTCATGACCACAGAAAATGATTTCCGGGCGGGGTTCGTATCGTTCGTCGGTCGGCCCAACGTCGGCAAGTCGACCCTCACGAATGCGCTCGTCGGTGAGAAGGTCGCCATCACCTCCTCCAAGCCGCAGACCACCCGGCGGGCCATCCGCGGGATCGTGCACCAGAAGGACGGCCAGCTGATCCTCGTCGACACCCCCGGCATCCACAAGCCGCGGACCCTGCTCGGCGAGCGGCTCAACAGCCTCGTCCAGTCCACCCTCGCCGGCGTCGACGTCGTCGGCCTGTGCATCCCGGCCAACGAGCCGATCGGCCCGGGGGACCGCTTCATCAACGAGCAGCTCGACAACTTCCCGCGCGCCCGCAAGGTCGCGATCGTGACGAAGATCGACCTCTCCTCGAAGACGAGCGTCGCGAACCAGCTCCTCGCGGTGTCCGCGCTCCGGGACTGGGAAGCGATCGTGCCGATCTCGTCCACGAGCCGCATCCAGCTCGACATCCTCGCCGCAGAGCTCCTGCGCCTCCTGCCGCTCTCCGACGCCCCGCTCTATCCGGCGGATGCCGTCACGGACGAGAGTCTCGAATCGCGCATTTCGGAGTACATCCGCGAGGCGGCGCTCGAGGGCGTCACCGACGAACTCCCGCACTCGATCGCCGTGACGATCGACGACATCATCGAACGGGACGACCAGGAGCTCGTCGAGGTCTACGCCAACCTCTTCGTCGAACGGGACAGTCAGAAGGGCATCATCATCGGCAAGTCCGGCAGCCGGCTCAAGGACGTCGGCGTACGGGCGCGCAAGCAGATCGAACCCCTGGTCGGCAAGAGGGTCTTCCTCTCGCTGCGGGTCAAGGTCGCCAAGGAATGGCAGCGCGACCCGAAGCAGCTCGGCCGCCTCGGTTTCTAGGCTTCCGCCGCCATGACGCCGTGCCGGCCCTGCCTGGGTGTCCGGCCCTGACTCTTTGCTGGGACGGGCAGGCCTGCCGGCCGCCTTCCCTGAGCCATTGCTCAGAAGGCGGTGCTTTGGCGGGCGGGCGGCGCCACGGAGTGTGAGGGTAGGGAGGGAGGAAACCGAGATGGCTGCACTGCTTGACACCAGCATCGTCGCTGGACCCGTCGTGGTGGTGCTCTACGTGCTCGCCGGCCTGGCCCTCGTCCTCGTGCTCGCCCGCCGGTACAGCGGAACCGCCTTGTTCCGCGCGGCCGCGAGCCTCGCAGCAGGGGCACTTCTCGGCTGGGTCATCGCCTGGCTGACGAGCGATGTCTGGGACCTGTTCGGAGTGTCGTTATCGATGGTGACCCGAGGGTGGGTCGTGGTCGTCTTCGCCGGAATCGGCCTCGCGATCAACACCGTGATCGGCACCGGCACCGGCACTGGCAACGGCTGGCGGCGCGGTGTCGCGATCGCCGCGATCCCGCTCTGCCTCCTCGCCGCAGCCGCAGGCATCAACGCCGACTTCGGGCAGTACACCACGGTGCGGGCGGCACTCGGCCTTCCGCTCTACGGCGCACTCGACGGGACTGCGGTGCCGACGAGCATCGTGGGCGAGACCGCGGGCAGCATCGGCACCGTCACGATTCCCGCCACCGTGTCCGGATTCGACCCGCGCCCCGCCATCGTGTACCTGCCCGCCGCAGCCCGCATCGCCCATCCTCCCGTGCTCCCCGTCGTCGTGATGCTCTCCGGCCAGCCGGGAACACCGGCCGACGTCTTCACCGCGGGAAAACTCGACGCGATCCTCGACGCGTACGCCGCCACTCACTCCGGCCAGACACCCATCGTCGTCGTCCCCGACCAGCTCGGAGCCGCCGACCGCAACCCGATGTGCGTCGATTCCGCACTCGGCAACAGCGCCACGTACCTCACGGTCGACGTCCCCGCCTGGATCCGGTCCACATTCTCGGTCGCCGAGAGCCCGGCCGGATGGGCCATCGCCGGCTTCTCCCAGGGCGGCACCTGCTCGATCCAGCTCGGCGCCGCGCATCCGGAGCTCTTCGGCACCATTCTCGACATCTCCGGGGAGCTCGTGCCGCGGAACGGCGATGCGGCCCACACGATCCAGACCGGATTCGCCGGAAACGCGGCTGCGTACGCCGCCGCCGCACCGGCCGCGATCCTCGCCGCACACGCACCGTACTCGAACCTGAAGATCATCTTCGCGGTCGGGGCAGGCGACGCGCGTTTCCTGGCCTGGGCGAACACCCTCGACGCTGCGGCCACCGCTGCCGGCGCGGACACCCAACTGATCGTCTCGCCAGGGACGGCACACGACTGGCACACCGTGCAATTCGCCTGGACGACCGCCCTGCCCCTCCTCGCCGCCCGAACCGGACTCGCGGTGACCCCGTGAACGCGATGCCGACATCCACCGACGGCTCCCGTGCCTCAGACGGATCGGTCCGGACCGGGTGGCTCGCCCGCGCCGGAGCCGGTTTCGCCGCGACCGCCCTGCTCGTCTGGCGGCGGCTGAAGAAGCAGCCGGTATCCCTGGGCTACGCACTCATCCTGCTCGTCCTCGCACTCACGACGGGCATCCTCCAGGGTCCGCCCCGGTGGGTCAGGCTCTGGTTCGGCACCGGGTACGAGTCGGTCATCGACGGCGGGCACTGGTGGTCTCCGGTCACGAGTGTGTTCCTCGTGGACAACCTCGCGGAGCTTCTGCTCGCGCTCCTCACGACCCTCGTGGTCCTCGGCTATGCGGAGCACCTCCTCGGCAGTGTCCGCACGGTCATCGCCTTCCTGGCCACGGCGATCCTCGGCACCGGGGTCGGTCTCCTGCTCCAGGACGCGGGAGTCGCGAGCGGCGAGATGTGGTCACGGGGCGTCAGCGAGCTCTGGGCTCTCGACCCGTTCACGCCGATCTTCGGCACGATCATGGCGGCGAGCAGCTTCGCCGGTCCGCTCTGGCGCAGACGCATCCGGGTGTTCACCCTCGTGGTCGCCCTCGTGCTCGTGCTCTACTCCGGCCAGCCCTCCGACTTCTACCGCCTTCTCGGGGCCCTCGCGGGTCTCGCGCTCGGGGCCGTCTTCCATCCCCGGCGGATCGACCTGACCTGGCGCCGGAGTTCACATCGTGAGACGCGGACACTGCTCGCCTCCGTACTCGGGATCCTCGCCGTCGGCCCGGTGATCACGATCTTTTCCGGAACCCGGTTCGGCCTGCTCGCGCCGCTCGGGCTCCTGCTCACCCAGGACGTGCCCTCCGTCACCGACGTCGTCGACCGGTGTCTCCTCGGCAACATCACCCGGCAGTGCGTGCACGCGCTGACCCTGGAGCGTGTCGCCGGCGTCGGCCCGGTGCTCGTCTCGCTGCTGCCGCTGCTCACCCTGCTCGTGGCCGCGTTCGGGATCCTGCGGGGGAGACGCTTCGCGGCCTGGCTCGCGATCGTCGTGAACACCGGCATGGCCGTTCTGGGCGCCTGGTACTACGGCCTCCTGCCGATCTCCGGCCAGCCGTACGTCTGGCACTGGCGGTCCTTCCAGTACTTCGAGGTTGCCGTCGTGCTCGTCGTGTCCGTGCTGGTACCGCTCGCGACCGCAGTGCTCATCGCCGTCAACTTGCGGCGCTTTCCCGTGCGCAGCAGACCGGGCAGGCTCCGCCGCTTCTTCCTGACGACCGTGGTCTCGTTCCTGGCCCTCGCGAGCGCGTACGTCATCGGCGGACTCGCCCTCAGCGACCGGTTCACCCCCGCCGTGACCCTGGTCGACCTCGTCAGCGATGTCCCGGAGCGGTTCATTCCCGTCGGATTCCTGCGCCTCGAACGGCTGTCGTTCCTGCCGACCGACTGGGCATCGACGATGCTGTACCAGTGGGTCGGACCGGTGTTCTGGGTGATCGTCATCATCGGTGCGATCCAGTGCATGCGCAGCACCGTCGCCGGCGGCCGGAGCGACGATGCTGCGCGGCTGCGGGCTCTCCTCAGCACGGGAGGCGGCGGTTCCCTCGCGTACATGACCACGTGGGAGGGGAACTCGCTCTGGTTCAACGCATCGGGCTCCACCGCGATCGCGTACCGCGTGGAGACCGGCGTGGCCATCACCACGACGGAGCCGATCGGCCCCGTCGAGGATGCCGCCCGGGCGATCGCCGACTTCGCGATCATGTGCGACGACCATGGCTGGATCCCGGTCTTCTACAGCCTGCACGGCAGCTGGCAGGCGACCTTCGCCCGGATGGGCTGGCAGACCATGGGCATCGGCGAAGAGACCATCCTGAGGCCCCGGACCTGGGACACGACGGGGAAGAAGTGGCAGGACATCCGCTCGTCGATCAACCGGGCGGAACGCGCGGGCGTGCGCGCGGAATGGACCAGCTACCGGGCGCTTCCGGTGCTCGAGAGCGTGCAGATCTCCGAGATTTCCGAGCTCTGGGTGCAGGAGAAGGAACTCCCCGAGCTGGGCTTCACCCTCGGCGGCCTCGACGAGCTCCGCGACCCGGCGGTCCGGCTCATGCTGGCCATTGACGGGAGCGGTGTCGTGCACGCCGTGACCAGCTGGCTCCCGAGCTACCGCGACGGACGGGTGATCGGCTGGACGCTCGATTTCATGCGGCGGCGCCCGGACAGCATGAACGGTGTGATGGAGTTCCTGATCGCGCAGACCGCCCAGCGGATGAGCGAGGAGCCGGAGATCGAATTCCTGAGCCTCTCAGCAGCCCCGCTGGCCCAGACCGGTTCCGGCGACGGAGAGAACCGGGCCTCGAGCCTTGCGTCCCGGTTCATCGACTTCCTCGGGCGCAGCCTCGAGCCCGTCTACGGGTTCCGCTCGCTCCTCGCCTTCAAACGGAAGTTCCAGCCGGAATTCCATCCGCTCTTCATGGCCTACCCGGACCCGGTCGCCCTCCCCGCGATCGGACTCGCACTCGCACGGGCCTATCTGCCGGCACTCTCCGTGCGGGAAGCCCTCGCCTTCGCCAGGGGACTCGCCTGACCCGATCGGAATAGATCCGATCCGATCCTGCGCGAGTACATCGCACGGAGGATTTCGGGTGTTCTCCGGGATGACGTTCTCGGGGAGACCCTGACCCGACGCCCGCGGGGCCGTACGCTGGGAGGATGGTCGAGCCGGGAGTGTCCACGCGTTCCCCACGGTACCGCTGGGTCCGCGACATCCCCCGTCGGTCGCTTGCCCTCGACATCGTCATCGCCGGCCTCTTCTTCCTCATGCTGCTGCTGGTCGATGCGGGCAGCCCCGCGACCGTCCTCGTCCTGGTCGTGCTCACCGCGGCGCTCGCGGTGCGCCGGTTCTCGCCGGCCCTGGCCCTGACCCTCGCGTGGCTGGCCGCGAGCGTGCAGATGCTGGCCGGCGAGCCCGTGCTCGGCGGCGACGTTGCGATCCTGGCCGTGCTCTACGTCACGGCGGCCTATGCCGGACCCGCCACGCGCAGGGCCGGCCTGATCTCGGTCGGCGTCGGCGCCCTGGTCGCGGGGGTCTACCTCGCGGTCGCCCAACGTGGCGTCGGCCATCTCGGCACGGCGCTCGCCCAGGGGGACATCGGCGCCCTGGTCTGGTCGACGGCGATGCTGTCCATCGTCAGTGTCGCCGTGCTCGGCCTGTCCTGGACCCTGGGCCTGCTGACCCGGAGCCGGCGGAATGCCAGGGACAGCAGGTTCACCCAATACCGGGCCGTTGAAGAGCAACGCGCCGCCCAGCGCGAGGTGGTCGTCGAGCAGGAGCGCAACCGCATCGCCAGGGACATGCACGACGTCGTCGCGCACTCGCTCGCCGTCGTGATCGCCCAGGCCGACGGAGCACGCTACGCGCGCGCACAGAACCCCGAGGCCGTCGACGAGGCCCTCACCACGATCTCCACCACGGCGCGCGAGGCCCTCGGAGACGTCCGGATCCTGCTCGCCCGGCTGCGCGAGGACGTGGTCACCGGACCACAACCCGTGCTCGCCGACCTCGACCGGCTCGTGGAACAGATGCGCGGCACGGGACTCGACATCGAGTGGACGACGACCGGCGCGCCGGCGATCCTCGGCTCGGGCGCCCAGCTCGCGGTCTACCGGATTGTGCAGGAGGCCCTCACGAACGCCCTCCGGCACGGGGACACCGGTCGTGGGGTGACCCTCCGCCTGGACTGGACCGCTGACTGGGTCGCGGTGACGATCGACAATGCCCTGAGGTTCCCGGTGACGCCCGCCACGGCGGCGGGAACCGGCCACGGCCTGCCCGGCATGCGGGAACGTGCGCTCCTCGCCGGCGGTGCGCTGACCGCCGAGCCCCTGGGCGGATACTTCCGGGTCGCGGCGCACCTGCCGGCCATCACGGTCAACGCGGCCGTGCTCCCCGCACGGGCACCGGGCGTGCGCGCATGAGCGAGGTCGCGGCGGCGGATGCCCCGCGCATCCGCGTCGCCCTCGTCGACGACCAGGCGCTGTTCCGTGCCGGGATCCGGATGCTGGTGTCCTCGCAGCCGGACCTCGAATTCGTCGGAGAAGCGGGCAGCGGCTCCGCCGGCGTCGCCATGGCCGCGGCGGTCGGGCCGGACGTGATCCTGATGGACATCCGGATGCCGGGAATGGACGGCATCGACGCCACGATCGCCATCGTCGCCGCGGCAGAGTCGGCAGGGTCACCGCCTCCCCGCATCATCGTCCTCACGACCTTTGAACTCGACGAGAGCGCGAGCCGGGCGATCCGCGGCGGGGCGAGCGGTTTCCTGCTCAAGGATGCGGATCCGGAGTTCCTGCTGGCTGCGATCCGGACGGTGCACGCCGGCAACGCCGTCATCGCCGCGTCGGCGACCCGGGAACTCTTCGCCCACTTCGACACGCCCGCCCCCGCGCTCCCCGTGGAGCCGGAAGCCTTCGGCGCCCTGACCAGCCGCGAGCGCGACATCTTCGCCCTCGCCGCGCTGGGCCTCAGCAACGCCGAGATCGCGGCGCGGGAATTCCTCAGCGAGGCCACCGTCAAGACGCACATCAGCCGGATCCTGTCGAAGCTCATCCTCCGCGACCGGGTGCAGCTCGTCGTGTACGCCTTCCAGCACGGCCTCACGGAGTAGCCGGAAGGATGACCCGGTCCGGCCGGTAATCATCCCCTGGGCGTCCCGGATGCCCCTGCCGCCCGACGCGGAGGGGGGAGCGCGATTCCTACCGTTGAGACATGGAAATCACATCGACCGAACTCGGCCTCGCGGCCAGAGTCACCCACCTCAGCAAGACCTACGGGTCGGCCACCACCTCGGTGACGGCGCTCGACGACGTGTCCATCGGCATCCGTCGCGGCCAGTTCACGGCGATCATGGGGCCGAGCGGCTCCGGCAAGTCCACCCTGATGCACATCATGGCCGGGCTGGACGAGGCCAGCACCGGACGCGCATGGCTCGGTGACACCGAGATCACCGGCCTGAATGATTCTGACCTGACGGTGCTGCGCCGCCGGCGGATCGGCTTCATCTTCCAATCGTTCAACCTCGTCCCGACCCTGGACGTGCGGGGCAACATCACCCTGCCGTTCGCCCTCGACGGACGGCGGCCGGATACGGCGGAGAAGGACTGGATCGACCAGCTCACCGACTCCCTCGGTCTGGGCGACCGGCTCCGGCACCGTCCGCACGAATTATCCGGTGGCCAGCAACAGCGGGTGGCCATCGCGCGCGCCCTGGCCACCCGGCCTGAGCTGGTCTTCGCCGACGAACCCACGGGGAACCTCGACTCGCGGAGTGGGCGCGAAGTGCTCACCCTGCTCAAGGCGGCGAGCACCGGCTATGGCCAGAGCATCGCCATGGTCACCCACGATCCCATCGCGGCCAGCTTCGCCGACCGCATCCTGTTTCTCGCGGACGGCAAGGTCGTCGAGGACCGGGAACGGTCCACCGCGGAAGAGATCTCCGGCATCATGCTCGGCATGGAGCAGCACGCATGAGCGGCAGCGAAACCGCCAGCGCCACCGGCCACGCCGGCCGTGGGGCAAGCCTGCTCGTGGCTGCGCTCGCCTCGGCATTCGGGGTCGTGCTCCTGGAAGCGACGAGCGTGCTCGCCACGGTCATCACCGGAAATGATCTGTCCCGGCTGTCCGCGGTCCGGGCCGCACTGTCGATCGTCGCATTCCTGTTCATCACGATCGCCGTCTACGTGAGTGCGATCGTGACCACGAACACGGTGGCGACCGTCATCGCCGGTCGAACCCGCACGATCGCGCTCATGCGTCTGATCGGGTCGAGTGCTGGCGACCAGCGCCGCGCCGTGGCCCTCGACGGGCTCAGGGTGGGGTCCATCGGGGCCGTCACGGGCGCCGCCGCCGGCATCCTGCTGAGCTTCGCCGGGGTGCGGCTTGCCTTCGCCGCCGGGCTCCTCCCCGATCTCGGCTACCGCCTCATCGAGCCCTTGCTCGCGTTGCCCGTCGTGATCGTCGTGCTGTCCACCTGGTGTGCGGCGTGGGTCGGGTCCCGCCGGGTGCTCGCCGTCAGCCCGATGCAGGCCGTCGGCGCGGCACAGGAGCGCTCGCTCGAGGAGTCCACCAGGCGCCCGGTCCGCAACGTGTTCGCGATCGTGCTGATGGCCACGGGCGTTTTGTTCCTCGCCGGGGGAGTGTGGGTCGGGCAGGTCACCGAATACGGTGTCCTGCTCGGCCTCGTCGGCGGGCTGCTCTCGTTCACCGGCCTTGTGCTCGGGTCGCACCTGATCATGCCCCCGATGCTGAGCCTGGTCGGTGTGATCCTGGGCGGCAGCGCGTCGGCCAGACTGGCCGTCGCCAATGCCAGGCAGCACCCGGAGCGTTCCGCCCGCACCACCATCGGACTTGTCATCGGGGTGACACTCATCACCATGTTCGCAGTCGCAGGCTCGACCTTCGAAACGATGATGCAGCCGATGATGGACGACCCGGCTTACCGCGCGGCCATCTCGGAGACCCTGTCGACCAGCCTTGCCGTGATCTCGGTGCTCGTCGGCTTCAGCGCCCTGATCGCCGCGATCGGCATGGTCAACAACCTGGCGCTGAGCGTGCTGCAGCGCTCCCGCGAGATCGGCTTGCTCCGGGCCCTCGGCTTCACCGGAAGACAGGTGCGCGGGATGATCCTCGCCGAGAGCGTGCAGATGACCGTCGCGGCCGTCGCGCTCGGCCTCGTGCTCGGAGTCGCATACGGCTGGGCGGCGGCGCAATCGCTGTTCGGCTCCGTCACGCATGCGGGCCTGGTGGCGCCGTCGATTCCCTGGGTGCTTGTCGCCCTGTGCGTGGCCGGCACCGCCGTTCTCGCCGTCGGCGCGACGATCCTCCCCACCCGTCGGGCGGTGTCCATACCGCCGGTCGCGGCCCTCGCCGCCGCTTGAGGCCGGTGCTGCAGAGACGGATGTCCCGCGCGCGTCGCGCGTGCGGCATCCGTCGTCTGTCGGTTGAGGCTTCTTTCAGGATGCCGGCCGGAATCGGTGTTAGCATTCCCTTGTGTTGTTCGGTCAGCTCCTCCTTCGCTGCCGCGACGAGTCCTAATCTGAGGCCTCCCTCGTCGCGGCGTTTGTTGTTGGCTATCCCAACCCCAGCGAGGAGTTCACGACCATGAGAAACAACCAGTCCGCATCGACGATGCCGATCCACAAGTACCGTCCGTACCACGAGCAGTTCGCGGTCGACCTGCCCGATCGCACCTGGCCCTCGAAGCACATCGAGGTCGCGCCGCGCTGGTGCGCCGTCGACCTGCGCGACGGCAACCAGGCGCTGATCGACCCGATGAGCCCGGAGCGCAAGCGCATCATGTTCGACATGCTCGTGCGCATGGGCTACAAGGAGATCGAGGTCGGCTTCCCCTCGGCGAGCCAGACCGACTTCGACTTCGTGCGGAGCCTCATCGACGAGGACGCCATCCCGGACGACGTCACGATCCAGGTGCTCACCCAGGCCAGGGAACACCTGATCCGGCGCACCTACGAATCGATCTCCGGCGCCAAGCAGGCCATCGTGCACCTCTACAACTCGACGAGCGTGCTGCAGCGCGAGGTGGTGTTCCGCGAGGACAAGCAGGGCATCATCGACATCGCCCTCTTCGGCGCACGCACCTGCCGCGCGCTCGAAGCGACCGTTCCCGGCACGACGATCTACTACGAGTACTCCCCGGAGAGCTACACCGGCACCGAGCTCGAGTTCGCCGTGGATGTCTGCAACCAGGTCATCGCTGTCCTCGAGCCGACCCCGGAGCGGAAGGTCATCATCAACCTTCCCGCGACCGTCGAAATGGCCACCCCCAACGTCTACGCGGACTCGATCGAGTGGATGTCCCGGCACCTCGACCAGCGTGAGAACCTCCTGATCTCTCTGCACCCGCACAACGACCGCGGCACCGCGATCGCGGCGGCGGAGCTCGGCTACCTCGCCGGCGCAGACCGGATCGAAGGCTGCCTCTTCGGCAACGGCGAACGGACCGGCAACGTCGACCTCGTCGCCCTGGGCATCAACCTGTTCACCCAGGGCATCGACCCGCAGATCGACTTCGGCAACATCGACGAGGTCAAGCGCACCGCCGAATACTGCAACCAGTTGCCCGTTCCCGAACGCAGCCCCTGGGCAGGCGACCTCGTCTTCACCGCCTTCAGCGGCTCGCACCAGGACGCCATCAAGAAGGGCTTCGAAGCCATGGCGGCCGATGCCGCAGAGCAGGGCCGGTCCGTCGACGAACTCCAGTGGGCGGTTCCCTATCTGCCCGTCGACCCGAAGGACCTCGGCCGCAGCTATGAAGCCGTGATCCGGGTCAACTCGCAGTCCGGCAAGGGCGGCGTGGCCTACCTGCTCAAGACCGACCACTCCCTCGACCTGCCCCGCAAGCTCCAGATCGAGTTCTCCGGGGTCGTCCAGTCCAAGACGGACGCCGAGGGCGGCGAGGTCACGAGCGAACAGATCTGGGACATCTTCAACGACGAGTACCTGCCGAGCTCCAGCGGGCACCCCGACGACAAGTGGGGCCGGTTCGAACTGTTCTCCACGCGGACCTCGAGCGACCTGGGCGGCCGCGTCGACCTCACCGTCGACCTTCGGGACGACGACGGGGTCGCGCGCGTCGAGGGCGCGGGCAACGGTCCGATCGCGGCGTTCCTCGGCATCATGGCCGAGCGCGGCATCGCGATCACCCTCTACGACTACGTCGAACACGCCATGTCCGCCGGCGGCGACGCCCTGGCCGCGTCCTACGTCGAACTCGACGTCAACGGGCGACGCTATTGGGGCGTCGGCATCGACGCCGACATCTCGACGGCCTCGCTGAAGGCCGTCGTCTCTGCGGTCAACCGCGGCATCCGTGCGGCGGCGGGCGACCTCGCCCTGGCAGGTGTTCCGGCCTAGGAACCGGCTCGACCAGGGGAAGACGACCGCCTTCCTGAGGATGCCTATCCGCGGGGATACGCATCGGGGCGATCCGCCGCACGGCGGATCGCCCCGATGTGGATCTCGAATATGCGTGGGCTTCGGTCAGGCGCGGCTCTCGCCGGTGTGCCGACCGCGCCGGCTCGCAGAGGCCACGAGCCGCGAACGGCGTGCGGTCAACCGCGCACGCGCATCCGGGCGGGACGGGCGTCAGCTCCTCGCGCGTCGTCCGCGAGCACGACAGACTCGGACGGAGTCTCGACCGGCTCGACCGGAGCGAGCACTCGAGTGGCGTCCTCGATCACCCCGGAGAGCAACTCGAACAGCCGGTCATCGGGATTCGGGGTGCATGCTTCCGCAATGCCCTGGACCGATACCCGGATGATCGTCTCCGCGGTGCGATCGGTGAACTTGGTGCGCGACCAGGCTCCCATCGAGGCGATGAACTCGCGGGCCCACCGTTCCGTCTCCGGCGCCGCGTCGAACGCCGTGCGGATGCGTGCCGCGAGTCCGTCGGGCAACTCGCCGTCGAGCCCTTCCAGCTGGCGTTCACAATTGAGGATCCCGACCGCGAGTGCGCGCTGGTGATCCGCACTGCTCACCGGAAGCGCCGCGGTCGCGGCCCTGACCGCGATCAGCAGCCGAACCCGGGGGTTGTCGCCCGTGAGGCCGATGACGGACGGGATCAGGGGGACCAGACGGGTACGTGAACTGTCCGAAGTGCAGTCGTTGACCATGCGGGCGAGCGAGGCGACCAGTGGGTGCGTGCACGCCGGATGGTCACTCCAGGCCTCGCCTGCGAGGTAGGACGCGAACTCCATGAAGCAGGCTCCGGAGCGCGGCGTGCGGTGTTTGCCGCGGGACAGGACCGGCATCAGGCTGGGTACCGGCATCGGATCGGGCGAGTTGCCCTTCAGCATATTCATGGATCCTCCAGACAGGTGAGTTCTTCTCACTAGTGTCGCCCCGCGCGCCCACAAATGCGAGAGGGAATCCCCGCCGATTTCAGCCCCTCCGAGGGGAGGCCGGAGGGGCGGGAGTCAGTCGTGCGTGCGACGGCGGCGGAGCGTTGCGGGGCGCACGCGACGCCGCCAGCGCGGCCAGCTGCCGATCGCACGCTGTTCCGGCAGGCTCCAGCCGTATCGTGCCGCGAGGATCCGCATGACCGTGGTCACGATCACACAAGTGATCGCGGCGATCGTGATGTCCACGTGCAGCTCGAAGAGCACGACGAGAAGGGCGCTGCCGAATCCGGCGGCCATGGCATAGAACGAACCGACGTGCATGACCGCGATCGGGACATTGAGCATCATGTCGCGGAGTGCCGAGCCGCCGACCGCCGTGATGACCCCCACGAACAGGGACGGAATCTCCGGGAGGCCCTGCGCGAGCGCCTTGCTCGTCCCGAGGGCGGCGAAGAGGCCGATCGTCACGGCGTCCAGTCCGACGATGAACGGGCCGAGGCGGTTGAAGAGGCTTTGCAGCAGCATGCCCAGAAGGGCGGATCCGCCCGCGATCGGCAGGTACCAGTTGCTCTGCAGGGCAGCGGGCACTCCGCCGAGCAGGATGTCGCGCAGGAGTCCGCCGCCGAGGCCGACAGTGACGCCGATGATGGCGATGCCGAGCAGGTCGAATCGGCGATCCTTGAACCGTCCGGCGAACATCGCCCCCTGGATCGCGCCGATCGCGACGGCCGTCAGGTCGATCCAGAGCGGGATCGTGAACAGGGTGGGAGGCACCCTCCAATGAAACCACCCGCCGCAGGGTTTCCTGACCGTCGACTGGTCGTGTGCGGACGTGTGCGGGCGGGAAACGGTACGACCGGCGAGTCGGACGGAACCGAACCCGCAACGCCCGCTCGGGTGGGAGAATAGGACGTGCCTGTTTACCGTGATGAAGCCGTCGTGCTGCGCACCCACAAACTGGGTGAAGCCGACCGGATCGTCACCATGCTCACCCGCCAGCACGGCAAGGTGCGTGCCGTCGCCAAGGGCGTCCGCCGCACGGCCTCCAAGTTCGGGGCCCGGCTTGAGCCGTTCATGGTCGCGGACGTGCAGCTCTACGAGGGTCGCAGTCTCGACATCGTCACCCAGGCGGAGTCGATCGGCTCGTACGGCGCCCTGATCTCCGGTGACTACGCCAGCTATACGGCGGCGAGTGCCATGGTCGAGACCGCGGACAAGCTCACGGAGGCCGAAGGGTCCCTGCAGCAGTACCTGCTCCTGGTCGGGGCGCTGCGCTCGCTGTCCCGGAAGGAACACGGCGCGAGCCTGACGCTCGACTCCTACCTGCTGCGTGCCCTGTCGATGGCCGGCTGGGCGCCGAGTTTCCAGGGCTGCGCGCGCTGCGGCGCGATCGGCGAGCACTCCGCCCTCGTCGTCCAGGTCGGCGGAATCGTCTGCGACGACTGCGCCGCCCCCGGGTCGCCCCGGCTCGACAAGGCGACCATCCTGCTCCTCGGCTCCCTGCTCGCCGGGGACTGGGACCAGGCCGAATCCATGCCAGAGCAGACCAGGAACCAGGCCAACGGAGTCGTCGCCGCGTATACGCAGTGGCACCTCGGCCGGGGCCTCCGATCCTTGGAGCACGTCAGTCGATGACCCCGAAGCCCAGCTCGCTGAACCCGTTCGCGCCGAAGCCGTTCACGCACAAGGACGCGGTGCCGTTCCGGCCGCTCGACTGGACCGGCCAGTACCCGCCGGCACTCCCGGCGAAGGTCGTGCCCGAGCACGTCGCGATCGTCATGGACGGCAACGGCCGCTGGGCGAACGCCCGCGGGCTCCCGCGCGTCGAAGGCCACAAGGCCGGCGAGGCGGCGCTCCTCGACGTGGTCGCCGGCGCCATCCAGATCGGCGTCAAGCACCTGAGCGTGTACGCCTTCTCGACCGAGAACTGGAAACGTTCCCCTGACGAGGTCCGCTTCCTGATGGGCTTCAACCGCGACGTGCTGCACCGGCGCCGCGACCAGCTCAACGACTGGGGCGTGCGCGTGCGCTGGGCGGGCCGCAAGCCGCGACTGTGGGCATCCGTCATCAACGAACTGCAATACGCCGAGCGTCTCACCGCGGGAAACACCGGGCTCACCCTGACGATGTGTGTCAACTACGGCGGCCGCACCGAGATCACGGATGCCGTCCGCGCGCTGGCCGAGGAGGTCGCCGCGGGCCGGTTGAAGCCCTCCGGCATCACCGAAAAGGCGATCCAGCGCCAGCTCTACACGGCAGACCTCCCGGACGTCGACCTCTTCGTGCGGAGCTCGGGGGAGCAGCGCACGAGCAACTTCCTGCTCTGGCAGAGCGCGTACGCCGAGATGGTCTTCCTCGATACCCTCTGGCCGGACTTCGGCAGGGCGGAACTGTGGCACGCCATCGAGCTCTACGCCGCCCGCAATCGCCGCTACGGCGGGGCAGTCGACACCCCGAGCGCCTGACACCTCCCTGTGGTGTCGCGAATCGACGTTCGTTTATCGTCGACATGCGACACCTCGCGGGGACTGCGGGAATAGACCGGGGGAGCCGCGCCTTGGATCGGGTGTGAGCGAAACTATCAAGGTCGACATCTGGTCAGACGTGCAGTGCCCCTGGTGCTACATCGGCAAGCGCAAGTTCGAGGCGGGGGCTGCCCTCTTCGACGGGGACGTCGAGGTCGAGTACCACAGCTTCGAACTGGCCCCCGATACCCCGGTCGACTTCGCCGGCAGCCCCGTCGACTACCTGAGTGAGCGCAAGGGTCTCCCCGTCGCCCAGGTCACCGAGATGCTCGCCCGGGTCACCGGCATCGCCGAGAGCGTCGGCCTGCACTACGACTACGACTCCGTGCACCAGACCAACACCGTCATCTCCCACGAGCTGCTGCACTACGCCAAGGCGCACGGCCGCCAGCTCGACATGAAGGAACGCCTGCTCAAGGCCTACTTCGTCGATGGAAGGCACGTCGGTCGCATCGAGGACCTCGCGGACCTCGCTGCCGAGATCGGGCTCGACCGGGCGGATGTCGTCCGCGCGTTGACCGCGCACGACTACCTCGCAGACGTGAAGGCCGACGTCGCCCAGGCGAACGCCTACGGCATCCAGGGCGTCCCGTTCTTCGTGATCGACGGAAAGTACGGCATCTCGGGGGCGCAGGAACCCGAGGCCTTCGCCGGTGCCCTCCGCCAGGCCCAGGCCGACCAAGTCGAGGCCGGAGCGGCTACCCCGGCATCGGCGGAGAACCGCTGATGGCCGATCCCATCGTCGTCCCCGCTGCTTCCGTTTCCACAGCCGTTCCGGCACCCGGCGTCACCCCCTTCATTCAGCTCCTCGGCCAGACGGGCGCAGGGAGCTGCGAGGGCGATTCCTGCGGAATCTAGGCCTCGATCGGCACGGGTCACTGGCACGGGTCAGCACCGCCCCCCGCATCTGGGAGAATTGACCCAATGACTCCTGCACTCACGGCTTCGCGCACGGACCCTGCGGCGGTCCCCGCGCTGCGGATCGGCCCGCTCACACTCGACGTGCCCGTCGTCCTCGCACCGATGGCCGGCATCACCAACACCGCGTTCCGCAGGCTCTGCCGGGAATTCGGGGCCGGCCTCTATGTCAGCGAGATGATCACCTCACGCGCCCTCGTCGAGCGCACTCCCGGTTCGATGCGACTGATCGACCACCACGAGAGCGAGACGACCCGCTCCATCCAGCTGTACGGCGTGGACCCGAAAACCATCGGCGAGGCCGTCACCATGCTCGTCTCCGAGGATCGTGCAGACCACATCGACCTCAACTTCGGCTGCCCTGTCCCCAAGGTGACCCGCAAGGGCGGCGGTGCGGCGCTGCCGTGGAAGCTCGGTCTGTTCCGGAGCATCGTCGAAGCCGCCGTGAACGCGGCAGGGGCCGTTCCGGTCACGATCAAGATGCGCAAGGGCATCGACTCCGACCACCTCACCTACCTCGAGGCGGCCAGGGCCGCGGAAGGCGCGGGCGTCTCGGCCATCGCCCTGCACGCGCGCACGGCCTCCGACTACTACTCCGGCCAGGCCGACTGGTCGGCCATCGCCACCCTCAAGCAGGCGATCACCAGCATCCCCGTGCTCGGCAACGGCGACATCTGGTCCGCGCAGGACGCGGTTCGGATGGTCGCCGAGACCGGCTGCGACGGCGTCGTCGTCGGCCGCGGCTGCCTCGGCCGACCGTGGCTGTTCGGCGACCTCGCCGCGGCCTTCGGTCCCGCGGAGGGCACCGGCGCCGCGCTCATCCAGCCGAACCTCGGCGTCGTGGCCGACACCTTCCGTCGGCACACGGAGCTGCTCACCGAGTTCTTCGACAGCGAGGAACGCGCGTGCCGCGACGTGCGCAAGCACGTCGCCTGGTACTTCAAGGGTTACTCGGTCGGCGGCGAACTGCGGGCGAGCCTCGCTTCCGTCGTCTCCCTCGCCCAGCTCGACGACCTGCTCGGCACCCTCGACCCGACCCAGGAATACCCGGGCATCGGTGCGGAGGGTCCGCGTGGCCGGGCAGGCAGCCCGAAGAAGACCAGCCTGCCCGAGCACTGGCTCGAGTCGCAGGAACTCGTCGGCTCCGAACGCGCCAGGCTCACTGAGGGCGAAGGGGACACCAGCGGTGGCTAACCAATCGGGGTACACGAGCTTCGACGAGGAACGCTACTTCCCGGAGGAACACAGCTCACGGCGCAGCGACTTCGCGCGCGACCGCGCCCGGCTGCTGCACTCGAGCGCCCTCCGACGCCTGGCGGCCAAGACCCAGGTGCTGAGTCCGACCGCGGGTCTCGACTTCGCCAGGAACCGGCTCACCCATTCCCTCGAGGTCGCCCAGATCGGTCGTGAACTCGCCCAGCGTCTCGGCCTCGACCCCGACGTCGTCGACACGGCCTGCCTCGCCCACGACATCGGGCATCCTCCCTTCGGTCACAACGGCGAGAAGGCGCTCAACGCCTGGTCCCTCGACATCGGCGGGTTCGAAGGCAACGCCCAGACGTTGCGCCTGCTCACCCGCCTCGAGCCGAAGGTCTTCGGACCGGATGGCCACAGCTACGGACTCAACCT
Organism: Cryobacterium zhongshanensis; assembly: GCF_022760445.1. Taxonomy (NCBI): domain Bacteria; kingdom Bacillati; phylum Actinomycetota; class Actinomycetes; order Micrococcales; family Microbacteriaceae; genus Cryobacterium; species Cryobacterium zhongshanensis. Next base: position 91,205 of record NZ_JALGAR010000003.1, on the reverse strand, counting down.
CACCCGGGCGAGCCTCGACGCGAGCTGCAAGTACCCGTGGCCCGCCGGGGAATCCGTGTCCGACCCGAGCGGACGCGCCAAGTTCGGCTACTACCCGGACGACCTTCCCGCCTTCGAATGGATGCGCACCGGTGCGCCAGACCGGATGCTGTGCATCGAAGCCGAGGTCATGGACCTCTCCGACGACATCGCATACTCCGTGCACGATTTCGAGGACGCCGTCGTCAACGGCTACCTCGACCTCGCCGCCCTGAACGGCCGCGCGAGCACCGAACTCGTCTCGTCGATGCACGCCTGGATCGGCGGAGCCGTCTCCCACGCTGACCTCGCTGCGGCATACGATCGCCTCGGCGCCCTCGACTCGTGGCTGCGCGGCTGGACGGCAGGCCGCCGCGACCAGGGCAGGCTGAAGAACCTGACGAGCCAGCTCATCGGCCGGTTCTCCGGAGCGGCCGTGTACGCCACCCGCCAGGCCTACCCGGCCGACCGCATCGCGCGGTTCGGCGCCCACGTCGTGGTGCCGCCGAATGTCGCAGCCGAGATCGCCGTGCTCAAGGGCGTCGTCGCGGCCTTCGTCATGTCGAAGAACACCCGGCAGCCGATCTACCAGCAGCAGCGCCAGGTGCTGACTCTGCTCGCCGACCGGCTGCTCGCCACCGGAGACGAACACCTCGACGCCGGCTCGAAGGAAGACTTCCACGCCGCCGCGGACGATGCCGCCCGCAAGCGGGTCGTCGTCGACCAGGTCGCGAGCCTCACCGACCAGTCCGCGCTCGCCTGGTACGAGCGCCTGATCCAGAACTGAGCCTGTGCAGAACCCGGCCCGTGCCGAAGTCGGACGTGCGGCGGGATAACATTCAGCTATGGCAGGCCTGATTCGACAAAGCGACATTGAAGAGGTCAAGGCCCGAACCAATATCGCCGACATCGTCGGCGACTACGTCAGCCTCAAGTCGGCAGGCGTCGGCTCCCTGAAGGGGTTGTGCCCCTTCCACGACGAACGCAGCCCGAGCTTCCACGTGCGCCCGCAGGTCGGCTTCTACCACTGCTTCGGCTGCGGCGAGAGCGGCGACGTCTACTCCTTCCTGCAGAAGATGGACCACGTCACCTTCAGCGAGGCCGTCGAACGGCTCGCGGGCCGGGTGGGCCTCGAACTGCACTACGAGGGCGGCGGGGCGGATGCGCCGGACCACACCAACCGGGCACGCCTCTACGCGGCCAACCAGGCCGCAGCCGAGTTCTTCGTCGAGCAACTCGGCAGTGCCGGTGCCGCCGTCGGTCGCACGTTCCTCGGCGAACGCGGCTTCGACGCGCACGCCGCGACCCGGTTCGGGATCGGGTTCGCACCGAAGAGCTGGGACGAACTCACCAGGCACCTGCGTGGCCGCGGCTACTCCGACGAGGAGCTGACCCTCGCCGGACTGGTCTCCAGCCGGGAAGGTTCCAGCGGCATCTACGACCGCTTCCGCGGCCGACTGGTCTGGCCCATCCGCGACATCACCGGGCAGACCATCGGCTTCGGGGCGCGCAAGCTCCTCGACGACGACAAGGGCCCGAAGTACCTCAATACGCCGGAAACCCCGATCTACCACAAGGCCCAGGTGCTCTACGGCCTCGACCTCGCCAAGCGCGACATCTCCCGCAGCCACCAGGTCGTCGTCGTCGAGGGCTACACCGACGTGATGGCGTGCCACCTGGCCGGGGTCACGACCGCCGTCGCGACCTGCGGCACGTCGTTCGGCGTCGACCACATCAAGGTGCTCCGCCGGGTCCTCGGCGACGACAGCGGCGTGGGCGAGGTCGTCTTCACCTTCGACCCGGATGCCGCGGGCCAGAAGGCCGCCGTCCGCGCGTTCAGCGAGGAGCAGCGCTTCTCCGCGCAGACCTTCGTCGCCGTCGCCCCCGACGGTTTCGACCCCTGCGACCTCCGCCTGCACAAGGGCGACGGGGCCGTGCAACGGCTGATCGAATCGAAGAAGCCGATGTTCGAGTTCATGATCCGGCAGCTCCTGTCCCAGTACAACCTCGAGACCGTCGAAGGACGTGTCTCCGCCCTGCGGGCGGCGGCCCCGCTCGTGAGCGACATCCGCGACCCCGCCCTCCGGCCGGGGTACACCCACGAGCTAGCCCGCATGCTCGGCATGGAGCTCGGCGAGGTCGGCCGGGCCGTCTCGGCCGCGCTCACCCGCTCACGCACCGCACCGGGGACATCCGCCACCGGCCGAGGCGGCGAGAGCGACGAGCCCGTGCGCGAACGCCCCTTCTCGATGGTCGAACTGCCCACGGACCCGATCACCCGACTGGAACGCGACGGGCTGATGGCCATGCTCCAGCGTCCGGCCCTCGTCGGCGTCGAACTGCTGCAACGGGCCGTGCAGACCGCTTTCGCCCACCAGTCCCTCGCCGTCGTTCGCGACGCCATCGCCGCGAACCTGGACACCCTCTCGGCACCCGACTGGATCGAGCGCGTGGTCGCGGACGTGCCGCTTCCCCTGCAGAACCTGGTCACCGACCTGGCGATGGCGCCGCTCCCCGAGCGCACCGAACGCGAGGTCGAACGATACGTGCGCGACATCACCATCGCCCTCATCGATCGGGACTTCCTCCGCCAGAAGGCCGAGTTGCTCGGCCGTCTGCAACGCGCGGACCCCACCGACCGGGTGCCGTACACGGCGCTGCAACGCGAACTCATGCGCGTCGAACTCGAGCGGCGCAACCTGCGGGACGAGTAACTGAGGAGACCTCGCGTGTTGCAGGTAGGTAAATATTCTGGCGAGAATTCGGGCAAACTGCGTTTTTCGTGATATTCCTTTCGATACAGCAATGCAGAGGTGCGGCTCCCTCGCATGCCGCCTCTGCCGCATTTCGAGAGAAAGAGGCTCACGCACATGGCATATTCACCCACCAGGCGCACCAGGCTGATCGGGGGACTGGCGCTCGTCGCCGCTTCCGCGCTCGTCCTCGCCGGCTGCTCGGCAGGCGGCACCACCGCGACCGCCGGGGGCACCCTCCTGATCGGCACGACCGACAAGGTCACGACCCTTGACCCGGCCGGCTCGTACGACAACGGCTCCTTCGCCGTGATGAACCAGGTCTTCCCGTTCCTGATGAACAGCGCATACGGCACCGCCGACGTGACGCCGGACATCGCGAGCAAGGCCGAGTTCACGAGCCCGACCGAATACACGGTCACGCTCAAGCCCGACCTCGTCTTCGCGAACGGCCACAAGCTCACCTCGTCCGACGTGAAGTTCAGCTTCGACCGCCAGCTGAAAATCAAGGACGCCAACGGCCCGTCGACCCTGCTCTACAACCTCGACAGCGTCAAGGCCGTCGACGACACCACCGTCGTCTTCACCCTCAAGGCCGCGAACGACCAGGTCTTCCCGCAGATCCTGTCGAGCCCCGCCGGTGTCATCGTCGACGAGGAGTCCTTCTCCGCGACCGCGATCACGCCCGACGCCGACATCGTGAAGGCGAACGCCTTCGCCGGCCAGTACGTCATCACGAGCTACGACTTCAACAACCTCATCGGCTACAAGGCCAACAAGGACTACAAGGGCAACCTCGGCCCGGCGAAGACGGATGTCGTCAATGTCAAGTACTACGCCGACGCGTCGAACCTCAAGCTCGACGTGCAGGAAGGCAATATCGACGTCGCCTTCCGCAGCCTGTCCTCGACGGACATCGATGACCTGCGCGGCAACGACAAGGTCAAGGTCGTCGACGGACCCGGTGGAGAGATCCGCTACATCGTCTTCAACTTCGACACCCAGCCGTTCGGCGCCAAGACGCCCGAGGCCGACCCGGCCAAGTCGCTCGCCGTCCGCCAGGCCGTCGCCGACCTCGTCGACCGTGCCGAGATCGCCAAGCAGGTCTACAAGGGCACGTACACGCCGCTCTACTCCTACGTTCCGGCCGGCATGACCGGTGCCACCGAGTCCCTCAAGGGCCTCTACGGCGACGGCAACGGAGGACCGGACAAGGCCAAGGCCAAGGCAACCCTCGAGGCCGCAGGCATCACGAGCACCGTCGCCCTCAACCTGCAGTACAACACCGACCACTACGGCCCCGGCTCGAGCGATGAATACGCGCTCGTCAAGGACCAGCTGGACGCATCCGGCCTCTTCACGGTCAACCTGGCTTCGACGGAGTACGTCACGTACTCCAAGGAGCGCGTGAAGGACGCCTACCCCGCTTACCAGCTCGGCTGGTACCCGGACTACTCGGACGCAGACAACTACCTGACGCCGTTCTTCGCCGATGGCAACTTCGTCGGAAACCACTACAGCGACGCCGCAGTGAACGACCTGATCAAGACCCAGGCCGTCACGACGGACAAGGCCGCCCGCACCAAGCTCATCGAGGAGATCCAGGACAAGGTGGCCGCCCAGCTGTCGACCCTGCCCCTCCTCCAGGGCGCCCAGGTCGCCGTGACCGGTAGCACCGTCACCGGCACCAAAGATACGCTCGACGCATCCTTCAAGTTCCGCTACGCGGCGCTGAAGAAGGGCTAAGTTCGGCTTGTTTCACCAGGTGTAACCGGGGGCATTCAGCCGTGAAGCTGGGTGCCCCTTTCCCATTCTCGATCGATAGGCAGTGATGACAACAGTGGCAGCGCGCCCGACGGCCCCCCAGGTCACCCGGCGCAAACGGACCTCCCCAGGCGGGGGGATCGGTCGCTATATCGCGGTCCGCTTCCTGCTCATCTTCCCGACGATCTTCATCCTCGTCTCCATGGTCTTCTGGCTGATGCGCGCGACCGGCGACCCGATCACGGCCGCCCTCGGCGGCCGCCTCACCGCCGACCAGCTCGCCGAACGCATCCACGCGGCCGGCTACGACCGGCCGATCCTGATCCAGTACTTCGAGTACCTCGGTCAGATCTTCACCGGCAACTTCGGCACCACGATCAGCACGAACAAGCCGGTCGTCGACGTGCTCCTCACTTATGGAGTCGCCACGGCCGAGCTCGCGTTCTACGCACTCGTGGTCGCCTTCATCGTGGGCATTCCACTCGGGATGGTCGCGGCGTACTTCCGTGACAAGGGCCAGGACGCCTCCCTCCGCATCTTCGCGATCCTCTGCTACGCCACTCCGGTCTTCTTCTCCGGCCTGCTGCTGAAACTGGTCTTCTCGGTCTGGTTCAAGGTCCTGCCGGTCGCAGGTCGGGCGACCACCGGATCCGAGCTGCAGATGCAGTTCCTGCCGAACAAGACCGGCATCTACACGATCGACGCGATCATGACGGGCAACCCCGCCGTGCTGATGGACGTGCTCGCCCACGCCGTGCTCCCGGCGATCGCCCTCGGCCTGCTCACCGCCGGCGTCTTCCTCCGGCTCGTGCGCACCAACGTCATCGGCACCCTCGGCACCGACTACGTGGATGCCGCCCGGTCGCGGGGGGTGAGCGAGTTCCGGCTGGTCTCCAAGCACGCATACCGTCCGGCCCTGATCCCGATCATCACCGTGATCGGCCTCCAGATCGCCCTCCTCCTCGGCGGCGCCGTGCTGACCGAGACGACCTTCGAATGGAAGGGCCTCGGCTTCATGCTCTCCGAATTCCTCAAGGCGCGTGACTTCGTCGCCGTGCAGGGCATCGTCGCCCTGCTCGCCGTGATCGTGGCGCTGTCGAACTTCATCGTGGACATCATCGCCGCGATCATCGACCCGAGGGTGAGGTACTGACCATGAGCCACGCACCAGACACCACCATCGCCCCCGTCCGTCGCGGCGGCCTCTCCGCACTCTGGAACCGGCTCCCCGTCGTGCACCAGGTGAAGCAGAGCATGGGCCTGCAGCGCGGGATGCTCGTCACCGGCCTCGTCATCACCGGCCTGTTCGTGCTCACCGCCATTTTCGCCCCGTTGATCTCGCCGTACGGCTTCAGCCAGCTGCGAGACGCGAACGGTCCGTTCGGCGCGCAGGTGCCCCCGGGCGGCGCCCACCTCCTCGGAACCACCGTCGGCGGCTACGACGTGCTGTCCCGCGTGCTCTGGGGCGCCCAGACCGCGTTGTTCGTCATCGTCGTCGCGGTTCTGCTCTCCATCTTCGCCGGAGTGTTCCTCGGCCTCGTCTCCGGCTATTTCGGCGGCTGGCTCGACCGCATCCTCGTCGTCATCTGTGACGCCGTCTACGCATTTCCCTCGCTGCTGCTCGCGATCGTGATGTCGATCGTGATCTCCGGCGGTAAGTCCGACCTGGTTGGCGGCGTCTTCGCGGCAGCCATCTCGATCACCGTCGTGTTCATCCCGCAGTACTTCCGGGTGATCCGCGCGGAGACCGTGCGGATCAAGGCGGAGGCCTACGTCGAGTCCGCGCGGGTCCTCGGCGCGAGCAACGGGCGGATCATGTTCCGGCACGTGCTCCGGAACGCCACCCGTACCCTCCCGCTCATCTTCACCCTGAATTCCTCCGAGGCGATTCTCACCCTCGCCGGACTCGGCTTCCTCGGCTTCGGCATCGAACCGAGCGCAGCGGCCGAGTGGGGCTACGACCTGAACAAGGCCCTCTCGGACGTCACGAGCGGCATCTGGTGGACCTCGCTGTTCCCCGGGCTCGCAATCGTGCTCGTCGTGCTCGGCATCACCCTCGTCGGCGAGAGCCTCAACGACCTCGCCGACCCGCGCCTCCGCGGTCGCCGCTCGGTCGGCAAGGTCGTCTCCGTCGTCGCCGCGACCTCCGTCGTACCCGGCGGCACGCTGACGGGCGGCCCTGGCGGCCTCGACGGCCTCGAGGGCGGCGCCGACGGGATCGACGCTGACATAGACAGCTTCACAGACGAAGGATTCGAGGACCGGTCATGACCGAGGCATTCACGACCGCCCCCGAGCCGGCCGGCCGGGTGTCCGGCACTGCGCGCAGCTCCGACGTGCTCAGCATCACCGACCTCAGCGTGACCTTCGCGACCGATGCCGGCGCGGTGCGCGCCGTCGCCGGCGTCAGCCTCCGGGTCGCTCCCGGCGAGGTGCTCGCGATCGTCGGTGAGAGCGGCAGCGGCAAGACCGTCACCGCCAAGACCATCCTCGGCCTGCTTCCCGAGACCGCGACATCGTCAGGGGCCGTGTTCCTGAGCAGCAAGGACGGCTCGAGCACGAACAACGTGATCTCCGTCGGCAAGCAGAAGCTCCGCCAGCTCCGCGGCACCGACGTCTCCATGGTCTTCCAGGAGCCGTCGACTGCGCTCAACCCCGTCTACACCGTCGGCTGGCAGATCATGGAGGGCATCAGGGCCCACGGCCAGGTCGGCCGCGCCGAGGCGAAGAAGAAGGCCATCGAGATCCTCGGGAGGGTCGGCATCCCCGACCCCGAAATCCGGGTCAACTACTTCCCGCACCAGTTCTCCGGAGGCCAGAAGCAGCGCGTCGTGATCGCCATGGCCCTCGTCCTCGACCCCGGCCTGATCGTCGCCGACGAGCCGACCACCGCGCTCGACGTCACCGTGCAGGCCGAGATCCTCGACCTGCTCCGCCGCTGCCGCGACGACTTCGGCACGGCCATCGTGCTGATCACCCACAACATGGGTGTCGTCGCCGACCTCGCAGACCGGGTCGCGGTGATGTACCAGGGCAAGGTCGTCGAAGAAGCGGATGCGCGCACCCTCTTCGCGTCCCCCCAGAACGACTACACGAAGAAACTCCTCGCCGCCGTGCCGCACCTCGGCCAGGGTGTCGTGCACGCCGCCGACCGCGCGGCCGCACGGAAGCCGGACTGGGCAGCGGGGACGCCCGTCGTCGTCGCCGAGGACCTGCGGATCGAATATCCCGGACGACTCGGCCGCGGCGGCTTCACCGCCGTCGACGGCGTGAGTTTCAGCATCCGCCCTGGCGAAGTCCTCGGCCTCGTCGGCGAGAGCGGAAGCGGCAAGACCACGATCGGCCGCGCCATCGCCGGCCTCACCCGGGTGACAGACGGTTCCCTGACCGTGCACGGTCACCAGATGAACGGCTTCAAGGAGCGCGCCTTCAAGAAGCTCCGCAGCGACATCGGCTTCGTCTTCCAGGACCCGGCATCGAGCTTCAACCCGCTGCTGACCATCGCCGACTGCGTCGCTGAGCCCCTGATCGTGCACGGCCGGGCGAAGAACCCGGCCGCGGCGCGGGCGAGGGTCGACGAGCTGCTCGAGGCCGTGCAGCTGCCGCGCAGCTACGGCGACCGGTACCCGCACGAGTTGAGCGGCGGCCAGCGCCAGCGCGCGAGCCTCGCGCGGGCACTCGCGCTCGAACCCGGCCTGCTGATCGCCGACGAGCCCACCTCGGCGCTCGATGTCTCCGTCCAGGCCCGGGTCCTGGAGCTCTTCGCAGAACTCCAGCGGGAATTCGGTTTCGCGGCGCTCTTCATCAGCCATGACCTCGCCGTCGTGGACATCCTCGCCGACCGCATCGCGGTGCTTTACCACGGCAAGCTCGTCGAGGAAGGAACGAGCGCGGAGGTGCTCGGCGATCCGAAGGATCCGTACACCCAGCGCCTGCTCGCCTCCCTGCCCGTCCCTGACCCGGTGGAACAGGCCGAACGCCGTGAGAAGCTGCGGGAGCTGCGTACGGCAGGATAGGAAGTATGACTCGCGGCGCGGCATGGACCTTTCCCATCGCGATGGATGACCTGTCCGTCTCCTATCCGGCCCATGGCGCGAGCGACTCCTACTCCGCCCTGCGGGGGATCACCCTCCGGGTCAACCCCGGCGAGGTGCTCGGGGTACTCGGCGAGAGCGGTTCCGGCAAGAGCACCCTCGCCAGGGTGCTCTCCGGGACCGGGGGATCGGCCGGCAGCACCGACGTGCGGCCGCAGATCACCGGCGGCGAGGCGACCGTACTCGGGCTGCGGCTGCGGGGCATCAGCCGCCGCAAGCTCGCCCGGCTGACCCTCGAGGTCGGGATGCTCGCCCAGGACGCCGGCCAGACGCTTCCTGCGACGCTCACCGTCGGCGAACTCGTCGCTGAGCCCGTGCTCGAACGCGACGCCCGGTACCAGCCCGGGGCCCTCAGTACGCTCGTGGCGACCATGGTGGATGCCGTGCGCCTCCCGCTCACCCTGCTCACGAAATACCCGTACGAGCTCAGCAGCGGGCAGAGGCAACGCGTCGCACTCGCCCGCTCGCTCGTGCTCGGCCCGGCCCTCCTGATCGCGGACGAGCCGCTCGCCGGCGTCGACGTCACCGTTCGCGACGCCGTCGTCGACCTGATCGGCGAGCTGCAGCGCGAACGCGCTTTCGCGGCCGTCGTGATCAGCTCGGACCTCGCCGTCCTCCGGCGGGTGGCCGACCGGATCGCCGTGCTGCACCAGGGCGTTCTCGTGGGCCTCGGCACGATCGATGAGGTCTTCGCCGACCCGTGGCATCCCTACGTCGCAGACCTTGCGGCGGCACTCACCAAGGACGGACAGCATGACAGCGATTCCTGAGCCGGCCCAACACGAGGCCGTCCTGGCCGGCACGGTCACGGCCGTTCCGGTCGCACAGCGGCCGCCGAGCGGGCCGATCGCCATCCTTCCGCACCCCGCGGACACCGCGACCTGGGCGGTGCAGGCGGCCGGGGGAGTCCTGGCACCGCTCTCGGAGGCGACCCGCGGTCTCATCTGGCTCTCCTACGGCCGGGCGGAGGAGCTGCGCGCCGCCCTCGACGACAACCCCGGCATCGGCTGGGTCCAGTTGCCCTGGGCCGGCGTCGACGCGTTCAGCGACCTCCTCGCCGAGCAGGACCGGCCCGGCCTGCTCTGGACCAGCGCGAAGGGCGCATACGCCCAGCCCGTCGCCGAGCACGCCTTCACGCTCACGCTCGCGCTGCTGCGTGTGCTGCCCAAGCGGGCGCGGGCCGTGAGCTGGAGCACCCTGCCGGAGGGTCGGTCCCTCTACGGTCGCCACGTCGTGATCATCGGCGCGGGAGGCATCGCCCTCGAACTCATCCGGCTGCTCGAACCCTTCGGTACGACGGTGACGGTCGTGCGCCGCTCCGCCGAGCCGGTGGCCGGAGCGGCGCGCACCGTGCAGACGAGCGCCCTGCACGAGGTCCTTCCCGATGCCGATGTCGTCGTGGTCGCCGCCGCGCTCACCGCGGACACCCGGCATCTGATCGGGGCACCGGAGCTCGCCCTGATGAACCGCAACGCCAACCTCGTCAACGTCGGGCGTGGCCCGCTCATCGACACCGATGCCCTCGTCGCGGCCCTCGCCGCCGGGAGCATTGCCGGCGCGGCACTCGACGTGACGGACCCCGAGCCGCTGCCGGACGGGCATCCACTCTGGACGGAGCCGCGCTGCCTGATCACGCCGCACTCCGCGGACACGCCCGAGATGACCGCGCCGCTCCTCGCCGAGCGGATCCGGCTCAACGTGCTCGCCTTCCTCGGCGACGGGCGTTTCGTTGGCGTCGTGGACCCGCAGCGCGGGTACTGAGCCGGTAGCAGGAACGCCGGGAGGCGACCGCTTCCCGGCCTCGATTTGGCGAACGGCCGATTCTTGGTAAAGTAATAACGCTGTTCAAGCGGAAACGCTGTTCCAGCTTTTCCTCGATAGCTCAATTGGCAGAGCATCGCACTGTTAATGCGACGGTTCTTGGTTCGAGTCCAAGTCGGGGAGCGAAAGGCCACTCAGGGCTCCACCCCGGGTGGCCTTTTCTATTTTTATTTTCTCTTTTCGTCTGGAAGTTCTGGAAAGGCGACACCGTGGAGTTCTGGCCTCTCGCAGCCGGCGTGCTCGCCGTCGTCTCCGCGATCGTGCTCACCCTCTGGGTCGTCACGGCGGTACGCCTGCGCCGCATCACCTTCGACCGTACGGCGGCCGAGCGGATGCGCATCGACCTCGAACTGTCCCTCGCGGAACAGAACGGCCGCCTCGGCATCATCCGGGAGCTTCAGGACGGCGCGGTGCTGAACGTCTCCCGGCTGATCACCCAGGCAGAGGGCGCCCGGTACACGGCGGAGAACGACCCTGCGAGCGCGGTCCGGGTCGCGACGGCCCTCGTCGAGGACGGCAGGGTCGCCCTCGCCGACATGCGCAGGGTGCTCACGATCGTGCGCGAGGGCGAGGCCGTCGACACGCCCCAGCCGGGGCTGCAGTCCGCGCGGAACCTGTTCCGGGTGATGCGCGACGCCGGCCTCGAGGTGAGCTTCGCCGAATCCGGGGACCGTTTCCCGCTCAAGCCGGGTGCCGAACTCGCGATCTTCCGGATCCTGCAGGGTGCACTCGCCAACGCCCTCACGCACGGCGGCCGCGGCACGTCCGCGAGCGTCTCCTTCGCCTGGACCAGGGACGGCCTGCAGCTCCTCGTCGACGACGACGGCATCCGTGCGGCCGCCCGCCGGGTGAGCTCAGACCCCGACGAGATCGCCGCGGCCACCCGGTACACGATCGACGACGACTTGCACGCGCTCAGCGAGAGCGTGTCCGGTGCGGGCATCACCCAGATGCGCGAGCGCGCACAGCTCTTCGGCGGCACCTTCACGGCGGGCACCGTCCCCGGTGTCGGCTTCTCCGTGTCCGCCGTCTTCCCGTCCTTGCGCTACCACAACGGTGTGCACGGCGTGAACCTTTCCCGATAGCGGATGACCGCCCAGGTCCCTGCCCCTGACGGCGGCGACGGCGGCGACGCCGAGGACGCCGCTGCACAGGACGCCGCGGCTCAGGACGTCGCCGCGCGAGCGCTCGACCGGGTCGCGACGCGCGAGGGAATCGCCGTCGGCGTCGCGACGGCCGCGTACGGGCTCTCCTTCGGGGCGCTCTCCGTCGCCTCCGGCCTCACGCTCTGGCAGACGGCGTTCCTCAGCCTCGTGATGTTCTCCGGTGGATCCCAGTTCGCCCTGATCGGCGTGCTCGCGGCCGGCGGGGTCGCTGCGGGGCCGTCGGCGATCGCCGGCGCAGCGCTGCTCGGCACCCGGAACGGGCTCTACGGGATCCGCACGGCGCCCATCGTCGGCCGGGGCTGGCTGCGCCGGATCGCGGCGGCCTGGATCACGATCGACGAGTCGACGGCGGTCGCGCTCGCTCAGCCGACACCGCGGTCGAGTCGGCGCGGATTCTGGGTTACCGGCCTCATCGTGTTCGCCGGATGGAACCTGACGACCTTCGTCGGCGGGCTGATCGGCAACGCCCTCGGCGATACCCGGGCGTACGGTCTCGATGCCGCTGCGGCCGCCGCCTTCGTCGGACTGCTCTGGCCGCGCCTGAAGCGACGGCAGGCCCTCGTCGTCGCCGTGGCGGCCTTCGTGGTGGCCACGGTCCTGACGCCCGTTCTGGCGCCGGGGCTGCCCGTCCTTGCCGCGGCGCTCGTCGCCGTCGTCGTCGGCTGGTTCAACTGGGCAGGACCTCGCGCCGGCGCACAGCCCGGCACACAGCCCGGTAGTCCGACGCGGGGGAGTGGCACGTGACGCTCTGGCAGATCGTGATCGCGGCATCCATCGCCTGTGTGGCGCTCAAGCTGGTCGGCTACCTCGTCCCGGCTGCGGTGCTCACGAAGCCCGCTCCGGCGAGAATCAGCGAACTCGTCACCGTCGCCCTGCTCGCGGCACTGATCGCGGTGCAGACGCTCGGCTCGGGACACGGGGTCACCCTCGACGCCCGGGTTCCCGCGGTTCTCGTCGCGGTCGTCCTGTTCGCGCTCCGGGCGCCCTTCATCGTCGTCGTGATCGCGGCCGCGCTCGTCGCAGCAGGCCTTCGAGCCCTCACCTGAATCGACCGATACCGTTCCGGTCGAGAGTTGCCGTTGCGCCGGTCACTCTCGACCGGAAAGATCCGCGAAGCGGTACTACTCGTCGAGGTTGTCGACGCCCGGCATCCAGTCGAGGCCGGGACCGCCCCAGCCGCGCTTGCGGGTGACCTTCGTGGCGATCTTCGCGTAGAAGTGCTCGAGCCGATCGACGTACACCGTGCCGTCGAGGTGGTCGTATTCATGCTGGAAGATCCGCGCGAGCCAGCCGTCCGCATGGATTTCGAACGGGTTCTGGTCGAGGTCCACGGCCCGGAGGATCGCCCGGGGGGAACGGAGCAGCGGGAAGCGCTCGCCCGGGTACGACAGGCATCCCTCGACGTCCTCGTCCTCGTCGGCCTCTCCGGCAGGGACCGGCGTGATCCAGAGCTCGGGGTTGATCGCGACTCCGCGCCACTGCCGGTTGTCGTCGTCGAGATAGCCGTAGGTGAACAGGCGCAGCGGGATACCGACCTGCGGGCCGGCGAGGCCGACCCCGGGGGCCGCGTCCATCGTCTCGAACATGTCCTGAACGAGATCGCGCAGCTCCTGGTCGAAGGTCTCGACGGGCTTGGCGGGGGTGTGGAGGACGGGGTCCCCGAAAATAACAATTGAGCGAACGGCCATTCAGCAAGGATATCGGGCTGTTCCGTCGTAGGGTCATTGAGTGCACCTCGACCTGATTGACTTCACCGTCGACCTCCCCGTCGACCCTCGCCAGGCGATCGGCATACCGCTCGCCCTGATCGGCGGAGTCTTCCTGTCGCTCGGAGCCCAGTTCCAGCACCGGGGTGTCAACAAGGTCGAAGCCAACACCGTCGCGGTCACGGGAGGGCTCGACCCGCATCAGTTGCTGCTCCTGCTGCGCCGGCCGTCCTGGGTGATCGGCACGCTCATGCTCGGCCTCGCCATCGTCTTCCAGCTCTCCAGCCTGGCCTTCGCCCCGATCATTGTCGTGCAGCCCCTCGGCGCCGTCGCCCTGGTGATCACCGCCGTCGTGAACGCACGGGTGACCAAAACCCCGGTCAACCGGGCGTCGAAGATCGCGATCGCGTTCTGCGTCGGCGGCATCGGACTCTTCGTGACCGTCGCCGCGTTCTTCGCCGTCGACAAACCGGTCACGGACAAGAACCTCGTCACGATCCTGATCGTGCTCGGCGCGGTGCTCCTCGCCTTTATCCTCGCGTTCGCGCTCCTGCACACCAAGTTCAAGGCGATCTTCTATATCACCGGAGCCGGCGTGCTTTACGGTTTTGTCGCGACCCTCGCCAAGGTGATCATCAACCGCACCCAGAACGGCAACTTCGAGTGGCTCACGCTCTGCTGCGTCGCCGGTCTCCTCCTCGCGGCGTCGCTCGGCGCCTACTTCGTGCAGAATGCCTATTCTTCCGGTCCGCCCGATCTCGTCATCGCGGGCCTGACCGTGATAGATCCGCTGGTCGCGGTCGGAATCGGCATCGTCGTCCTCGGCGAGATCGCCCAGGCCCCTCTTTGGGCGGGGTTCGCCTTCGCTCTCGCGGGTGCGATCGCAATCTGCGGAGTCATCCTGCTGTCCCGGCACCACCCGCAGGCATCCGTTACCGTATCGGAATAGGGCGCGCCGTCGCCGAGGATGGGCGAGAACACGCGGATTTAGAATAGGGTGCTAGGAGAAGTCGGCCACATTCTGGCCGTCCATGCCCGAATTTCCGCCGGATGACGACCTCCGGCCCACACACGTTGGGACACCACCACTTTGTCAGACTCGACCGTTTCGCCACTAGGTTCGACCCCTGTGGCTCCGGGTTCGAAAAAGCCGATCAAGGTCCTTATCGCCTGCGACACCTTCGCCCCTGATGTCAATGGTGCGGCGAAGTTCGCCGAGCGTCTCGCCGCAGGCCTGACCTCGCGCGGCCACGAGGTGCAGGTCTTCGCGCCGGCCGCCACGGCCAAGCACGGCACCTGGACCGAAGAGCACGAGGGACAGACGTTCCTCGTGCACCGCATCAAGAGCTGGCGCTGGTACCCGCACGACTGGCTCCGTTACGCCCTGCCGTGGCTGATCCATGCGGAGAGCCGTCGGATCCTCGACACCTTCAAGCCCGACGTCGTGCACTTCCAGTCGCACATCAACATCGGGCGCGGCGTCACGATCGAGGCCGCGAAGCGCGGCATCCGCATCATCGGGACCAACCACTTCATGCCCGAGAACATGCTCGAGTTCACGCTCATCCCGAAGAGCATGCACGAGCGACTGATCAAGATGGCCTGGAAGGCTGCCCGCCGCACCTTCGGCCGGGCGGAAGCGGTCACGACCCCGACCGTGCGCGCCGCCGAGTTCCTGGAGAAATACACCGGACTCGAGGGCGTGCTCGCGATTTCGTGCGGCATCGACGCCCACAACTATTCGCCGTCCTTCGAGCCGCGCACCGAGAACCGGATCCTCTTCGTCGGCCGTGTCACGAGCGAGAAGCAGATCGATGTGCTCCTGCACGCCGTCACCCTGCTCGCACCTGAACTGGATGCCCAGGTCGAGATCGTGGGCGGCGGCGACCAGAAGCGCAACCTCGAGCACCTCGCCCAGAGCCTCGGGATCAGCAAGCGGGTCGTCTTCCGCGGGTACGTCACCGATGAGGAACTGCGCGACGCGTACACCCGCGCCACCCTGTTCGCGATGCCGTCTATCGCCGAGTTGCAGAGCATCGCGACCATGGAAGCGATGGCCTCAGGCCTGCCGATCGTGGCCGCCAACGCCATGGCGTTGCCGCACCTCGTCCACGACGAGCAGAACGGGTACCTCTTCGAACCCGGAAGCGCCCAGGACCTTGCGGACAAGCTCACGCTCGTGCTCACGGCCGCCCCGGAGGCGCTCGATGCCCTCAAGCACGAGTCGCTCAGGCTGATCGGCGCGCACGACATCAATCGCACCCTCGACACTTTCGAGAGCCTGTATCGTGGGGAACCGGTGGTCGACACGATCACCTCAGAGGCCGCCGCCCACTCCACGGAGTGATCGCGGTTGGGGGCGGTAGCTCAGCTGGTTAGAGCAGCGGACTCATAATCCGTCGGTCCCGGGTTCAAGTCCCGGCCGCCCTACTCGAAGTATGGTTTGATCAGGGTTTTTTGTCCTCACAGAAGGGGCAAGACTTGATGCACTTAACGCTTATTCAACGTTTATTCCTCGGAGCCCGTCCTCCGGGGGCGGTCATCGAGCATGAGCAGGACCTAGTTCGACCGGTTTGGAGTGACCTCGAACACCTACAGGTCATGGACAACAAACACCTCTTCGGACTCGGTCTTGAGCCCGTCTTGACCACGAGTGAGCTCGCCGAATACCTCGGCGTTCACGTGCAGGCCATTTACGACCTGCGCACCGACGGGCGCGGTCCCTCGGGCATCCGAGTTGGACGGGAGATTCGCTACCGTGTGTCCGATGTTCTCCGTTGGCTGGATGGGCTCCATGAGCCCGAACCGTCACTGAGTGGTGGCACGGGTGAGCGGTGATGGCTGGACGACCGCGGCTCCCATTCGGCACCTTTGGTTCGATCAAGACCACCGAGATCGGACCCGGACGTTACCGGGCGTGGGCGCGATTTCGTGACTTGGACGGCCGAGCGCGGCAAGTCACCGCGGTCGGTTCGAGTCGAAATGCTGCACAAACTGCACTCAAGATCGAACTGGCCGGGCGCATGCATACTGGTGGGGTCAGTGACTCGCTGAATGCGGGCTCGCCATTCCCAACGCTTGCCGAGGCTTGGCTTGAGGACGTGATGCTCGACATGGACCGCGCCCAAGGGACCAAAGACACCTATATGCGGGAGCTGCGAGTGCTGGTGATGCCCTATTTCGAGCACTTCACAATTCGCGAAGTGACCGTCGGGCGCATCGAGCTCTTCCTGAAGAAGCAGCGTGAGAAGTCCTACACGCGAGCGAAACACTCTCGCACGATCCTCAATATGATCATGGCTTTCGCGGTGCGGCGGGAGATCATCCCGCGCAATCCGGTGAAGGAGACCTCGCGGATGAAGAAGCCCCCTCACACCCCCAAGGCGCTCACGACGGAGCAGATCGCCGCAATTCGACTCGCGGCACGTGAATGGCGCACGGGGGAGGGCACGAAGGGGCCACGATCCGACGGGCAGGTGCGGGACATCATCGAGGTAATGCTCGGCACTGCAACACGCATCGGGGAGACGCTCGCGCTGCGGCAATGCGACGTGGATCTGGATGCCGATCCGCCGCGAGTGACCATCAGCGGCACGCTCGTCGTGCACAACGGCGTCGGTGTGCTCCGTCAGGCGCATCCCAAAACGCATGAGTCGAACCGCGTCATTGCCG
Source organism: Cryobacterium zhongshanensis (assembly GCF_022760445.1). Taxonomy (NCBI): domain Bacteria; kingdom Bacillati; phylum Actinomycetota; class Actinomycetes; order Micrococcales; family Microbacteriaceae; genus Cryobacterium; species Cryobacterium zhongshanensis. Next base: position 74,211 of record NZ_JALGAR010000003.1, on the reverse strand, counting down.
TGCCGCAATTCGCGGTCGACGTGATCCGCCAACGCCTGGTGCTGATCGATCCGGAAGACGCGGAACACTTACTCTTCTACTCACGAAATGGCACGCCGCTCACGCCGTACAACGTCAGACGCACGTTCCGGGGGATCCTCCGGAGCGCCGGCCTCGAGGACCTGGAGATCACCCCGCACTCCTTTCGCCGTACCGGTGCGACGCTGCTCGCCAACGAACTCGGCATACAGGCAGCGGCTGACATGCTCGGACACACTTCGACATCGACAACGAAAGCGCACTACGCCGAGCCCGACCGGACGGTGAAATCGGAGCCGGCAACGGTGCTGCAACGGCTGGCGCCGCCGGCCTCTGGGGACCCCAGCCTCTCAAAGACGCCCAACGCGAAGGCCAGTGACCCGTTGATCGGTCCGGCGTCGGGCAGCGCAGGTGCCAAACGTAGACCCCCTGACCGACAAGGCTAATACGGCGCATACCGGACTCGGCCACATGGCCCTCAGCCCTCATGTGCACAGCCGACCTCGGTTTGTCGCAGTAGGGGAACCTTATGCGGGCAGTCCGCTCTGCTGTGTGGGCGGTTGGGACCACGGCCGCTGCAGTGGCTACCTTCGGCGCAGGTTGTTCAGTGTTCGGTCGCCGAGTATCCAGCTCACCGCGATAAAGACCGTCAGAACGCATGTACCCGCGGCCGCCAGGAGGGTGACCTGGCCGACGAAGCCTGTTGGCGTGCCGGTGTAGGCCACCAGTGACAACCCGGCAGCGGTACTGACTATGGCCGCGGCGAGCAGTCGGACGTAGCCGAACGCGAGGGGCCGTTGACCGGCGGGGACGTGACCGCGGTTTCGGAGTGTTCGCCGTAGCGACAGGTACGCGGTCAGCCAGCCGGCGAAGTTGGCGATGGAGATTCCTGCGGCGATTCCGATCACCGTGAGTTCAGGTGGAAGGAGGAGCGCTGCTGCGGCGCCGGCGGCGGAGAGTACGGCGATGACGAGTTGAGTGGTGAAAGGGCCGCGAGCATCCTGCAGCGCGAAGGATGTTCGGTTGAGCACGCAGGCCTGACTGAACCCGACGAGCCCAATCGCTAGTACCTGGAGTACGTGCCCAATGATCGGTTTTCCAAAGAGCACCTCGGTGATCAGTGGGCCTAGCGCCACGAATGCGGCAGTGGCCGCCATCGCGACATAGGCGACTGGTTTGCTGGCCAGGGTGGAGAGCGCGTCAATTTCGGAGAGGTTATTTCGTGCGGCGGATCCGCTCATCCGTGTGTAGAGGGCTGTCGTCAGCGACACGGTTACGATCCCGTGGGGCAAGAGCATCAGCAGGTACGCCATCGAGAGGGAGTTCAGACTGGGGCCGTCGACTCCCAACTCTTTGAGGGTCTTCCCGGCGTTACTGGCGACGTTCGACGTGACCAGGTACGCAGCCTGGCCCGCGACGACCCCGAGAAGAGTCCAGCCCGCCAGCGTCGACATATGCCCGAGACCACCAAGGCCCCAGCGCAACCGCATGCGAAACCCGATTCTCCGCAGCGGGATGAGGAGCAGCAAAGCCTGGATGGCGATGGCCAAGGTAGCCGAGCCGCTGAGCACCGCGATCATCAGGGGACTCCACGAGTCCACCGTGCCCAGCCCGGACGGCAGCAGGAAGAGGAAGACCAGGATCCCGCTGATCCCCAGCAGGTTGGAGACTGCAGGGGCCCATGCCGGGGCGCCGAACACACCGCGCGCGTTCAGGACCTGGGACAGGACGGCAAATGCGATGAGGAAGAAGATCTGCGGCAAGCACCAGTACGCCATCGACGTTGCGAGTCCCCGCCACTGCGCCGACCAGGTCGTTGCGTAGATCCAGACAATTCCCGGAGCGCACAGAGTGAGGACGACTGCGGCCACGGCCCCACCCACGAGAACGATCGTGAGGAGCCGGTCCGTGTTCTCCTGGCCAGCCGGACCGTCGTGAAGGTTTCGAACGATCTGCGGGACCAGCACCGCACCCAAGACACCGCCAGCGACCAGAGCGAAGAGGTAGGTCGGTGCTGAGTTCGCGATTTCAAACGTTTGCCCACCGATCGCCTCGCTCGTGCCGCCGATCGCAGCAACGAGCAGAATTGCCTTGAGGAAACCGAGCGCCCGGGAGACGAGCGTGGCGGCCATCATCGACCCAATCGAGCCGCGCGCACTCATCGGCCAAGCTCCGGACTAGCCCCACAAGGTCGGCAGGCCGATATGAAATCCCCCATTCGCTAACACTCCCACAGCGGCCGAGAAACCAGCACCAACCCAGTCGCAAATCTGCCGTCGCGGACCCCAACCTCTTGCGGGACGGTTCCACGGTGGTGTGATCAGTCTTTCTCAGAACAGCAGACGTTTCTGCACCCCGGAGTTGGATATGAAGGGGCATTGCTCTGGACCGCGAATCGAACGGGTTACAGCAACGATTGCAACTGCGTGTCGTACTTCGTTGTCTCGCCCTCAGTCCAGACTTTGATGAAATAGGTGAGGTGGAGCTTCGTCTTGTCCCACTGAACCGCGTGAGCGAGTAGTCCCGCTTCCGTGTTGACGCCCGGATTGTCCCTGGTTTGTGTCCAGCCGTTCGCTGCCAGTGCGTGCGAGTAGAAGGCGATGACCTCGCGTTGCTGGTGCGTCGTCTTCCCGCAAATACCGGTGATGGCCACGTCGCCGCCATCGAGCCCGAATTGAACCCGTCCCCGGTCATGGTTGATCCGGACATCGGTGCTGCCAGGGTAGGTCAATGCGGCTTCGGGTTGTTTGGCCAGACTGTCGATGGATTGCCCGGGCACACAGCCAGTCAGCAAGAGCAAACACATGCTGGCTGCGGTCACCACGCTCAGAAACCGAGATGCTCTGCGCACGTTTTCCCCTGTCACTTCGGATCATCGAGGTAAACGCTGCGGCCTGTTTGCCCGTTGATATTGACGGTCACGTACGTTGAACCCGGAGGCGCCGGCTTCAACGCGAGGTCGTAATACACAGGGAGGTACGGGGACCCGGCTTGGATAGTCACTGACACGTAGCCCCACCCGTCTCTCCCGCTGATGTCGATGGGGTCCGCGCTGCTTGATCCTGGGGATCCTGTGGCAAATTTTGATTCCGTGGGAAATCCGAATTGTGGGTAGGTCCGGCGGTAGTAGTCCAGGATCATGGAGGGACTGCTCGGAGCGGCGAAGACGGTCGTGACCCCGGCGTCCTTCGCTATATTCGGTTCGGAGCTTCCGAGGTACTCGGCTCGGCCGAGCAGCTCACCACCGAGTGGAGGATCGTTGAGGATGGGAACCACCCGGATCTGTGAAACTGTTTTCTCCGCGTCGGGCGCGTTGAACGAGCAGCCCGCTACCCCGAGCACCACGGCCACGCCGACACCGAACACGACGCCTAACCTCACGCAACCACGCATGTTCAGGCCCCCGCTCGAGTGACGATTCATGCTGTGATCTCAGTTCCCGATGCTCTCACGCAGAGCCGTGGCGTTCACGCAGCGATCGATGATCGCGGCGCACGATCCACAGCCGCTGCTACTTTCTAGCAGTGCACCAGGAACTCAAACCAGCCCCCAAGAAAGGGCAACCGATTCAAAACATCGCAAATGCCGATCGCCACCCAGAACAATAGAACCGCTCAAATCTCCGCCCTCCTCAACGATCCATCTCATACAGGCGTAAGAGGGACCCCCTACTGGCGTTCGCGTAACGTCGTTTTCATGACCAACGCACCGAATCAAGATTCGCGACTTTTGAGATATGCGAGCGTCGCGATCTCCGTTGAGAACGGTGCACCTTTCACAATCAAGGGCGTCGACATTTGGGACGACCATGCCGTGATCTATGGTGAGGTACTCGACCCGCGGGCTTGCATCGACTACTCCCACCCGACGCGGATCGAGTTCGATTCCGACATCTTCGAAATCGGCCCACTCACCGTTGTCGCCGGAGGCCTGCCTTCCATCGTTTTCGCAACCTCGCGACCGCCGAACGTTGACGCGGAGAGCGTTTCTGTTCGGTACGGCGATGTAGAAGTGAAAGGGACGATCGCCCCAGGCGAACGTCCGTAGGTGGAACTCTCTATGGGCGAATGTCGGTCTTCTGGACTGCAGCCAGCAGAGCTTCCAGATCGGCGGCAGTCTTTTCCGTGGCCGTTGCGATACGACGCAATGCACCGATAGCGCTGATGCTCGCAAATAGGACGAGCAGCACTATTACGACGAGAAGCCACGTGAGATCCATGGTGTCAATCTAACGGGTCAGCGATTATCGAACAGCGAACCCTCAGTGCGTCATTTCGGGTCCCGGCTAGACGTTGCTTCGCCAGCTCGTGACCGCAGCCGTGTTGGCTTCGTTGAGCTCCGGGGATGCGAGGAGCGTGACGAGGTCGAGGCCGAGGAGTGCTGAGCGAAATGCTCCCTCTGTTGTCGTGCCGTAGGTCTGACACAGCGCCTCGATCTCGGGTTCGGCGTTGTTCCGATTCGATGTTGCCGCTCGAAGATCGGCAAGTCTGACTGTTTCGAGATAATCGTCGACGATGGCGTCCGGTTTCGTATCAATGGCAGCGAGAAGCAGCATCGCGATGAGTCCGGTTCGGTCTCTTCCGCCCATGCAATGGAAGAGAACTCCGCCTTCTGGCGCGCTGGCCAACGCGGACAGGACCGCGACACTACGTTCGGGCATCGCCTCGAGATGCGGCAAGAAGTACAGTGCCGTGCCGCTGAGCCCGTTGCTCCAGAAGTCCTTCCAGAAAACCCCGTTGTCGAGGCCGTCCAGATCGACTGTGAGAGTGGTCAGCCAGTCTGGCCGCGGCTGGGTGTCCTGCGGCCGTTCTCCGGCCTGGCGGAGGTCGACGATAGTGCGGATGCCAGCTTCACGCATCTGGTCCCATCCCGCCGGGGTAATCCAGTCAACATTTTCGGAACGGAAGAAGACGCCCCTGGGAGTCAGTGTTCCATCTTGTCGTGGGAGGCCACCGAGATCGCGTGCGTTCACCAAACCTTCGACCCGAAGAGTCCGGCCCTCATGCTCCGATTCGTTGACCATGGGCTCAGCATAGAAGCAGCGACCAGTACCCGACTGAACCCCCTTCGTCAGGTAACTCATGGTCGGGCAGCAAGGGACGGCTACGGCGGCACCAGGGCTCTGTTGCGCGCAGTTGATCTCCGCGCAACAGAGCCCGCCGAATGCTTTAGCCGATTAGTTCAAGGACCGGACCTTCGTGCAAGGCCCTGTAGATGTCGTCGCGAATTGTGTTCGCTTCGGGGTCGGTGAGCGTCTTGGAGAGTGGCCGGAGTGTGAGGCGGACGAGTGCGTTCGCCTGGTCCGGCCGCAGTTGGAGTCTGTCCTGCGCGCCGCGGGGGAGGTCCGCGTGCGCGGTGACGTTCAGGACTTCCACCGATTCGAGGTCGTCGATGCGATCGCCCAGTGCTGCTCGGGCTCGATCGCCGAGGGTTTCCGAGTCGGCATCCGCGTCGACGACGATTGAGATGTCGCGGCGGATCGGCGGCATGACCGAAACAGCCTGCCAGGGAGACAGGTTGAGCATCTGCTGTCCGATCCGCGGATCAGCCGCCCGCAGCAGCCGAATATCAGGGATGCCCTTTCTCAGCATCAACGCCCGGTCCAGTCCCATGCCCAGAGCAAGCCCGGACCAGGTATCTGGGTCCAAGCCGGCAGCAGCGAGGATATGCGGTGCGATCAAGCCGCATTCAGCCAGCTCCAGCCACTCAGCATCGACCAAGACATCGACCTGACAACCTTGGATCGTGTACGGATGCACAGCGGGAACAGCGCGCCACTCTGCACCCGGCAGCACTGCCTCCACCAGAGTTCCGATCATCGTGTGCAGGTCTGCGACCTTGAGCGCCGTGGTGGAACTCACCCGCCAGAGATCGACCTGGTGCGGTGCCCCAACGTGGGTGCGGTCGATGGCGTCGCGGCGATAGACCAAGCCGGGCAGCACCAGCAGCTGGTCGTATCTGGCCTGCGTCGATAACGCATGCATCAGAGTGGGAATCGACGCCGAGGTGTGGCTCCGCAACATCACGGTGGGGCTCACATAGCGCGAGTACCGCTGGTCCCGGGTGACGGCTGCCGGGTCGAAGCCGAGCTTGTCGTAGTTGTCGGCGACGGCCACGAGCGGGCTGTGTCGGATGGTTTCGGCCGGGATACCCCAGTGGCCAGCGAGAGAGGCTGCGACGCCGCCGAGCAGCGTCTGCATCGCATGGTGACCCTGGCCCGGGTTGGAGAGGTCTCGAAGAGTGAGCGCGTCCGTGAGTTCCGTCGCGGAGAGATATGACGTCATGGTCTGGTCCTTTGATGAGATCGGAAAGGGGGAGCCACCCCCGACCGATCTGTCGCTGGACCTAAGCGCGTACGACTAAGCCCATGCGACCGGTAACCGGTCGAGGGCGAAGAAATCGCAGCGATACGTGCATGGCCTCAGCTTAGACACAAGACCGCCACAACTATGCGGGTTTCGGAATATCGCGGCTCCGAGTCGACCTTCGAGACCGAGCTACTCGAGAACGGCCTGCGCCGATTGCCAAGGCGCAGATTCGGCACCAATCCGCCGAGGTTCCGAGGTTTCGGCGGAGCGATTCGGAACGCTTTGCGGGAACCGATGTTGACCCTGCGGACATTTCTCCATACCTGAGATCGCCCCGTGGAGGGTCGGCGGGCACCGAGCGTAAGGCTAGGCTCATGTCATGACTTTCAACCGTTCCTCGTGGTGGTGGCTGCGCTAGCAGCCGGTTGAAGCATGTTCACGGGCTGTACGCAGCTCGTGGACCTCAGGTCCGGACTTCGTGCAGCCCTCCTATCTCAAGGAGTGCAAAGTGGAATCCCTTACTGCCATGGCCGAGCGTTCGGCTGTCGTCGCCCGAGATGTTGACGCCCATCCGGAGCGTTTTCGCGTGCTTACTGGTGAGCGACCGACCGGCCCGCTTCACCTCGGCCACTATTTCGGCACCATCATTGAACGTGTCAGGCTTCAAGAGGCTGGGGTCGAGACGGTTCTGGTCTTGGCTGACTATCAGGTCATCACCGACCGGGACACGATGGCGAACGTCCGACAGAACGTCTACAGCGCCGTGCTCGACTACCTCGCTGCGGGCCTGGATCCGGAAGCAACGACGATCTTTACGCACTCGTCAGTGCCGGCCCTGAACCAGTTGATAATTCCGTTTCTGAGTCTGGTGACGGAGGCCGAGTTACGTCGGAATCCGACCGTGAAGTCGGAGCTCGCGTCCTCGAATCGAGCCCTGAGCGGTCTTCTTCTCACCTACCCCGTGCACCAGGCCGCTGACATCCTTTTCTGCAAAGGGAACCTCGTCCCTGTCGGAAAAGACAACCTGCCCCATGTTGAGATGACACGTGTGATCGCGCGCAGATTTAACGAGCGGTATGGAGATGTTTTCCCCGTGCCCGACGCACTGATCACAGCGTCGCCGGAGATCCCCGGGCTGGACGGTCGCAAGATGTCAAAAAGCTACGGAAACGCGATCGCCCTGTCGATGACCGAGGACGAAACCGCGGCAGCCATCCGGAGAACTACCACCGACATTGACCGTCTAATCTCCTTTGACCCGCAGAGTCGACCAGGCGTCTCGGCACTCCTCTCGACGGCTGCGCTCTGCCTCGGTAAACGACCGGAGGAAATCGCAGCGCAGATCGGGGAAAAAGGCAGCAGCGAACTGAAGCGCCTAACGACCGATGCGGTCAACAGCTTTCTTGCGCCCCTTCGAGCACGACGTGCCGAACTCGCGCAGGATTCAGGGCTAGCTTCCGAGGTGCTTCGACGTGGCAATGATCGCGCGAACTCCATTGCTGCCACGACGCTGGACGAAGTGAGAACCGCAATGGGCACCCTCTACTGATTTCACCATGCCTACCTCAGTTCGGCTTCAGGACGAGAGCCAACGCGAGGCCCGCAAGCGGAACGGTAAACGGCGCGCCGCGCTCGACGCGGCACGCGGCCGCCTCGTGCTGTGCGGCATGATTGGACGTATGAACAACGAGTGGGCCTTGCTGCAGCTGGACGAGTTCATCGCGCTCACCAGTCTCTACCAACCGCCGCCCACCCCCGGCATCGTCTTCATCGGCGATGATCGCAACACGAGGGGCAGCGAGGAACAGATCGTTGCGTCAGCCCAGGTCGTCGAGCAAGTCCTCACTCAAGTGCTGCCGCTCTGGCGCCAGGTGATCGCGGGCGACACTTCCGGCCGCTGGCAGCAGCATCACCAGGCCGCCCGACGTGCCGTCGTTAGCATCCAGCGCGCCGCCGAGGTCGCTGAAAACCTCGGCGACAATGCGCCGACGCTCAACGCGGCGGGCTTCCACCCATGGGCATGGGAAGGCGCTCGCTCTCTCTGGCAGAGCGGACACTACCGCGAGGCAGTCCGCAGTGCCACGGTCAAGATCAACGCCGAACTCCAGAATAAGGTCGGCATCCGCACCACCTCTGAGACCGCTTTGTTCCAACTCGTCTTCAGCAATGACCCCGCCCGCGGCACGACGCCCAGGCTGCGCCCCGCGGGCGACGACGGAGGCAAGACCTCTCTAAGCGTCCGACGGGGGATCGTGGCGCTTGCCGAGGCTTGCTACGGAGCCATCCGCAACCCCGCCAGCCATGACGAAGGCGAAACCGCCGAGCAGGTCGCGCTAGAGCAGCTCGCTACGCTCAGCGTGCTCGCTCGCGCAGTCGACGAGGCAACGATTGACCGTGGCTAGATCGCCCCGTGGATCCAGCCCAGGCCCGCGGTCTCACCACTCGAAGCCGGCGAGCCACCATACCTGCTCGTTCCCGTCAACGTGGACGTGTTTGAAGCCAACCGAAAGAAGCCACTTGGAAACGAGGACGCACAGTTGCCGGATGATCGACGTGATCTCGGCGGCGGTCATCGGCTCGGTCGCCGGCTTCGCTTGCCGAAGGATGGAGACCCACTCCGCCCAGATCGGCGCGACGAAGCGATCCCAGTCCGCGAGGGCGGCCGCGGGCAGATCCGGCCGTGGATCGTTCGTCTCACCGGCCAGATAGACGAGGTCCCGTGTAAGGGCTACGCCGGCCCCGATCATTGCATCTCGGCCGGCGATGAGATTCCCATTCCCTACCCCGGCCTCGTACGAGCGTGCTCGCTCTGATGCGAAGTGGTCGAGCGCGGAGTCCATTGTCGAGACCTTCGTATAGGGGTTGGGCTCGCGGCCAGCCAGGGTGATCTCGATTCGATAGTCCTCGAGCATGAAGCCGAGGTGCCGCGTCCACACGTCTTCATTCGGGTCCAGGCCGTAAATTGCTTCCCAGAGACTCAGGGTGTCCTCGGCTCGGGCGTCGATTGCGACGTGCAGTGCCTCGTGCTGGAGCGAGTGGCGCACCCGACGCACGATATTAGGGCCCGCGATCGCGGGATCCACGCTGCTGGGCTCGACTCCCCAGAAGTTGATATTGGAGACGAGTACGTCGAAGCTGCCGTCGCTCTGCGAGATTGTCTTACCGGCGACGGTGTTGGAACCGCGTGTGGTCGTGTAGGCCTCGTCCGCGTCGAGCTCGAGTACGCTTCGCACGAGGTCGCCGGTGAAGTGGATTCGCCACTCAATGTTCGTGGGGACTAGCTCGTCGGCCCGCTCTATCGCCTCGATTACGAACTCTCGAACGCCGCCGCCCTCCAGGACGACCTCGAGCAGCCCGTCCTCCTTATCGCCCAGGTAATCGAGCGTCACGGCGCCACGGGCGCGATCGTCGAGCTCGGGGAATGGTACCGAATCGGTCTCCGTGGCAGCTGGCACTATTGACATTGTGGGGCCTCTCGGTCGGGATTCGGCGAGTGTATCGACTGGTGCGCTCCGAAACTGCCCATTGTTATGTTTCGACGATATTGGGGTTCGCTCGAAAGCGCCCGCAAGCGGGACCCCGAACGAGCACTCCGGCGCTGTTGCGGCGTTCTTCGCCGTCAAAGGCCCTCGGTGTCGCGTTTACCCTGCCCGAGATTATGCCCGATGACCGGGGGTCAAATGCAACACAGCCAGCCGTCGACGCACGCATTCACCCGGTCCAGCCTGGTAGTGGGCAAGCGCTGACCCTTCCCACCGCAGATCATGGCGAGTCGACTCGAGCGTAGAAGTCGTCCTCGGCCTCGCGGCGCCTGGCGACATCGTCCAAAACGAATTGTACGAAGTCCTCTTCACGATCGCTGATCACAACGTCCTCGACGGCGTCCGTGGGTGTTTCCCCTGGCCAGGAGGTCTGGCGGGTTGGTCGGTCGCGCTCGAGTCGTGTGCCCGAAATGGCGACCCAGTCGTGGAGGCGTTGGCGGGCGTCAGCGAAGTCGCGGTGCCAACCGAATGGGGCGGAGCCGTGTTGGTCAGGGTCGTAGGCGCAGAGCCAGTGCAGGTGTAACGCGGAGAGTTCCCAGACGAGTTCGGGGTGGCGGTGCCAGAAGGGTGGCACGACGGATGCCGGAAGTCCGTAGGTCCGTCGGAGCCAGTGCACCCACTTGTTGAGTTCGATCCATTCGACCTCGGCTTCCTCAGCGGTGAGCAGGTTCCAGTTGATTGGATGCGGCGGCTCCGGTGTGAGTGGATCGAGATCGTCGAATGAGTTCTCATCGAATACGTTCTCGTGGATGGGGGCGTCGAGATCGTCGGGTTCCCACCCGGTCAGGGGCTCGGCCATCGCGGCTTCATCTTCCCATTACGGCCGCACCGCTGCGGGCGGGCCCGGCCAATTGAGCCGTGACTCTTTGCGCGCCTGGTGTATCTCGCTCGGCGCCCGCGACTGAGCGGTGGGTTCGGTCGACGCGATAGTCGGTGCGCGCTAGGTCGTGGCCGATCTTCTTCGCAACGAACTCCTCGCGGTCGATCAGTTCTCCGTCGCGCTCAACTTGAAAGGTGCGGACGTAGCCCTCGGCGACGAAACTGTCGCCTTTCGCGAATCGGGTGAGCGCGCGGTCGGCGGTGGCGCGGTATGCGACCAGGTCGTGGAAGCTCGGCTCGAGCACGGTGAAGTCGCCGTTGCCCTCGCGGCGGAAATGCGGCTGGCCGATGCGCACGTAGAGGCGGGTGTCGCCGTTCTCGGTGACCGAACGCTGCGGTTCCGAGGCGATGAAGCCGGACAGCGACTGTTGGGTGTGAAGTGCCATGGGACTTGACCTCCTGTGATCGGGCGGATCGTCGTGATCCGCGCTCACTACGAGGTGCGCCGAGCGATGCACGGTGAACGTGCTGAGGCGAGTTCGTCGGCCTCGCATTCACCGGCTTGCGATGACGAGTTGGAGCGCGGGTTGTGGGCCGGCAAGGTCACGCCGCGTGACTAAACCGAATGATCCTGGGTCCCCGTTTACTCCGTCGGCCGCGTCAGCTCGAGGTGCGTCGGCGCTCGCATCCACTGTTCGATCTCCGCCCGGTTCGCGCGCAACTCCCTGGCGTCTGGGCGTCCGGTCCACATGCGGAGGCTTGCGACGACCGGCGGAGCTGCGCGGAGCATGATCAGCCCGGTGCCGAATGGGAGGGTGCGAATGGTGTCAGGTGGCATGATCGCGACGCGGCGGATCGAGCGCTGCGCAGAGCGCGATCCGCGGTCCCCGATCGTCGTGGAGTCGGTCGGTTCGTCGCGATCGCCGATGAGGGTCGAGAGGTCCTGGAGGTCCCGGGAGTTGGATCCTCCGCCGAGCACGATCTTCACGATCGAGGAGTCCCAGATGGTGCCGGCCGCGTTGTCGCTCCACTTGGTGCGGGCCTGCGCGAGGGATTGCAGCACGGGCATGGTTGTGATGCCGGTGCCGCCGCCTTCGGCCATGAGGTTAGGGAGCGAAGGGAGTGGGGCAAGGTTTCCGATCTCGTCGAGCGCCAGGAGCAGGGGTGGGTCCAGGCGTGCGCCGGCGCTACGAGCCGCGATGCGGCGAGCGGTCTCGACGAGGTCTTCCACGAGCGCGGAGACCAGGGCGGCGGAGTTGTTGGAGCCTGCGCCGGTCGCGAGGAGGTACAGGGTGCCGTTGCCTCGCAAGAACGCTTCAGGGTCGAACCCTTCGCCCTCGCCCGGGGAGACAGCATCCAGCACTCGTGGATCCGCCAGTGCACCCAGCGAGAGGGAGACGCCCTGCCAAATGGAGTCGCGGGTGCGGGGGTCGGCCTCGAGCATGGCTTGCAGGGAGTCGCCCCAACCTATGGCCGCGCCCGGAGTACTCAGCAGGATGGAGACCGCGTCGTGGGCGGCGGCCGGGTCGAGGGTCCAGCGGAACAGTTCGGCGGGTGGGCAGCGGTCGAGTGCTGCTGCGTGGAGCAGCGATTGGAGGGCGGTGCGGGTTTTTGCCTCCCAGAATCCGCCGCCGTCGACACCGCCAGCGGCCAGCCCGGTTCCGGCTGCGAGCCCGGCCGCGCGGATCATCGCCGTGAGGGGGTCTTCGCAGCCGCGGATCGGTGACCAGCGCAGTCCTACTGGGATGCCCGGCGCCAGCTGTTGGGGATCGAAGACCGCGACAGGGCCGATCCGTTGCCGTGCGCGGAGGGTTGTCGTGAGGTTGTCGGGGCGGGTGGAGGTGGTCACGACCGGGCCGGGGGCGTCGAGGATGGTGTTGATGACGATGTGGGCTCCTTTGCCGGAGCGGGGCGGGCCGATCACCAGGATCGAGTCCTCGACGCTCGCCCAGACCGTGGTGCCGCGGGATCGGCCGATCCGATAGCCGACGTCACGGGGGCCGGCGTGCGTCAGGGAGGGACGCAGGTGCAGCGCGCGCTTCATCAGTGCCGACCGCGAGGCGGCGCGTGCCACCTCGGCGCGGGTTGCGAGGCCGGGGATGCGGTGCGGGTCGGCCTTGGCCATGCGGGCCGCGGCCCGGAGCATCCGCCACAACCAGAGCGCTGCTGCCGCAGCCAAACCGATCAGCAGGGTCGCCGTGAGCCAGTACGCGACGGGGCTGAGGCCCGGTGCCTGCAGGGCCGCCGACGGATGCCCAGGCTCGAGCAGAACGGCGAGCCCGGCTTCTGGCCCGCCCGCGGGTTGCACACTGCCCGTCGCCCACGCAGCGACGGCACCCGCACCTCGAAGCAGGAGAGCAAACAACGCCGTGCCGATCAGGAGTCCAATACCGACGTTGGCGAGCTCATCGCCGAGCGTGCCCTGCGGTCGCGGTGTGCTCATGAATGCTGCTTCCGTTCGGCGGAGGTCCGTTAGAACCGCAGGTCCGGTCCGGTCCGGCTGAATCGTCTGGTGGGGGAGTAGGCGAACGTGCGGTCGCCGGAGAAGCCGGCAGTGGAGTCCAGCAGGTCCGTCACGTCCTGTGCGTCGACGACCAGGCTTGCGATGCCTTCCTGGATCAGCCGATGGCATCCGGCACTCGCCGCGCTCGTGACCGGGCCGGGAACGGCGCCGACCGGGCGACCGAGGGAATGAGCCTGCCCTGCGACGTTGAGGGAGCCGGAGCGATGTCCCGCTTCGACGACGACCGTCGCGCCGGAGAGGGCGGCGAGGATGCGGTTGCGTTGGAGGAAACGCCACCGCGTCGGCGCGGAACCGGGCGGGAGCTCACTGACGAGCAGGCCGCCGCTGTGCTCGATGCGTTCGAAGAGCTGCTCGTGGCCGGTCGGGTAGAGCCGGTCGAGCCCGCTGGCGAGCACGGCGACCGTCGAGCCGGGATAGGCCACGGTGGCCGCCCGGTGCGCTGCGCCGTCGATGCCGTAGGCGCCCCCGGAGAGGATGACGCGGCCCTGGGAGGCGAGTTCTGAGGCAAGCTCGGTCGCCACCTGGCTGCCATACGCGGTCGCGGCACGGGCGCCGACGATGGTGACTCGACCGGGGAGCGGAGCCGAGAGCCGGCCGGGGTCGCCCTTGAGCCAGAGCGCGATCGGTGCGCTCGCACCGAGTTGTTGTAGCTCTCCGGGCCAGTCAATGTCCTCAGGGGTCAGCAACTGTAGTTCGTGGCGTTCCATGTCCGCCCGGATCCGGTCGATCTGACCCGGGTTGATTCGTGGGGCCATCCGTCTTCGCCAGAGCTCGCCCTCGGCGGGGTCCACGCCGTTCGGCAGTCGCACGCCCGAGGTGATCAGCTCCACAGTCTCCGTGGCACCGAGCCGGGCAACGAGTGTTCCCGTAACGATATCCCCGGGCTCGGACAGCGCGGCGAGCGTCATCCTCGCTTCTTGCTCGTTCACGCTTTCAGCCATGGCAAAGCCTCCTCGTTCTGTGTGGAAGGTGAGCCGCGGGTCCCGCACCCCGGCTCTACTGTTCTCAAGCCATCTGGCCTGAGGTCATCCGGGCGGTGGTGTCGAAGAGTGCGAGTTCGTCGGGGTGTAGTTGGTGCTGCACGACGAAACTGCGGTCCTTCACCCGCCAGAGGCCCTGGCCGATGCCCAGAACCGGGAGGAGCTTCTGCTCGGTTCGGCTGAGCCCGAGGGCAGTCGCGGTTGATCCAAGCTGGTCCGGTTCCTGGCGGTAGACAATGCGAGTCTCCGCGTTTGCGAGCAGTGACGAGGCGAGCGCGCGCATCGCGGACCCCGAGTCGCCGACATTGTCCAGATCGGAGAGCTTGTGGAAGATGAGCATGTTCGCGATCCCGAAGTGTCGGGCCAGACGCCACTGGGCATCCATCCGCCGTAACAGTGCCGGATATGCCATCAGTCGCCAGGCCTCGTCGTAGATCACCCACCGCTGGCCACCGGCCGGATCGGCGAGCGCGGCCTCCATCCACGCCGAGGAGCACGTCATCAGCACCGAGATCAGGGTCGAATTCTCGGCTACCCGCGACAGATCGAGCGAGACCATCGGTAGCGACGGGTCGAAACGCACGGTAGAGGGCCCGTCGAAGAGCCCAGCGAGATCGCCTGCCACCAGGCGTCGCAGGGCATGGCCGACGAGGCGCCCGTCTTCCGCGAGACGACCCTCGTCATCGTCGGGGTTCGGGGCGAGGATGCGATCCACCACCATGGGCAGGATGGGCACGTCAGCGCTGCGAACGGCATCCGTCAGGGCGAGGTCGATGGCCGTGTGCTCGAGCGGGCTCAAGGGGCGATCGAGCACGGTCTCGGCGAGCGCTCCAATCAGGTCGCGACGCCGGGCGGCCAACTGCGCCGCCCACTCGGCGTTCGACGCGGATGCCGCCCGGTGGCCCTCGTCGAGAGGGTTTAGCCGGTTGGAGAGCCCGTGGCCGAGGATGATGGCTTTGCCACCGACGGCCTCGGCTACGGCGGTGTGCTCGCCCTTGGGGTCTCCGGGCACGTAGACGCGCCGGCCGAAGGGGAGCGAGCGGGTGTAGAGCGACTTCGCGAGCGCAGACTTGCCGGAGCCGACAATACCGGCGAGGACAACGTTCGGAGCGGTGAGCATCCCCTGTTGGTAGAGCACCCAGGGGTCGTAGACGAAGGCGCCACCGGAGTAGAGATCCTGTCCAACGAAGACGCCGGCCGAGCCGAGGCCGGCCTCGGCCAGAAACGGGTAGTGGCCCGAGAGGGTCGCCGAGGTGTCCTGGTGCTTCGGGAGCCGGAGCCGCCCAGGTACCCGTAGCTGTGCGGGACCCGACTCGCCTGCGGCCGGAAGGTAGGCCGCCGAGCGCGCCTCGTCTCGTTCAGAATGCCACCGGGTGCGTGCCTCGAGCATCTTAGTTTTCCGGGCATCCGCTTCGATCTTCGCTGCCGCTAGCTTGCGGGCGCGACGGTCCCGGCGGAGCTCGCCGTGCGGTTCGACCAGCGTGGCCGTGTGCATCCGTTCGTTCGCACCTGCGCTTTTCACAGCGAGACCGCCTGACTAGCCAAATTCGCCGATCGGCCCGGCCTGACGACCCACGGGTCGGAAACGTTCGTGCGCGCTCGAACAGCCTCCAAGGCTGTGCCTCCGGGCGCTGCCGGGACGGTCTCAAGTTCAGACTGGAGCGGATGCCGCCGCAGGAGAGAGACGTACCGGAACCGAGTGCTGTAAGTCAGCGCGTACGGCGAGCCATCGTCCTCGACGATCTTGTCGGTCGATCCGGCCGGGATGCGGTCGTAGACATACCCGTTCGTGAGCGCGGCATCGGTCGTTTCATCGCCGTGGTCCCAGTGCTGCAAATACTCGAAGGCGGTGGTGACTCCGCTGCGATCGATGATGCCGAGCACCTCCGTGGCTTCCTTTCCCTGCAGGAAGGTCACGCTGAGCCAACGGGATGCGGGTGTTGTAACTCGTTCGTTGAACATGTCGTCTCCAATCCGGTAGTTGTACAGGAACAGGTGCGTACCGCTCACACGCTGCGGCACAGCGGGAGCGCCGCGGCGGTGAAGGCTTGTGCTTGCTGGCCGACGAGCCGGCGTGTTTCGCAGGATGCCTGGATGGCGGCCTGCTCGATCGACGACACCGCGGCGTCGAGCTCGTCGACCGTGGGCGCGGTCACACAGACGAGACCAATCGTGTGCAGCACCCCGTGGCCGGCGGTCAGGTCTGCCTCCTGGTTGAGCAGGTCGTCGTATTCTGCGGTCGCACCGGCATCCTCGATCTGGCCGATGCGTCGGCGCTGGTGGGCGTCGCTGATCAGTTCGGTCTTCTTCTTGCGCAGATCGCGCGCTGCCTGATCCGCGCGCACGGGCAGGTAGTGCAGGGATACCGTGCGGAGGATGCCGTTGGTGAACACCAGAGGGGAGAGGAAGCCGGGGAACACCTGTGACCTGGGCCATTCGCTGATCCACAACACGGCATGGAAGGCACTGTCCGTACGGAGCCGATCCCAGCTCTCCGCCACGGCAACCGGCCCGGCGGTGGCCAGCGAGCGCCCGATGTCTGGATGCCGCTCCAGGTCGACGCCAACGGCTGGGTCGTAGGCGGTGCGTAATATCATCGCAAGCTCGTCGGCGGTAAGCCAGCCGCCGACAGTGAGGTCCGCTGCGCGCAGTGCCCCGGTCAGGGCAGTCATTTCCTGGCGGAGAACAGTGGCCGCGCCGCGCATGCCGCCGCCCTGCGTGCGCACTTGACGTGATGCCGCGGTGAGGTCCAGGGAGAGAGCGATCGTCGTCGCGTGGCGTTCACCGGCGGGCCCTGCGCGCTCAATGAGATCGTGATAGGTGGTTGCGGTCCAACTCTCGTCCTTGATGCCATGCCTCTCCCACCAGTCGGCCAGTCCAGTGCCGGAATCGGGCAGCGTACGTTCCGACACCTGCACCCGCGAGATTCGCCCCGACCGGCACGCCCCGGCCAGTACTCGCCCCCACCCCACCACTCGCCGATATTGCTCGGCCGGGTCAAGCAGGGCGAACGCTGGGTGCGACACCGCGACGACTGCGGTCAAGGTTCGCGCGTGCGGGTCGTGGATCATGACCGCCCCGGACTCGGGATCATTCCACTCGCGGAGCGCGGCCGCATCGCCCGGAAGCGACAAGGTACCAACTGGGCGCGGCCGGACGATGCGGCGCCGGTACGTGAGCTGATCGTGGGCGGCACGCCACATCCAACGGCACCCAACCGGCGCCCACTCGACGACCTTTCGGCCGCCGATCGGGATGCCGGCGACCAACGCCGCGGAGCCCCACACCGGGCTCGTCCACACGATGCCGGAGGCGCCCGCCGTGTAAAGCGCGGTGACAAGGGTGAGCGTCCCGACAGACAGAGCGATCAGCTGTGGCACCGAGAGCCCAAGCAGGATGCCCCTTTTGGTCAGTCGCGAGAACTGCCCCGGCGCAAGCTGGTACTCGGCGGGGTGCTTATCCGTGTCCATCACTACGCGCCCTTCCCAGTTCGTCCGCCGGCGGGTAACGCCGGTCCGGCTAGTGAAGCGGATGCTCGCGCTCGCGCTGGCCGATAGACCGACCGAGGTGTGCTGGGTATGGCGGTGTCGCCAGCGGATTGCGTGTGCTCATCCGCTGTCTGACCCACCCCGCGGCCGACCTTCGGGGCGGCCTGCGCGGTCGCGCCGACGACCGCCGCGCCCACGGCGACACCAGCTGTGGCGACCCCCGCCCCGGCACCCGCGGCCGTGCCGGCTGTGGCAGACCCGCCCACACCAGCGCCAGGAGCAGCGCTCGCACCGCCCGGCGAAACGGGGCCCGCTCCACCGCCGGCCGACACGGCCGCCTGCGCCGAGCCGCCACGCACCGACTTTCCGTTCCCGCCGTCGCCGCTCGGGCCCAGAATCTTCTTGGCGCCTTCGGTCATCGGTGAACTGGGCACTGGCACGGGCCGATTCAGCGCGGACTTCGCCTCCTGCTCACTCGACATCGCGTGGTACATGTCCACCCCCACGAAGTTAAGGAACTTGTACGTGATGTATGGCGCGAAGGCGGCGATGAACATCAACACGATCCCGGCGATCGGATCACTCACGGAGGCCAGATCCGCGTCGATCGGAGCCGACACCTGCGCGACAGCGACCAGGAAGATCATGACGAGCACCAGCTTCGACAAGATCAGGGCGATCACGAACGCGACCCATTTCGAGAACCATCCCTTGGCGGCGTCCCAGGTCGCGCCGGCGAGCGCGATCGGCCCGAAGACGATCGCCACCAGCAGCAGCGCCTTGCGAATCAGGAGGGAGAACCAGACGATCGCCGCCGCGCTGATCGCAAGCGCCGACAGGAAAATCGTCACGATCGCACCGACTCCGGGGGAGCCGACGTTGATCGCGGTCAGGCCGGCGGGGAGAAGCGCGATGCGATCGCCCATCCCCTTCATCGTGTTGCCGCTGGCGGTCACGACTCCGATCGCCAACTGATCGGTGATCTCCAGGAGCAGGCCGGTGATGGTGATGATCACAAACGATCCAAGCACCGACTTGGCCACGCCGATCGCGGCTCGGGACAGCGCCGTCGGGTCGCGATGCACGAGCCCGGAGATGAGTTGCAGGCAGAAGAACACCAGCGTCACGAATACGGCAACGCCGAAGAGCACGTTGTATACGTGGACGTAGGCCGGATCGGTGAGGTCGACGAGCGTGGTCGAATCGAAGGCCGACCACACGGATTCAAAGAGCCACGCTGCGGCTGACCCCATCGACTTCGCGAGCCAGTCGAATGGCGCCGCGACCAACGACGAGGCGCCCTCGCCGACCGTTTGGCAGACATCCGCGATTACTGGCACATCGCATACGCTCATCTGTTGCCCCCGCTCGCGTCGGGATCGGGGTCAGACGGCTTGGCCGACGTTCCAGAAGAAGTTCACGAGCGTGACGGATGCGCCGCACACGATCGCGGCACCGCACGACGCGAGCACACCGAGCTTGCCGCGCGAGGCCAGGTTCGGGTTGGACGAGTTAGCCCCAAACCCCCACACGATCGCCGAGATGATCAAGGCCAGCACGCTCAGGATGAGCCCCACCGTCATCACCGCGCCCACGATGACGCGCAGCTGCTCGATGCCCGGAAGGCCCGTCGCGTTCGGATTGATGTCGACCACAGTTCGCTCCCTTTGTCGGTTGGTGCGTACGACATGCAGGAGCGCGCAGCATCCCCACGTTCGCGCAGCCGCATGCCGCGCTTTCCTGTTTTCATCCGAGCCCGGGACATTGCCGATCGACGGGCGCAGCTTTTGACGGGGAGCATCGCCGGCATGAAGTTGTCGGTGGACCTATCTACGTTTGGCACGGGCGGTCGCCCAGCTCGGGTGCAATTCCATAGCTCGTCGGGCGGCTAGGTGTACTTCATTGAGGACTCGGAAGCTGTGGGCGGATGCGTCCCGTGGCTCACGGGGTCACGGATATTGAATGCGCATGCTGGCCCCGAGGTCCGTTGGCGGTTGGAAAGTGTGTAAGAATCTGCGTATGGACGCAGATAAGCAGATTGAGGGCGTGGATGTCGACGGTCAGTACGTCGAGTTGGCCGTCGAGGTGTTCGCGATGCTGGCCGATGCCACACGCGTGCGTCTAATCCTCGCGATGCAGGACGGAGAGATGTCCGTGAACAAGCTGGCCGGCATCGTGGACAAGTCCCCCGCGGCCGTGTCGCAGCATCTCGCCAAGATGCGTCTTGGGCGCCTCGTTTCAACCCGCCAGGAGGGCACACGGGTGTTTTATCGGCTGGCCAACGAGCACGCCGCCCGACTCGTCTCGGACGCCATATTTCAGGCCGAGCACTCGCTCGACGACCACCCTCGCCACCACCAAATCCAAGGAGCCGACGCCTGATGGCCGGAATGACAGACCACAACGCCGAGCACGAACACCAGCATGCCGCGGGAACCCAGCACACGCACGACCACGACGCGGCTGCGTCGTCGCTCGATCACGGACTTCGTGGAAGCGATCCTACGCAAGAGGCAGGTCACTCACACCCTCACAGCGACGGTCTCGACCTCCATCACCCCCACGACGATCACGATCACGATCATGGTCCCGGGGGTCACTCCCACCCGACGGGGATCAAGGGTTTCCTGTACGGGCTGTTTGTCCCGCACACCCACGACGCGGCCGATTCGATCGATGATGCCATGGAGGCGAGCGTAGAGGGCGTCCGCGCCCTAAAGATCAGCTTGGTAGTACTTCTGGTGACGACAATCCTGCAGTTTGCCGTCGTCCTCATCAGCGGTTCTGTAGCGCTGTTCGCTGATACTATTCATAACTTCTCAGACGCACTGACGGCGGTACCTCTATGGATCGCGTTCATTCTTGGACGCCGCGCTGCTTCCCGCCGTTACACCTTCGGTTATGGCCGGGCCGAGGACCTCGCTGGGCTATTCATCATCGTCGTGGTTCTGGTATCCGCTATCGTTGCCGGCTGGCAGTCCATTGACCGCCTGTTCCACCCTCAACCGCTCCACAACATCGGCTGGGTGATCGTCGCTGGGGTCATCGGATTTTTGGGCAACGAGGCCGTGGCCGTGTATCGCATCCGCATCGGTCGCAAGATCGGGTCAGCCGCGTTGGTTGCAGACGGGGTCCACGCCCGCACCGACGGGTTCACTTCGCTCGCTGTGGTTGTCGGGGGCGTCGGCGTGCTGCTCGGCTTCCCCCTCGCCGACCCGATCGTCGGCATCGTTATCTCGGTTGCCATCATGATCCTTCTCATCGGCACCGTCCGCAGCATCGGCCGACGCCTCTTGGATAGCATCGAGCCGGATCTCATCGACCGAGCGGAGCGCGCATTGCGCGAGGTTGACGGCGTCGTCGATGTCAACCAACTGCAGTTGCGTTGGGTCGGCCACCGACTCCATGGGGCCGCGGAAATTGTAGTCCCCGACGACGCATGGGCTGGCGCAGAGTCGGTCGTGCACGAAGCCGAGCACCACATGGAACGTGCCATGCCCAACCTTGACCACATGGCCATCCGCGTCGCCACGGTCACCGGGGCGACTCTCTGAGTTCGCTGCCCGTTCGTGGCGGACGGTTACGTCTTGGACCTTCTCGAGGATGCGTCAGGGCTGCTCGTCACGAGTGACCTTTCAGCTCACGCCCGTCGTCTCGACCTGGAAGAGGTGTGTCAGCTAGTGAAATGCGTCGACCTCGGTTAGTTCGAGCCGTTGTCACCGCAGAAGGATGATGAACTGGAGAGCGTTGCCGCGAAGATAGTGCCGTGGCCCGAGACATGCTTCTCGTGAATGGGCGTGGAAGTTGCTCGTCAAAGCGTGGAGCCCACGCCAAGCAGGAAGTTGACCCAGGCGACGCCGGAGCCCGCGAGGGCCACCGCGCCGCAGGCGACCCAGAGCCCGAGCCGGGCTCTGGTCGCGGTCTGAAAGTTGCCGTTTGCGGAGGCGAGTGCCCAGGTCACTCCGCTGATGATCATCATGAGCACCGCGATGATGAGCACGAACGTCAGCAGCGCACCGACGATGCTTTGCAACTGCTCATCGCCTCCGACGGCGCCGAAGTCGGGAAAGATGTTCATCTCATTCCGCCCTTTCAGGTCAGCATCCGGCCGAGGCAGCCTGGGCTTGGGTCAGGTCGGTGGCGCCGTGCGCGGTGAGCCAGTCCACTGCATTGACGGCGGGATTGCCCGCCCCACCTGGATGGATCTCGATGTGGAGGTGTGGTCCGGTCGACTTGCCTGCGGAGCCGACGTCACCGATGTGCTGGCCGGCGGCCACGGTGTCACCCGCAGCGACGTGAATTCCACTGTCGTACATGTGCGCGTAGTACGACGTGACTCGCTCGCCGTCGACCGTGTGCTCGATGGTGATCAGCCCGCCGTAGGTGCCCCGTTGCGCGGCGAAGCTGACGACACCGTCGGCGACCGCGAGGATGGGTGTGTCCGCTGGTGCTGCGAGGTCGCTGCCCGCATGGAACGCTCGAGCGCCGGTGTAGGGGTCGGTCCGCCATCCGAAGCTGTCGGTGTTCGTGTACGTGCCTGCAGGAAGCGGGAACACGACGCGCGATGTCTCGGGAGCGGTCGGTCCGGTACCGGCCAGGCTCGCCGGCTGCGCCCTTGTTAGCGCTGCAAGAATCGAGTCCGCGACGGGCTGGTAGTTCTGGTACCGGTCCGGGTAGGCGCTGACTTCGACCGCCTGCGCCGCAGCGTCGGGGTCCAGCAGCTGCCAACCAGCGATATCGAGCAGCCCGCGGGGCGATCCTGCGTTCGGGCCGGAGGGCCCACCGAAGAAAGCCCGCGCTTGGAACTGCGGGTCCATCAGCTCGGCGACCGTGCCCCATCCGGAGACAGGACGCATCTGGAAGAGGCCCAGGGAGTCGTGATCGGAGCCGATCCCATCGTTTGGGTAGCTCCCGGACTCCGGGTACGCGTCCGTGTTGGCGAGCATGCGCAACGTTGATTCGGTGAGCGCAGCCAACAGTGCGATGAGCACTCCATCGCGACCGACGCCGACCGTCCGCGCGCCAACCGTGATGATTGTTCCGGCATGGGTCAGCTGCCGCTTGTCCAGGGCGATCGTTCTGCCGTCTCGAGTTTGGGCGCTGAAGGAGTCGGGAATGCTGCCGACAACGAGCGATCCCGATCCGCACGAGTTTGTACCAGGATTCATGAGAGCGGCCACGCTCACCAGGCCGGCCAGCGGGCCGGCGAGCACAAGCGCCATGAGCAGGATGATGAGCCTTTTCATCGCGTGTCTTTACTCGAGGGGCCGGTCTAGCTGCGAGATCCGAAGGAGACTGCACGGCTTCTGGTCTGGGCACGCGATGAAGATCGTGAACGTCACTCTCCGTTTCGTGCGAACGACTTCGGTGTCCCACGTGCCTACTCGATGACGAGTGCCGACCACTGTGAATGCGGCCGCGCCGCGCGGAATCTGCCCGGCTGTCGCCTGGCCTTGCGCCGTCGACCAGGCAGCGGGCACGGCCACTGACTCGAGTTCCAGCCACTGCCGGGTGCCAAATGCACTGAGCTGCTTCCACGACTCGGCCCCAGGGAGGTAGCCCCGGACATCCGCTGCCACAGCAGACGCTTCGTCCGCATCGGCGACGTCGACCAACTTCTGCGCCCACGAGGACAGGCCACCGGGGTCGCGTGTGTCCCACGTGAACAAGGAACGCGCGATGCTGCGGGCAAAGAGCTCCGGGGTTGACGTTACGAGCACCGTTTGCGGCTGGCCGGCGAGGGCCGTCGACGTCGGCGTCGGGGAGACGGATGCTGCGGGCGGCGGCGGCTCGGACCGGCTCGCTTGAGCCGGCCCCCTGAGTAGTCCGTACACGCCGACGATCACGACCAGGATCAGGGCGATGCCGCTGCCGACGCTCGCGACGACAAAGCGGCGCTGGTGTGCAAATCGCATGGTGGTCTCCTCAAGTCCAGATATGAGGCTCGTTATCCGGAAGTTCAACTGGTTGCCGACACCGGAGCCGCGCCGAGTGAGTCGTCGCGCAGCGATCGCAGCCGCTCGGCAAAGGAGATCGTGCCCGCGAGGGTCGCTTCGAACTGGTCCCATTGCTCGTCGCTAAGTTCGGCAGCGATCTCGGCGGAGTCGTAGCGGAGCCACCACTCGCCGAGGTCATTCCAGAGGAACACGAACGAACGAACAGGCAACTTCGCGTCGGGGGAGGCTGCTGGTCTGGCCTTCTTGGCTCGAGTCGCTGTCTTCGCGCGGGCGAGCGCTGCTCGGGCCAGTTGCTCGAGCTCGGCCTCCTTCGACGTACGTCCGGCGGCGTGCGCCCAGGAGATACCGTTTGACGAGGCATCTGGTGCCTGCGCCTCGAGTTCGGAGAGTGCCAGCTGAGTGTTCATTCGGCGGTGCGCGGAGGCAACCGAGCCTCCGCTCTGGATCGCCTCAAGCTCGGCCGTCGCGCTCTTGCGCAGCGTCTCGTCGAGACTTTCGTCAGCCGCGATCCGCTGGAGATGTCCGATTCGCTCGAGCGTCGTGTACGAGCGTTTTCCGGTCACGAGGAGTGCCGCTTGCGCACGGGCATAGCCATCGAGCGATGTCAACGGTGCTGCCACCGTGGCAGCACCGTCTGACCTGGACTTTCCCTGATCCGAGCCGAACCGTGTTGCCTCCTGACGCCGCCGGGCGTCCTCCGCCAGAAGCATCTTCACTTCGCGATACAAGGCGGCAGCTTCGATTGGACTCAGCGCCTTGTGCAGCGCGTTGTCGTCCTGCTCCGCGAGTAACTGGGTCAGCCGTTCTGAGATGCCGGAGCGAACCCAGACGTTGAGCTTGCGCACCCCGAGCTGCCGAAGTGCGGCCAGGCGACGGGCACCGCAAACGAGTGTGCCGTCGGGCGTCACCGTGATCGGCTGAAGCAGCCCTTGTCGCTCGATCGAGGCTGCGAGCGCTTCGATGTCGCCCAGGTCGGTGCGATGCCGCGAACCGATCCGGATGGAGTCGATGGACCGCTCCAGTTCGATGTGACCTGGGGTGCTCGTCATGGTCGGACTCCCGGAGCGTTGACGACAATGTCCGCGACGAGGTCGTCGTCATGGAGAAGTGCGCGAAGCGTCTCGCCGACGAGCAGACGAAGCAGGATGCCGCGACCGGCGGCCGTGTGCGCCTGCAGCGGGTTGCCGCAGCCCAGCAGCGTCCGGAGCATCGCCATCCAGGCCCGTTGTGGAACGTCGAGCATCGCCCGGGCGGCATAGTCGCGCCGCAGGGACTCGTAGGCCGAGGGCCGCGACGGCGCATCCGCGAGCCGGCCGCAGACGTACTCGACGCCACCTCGAGCGCGGTCTGTCGGCCAGCCGAGCAGAGTGAACAACAAGATGGCGTCCTCGACCGCCGACTCCACCTCGACCTGCGGCCGTTCGTCGGCCTGCGCGTCGAGGGGAGTGATGCTGAACGCGGGGTGGTAGTCCGGGAGGGCGTGTTCGCGATCGCTAAAGCGTTCGGCGTCGTGGTAGCTCGAGACCCGCGGCCGTCGCGCCTGGTGCACCGAGCAAAGCAACCCCTGGGCGCGTTCCTCCGCGATGCAGGTCACCTGCACTGCGCGGGTGACGATCGCCCACGGGTCGTTGGCACGCAGCGTCGACGGCGCTCGCATCGCGTCGAACGCGGCCGCCGCGGCCTCCCAAGGATCCAACCGGTGCTTGCGCGCCAGCGCCGCGTAGCGTCTGGCGGTGTACTGCATCAGTTCGCACGCCTCGGGGTCCGTTCGCCACCTGACGCCGCCATCCGCTTGAAGTCGGGTTAGCAGCATCCGTAGGCCCTCCGAGGCGTGGAACGTCCTCGAACCTGTATCCCGCTGCGTCGTGGTCTCCATCACGGCACCTCCCGTCGAATAGCTGTGTGTTGCCGTGTTCAACAGGATGCTCATGGGTCAGCTCCGTCCGAGCCCGTACCGCGAGGACTGGGGATGGCCGCCCGCCGACCCGAATTCGGAGAGGGGAGGCAGCCGGTCAGCGCGTTCACGGATTGCCCGACGGGTGATGGCAGGGGTCCGCCGCATCCGCCGCGCGAGCTCGGCCTCGAAATCGATGCCGCGCCCGGCAATGCGCCCGCTGCCGCTGTTGAGCAGATCAGAGGCGCGAACCCAGACGATGCCGGGGCTGGAGACAAGCTGTCCGGGCCTCCTGACCCTCGTCCGCGCATCCGGCGCACTGTCCGGCGGCAGCGCAGAAAGCGGCGCCTTCTCGATAAGCAGCGGATGCTGTGAACGCGCCTCGACGGCGGCTTCGACGGTCTCTGCGCGGTGTGACTCGTGGGAGTTTTCTTCGTCCATCGCGTGCACTCTCCTTCACCTTGGTCGTGTGAATAGCAGGAGCGACGACGCATTCCTGGACTTACGGCACGCGACGCGTGGATGTTCATTTATGGCAGGCATGGCGCGTCGACTCGTCTTCTTCCAGGGGCTGTTCGGCCGCATTCGGGCGCTCCTGGACCGCTGGGTTGGCCCGCGGCGATCTTTCGGCTCGCGGAGCTGATGGTCGCGGTGATCTCCCATTCCGGGAGGCCGGCGGTCTGCGCTGCCGGGGCGAGTGCTGCTTCGACGGCCGCCGGCGCGAAGCCGGCCTCGGTCAGTCGGCACGCCGCCCAGAACAGCCCGCGGTTCCGCTCGCCTTCCTGCAGCTTGCTTACCCAGCGCGCGAGCCGACTCGGCTCAGACGTAGTGGCCGGGGCCGGTCGCGATGTTCGCGTCGCCCGAGGGTCGACGAGGGTGCGCAGTGCGACGGCGTCAACCGCCTTGGCATCGGCGGCAGACAGCGAGAACAGGCGATAGCTGGTTCGTTCGTTGTTGGTCGACAGGGTCGAGGGAGGCACGACGACGTAGCCGCCGGTCCCACGGAAGTCGATGTGAGCGGCCGCGGCCTGCCAACAGCGTTGCGGCCGGGTCTCGCTCGCGGGGAAGTAGACGTGCATTCCCCCGGATGGAGTGCGCACCCGAGCGATTTCCCCGCCAACCAGCCCGGCGACGCTGGCCCGGTCGAACGCAGCGAATCCCGAATCCGTGCTCGTCACGTCGATGTCGACGACATCGATGCCCGATCTGCTGCCCGTCGGCATTCCGACGTTCGCGCCCGGCCACCGTTCCCACCACGCGCGCACCTGGCCGAAATCACAGCTCGAGTCGTGGAAGCCCGCCGGGGTGAGCGGGCGCTTTCCATTCCGTGCACACGGAAAGATCGGGATGCCCGCTTCGGCGAAGGCGAGCGCGGCGTCCCCGTTCGGGAGTCGGCTCGTGGCTAGGAGCACCCCAGCGATACCCATCAAATGCGGATTCGTTGACACATCGATCACCTTTCCGAGTGACTGCCACGCACACACGGTGGCTGACACAGAGGTGCGCTCGTCGTGCCAGGCTGCACGGCGAGGAGGCGGAGCATTGAGCATGCTCAAAATTGTGATTCGCGATTCGTTTTACCACCCGATTTGAGCATGCGCAACCCTTGCGTTGGTCATGCTCAACGAGTAGATTGAGCACTCTCAACGGGCCGAGCATCCGCTTCTTGAGTACGTCTTGCCCGGCTCGGGGGCGAAAGGTTTTTGCAGATGACCGAAGACGAGAGCAACACCGCCGCGGAGGATCTCGCGAAGCGCCTCCGGCTGCTGCTCGACGTCGTCGACGCCGAGATCGGCACCGAGCCGACCTTCACCCAGATCGCTCGATTCCTTGAGGGGCGGGGTATGAACCTCTCGAGGTCGCGGTGGACCTACATGGTGAACGGCCACCGATACGTGCAAGACCGGCCACTCTTCGAGGGCCTCGCCGCTTTCTTCGACGTTGACCCCGGGTTCCTCGCGGGCGACGCCGGCGCGGAGACCCCGGCAAAAGTGAGCGCCCAACTCGATCTCGTGCGCGCAATGCGCAATGCGCGAGTCAAGACGTATGCCGCGCGCACCCTCGGAGACATCTCTCCCAACGCGCTCCAGGCAATCAGCAGATTCCTGGATGCGGAGATGTCGCCGACGTCTCCCGGGGCGCGCGACCACATCGGGGACGTTGGAGCCACTGACACGTAGGAGGGGAAGTGACGATGCCGTGAACAATGACGTGAGCGCTTCGGCGGCTGTTGCCGGACTTGACCTTGGGGAGACCTTCACCTTCGACGAACTCGTCAGCGCCGTGCAACGACGACGGCGTCGTCGACTTCGAATCGTCGAGCTCGTGGACCTCGGCGATCACGACGGCCTGTGTGCCGTTTGGCTCATGACGGACGGAGAGGATCTCGTACTCCACGCGCACAGCGATTCGGCTCTGCACCGGCAGCAGTTTGTGCTGCACGAACTGGCGCACATGATCCTCGGCCACAATTTTGACGATGATCCTGAAGCACCCGACTTCCTGCTGCCCGACATCCCGAGGAACACCCGAAGACGGCTGCTTAGACGCCAAGATCTCGACACTGTGGAAGAAGTCGTTGCAGAAACGCTCGCCGATCGTCTCGCCGCAGCAATCAGGGGATCGGCGATGCTCCGCTCCCGGTACCTGGAGATCTTCGGGTGACTGCCGTCCTCGTATCCGCCCTCATGTGGCTGCTCGTCGCGAGCTTGCTCATCCTGCGGCGAGGTCGAGCCGAGCGCAACATTAGCTACGCAGCGCTGACGATCGCGATCGCGATGACGCTGAACGTCGACCCGGTCTACCGGGCGCTCGACGCATTCGCCGGCGGCAGCAACGTCGTGACCCTCATGGCAGATGTCGCGTTGATGGTCGGTGTGTTCTTCCTCGGTCGCGGAGTGATGAAGGCTTCGGAGCAACAACCCTGGGCAGAGCGGATCGCGCTCGGCAGGTTCGCGCTCATGGCCGCACTCGTCGGCGTGGTCGTCGCATTCGTCCTCATCGAGCGTGGGACCACCACGACCAACTTCATGCTGGACCTCGGTGCGCAACCCGCCGCGGCCGCTTACTCCATGGTCCAATTTCTCTACTACGGAGTCGTCCTCACCGCGATGGCCTCTCTCGCTGTGCGGCAGCTTCGGAGCAGCAAAGGTGCCCAGCGCCTACCACCGGTCTTTCTGATCATTGGAAGCAGCTTCGGGGTCGTGCTGAGCGTCACCGTCTTCACCATGGACATCGCACATGTGATCGGCAATCTGCGCGTCATGGCAACCGTCGGCGTTGCGTACGGGCCGGTGTTTCTCTCGACCATCTCATTCCTCTGCCTCGGATTCGCCGGCGAGCCCGCAGCCCGCATGTTGCAGGCGCGCGCTCGCGATCGGAAAACCCGGATGCTCGTCAATGACCTCGCGCCGATCTGGGCCGAAGCGACAAAGTTCCGTCCGGGAATCAGCCACGACGAGCGCGCGCCCTTCCTCGCACACGAGCCGGAATCACTGCTCCATCGTCAGATTGTCGAGATCCGCGACGCGATGATCGACACACGAGTGTCGTTTGACGTGGGCGATCGGGACCGGGAACGGATCGAGCGCGCCGAACGTCACTTGCTCGGAGCCAGGTCGACCGATTCGGCATCGACGGCTCCGTCGGCGACGGCCGCAGAATGAGAGCACGAGCGATGAGAGGCGGGTGGGCGGTGCTCGGAACGTTGGCCGCCGCCGGCGGGGCCCTTGGAGGACTCGGACTGGTGATCGCGAGGCGCCTGACGGCCCCGGTTAGCGGGAGACGGTATGACCTCACAATTCGAGACCTGGATGAGTCGGGGGAGCGGCCCGTCGTTGTCCTCGATAGGACGCCAGCCACCGCCGCACCCGGACTTTACTGTCTCATTCTCGAAAACGGCGGCTTGGTTCGACTGTCACACGAAATCGAGGACCGTGGGCCTGGTCTCATCGGACGCGAGTTGCTGGAGGAGCCCACCCAAGGCTTGGTGGTCGGCGCACGAGCGTCCTGGAGCGGCATCCTTTTCCCGAACCCAGCGGATGCCGGCCTTGACGCCACGGATGTCGACGTACAGACGGATGTCGGCAGTGTGCCCGCTTGGCTCATCACCCCTGGAGACTCCCCGTCGACCACATGGGCCATCCATATCCACGGACTCGGAAGCACGCGCGCCGGAACGCTTCGCGGCGTTCAAATCGCCTCAGAAGCCGGATTGACATCGCTAGTTGTGATGTATCGGAACGACGGCGAAGGTCCTACGTTGGGCACCGGGAGATCCGACCTCGGCGCCACCGAGGTCAACGACGTACGCGCGGCCGTGCGCTTCGCCCAGGAGAACGGCGCACACTGTGTCATTCTCTTCGGCTGGTCGATGGGCGCGGCCATCGCCCTGCAACTCGCCGCTGAACCCGAGTTCCGCGGGATCGTCGCCGGGCTGGTGCTCGAGTCACCTGTGCTCGACTGGGTCTCCACCATCAAAGCGAACTGCGCGCGATCTGGCCTTCCCGCATGGACCGGCGCACTGGCCCTACCGTGGCTAGACTTCCGGCCGCTGGCTCGGCTGACCGGGCTCGCCAACCCTATTGGCCTCCGACACTTCGACTGGATCGCGCGAGCCGACGAGTTGACTGGACCGACGCTCATCCTTCACGGCACCAGCGACACGTCGGCGCCGTTCGAGCTCTCGACCCGCCTCAGGGCGCTGCGTCCCGACCTCGTCGATCTCGAAGCATTCGAAGCGGATCACACGATGACCTGGAACTCGGATCGTGAGCGTTGGCGCGCGGTCGTCACAACTTGGCTGGCCTCGATCTCGATTGCAGAATCTTCGACTGGCTGATCGACTCGCCAATCTGGAGTACACCCCAACTAGGCGTCAGACGCTTGCATTTCATGCCGTCAGAATAGGGTTGAATTCGGATTGGTTGACAGCACTCGATGCGGGGTCTTAGAGTTCAATCTGACAGTACAGGCAGGAGAGCCCCGTGGCGGGTCAACGAGTTGGATATGTGCGAGTCAGCACCCTCGATCAGAACACCGTCCGCCAGCTTGATGGCGTCGACGTCGACCGGGTCTTCGAGGACAAGGCGTCGGGGAAGGACCTGAACCGGCCTGAGCTGGAAGAGATGATCAAGTTCGTCAGAGAGGGCGACACCGTGCTCGTGCACTCCATGGATCGCCTTGCCCGTAACCTCGACGACCTCCGCTCGATCGTGCGCCGGCTCACCGCGAAGAAGGTCCGAGTCGATTTCGTGAAAGAGCAACTCTCCTTCACCGGTGACGACAACGCGATGGCGAACCTGCTCCTTAACGTCATGGGAGCCTTTGCTGAGTTCGAGCGGTCCCTGATCCGTGAACGTCAGCGCGAGGGTATTGCCCTGGCCAAGAAGCGTGGCATGTACCGCGGCCGCACCCCATCGCTGGACGCGGCCCGGGCCGCGGAGCTGCGCGAGAAGGCCGCCGCCGGCGTGCCGAAAGCAGCACTCGCTCGAGACTTTGGGATCAGCCGCGAAACCGTCTACGCCTATCTCCGCGCCGAGGTCTGAAGAATTCTCCGCTGAGGCAGGCGCCATGCCTGCAGCTGGGGGAGTGGCGCGAGTTCGCGGCACCTCGACTCCTGGCGCGGAACACGCGCCAGTGCCAAACGCTGCGCAGGGCGTCGCTGAAGGGCTGGCACGGCTGGCAAAGTGCAGGACAAATGAAAAACTCCGGGTCCGCCAAGGCGAAGTACCGGAGTTCCCAATTCGTGGCCCAAGTAACATGAAACAGCGGTCATCAAAGGCTTGCGGGTCAATCTTAGCTCGGAGGATGCCCTGTGGCAACGACATCGAGCGAGGGGCCCTGGATAGAGGAATGGCTCAGCACCGGCCGGTTCTCCACCTACCTCGAGGCCGCCGGCCGATCTCGCTCACGAGCGCTTGAGCTCTATGAGTGGAACGCAAAGCTGAGCGCGGCTTTCTTGCACGACTGAGCCATCTGGAAGTCGGTCTGCGCAATGCGTGCGATCGCCAGCTTGCAGCAGCCACTCTCCCTGGTGACGCCCACTGGACGGACCCGGCCACACTGCTGACATTGTTTCCCGTCGTGATGAGAAAGGACCGGACCACCGGCCGCTCCCGCGACGTCAACAAGATCGCCCGCGGCAACGTCGAGCGGGCGCGGATCAACGCAGCGACGTCACCACACACGCCGCCAATACCCGGCAAGGTCGTCGCCGAACGCATGTTCGGCTTCTGGACCTACCTCTTCGTGGACGCTCACGAGAAAACCATCTGGGTTCCTCATCTCCACAAAGCGTTCCCACCAGGTACCGACAGAAACCCGCTCAATGACGCATTGGCCGCGCTGCGAGATTTCCGAAACAGAGTGGCTCACCACGAGAACATCCTCAACGGTTCTGAAAGCGAACGGTGCCGAATTGTCTACGTCATCCGGTTGCTCTCTGCTGACGCGCTCGCTCACTTCAAAGCCAACAGCGAGGTAGCCGCGATCCTGGACGGCCGACCGTAGGGAAGTCTCTGAGTCCAGGACACGCCGTACTGATGACGCGTACCCGGGCAGCATCAGCCATCTGATTCTCGGTGTCTCGCAACTAACGATGAGTACGCCAGACTTGCGATACAAGACACTGAAGCCCGCCCGGGAGCGTCGAGGGCAATAGGTTCGATGCGGCAAATAGCGATCACAGAACGCCGCCACAAAGCGCTAACAGTCACATCACGCATCGATGGGTGTGAGTGCTCCATGGACGGTGGTCTACGGACGCCAGGGTCAGAGCATGGAGCCTAGGTCGGAACCAACGGAAGGATACGTTGCGGTTATCGATTTCAGTTGTCGGGTGGTCAGGCCCAGCTTGATTGCGAGGCCGAAGATGTTGATCACTTCCGAGTAGCCGGGGCCGAACAAATGTGCTCCGAGGATTTGATCGGTTGCTGTATCGATGATGACCTTCGTCGCCGCGGTAGTCTCGCCGATTCTGTAATTGGAGTACCAACTGCTGGTGTCGTTGTATCGGACAACGATCTCGCGGCCATCACGCCCGGCTTCGTGCTCGAGCATGCCGACGCGGTTCAGCTCCGGGATCGTGAAGACTGTGGTGGGGACGCCGGCATAGTCCGGCACGGTCATGGTGCCTTTGAGCATGTTGGATGCTGCCACTTTGCCCTCGAATACGGCGACGGGCGTGAGGCGTTCTCCGGGAGTGTCGGCGGCGTCGCCGGCGGCGAAGACCGAGGGATTGCTGCGGCTTTGCAGGTGTCCGAACACGTCGATCCCTCTTGGGCCCCAGGCAATGTTTGCCGCCGCGAGATTTAGGCCGTCGATGTTCGGCACTCGGCCAGCGCCGTGCACCACGAGATCCGTATCGATGACGGTCGTGACGCCATCCTGCTCCACGCTCACCTGGAGCCCCGTGGGGGTGCGCGCCACTGCACTGACCGTGGTGCTGTGATTGACGCGGATTCCGGCTTGCTCGGTGCGCTGCACGAGCAGATCGATGAGATCGGGGTCGAATGCTCGAAGCGGGCGCGTGCCGTGATCTATGATCACGCAGTCCACACCGGCGCGGGCTGCGATGTGGGCGAACTCGAAGGAGACGAATCCGCCCCCGATGAATACGATCCGGCCGGGAAGTTCCTCGAGGTTGAGAAAGTCGGTGCTGTCGATGAGGTGCTCGTGTCCGGGGAAGTCGAGGGGGCGCGGTCGGGCACCGGTCGCGATGAGAAACCGCTTCGCCTGGTGCTGCACGCCATTGATCTTGAGGTGATGGGGGCCGGTGAAGTGGGCGGCACCGTGAAAAGTACTCACGCCGTTGCGGTGAAGTTCGTCTTCCATGCCCTGGGGCACACCATCGGTGAAGCCGCGCTTGTGACGCATCAGCGTCGCCCAATCCAGCGTGAGATCATTCTCACTGATGCCTTTGCCCTGCATCAGATGGGCCGCATCGATCACTTCTGCTCCCCGACGTAGGATCTTTTTCGGGTCACACCCGCGCAGCGCACACGTGCCGCCGTATGGCAAGGCGTCAACGATGCCCACGTGCCATCCCTTTGCAGCGCACCTGTTGGCTGCTGTGGTGCCGGCCATTCCGGCACCGATCACGAACAGGTCGTATTCCTTACTTATGCCGCTCATGCTGCGGTGATCGCATCGCGCAGTTGCTCCAGCGTTGGGGCGCCGGCTAGTCCCGTGGGGGTCGTGTAGATGCGGCAGGCCAGCCCGACCGACGCCGACGGGTCCGGAAAAAGGTCTGTTTCGCCCATCAGTATGCTCGGAGATCCCCGAAAACCGATTGTCTCTGCGTCTTCCAGATTCTCGACCAACCGCCGGGTCACGACGATTCCGGGGTATGCGGCCGCGAGGACCGCCAGCCGCTCAGCAGCGATTTTCCAGTTCGGGCACCCATCGAAGTACTGCAACGTGATATCCATGCCCTTACCGTAAACGTTGCACCACAGTGCAAGGTCAAGTGGTGGACTGGGAGTATGCAGATTAGAGACCTGGCCACCGCGAGCGGCGCAACCGCACAGACCATCCGGTTTTATGAGCGGCGCGGCCTGTTGGATCCCGCCGAACGTGAGGGGAACGGTTACCGCCGGTACGACGACGCGGCCCTCTCGCGCCTGCGGTTCATTCGGTCTGCCCAGACGGCTGGTCTGACTTTGACCGAAATTGGCAGCATCATCACGGTCAGAGAAGCTGGCGAGGTGCCGTGCGGGCACGTCTCAGACCTTCTCGCGGCGAAACTTGCGGATGTGCACCGCCACCAACAGGAGCTTGCACTTCTTGAAACAGAGTTGCGACACCTCATCGAGGCGAGTCAATCTCTCGACCCAAACAACTGCGAAGCGGGCAGCGTCTGCCACGTCATCACCCAATCTCACCAGTAGCGCGCAACGCACATTCGCGCCACTAAGCGATGCGAATTCACCGCCAGATAACGCTGCAACTCACAGGCGCATGCGCTCGCGCTCGTCATCTTTTTGTCTCGTAACCATAGGGATATGAGATAACAGCCCGAGGTTATGCTGAAAGCGCGGCGTGGCTCATCGAGGGCGGTCGGGGAGCACGAGGAGCCAAACTATGGAAGTTAGCCCGGAAGTTCAGGCGCTTGCGATCAGCCTCGCCGGATCGGCCATCCGCAACACGGCCCAAGGTGTATCGGACCGCGTCAAGGGTCTGAGAGCCAGTAACAACGACAGCGAAACGATCAATGGCCTGGAGTAGCTTGTCAACGATCTGATTTCGGATAAGAACGATCTCACCCGTATCGCTCAGGCCTATCAAGCAGAACTTGTGGCGCAGCGCCTATCGAGTGGGGACGTGCAGTACATCACGGAGACGGTCGTTCCGCTGGTCGAGAAGCTCATGGGCTTGTCGCAGAACGACGACTCAGATAACTCCCAGGTGATTGAGGCCATTAAACCTCTCCTCTCCATTGAGACCGTGAATGTTCTACAACTGCTCGGATTCAACTTCCGAAAGGCGATCGGAGAACCGCTCACGGAACTCGTAGAGCGAGCCATTCTCTCCAAGGCGCCGGGTGACACTTCTGTCGTGATTCAGCGGCTGCAGCTTGAGCGGGAGGTCGGATACATCGCCGTAGCGCAGGATCCGGCAGCACATGCTCGCCTAGTCGCGATGTTTGGCAATTAGCAGCCATCGTTTTGGGAGCGAGCAACGTCCCCGCCTAAGTGGGCTGGCCACTGTCTCGCAATCACTCTGTATTGCCAACGATTACGGACATGACGCGGTTGCGGCACTAGGGCTTTGGTCTCGGTGAACGGTTTGCGTCACGAGATTGGCGGCGTTACCTCGAAATCTGGCGTCACCCAAATTGACCCCAGTGGACACGGCCGACCGCGATGAGAGCGAAGGCCAGTTATTGGGGCTTCTGGATTTCTTGCCCGTCGCAGGGAATCGTTTCTGGCGCGCACTCGCGAGTAGTTTCCGCAGCGGTGACGTGGATGAGTATGGTGTGTCCGACGTGTTCAAGACCGAGCTCCAGGAGGTCACGCACGTGAGAGTCTGCAATCTCGTAGTGGGCGACCCGGCCGGTTCGGTGGACTTCGACCACGCGGTGGGTGCGGAGTAGCCGAAGCGCGTGCGAGACTGCGGACTCGCTGAGGTTGATGGCCGCTGCCAGGTCGCGGACACACATTGGCCCGTTTAGCAGGGAGATGAGAATGCGTACTCTGTTGGGTTCGCCGAGGAGACCAAAAACGTCGGAGAGATCTGCGACGTTCTGAACGGATGGCATGCTGGCCCGGACGGCAGAAACATGTTCGGCATCAATCGTTCTCATCGGCGCGGACGGACCGGGCCCGGTGGTCGTTGGTGTCGCATGAAGCCTGCTCATGGGGATAGCGTATCGGTCCCGGTTACACCGGGTTCTCTGCCTCAGCGAAGTCGGCCGGCTCACATTGGATCGTCGCATGAGACACGTGATACCGGTCCCGCAGCAACAGAACCACGGAGTCCAACACGTCGCTGTAGTTGGTGCCGGGTTCGACAACAACGTGGCCGCTGGCGCTTTCCATCCCGGACGTGATGGTCCAGATGTGGAGGTCGTGGACCGCCGCGACTCCGGGCAGCTCAGCTATTTCGGCTCCGATTTTGTCAATGTTCAGGTTCGGTGGTGCAACTTCCATGAGGATGCGCAGTGCTTGGCGGGTGAGTTTCCAGGTTCGGGGCAGGATGAACAGCCCGATCCCGACGCCGATGATGGGGTCGGCGTAGGGCCAACCGGTCGTGAACAGGATGATCGCAGCGACAATGACGCCGACGGAGCCGAGCAGGTCGCCCATCACCTCCAAGTAAGCCCCCTTGAGGTTCAGGCTCTCCTTGGAGCCGGCCGTTAAGAGTCGGAAACTGATCAGGTTGATGACCAGGCCAATGCTGGCTACCACCAACAGGGGAAGGCCGGGAACCGTGGGCGGGTCGCTGAAACGCTGGATGGCCTCGAAGAGTACATATCCGGCAACGGCGAACAAGAGGATCCCGTTAGCGAGGGCGGCGAGTACTTCCAATCGGTAGAACCCGTACGTTCTCTGGCTGGTGGTGCGCCGTGACGCCAGGGTAATCGCGGCAAGAGCCATGCCGAGCCCGAGCACATCAGTGCCCATGTGTGCGGCATCTGAAATCAACGCGAGCGAGTTGACGCTGAACCCAACGACGAACTCCACAACCATGTAGACCGCGGTCAGCGCGAACGCGATGAGAAGCGGGCGGCGATGGCGCCCAGCCGCGCTTACCGCCGACGCGTGAGAATGCTCGGAACCCATGACAGCTGCCTCTCTCTAATTTCCCAGCCGCCTGGCCGGGTCGTCGCGTACCATATTGTATGAGCAGTCTTGCATACTTTGCGGACAGCATCCCGGCGCAGTTTCCGGCCACCCGGTTTAATCGATGCGCTCCGACACGCAGAGTCCGCCACACAGAAGACACGAAAAATACATGCACGACGAAAGGAATCAGATGAAGTGCCCGATCGACGATTCACAATTAATCATGTCCGAGCGCGCCGGTGTAGAAATCGACTATTGCCCCCAGTGTCGCGGAGTCTGGCTGGACCGTGGGGAGCTCGACAAGATTGTGGAGCGATCATTCGCGGGTCCGTCAATCGGCACGGCTTCCGATTCACCGGAGCGGTCTTCTCGCGACGATCACGGTGACTCCCGCCAGGGACAGAACTACACCGGGGAACGTGCCGAGGGACGCAAGCGAAAGAAAGAGAGTTGGCTCAGCGAACTCTTCGACTAAGCCATGACCCCGGGGCTGGACCGCTCGACGGAGCATGCTCTGTGCGATCGGGGAGTGGTCCTCGCGCACAGTCCTCCAAGGCTCATATTGATCTCACGGTTCGCGGCCTGCATGCGACCGCCCCCATTCGGTGAGCCCAGCCGCAGCGTTGGCCGGACTGTGGGCCTTAGGTCGTCACAATGTCATAGGCCAGCAGGCGTTTCCGCCCTCGCAAAGCCTTGGCAGGCCTGCCGCCTGTAGCGGAGCCGATTATCGGGTATCCTACTCGTGGATATCTTCGGTCGGCCCTTTTTCTCCGGACGAATCCCGAGCAAAGGTGAAATGGCCCTGAACGGCAGCCACATCGCGGATCGCCCTCCGAGGCATGCCTTTCGTTCTGCGATCGTGGCGGTGTTGGCCATGGCCGCAATTCTGCTCACCCTGCTTGCCATCCACTCGGTGGGCACCGGGCCTGAGATGAGCGTTCCGCTGCCATCTGCACATGTCGGACAGTCGGGCGACGCGAACGCAATCGTGGCTGGTGCGACGGTGGTGGCAGTTGCAGCGCATGCAGTCGAAGCGTCGATTGGCTGGGGAACAAACGGAGCGGTGGACTGTGCACTCCTTGTGACGGGATGCGGCCTTCTGCTTATTCTCGCCGCTTCCCTGTTCCTGGCACGGTCGCCCGCAGCGCATGACCGTGCTCTAGGGGACGTTCGGCACCTTTCTCAATCCATCTATGCCCCTCCGCTGCATGTTTGTCGGCCCAGTCTGACTGTTCTTTCCGTTAGTCGCGTTTAGACCGAAACGCCCCTCCTTGTGCGCGCACCCATGCCCAATGGCGATTCGGTTTCACAATGAACTTGACGATGGATGGAACAACGATGCTCAGAACACGTACGGACGGTGGCGATCCTCGACTGCAGGCTGGGAACCAGCGCACGCTGCGTAGCCTCATGAGAGCGATCGCGGCGGCGGTCGCGGTCACGATCGCGCTGACCGCCTGCGCCAGCGACCCTCTCGCGGCGCAGTACAGGGAAGGTAGCGGCAAAAACTACATCGCCGGAGATGGGACCGTCACCGAGATTGCGCCCGCGAATCGTCAGAAACCGGTGGACTTTTCAGGAACTCTGGAATCCGGTGCCACGACTACCGCTGCAGAGTACCGAGACAACGTCTTGGTGCTCAACTTCTGGTACGCCGGTTGTGCGCCATGCCGGGCCGAAGCACCAGACCTGCAAAGTCTCTGGGTGAAATATCAGGATTCGGGCGTTAGCTTTCTTGGCGTCAACATCCGCGATCAGGTCGGCACGGCGCTCGCCTTCGCGTCCACGTACGGCGTCACTTACCCCTCCGTCATTGACGCCAATGGTGGAACGATGCAGCTGGCTTTCAGCGGAATAGTCGCGCCCAACGCTGTGCCGACCACTCTGGTAGTCGACACAAAGGGGCGTGTGTCCTCACGAATCCTCGGACGCATTCCAGATGCTAGCGTTCTCGACGCTCTTATCAAGACCGCACTCGCTGAGAGTGAAAAATGACAAATTTCACGTCCAGCGATCATCGTTCACTCACATCGTCACTGGGTAACGGAGATCAGCGCCTATCTGCTTGGCAGGGGCTGTAGTGTCGCGCCCGCTCGACCACCACGACGCCAGGCCGCCCGCCGCTGGCGTCGCCCAGCCGCCACTTGACTTCGGTGGCTGGTTGCGCTGGTTCTGGCGCCAGCTCACGAGCATGCGCACGGCGCTGTTCCTGCTCCTGCTGCTCGCGATCGCGGCGGTTCCCGGGTCGCTCGTGCCCCAGCGCAGTTCGGACCCGAACGGCGTCATCCAGTACTTCGGGGACAACCCCGACCTCGCCCCGGCCCTCGACACGATCCAGGCATTCGACGTGTATTCTTCTGCCTGGTTCTCGGCGATCTACCTTTTACTCTTCGTTTCCCTGATCGGCTGCGTGATCCCGCGTATGCGGCACCACCTGCAGGCGCTTCGGGCGAAGCCTCCAAAGACCCCAGCCCGTCTGGCTCGGCTTGCCGGGTTCACAATGCGTGATGGCCCGGTCGGCACGGATGCCGCGGCGGCCGTTGAATCCGCCCGCCGCCTCCTAAAATCGAGTGGCTACCGTGTCGCGGTCTTCGACACCGGCACTGAGGCCTCGGTCTCCGCCGAGCGCGGCTACCTCCGCGAAACCGGAAACCTTGTCTTCCACTTGGCCCTGGTCGGCGTCCTCGTCACGGTCGGATTCGGCAGCGGTTTCGGATTCAGCGGGCAGCGGGTGCTCGTCGAAGGTCAGACTTTTGTGAACACGCTGCTGGCCTACGACTCGTTCAACCCTGGACGTTTTTTCGACGACGAGAGCCTCGAGCCGTACAAGCTGAAGCTCGACAGCTTCGATGTCGAATACGAGACGCAGAACTCGAAGGCCTTCGGCCAGCCGGTGAACTACGCCGCCGGGGTCACAGTCTCGCCTCGGGACCGGCCGTCACAGTCGGATGAGGTGAAAGTCAACGTCCCGTTGCGCGCCGGGGGGACCGACATCTTCCTGCTCGGCAACGGTTACGCACCCACGATCACGGTGAAGGATCCCAGCGGCAGAGTTGTCTTCAGCGACTCGATTCCCTTCCTGCCCCAGGACTCGAACCTCACCTCCCTCGGAGTGGTGAAGGTTCCGGACGGGCTTGCGAAGCAGCTCGGCATGATCGGTTTCTTCTACCCGACCCAGGCCGAGGCTAAGTCCGGGGCCTACTTTTCCTCTTACCCCGACCTTGAGTACCCGTTGCTCACACTCAATATCTTCTCCGGCGATCTCGGACTTGACACGGGCGTGCCGACATCCGTCTACGCGCTCAACACCGACAAGATGACCCAGATGACCGGCGGCGATACCGGGGCTAAGTCGCTCGAGCTGAAGCCGGGCGAAATGCGGCAGCTCCCGGACGGGCTCGGCTCGGTCAGCTTCGACAACGCCGCCCCGGGCGCGAAGGCCGGCGACTTCTCCGACACCGTCTTGAGGTTCGCTTCCTTCGACGTCAACAGGGACCCGACGCAGGGGTGGGTGCTCCTCTTCTCCGTGCTCGTGCTGCTGGGGCTGCTCACTTCTTTGTTTGTCCCGCGTCGGCGCCTGTGGGTGAAAGCGATCCGGCGGGACGACGGGTCGGTGCGCCTCGAGTACGCCGGTCTCGCACGCGGCGACGACCCCGCCCTCGAAACGGCTGTGACCGCCCTCGCCGACCGCCACAGCGCGGTGCTTGCGCCCACCCCTGCGTTCACCCAAACAGCCGAACAGCCTTGGAGGCAAACCAAGTGAATCTCAATGAACTCTCGATCCTGAGCTTGTACTCCGCCATGGGCGTGTACGCGCTTGCGTTCATCGCCTTCTCGATCGACCTGGGCAGGCGCTCCGCGGCGGTGGATATCGGGCGGGGTGACGCGCAGCTCGCGGCCGAGTCCGGACGCGCAGCAGCACCCGCAGCCGCAGCCGGCGGCGCGACGACCCTGACCCGGATCAGCACGCACATCGCCAACGACGCGGCCACACCGTACGGCCGCTCGGCCAGCCTGCGCGTTGGCGTCTCGCTCACCGTTCTCGCCTGGGCGCTGCACCTGGCCGCCACAGTGATGCGTGGCATCGCCGCGGAACGTGTCCCGTGGGCCAATATGTACGAGTTCGCGATGATCGGAACCCTGCTCATCATGACGGTCTTCCTGCTCGTGCTGATCCGGGCCGATCTGCGCTTCCTTGGCACCTTCGTGACCGGCCTGGTTCTCATCCTGCTGGGGATCGCCGCGCTCAGATACTACGTCGAGGTTGCCCCGCTGCCGCCTGCGCTGCAGTCGGTGTGGCTCGTCATCCACGTGTTCGTCGCCTCACTCGGCACCGGCTTCTTCGCCCTCGGCTTCGCCCTGTCCGCCGTGCAACTGCTCCAGTTCAGGCGCGAGAGCCTCGTTGCCGAGGACCGGGTGACTCGGCTGCGGTTCGTGGGCACCCTGCCCTCCTCGGCGACGCTAGAGAACCTCGCCTACCGGGTCAACATCATCGGTTTCATCCTCTGGACCTTCACCCTCATGGCCGGATCGGTCTGGGCAGAGCAGGCCTGGGGCCGCTACTGGGGCTGGGACACCAAGGAAGTCTGGACCTTCATCATCTGGGTTATCTATGCCGGCTACATCCACGCCAGGGCGACGCGCGGATGGCGCGGTTCTCGGTCGGCGTGGCTGGCGTTCATCGGTTTCAGCGCCGTGCTGTTCAACTTCGGCATCGTGAACGTCTTCTTCAAAGGCCTCCACTCATATTCGGGCCTGTAGCCCTCCACCCGGCAGGGGAACACAATGGGTGAAAATTTCGCTCAGATCATTCTGAGTGGGCAACTCATAATTGCAATTCCCATCGCTTTGCTTGCCGGATTCGTGTCGTTCGCGTCGCCATGTGTGCTGCCCTTGATCCCCGGGTATCTGGCTTATGTCGGAGGGATGGTCGGCCCGGACATCGCCCACCCCCGACGTCGCGTCTTGGCCGGCGTCGGCCTGTTCGTGCTCGGCTTCGCCGTCGTATTTGTGTCCTACGGCGCTGCTTTCGGTGCGGCGGGGTACTGGCTGGTGCGCTGGCAAGATCCCATCACACGAGTCCTCGGCCTCGTCCTAGTCGTTATGGGGCTCGCCTTCATCGGCGCGTTCTCCTTCTTCCAGCGCACCATGAAGCCCCGCTTCACACCGGCCACTGGGCTGGCTGGTGCGCCGATGCTCGGAGTCGTATTCGGCATCGGATGGACGCCCTGCCTGGGACCGACGCTCACGGCGATTTCGCTTCTGAGCCTCGATTCTGGATCCCC
This sequence comes from Cryobacterium zhongshanensis, assembly GCF_022760445.1. NCBI lineage: Bacteria > Bacillati > Actinomycetota > Actinomycetes > Micrococcales > Microbacteriaceae > Cryobacterium > Cryobacterium zhongshanensis. Next base: position 32,111 of record NZ_JALGAR010000003.1, on the reverse strand, counting down.
GTGGCGGGGTGCGCTCCTGGGTCTGGCCTACTGCATCGGGCTTGGCGTCCCGTTCCTGCTGGTCGCGCTCGGCCTGAACTGGATGGCCGAGGCGGTTTCCTGGCTCAAGCGCCATATCCGCGCCATCAACATCGTGGGCGGGTCGATGCTCATTCTGATCGGGGCGCTGATGGTCAGCGGCGTGTGGACGCTGTGGGTCTACAGCCTGCAGTCCATGATCGGCGGATTTCTCCTCCCCATTTAGTACCTAATCGCTGTGTACGTGATCCCTTTTCCGCGGCGTAGTTCTTCGCGCAATCACGAGCAGAGTGCCGGCAATAGCGACCAGAACACTCACCCCCACGATCAAGCCAGTCGCAAGCCCCTGATCCACCGACGCCTCGGCGGATGTCGCGGTGGCCTCTGTGGACGGCGGTTTTAACGAGCCCTCACCGCCGCAAACGGGGGCCGTGGTCTGGCCGGCGATGGCCTTGGTGCCCAGGGGAGGCGCATACGCGAACGTGTAACTGTCCGAGATGGGATGGCCGTCCCCGGAAGTCACCTGCCAACGCACCGTGTACGTGCCCGGTTCGCCGAGCATGAGAGCAGTGCTCACCGTGTCGTTGGAGAGGTCGACACAGCCGGAGCCATAGAACCGGCCCGCGTCGTCACTGACTTGGATGACGAAAACATTGTCGATTCCGCCCAGTTCCAGCAACGCGTTGCTGAAGGTCAACTCGACGCGTTCGAGCGGAGTCGTTATCGTAGCGCCCGGACGAGGATCGCTGGATATGAGCGCATCGTGAGCGGATGCCGGCGCCGTGGTGGCGAGCACGAGGGCGAGGGCACCCGCCCCACTCCCGCCATCGCGCCGGCCCAGCGTGCCCGCCGGGTGGCGGTGGTCATTGTGCAGCCTTCTCGCTACGGATCCAGGCCAGGCCCCCGATAAGGATGCCCAGTGCACCCAGCACGATTCCGCTGATGCCCAGGCCGACCGCGAGACCGCTCTGGTTCGGTGTGGAGGCTGACGCTGCAGTGTCGTCATGGTCCGAAGCCGTGGCCGGCTCGTCGTGGCCCGCCACCGGCTCATCGTTCACGAACAGCACGGGAGCCGGATCCAGCGAGGAGTCGTTTTCGATCTCCTCCGCTGCGGCGGTCCAGTTCACGACCTCACCGTCGTCGTACGTTTCGATCGCGGGGAAGAGGATCCGGCCGGTGTCCGGGATCGGTCCAAGCGACAGCGTCCATTCCTGAAATTGGCCTGGCCGGATTCCGTTTCCCTGGTCGGCGGTAAACACGATTTTCGACGGCGCCCTGGTGATCTTGTTATCGCCGACGGTCACCGGTTGGGGAAGATCCGCTTCAATGACCTCAGTCGTCCAGCCAGGGGTGGGCAGATAGCTCACGGTGAGGATCGGCGTGTCCGTGGGGAGGGTGATCTCCACCTTGATGGCTGCTGCAGCTTCTGACTCGTTGACCGCGCTAAAGGACACCCTCTGGGATGTGCCGGGTTCGGCGGATACCGGGTCGATGCCGACGTGGGCGGTCGCCGCAGTCGGCACGGCGATTGCGAGCAGAAGGCCCGCAGTCAGGGCGGTCAAGATGGGGAGTCGTGAATTCTTCAAGGATCTACTTTCTGTGGGGGGTGCGCGTCGAACGCGGGGAGGTTCGCGCGACCAACCAACTCACTCCGAGGACGGCAGCGGAGCCGACGGCGATAATCAGGGCGAGCTGACCGCCGATAGCCATCGCGGGGGTGCGCCCGCGCATGACCGAGACATCCTCGATCATGGTCCCCGCCGTGAAGGTCGGCAGCTGGGCCAGGGTGCGGCCGTCCGGTGCAATGATCGCGCTTGTTCCCACGGTGGAGATGTTCACGACGGAGCGTCCGGTTTCCAGCGCCCGCATCCGGGCGATTGCCAGCTGTTGGACGCTTTCGTCGGTGCGCCCGAAATCGGCGTTGTTCGACTGGGCGAGGATGACTTCGGCACCGTCGTCGACGAGGGAGCGGATCACCCGGTCATCGGTAATGTCAAAACAGATTACGGACCCGGCGGTGAGCGCGGGGGTGCTAAGGATGCCGTCCCGGGTTCCGATCTCATAGTCGCGTTGGATCAGCCCGATGAGGTCCGGGGCAAGTTTCTGCCAGAAGTCCCGGTTGGGGACGTACTCCCCGAAAGGGACGGGATGTTTCTTGTCGTACAGGTCCTGAACTCCGCTGCCGGGTGCCCACAGCAGCGTCGAGTTGAACAGCAGGCCTGCGCGTTGCGTGATCGCGCCGAGGATGAGCGGCGCGTCCAATTCGAGTGAGAGCCGATCAATTGTTGCCTGGGCTTCCGGCGACGCCAGGGGGTCAAGGTCGGTTGCGTTCTCCGGCCAGACGACGAGGTCGACATTTTCGCCGCGGATCGGGAGCGTCGCGTCGACCTGCGCGCGCAACAGATCACCCGGCTGACGCTCCGAAAAGTATCCTGCTGCCCCGTTGCCCTGCACCGCCGCGATACGGACTGATCGCTCGGCGACGGCCGGCCACAGTGGGACCAGGGCGAGTGCCGTGATGACTGCCCCGGCTGCCACCAGCCGAAGCTGGCGTCGGGTTCCGGCCCCCACGGCGAGCTGGAGCAGCATCGCGACCAGGGCGACAAGGAGAAAGGAGAGCCCGGAGACTCCGACCCAGGAGACGATTTCGGCAAAGGGGCCGGTGGATTGCGAGTAGGCGATCCGTCCCCAGGCAAACCCGCCGTAGGGCCAGGACCCCGCAACGTCTTCCCGGGCAACCCAGAGCCCTCCAACAACGGAGGGCAGCACAAGAATGCGGCCTACCCGGGAAGGCCAGGCCTCAGGAATTATGCGGTAGGCGAGCGCAATGGCGCCAGCGGCAACACTGTAGATGGCAGACTGCAGCACCGACAGTGCCAGCCAGGGCAGCGGACCCAGATACAGGGCCGACCACACGATATGCGTGAGGAAGAACGACATTCCGGCCACGAACCCGAGAATGGTGCCCGCCCCAAAGCCGCGTCCTCTGAGAGCCACTAAGACGCAGGCCACCCCCACCAGCGTCAGCGGCCACAGGTCCTGGTCAGGGAAGCCCGCATCCACTAACGGACCGGAGACGACGGCGAAAACCGCCGCGGTCCAGAACGGGAGAATCGGGTGCCCGACCGATGACGCCCCGCCGAAGCCCTCGCGCTCGAGCGCGGACGGCTCCCGATATGGCCGTTCGTCTCGCCCAACAGGACTTCCAGCGGGGCGAACGAGACTTGAGCGCAGTTCCAGAGTCGCCAAAAAAAAGTCTCCCTGATCTTCAGGTTTCGATGAGCCTGCTCTGATAACTTTGAAAAGATCCGCACGGCTGTTCATACGAGCATACCTGCGGCTCGGGGGTGTCTCTGCGGCACCTGTCGGATCATATTAGGGACGAGAGGCAAGCCGGTGACAAGCGAACGTGCAGTGCCGCCCGTCCGGCTGCAGCGCATTCTTTTCATCCTGGTTGTCATTCTCGGAACGGCCGTTTCTCTGCTTCTGGCGCACTCGATGGAGGCAGTCCAGAGTGCCGAATTAAGCTCCATCGCCGCCGTTTCGGTTGTCGACGACACCCCGGCCGCTTTCCCGCAAAGCGTTGAAACCATGCCTGCCGCATCCGGCAGCGTACACGATTCCTTCCGCGACGGCTTAGCCCTGTGCGCCTCGATCGGATTCATCTGTGGAATCGCACTTCTTGTCGCCCTCAAGCGGCTGAGGAAGCCTCCCGTCCAAGGGTTACTCGCCCCAACCGTCCACTGGTTCGACCTGACAGGACGGCCGGACGCACCACCGCGCCCGGTCACGCTCGCTGCTCTCTGCATAGCCCGGGTTTAGGAACATTCGACCGCTTCCGCGCACCCACGCGCTGACGGCCGATGCCTCCACTACCTGACCCCCTTGCGCCGAGAATCTCGGCGACCACAGAGAGCCCTGATGGATATACAGTCACCAAATCAACCCGGGCTGACCCGGCGCCAGGCCCGAGAACGAGGCCGGCGCAAGAAGCGCGGAGCACCAGGTCGTACCCTCGCCACGACAACCAGAAATCGGCTCAGCCTCCGTTCAGGCGTCGTCACAGTGTTGCTCATATTCGCGACGTCCACTCCCGCCCTGGCTGTCTCGCCCAGCCCCGGGTTGGCATCGCTCGCACCCGCTGCCCACGAGGACCTCCCCGGCCAGACGCTGGCCACCACAGCGGGTGCACCCACCATCGTTGTGCGAGACGGATTCGACGCGACGTCGGAGAAAGACCTCGCCACTCTCCAGACCGGCCGAACGGCATCAACCTTCACAAACAGCATCGACTCCGCCGTTCAATGGCCGTTCACGACCGACGTACCCATCAGCGACGGATACGGGCCCCGGGATGCTCCGTGTTCGGGATGCTCGACATTCCACAAAGGGCTGGACTTGACGCCGGGGGAGGGATCCCCCATCCAAGCGATCAGTGACGGGGTCGTTCGGGAGACCGGCGAATCCGATTCGGGATTTGGCGTGTACGCCGTCATTGACCACATCGTGGAGGGCGAACTCGTCAGCAGCCTGTACGCACATATGCAGGCAGGCTCCCTCCAAGTTGAAGAAGGTCAGCCGGTGAAAGCCGGCCAGCTCGTCGGGGATGTCGGCAGTACCGGTCAGAGCACCGGGCCCCACCTTCACCTCGAACTCTTGCTCAACGGAACTCAACCGATCGATCCCTACGCGTGGCTGGCCGCACGCGTATCCCTCTAACCCTTTGGAACGGAACATGAAAAAGAAGCTCTCCACCCGAAACCGCATCCTCATCAATGTGGCGGTCGTCTTGGCCGTTGTTGTTGCCGTCGCCATTGTCGTCTTCGCGACCCGGACCCCCAGTAACCCGGCGGCCAGCGGGGACTCCCCGCAGACGGTGCGGGAGAACAGCCACCGGCTGAGCACCGCAGAAGACGGGAAGGTCACGCTGGTCGAGTTCCTTGACTTCGAGTGCGAAGCGTGTGGCGCCGCATATCCCGCCATCGAGCAACTCCGTGAGGAGTATGCCGGACGAGTCACCTTCGTGGCCCGATACTTTCCGATCCCGAGCCACACCAACGCGCAAAACTCGGCACTGGCCGCCGAGGCCGCAGCCCGACAGGGAAAGTTCGAAGAAATGTACTCGAAGCTCTTCGAAACGCAGAGCGTATGGGGAGAGCAGCCGGACTCGCGAGCGGCAGACTTTCGAGTGATCGCCCAAGAGATCGGGCTTGACCTGGAGCAGTACGACGCGGACATCGTCGACCCGGCCGTCCTTGAGCGCATCACGGCCGACCAGGAGGAAGGTGCCGCGCTCGGCGTTCAAGGCACACCCACGTTCTTCCTCAACGGGGAAAAGCTCGAGATCTCGACCTTGGAGGACCTTCGCGGGGCCATCGACAAAGCTGTCCAGGAATGATCCGAGGGCGACGCGCTCCCTGGCGCGGGCTCAGCGCTGCACTCCTGACGCTCATTGTCGTAGGCGTTGTTCTCCCGGCGGGACCGGTGAGTTCCACCGAATATCCATCCTGGTCTGACGTTGAGGCAGCCCGCAGCGACGAAACCGCCAAACAGGCACAGACCGACAAGATCACCGCCCTCATCCAGCAACTGGATTCCGAGGCGGCGACCCTGCGCGACACGGCAACACGACGAGCGACCGAATACGACAAGGCACAATTGGCCCTCGATGACGCCGCAGTGACCGCCTCGACAATCTCCGCCCAAGCGGATGCCGCGAAAGCCGAGGCAGACGACTCGCGTGAGAAGGTCGGCCGGCTCGCTTCCACCATGGCCAAATCCGGCTCACCCGGAGTCGGGATGACCATGCAGGTGTTCCTCGCCGGCGACGAAACGGACGAGCTGCTCTCCCAGCTGGGATCAATGTCAAAGCTCTCGGAAACCATCGACGGGCTGTACTCGAAAGCCCTCACGGACACGAACACCGCCGCATCGCTCTCCGATCAGGCAAAGGTCGCGCTCACCGCCCGCGAGGAACTCGCCGGCAAGGCGCAGCAGGCCCTCACCGAAGCGGCCGCCGCAAGCGCCGCCGCCGAGACGAAACTCGTCGAGCAGCAACAATTCGCCGACACACTCCGAGCTCAACTGGCCGTGCTCGAAGAGAATCGTGCTGCCACAGAAGCCGACTTCCAGACGGGGGAGGAAGCCCGCCGAGCTGCCGAGGCTGCGGCAGCGGCGGCTGCGGCTGCCACGGCTGCCGCAACCGCGTCGGCAGGTCCCAATCTCGATTCCGGCCAACTCAGCGACCAGGGCTGGACACGCCCCGTGCCCGGGCGAGTAACCGATAGCTTTGGCCCTCGACCGCAACAGCCAGTCGCGGGAGTCAACCCATTCCACTACGCTACCGACCTCAGCGCCGGCTGCTCGGTGCCCATCTACGCAGCCTCCAGCGGACGAGTTGCCTACGCCGGATCGATGGGGTCGTACGGGAATTGGCTCCTCCTTGAGCACGGTTCGGGCGTGCAGACCGGATACGCCCACACGAGCCGCTTGCTCGTCAGCAATGGGGACTCTGTCCAGGCTGGACAAGTGGTCGCTCTCGTTGGCACGACGGGAGCCTCGACTGGATGTCATCTCCACTTTGAGGTGCGCGTGGACGGCGCGCGCATCAATCCGCAATCGTTCATGAGTGCTCGCGGCGCTCCACTGGGATAGCACCGTGACTTCACACCAACGAAGGGTGTCATGATGGGGCCGATCGCGGTCAGTACGAGGGCTCAACTCCCCGATTTACGTGTGCTTGCACCAGCCGTCGTACTGGCTGTCGCTGTGTTCGCAACCATCGTGGTGACCCTCATCACAGCGCCGGCACAACCCTCGCTGGTAACCAATGCCGGTCCGTTGATCCTGTACGGGCTCCCCATCTTGAAGGTCCTCACAAATCTTGCGACGGCAGGAACCCTGGGGGCGCTCGTGCTCGCCTGCTTCGCCATCGCGCCCGCATCGCCCGCCTATGGCAAGTCGATCGACATCGCAGGCGGGTGCGCTGCCGCGTGGGCCGTCACTGCCGCCGGATGCGCTGTCCTGACGTTCATGAGCATTGCCGGGCAGGTATCTCCCGCCCTGTTCATGAGGGCCCTCGCACAATTTCTCGGTGACATCGGGCTCGGGCAGGCCTGGCTTGCCACGATTCTTCTCAGCGCCACGATATCTGTCTTGTGTTTCGCCGTCCGATCACTGCCAGGTGTTACCGCGGTGGCGCTGCTCGCCTTCGCGACACTCGTCCCGTTGGCGCTCCAGGGACACGCCGCCGGAAGCGGCGACCACAGTGCAGCGTCAGCTGCGCTCTGGCTCCACCTCGCCGCTGCCGGAACGTGGATCGGCGGACTTGCCGTCATCGCCGGAATTCACCGCACGATCAACCGGGGCGCTCTTGTCACGTTGCTCTCTCGATACTCGACCATTGCCCTCCTGTGCTTCGTCACCCTCACCGCCTCCGGGACGATCAGCGCATTCTTCCGCTTCGAGCATCTTGGTCAGCTCTTCTCCACTACCTATGGCCTGGTCTTGACGGCAAAAATTGTCGCCCTGATCGGCCTTGGCCTGGCAGGATTCGCGCACCGCAACTGGCTTCTCGGGCGCCTTCGGGGCACCGTCTCCGCCCGATGGGTGCCCCTGTTTTGGTGGCTCGTGATCTCGGAGATGGTCTTGATGGGGGTCGCCTCCGGGGCGGCCGTGGTTCTGGCTCGAACCCCGCCGCCCGCTACCGAGCCGATAGCACGAAGCACGTCAGAGCTTCTCACCGGACTGCCGCTGCCGGCCCCGTTGACCTGGCCACGGGTGTTCGATAGCTGGAGCATTGATGTCGTCTGGCTCCTCGTCGCCGGTTTCGGCATCTTCTTCTACCTCGCAGGCCTCTACCGCCTGCGCCAACGCGGTGACGAATGGCCCGTCCTGCGCACGGCAAGTTGGATTGCCGGGCTGCTCCTGCTCGTCTACGTCACCAGCGGCGCCCCGAACATCTATGGGCCGTATCTCGTCAGCGTCAACCTGCTCGGACAGTTCACGCTCGTCATGATTGTCCCTCTGCTTCTGGTGCCGGGCGCCCCATTCACACTGGCGCTGCGTGCGATTCGATCCCGAGCCGATGGCAGCCGAGGCGGCCGCGAGTGGGCCGACATCATCGTGCGCTCGCGTCTTGTCCGCGCCATCACGCACCCCCTCGTGGCGGCTGGTCTGCTCGCCGGTTCTCTGCTGGCGATTTACTACACGCCCGTGCTCGAGTGGACCCTCATCGATCCAGTCGGCCAGCAATGGCTGACCGCCCATCTCCTTATCGTCGGGTTCCTGTTCGCCCAATCGTTCTTTGGCATGCGTCCCGTGCCCGAGCGGCGCTCATACCTCGTGCCGGCACTCACCCTGCTGGCCGCGATGGTGTTCCACGCCTTCTTCGGACTCAGCCTCATCTTCGCAACGCAGCTTCTCCTTCCCGACTGGTTCGGGGTGCTCGGCAGCGACTGGGGGATTGACCCGCTGGTCGACCAGCAGCTCGCTGGAGGCATCGCCTGGGGCGTGGGCGCGATGTCGACCCTCGTGTTGGCCGTCACTGTCGGAATTTTCTGGTATCGGGCTCGCCGCAGTCTCGACCGCAATCCTGGAAGCTCGGATGCGGACCTTCCGGCGGTCACATCGGCCGAACCGGGTCGTCGATGACCGGCCCCGGTGTCGACGGGCCGGTCTGGATTCCCAGCCTGCCGCCCAGCCTCGAGCAGTTCCTGGCGCCCAACCTGCAACCCCTCCCGGTCCTGCCCATACTTGGGCTGATTGTGGCCGCGGCATACCTCGCGGGTGCGATCCGGCTGTGGACGCGAGGGTATCGGTGGTCCTGGATCCGCACCGCCTGTTTCCTGCTCGGGTCCGCCCTGTTGGTGGTCATTACGGGCGCGGGGATCGAGGGGTACGGACTCCGAATGTTCTCGGTCTTCATGCTTCAGCAGCTGACGCTCATGATGGTAATTCCTCCGCTTCTCCTTCTGGGGTCTCCGGGAACACTTCTCCTACGTGCAACGCCGCACCGCGGAATCGGGCGACTGACGCTTCAGGCGGCGCTCGGCTGTCTGCGTTCCAGGGCGGCCAAATTTGCCCTGCACCCGGTTTTGGTGATTCCGCTCATGGTGCTCAGCCTGTTCGGCCTGTATCTGAGCGGGGCTGCAAACGTGCTCCTTCGGAGCTGGATCGGTCACGTGAGCCTGGAGGCTCTCTTCCTCTTCGTCGGCATCCTCATTGCCGCCCCACTGGTTTCCGCGGATCCGCTGCCGCGGCGGACGTCGTATGTGAGCCGCCTGTTCGACGCCTTCGTGGAGATGCAATTGCACGCCGGCTTTGGCCTGGTGCTCACGCTGTCCGTCGCCCCTGTGGTGGCATTTTTCAGCGATGCGCCGGCAGCCTGGAATGTGGACCCCGTGCGCGACCAGTGGATGGCGGGCGCACTGGCGTGGACCTACGGCGAAGTTCCGCTGCTGGTGCTCTTGATCGTCACACTCGTGCGCTGGCAGCGACAGGACACGACACGAGCGGTGAGGGCACAAGACCGCACCGACGCCGAAATGGAGGAGTACAACGAATACCTGCGAGGCCTGCACTCCCCACGCAGTTCGGCGTAGGAAAGGGGGCGTTGCCTCTAGTGCTCGTCCGTGTGCTCGATCACGGTGTGACCGACGTGCTCGAGACCCAACTCCAGAAGGACTCGGACGTGAGAGTCTGCCAGCTCGTAGTAAGCGATTCTCCCGCTTCGGTGTACTGTGACGACGCGGTGGGCGCGCAACAGGCGCAAGGCATGCGATGCCGCGGATTCGCTGAGGTCGATCGCGGCGGCCAGGTCACGCACACATATGCGCCCGTTCAGCAGGGCGATGAGAATCCGGACGCGGCTCGGCTCACCCAGCAAACCGAAGACATCCGCGAGGTCTGCGACGTCGGCTTCGGACGGCATGGTCGCTCGGACGGTGGCGACCTGGGCGGCGTCAACCATGGGGGGCACGCGCTCAGCCGATACGACCGCGAGACGCTGCCCCCTCGCCTGGCTCTCGGTTCGTATCATCTCCACCAGAGTGCACAGCCGATTCGGGCTCCCGATAGGCCAAGAGGCGGAGTGCGTTTCCTACCACCAGGAGCGTTGACCCCTCGTGGATGAGAACGGCCAATCCAATTCCAAAGACCCCGAATATGGTCGCCGGGATCAGGATTGCGACAACTCCGAGGCTCGCCCACAGATTCTGCCGGATGATGCGACTGGACTGCCGGCTCAGGGACACAGCGAACGGAAGCCGGTCAAGTTCGTCACCCATGAGTGCAACATCGGCGGTCTCCATGGCAACATCCGAACCGGCAGCACCCATCGCGATCCCGACCGTGGCAGTCGCCATCGCCGGTGCGTCATTGACGCCGTCCCCGACCATTGCCACCTTGTGTTCCCTTGCGAGCTGCCTGATGGCCGCGACCTTGTCTTCGGGCAGGAGGTCTCCGCGTGCCTGGTCGAGTCCAAGCTTCTTCGCAATCGCATCCGCAACGATCTGATTGTCACCAGAGAGCATGACCATGTTTCGGATGCCCGCCGCACGAAGCCGGGCGATCACGTCCGCAGCCCCGGGGCGTGGCGTGTCCATGATTCCCAGAACTCCCAGATACCGGGAGCCGTGGCGGACGACCATCGTGGTGCGCCCTGATTCCTCGAGCCGTGTCGTGGCCTCCGCCACGTCCGTCGGCACCGGGGCCCCGGCGATCTCCTCGAAAAGTTGTTTCTTGCCAATATGGACCATCGCGCCGTCGAGTATCCCGCTGACCCCGCGACCAGTGATGCTCGTGACCTCACTCGCAGTGCGCGGAGCCGATCCGTCCAGCCTGGCCCGCCCCGCGCGCACAATGGCAGAGGCGAGCGGATGATCGCTCTGCGACTCGATGGCCAGTGCCACGCGCAGCAATTCGGAGTCGTCCGAGCCCGCAGCTGACACGACATCCGTCAGTTCCGGCTTCCCGAGGGTCAACGTGCCCGTCTTGTCGAACGCGATGGCGCGCAGGGTGCCGAGGTTTTCCAACGGCGCGCCGCCCTTGATCAGGAGTCCGCCGCGCGCCGCTCGGGCCAACCCGCTCAGTACGGCGCTCGGAGTCGAAATCGCCAGGGCGCAGGGGCTCGCGGCCACCAGCACCGCCAGGGCGCGGTACAGGGTTGCCGAGAAGGGTTCGTCGATCACGAACCCGGCGAACAAGAGAACGACGACCAGGATCAGGACGGCGGGCACGAAGACCCGCTGGAACCGGTCGGTGAAGCGCTGTGTGGGCGAAATCTGGGCCTGGGCTTCGCTTACCATCCGTACGACGCGGGCGAGCGTCGAATCAGTTGACAGCCGGGTTACTTCGATCTCCAAGACGCCGGCCCCGTTGACGGTGCCGGCATAGACGCGGCTCTCCGGGGCGATGTCCTGTTCCGTGCGGGCGGACGTCGGAGCGACGGGCATCTTCTCGACCGGGATGCTCTCACCCGTCACGGCTGACTGGTCCACGCTGCTCAGGCCGACGACGACGAAACCATCCGAGGGGATGCGGGTGTTGGGTTTGATGACGACCGTGTCGCCGATTGTGAGATCGCCTACCGGGACCTCTCGCTCCGTGCCGTCGCGTTTGACGATGGCGGTCACCGGGGCGAGTTCCGCCAACCCCTGGATCGCCTGCCGGGCGCGGCCCATCGCATAGCTCTCCAGCGCGTGTCCCAGGCTGAACAGTGCCAGGAGCAGGGCGCCTTCGGCCAGTTCCCCGAGCGCTGCGGCGCCGGCCGCAGCCAGCAGCATCAGGAAGTCAATTTCGAATCGTTTGGCCATCACCGTCTGGATGGCTTCCTTGAGTGTGTAGTAACCGCCGAAGAAATACGCGGCAATGTACAACGCCGTTGACACGGCATCCGGCACGGCCGCGCTCACACCTAGAAGGAAGCCCATTATGAGGGTTCCGGCGCACAGGATTGCGAAGATCAGCTCACTTCGCTCGCCGAAAACACCGCCGTGCTTGTCAGCGCGCTCGTCGGTCTTCTGATCGGAGGGCACCGCCACCGCACGGTCAGTAGCTCGTCCGGCCCGAGGGGAGGCGCCGAATTTTTCTAGCAGGTCGAGGATTGCCGTATCTGATGTCTCTCCCACCGTGTACTCGACCCGGACCGAGCCGATTGCTGACACGTGAGCCTCGACCACCCCGGCCATGGTGCGCAGCCGCTGTTCTAGGAGCTGCGCACGCGCGACGCGGGACACGCCGTCAACTTCCACACTGATGTGCCCGAACGTGCTGTCAACCCGAGCACCCAGAGAAAGCGCAAGATCACGGATTCGATCCAAACTGATGACATCCGGTTCGAAATGAATGCAGAGTTGCGCGGCCGCCCCGCCTTCCGCGCGATCAACGTGGGCGCTTCTCACGCCCTCGCGCGACTCAAGCGTGCTGGTCAGATTTCGCACACACACGTCACGCTCGTCCATCGCCTCCGGCAGAAGGGTTCTCAGATCAAGTTGAGTTTCGATTGCCATTGCTGCTCTTTCGAGAGGTCGTTCCGGCGATCGCACGGCGAGGGATGACCCTTGGAGGGGCTACGTGCGCATGTATGAACAGTCTTGCATACCTGGTGTATAGGGCAAGAGTCCGCGGCCGGGAACCAACGAATGTATGCTGACTAAGTTTGTTACTGGCCTGACCGCGATTGGATGTGCGCCCGTGAAACTCTGGAACTTCGCCACCTGCGCCATCGGCGCTTTCATTGCCAGCGCCCTGGGCCTGTCCGTCCTAGTCGTCAACGCCGTGACCGGCAACGACTTTCTTGTGGTTCTTCTGCCCGTTGCCATTGCGGCGTGGGCCAGTGGCGGCGCGCTTTCGGCGCGAGCCCACGTCTTGTGGCTGAGGAAGGGGTAGTCGCCCCGCGAGGACGAGGCCCGGGCGGATCCCCCGCTCAGTCGCCGTTCCGGGGCCGCGGGGCGAGGATGGTGCCAAGGATGTATAGCGCGACTCCGGTGGTGACGAAGACATCGGCGAGGTTGAAGGTGGGGAACCATCCGGTGTGCAGATAGTCCACTACGCCGTGCCCGTCGAGCCGGTCGATGAAGTTGCCGGCGGCTCCGCCGAGCAGTAGTGCCGCGCCTGCGCGGGAGAGCCCTGTCATGGCCGGAGCCGACGAGATGGCATACCAGGTCAGGGCCGCAATGATCAGGCCTGTGACCGCGATGATGATCCAGGGGGCCAGGTCCGCGCCGAGGCTGAACGCGACGCCGGGGTTGTAGAGCAGTCGGATGTTGAGCAATCCCAGGTCGGTCGTCGCCCCGCCGGTGAGCAGGGTCTCGGCCAGTGTCTTGATCGCGAGGTTAGTCGCGGCCAGCACGGCCGCCCAGACGAGCAGCACAGACCTGAGTCTTCGGGCCGCCCCGGCGGATGTGCCGGGGCGGGCGGTGGCTTCGGCGCTCACGCTGCCGGTTCCAGGGCCGGGGCGGGGTGCACGGCCTTCAGTGCGGTTGTGCGGCTGATCCGGCCTGCCCGGACGCCGTTGGCGATCACGACGATTTCCGCCAGTTCGTGGATCAGGACCACGGCGGCCAGGCCGAGGATGCCGAGTAGGGCCAGGGGAATCAGCACGGCGATCAGGAGCAGGGACAGGCCCACGTTCTGGAGCATGATGCGCCGGGTCCGCCGCGCGTGGTCGAGCACCTGGGGCAGGTGGTTCAGGTCTTCGCCCATCAGGGCGATGTCGGCGGTTTCGATGGCGACGTCGGTGCCCATGGCGCCCATGGCGATGCCGGTGTCGGCGGTCGCGAGGGCCGGGGCGTCGTTGACGCCGTCGCCGACCATGGCGGTGGGCTGGCGGGCCTTGAGGGTGCGGATGATTTCCGCCTTGTCCTCCGGTCGGAGGTCGGCGTGGACTTCGGTGATGCCCGCGGCCTGTCCGAGGGCGGTGGCGGTGATCAGGTTGTCGCCGGTGAGCATGGCCGTGGTGTATCCGGACGCGTTCAGCCGGGCGATGACCTCGCGGGCTTCGGGGCGCAGTTCGTCACGGACCGCGATGGCGCCGATGACCTGCCCGTTGTCCTCGATGAGGACAGCGGTGGCGCCGGCCTGTTGCATCCGCTCGACGTCCGCGGCCAGCGGTCCGGCGTCGATCCAGCCCGGACGGCCGAGCCGGACACTCCGGCCCTCCAGCCGGCCCTCCAGGCCTGCACCGGGGACGGTGTCCACGTCGATGACGGGCGCCCGGTCCGGGGTCGCGGCGAGGATGGCGCGGGCGAGCGGGTGTTCACTGCGGGATTCCAGGCCGGCCGCGAGGGCGAGGACCTGGTCCCTGGTAGCGGATCCGGTGGCGGCGACGTCGATCACGGCGGGGTTGTTGCGGGTGAGGGTTCCGGTCTTGTCCAGCGCGATGGTGCGGATCTTGCCGAGGGTTTCCAGGGCGCCCCCGCCCTTGATGAGCACGCCCATGCGGCTGGCAGCGCCGACGGAGGCGACAACGGTGACGGGGACGGAGATGGCCAGGGCGCAGGGCGAGGCGGCGACCAGGACGACGAGGGCGCGTTCGAACCATAGCAGTGGTTCGCCGACGATGAAGCCGAAGATGATGATCAGGGCGGCAGCGATCAGGATGCCCGGAACGAGCTTGCTGGCGATTGAGTCGGCCATGCGCTGGCCCGGGCCCTTGCGGGACTGCTCGGCCTCCACGATGTGCACGATCCTGGCCAGCGAGTTGTTCTCAGCGGTGCTGGTGACCTCGACTTCGAGCGGTCCGGTGCCGTTGATGGACCCGGCATAGACCTCGGTTCCCGGTCCGGCCTCGACCGGGACGGATTCCCCGGTGAGCGCCGAGGTATCCAGGGACGTGCGGCCGGTGACGATCCTGCCGTCGGTGGCCAGCCGTTCCCCGGGCCGAACGACCATGCGGTCCCCGGGTACGAGTTCGGAAGGGGCGATGGTGACCTCGACGCCGTCACGCAGGACACTCGCCTCAGCCGGGACCAGGTCCAGCAATGCGCGCAGGCCCCGGCGGGTCTTCGCCAGGGAGTATTCCTCAAGGCCCTCGGAGATCGCGTAGAGGAAGGCCAGGATGGCTGCTTCCTCGACCTGTCCGAGCGCGACCGCGCCGGTGGCGGCGACCGTCATCAGCGTGCCGACCCCGATCTTGCCCTTGAGCAGTCGTCGGAGGGTGGATGGAACGAACGTCCAGGCGGCAACCAGCAGCGCCGCGATTTCCAAGGGCAGGGTCAGTAATCGGGGGCCGCCGGCCAGCGCGGCGATCCACGCAACGAGGAGCAGCGCCCCGGCCAGCGCAGCTGCCCGGACTTCGGTCACCTGCCAAAACCCGACGGCCTCCTCCGCCTCTTCGGCTTCCCCGGTCCCGGTTTTCTCGTCACTGCAGCCGCAAGCATCACTCATCGTGCATTCTCCATTGTCAGCGGGGCGCCGGCACTGCCGGAGCCGTAATTGGGGCACAGGCTGACCGCGTTGCCGGTGGCGGCGAGCAGGACCTCGGCCTGGGCGAGCATGTTCATCAGTTCTGGACGGGACAGCGAGTAGTACACGCTGCGGCCCTGCGCGCGGCCTTCCACCAGGCCGCACTCACGCAGGCACGCAACGTGCGCCGATACTGTGGACTGGGCCAGCCCCAGCTCGCCGGAGAGGTCGCTGACCCGCACCTCGCCGCCGGCCATCCGCTTCACAATACTCAACCGGGTCGGGTCGCTGAGCGAACGGAACAACGCCGCCGCAGGATCGAGTTGCTCGCAGACATCGGCCGGAACTGCAGAAATAATCGTCATGTAACGATGATAGCGCGAGATGGTGTCGTTATCGTTCAGTGGCTATAACGTCGGAATGGGAAACGCTCGACAGGGGTGAGCAGCCTGAGCCTGCTTCGGCGGATGGTTGCGTTCGTAGCTCGGGCCAAGCCTGGGCCGGCGGTCGCTGGCCGCCTGTCGGATGCGTGAGGCGCGAGTCTTACAGATAGCTGCAGACCTCTTCGGGATCGCACCCGGTGGGGTCTGCGGCCGCGACGTCCTGATAAAAGCCGACGACCGTCGAGCGCAGCGCGGTCAGCTCCGGGATGCGCGGGTCCAGTTCGGACAGTCGGCTGGCGAGCAGGTCGCGCACGTGGGCACGGGGCGTCGCCGGAGTCGCGCAGGCGCAGGATTTCCTGGATTTGGGCCAGGGTCAGTCCGGCGGTGCGGGCACGGCGGATGAAGTCCAATTGGCTGAGGGCGTCTTGCCCATAATCCCGATACCCGTTGGCCGTGCGGTCTGCCGTGGGTAGCAGGCCCCGATCTTCGTAGAATCGCAGCGTTTTCGCCGTCATTCCGGCAGCGTCGGCCGTTTCTCCCACGCGCCTGCTCCTGCCCTGACTGGAATTGTGATCTGTCTTGACCTTCCAGCGTAGGGGAAGGTCCAGGCTTGGGTTCAGCGCACGCCGGAATTGTCCGGCGACAACGCGACCGCCGTTTGGCACTGCCTGGAGGACTCATGTCTGACGTAACACTGGCCAACTATGACCTGGCGATCATCGGTTCCGGTGGCGGTGCGTTTGCGGCTGCGATCCGGGCGACCAAGCTCGGCAAGCGGGTGCTGATGTTCGAGCGCGGAGCCATCGGAGGCACCTGCGTCAATACTGGTTGTATCCCGTCCAAGGCTTTGCTGGCGGCCGCAGAGGCGCGCCACGTCGCCCTGGATGCGACCCGGCATCGTCGCCTCCGCCGGGCCGGTGGACATGGAGAAGTTGATCGGCGGTAAGCGCGACCTAGTCGACACGATGCGAGCCGGCAAGTACGTGGATTTGATCGCCAACTACGACTGGGACCTCCGTCACGGGGACGCGACGTTCGTCGGGTCTGAGGCAGAGCCGGTACTGAACATCACCGCGTCCGACGGCACCGTGCAGACCGTGCGCGCGGACATTACCTGGTGGCCACCGGCTCTGCCCCGTGGAAACCACCGATCGACGGCCTGTCCGGGGTCGACTACCTGACCTCGACCACCGCGATGGAATTGGGCGATGTGCCCGAGTTGCTGCTGGTCTTGGGAGGCGGCTACGTCGCCTTGGAACAAGCGCAATTGTTCGCCCGGCTCGGCTCCCAGGTGACGGTCCTGGTGCGTTCACGGCTGGCGTCGCAGGAAGAGCCCGAGGCCGCCCGGGTCCTCATGGGGGTATTCGCTGATGAGGGCATCAGGGTCATCCGCCGGGCCATCGTGTCTGCGGTGCACCGCGACGAGAGCACCGGCGACGTGATCGCCGAGGTGACCAGCACCGGCGGGAAGGAAAACATACGGGCCAGCAAGCTGCTCGTGGCCACCGGACGACGTCCGGTCACCGAGGGCCTCAACCTCGACACGGTCGGCGTCACTGTCGGTGACCGGGGCCAGATCAAGGTCTCCGACATGCTGACCAGCACCAACCCGCGGATCTGGGCGGCCGGGGATGTGACCGGGCACCGCGAGTTTGTGTACGTGGCGGCTTTTCATGGCGCCCTCGTCGTGGAGAACGCGTTCAACGATGGGGGCGCACGGTCGACTACCGCCACCTTCCCCGCGTCACCTTCACCACCCCGGCCCTGGCCGCGGTGGGCATGACGGACAAGGAAGCCAACGCCGCCGGAATCTCCTGCGAGTGCCGGGTGCTGCCCCTGGAATACGTGCCCCGCGCCCTGGTCAACCGAGACACCCGGGGGTTCGTCAAGGTTGTCGCGGACTCCCAGACCGGACTGATCGTCGGCATCACCGCCGCTGCGAAAGATGCCGGTGAGATCGCTGCGGCCGTCGCGTACATTCTGGAGGCAGGGATGACCGTCGACCAAGTCGCCACAATGTGGAGCCCCTATTTGACCATGGCCGAAGGCGTCAAGATCGCCTGCCAGTCCTACAGCGCCGACGTCTCCAAACTCTCCTGCTTCGCTACCCATCGGATGAGCCTGAAAGGCCACTATCGGGGTGTTTAGACTTGCAATTGATCGCAGGGAATCGTTCCTGGGTCGCAATCGCGATCCGTTTCCGCGGTGGTGGCGTGGATGAGTATTGTGTGTCCGACGTGTTCGAGGCCGAGCTCCAGGAGATCACGCACGTGGGAGTCCGCAATCGTGTAGTGGGCGACGCGACCGGTTCTGTGGACTTCGACGACTCGGTGGGCGCGGAGCAGCCGCAGCGCGTGCGACACGGCGGATTCGCTGAGGTTGATGGCTGCAGCCAGGTCACGGACGCACATTGGTCCGTTCAGCAGTGAGATGAGGATGCGCACCCTGTTAGGTTCGCCGAGTAGTCCGAACACGTCGGAAAGATCCGCGACGTCCTCAACGGACGGCATGCTTGCCCGGACAAGAGCGACGTGTTCGGCGTCAATCGTTCTCATTGGAGCGAGTGAATCGCGCCCGTTCTCCGTTGGTTTTGCCTGTACGCTGCCCATAGACACAGCGTATCGGTTCCGGTCAGACCGGGTTATCTGCCTCTGCGAAGTCGGCAGGCTCACATTGGATCGTGGCATGGGACACGTGATACCGGTCTCGCAGTAACAGGACCACGGAGTCCAACACGTCACTGTAGTCCGCGCCGGGCTTGACGACTACGTGCCCGCTGGCACTTTCCATACCCGACGTGATGGTCCAGATGTGAAGGTCGTGCACCGCCGCGACTCCGGGCAGCTCGGCAATTTCAGCTCCGATTTTGTCAATGTTCAGGTTCGGTGGGGCAACTTCCATGAGGATGCGTAGTGCTTGGCGGGTGAGCTTCCATGTGCGGGGCAGGATGAACAATCCGATCCCGACCCCGATGATGGGGTCGGCGTATGGCCAGCCGGTCGTGAACAGGATGATGGCCGCGACAATGACCCCGACCGAACCGAGCAGGTCACCCATCACTTCAAGGTAAGCACCTTTGAGATTCAGGCTCTCTTTGGAGCCGGCCGTCAAGAGTCGGAAGCTGATCAGGTTGATCATCAAGCCGATGACGGCTACGACCAACAAGGGAAGGCCGGGTACCGAGGGCGGGTCGCTGAAGCGCTGGATGGCTTCGAATAGCACGTACCCGGCTACGGCGAACAAGAGGATCCCGTTGGCGAGTGCAGCGAGCACTTCCAGCCTGTAGAACCCGTACGTCCTCTGGCTCGTGGTGCGCCGTGAGGCCAGGGTGATCGCGGCGAGTGCCATGCCGAGTCCGAGGACATCAGTGCCCATATGTGCGGCATCGGAGATCAACGCGAGAGAGTTGACTTGGAAGCCGACGACGAATTCCACGATCATGTAGGCAGCGGTGAGGCTAAAGGCGATGAGCAGCGGCTTGCGATGTTTGCCGCCGGCGCTCACAGCGGAGGGGTGTGCGTGTTCAGATCCCATCAGCGTCTCTCTCCTTCACAGCGTCCGCACGGCTTTTTGCCTCAGACTACCTTTACGTATGAACAGTCTTGCATACATTGTGCACGAGGTTAACATGACTTCGCGCTCTGGAATGCGCAACGAGAGGACGACGAGATGCAATGCCCAACCGACGGCTCGACGCTGGCTATGAGCGACAGGTCCGGAGTGGAAATCGACTACTGCCCACAGTGCCGCGGCGTGTGGCTCGACCGAGGCGAGCTTGACAAAATCATTGAACGTTCGGTGACGGAGTCATCCGGCCGCCTCGGTGATCCGTCACCTGACAGGCGATCCCGCGACGATCACGGTGGTTCTGGCCACGGCGACTCGGGGCGAGGCGGATACTCCTCCGGTCGAGGCCGAAAGAAAGAGAACTGGCTCGGCGAACTTTTCGGATAGGCAAGAATCAGTCGGCCGAAGGTCCGGGGCTGTCGCACGACTGGGGGATCGGCGCGCGTCTTAGCCTCGATCCACCGGTCGGCTTGGGTGAGCGGGTAGCTCGGAGTTGATCTGAGGTTCCTGGTGGTGGGCATGGCGGTGCGGTCGGCCTTGCTGCCGGTGGTGTTCCTGCTCCGGTTGCGCCGTGTGGCTGGATGGTCAGATGGTCGCGGTTCGCGGCGGGCCGCCGTGAACACGGCCTGCCACCCGTGTTCCCAGGGCCAGCTGGCCGGAAGGTGCAGGACGAGTTTCCGGGCCGAGGTCGAGATGCGGGCCGGAACCTGGATGAGTTTGCGACGGATTGTGCCTAGCGCGCCTTCCCGAGGTCAGTGCCGGTGAGGGTCCCGACGGCGCGAGACATGTTGAACGCGATCGTGGCCAGAACAAGCCAGGCCGCGTTCGCAGTGAAGATCCCCGACGGCAGGTGCGCGAGCGCACTGTCTTTCAGGTCCGCGTTGATCTGCTCGATGATCGCGTGCTGCCGGTGTGTTTTATCAGCCGTGACGGTGTCCAGGGCGCTGGTCGTGAAGAAAGCGTGGAACCGGTGCGTATCGAACAGCGTCGGCTGCCCGGCGCCTTCGAACGGATTCAGCTCCGGGATCCGCCGAACGACGAGGCGCCCGGGGATGCGTTCGCTGAGTCTCCTCGAACTGAACGCGGTGAAGGGAATCTCGGCGACTTCGGCCGCGGAGACCCATTGCCCGGTGATCTCGTCCCGGATCGCGTCGGTGCATTGAATCGTCGTCCACGCGTCATCGCCGATCGCAGCGATCGCGCGCTTCACGGCCGGATCCATCCGGGCCGTGATCGAAACCTTGGCGCCGGCCCGGTGCGCGGCCGCGACGACCGCGTGGCCGTAGAACGCACTGTCAGCGCGAAGGAGCACGAGCCCGGACGCGGTCTTCGACCGGAGCCTGCGGACGGTGGCGAGGATATCGCCGACGAACTTGCCCGCGCCGCGCGGGGACCCGGCCGCGCCCTTGCGGAGCCTCGACCCGGAGATGATCGGCGCAGACAGCGTCGTGGACACGATGCCGATCAACGCGTTCAATCCGCGCACTCCGGAGTAACCGTAGCCGGAGCCCTGCTTCTGGTAGCCATGGACTTCTTTGATGGTGTCGTCAATATCGACCAGGGCATACTCGTTGATCCCGGCCACGATCGGCGCGGCCTGGGCGACGTTGACCAGCCACCGCCACGCCACGGCGTCGAGCTGGCGGACATGGCCGAAGGTAAACGCGCGCAGGAACGAACCCAACGTGGACGGGGCGTAGGCGCCGACGAAGAGTTTCTTCATCACGCCGTGGCGAAGGACAGCCATGTCATCGATGGAGTCCGCACCCGCAAGCATCCCCGCGACCAAAGCGGTGACCTTCAACCCGGCGTTCGCACCGAAGTAGCCGGGCAACGTCAACCACCGGTTCGCGAGCTCGCCCAGCCCCGTCGAAGCCGCCAACAACATCGCCGGAACCAGACCGGCAAGCGACACGAGATTCGTGTCGTCGAAGGTCGCGGACACAGCCGTGGATCTATGGAAAACTTGCATCTACGAGATGCCTTTCATGTCGTGAAAAATGAACCGTGGTAAGTACCATTTTTCCTGACCTGGAAGGCATTCTCGGTTTAACGCGCCGTCAAACCCCGAGTCTCACCGGTGGATCGAGGCTAAGGCACAATCCGCGTCACGGTTGGATGTTGTTGATGCGGCGGTAAAGCGTAGTGCGGGACATGCCAAGATCCCGGGCCACCTGTGAGGGTTGTTCGCCGGATTCAATGAGTCGGAGAGCGTTGCGGATCTGGCGCTCGGTAAAGGTCTTCCAACGACCGCCGCGGCGTGTGCTCGAAGAACGTCGTTTGAAGACGCTTTCGCGGATGCGTTCCCGGGCCACCTCTAATTCAAGGCCGGCGACGGCAGTCAGAACCGCGAGGACTGTGTTCTGTCCCGAGGCGCTGGAGTTGTCTGTGGACTCGCTGATATCGAGGACTCGGAGTGCTGCCCCGTTCGCGCGGAGCGTCCCAGTCAGCGCCAAAAGGTCGGAGGTGGAGCGTCCCAAGCTGGCCAGCGTGGTGCTGACGAGAGTGTCGCCCTCCCGAAGTGTTCCGATGGCGCGCTCCAGGAGGGAGTGATCTGTGCGAGCGCCGCAGGCGCCTAGGTCGACATAGAGGTCGTCCGGCCGGACGCCCGCAGCGGCGAGGTCCCGTACTTGGTGGTCGGTCTCCAGGGCCTGCGGTGAAACTCGGGCGTACCCGATCAGTGTGCCCACGTTCGGACCTTCGCTACCTGCCGTTGAGGGTTTCGCGGCGCTGCCGATACTCGTTCTCATCGATTTCACCGCGCGCGAAACGTTCGTCCAGGATCGTTCTGGCCGAGGTGGGTCCGGCGCTATTGTCCTGCTGAGGGCGATCTCCATGGAAGAGCCGGTAGATGACAAACGCCAGGGCAACGATGCCCCCGATGGCGAATATCCACGCGAAGATCATCCATGGTCCTGTCCAGCCAATCCCGCCGTACCCCATCATTTTGTGCTCACATTCTCTTGTCGTTCATTCGTGGAATTGGTGTTCTCTGGCGACGATGGAGGTCAGGACACCTTGCCCGGTCCGTCCAGGCCTCCGGTGCAGGGGGAGCCGGGTTCTGGAGCAGTTGCGGCCCCGCGGTACTTGGCGATGAATGCCGCGAGTCGAGGATCGGCCGGGTCGCTGATGTCGAGCTGCGTGCCCCATGCCGATGCGACGATCGACGACGGGAGACCGGCGAACGGCGACAGGATTGCGTATGTCGAAGGGATCTCCTTGCGCAGTGCTGCGAGCTGACCACCCGTCACTTTTGAAGCGTCGTAGGTGACCCACACGGCGCCGTGCTCGAGCGAGTGCACCGCGTTTTCGTTGGGGACGTTCTCGGAATACACGCCACAGTTCAGGAGTGTGACGGAGTGGTCTCCGCCCACCGGCGGCAGCGGGTTGTATTTCACGGTACCGGTGACGTGCTGGGAGGTCTGGTTCGGGAAGGTTTGTACGCCATCAACGGATGTCGGTGCTGCCGCGTTCTTGGGGGCGCCGGTGGTTGTGACGACGAGGACGATGACGAGCACGACGATCCCTGCAGCGGACCAGGCTGCGGCGATTCCGATCTTCCGGTTCCGTTTCGCTTTTGATTGTTCGCGCTTCAGGATGGCGACTTTTTCTGCCCGACGCTCGGCTCGTTGCTGTTTGACTGTCGCGGGCGCGGATTCGTGACCTCCACCCTCTGAGTGGTCGTCCAAGTGTGGGGGTGTTTCACGAGCCATGTCAGCTGTCCTTCGGGTCAGGTGAAATATACCCGATGGTGTCCTGTAGCGACTTGAGTTCGGCTCGGGCGGCCTGAATGTCCGCTTGGACGTCCGTCGCCGGCTTCGCGCAACACCCGGCGTCACCCGGGGCGGTTCTGCTGCGCAGCATGGGGCGCATGCAGAACCGCCACGTCAGAGCCGCGGCAAGCGCCGTCGCGACCAGGGAGATCAGAATCGGGATCACGCGGTCGGTCCGGTCCCGGGGTGGCGTTCTTCGAATGCCGCGGCCTGGGGGCGGAGGGCGGCGACTTCGGCGCGCAGGCGGGCGAGTTCCTGTTCTTCGGGCCCGTCGACGGTCTTGCCGTGGCCGCGTCCGCGCATCATGAACCACATCATCAGGCCCATTCCGACGGGGCAGATCAGGGCGGGGAGGATGTAGAGGAATTGCTGCATGTCAGGATCCTTCTGGTTGAGTTGATTGGGTGGTTGCGAGCATGGTGGTGAATTTCCGCCGGAGGGCGCGGGTGGACAGACGCCCGTGCGCGATCAGTCGGCCGTTGGCGACGAGCCCGGGGGTGAAGGCCAGGCGCTGTTCAAGGGCGATCGCACGGCCGGTGTCGCTGTTCACGTCGACCTCGTCGATCTGGAGGGGGAATTCGGCGGACAGCTCGGCAAGCACTCGTTTTCCCGCGATACAGGACGGGCAGTCGCTTTGAGTGAGTAGGGTCAGGGCGATCATGACGTCGTATCGGTCTTCAGATCGAGGAGGAGCTGGTCGACGGGCACGAACATGGTGTATTTCGGAGCTCCGCCGTAGTCGGCGCGCCATTTGATGGTGCCGTCGGGGCCGACGAGGATGAAGCTGTGTCCATCGGTGCTGGTGCCCATCATGCCGAATTCGTTGGCCTGGTACTTTTTCGAGGTGACCAGGTCGGGGTCGGACAGGACTGGGGTTTTCAGGCCCATGTCGGTGGTTTTCCGGGCGATTTGCTGGGCCGGGTCGGTTGTGATGGACACGACGGCGTCGATTCCCGCCGCGTGGAGCTTCGCGGCGTCCGTTTCCAGGCTGGTGATCTGCGTCCAGCATGGTTCGCAGGCCAGGCCTTCCTGGAAGAAGAGCAGCACATTCTTGCCGGAGTAGTCGGCCAGGGACACCTGTCCGCCGGAGTTGTCGGCGAGCGTGAACGCTGGTGCGACCTGACCAATGCCGGGGGTTCCGACGTCGTAGGTGGACTGCGTCGTCGTACCGGCGGCTGCCGTCTTCGGGGTGTTCGCGCTGGCGAAGACGCTGTATAGCCCGGCGAGGACGATGCCGGCAATCAGCAGCCCAGTGATCCAACCGAACCAGCCGGGGCGGCGCGATCGGGCGGCGGGAGCCTTTTGCGTGTTTTTGGGGGCGGAACTCATTTGGAGGTGTCCTGTCCTGTGCGTGCGGGGGTTTCGAGGGCTGCATCGCTGCAGCAGCTGGATTCAGAGTCGGCGGCCTGAACCGACCCGTCGGGTGTCGTCGCCACGGTTGGTTCCGGGGACTTTGGTTCGGTGTGGCGAGTGGCGCGCCACACGAAATAGCCGACACCGGCAACCAACACGATCGCGACGGCCCAGCCGGGAAGCCAGGCGAGCGCCTTGGTCGCGACGGAAACACTGTGTTGGAGGTCAGCGCCGAACTGGGCCAGCCAGCCGCCAGAGGTCATGCCGGGTCCGACGGCGGCCTGGATATAGGTGAGGATAGCCATCACGATGAGCAGGACGGCGGAAGCGAAGCTGCCGACGGCGAGGCTACGGCTGAACCGGCCCAGGCGCAGGGTGATCTGGCGGCCCTGAAGCCACTTGCTTGAGCCCCAATCCTTGCGGTCCCAGACCAGCGCCAAGATGGCGAGGGGGGCGACCATTCCGGCCACATAGGTGAGGCCAACGGCCAGGGCCGCGGGGAAGGAGGCCGTTGCGCCGGAGAGCACCGCGACGCCGATCAGCACCGGAGCGCAGCAGGAACTGGCCGCGCCGGAGAACACGCCGAGTCCGTAGACCGAGGCGAGGCCGTGACCGGCGGGAACGCGGCGCGCGAGCATCGGAAGCTGCAGCTTCCAACCGAACAGCATCGCAATCCCGCCGATCAGCATCGCCGTGGCGGCGATCGTGAAGACGATCGCGTGCTGGCCGGAGATCAGGCCGATCAAGGCCGTTGCGCCCAACCCGATCGGCACGATGATCGTGGCGACCCCGGCAGCGAAGACCAGGGTCGCTCCCACGATGCCGGAGCGCCGGCGCATGCCCGACGCCAGGTAGGCGGGCAGCATCACCGACACGCAACAGGGCGCGAGGAGGGCGACCAGGCCACCCAGGAAAGCGGCGAGCAGAGTGCCGCCGAACAGTAGATTCTCCATATATTCTTCGCCTTCACCTAGGCCGCGTCCTGCGCGGACGATTTCACCTATCCTCCTAAGGAGATTAGGTGATTGTGAAGCAGTTGTCTAGCTGGCATGCCGAAGCTGAAAGTCAGCTGGAGAAGCGACCCTCGTCCATGCTGTCGACGGCACACGGGGTATGTGCAGCAGGCGTTGCCGGCGCAGGCGCGCTGCCGGATCTCGGAGAAAGGGACGCCGACAGGCTGGTTGACGGCTCGGCGGGGCACAACGCGTGATCCGCGCTTGTGACGGCCGGCCAGCCGAGGGCCAGCCCGGGCGCGATCAGCAGGAGCGCGATCGCTACCGACACTGCGCACACGGGGAAGCGGCCCACTGACTGGCGCGGAGGAAGGAGTCTGCGAACCCGGGCCGCGGCCCCAGGTCCTGCCGCTCCGAGTGCGACGGCCGGCACCGCGTGCGGGGGCACGGCAACGACGGCCAGGAGCGCTGCCGCAACTGTGAGCCGGTGGGTGCGTTCAGCCGCGACATCATCGGCACGAAGTTCGACCAGGCGGGCCGTCTCGCGCGCGGCCAGACGGAAAGGCGGGAGCCTCAGAAACGCTTGGGACAGTGCCGCGGAGAAGGCCAGGGCGAGGTCATGCCGCTCAGCGAGGTGTGCGCGCTCATGGGCCAACACCGCGACGAGTTCTTCGTCGGTCAAGGCATGCAGTGCGGCCGTGGTGACGACGGTGCGCCGGTGGATTCCCGGCATGCAGTAGACCGCCGCGTCCGCCGAGTCGAGGATGACGATATCGCGATCAATATCCGGGCGCCCGACCATGTCGAGAACGCGACGATGTGCATTGCGCTCCCGGGACATCCGGGCGCCCGTAGAGGCCAGGCCCCAGAAACTGCGAGTGACAACAGCCCCGGCCAGCAGCGCCCCGCCGATACCGACGGCGGCTCCGGTCGGTGTCGAATACTGCTGCTGCAGCGCCATCGTGCAGGCCTGCAGGACCTCGATGAGGCCCTTCCCGCCGAGGCCGGCGATCGGAATCGCAAAAGAGAGGCCGGCGAGTGCGAGAGAACCCACGACTGCGACCGTCAGGGCCTGCCAGGTCGCGATAGCCAGCCGGGGGGCGCGATCAACCCAGTTCGCTCGCAGCAGGAGAGGGGGTACGGCGACGGAGAGCGCGATCGCATAGAGGGTCAGGGTGATCGCGACAATCACGGCTGCGGCTCATTCTCATGCGCAGCGGCCAGCAGGCGGCGGAGTTCTGCTGCTTCGCCATCGGGCATCTCGTCGACGAAGCCCACGAGCGCCGCCGCCCGGTCATCCGCGAAGGACAGCGCCTCGCGAATGAGTCCGGAGACGTAGTCGTCCCGGGTTGCGGCGGGACCATATCGGAATGCGCGGCCGTCCCGTTCCTTACTCAGCCAACCCTTGCGGTTAAGGATCTCGGTGACCGTTTGCACGGTGTTGTAGGCGAGCCCGCGATTGAGTCTGTCAAGGATCTCTCGAACCAACAGCGGGGTCTCGGCTTGCCAGACCTCGTTCATGATCGCGTTTTCCAGATCACCGAACTTTGCCATGGTCGAGCCCTTTCAAAATGTTGGTGTACCTCGCGCACGGATCAGAAAAGGGAGGTCAACCTAATCCTAGTCACCTAAGGGAATTAGGCGCCCGGGGCCGCAGAGCGCCGTTGACGCTCCGCGGCCTGTCGGCGGGCCGGTTACATGGTGGCGAGGATGTCCTGCATCTGCTTGATCTGCGCCGTCTGGTCGGCAATGATCTTGGTGGCCAGCGCCTGCGCATCCGGGTTCTGCCCGTCCTTCAGCTCGACGTTGGCCATGTCGATCGCGCCCTGGTGGTGCTGGATCATCTGCTGGAGGAACAGCTTGTCGGCGGCCGGGCCGGTCGCGGCATTCAGTGCGGCCATGTCACCATCGGTCATTGAACCGGTAGTCATATCCATTCCGGGCATGCTGGTGGCGGTCGCACCCCAGGCTGTGACCCAGGAATTCATCATCGTGATTTCCGGCCCCTGGGCCGCCTTGATCTGCTCGGCAAGAGCGGTGACGCGAGGATCGACGCCGGTCTTGTCGAGCATGGTCTGGGCCATAGTGATCGCCTGCTGGTGGTGGTCGACCATCGGCATGGCGAAGGACACGTCGGCATCGTTGAACACTGCTGTGGACGCGGTGGGGGCGGAGGATGCGGACGCATTGGCGCCGCCGGCTGTGGTGGTGCCGGCCGAGCAAGCGGACAGGGCGATGGCCGCGGCGAGCGCGGTGGCAGCGATGAGGGGAATACGAAGGGAAGTCAAGGGGAGTCCAATCTGTTCGACAGAGGTTTTGAATCTGGTCCACGGAGGTAGTTCCAGAGGTGAGGAGCGTGCTCGCAGGCGGAACGAGTCACGGAAGGCCGGGAACGGGGATTGTGCGCCCGTGCCGGGTGGAGGCTCGCGGGCGATTGTTGATCAGACGCGGCTGATCGACAGGACGGTCAACGAGGGTGGTCGTTGTAGAGGAAGGCGCCGTGCCAGAGCGGGACCTGCTCGCTCGACAGGCCGGTCGACAACGACGGGACTTGCGGGTTGGGTAAAGGAATTGGGGGAGTGCGCGATGGGCCCGGCAGAACACGCGGGGCCTGTCATGAGGCAATCGGCGGTGCACATTCCGAAGCACGTCGACGGCAGGTTCGACGTCTCGTAGAAAGCGGCAGTGGCCAGACCGAGTTTCGAGCCCTCTGTGCTTGGGGCTGTAGTGACCGAATGCGCACCAATCATGACGTGGGAATGCGGTGAGGCTTCGGATTCAGCCGCCATCCCCGCATGCATTGCTACCAAGCCGAAGACGACAGCTGCAAGCGAGAGGATTCCGAGGAGCGCACGGCGCAGCCGCACGGCCGTGCATGCGCACACGCTCGCCGATGCTCCTGCCACTCTGACCCCTACTTTCCTGTCGCCGTCCGGACGCGGCAATCCTCACACTGTAGTCAACGGATGCTCCCCGTGGCCTGAGAGGGTTGACCGAATTCCGCGAGGAAACGCCCAGCTGTGCAGCGCTGCAGGAAGTGCCCGGCTGCTCCATCGAGCCGATCAATCGAACACAAGATACCCTTGGGGGGTATATGATGGCGAGTATCGGCAGCCGGGGACACGGTGAACCAGCGTCGAGCAATCATTATGTTTCAGAGAGGATCGTTCGAATGAGCCAGCCGACCGAAACCACGATCATGCAAGTACGGGGCGTGGGGTGGGCGTCATCCAAAGCCGTCGCCGATGCGGTCCTATCTCGACGCCCCGGCGTCCTGGGAGTTGACACGAACGTCGTCGCGCAGACGGCGACAATCACTTTCGACCCGCGACAGACTTCAATCGAAAACCTCGCCGGGTGGGTGCGCGAGTGCGGGTACCACTGCGACGGGCAATCCGTGCCTGATCACATCTGCGACCCACTGGCCGCCAGCAGTGCCGCCCCGGACCAGGCCGTGGCCCATGCGCATCCCACTGTCGCGGCGCCCGCTGGTCCCAGCGCGACATCAGACATCACTCAGTCACCCGCGGACGCCCATGCCGCGCATACGGCATCCCCGACCCGGACGATGCAGGACGCGATGGGTCACGGCGGCGGCCATGGCACCATGACGATGTCCAGCATGATCCGGGACATGCGTAACAGGTTCCTGGTGGCGGCGATCCTGTCCGTTCCGATCACGTTCTTGTCACCGATCGGACGCGAGGTCATCGGGTTCACGCTCCCGGCACCCTTCGGGCTCCGCGACGACGTTGCGGCCCTGATCCTGTCGCTGCCGGTGATCTTCTACTCCGCGTGGATCTTCTTCGACGGCGCCTACCGGGCATTGCGGGCGAGAACGCTGGACATGATGGTCCTGGTCGCTGTCGGCGTCGGATCGGGCTGGCTCTACAGCGTCGTGGTCACCCTCACCGGCGGGGGCGACGTCTTCTACGAAGCCGCCACGGTCCTGGCGAGCTTCGTGTTGCTCGGGCACTGGGTCGAAATGCGGGCACGGGGCGGCGCCAATGACGCCGTCCGTACCTTGCTCGAGCTGGCGCCCTCGCAGGCCTTCGTGATCCGCGACGGGGAACCCGTTGAAATTCCCACGGCAGAGGTTGTACCCGGCGACCTGATGCTCGTGCGCCCGGGGTCCAAGGTCCCCACCGACGGCGTCGTCGAGGCCGGCGACTCGGATATCGATGAGTCCATGGTCACCGGGGAGAGCCTTCCCGTGGCCAAGACGGCCGGCTCCATGGTGATCGGCGCGACCGTGAATACCACGGGCACCCTCCGGGTCCGGGCGACGAAGGTGGGCGCGGACACCGCACTGGCCCAGATCGTCGCCCTCGTGCAAGAGGCGCAGAATTCCAAAGCTCCCGGGCAGCGACTGGCCGACCGTGCGGCGTTCTGGCTGGTACTGGTGGCACTGATCGGCGGAATCGCCACCCTCCTCGTCTGGCTGCTGGCAGGCGCAACCGGTCCGACAGCAATGCTGTTCGCGATCACCGTAGTCGTCATCACCTGCCCGGACGCGCTCGGCCTGGCCACCCCGACGGCAATCATGGTCGGCACCGGCCTCGGCGCCAAACGCGGCATCCTGTTCAAGACCGCAACCGCGTTGGAAACGGCCGCACGGATCGACACCGTGGTGATGGACAAGACCGGCACCCTCACCCAGGGCAAACCGGAAGTCACCGACTTCATCGCGATCGGCATCGACGAAGACGAACTGCTCGGACTCGTTGCGGCCGTGGAGCGCGAATCAGAACATCCGCTCGCCGCTGCGGTGGTCAGCTATGCCGCGGGCCGGGGTGTGACCGTGGGCCACGCCGTCGACTTCGAGAATGTACCCGGGCACGGGGCAGGCGCCACCGTGAGCGGGCACCGCGTGCTGGTCGGCAACCGCAAATTGATGCTCGCCCAAGGCGTCGATATCGAACCAGTCAAGGTCCAACGCGATGCGCTCGCGTCAACGGGACGCACCGCGGTCCTGCTCGCCGTGGACGGCAAGGCGGCCGGCGTCGTTGCACTGGCAGATGCCGTGCGCCCGACCGCTGCTGCCGCGGTGGCGGCCATGCACGACGCGGGGATCCAGGTCGTCATGCTCACCGGAGACAACGAAGCCACCGCCGCACGCATTGCCTCCCAGCTCGGGATCGATACCGTGATCGCGGAGGTCCTGCCTGAAGACAAGTCCGCGAAGATCACGGAACTCCAAGCTGCAGGCAAGAGGGTGGCCATGGTCGGTGACGGAGTCAATGACGCCCCGGCACTCGCGCAAGCCGACCTCGGTATCGCCATCGGGGCAGGCACCGACGTCGCCATCGAGACGGCGGACGTCGTGCTGATGCGGTCCGATCCGTTGGACGTCCCCGTCGCGCTGCGCATCGGGAAAGGAACCGTCCGGAAGATGCGACAGAACCTCGGCTGGGCGATCGGGTACAACGCCATCGCCCTGCCGATCGCGGCCGGCGTCTTCTTCCCCGCATACGGCATCCGGTTGACCCCCGAGATCGCGGCGATCTCGATGTCCGGCTCCAGCGTGATCGTCGCCGTCAACGCGCTGATGCTGAAGCGCCTTCACCTGCCACGACCGGCAGAGAGCGACGGAGAGTGAACCGTCCATGACACATATCCCCACCACCCGGGAGAGCATCCGTACGATTTGGGATTCTGGTCGGCCTGAGTATGACGGCGTCACGGATGCGGTGACCGCGGGCAAGGTCCTCACCGACCTGGTCCGTGCCGCCCTCGACATCCTCGCCTATCGCCGGCTCGCGTGGGCGCCCGACGCCATCCAACTCGTCTCCAACGATCGGGAAAGCTACCTCCGCTACGAGGCCGGCGACGACGTCACCGCGGACCTTGCAGTGCTCCTGTCGCTGGCCCTGTCGGGCCACGCGGTAGACGGCATCGCCCTCGGAGACATCATGGGCGGCATGCCCCCATGGATCTCCGTGCGCATCCTCATCCTGGCCTCGCCCGAGGGAGCTTCGATGAACCGTCTGGACCTCGACCCGGAGGGCCCGTGCAAAGTGTCCTGGTACGGGCCGTTCGACGGAACCCAATTCAGCGAAATCGCAACCGGATTCGCGCTGTACCTCACCCACCTCGTCGCCAACGTGTTCGATGACGACGAGGGGGAGGAGACGTTCGAGGAATCCTTCGAATGGGTCCTCTAAGGCCTGGGCCAGCCCGGAGATGACGAGCTGTGCCCGGGCTGGAGTCCGCTCACTTGGGTTTGTGCGACGACAGATTGGCGCCGATAATCACCACAACGGCCGCTACCGGATAGTTGACCAGGAGCTCAACCCAGACCGGCGGATGCGTCGCGGTTACCGGATCCAGGTGCCCTAGCCAGTGAGCAACAGCAATCAGGACACCCACGATCATGAGCAGCTGTCCTGATCTCAAGAAAAGGCGTCGCTGACGCTTCAGCCTGGCTGACGCGTCCGGGGCGGCACTGTCCGGCGTCATGGGTGTACCGTGCCACTCGGTGACGCTGGGCCAGCTTGCGTGCTGGGGACCGTGTCGCTCGTGTCGGGCGCAGGCGGTGACCACGCGCGCCCCGGCAAGTACGGGCTGTTCTCGGGATCTGGATGGCGTCGCGATTGCACGACGATGAGGACGATCCCAATGAGGGCAACGGCCATCGCCGTGATCATGTTGATCTTCAG
>NZ_JALGAR010000002.1:467308-692868 GCF_022760445.1 Cryobacterium zhongshanensis | reverse complement strand
TTCTAAACCCAGCTCGCGTACCGCTTTAATGGGCGAACAGCCCAACCCTTGGGACCTACTCCAGCCCCAGGATGCGACGAGCCGACATCGAGGTGCCAAACCATGCCGTCGATATGGACTCTTGGGCAAGATCAGCCTGTTATCCCCGAGGTACCTTTTATCCGTTGAGCGACAGCGCTTCCACAAGCCACTGCCGGATCACTAGTCCCGACTTTCGTCCCTGCTCGACTTGTCAGTCTCACAGTCAAGCTCCCTTGTGCACTTACACTCGACACCTGATTGCCAACCAGGTTGAGGGAACCTTTGGGCGCCTCCGTTACTTTTTAGGAGGCAACCGCCCCAGTTAAACTACCCACCAGGCACTGTCCCTGAACCGGATCACGGTTCGAAGTTAGATATCCAATATGACCAGAGTGGTATTTCAACGTTGACTCCACCTGAACTAGCGTCCAAGCTTCAAAGTCTCCCACCTATCCTACACAAGCCACACCGAACACCAATACCAAGCTGTAGTAAAGGTCACGGGGTCTTTCCGTCCTGCTGCGCGTAACGAGCATCTTTACTCGTAATGCAATTTCGCCGAGTTCGCGGTTGAGACAGCTGGGAAGTCGTTACGCCATTCGTGCAGGTCGGAACTTACCCGACAAGGAATTTCGCTACCTTAGGATGGTTATAGTTACCACCGCCGTTTACTGGGGCTTAAATTCTCAGCTTCGCCTTGCGGCTAACCGTTCCTCTTAACCTTCCAGCACCGGGCAGGCGTCAGTCCGTATACATCGTCTTGCGACTTGGCACGGACCTGTGTTTTTAGTAAACAGTCGCTTCCCACTGGTCTCTGCGGCCTTCGAACGCTCCAGGAGTAAATCCCTTCACGCCTCCGGCCCCCCTTCTCCCGAAGTTACGGGGGCATTTTGCCGAGTTCCTTAACCACGATTCTCTCGATCTCCTTAGTATTCTCTACCTGATCACCTGAGTCGGTTTGGGGTACGGGTGACTAAAACCTCGCGTCGATGCTTTTCTTGGCAGCATAGGATCACTGATTTCGCCCTTACGGGCTACCCATCGGGTCTCAGCCTTATATGAGAGACGGATTTGCCTATCTCTCGGCCTACATCCTTAGACCGGGACAACCATCGCCCGGCTCAGCTACCTTCCTGCGTCACACCTGTTAATACGCTAACCGCACCAGCATAGGGTCGCACGCTAGGCCCACCCCCTCGGCCCGAAGGCTCCGGTCAGTGGGATTCAGATGCTTAGCATTACTGGATTAGCTTGGACGGTTTTTCGCCAGTACGGGAATATAAACCCGTTGTCCATCGACTACGCCTGTCGGCCTCGCCTTAGGTCCCGACTTACCCAGGGCGGATTAGCCTGGCCCTGGAAACCTTGATCTTTCGGAGGACGGGTTTCTCACCCGTCTTTCGCTACTCATGCCTGCATTCTCACTCGTGTAGCCTCCACGGCTGGTTTACACCGCCGCTTCGCTGGCCACACGACGCTCTCCTACCCATCAACACGGCTGAACCAACACAACAAGTGTGCGGCTTACCAAAAATATCAATGCCACAACTTCGGTGGCGTGCTTGAGCCCCGTTACATTGTCGGCGCGGAATCACTTGACCAGTGAGCTATTACGCACTCTTTCAAGGGTGGCTGCTTCTAAGCCAACCTCCTGGTTGTCTGTGCAACTCCACATCCTTTCCCACTTAGCACGCGCTTTGGGACCTTAGTTGGTGGTCTGGGTTGTTTCCCTCTCGACGATGAAGCTTATCCCCCACCGTCTCACTGCTGCGCTCTCACTTACCGGCATTCGGAGTTTGGCTGACGTCAGTAAGCTTTTAGGCCCCATCGGCCATCCAGTAGCTCTACCTCCGGCAAGAAACACGCAACGCTGCACCTAAATGCATTTCGGAGAGAACCAGCTATCACGAAGTTTGATTGGCCTTTCACCCCTATCCACAGCTCATCCCCTCCATTTTCAACTGAAGTGGGTTCGGTCCTCCACGACGTCTTACCGTCGCTTCAACCTGGCCATGGATAGATCACTTCGCTTCGGGTCTAGGACATGCGACTGAATCGCCCTATTCAGACTCGCTTTCGCTACGCATTCCCCTCTCGGGTTAAGCTCGCCACATATCACTAACTCGCAGGCTCATTCTTCAAAAGGCACGCTGTCACAGCAACAAGGCTGCTCCAACGGTTTGTAAGCAAACGGTTTCAGGTACTATTTCACTCCCCTCCCGGGGTACTTTTCACCTTTCCCTCACGGTACTTGTTCACTATCGGTCATGTAGGAGTATTTAGGCTTATCAGGTGGTCCTGACAGATTCACACGGGATTTCTCGGGCCCCGTGCTACTTGGGATACTCTTCACGCCATCACTGCATTTCGACTACGGGGTTCGCACCCTCTATGACCAGGCTTTCAATCCTGTTCGTCTATACAAATCTGTAACGTTCACTGTTCGGCAGAATCAGCAGAAAAGTCCCGCAACCCCGACCATGCAACGCCTGCCGGCTATCACACATGATCGGTTTAGCCTCTTCCGGGTTCGCTCGCCACTACTAACGGAATCACTATTGTTTTCTCTTCCTGTGGGTACTGAGATGTTTCACTTCCCCACGTTCCCTCTACCCGCCCTATATATTCAGGCGGGAGTCACCAGGTCACCTCACGGGCCTGGCGGGGTTTCCCCATTCGGACATCCTCGGATCACAGTTCGTTTATCAACTCCCCGAGGCTTATCGCAGATTACTACGTCCTTCTTCGGCTCTACATGCCAAGGCATTCACCGTTTGCTCTTAGAAATTTGAAATCACATGAGTTTGAATCGATTAAGAATCGTAAAACTTTCGTCTCACGATCGAAATTGACCAATGATCTATAAATAGATCTTTGTAATTTGACCCCGAAGGGTTCAAATTTAAGATGCTCGCGTCCACTGTGTAGTTCTCAAAGTACGGGCGGTACCCCTCCAAGCCAGCGACCGAACAAGTTCGGTACGACTGCTGACAAGAAAAGGTCCAGAGGAACAGTTCATCCGCCGGCTAAAAGCCAGGAATGTTCCGGTCCCTCAGGACCCAACAGCGTGCAATATGCAAACCCTCGACGAGACACCCTTTCCAACTCCCCTGCTGTAAACAACAAGCGAGCGTACCGGGATCCAACGTTCTAGACCTGCATCAATGTCAATGTTCCACCCATGAGCGCCATCGAAGAACATTCGTCTCCGTATGGCTTGGCAGTGGTGTTCCGCTGTATACAGACGGCACTGCTGTGCTCCTTAGAAAGGAGGTGATCCAGCCGCACCTTCCGGTACGGCTACCTTGTTACGACTTAGTCCTAATCACCGATCCCACCTTCGACAGCTCCTTCCCGTGAGGGTTAGGCCACCGGCTTCGGGTGTTACCGACTTTCATGACTTGACGGGCGGTGTGTACAAGGCCCGGGAACGTATTCACCGCAGCGTTGCTGATCTGCGATTACTAGCGACTCCGACTTCATGAGGTCGAGTTGCAGACCTCAATCCGAACTGAGACCGGCTTTTTGGGATTCGCTCCACCTTGCGGTATTGCAGCCCTTTGTACCGGCCATTGTAGCATGCGTGAAGCCCAAGACATAAGGGGCATGATGATTTGACGTCATCCCCACCTTCCTCCGAGTTGACCCCGGCAGTATCCCATGAGTTCCCACCATTACGTGCTGGCAACATAGGACGAGGGTTGCGCTCGTTGCGGGACTTAACCCAACATCTCACGACACGAGCTGACGACAACCATGCACCACCTGTATAGAGACCTTGCGGGGCGACTGTTTCCAGCCGTTTCCTCTATATGTCAAGCCTTGGTAAGGTTCTTCGCGTTGCATCGAATTAATCCGCATGCTCCGCCGCTTGTGCGGGCCCCCGTCAATTCCTTTGAGTTTTAGCCTTGCGGCCGTACTCCCCAGGCGGGGAACTTAATGCGTTAGCTGCGACACGGAGACCGTGGAATGGTCCCCACATCTAGTTCCCAACGTTTACGGCATGGACTACCAGGGTATCTAATCCTGTTCGCTCCCCATGCTTTCGCTCCTCAGCGTCAGTTACGGCCCAGAGATCTGCCTTCGCCATTGGTGTTCCTCCTGATATCTGCGCATTCCACCGCTACACCAGGAATTCCAATCTCCCCTACCGCACTCTAGTCTGCCCGTACCCACTGCAGGCCCGAGGTTGAGCCTCGGGTTTTCACAGCAGACGCGACAAACCGCCTACGAGCTCTTTACGCCCAATAATTCCGGACAACGCTTGCACCCTACGTATTACCGCGGCTGCTGGCACGTAGTTAGCCGGTGCTTTTTCTGCAGGTACCGTCACTTTCGCTTCTTCCCTACTAAAAGAGGTTTACAACCCGAAGGCCGTCGTCCCTCACGCGGCGTTGCTGCATCAGGCTTTCGCCCATTGTGCAATATTCCCCACTGCTGCCTCCCGTAGGAGTCTGGGCCGTGTCTCAGTCCCAGTGTGGCCGGTCACCCTCTCAGGCCGGCTACCCGTCGTCGCCTTGGTGAGCCATTACCTCACCAACTAGCTGATAGGCCGCGAGCTCATCCCTGACCAAAATTCTTTCCACCAAGGAAGATGCCTTCCAAGGTCGTATCCGGTATTAGACGTCGTTTCCAACGCTTATCCCAGAGTCAAGGGCAGATTGCTCACGTGTTACTCACCCGTTCGCCACTAATCCGAAGAGCAAGCTCTCCATCATCGTTCGACTTGCATGTGTTAAGCACGCCGCCAGCGTTCGTCCTGAGCCAGGATCAAACTCTCCGTAAATGTTTGATTGCACGGATGCGAACATCCGGCACATCTAGTGTGACTGACCGCCGGAATGGGCGGACCAACCACAAGTTTGAAACTGACAGAACAAATCATTACTGACTTGCTTTGTTGTTATAAATGTTTTCCAAAGGAATCTCTTGATCCTTCACCGCTAGAAACGGATCCAAACCACGAGGTTTTTGGCATTTGACATTGTGCACGCTGTTGAGTTCTCAAGGATCGGACGCACCCGGCTTCAGGCCACACCGTAACCGGCTTAGTGGCTGTCGCTCCGAGGCAACTTGTCTAACTTACCGACCCGATCAGTCCCTGTCAAATCCGGTGAGATCCGCCCTCCGAGCACGCCAAAGCGAACTCGAAACACTGACCACCGACCAGACAAACAACCGAAAGGAAGGAGAGTTACCAGCCTAGACCTGCAATGCCCGTTACCCCAGCAAAGGGGACAAACAAGGCAAAGAAGATAGAAACTGTGGTCCCACGTGAGGCCGGAAAGCACTGCGGCTTTTCCGCACCTTTGGGGTACGTGAAGACATTACGTGCCCCCACTCACCCCGTCAAAACCCGGCCCACCCCGGGCGTGTCACGACCCCCGATGCCCGCCCACGAGCATCCGCGAGAGTACACATTTGGCCCCTAAACCCGCGGTTTAAGGGCCAAAAGTACGCTCTCGCGGCACGAAACAAGCCCACCCGACTGCGGGCGGGCGGCGGGAGGGGACGCCGGCGGATACGACAGAGCGCCCGCGGCCGCCGCAGGAGCGGTGGGCGCGGGCGCTCTGAAACAGGGCGTGCGGGTCAGTAGCGGTACTGGTCGACCTTGTACGGGCCGTCGATCGGCACGCCGATGTAGGCGGACTGCTCGGGGCTCAGCACGGTCAGTTCGACGCCGAGGGCGTCGAGGTGCAGCCGGGCGACCTTCTCGTCCAGGTGCTTCGGCAGCACGTACACGCCGACCGGGTACTTCTCCGGGTAGCAGTACAGCTCGATCTGGGCGAGCACCTGGTTCGTGAAGGAGTTGCTCATCACGAAGGAGGGGTGTCCCGTCGCGTTCCCGAGGTTCATCAGTCGCCCCTCGGAGAGCACGAGGATGCTGCGCCCGCTCGGCAGGCGCCACTCGTCGACCTGCGGCTTGATTTCGACGCGCACGGCACCCTCGAGGATCTCGAGCGCGGCCATGTCGATCTCGTTGTCGAAGTGGCCGACGTTCGCGATGATCGCGAGGTGCTTCATCTTCAGCATGTGCTCGGTGCGGATCACGTTGAAGTTACCCGTGCCGCTCACGAAGATGTCGACCTGTTCGACGACCGACTCGAGCCTGGCGACCTGGAATCCGTCCATCGCGGCCTGCAGCGCGTTGATCGGGTCGATCTCGCTGACGATCACGCGCGCACCCTGGCCGCGCAGGGCCTCGGCCGCACCCTTGCCGACGTCGCCGTACCCTGCGACGAAGACGACCTTGCCGCCGATCAGCACATCGGTCGCCCGGTTGAGCCCGTCGGGGAGGGAGTGGCGGATGCCGTACTTGTTGTCGAACTTCGACTTCGTCACCGAGTCGTTCACATTGATCGCGGGGAAGAGCAGTTCGTGGGCGCTGGCCAGTTCGTACAGGCGGTGGACGCCGGTGGTGGTCTCCTCCGTCACACCGGCGAGGCCGGCGGCGATCTCGGTCCAGCGGTTCGAGGACTCGGCGAGCGAGTGCCGGAGCACGTCCAGGACCACCCGGTACTCGTGGCTGTCGGACGCAGTCGCCTCGGGCACGGCGCCGGCGAGTTCGAATTCGCGGCCCTTGTGCACGAGCATCGTGGCGTCGCCACCGTCGTCGAGGATCATGTTCGGTCCGGTCCAGGTTTCCCCCGCTGCGGCGGCTTCGATGCTCCAGTCGAAGATCTGCTGGGTGCACCACCAGTAGTCCTCGAGGGATTCACCCTTCCAGGCGAAGACGGGAACGCCGGCCGGGGCCTCGGGGGTTCCGGTCGGGCCGACCGCGATCGCCGCGGCGGCATCGTCCTGGGTGGAGAAGATGTTGCAGCTCGCCCAGCGCACCTGCGCGCCGAGGGCCACGAGGGTTTCGATGAGGACGGCGGTCTGCACGGTCATGTGCAGGGACCCCGCGATGCGCGCGCCGGTGAGCGGCTTCGATTCGCCGAACTCGGCGCGGAGGGCCATCAGGCCGGGCATCTCGTTCTCGGCGAGACGCAACTGGTGCCGGCCAGCCTCGGCGAGCTGCGGGTTGGCGATCTTGAAGATGGGCGCGAGGGATGGCGCGGTGGATACCGGGGACGGGGCGACAGTCATGCGACCATCATGCCATTCCCTGAGCCGCCCCGGCTGGGTGTATTCCCCGGCCTGGGGTTCGCCCGCGCTGGACCCGGGATCAGGCGTCGGGGCCGCCCGGGGCATCCGCTTCGGCAGGGGTACCCGGTGTGCCCATCGTGCTGAGCCGGATGAGCTGCCAGCCGTGCGGGACGCTCGTGAGGCGGGCATGCCGGTCGCAGAGGTCGAAGGCGTGCGGTTCGCGCTGGATGGACAGCGGGCCGAGCACGGCCATGGAGTCGCCGTAGTCGAAGGTGAGCGTTGCGACGGACTCGTCCGGACAGGCGACGCGGGAGCAGGGGCGGAATGACATTACCGTTCAGGGTACCCGCGTGGGCGCCGGAAGTAGGATGGACGCATGTCCCGATCCCGTCGTTCTGCTGCGCCGCCGCCCGCGCCGATGCAGCGCGGAAGCCGTCGCGATCGGCATGGTCGCGGCATACGCAGCTCGGCGACGGGCCCGTTCCTGCCCCCGCTGCACACCCGGATCGACCTGTTCGACATGACCGTCGCCTCGACCGTCGACTACCTGCGGTCGGTCTGGCCTGACCAGCTCGCCGACGTGGCCTTCGAGGTCGCGGCCGGTCCCTATTCCGTGGTCCCGGGCGTCGGCGTCGAACGCTGGGCCGTGCACGCCGCCGAGCGGCGCATCGTGTTCTACCGACTGCCGATCCAGCGCCTGACCCGGCTGCACCGCAACGACGACCTGCACCGCCGCATGGTGATCGAGAGCTGTGTCTTCCGCGCCATCGCCGAACTGCTCGGCAAGGATCCGTGGGACCTCGCGCCCGATCGCTTCCGCCACTTCTAAAAGCGCACGGCTCACAGCTCACAGCGCCGCTTCTGCCCTGAATGCGGGCCGGCGGATGCGTTCCGAAAAGTAATTCCAAACCGATTCCGTGTCGGGGCCGAACCATTGTCAGCACCAACGACAACCACTTCCCCCACAGACACGAAGGATCACATCATGCGCACTTTCCAGAAGGCAACCATCAGCTTCGCCGCAGCAGCACTCCTCCTCGGAGGCCTCGCCGCCTGCTCCAGCACCGCAACCGCCGGTTCCGCCGCATCCACTCCCTCCGCGACCTCGTCCTCCGCTCCGACGCCCGTCGCGTCGATCCCGTCCCTCAAGGGCGTCGACACGGCCGTCCTCCTCGACGGCGACTTCGCCGCGGCGCTCACGACCCTCGGCCTCACCCCCGGCACGGTCGGGACAGCCACCCTCACGGACGGCAGCCTGCACTTCCCGATCACCGGCGGAAACGTGGACTACTACGACCCGGCACAGAGCTACCGCCCGTTCGTCCAGGGTTCGATCAAGCACGAGGGTTCCGGCTTCTCGCTCACGGCCGGCTCGACCGTCGTCGACCTGACCAACTTCACGATCGACCCCGGCACCTCGAAGCTCTTCGGTGACGTCTCGGTCAACGGCACCTCCGCCGCGACCCAGGTCCTCCTGTTCGACCTCTACGGTGGAACCCTGAAGCCGCTGCAGATGGACGGCGACAACGCCATCCTCGAGGGCACGACCGTGCACATCTCCTCGGTCGCCGCCGGCCTGCTCAACAAGACCTTCGGTACCGACGCGGTCAAGGACCAGCTCCTCGTCGGCATCGCGAAGATCACCGTCGCCACCAAGTAACACCGCAGGGCGCGGGGCCTGACCGGCCCGGTTGAATTGCGGACAATGCGCCTTCGTCGACACGACGAAGGCCCATTGTCCGCAATTCGGCGTTAACCGGTCTGTTCCCGGGGCGGGGTGCGCTTTTCCGGGGCGGGGTGCGCTTTTCCGGGGCGGGGTGCGCTGGCGGATGCCTAGCGCGGGGGGCGCAGGAAGCGCGCGGCGCGGAGGGGTGCGGCCAGCATCCGCGCCCGCACGTCCGGGTCGAGCCGGACGGCCGAGCCGGCGAGAACGATGATGAGAGCGGCCGTGATCGCCCAGGTGAGTTCGAGCGAGGGCAGGATCTGCCGCAGCGTCAGGGCGAGCGGGATGGCGAGCCAGTCCCAGCGGCCGCTGAGCGCGACGAAGGGCAGCAGCAACAGCGCGTACCACGGGTACCGCGGGCTCAGGATGAGCAGGGTGCTGCCGATCATCACGAGCTGGCCGAGCCAGGGCCGGTCAGGATCGGTCTTCCAGAGCACGAGCGCCGCAATGACCACGAGCAGTCCGCCCGCGACGAAGACCGCGGCGCCTCCCGGGGCGATGAGAGAGACGAGCGCGAAGCGTTTGCCGTTGTCGTAGCCCTCCTCGCTGAGATACCCGGGCAGGTAGCCGAGCACGCCGATCCCGGTCGTGAGCACGTACGGCACGTAGAGCGCGAAGAACGTGACGACCGCGGCGAGGCCGACCTTCCAGCCCTGCCGGCGGAGCATCGCCGGCGCCGCGATCACGGGCACGAGCTTCACCGCGATCGCGATCCCGAGGGCGATGCCGCCGCGCCAGTACCGCGCCCGGGTGACCAGGAGCGCCGCGGCGAGGGTGAACACCACGCCGAGCAGGTCGACGTGCGAATTCGTGATCGCCTCGGAGGCCACGAGCGGGCACCACGCCCAGTACGCGGCGAACCGCTGGGGGATGCCGCGGCGCCGCATTCCGAGCAGCAGCAACCCCGTCGTTCCGAGGCTGAGAACGAGCCCGCCGAGTTGCAGCGGCCAGTAGGTCGCCGTCGGCGGCACCAGAAAGCGGATGCCCGCGAAGTAGAGTTCCGCCGCCGGCGGGTAGATCGTCGGGACCGTTGGCCGGTTG
The DNA here is from genome assembly GCF_022760445.1 of Cryobacterium zhongshanensis. Lineage (NCBI taxonomy): Bacteria > Bacillati > Actinomycetota > Actinomycetes > Micrococcales > Microbacteriaceae > Cryobacterium > Cryobacterium zhongshanensis. Next base: position 682,994 of record NZ_JALGAR010000002.1, on the reverse strand, counting down.
AGCGCGGTGCACAACACGGCGTCCGAGGCGGTCTTGTGGGTGACCACGATCCGCTGCCCCTGGCAGGTCTCCGGAACCGTACCGGACGGCACCGTCGCCGGGAACAGCCACTCAGGCCGGAGCGGGTCCAGCCGGTCGTCGGCCGGGACGTAGGCGTATGGCGAGATCCCGGCGTTCTGCACGATGCCGTCCCAGGCGTACCGCGCGGAGTCGGTGCTCGTGTTCGGCGGCCCGACCATCGCCGCGACCCCGATCCCGAGCGACCCGGCGAGCACGAGCACCACGACGGCCCGCCCGGACACCCCGCGGAGCAGGAACACGGCCGCGGCGAACAGGACCCAGAGCACCCCCGTGCAAACCAGGAGGGGGACGGTGTCCCGCGTCGGCTGGAAGAGCGAGAAGACCAGCACGCAGTAGCCGGTCAGCGTCGCACTCGCGGCCAGGAGCAGGGAGATGATCGTAATGCGCACGAGGCCATCCTGTCGGAGTTCCGCGGCGAGCGCCGCCCAATCCCGGTTCGGAGAGCCGAACGGGCGTGCCCCGTCACGGAACCGTAAGGTGTCGACCGGCCCGGCGGCATCCGCTGGATGGTGCAATGGAACATGCGCCAAGTGATGTACGAAGCCCAGCGAGCGCTGGCCTCCCCCGTGCGAAACCCGCGGATGGCGACCGTGATCGGCCGGCTGCTCGGGATCGCTTTCGTGCTGTGTTTCGGCACCGGGCTGTACAGCCATTTCCTGCAGGAGCCGCTGCCGGGCATGCACTTCGCGACCCGGCCGGAACTGCTCTACCAGTTCACCCAGGGCACCCACATCGTCGCCGGCATCGCCTGCTTCCCGCTGCTGCTTGCGAAGCTGTACATCGTCTTCCCCGACCTGTTCCAGCAGCCGCCGGTGAAATCGTTCCTCAATTTCCTCGAGCGCGCGTCGATTGCCCTGTTCGTGGGCGCCTCACTCGTGCAGATCACGATCGGCCTGCTCAACACCTACCAGTGGTACCCGTGGCCGTTCCCGTTCCGGGAGACGCACTTCGCGCTCGGCTGGGTGCTGATCGGCTCGCTCGCCCTGCACATCGGCATCAAGCTGCCGATCATCGCCGGGGTCTGGCGCAAGAAGGCGGACGACGGTTCCGGAGACGACGACCACCTGACGGATGCCGTGGGTCACGACCGCGCGGCGACGCCGGAGGCCGTTCGCCTGTTCGGTTCGAGCCGGCCGACCGGGGTCACGGGCCGGCTGCTCGCCTGGATCGACGCGACGCCGGCGCTACGAGTGGAGCGATCACGGTCGAGCGCATCCGGGCCGGACGCCCCCGATTCGGGCACGGCACCGCAGACCGCAGCGGGCACGGGCACCGGACCGGCATCGGGACCGGCCGCGGATCCCTCTCCCCCGGCCCGGACGACCGAAGCCGCCCGCAACCGGCTCAGCCGGCGCGGCTTCCTGACCTCGGTCGGGGTGAGCGTCGGCACCGTCGTCGTGCTGACCGCCGGGCAGACCGTCACCCCGCTCGACTCGATCAACGCCTTCGCTCCGCGGAAGAAGGGCGTCGGCCAGCAGGGCGTTCCGGTCAACCGCACGTCGAAGCAGGCGGACGTGGCCGCGGATGCCCTCGCGGCCGGCTGGGTGCTGACGGTGGTGCACGCCGGAGTGGAACGCAGCTTCAGCCGGGCCGAGCTGCTCGCCCTGCCGCAGACCGAGGTGGAACTGCCGATCGCCTGCGTCGAGGGCTGGAGCCAGCTGGCGCGGTGGCGCGGGGTTCGCCTGCGTGATCTGGCCGATCTGGTGTCCGCGGATGCCGCGGCATCCTTTCGCCTGACGAGTCTCGAGAAGAAGGGCGGGTACCGGCAGACGACGATGGGGTCGGAGTACGTGCGCGACCCGCTCACGCTCGTGGCGCTCGAGCTCAACGGGGAGACCCTCGACCTCGAGCACGGCTACCCGGCCCGGATGATCGCCCCCGGGCGGCCCGGGGTGCTGCAAACCAAATGGCTGAGCCGGATCGAGGCGATGGACGTATGAGTACCGCGAGTGTAACCGCGCAGACCGGGACGGCGCCGCAGCCGAACCCGCTCGAGAACCCGCGAGAGAATCCGGCGCTGAGTCCGGCGCTCCGCGTGACTCGGGTCGTTCTGATCGGCCTCGGACTCGCGGGCCTCGCGTGGGGCGCGTACGTGCTGCTGGACACCGTGAAGCCGGCGCGGATCCCCGGGATCGCACTGTGGATGGGCGCCGCGATCGTGCTGCACGACGCGGTGATCTCGCCGCTCGTGTTCTTCTGAGGGATCCTCTTGCGCCGGGCCGGCCACCGGACCAGCGGGACGGTCATCCTCGTCGTGCAGGGAGCGCTCGTGGTCGGCTCGATCATGACCCTGATCGTGGTGCCGTTGCTGATCGCCCAGTCGCGCGGAACCGGCAACCCGACCGTGCTGCCGCTCGGCTATGGCGTGAACTTCGCCGTGTTCTGGGGCGTGCTCGCCGTGATCACGGCGGCCGTGTCGTTCGGCCTCTACGCGCGGGGCCGGAAGCGGCTGCGCTGACCCGAGTCGCGCGCGCGAACCGTAAGGTCGGAGAAATTCGCGACACACCGCATCCGCTGCCGGAAGTGCCGGCGTGTCGCGAAAAGCTCCGACTTTACGTCGATCGAGACGAGGGGCGAATGCCCGGTTGCGGGCGCGGGGGCGGGGGCGAGCGAGTCTCGGCGGGGTTTCAGGCGTGCAGGAGGCGGGCGAACCAGCGGCCGTCGAGGCGCCAGTCGTGGTCGATCCGGAGTCCGGCGTCCGCGGCGTGGCCGGCGAGGGCGTCGACGCCGACCTCCGCCCAGGGGAAGACGTCGCTGAGGAGTCCGGAGGCATCCTCGAGCCGGCCGTCGTAGCGTTCGTTGCGGGACGGGTCGTGACTGACCTCGACGAGGAGCGCGCCCCGGGGTGCGAGAAGCTCGGCGCAGCGGGTCAGGAGCGCGGTCACGTCGCCGCCGATGCCGATGTTCCCGTCGACGAGGAGGGCGCCCGCCCAGCCGCCTTCGAGCGGCATCGGGTCGAAGACGCTGCGCTTGAGCACACTGAGGCCGGCGTCGACGGCGATCCGCACGGCGGTCGGGGAAACGTCGATCCCGAGCGCGGACAGGCCGCGATCCATCGCGGCGCGCACCATCCGGCCGGGGCCGCAACCGATGTCGAGCACCGGACCGGTGAGCCCGTCGAGCAGGCGCTGGTCGGTGTCGTCGGCGTCGGCGCTCCAGCGGCCGGCGTCCATGGTCGCGGCGGCGGTGAGGCCGCCGTCCCGGGAGCGCCGCAGGTAGAGCACGTTGTCGGCGTTGCGCAGTGCGGCCGCGTACGGTTCCGCTCCACCGGCGCCGAAGGTCGCGGGGGCGAGGCCGAGGGCGGACGCCCGCTCGCCGGGGAGGTTGTCGAGGCGGTCCCGTTCGAGGATGTCCCCTTCGAGGACGTGGGCAACCTGCGCGTTCATGCGCGCACCGCCATTCCGGCTCGGGGAGCGCCGCGCCCGGTCATCGTGCGGTCGGCCGCAGTCCCGGGGGCCATCGCGGCGAGGGTGCGCGCGAAGCGACCGTCCGGGACCGTGGCGGCGACGGAGTGCGCGTCGGCGATCGTGTCGACATCGGTGAGCACGGGCAGGTGCCGCACGCGGAGGCCGGCCTCCTGGAGTCGATCGAGCTGACGGGCTCCGGTGTCGTCCATCGACATCGGGACGCCGCGAATTAGGTCCCCGCGCCGGGGCCGTCCGTGCCGCGATCCCGGGCGCGGGGCCGCGAGCGCGAGCGCCCAGAAGCCGCCGTCGTCCGCGAGGCCGAGCCAGGCATCCGTGTCGTCCGACCAGTCGGTGAAGACCGGCGCGAGCAGGTCGCAGGTCACCTGCGGGGTGTCCATGCCGATCAGCACGGTGGGTTCGTCGAGCGCGTCGAAGATGGCGGCGAGGCGCTCGTCGAGGCCACCGGCGACCTGGGGCAGGATCTCGAACTCCGCGGCCAGGCGCGGCGGGGTCACCCCGTCGAAGGCGAGGATGCGGCGCGAGGCCGGGAGGGCGAGCGCGGCGGTCAGGGTGTCGTCGAGGCTCGCGGCGGCGAGCTCTGCCGCCTGCTCGAAGGAGAGCGCCGGGTGCAGGCGGGTCTTGACCCGGCCGGGCAGGCACTCCTTGGCGATCACGACGAGGGCCGTCATTTCCGGGCCTCGCGCAGCAGGGCGGACATGTCGCCGATCGCGGTCACGGTGCCGCGGATCGTTCCGGTCACCTTGCTGCGCCCGACCCGCGGCGCATAGGCCGTGTCGACCTCGCGGATGTTCCAGCCCGCGTCGGCCGCGCGCAGGAACATCTCGAGCGGGTAGCCGCTGCGTCGGTCCTGGAGGTCGAGGGACAGCAGCGCCGGGCGCCGCGCGGCCCGCATGGGGCCGAGGTCATGTATGTTCACACCGGTTATTCGGCGCAGGCGCCAGGAAAGACTGGAATTGGCCAGCCGCGCGTGCAGCGGCCAGGATCCGCGGGTCGTCGGACGGCGGCGACCGAGCACGAGGTCGGCGTCGCCGGCGAGGATCGGGCCGACGATGCGCGGCAGTTCGGCCGGGTCCATCGAGGCGTCGGCGTCGCAGAACGCGACGATCGGGGCGGTCGCGGCGAGGAGCCCCGCGTGGGCGGCGGCCCCGAATCCTCGGCGTTCTTCATGCACGACGAGGGCGCCGGCCGCCTCAGCGACCTCGGCTGACCCGTCGGTCGAGCCGTTGTCGACGACGATCGCCCGGTAGCCTTCCGGCAGGCGCGACAGCACCCAGGGCAGGGCACCGGCCTCGTTGAGGCACGGGAGCACGAGGTCGACCTGGATCGGAGTCATCTTCCGACCCTAAAGGGGGACCGGCCCCGAACCGGGCCAAGAACATTACGGAGTGAGGAAGAAGACCGTGACGCTCGCCGCGGCGTTCCCGCTGGGCCGGAGCCACCGTATCCTGAGACCGTGACAGCCCCTCGCACACCCGGTGTCCCCGGACCCGATGCCGTTCCCGTGTCCGTTCCCGTGTCCGTCCCCGCGGCCGGGCCCACGCCGGCCGACCCCGCCGCCGACGCGGGGCAGCGCCGCATCCTCGTGGTCGACGACGACCCGACCGTGCTCGAGATCGTCTGCCGCTACCTGCGCGCCGCCGGCTTCGTGGTCGACGAGGCCCCGGACGGGTTGAGCGCCCTCAGCCTCGCCGAGGAGAAGCGGCCGGACCTCGTGGTGCTCGACCGGATGCTTCCCCTCCTGGACGGAATCGAGGTGTGCCGCCGAGTGCGCAGCACCTGGGCCATCCCCGTGATCATGCTCACCGCCCTCAACCAGGAGGACGACCGCATCGACGGCCTCGAGGCCGGCGCGGACGACTACCTCGCCAAGCCGTTCTCCCCGCGCGAACTCGTGCTGCGGGTGCAGGCCGTGCTGCGGCGCACCGGCCAGGCCGCGGCCCAGGCGGCCGCGCACTCGGCCGGGCAGGGTGCGAACGAGGCATCGGGCCAGCCGTCCGCGCCGCTCGTGGTCGGCGACTTCACCCTTGACACCGCCGCGCACGAGCTGCGTCTGCGCGGCACGCCGCTCGTGCTCACGGTGCGCGAATTCGACCTGCTCTCCTACCTGATCCGGCACCCGCACACGGTCCTCGGCCGAGATGACCTGCTCCGCTCCGTGTGGGGCTGGGAATTCGGTGACCTCTCGACCGTGACGGTGCACGTGCGGAGGCTGCGAGAGAAGATCGAGGCCGACCCGGCGCATCCGCTGCTGTTGCAGACGGTGTGGGGTGTCGGCTACCGGTTCGACCCGGTCCCGCTCGGCTCGGTGGGCACCCGCGGCGCAGCGGATGCCGCCAGGGCAGACGGGACGACCCGATGACGACCGAGGTGCTCGTCATCGTCGCACTGAACGCCCTCGCGTGCGCGGTCGTCACGGGCGCGCTCGGGCTGCTCGCGCTGCGCATGATGAAGCGCTCCTCGTTCGTGGTGCAGCTCATGCTCGTCGCCCTCGCGGCGATCGTCTCCGTCGTCGGGGGGATGTCTGCGGTCGCCACCCAGATGTACGTTTCGCCGCACGACCTCGGCGTCTTCTACTCGGTCGCCGCGGTCGCCGGGCTCGTGTCGCTCGTGATGGCCGCGATCCTCGGGCGCACCCTCGTGCGCGACAGCAGGCACCTGCGCAGCGCGGCCGAGCGCCTCGGCCGCGGCGAAGCGGTCGCGACCGCCGACGACGCCGTCGCCCCGCGGCACAGCACGACCGAGTTCAGCGACCTCGCCGGGGAACTCGCGGCGACGGGCGCCCGCCTCGCCGAGTCGCGGGCCCGCGAGCGACGGGTGGAGGAATCCCGGCGCGAGCTGATCGCGTGGATCTCGCATGACCTGCGGACGCCGCTCGCCGGCATCCGTGCCATGGCGGAGGCGCTCGAGGACGGGATGGTCGAGGACCCTGCCCGGTACTACCCGCGGATGCGCGACCAGGTCGACCGGTTGAGCGGGATGGTCGACGACCTCTTCGAGCTGTCTCGGATCCACTCGGGGACGCTGCGTCTCGCGCTCGAGCCGGTCGCGCTCTACGACCTGATCAGCGACACCGTCGCGGGCTTCGGGCCGGTCGCGCAGGCGAAGTCCCTCGACCTGCGGTTCGCGGGCGAGACGGGGCTGACCGTTCTCGCCGATCCGCGCGAGCTGTCCCGCGTGGTCGGGAACCTCGTGATGAACGCGATCCAGCACTCGCCGTCCGGGAGCCCGATCACGGTGTCGGTGAGCGAACGGGGGGACGGCGGGGCCCTGATCTCCGTCGAGGACGCGGCAGGCGGCATCCCGGAGCAGGACATCGCGCGGGTGTTCGAGGCCGGCTGGCGGGCGAGCGAGCCGCGCTCCCCCGGAGGCGCCGGACTCGGCCTCGCGATCGTGCAGGGCATCGTCGCCGCGCACCAGGGCGAAGTGGTCGTGCAGAACGTGCCGAACGGATGCCGCTTCGACGTGCTCCTGCCGCGGCGCGCGGTCGCCGTCTAGGCATCCGCTCGCGCACGCGCCCGCCCGCGCACCGACAGCCGCCGGTCGGTCAGGATGCCGCGGCTGGCTTCACCGCCTGGATCGTATAGCTGAGGGGCAGCACGCCCGCCCGCGCGTCGAGTGCGAACTCGCCGCCCGCGCGCTCGGTCATCTGCCCGGGGAGCGCCTCCCACGGAACGCTGTCGTGCTCGACGAGAGCCGTGAGCGTGAGGCCGGCCTCGAGCAACGCGGTGACGATTTCGCCGAGACCGTGGTTCCACTCGTAGGTCGTCGTTGCGGTCATCGGCCGGTCGGTCGCGACATAGCTGGAATCCGAGTCCCACTGCAGTGGCTCGGCGCGCTCGAAGTAGGGAAACCGCGGGTGCAGGTCGTCGGCGATCCGCTCGTCGAGCGTCCACAGCACCGGGTGGCCCTCCCGGAGGAAGAGACGCCCGCCCGGCGCCAGGAGGCCGGCCACGACATCCGCCCATCGACGGATGCTCGGCAACCAGCACAGGGCGCCGATGCCCGTGTAGACCAGGTCGAAGCTCGCCGGTTCGAGCACGGACAGCGCTGAATAGAGGTCGGACTCGACGAACACGACGGCATCTCCGCTCTCCGCGACCAGGGCACGCGCTTCCGCGAGCGCCACCGGGGAGAAGTCGAGCCCCGTGACCCGGGCGCCGAGCCGGGCGAGGGACAGCGTGTCTGTGCCGATGTGGCACTGGAGGTGCACGGTGCGCAGCCCACGGATGTCGCCCAGCCGCTCTCGATCGAAGCGCACGACATCGGACAGGCACCCTGGGTCCTCCAGATAGCGCTGGACCCCGTAGCCGAGACCGGTGCGCGTGGCGTGAGCCGTGGCGCGGTCGTCCCAGTTGGCGCGGTTGGCTGCCAGGAAATCTTCCATGATCGACCTCATCCTGCCCGATTCACGCGAGCCTTCCAGAGTATGGCATCACGTCGCCTGGGCATCCGCGGCGGTTGATCAGCGGTGGGTCAGCGGCGGACGGCGGCCCGGAGCGGAGCGGTCGCGAAGGCGAGCATGCCGTCCTCGAAGGTGACGGCGGGCGACCAGCCGAGCTCGGTGCGCAGCCGCTCGGAGGACGCGGTGATGTGCCGCACATCCCCGAGCCGGTACTCGCCCGTCGTGACGGGGCCGGGGCCGCCGGCGGAGCGGCTGAGCGCCTCGGCCATGTCCCCGATCGTGTGCACGACCCCCGACCCGACGTTGAAGGCCCGGAACAGCGCGGCGGGGGCGCCTATGGTGTGCTCGAGTGCGGCGAGGTTGGCGGATGCGACGTCGGCGACGTGCACGAAGTCGCGCCGTTGCCTGCCGTCCTCGAAGACCCGCGGTGCCTCGCCGCGTTCGAGGGCCGACCGGAACAGGGACGCGACGCCCGCGTACGGCGTGTTCTGCGGCATCCCCGGACCGTAGACGTTGTGGTAGCGGAGGGCGATCGCGCGCCCGCCCGTCGAACGGGCCCAGCTGCTCGCGAGGTACTCCTGGCCGAGCTTGCTCGAGGCGTAGACGTTGCGCGGGTCGAGCGGGTCGTCCTCGGTGACGAGGAGCGGCTCGAGCGGTTCGCCCGTTTCCGGGTCGAGCGGGTCGAACCGGCCGGCGGCGAGGTCGGCTTCCCGGCGCGGGCCGGGCCGGGTGAAGCCGTGCGGGCCGCGGTAGCTACCCTCACCGTAGACGACCATCGAGGAGGCGAGCACGAGCCGGTCGATGCCGGCGACGGTCATGCCCGCGAGCAGCACGGCCGTGCCGACCTCGTTGCTGCGGACATAGTCCGGCGCATCGGAGAAGGCGACACCGAGGCCGACTTTCGCGGCCTGGTGGCAGACCGCGTCGACTCCGGAGAGGGCGAGGTCGACCGTCGCCGGGTCCGTCACGTCTCCCACGAGCAGGTCGACCCGCGCGTCGATCGCGGGCAGCCCGCCGTGCACGTCGGGACGCAGGGAATCGAGCACCCGCACGTCCCAGCCTCGAGCGAGCGCCTGGCTCACGATGACGCCGCCGATGAACCCGGCGCCGCCCGTCACGAGCAGCCGGGGGCTCATCGGGCGGGCCCGGGTTCGGTCGTCGGCGCGGGCACGGGGACGGGATGCGGAACGGGAGGATTGCCAGTCGCAGTCGCGAACCTCGGCGACTGCACGGGCAGCACGGTCCGCGCCGTCTGCGCCGTCCGCACAGGCCGGTCGAGCACGGCGCGGATCAGCGCGGGATCGATCAGGGGCCGCGGGGCGTAGCCGGCGGGGATGCCGCGGAGGATTCCGTCGATGGCCGCGAGGATCCGGGGCTGCGCCGCGGCCAGCCGGGCGAACACGAGCTCGGCCGTGACGGCATCCGTGTCTGCAGTCTCAGGCACGGCCGTCTCGGTCGAGGCCGTCTCATGCGGGCGCGCCTCGAGAGCGGATGCCGCTGCGTCCGCGCCGGGTTCGGCGGGGGCCAGTCCGGCGTCGGCATCGGTGACAAAGGAGAGGTTGACCGTTCCGATTCCGAGTTCGGACGCGAGCACGACCTCGGGGTACTGGGTCATGTTGACGATGTGGGCGCCGGCGGCGCGGAACCAGAGCGACTCCGCCCGGGTGGAGAACCGCGGCCCCTGGATCACGACGACCGTGCCGGTGGGAGCGAACAGCTCACCGAGTGCGCTCAGGGCGGCGATCGCGGTGCGGCGGAGGACCGGGTCGAAGGGGTCTGCTGCCGCGAGGTGCGCGACGACGCCCTCGTCGAAGAAGGTGTCGGCGCGGCCGCTCGTTCGGTCGATGAACTGGTCGGTGACGACGAGCAGCCCCGGCGGGTACTCGGGGCTGACGCCGCCGACGGCCGAGGAGGAGATGATCGCGCGGACGCCGAGGGAGGCAAGCGCCCAGATATTGGCGCGGTAGTTGATCCGGTGCGGGGCCTCGGTGTGTCCTGCGCCATGCCGGGGCAGGAAGGCGACCCGGCGGCCGGCGCGTTCGCCGACCGTGATCGGTGCGGACGTCGGCCCGTATGGGGTGTCGACGATGATCTCGGTGACGGTACCGGCGTCGAAGAGCCGGTACAGGCCGGATCCCCCGATCACGGCGATCTCCACCGGGGCATGCGCGAGCGGTGGCGCGGGAGTCTGCTCGGTCACTCGGTGCTCCTCGTTCGGCGGGCGGGGTGTCCAGTCTTGCATCCCCCGCGTCGCACCGCGCGGCGAAAGCAGGCAGGCTATTTCGCTATGTCGGAGAAAATCGCGACACGCGGCATCCGCTGGCCGCGAAGACGGCGTGTCGCGAAAAACTCCGACTTTGAGCCACTCGGCGGAAAGCCAGGGACCGGAAAGGTGACGGTCAGTGGGTGTAGACGCGAATCGCCTCGGCGAGCGGGCCCGGTGGGCGCACCGGGAAGGAGGCGAGCATGCCGGCATCCGCATAGCCGACCGACGACACCGTCGCGGCGCCGCCCGACACGAGATACCGCGTCGACGCGAACAGCGGCAGCGCTCCGGCCGCACCGGCCGCGACCGTCACGCTCGCGGATACGCCGTTCTCGGCGGTCGCCGTATAGGTCACGTCCTTGGTGCCCTGGTTCAGCAGGCTGAGCAGGGGGGAGGGTCCGGGAGCCGTGACGACGGCGAAGTCGCCGGTGAGTGCGGCCGAGGACGCGAACCAGGCGAAGTCACGGCCGTTGGTTCCGGTGGCCGAGCCGAGCGCGGAGGCGACGACGGGCTGGTTGCTCGACACGGTGAGCGAATAGCTGCCGACCGCGAGTCCGGAGAGCGGCACGTCGGTCGCGAGGCCGGGCTGGAGCGTGACCTCGACGGAGGTGCCCGCGGCCTGCCCTCCCTCGCTCATCACGCCGATCTGCACGGTCGCGGCCGTGTCGCCGGGGGCGAGCAGCCGTACGGAGGGCGTGTCGCTCGCGACCCCGCCCGCGTCGCTTCCGGCGTCGTCGGCCGGAAGGTTCTCGATGCGCAGGCCGGGGATGCTCTGTTCGAGGCTGGGGGCGACGGATGTCCCGAGTAGGTCGACCCCGCCGGTCGCGAGGCCGCGCACGATGCTCTGCTGGAGGGTGGCCACCACCTGGCCGCCCTGCGTCGTCACGTGCACGACGGGAGAGCGGAGGTTCGGCGCGAGGCCGGCGAGGGAGACGACGCGCTGGGCGCCGGGCTGGACGAGGATCCCGGTGGAGCCCGGCGCGGTGACCCGGCCGGATTCGCCGAAGACGTCGAGGTCGACGGTTGCGACGACGGTTGTCGGGTTGCTGAGCAGCACGAGCGTCGTGCGGCCGACATCCGTCGACCCGCCGACGAGCCAGGATTCGCCGCTGGCCTCGCCGCAGGCCGCGACGGCCAGACCGCCGAGGACGGCCTCCGCTGCGACGGACTGGGACTGGCTGCCGGCCACGAGCGGCGCCGTGGATGCTCCGTTCGCGACCGGAATGTTGAGTTTGACGGCGGCGCCGTCTGTGGTCTTGCCGTTGTCGACGGCGCTGAGCAGGCTCGCCACTGGTGCGCTCCACGCACCGGCGGGAACCGCGGTCTTCGATGCGGTCTTGGCGGGAGCCCAGGCGCCGGCTGCGGTCGCGGCGCGCCCGAGCGAGCTCGCGGTCTTCGCCTGGGTGGAGTCCTCTGCGAGGGTGAGCAGTGGACCCGGGCAGACCCGGACTTGCTCGCTCGGAACCGGCGAGACGGCCAGGTAGGCCGGCGCTGCGCCGAAGGCCGGCCAGGGTACGACGATGGCCGCCGCTCCGAGCACGCCGGCGACGCCGAGCACGCCGAAGGCGATGAGGAACCGGGCACCGGTCCGGGCGATGGCGCGCTTACCTGGCATTGTTCGGGTTCTCCTGTCCACTCGGGGGGCCGGCAGGATCGACGCGGTTCGTCGCCTGATCCTGGTCGGGTGCCTCGGCCGCCGGCGCCGGCGGAGCAGGGTCTGGTGCGGCTGTGTCTGCACTTTCGACAGCGGACTCGGCCGCGGTCGTGTCAGTGGTCTCGTCGGTGCCTTCGTGAACCTGGTCGGAGGTGTGCGCGAGCTCCGAAGAGCTCTCCGGTTCCGCACCGTGCGCGAGTTCGACGGCGGCGGCGAGCTCTCCGACCGCCGCGGCCTCTGCGGCCTCAGCGGCTTCCGCAGACTCGATCGCCTGGGCTGCCGGGGTGCCCTCGGCCGGCACGATCGCGCCGGCCTTCACGCTCCGCCGAAGCGCGGCACGAGCCTCGGCGCGGGCTGTCCGAGCCTCGGACTTCACGCTGCGTTCTTCGCGGTGGAGGTCTCGCGCCTCGGCCTTGCGGTCCTGGGTGTCCGAGCGTGCCGAGCGGCGCATGGCGTCGCGGTTCGCCTGGCGCACGGCTTCTGGGCCCGCCCCGGTCGGGATCGACAGCAGCAGGGCCGAGCCGACCGTGATCGCGGCGAGGAGCAGTGCGGCGAGGGACAGGACGCCGCCGGCGTTGGCCGGGACCTCGCTCGCCGTGACCCCCGCGGCGGAGGCCGGCCCGTCGTGGCGCCAGAGCCGCCCGTACGCGGTGTCGCCGACGGGCACGAGTGCGGCCTCGCCGTCGAGCGCGGTCCTCGCCCTGGCCAGGGTCTCCGTGGCCGCGGCGCTTGCCGTCGCGGTTCCGCCGCCGGTGCCGGTGAGTGCGGCGGGCCGCAGCAGCACGAAGCGGATGCCGAGGTCGGCCAGTCCGGCCGAGGCGTCGAGTCCACTCCGCGAGGCCAGGTTTCCCGCGAGCGTGGCGAGTTCCTTGTCCGCCGCCGAGAGCGCGGTCGTGGTGTTGACGAGGGTGCTCTGCTCGTTGAGCGTGGTTCCCGCTCCGCGCACGATGGTCGCGAGGATGCCGCCATTGGACTGCGGGATGATTTCGAGGGTACCGACCCGGGCATCCGTCTGGGCCTCTGCGGTCACGAAGGCGGGCTGGGTGCGGTCGCTGCCCTCGCGAACGGCGCTCAGGCCGAGCGGGAGCGCGGCGGCGAGCGGGACGACGGCGATGGCGAGGAGGAGCGTTGCGGCGACGGCAGGGGCGACGGCGAAGCGACGCAGCTCGCGGAGGGCGAAGATGACGGCGCCGACGAGGCCGAGCCAGTACAGGCTCAGGCCTGCGCCCGGCCAGATGGTGACGCTCGCGGCGCCCGTCGTCGCCAGGCTCAGCTGCGTCGCGGCGATCGCCGTTCCGGCTCCCAGCAGGGCGGTCAGGACTGCGACACTCGCGCTCCGGATTCCGGGCAGGAACAGCGAGAGCGCGGCGAGGATGGCGAGCGGGGCGAACAGGAAGGGGATGATCCAGGACAGCGGCAGGCCCTGCAGCGCGGGGGCCTGGCCCAGCAGCGTGCTCCAGCCGCCGAAGTCGCCGGTCGGGAAGCCGAGCAGCAGCTGCCAGTCGGGGGCGGGAGTGCTCGGCACCGGCACCCCCGGGTCGGCGAGGAGCGCGAGCCAGGACCCGCGGAGGCCCTGATTCAGGATCAACGGGAGCGCGATGGCGAGGGCAGGCAGCGGGATGCCGATGAGCCGGGCGATGCCGCGTCCGCTCGCGACGGAGCAGAGCAGCCAGAGGATGAGCAGCGCCGGAGTGAGCGACGGGGCGCAGAACAGCACGGCCGCGAACAGCAGGGATGCCGTCGCGGACGCGGACCACGACCGGCCGGCGGAGTAGCCGGCGAAGAACAACCAGGGCAGCAGCAGGTGCGCGAGGATCGCGGCCGGGCGGCCGGCGGAGAACGCGGTGAGGAAGGTCGGGGCGAGCACCCAGAGGGCCGCGGCGGTGAAGCGGAGGTACCCGCGGTCGGTCAGGCGGGTCGCCGCGAGCCAGGCGCCGAGCGCGGCGAGCGGCATGGCGACGAAGTAGAGCAGCACGAGTGAGTATGAGGGGGCCCAGAACGTGAGTGAGCCGAGCACGGCGAGCACGGCGGCGAAGGGATCGGCGGCGCCGACGAAGCCGAGGCCGAGGTCGCGCCATCCGTAGCCGACGCTCGCCCAGAGCCCGGCCGGGGTGCTCGACAGGGGCAGCAGTGCCCCGCCGCCGAGGTTCTGCGCGCCGAGGAGGGCGGAGAACATGATTATTCCGACGAGCGCCGCAGCGAGCACGGTCCAGGCCCCGCCGCTCGCGAAGAAGCGGATCTCCGGCCGGTCCGCGCCGATGCCGACGAGGACGGCCTCGCGCTTGAGCGCGTGCCTGCGGCGCACCTCGGCCGTGGTCAGGCGCAGCGACGCGATCGACCCCCAGCCGAGCGTGCGGGTCTCGGCGAGTCGACGGCGGGCGTTGCGCACCCGGGAGCCGCTGAACGCGGTGCGGAAGGCGGCGGAGAACTCGCCGGGGATCGAGCCGGGCTCCTTCTGCAGCAGCGCTCCGATGGAGCGGAAGAACGCGAAGGGCACGAGCGCGATCCAGTGCAGCGGGATCAGCCACCCGGCTGAGTAGACGAGGCGCCGGTGCAGCTGCGCGGCCCTGGCCACGCGGAGCCGCTTGCGGCGGGCCCGGCCGCGGGATGACCCGCTGAGCCCGGCGACGCCGTCGCCTGCCGAGGCGGCGCGCGCCGCGGCGACGACGGAGACCCGGCGGCCGGAGAGGCGCACGCGCACGCAGAAATCGAGGGCGTCGTCCGCGGACGGCAGGCCGGGGTCGAAGCCGCCGAGCTGGTTCCAGACGGTGTGACGCACGAGCATCCCACCGGCGTCGACGGCGAGCACGTCGCTCATGCCGTCGTGCTGGCCCTGGTCGAGTTCGCTCTCGACGAGGGTGACGGTCGCCCCACCGGGCGTCATCGACAGGCCGACGTCGTGGATGTAGTCGTGGGCGCGCCAGTCCATGATCTTGGGTCCGGCGACGGCGACGGAGGGCGCGATCTCGAGTTCGCCGAGCAGCGCTTCGAGAGCTGGGGGTTCGGGGGCGCTGTCCTGGGCGAGCAGCCAGAGCATCTCGCTGTCGGATTCCGGCGGCGCCATGACGCGCACGGCGGCAGCGATGGCCTGCCCGAAGGTCAGGTCGGAGTCGGCGGAGATGAAGTGCGTCGGACCGTGCGCGGCGAGGAGCTGGGCCGTCGCATCGCTGGATCCGCAGTCGACGGTGATGACGACATCCGGTTGGCGGGTTTGCCGGCTCAGAGCCTCGAGAGTGCGCTCAAGGTGTTTCGCGCCGTTGCGGGCGACAAGGATGGCTGTGACTCGTGCATGCATATCAAGCCAAGCCTAGGTTGCATCGCCCCGGAGCGGGGGCCCCTGGATGGGCGTGCCCGATATGCACGCCCCGATTCACGAGTGCGATCCGCGTCGGAACGACGGTCAGCTGGCGCGCTTGCGCAGTTTGCGCCGCTCGCGCTCGGAGAGACCGCCCCAGATGCCGAAGCGCTCATCGTTGGCGAGCGCGTACTGCAGGCACTGGGTGCGCACCTCGCACGAGGTGCAGATCTTCTTCGCATCCCGGGTGGAGCCGCCCTTTTCGGGGAAGAAGGCCTCGGGGTCTGTCTGGGCGCAGAGTGAATCCGCCTGCCAGGCGAGGGCGTCGCCTTCGTCAGGAAGGGTGTGTCCGGTGCTGTCTTTGCGAATTCCGGGAATGCCCAAGCGAACGGGATCGACGAACCAGTCCTCGGGAACTCCGGAACGATACTCGGCTTGCGGCATATCGTCTCCCACCCCTTGCAATACGTGCCCAAATAACTCGTCCGCACTAATTACAGCCGTGTAATTCCCCCACGTCAAGTCGCCGATAATAAACCCTCAATGTCGGCTCGAGAGTTTCGACTCGCCCAAAGTCAGAAAATGTGACCTTGCCGGGGTCTTGACGCAACCGCCCCACTGGGCCTAGGAAACGGATGCCGCCTGCCGCGACTCCCAGGCGCTGCGCACCATCTCTTCGAGGCTGTGCCGCATTTTCCAGTCCAGGTCCCTGGCTGCGAGCGCGCCGCTCGTGACGATACGGTCGGGGTCGCCGGCCCGGCGCGGACCGATGTCGGGCGTGAAGTCGATGCCGGTCACCCGGGCGACCGTCGCCATGATCTCGCCGACGGAGACGCCGTCGCCGCTGCCGAGGTTGTAGACGGGTTCGATCGCCGTGCCGGCGTCGAGGAGGCGCGCGGCCGCGACGTGCGAGACTGCGAGGTCGGCCACGTGGATGTAGTCGCGCACGCAGGTCCCGTCGGGGGTCGCGTAGTCGTTGCCGTTGATCCGCGGGGTGCGGCCGTCGAGGAGGGCGTCGAAGATGATCGGGAACAGGTTGTGCGGGCTCGTGTCGCGGAGTTCCCGGGCGCCGGAGCCGACGACGTTGAAGTAACGGAGCGCGGTGTAGCCCAGTCCGGCGGCGACCGCCTGGTCGCGGAGCAGCCACTCGCCAATGAGCTTGGTCTCGCCATACGGGGACTCCGGGTTCTTCGGGGTCTCCTCGGTGACGAGCGAGGTCGTCGGGGTGCCGTAGACGGCCGCGCTCGAGGAGAACACCATCCGCGACACGCCCGCATCCTGCATCGCCGCGAGCAGGGTGGCCATGGCCGTGACGTTCTGCTCATAGGTGTGCAGCGGGCGCTGCACCGAGACGCCGGCGTATTTGAAGCCCGCGACGTGCACGACGCCCGTGATCGGATACTCGGCGAAGGTGCGGGCGAGCAGGGGGCCGTCGAGCAGGTCGCCGTGCACGAAGGGCACGGACTCGGGGACGAATTCGGCGTGGCCGCTCGAGAGGTCGTCGATCACGACGACGTCGATGCCCTCGGCGAGGAATGCGCGGACGATGTGGGATCCGATATAGCCGGCTCCGCCGGTGACAAGCCACGCCATGTGTACCCTCGCAAGATCACTCGGCAACCAAGCGATGCCGGTGCTGCAAGCCTAGCGTTCGGGCCGTTTCCGGCGCTGCGCGCCCGGTGCGCCGCTTCGCGCCAGGCGTGCCAGGCGCGAAGCGGCGGAAAGGGCGCGCGGGTCAGGGCCAGTCGTCGTCGGGGCCGTGGGCGCGCCGGGCGATCTGCGGGTCGCCGTAGCCGTCGCGGGTCACCGTGCTGAACGTCGCGACGGTGCTCCAGAGCGTGAGAAGAGCGAGAAGAACCACCAGGAATGTCATCATGGCAGGAACTCTAGGCATTGCGATATCCTGCCGCGAGTGGCAGCCTTGCCAGTGTTCGACTATTTCCTGCCAACGCTATTTCCGGAGGTTTTCATGCTCGCCGCGCCAGCCCCCGCCGCGCTCAACAAGGTCGTCTGCATCGCCCTGCCCGACATGGCGCCGTTCGAGTTCGGCGTGATCTGCGAGGTCTTCGGCATCGACAGGAGCGACACCGGCGGTCCCGTCTTCGACTTCCACGTCACGGCCGCCGAGCCGGGGCCGATCCGCACCAAGCTCGGCTTCGACATCATCGTCACCGAAGACCTCTCCGCGGCGGCAGACGCCGACCTGGTCGCGATTCCGGCATACGACAAGGGGACGCCGGTGCATCCCGCCATACTCCAGGCCGTGCGCGACGCCGAGGCCAGGGGCGCCTGGGTGTTGAGCGTCTGCAGCGGTGCGTTCGTGCTCGGCGAGGCGGGCATCCTCGACGGCCGCCGCAGCACGACGCACTGGATGTACACGGATGCGCTCGCGCAGGCATTCCCGGAGACCCGCGTCGACCCCGACGTGCTCTTCGTCGAGGACCGCCGGGTGGTGACGGGAGCCGGGACCGCGGCCGGCATCGACGCGTGCCTGCACATCGTGCGGAAGGTGCTCGGGGCATCCGTCGCCAACAACATCGCGAGGCGGATGGTCGTGCCGCCCCAGCGCGACGGCGGCCAGTGTCAGTTCATCGAGGCGCCGGTCGTCGACCTCGACAGCGACTCGTTCGCGAGCGTGACCGCGTGGATGCTCGAGAACCTCGACCGCGAACTGCCCGTCGAGGAGCTCGCCCGGCGCTCGCTGATGTCGCCGCGCACCTTCGCCCGGCGCTTCCGCGCCGAACTCGGCACGACGCCGACGGCCTGGCTCAACCGGCAGCGCCTGCTGCGGGCGCAGCAGCTGCTCGAGGAGAGTTCGCGCAGCCTCGAGGAGATCGCCGGCGACACCGGGTTCGGCGGCGCCGCCGTGATGCGGCACCACTTCCTCAAGGTGCTGCAGACCACCCCGACCGCGTACCGGCGCACCTTCGGGGCCCGCCGCGCCGGCTGACCTCGCGGCCCCTCGCGTCGACCAGGTCGACCAGAAGGTCAGGGGGTCCAGGTACTAGGGGGTGGTGGCGAGGAAGACGTCTCCGGCGCCCGCGAAGGTGAGAGTGCCCTCGTCCGGGGTGATGTAGACCGATTCGCCGCGCTTCAGGGTGACGGATGCCGTCGCACCGGCCACGAGAAAGCCTCCGGCCGTGCAGAGCGCGATTCCCGGTCCCGTGAGCGTGAACTGGCGCATCGGGACACCGGCGGCGGCATCTGCAGCGCCTGCGGCAGCATCCGCCGCAGAGGCCTCGATGTGCACGAGCGCGAAGTCGGCGACATCGGGTCGGTACTCGGAGACGCCGGGCGTGTGCACGATCGGGGCCAGGTAGGGTACCGGGACCGGGGAGAACTCGAGCACGTCGAGCAGCTCGTCGACATCGATGTGCTTGGGGGTGAGGCCGCCGCGGAGCACGTTATCCGAGGCCGCCATCAGCTCGATGCCGAGCCCGAGCAGGTAGGCGTGGATGTTGCCCGCCGGCAGGTAGAGCACCTCGCCGCGCTTGAGCGACACCCGGTTGGTCAGCAGGGAGATCACGATACCGGGGTCGCCCGGGTAGGCCAGGGCGAGGTCGCGCACGGTCGCGAGTTCGAGCGGGAACCGGATCGCGGCGCCGCCCTCCGCGAGGTAGACGGCGTCCTGCGCGAGGCCGACCACGCGCTCGACGAGCCAGGCCACTTCCCCGGTGTCGCCGCCGCGGCCGTCGCGCAGCAGCCAGTCGACGGTGTCGCGGAGGCCGCTGTCGCCGAGCAACCGGCTCTCGAGTGCGTCGAGGGCGCCGGGCTGCGGGTTCTCCGACGCGGCGTCGAGGGCGCGGAGCTCCCCCACGATGCGCCGCACCTCTCCGAGCTCGCGGAAGCCGCAGAGCGCTTCGAAGGTCTCGCTCAGCGCGAAGATGATCTCGGGCTTGTGGAACTGATCGCGGTAGTTGCGGTCGAAGGCGTCGAGGGGGATGCCCGCGGCGTTCTCCAGGGCGAAGCCGGTGCGCGCGCGCTCACTCGTCGGGTGCGCCTGCAGCGAGAGCGGGCTCGCTGCGGCGAGGACCTTGAGCAGGAACGGCAGCCGAGGCGGCACCGACCCCGCGTCGCTCTCCTCCGCCACGAGCGCTGAGCCGAGCGCCCGGGCGGGGTCCGCGAGGATCCAGTCGACGAGGTTTCCCGCCCCGCCCGTGCGCGAGGGGTCGGTGATCACGGAGGGCGACCCCGGGTGCGCCCCGAGCCAGAGTTCGGCCTCAGGCTTGCCGGAGGGAGTCGTGCCGAGCAGTCCCGCGATCGCGGTCGTCGAGCCCCACGCATAGTCGCGCGGTGTATTGCTGATGCCCACAAACATGACTGCTCCTGTACGTCTCGTACGACTCGGTTGAGTCCAAACTATCAAGGCCACCACGGATGCCCGGCGACGGCCGTCCTTGACAGTCCCGACCTTAACCGGTTTAGTGGGGAGTGCTGAACCGGTTCAGTACTCGAAGGAGAGTCACCCATGACGCACAATGCCGTTCGTTTCCGTCCCACCCCGCTTCGATCCGCCCGGGGCCGATCCGCGCTGGGCTCCGTCGCCCTGGCGAGCGCGGTCGCCCTGCTCCTGTGGGGAGCGGGTGCGGGAGCCGCGGCAGCGCAGCCCGGCCGGCCCGCCGCATCCGCTGCAGCAGACACCGCAACCGCTGCCGCCGCCGGCCAGCCGCTCACGAACCTCGCGCACCTGAACGTCCTGCTCGACGCGGTTCCCCTCGCGCAGACCGCTGAGCACACGACCTGGCGCCTCGCCGAGCAGCCGACGGCGCTGGCCCCCTGGACCTACGCCAACCGCAACGCCGACGGCAGCTACACCCGCATCGGCGGCGGCTCCCTCGATGCCGCCACCGGCCACTGGACCCAGGGCGCATACAACGCCGACGACATCGCACGCACCGCCGTCGTCTACCTGCGGCACTGGAAGCTCACCGGCGACGCGGCGAGCCGGGACCACGCCGTGCAGACCCTGCGCGCCCTGACCTATCTGCAGACCGCGACCGGCCCGAACGCCGGCAACGTCGTGCTCTGGCAGCAGGCCGACGGCACGCTGACCCCGAGCGCAACGCCCAAGGAGCTGCCGGACCCGAGCGACTCGGCGGAGTCGTACTGGGTCGCCCGCACCCTGTGGGCCCTCGGCGAGGGCTACGCGGCCTTCGCGGGATCCGGCGCCGGCGCAGACCCCGCCTTCGCCGCCTTCCTCCAGGACCGGCTGCACCTCAGCCTCGACGCGCTCAACCGGCAGTCCCTCGCCCGCTACGGCACCTTCGACGTCGCCGACGGCGTGAAGGTCCCGGCCTGGCTCGTGGCGGGCGGGGCGGATGCCTCGGCAGAGGCCGCTCTCGGCCTCGCCGCCTTCAGCGCGGCCGACCCCGGCGACACCGTGGTGCGCACCGCGCTCACCCGGCTGACCGAGGGCGTCGCAGCGATGTCCTCCGGTTCGGTCACCCAGTGGCCGTTCGGCGCGATTCTCCCGTGGAACAAGTCGCAGTCGCTCTGGCACGCCTGGGGCGGCCTGGCTCCTGCCGCCGTCGCGACGGCCTCGACCGTGCTCGGCCGGCCCGACCTGCTGAAAGCCGCCGTCGCCGACTCCGCCCAGTTCACCCCGCAGCTCCTCGCCGCTGGCGGGGCGGACAACGCGTGGAGCCCGACCCCCGGCGAGGCGCAGATCGCCTACGGCGTCGACTCCCGGGTCGAAGGCCTCGTCGCGACCGCGAAGGCCGCGAACGCGCCCGGCCTGCTCGACGTCGCCGCGATCTACGCCGGCTGGTTCTTCGGCGCCAACCGCAGCGGCCTCCCGGCATACAACCCGGCGACGGGCACCGCGATCGACGGCATCGAGCGCGACGGCCGGGTCAACCCGAACTCGGGCGCCGAATCCACGATCCACACCCTGCTGACGATGCTCACCCTCGACGCGAATCCCGCGCTGCGGGCCAAGGCGCTCGGAATCGAGAAGACCGTCGCAACCGCAGGACTCAGCGTCGTCGAAGCCGAGTCCGGCATGATCACCGGCGGCTCGGTCGTCACGCCCGCATCGGCGTGGACCGGCGAGGCCAACCTCTCCGGCGGTGCATTCGTGAGCCTCACGAAGGGCGGGTCGCTCAGCGTCCCGGTCCCGGCGAGCGACCAGGCCCGCAACGTCTACCCGATCGTGAACCAGACCGAAGGCCGCTCAGGGACCACGAGCTGGGCATCCGCCCGGACGGCGCTCGGCAGCACGGCGAACGGTGGCGCAGGGGCGCAGGGACTCACGGATGCCCCCGGCCGCCTGATTCCGCTCTCACTGTCCCGCACGCTACCGGCCGGGGCCACCGCGGTCACGGGCACGTCGAGCGGGGCGGCGGCGATCGACGCGATGCTGCTGCAGCCGCTCGTGTCGACGGTCACGGTGACCGGAGCGGCCGGCGATTCGACGCTGTACGTGAGCGCCGCACGGGAGTCCAGCGTGCGGCCCGTGCTCGTGCCGCGCGGGTTCCGGCTGGAACAGGCCGCGTACGACGCCGCGGGCCGGCCCGTCGCCCACGCGGATGAGCGCGGGAACCCGGCGCGGGCATCCGTCACCGTCGCCCCCGGCGGCTTCACGGTCACCCACCTCACCCGCCGCTGACGCCCCGCCCCGCCCCTGACCGGTGGTCCGGGGCGGGCGCGAGGGGTCAGGCGAGGGTGAGGAAGAGCTTCTCGAGCTCGTCGACCGTGAGCGCGTTGGGAGTGTCCGGGTTGTCGATGCAGTCGCGCATCGCGGTCGACACGATCACGAAGCCCGCCTTGTCGAGGGCGCTCGACACCGCGGCGAGCTGGGTCACGACGTCCTTGCAGCTGCCGCCGGACTCGACGGCTGCGATCACCGCGCCGAGCTGGCCCTGTGCCCGGCGCAACCGGTTCAGGATCTTCTTCTGGTTCGCGGCGTGCGCGGCCCCCTGCACAGCGCCAGCCGATACAGCGGCATCCGCTACGGCGACAGTTTCAGTGGTCATCTCAAGCCTTTCCGGAAACGGGCAGCCCGGCGCGCTGCCACGCGTCCATGCCGCCGACGACGTTGATCGCGTCGATGCCCTGCGCCGCGAGGAAGCCGGTCGCCTGGGCGCTGCGCCCGCCGAGGTGGCAGACCACGTAGACGGGTCCCGTGTGTGGCACCTCGTCGAGGCGCTGCACGAGCTCACCGAGCGGGATCAACTGCACTCCCTCGGCGTGGACGGAGTCGTACTCGGCCTGTTCGCGCACGTCGACGACGGCGGGGTGGTCGAGCGCGGCGAGTTCCGTGACGGTGATTTCCTTCATGCGACGATCCTTTCGGTGGGGAGAGCAGGAGCAGCGGGAGAAACGGGGAGAACAGAAGCGGCCGAAGAAGCCGAAGCAACCGCGGCGCGCGGCGATGCGGCGAGCGCTGCGGCCCCCGCTGCCCAGGTTTTGTAGCCTCCGTCGAGGTTACGCACCTCACGGCCGAGCTGGCTGAGCAGCCGCGCCGCGGTGTGACCGCGCTGCCCGACCTGGCAGTGCACCACGAGAGACCCGGCCGGCAGCTCGCCGAACCGGTCGCGCAGCTCGTCGAGCGGCACGTTGACGGCCCCGGGGATGCTCCCGGCGGCGAACTCCCCCGCCGTGCGCACGTCGACCAAGGTCTCGCCCGCGGCGAGCGCCGCCGGCAGTTCGTGCCACTGCAGGCTGCGCGTGGTACCGGCCGCGAGGTTGTCCGCGACGTACCCGAGCTGGTTGATCGGGTCCTTCGCCGAACCGTACTGCGGCGCATAGGCGAGCTCGAGCCGACTGAGAGCGGATGCCGTCAGGCCGCCGGCCATCGCCGTCGCGATCACGTCGATCCGCTTGTCGACCCCGTGACCGCCCACGATTTGGGCACCGAGGATCGCGTCCGTCGCGGCATCGACGAGCAGCTTGACCGACATCGGCTCGGCCCCCGGGTAGTAGCCGGCGTGGTCGCTCGGGTGGGTGTGCACGACCCGGTGCGCCCGGCCGGTGGCCAGCAGGCGGCGTTCGCTCCAGCCGACCATGGCCACGGTCGTCCCGAAGACGCCGACGATCGCGACGCCGAAGGCGGGCTCCGCGGCGACGGCGACCCCGGGCGCGCCGGCAAGGCTGTCGCCGGCGCTGTCGGCGATGCTGTCCGCGGCGGCGCGGCCGTGCCGGTTCGCGAGCCCGGCCATCGCGATCCGGGTCGGCCCACCACTGATCGCGTCGACCTTCTCGGCGCCGTCGCCGACGGCGTAGATCAGCGGGTCGCTCGTCCGCTGGGTGTCGTCCACCCAGATCGCGCCGCTCTCGCCGATCCGCAGACCGGCCGCGGCGGCGAGAGAGGTGTCTGGGAGCACTCCGGTCGCCTCGATGATCAGGTCCGCCGCCACATCCGTTCCGTCGCTGAGCGTCACGCGACCGGCGGATGCGCTCCGCACCGAGGTGTCCACCCGCACGTCAACGCCGTGCGCCTTCAGCACCGCGGCGACCGGGGCCGCCATCTCGGGGTCGAGCGGCCCGAGCACCTGGCCGGCGAATTCGACGGCCGTGACGTGCACGCCGCGACGGACGAGGTTCTCCACGGCTTCGAGGCCGATGAAGCCGGCGCCGATCACGACGGCGGAGACCTCGACCGTACCGCCCGGCCCGGCCGCCTCCGTGAGCAGCGCGGTGATCCGGTCGACGTCGTCGACCGTGCGCAGGGTGTACAGCGGCACGTCGGACCCGGCAGGAAGCACACTGCGTGTGGTCGCCCCGGCCGCGAGAACCAGCCGGTCGTAGCCTTCGGTGCTGATCCGCCCCGTGACCGTGTCGCGCACGCTGACCGTCCGGGCCGCGCGGTCGATGCCGGTGACCTCGTGGTCGATTCGCACGTCGAGCCGGAAGCGACTCGCGAGCGACTCCGGCGTCTGCAGCAGCAGCGCCGACCGGTCTTCGATCAGTCCGCCCACATAGTAGGGCAGCCCGCAGTTCGCGAAGGACACGTAGTGCCCCCGCTCGAATACGATGATTTCTGCCGCTTCGTCGAGCCTGCGCATCCGCGTCGCGGCCGACATGCCGCCGGCCACTCCGCCCACAATAAGAATCTTCATGGCTGAACTATACCCCCATGGGTATAAATTTGTCTGGATGGCCCGACACCCGGCAGCAACCGGGAGGGAACCCCGGCAGTACTCTAGGACTCATGCCCGCCGTGCAGAGCCGTCTCGTCGTCCGGTCCTTTGCGACGCTCGTGTTCTTCACGGCCCTCGCCGGTCAATTCTGGCGCAACCTGCTCGGCTGGTGGGGCTTCGGCGCCATCGCGCTCGTCGTCTTCGTCGGCAGCGTCGTATTGCTCGCCCGCCTGAAGCCGGACTGGGTGTGGGCCAAGTTCCCGCGCTCGATCGGCGTCTTCCTCGTCATCACGACGCTGTCCATCGCCTGGTCGTTCTACCCGGGCGCCTCGGCCATCGGCGTCGCCGTGCTCTGGGCCACGACGATCGCGGCGCTCTTCCTGGCCCTCGTGCTCAGCTGGGCCGAACTGCTCCGCACCCTGGCCGCTGCGCTCCGCTGGGTCATCGCCCTCTCGCTGCTCTTCGAGGTGATCGTCGGCGCCTTCGTGCGGCAACCCGTGCTCCCGCTCTGGGTGTCCTACCCTGGCGAGAAGATCCCGGACGCGTTCTACTGGTCCCGCGGACTGCTCTTTCACGGTGGCCCGATCGAGGGCATCGTCGCCAACCGCAACCTGCTCGGCTTCGTCGCGCTGCTCGCGGTCATCGTCTTCGCCGTGCAGCTCGCGGCCCGCTCTGTTCGGCGCGGCTGGGGCATCGCCTGGCTCGCCGCCGCCGCGGTCGTGCTGGTGCTCACCCGCTCGGCCACGGTGACCCTCGCCGCCGGTTTCGTCGCGATCGTGCTGCTCTTCGCGCTCTGGACCCGCCGCCGCGGCCCGCAGCGGCGCCGCCCGGTCTATCTCGCCGCCGCCGGCCTCATCGTCGCGTGCGGTGTCGCCGTGGCGACCCTGTCGCCGTGGCTGCTCAGCCTCTTCGGAAAGAGCGAGGACCTCACCGGCCGCCTCGACATCTGGGCGAGCGTCACCGACCTCGCCGTGCAGCGCCCCGCATTCGGCTGGGGGTGGGTCAGCTACTGGGTGCCGTGGGCCGAACCGTTCGCCGGCCTCGCGAGCCGCAAGGGCGTCGTCTACCTCCAGGCGCACAACGCCTGGCTCGACGTCTGGCTCCAGGTCGGGGTGATCGGTCTCCTCGCCTTCCTCACCATCGTCGCAGGGGCCCTCTGGCGGTCCTGGTTCCTCGCCGTCGACCGCCCGCGCACGAGCGTCTCCGACACCGCCCCGTACACCGTCTCCGCCCTGCTCCCGCTGCTCCTGATGGCCGCGCTCATCGCGCAGAGCGTCGCCGAGAGCCGGCTGCTCATCGAATACGGGTGGGTGCTCCTCGTGCTCGTCAGCGTCACGACGAAGCGGCAGCAGGTCCTCAACCGGCCGATGCCGTAGACATCCGCTTGGCCGTCGACGACCGACGGGACCGGGCCGAACGGATGCCGGCGGGTACCCTAGGAAGCCCATGAACTCCCGCGCGCACTCCCCCGAACTGCCGAGGGCACTCATGCGGCTCTTCCGGGGCCCGCCCTTCGCCACGGCCCTGACCCAGGCGTCGATCGCAACGGCGTTCGGTGCGGTCTTCCTGCGCGGGCTGATCGGCTGGCCGGGCCTGATCGGCGTGCTCGCCGGGCTCGTCGTGCTCGCCGCGTTCTCCCTCGTCGCCCGGAGGAGACAGATCGAGTGGCACGGCCTGCTGCCGATCTCGATCCTGGTGTTCCTCGGCTGGTGCGCGCTGTCCCTGCTCTGGACCGGGTACCCGTTCGCGACGGCGATCGGACTGATCTACCAGCTCGCCTTCGCGTTCCTCGCGCTCTACATCGTGCTCGCGCGCACCATGATCCAGATCGTGCGGGCGACCGGGGACGTGCTCCGGGTGCTGCTCGCGACCTCCCTCGCCCTCGAAATCGTCGCCGGCCTGCTGCTCGACGCACCGATCCGGTTCCTCGACATCCAGGGGCACCTCGACGAACTCGGCCCGATCCAGGGCATCTTCGGCTCCCGCAACGCGCTCGGCTTCGCGGCTCTCGTTGCGGGTGTCACGTTCGTCATCGAGCTACGGACCCGGTCGGTGCGGCGCGGAGTGGGGATCGTCTCGCTGATCGGGGCGACCGCCTGCCTCCTGCTCACCGGGTCACCGGTCATCTTC
This sequence comes from Cryobacterium zhongshanensis, assembly GCF_022760445.1. Lineage (NCBI taxonomy): Bacteria > Bacillati > Actinomycetota > Actinomycetes > Micrococcales > Microbacteriaceae > Cryobacterium > Cryobacterium zhongshanensis. Next base: position 656,658 of record NZ_JALGAR010000002.1, on the reverse strand, counting down.
GTCGTCGCGGTCTTCGTCGGCCTCGCCGGACTCGCCCTGACCTGGCTGCGCAACACGCCGCAGCCGCGTCGCAGGCTGCTGCAGTTCGCCCTGCTGGGACTGACCGTCGCCGCCGGGGTCGTCGCCTTCCTCACCCGCGGGGCGATCGTCGAAGCGCTCAACGCGCGCAGCGAATTCGGCGTGCGCGCCACCCTGTGGCGGGAGATGTGGCGCCTCGTGGGCCTGCACCCGCTCGAGGGCTGGGGCTGGTCCGGCCTCTGGCCGGGCACGGCGACCCCGTACGGCTGGCTCGACTTCAGCACCCACCGCCACTACGAGACCGGGCTCAACGCCTTCCTCGACGTGTACTTCCAGGTCGGCCTGATCGGCTTCCTGAGCTTCCTGATCCTCGTCGTGCTCGCCTTCTGGCGATCCTGGGTGCTCGCCTCCAACAAGCGCACCCTCGTCTACGCGTGGGCGCCGCTCATCCTCGTGGTGCTGATCGTCACGAGCCTCGCGGAGAGCACCGTGCTCGCAGAGGCCGGGTGGCTGCTGCTCCTGATCTGCGCCCTCGCGGCCGCGCAGGGCAAGAGCTGGCGGAGCTCCCTGCAACCCAAGCCCCGCCCACCCGAGACCGACGACGAGGTCGACTACCCCGCGTGAGCCGTCGACGCGCAACTAGACGGGCTGGGTGAGGTCCCGGAGCACGTCGGGCAGGCCGAGGCCGAAGCGGGAGTAATCGCCGGCACTCCAGGCCCGGAACACCGGGGGCAGGCGGCGCAGCCGCGAGGCCGGCAGCCCGCTGCGCATCCGCTCGTGGGCGAGCTTCGCGTTGATCCGTCCCAGCACGTCCGCGGACGGCCGCGGGCGGAGGGCCACCGAGCGCTCCTGCAGAACCCGGGCACGGGCGAGCAGCCGGGCGTTGCGGGCGGTCCGCGGCGCGGTCAGGCGGCCGAGCCGACCCGCGGCGTCCAGCGAGGACGCCCCGATCTGGTTGCCGTCGTGCTGGCGGTAGTCCACGAGGGGCTCCTCGAGCAGGTCGACCGTGCCCGTCGCCGCGGCGACGATCGCGAGCCATTCGTCGTGCACCCACTCCGCCGGGAACGGCCGCGCCCGGGCCGCCAGGTCGCGGCGCAGCACGAGGGTCGCCCCGGTCACGATGTTCCGGCGCAGCAGCGCGTCGATGGCGGACCCGGAATGCACGGCGTACCGGTCCGCCGACGAGACCCTGAGGGTGTTGAGCAGGGTGACGCCCAGCGGATGCCCGTCCGAGTCCACGAGCCGGGCATCCGTGTGCAGCAGCGCCAGCTGGGGCCTGCGCTCGAACACCGCGGCGATCTTCGCGAGCCGGTCGGCGTGCCAGACGTCGTCCTGGTCGCTCAGCGCGATCAGGTCGCCCGTGCAGGCCGCGATCGCCTGCTCGAAGTTGGCGGTCACGCCGAGGGCGACCGGGTTCCGCAGAATCCGCACCGCGACGGTGACGGCCGGGTGGTCGGCCCGCCAGGCGGACCAGACCCGGTCGATGACGTCGAGGGTGTCGTCCGTGGAGTTGTCGTCGGAGACCACGATCTCGGCGGGCGGCCGCGACTGGTTCAGGATGCTGAGCAGCTGTTCGGTGACGAAAGCAGCACCATTGTGGGTGCAGAGCGCCACGGAGACCGAAAGGGGCACGGCTAGACGCGCTTCAGGCCGACCGACAGCACACCGAGGAACAGCCCGGCCATCACCGTCTGCGCGCCGAGCATCATCAGGAGCGCAGCGAGGACGGCGCCACGGATCGCCGCATCCGCCTCGAGTGCGCCGTAGCCGCTCGCGGCCCAGCCGGCGAGCTGGGCGATCGCGATGCCGAGGCCGAGGATGAACAGGAGCGCACCGATGATGGCGCCACTCTCGAGGCTGATCTTCTTCTGCAGGCGATCGAAGTTGCGGCTTCGGGGAATCTGGAAGCCCTCGTGTTGGGCGTAGATCTTGGTAAGAATGGCGAACAGCACGGCCTGGTAGCCGACGACGGCGAGAGCCGCGAGATAGATCTGGCTCGAGGAATAGAACCCAACGGGCCCGACGACGATCGGCCCCGCGCTGAGGAGCACCGACCCGATCATTCCGATTCCGAATGCAAGGGTCCCGGGGATCAGGAACAACCAACGCGGGCTGAAAATCAGCAGGAACCGGAGGTGGCGCCAGCCGTCGTGCCAGCTGCGGAGGTGCGGTGGGCGGCTGCGCCCGTCCTTGCTGAGGGTGGTCGGGACTTCGCTGACCCGGGAGCCGCCGAGGGTCGACTTCACGACCATCTCGCTCGCGAACTCCATGCCGGTCGTCTGCAAGTGCAGCGCGAGCATCGAGCGGCGGTTGAAGCCGCGCAGGCCGCAGTGGAAGTCCTTGATCGGCGAGCGGAAGAGCACCCGTCCGATCCAGGACAACACCGGGTTGCCGAGGTATTTGTGCAGCGGGGGCATCGCGCCCGGTTCGATCCCGCCGAGGAAGCGGTTGCCCATCACGAGTTCGTCGCCGGCCCGGAGCCGTTCCATGAACCCGTCGAGATCGCTGAAGTCGTAACTGTCGTCGGCGTCGCCCATGATCACGTACGTGCCCTGGGCCGCCGCGATTCCACCGATCAGGGCGCTGCCGTACCCCTTGTCCGCGACGGCGACGACGCGTGCGCCGTGCGCCGCGGCGATCTCTTGGGACCCGTCGGTGCTGCCGTTGTCGGCGATGAGCACCTCACCGCAGATCCCGCTTCGCTCCAGATAGGCCTGTGCCTTGTCGATGCACACCGCGAGGGTCTCGGCTTCGTTGAGGCACGGCATCAGGATCGAAAGTTCGAGGGTCTCGGTGAGTGGCATGCGTGAAACAGGTCCCGTCATTGTTGGTGCGGCTCTTTTATCGTACAGACTGTGCTTTGTGAACCTTGGACTCGTGGTGTCAACGCTTGGCCGTGTCGAGAGCCTGCGACGACTCTTCGATTCCCTCGCTGACCAGATGAAAACCGATGACGCCCTCGTCGTCGTCGCCCAACGCAACCTCCCGGAGGTGCAGGCCCTCGCGGCGGAGTTCGACTCCTCGACCTTCCGCATTTCGGTCGCCACGTCGCCCCCTGGCGCCTCACGTGGCCGCAACGCGGGCGTCGCCGCCCTGCCGGACGACCCGGGCCGGCTCCTCAATTTCCCCAATGACACCACGTGGTTTCCGCCGGCCACACTCGACCGGCTCCGCCGCCTCCCGAACGAGCTGCGGGCCGGCGCCCTCACCGTCGTCGACGAGAACGGCCCGAAATTCGTGCTGCCCGCCTCAGGCACCGCGCTCGACCAGCGCACCGTGTGGACGGTGATCGAGATGGGAATCCTGATCCGCCGTGACGTGTTCGATGCGCTGGGCGGGTTCGATCCCGAGATCGGCACCGGGGCGCCAACGCCCTGGCAGGCAGGCGAGGCCACCGACCTGCTGCTCACACTCCTGCGCGCCGAACCAGACATCGACTTCGCCTGGCAGCCGGATACCCTCTTCGTCGGCGGAATCGCCGACCCGAGCGGCCTGACGAATGCCGAGCGCCGACGAAAGCTGCGCGGCTACGGCCGCGGCCTGGGCAGGCTCGTCACCCGATGGCGGTACCCGCTGTGGTGGCGGTTCGCCTTCCTCGGCGGAGGCTTGTTCTTCGGGTTGCGCAATCACAGCACGAACGAGGCCACCGACGGGTGGTGGGTCTTCCTCGGCCGCCTGGAAGGCATGCTCGGGCATACCCTCGACCGCAACCGCACGTTCACGGCGGTGACCCGATGACCGCAGACCTGCCCTCCCCCGTGAGACTGCGCCAGGCCACGATGAGCCTGATCACCCTGCTCGGCGGCGTGTCCCTCGCCGTCATCCCCGCAGCGACGGTCTCGATCTCCTCGCGACTGTTCAGCCGGCCGGAACAGGGCATCATCGCCGTTGCGGTCATGGTCGCAACCTTCGCCGGCCAGCTCACCTTCGCGGTCGTGCTCGAGTCCCGGCTCAGCTCGGCAGCAACCGAACGCCGGGTCGTTTTCCCCCTCTGGCTCGCCGGTCTCGCGCTCCTCGCCGCGCTCGTGATCGCGGTCAACCCGACCAACCCCGTCGTACTGTGCGTCGGACTTCCGCTCCTGATCGCCGCCCTCGAGGTCGGCCGCGGTGTCTCGGTCGCCGAACGCCTCGATGTGCGCGAGATCTGGGCATCCGTCGCCGTCGGCCTCGGCGCCCTCGGCGGCGTCACCGCTGCCTTCGCGGGCCAGCAGTGGGCGCTCATCCCGCTCGTGGCCGGCATCGCCGGGGCCACGATCGTGCGGTGCCTGCCGGTCTCCCACCGGGCGAGCCGCCCCGATCCGGCCGTGATGGGCTGGGTCGTGGCCGACACGGCCATCACCGGCGTGATCTACCCGCTCTTGAACACGATGATCCTGGCCCTGCTCGGCCCCGGCGACGCAGTGCTGTTCACCGCGATCGCCACGGTCTCCGGGCTCCTGGCGATCCCGCTCAACTTCATGCGCCTCCGACTGTTGAAGGCCCATTCCCGGCTCGACATCGCCGTCTCGGGCGGCGCCGTGCTCGCCGCCGTCGTCGTCCTCGTCGTCCTCGAACGCACGGGCGCACTCGGCCTCATTTTCGGCGGCGTCTGGACGAACTCCGCGGTGCTGCTCCCCCTCGTACTCGCCTGCGGCTGGCGCGCGGCGTCGCTCGCGACCACCATCCCCTTCGCCGCCCTCCGCCGGATGGGCGAAGCGCGCCTGCTCACCGGGCTGCGCGCAGCCGTCTCCCTGATGGCCTTCGCCCTCGCCGCGATCGGGCTGGCCCTGCACGACCTCTCTGCCGTGTTCCTCGGCCTGCTCGTCGCCGAGCTGGTCTCTGCCGTGGTCTACGAACTCGCCCGGCGGCGGCGGTTGCGCGTGGCCGAACGGCTCGCGGTGGCTGCCCAGTGAGCCTGGTCCTCGTCGACCTGCTCTTCTTCACCGGGAAGAAGGGCGGTATGGAGTCCTACGTGCGCGAGCTCTACTCGCGGCTGCGGCCGACCGATCTGAACCTGACCTTCGTCGCTCTCGCCTCGACGGAACTCGCCGCCACGGACACCTCCTGGTTTCCCGGGGAGGTCGTCGACTCCGGCATCAGCGGTGAGGACCGGGTCGCCTGGGCCCGCGGCGAACTGTTCAGCGTCGCCCGCTTCGCCCGACGCCTCGGCGCCGACCTGATCCACTGCCCGGCGAACCTGGGCCCGGTGTACTCGCGCATCCCGGTGCTGCTCACGGTGCACGACCTGTTGCCCTTCCGTCACCCCGAGTACGTGCCCGGTGCCTATTCGGTCGTGCTCCGCACCATGATCCGGGTCGCCGCCCGCGGCGCCCGCCGCGTGCTGACGGTCAGCACGGCCTCCCGCGTTGACATCGTGCGCTACCTGCACGTTCCGGAAGCGCGGATCGACGTGGTTCCGCTCGCCGGCAAGCCGTCCCAGCCCCGCCCAGCCGAACCCGTCGCATCCCAACCCGCGGCACGCGAACCGGCTGAGGACCAGTCGGCTGTCGCCGAGGTCGCCCGGCTGCCGTGGCAGCTGCTCGCCGTCGGCAACCGGATGCCGCACAAGAACTTTCCGTTGCTGCTGGAGGCGCTCGCGCTCATCCCCGCCGACGCCCGGCCGCACCTGGTCGTCACCGGCAGCCACGGCGACGACCCCCTCGCCCCGCTCGTCGCCCGGCTCTGCCTCGACTCCTGGGTGTCGCTGCGCGGCTGGCTGGGAGCGGACGAGCTCGACCGTCTCTACGCCGAATCGACGATGGTCGTGTTCCCCACCCTCTTCGAAGGCTTCGGGCTGCCCGTGCTCGAGGCGATGTCGCAGGGCTGCCCGGTCGTCTGTTCGAGCATCCCGGTGCTGCACGAGGTCGCCGGCGATGCCGCGGTCTACGTCTCTCCCCTCGATGCTCCGACACTGGCGGCGTCGATCACGAAGCTTCTGGGCGACCCTGCCGAACTGCGCCGCCGGTCGGCGCTGGGACTGGCCCGCGCCGCCACGTTTTCCTGGGAGCGCACCGCCCGGCAGACCGAAGCCTCGATTCAGCGGGCCCTGGCCGCGCGGTAACGCTCGAGGATCTCCCCGACGGAAGCGCTCAGGCCGCTCTGGACCCGTTCGGCCCGGAACCACGCGAGGGTGGAGCGTCGCAGCGGTTCCCCGCCCTCGATCGCCCGCACGATCGCTGCACCGAGGGCCTCTGCCCCCACGTTCTCGGCCACAAAGCCGTTGACCCCGTCCTGCACGAGCTCGGCGGCGGCGTTGTCCTCACCCGCGACCACCACGCTCGGGGTGCCGCTCGCGGCGGCCTCGGCGACGACGAGGCCGAACCCTTCCCTGGCGGAGGGGTTCACAAGCACGCTCGCCGCGGCGAAGTGCGCGCTCAGCTCCGTCTCGCTCACCCGGCCGAGGAAGTCGACGGCGTCGTCGAGGCCGAATTCGGTGACGCTACGCCGCACGTTGGACGTCTCCGGGCCGGTTCCGACGATGGTCGCGCGCACTCCCGGCACGGTGCGCCGCGCGACGACGAGAGCCGCGGGCAAGTCCGTCAGGCGCTTGTCGGCAATGTGGCGGCCGACGAAGAGCACGGTGGCTGGGCGCTCGACCGGGCCGGCGGCATGCGCCCCCGGCTCGGCACGGTCGGCGACGTCGACCAGGTCGACCAGGCCGAGCACGACGGGGTCGGCCGCTGAGCGGTACGCCTGGACCTTGGCGCGGGTGAACCGGCTATTGACGGTGTGCAGGTCGCCGAGACGCAGCGCCACGAATTGCAAGGCGGATGCCACGGTGCCGACGAGCGGGCCGGAGTAGCGTCGCCATTTCCGCCAGCTCCACACTTCGAGCCAGTCGGTGACGAGGTAACTGCGGGTGCCGAGGAGCGCGAGCCGCACCGCGAACACGTTGAGCACCGGCAGGGCACTCACGATGACGAGGTCGTAGTCGCGCCGGTGCCGCCGGAAGTGCGTGAAGAGGCCACGGGCGAAGGCCACGGCACTCGCCGGCGTGCGGGTGCCGGCCGGGTCGTAGATGTCGCCGCGCCACACCGAGGTGATCGGGAAGGGCGCCTGCGGCACCTCTCCCTCCGCCCACTGGCCACGGGTCACGTACTCGACGGAGCAGCCCCGGTCCTGCAGCAGCTCGGCGATGCGCCGGTAGACCCGCTCACCGCCGCCGGTGTTCAGCGGGAAGATGCAGTCGTAGGCGATCGCGACTCTTGGTTCAGGCACGGACAGCCAGGTCGGGCAGGGCGTCGCTGGAGTCCGGTTCACCGTCCAGAACCTCGGCGACGGGGTCGCGCCGGGCCGCCGCCGCGCCGAGCCGGCCGACGAACACGACGAAGGCGAGGGAGACGAGACCGTAGAGACCGAACAGCACGATCCAGCCGAACGGCGGCTGCCAGGTCGGGTTCTTCCACATCGTGCTGATCGGCAGGGCCCCGCCGATCACATAACGCTGCAGCACGAAGAAGAACGCCAGCACGCCGAACGCGGCGATCAGGGCGGACCCAATCCAGGTGACCCTGGTCGACAGGAAGGCTACCCGGCGACCGTCCCGCTCCGAGAGGAGCCATCCGGCGACGACCAGCACCCCCAAGTAGAGAAATAGCCCGTATCGGCCCTGCCAGATGATGCCCGTCTGGGAGACGCTGTAGCCCTGGACGAGCGCGGGCACCAGGAGTGACGCGGCGGCAACGAGGGCGAGCAGCAGTACGTGGCGCCGGCCCATCGCCGTGAACGCGATCACAAGGAGAACCGAGACAGCGGCGATCGCGGGCCAATAGGACCATACCGGCAGGGGGGTGTCCAGCCAGCCGAAGTATCCGATCGCCTGCTGAAGGAAGTTGGGGGTCGTCCGGATCACGTAGGCGAATCCCTGGAGGAACGTTCCGCCGACGTACGGTGCGTCGGCAGCGCTCGCCTGACCGGAGAGGCTCCCACCCTTGAGCGTCCACCACAACGAAAACACGCCTCCGACTGCGATCGCCCCCAGCCACCAGTAGCTGCGGATCGAGACGAATAAGGCCTTGACTGGTCGCCAGCCACTCACGACCAGGCAGAAGGCGACCACGAGCACGACCCAGAGCGGCCCGAGTGCCCGTGCGTTGGCCAGCACGATCGAAGATACCGTGACAACGGCCCATAGATACCACCGAGGCACGGTAGACCGCCAGGGTCGTGCGGGGACATAGGCCTGCAGGAGCCGCAGCAACGCAACCCACAGGGCCAGTGCGGAGGCGACTTCGATGCCATTCGGGTTGACCGCCCCCAGCAGATACAGGTTCATCGGTGCGGCAATGAAGGCAACCGCCAAGGGCATCCACCGGGATCGCCGCCCGGAAACGGAGATCTGGAAGGCCGCGGCGATGAGGAGCGAAGCAAGCAGCGCACTGATCAGGCGCATGGCATAGATGCCCGCGCTACCCGTGAAGAGCAGGCTCGGCCAGCCGATCGCGTAATAGTAGATCGGATTGTATGTTCCGACCCAGGTCGCCGCCCAGGAGGTACCCGTAGGTTCCCCCAATTCGGCCCCACAACTGGCCGACTGGTCAGGGCGGAACGCAAAACAAAGGATCTGTGGACTGAATTCATACCCGGTGGGCAGGTCGACGACCGGGTGTCGGACTCCCTCCATCGCGTGGCCGGTCAGTTCACCACGCACCTGCGCAATCGCCTTCACGGCGTGAGCGCTCTCATCGGGGACGGAGAAGATCGGACTGGCGAGCGACCACAGGGCGGAAAGGGTAAAGAGCATGGCGAAGGCCACGGCAAAGGTCGACCACGCCCCTCGCGCGAATCGCGGTCGGTCGGACAAAGTCGGACGAGAAACCGGAATCCCTCGCGTGTCATCTTCCAGTTGGGACGTCACTTGAGTCTTGATCCGTTTCCGTCGTGGGCGCCGAGCCCACCACCGGTTGAGGGGAGAAGAAATCTTCCCCAGCGCACCCGCGTCTCCGCTGGGAAGCTCGGACATACTCTATGTCATGTCGGTGGCCCCCTCGCTCGGCGGCTCGCCATGATCCGACGCAGGTTCCCGTCGCTCCGCTGTCTCGAAACGGAATCATCGGGGACACTTAGGTAGAGTCGTAATCATGTCATCCCTGGAAGAGACACTCATTGTCATGCCCGCATTCAATGAAGAGGAGGCAGTCGGTGATGTTGTTCGAGAGGTGCTCGAGACTTTGCCGGGTGTCCATTGCCTCGTCATCAGCGACGGTTCGACGGACGCCACGGCGTCTATCGCCGAGCGCGCCGGCGCAACGGTGCTTGTGCTGCCATTCAATCTCGGTGTGGGCGGAGCCATGCGACTGGGGTTCAAATACGCCATCGCGAATGGGTACGACAATGTCGTCCAGCTCGATTCTGATGGGCAACACAACCCCCGTAGCGTCCCTGAATTGCTCGAGAAGTTGGACAAAGCGGACATTGTGATCGGCGCGCGATTCGCGGGCGAGGGTGACTACGAGGTCGGTGGCCCTCGCAAGTGGGCGATGAAAGTTCTGGCCGTCGCGCTCAGCAGGATCGCCCGCACCCGTCTCACAGACGTCACGAGCGGATTCAAGGCCGCCGGGCCACGTGCTGTCCGACTCTTTGCTGACAACTATCCTGCCGAGTACCTCGGCGACACGATCGAATCCCTCGTGGTCGCATCGCGTGGTGGCTGCACGGTCGCCCAGGTGCCGGTATCGATGCGGCCGCGCGCCGGCGGCGTGCCTTCGCAGAATCCGTTCACCTCTGCGATCTACCTGGGCCGGGCCGGTATGGCTCTCCTGATCGCCCTCCTCCGCACTCCGATAACGGCTCCGGCACACGAACAAGGTGTACTTTCATGAATCCAGTCACTCACGCCTTCGTCATCGCGGCAGCGGCGCTCGCTCTGATCGCTGTCGTTGAAATGCTCCGGCGCCAGCGCTTTCGCGAACGCCACGCTGTCTGGTGGCTCCTTGCTGCCGTTGTTTCCCTGGTCGTAAGCATCTTTCCCGACACCCTGCAGTTCGCTGCTACCGCCGTTGGAGTCGAGATTCCGAGCAATCTCGCATTCTTCGTCAGCGTGATACTCCTGGTCATCGTGAGTGTGCAGCACAGCTCCGAGTTGACCCGCCTCGAGGAAAAGACCCGCACTCTCGCCGAGCACGTCGCGTTGCTCGAACTGAGGGTTCGCCTCCTGGACGCGGGAAGCGGATCGGGCACCGAGGCCGAGGACGACCGGACCGACCGTGGCCGCTAAAGCGAAGCAAGCCGCTGTGTCGCCGGTTCCACCCGCAGACCCGGCAAAGCGAACGTGGATCCGCATCATCTTCGACCACAGCGGTTTCCGCTATCTCGTCGTCGGAGGGGCCAGTTTTATCATCGACTTCGGCTTGCTCGCCCTGCTCTTCCAGGTGTTCGACTGGCCGCTGTGGCTCGCCACCGGCACGGCATTCCTCACGAGCTTCGTCTTCAGCTACTTCATGCAGCGCGCCTTTTCATTCAGTTCGGAATCTCCGCACGCGAGCACGCTCGCGAAATACCTGACTCTCCTTGCCTTCAACACGCTGGCCACAATCGGTATTGTCGCGCTGGTAGACCTGACCGGTTGGGGCTGGGGGGCGGGAAAAATCTCGGCCACGGTCATCACGACCGCGTGGAACTACTTCGCGTACCGCTACTGGGTCTTCTCCGCTCCAACGGGTCGGCGGACGAGCCCCGCTTCTGCCGGCTAGAGCTACCGACACCGCAGCAGGTGCGATGTCGGCGACTCATCCACATCCACATCCACGCAACGCTGTCACCTCCGGTGGGCCTGGATACGGCTACCCGTTGAATCAGGTCAGTGTCTCAGCGAGCCTGAACGACAGGAGGAAGACGAGAACTCCACACGCCCCCACGGCGTTGCCGACCCATCTCCTATTCGAAAAGAGCAATGCGGCGCAACACAGGAACATCGGGACAAGAGCAAGGCCGTAACGAGCGGGAAGCGGGAAATAGAATCCACTGGTCAACAGGTTGGCGACGCCCAAGGCCGGGCCGGACACTAGCGCGACAAGCAAGACGGAGAAGGCCAACAAAGCCTGCATCGATTTTGGCGGGGAGGTGGCGAGAAGCCCCAAGACCCCGGCCGCCACGACGCTAGTACCGATACCTGCGATCACAATGGCGTACATGCCGAGGGAGGAAGGGTCAACGGCTCCGCTGATGGCGCCAGGGAAGAACTTGAAGACCTCAGACAGCAACGCCTTGCCGCCTAATTGCGTTGCGACGAGTTGGTCGGGGGCGGGGCCGACAGCAATCAACGATCGAGTGACTGTCCAGACCGCTTGGGCGGCCACCGCGGCGACGAGGGTGAAGACGCCCAATCGGGTAATGGAGCTCCGGCGCCATGCCGTGATCCGACTACTCGCGTCGATGCCGGCGGGTCCGGTGGCGTTTGCAGCGGAGTAGAGGAGGAAGAATACGGCGACCGCAGCCACAGCCATGAGATTCTGCAACTTGAACAGTGCCACCACAATCGCAGCGAGCGGCAATAGCCAGCCGTGGCGCCGGGTCTGAAGGTAGCGAATGGCCAGAAAGATCATCAGCGCCCCTGCCGGAAGGGCCGTGGCATCGGTACTTATGTAGGTGTGAGACCAATAAGCGGGCAGTGATCCGGCGAGGAGTATCCCCAGACCGAACCCGAGCCCTCGGGGAACGTTGAGTCGGCGAAACGTCATGTACAGAAGCACCAACGCTGCTGCCAACCAGATCCATCCGGTGTACCGGCCCGCTTCGGTCAAGTCAGTCATGCCCACCCACATGAGCGGCTGGGCAAGGACCCACGTTGTTCCGAAATAGAGAGGCGCATAGAGGTCGGCGGATGTCTTGCCGTTGAAGGGGAACGCCACGTCGTCGTTGAAGGAACTCGACTGGCACAGCGTCGGTTGAGGGCCGATGTACATGCGCACCCCGTGGCAAGCGAAGTATTCCCGGGCGTACGCGCCGGTTTCCTCACCGCGATGAACGACGCCCTCGGTCGGTACCTTGGCCAGATAGTCGATGTAGACGAACTCATCGATCGGCGAGATCGAGTCGTGTTGAGGGACGTGAACCAGGCCGACCATCAGGCTGGCTATCACTAGAAGGCCGCAGAGCAACCAGTCGCGCACTGTCCATCTGCTCGAGGGCGCCGGAATCAAACCCTGGCGTTGCACTTCAGAATTCATTTTTGCACCCGTTCGGTCGGCTGCGGCGGGCACGGTCACTTCAGCCGACGGCGAAGGCGCCGCGAGATCTTGCGCGAAATTACCGGGAGGCCGCCGTTGCGGAAGTAGAACATGACCAAGCCCAGGTCATGTCGGAAACCATGCTTCTTCACACGTCGTCGTGGTCGGCTCTCCTCGAGCGACGCATGCGAGCGACTCTGGCCTCTGACGGTCTGATCTGCAGCATGGTGCGGGTTCTCCATGAATTCGACGAGAGGCGCTAAAGCGTTGTCCCAGAAGAACTTCTCGCGCACCCGGCCGATGTTCGCCTTGGCCAGGGCGATGAACTCCGGGTCGTACAAGATCTTCTCAAGTGCTGCCGCAAGTTGGACCTCGTCGCCGGAATCAACGACAATTCCGAGATTTTCGGCCTCGACGAGCTCAGCGAAGTAGTCGCCCTTGGTGAGCACCATAGGAAGCTCCGCCCAGAGGTAGTCAAGCACGCGGGTCCGGAACGAAAACGTCGTTTCGATGTGCGAGAAGTGGGTACTCACGCCCGCATCCGCCTCCGTGAGGAAATTCTGCCGATCAGCGTAGTCAACCCATGAGGCGTTGAAGAAGACCGTCCGTTCCAGCGCTCCGAGCTCAGAGGCGAGCTGTCGAGATTCCGAAACGACCGCCATTTCCGGAACTCCCGGGTGAGGATGCTTGGTCCCTTGGAAGAAGAGTCGGACGTCCGGGTGTGCCACCGACAACGCCGCGACTGCCCTGATCAGAGTCTTCGGGTCGAACCAGTTGTAAAGCCCACCACTCCAGAGAATAACCTTGTCGTTGTCGCCGATACCCGGCACCACCGACTTCAGAACCTGTTTGACGTGTTTGGGTGGAACTCGGTCCAGGCCGAAAGGCACGACGCTGATCAATCCGAGCAGGTCAGGATCTGAGGCATAGTTTGCGGGGTTGATCCGGCCGAGGCCTGCCAGCTGGCCGAGATAGAACTGGCGTTGTCGATCTGACGCGCAGAGAAAGAAGTCTCCTCTGCCCAGCTGCTCATTGAGAACCGCCGTCGCGTCGGAAACCTGCTTGTCCCAGACGGCGGCAGGAAGCTCGCGTCCTTGTTCCAGCTGTTCCAGGTGCATCGGGTCGTAGATATCGACAACCAGAATCTTCTTCGACCGTCTCAGCGAGTCGAAGACGGCCATTGCATGGCCCTGGAAGATGATGACGTCCGTCCAGCGCTCAAGCTTGCTGAACGCCCGGTCGTCACCCGCCGGAATATGCACGATGTCGAATGGAGCATCGACAGGTTCAAGACCGGACAGTGTCACGAGGGTCACCAGGTGAGTCTTCGACAGCGCGAGCGCGATGTTCCAGGCACGGATGGCCGGACCGGCCATCTTTGCGCCGATCGGATCGCCGGTCACAATGACGACCTTCAGAACTGCGGCTGGCTCCGTCACATCAAATGCGGTCACAATCTTCTCGTACCCCTCGAGGTAGTAGTCGTCTTGGAACGACGGCGCATCCGTGAGTCCGAACAACTTCCACAGGCGACCGTCCGGAACCACTCTTGACGCCTGGATCTCGTCCCGAGACGCCTTCAACCCCGGCAGTTCTTCGACGAACTGGTCAAGAGCGAACAGCGAGGCCGCGGAGTCCTTGGGGAAAATAGAGTGGGTCTCGCTGTCGTCGCTGCCTTTTCGAATATCCAGCGAGGTCGAGTCGATCTTCCCTTTCGCGATACCCCGGCGCACTGAAAGTGCCATTGCTGCGGGGAGGGCCTCGCGGAGCGCGTCACTCCCGAGGTTCTTGTACAGGGCGAAGAGCGCATTGCGTTCCAGGAGATAGGTCTCCTTGAACGAGCCGAACGAGTTCATGGATGCATGATGCTTGTGGAAGGCGATGGAACGCGGTTCATACGCGTAGCGCCACCCCAGAAGGTTCAGCCGCCATCCCAGGTCGACGTCCTCGAAGAACATGAAGAAACGTTCGTCAAAACCTTTCAGTGCGTCGAAAACCGAACGACGCACGAACATGGCGGATCCGGTCCCGAACAGGACGTCCATCCCGGGAGTCTCCGCCGAAGGTACAGGTTCTGCGGTCAGGGGTTTATATCCCATCCCGAACCAGGTCAGGGCAGATCCCAGATAGTCGACGTGGTTACCGTCCCAGTCGAGGACCTTGCTGGCCACGGCGCCGATAGCGGGTGACTCGGAGAACCTCTCGACGGCAGCTCGTATCCATTGCGGATCCGGCTTGGCGTCATTGTTCAGAAACGCGACATACTCGCCGTTGCTTTCAGCAACGCCGAGGTTGCAACCGCCCGCGAACCCGAGGTTGGATCGGGACACGACGATCTTGGCGTGCGGGACTGCCGCACGCAGCAATTCGGCACTTCCGTCACCGGATGCGTTCTCAACGACCACGATCTCGAGCCGTTCCTGCGGCCAATCGACCCGGTCCAGGTGCGCGATGGCCTCGATCGTGTCTGCTGCACCCTTGAAATTGACGAGTACGACAGAGACGACTCCTGGTCGGATTTTCGGCATGAAAGCCCTTTCGTGGTCTGAACGTGCTCCGAGAGTCTAACAATTCTCGCGAAGAGGCTTCACCTGGCGCCCCTGTGGGAGACCGGCCCAGCCTGTCCCGCCGGCTTCGCCTGTCCTTGGACGGGCGACCAGCTCAGCCCGCCACCGTCCTGCAGCCGAGCTGTGGGTTGAACCCGGGACCGACGTTGATCGCGAACACGCACACCTGGTTTTGTCCGAGTGGCAGGACGATCGGAATGCTGAAGCCGTGCGCCGTTCCGAATGTCGGGTACGCACGACCGACATCCGCTCGGCCAGCGTCACCGGTGAACGCTCCACCCCACTGACCGTTCACGTAGACATGCACGACGATCGGCGCGACAGTGTCAGGGTCAATGACCCAGCCCTGCAGAGTGACGTGACCACTTGCGATCGACGGAGGTTCGAAGTTCCCGAAGGGCGCACCAGAAGCGCTGGTGACGGTGGTGCACCGGATCAGGGAGTTGTACCCGGACATCAGGTTGATGCCATAGACGCACACCTGGCTTGAACCTCCGGGAACGGCGACATCCGCGCTGAACCCATGGCCTGATCCGTAGCCGGGGTAGGACCTGGCGACGTCTGTGCGTTCACCGTTCGCCGTGAACGCCCCGCCCCAGCGACCGTCCACGTAGACATGCACGGCGATGGGGTCCGGGCTATCGGGGTCGAGGGCCCAGCCACCGATGTGGGCCATCCCGACTGCTGCAGAGCTGGATTCGACATTTCCGATGGGCGGACCCGAAGCCGTAGACACGGTACGGCACCCGATGACTTTGTTGGCCCCGCCCCCGATGTTGATTCCGTAGACGCAGACCTCGCTCGTCCCAACCGCTAGATTGAGGTCCATCGCGAAGCCATGGTTATTTCCATACCCGGGGTAGGCCCGGCCGACATCGTTGCGCAGCGTTGCTGCCGGGAATGCACCGGCCCAGCGCCCATTGACGTAGACGTGGGTATCGATGCTCGCCGCAGCATCAGGATCCAAGGCCCAGCCGCTCAAGCTCACCGTGTTGCCGGAGAGAGTTGCGTTGTCGAGACTGCCCACGGGCGGACCGGTCGGAGTCGTGAGTGTCCGGCACCCCAACAGTTGGTTGGCACCGGCGCCGACATTGATCGCGTACAGGCACGCGCGGAAGGCACCCGCACCCGCAGTTATCGGAACGGTGAATGAGAAACCGTGACTTGCCCCGTAGGACGGGTATGCGAGCGATATGTCGCTGCGTGGCGTGTCCGCCCGGAAGGCTCCGCCCCACTGGTCGTTGATGTAGAGATGCACTGCGATCGGTGCGGATGTCTCCGGGTCGAAAGTCCACCCGCGGAACGTGGCCGAGTCCAAGGAAGCAGTCGCGATCTCCAAATTACCGACGGGCGAGAGCGGGGGTACGACGGTCTGTCCGAACCAGTCTGAGAAGATCCGCCAGAAGTTCCGGTTGCCGTAGGAGGAACACGTGTCACCGGTTCCGTACAGGTTCCCGAGCGCGGCGTTGTTGGGTTGATAGGGGGTGTAGTTGTATAGGTCGGCCGTCGCTTGGTTCCTGATCAGAACCGTCGACGAGCCGCACCCGGCGTTGGGGTGATACCCGATGGCTACGTTCCCGATTCTGAACTGGCGGTCGGGAAAGTTCGTGTACTGACGGAACTGCCACGCCGCCTTGTAGACCTGATTGTAAAAACCGTAGAAAGCAGCGTCGCAACTGCTTGTATCGGGGCAGCCGTATCCGGTGGCCTTGCGGTACTCGCCTGCGGTCGGCCAGGTGTCTGTGACGAGGCCGGTTTCCTTTTCAAGGAGGACGAGCAGAGTCTGCGGGCTGATGTGACAGGCCTGGGACACCTTGGCGATGATCCGGCTTGCTCGTTCATTGGTCTCGCCGGAGTACTGGTCGCAGTGGCCAGGGGCGACGGCGGCACGGGTGAACGTCGTCTCCGCGTAATCCTTGAGGCAGGTGTACCCCGCTCTACACGTCAGGACCTCTCCGTCGAGGAAATTCTGAATCCCGGCTTCGTCCATGGCATTCTGATCGAAGAAGCGCTCGTCGCTGATGAGATAGCCGGGATCGAAATCGGAGCCGGCGACCGCATGTGCTGGTGGAGCAGGCGCGAACTGCAGACCTGAAAGAACCGTCACGAAGCCGAGAACGATCGCGAGCGAACGAAGTCGCTGGGATTTCATGGAGAACGCCTACCCTGCCGATCGGTGGCATGTGAATCCGCCCGAACGGCGGCCCGAGGCCGGCAATTACCCCAGGGCCGGCTGCCTGCAGCCCTTCATGAGACTGTACCTGATTCAGGCTGCGGATACGAAGGCGCTCATCATTAGCTGTCAGACGTCTTCGCTTCAGCGTTCTCCGGATCAGACATGTACGCATGGATGCCACCGAGTGCAACATCCCAGTCGGCATGTGACTCCGCAATCGTGCTGATGGCCCGAGCCGAAATCTCGTGTCGGAGTTCGGCGTCGCGCACGAGTCGATCAAGCTTCGCAACGATGTCGTCGAGGGTCCGCATGGTCAGAAGCGAGTTCTCTTCGTCGTCGAACAGCCACGTGAACCAGTTGCTGGCCGGGGCAACCATCGCGACTCCGCTACTCATCAATTCGAGTGGCAGATACGACGGATGCCTCGAAATCTGCATGGTGAGACCGATATCCATCTCCCGGTAGAGCCGGCCGGTTGCCCGATAGTCGAGAAGACCCATGTCGATGAAGTCCGCGCTCGCTGGGAGGTAGCGAGCGCCGGCTGCGACGATTCGAACGCCGTCCCCGTGAATTCGCTTGATCTCCGTGAGAGCCGTGTAGACAAGTTCCCAGCAATTGCGGAAGTGATCCCGGGCATACGCGAAAATCGTGACTGGCTCAGTGGCCAGCTTCTCGCGCCGGCCCTCCGCATGATAAATGGACTGATCGACGGCCGGAGTGAAGTAGGTCGCGGAGCCCTGATACATCTCCGTGTAGATACTGTGCATGCTGACCGTGTTGCAGAGGCCGTACAGGCCCAGCCGATAGCTCTCCTCAGCCATTGCGAAGAGAGTGCTGGCCGGATAGAAACTGGGTTCATAGTCCTGCATCAGGTAGAACTTCCGCTTGACGCCTTGTGACTTGGCCACGTGAATGGCCGTCAGCCACAATGTGGCCACAGCGGCGTCGGCCGGTGGTATCAGAGCAATCTGTTCATCCGAGCCGTCGTAGAAGGCGATTTCCGCCGCTGCGAGTTCGGGGAAGGCCGCGGTGAGAGCCGAAGCGACGAACGCTCGGTTCGGAGCTGCGAGGACCACAAACCGGTTGAGCACGCCATGCTCCCGGGCTAGTTTTGCGGCCAGCCGGAAGGCCGTGTTAAGTCCGCCGAAGAACGGCATATCGATGTCGGGAATGAACCAATTGATGACCCGGATGTCGAGCGGTCCCGAGAACTCCGCGTGAAGCTGATGAACCGCCGCGACCTCTTCGGCGGAGATCGAAGCCGTGCCGATCAATGCGGAGGCCTCCTCCGAGATCGACGAACTCTGTGCGTGTTTGATGAACGATCGACCGAGCATTTCGAGCGCCAGCTTCACGGGGTTCTCGTCCCGCGGGTCCTTGAATCTGGGTACGGCGCTGAGTCGCGACACATTTTTCGACACGTATGGGTCGCCGCCCTGAAGCCAGGGGTGATAGCGCCAATAGCTCGCATAGAAATCTTCAGCGGGCACCGCAGTGCCGCGCGTGAGCGATTCGAAGTGCCGCACAGTATCGAATGGAATGACAACATTTCGTCGTCCGCGAATGATCTGGTCGAGACCGAGGACAACGTCGCTCCCACAGAGAACGAAAGCCTCGTCGAGGCCGTTTACTTCCTCAAAATCCGTGCGCCGGATTGCGAGGCAGGCCCCCGTGACGGCAAGTGAATTCCGGTACCACGTTGTCGGACCAATGAGCGTGTCTGACCCTGGGGTCATTCCCGCGAACAAATTGTCAGCGAAGCCGCCAGGGCCGATCATGACGCCGCCGTGCTGGATCAAGTCATCGGCCTGTCGATGCTGAACGCCGACCACTCCAACGCCTTCGCGCATGAGTAGTCCGACCATTTCTTTCAGCCACAGAGCGTCGACTATCTCGGTGTCGTCATTCAGCATCACAATGATGTCGCCATCCGTGGCGCGCGCGGCGACATTGTTAACCCGTGAGTAGTTGAACGGGGTCTCCGTCCACCATTTCACCGTCAAGTCAAGCCCCTGGGAATTCGCGACATACCAATCCGTGTTCTCCTGGGATTCACCACCATTGTCGATGATCTTCACGTCGAATCGCGGATAGTCGGTCGTTGCAAGGCTGGGCAGCAAACGACCCAGGTTCACGCGCGAGTGGCGTGTCGGGATCACGATGGAGACGGTCGGCCACTCAGCGGGCTGAAAACGTACTCGAACGACATCTCTATCCACGGTCGTTTCTACCGTTTCGCCGTGTCGAGCGAGCACGTCCTTGACCATCTCGGCGTCCGATTCGTTGACGCTGCGAACCGTCGAATGCGCCTCAGTGAGCAACACGTTGGCGATATTGCCCGCGTTGCGCTCCGAGAACCGCCCCGAGAGGAGTAAGTCCCAGACTCCTCTATCGGTGAGACGGGCTGATTCGGACGACCGCATCGAGGACCGCTTAATGGCGAAGGCCCGGTCAATGTAGTTGAATCCGAGGAGCATGTCCGGCGACCAGGCCGGTCGGAAAAGCGGGTCCTTCGGGCCGGTCGCACCGTGAACATCCGAGTCGAACACGATCAATTCGAGTGCCGGGTCAATCCTGTGCTGCTTGGCCACATCAGCCAGGGCATACGGCGAGAGCACTGAACCGGCGCGCAATAGGAGGACAAAATCTTCGCTGAGCGATGCTACGCCGTTCTGAAGTGGGGATCCAGATTGCAGCTGAACTACTCGACCGACGCAGCCAAGCTGATTCTCCACGCTTTCGGTGGTTCGCTTGATCTCGGCAGGAGTGCTGAGCGCCCCGATCTCAACGACGACTCCAAAAGTTGTTTCGTTCGTGCTCCCGGAGATCGCCGTCTCGGCGTCGTGCGGGTTCAGTGCTCGCCAAGCTCGATAGTCCAATTCCGTCGTACGGGAAGCGCTCGCGGCGCGCACGAAGTTGGCCCGGGCATGCCTCGCGAAGACTCCGGCATCCTTGACGCTGTAGTAGGCAGCGGCAGCGAAGAGGCGCTGTCGCGAATTGAGGGGCAGCGTCCTGCGGACACCGTTTGCAATCGTGGACTTCCAGGGCTTCATATACTCGCGTCTCCATGCGGGTGAAACGATGTACACCCACGGTCTAGATTCCCAGCGACGGGGAAACCGCCGTACCAGATAAGTCAAAAGCCTAACAGTGCACCCTCAAAGCACCCGATGGGTCGATAGGGTCAAGTAGGTCGCCCTGCGGGTTCCGTCAAGGCTTGTAATGTATTCTCACCCACGGAGCAGGTAACCAGCTGTTCACACCCAGATCACTTGGAGCACTAGATGGCAGGCCCTCAATCCGTTTCAACGGAGCGTAAAGCGCGCCTTCAGGAAATGCCTTGGCTGGACGTCAATGTTCAGCGTAATTTCGTCAACGGCACTGTAGCCTCCGTTCGTGAAGTGTGGTCTCATCGGGAACTCCTGGGCATGCTCACACGGCGCGAGCTGAAGGCTCGCTATAAAGACAGCGCACTCGGTTTCTTATGGAGTCTCGCCCGGCCCCTGACACAATTGGTGATCTATTACGTTGTTGTCGGCAAGTTTCTTGGCGCAGCCCGCTCAATCGATAACTTCGCGATCTTCATCTTTGCCGGCCTAACCGTTTACACCCTCTTTAGCGAGATCGTCGCTACCGGCACTGGGGCAATCCTCGCAAACGCAGGGCTCGTCCAGAAGGTCTATCTCCCACGCGAGATCTTCCCGTTGGCCACTATTGGTTCTTCACTCTTCAACTTCCTCATCCAACTGGTCATTCTGATCATCGTGGCGATCCCCGCAGGTACTCTGCACTTCGGTCCGCAGCTCCTCTACGGGGTCGGCGCTTTGGTTATCGTCCTTTTGTATGCAGGTGCTCTCGCCATCGTGCTTTCCGCCTGGAACGTCTACCTTCGGGACGTCTCCTACTTGGTCGAGGTCGTCCTGCTCCTCATGATGTGGGCCTCTCCGATCGTCTACTCCTGGCAGTTCGTGAAGTCTGCAATCTCCAGTTGGGCGCTCGAAATCTACATGGCTAACCCAGTCACACTGGCGGTCCTCGGGTTTCAGAAGGCCTTCTGGACGGATGCGAGCGGAGGAACGTCTCCTGACCACCTCGCTTTGCGCATGTTGATCGCCGGAGTCGTCGGAGCAGTCCTGCTGCTTGCCTGCCACCGGGTGTTCAGTAAGCTTCAAGGCAACTTTGCGCAGGAACTGTAATGGTCGAGAATCCGAAGAGTACGAACGCGAGAACAAGACAGAACATGAATTCCGTACCCATCGTCAAGGTCAATGATGTCTCCAAACGCTATGTGATCCGTAAGGACAACAGCGTGAAGGAACGACTCTTGAACTTCAATCGGGCCGCAAAGTTCAAAGAGGACTTCTTCGCTCTGAGACACGTTGATTTGCAGATCGATGCGGGAACCACGATCGGATTGATCGGTCCGAACGGGTCAGGAAAGAGCACGCTCCTCAAAGCCATTGGTGGCATCATTCAGCCGACAACGGGCAGCGTCCAGCGCCGCGGCCAGATGGCCGCGCTTCTCGAACTCGGCGCGGGCTTCCATCCGGACTTGACGGGAAGGGAGAACGTCTATTTGAATGCGTCCGTCATGGGCCTGTCCAGGGTTCAGACTGCCTCTCATTTTGAAGAGATCCTCGAATTCTCCGGAATTGGAGAATTCATTGATACCCAGGTCAAGTTCTACTCGAGCGGAATGTACGTGCGACTCGCATTCGCCGTCGCCGTTCACGTGGACCCTGACCTGCTCCTCATCGACGAGGTGCTTGCGGTCGGCGACGAGGCCTTCCAGAAAAAGTGCCTGGACAAGATTCGAACCTTCCAAGAGGAAGGACGGACCATCGTCCTGGTTAGCCATACCCTGAGTCAGATCACCAGCATGTGCAGTCGCGCCATTGTCCTCGCCCGAGGAAGCGTGGTGTTCGACGGCGACCCCTTTGACGCCGTGTCCGTCCTCCGCTCGGGCTTTGCCACCAGCGTCGAGTTGGACTCGCGGAAAGACGACCGACTCAAGGCTGCGCTCGCAAATGTCGAACTGGGACGAATTACCGAAGTCCGAGTGGTCGGAGCTTCCGGGGCGAAGCAGGCTTCGTTCAACAGCGGCGATGATATCTCCATTGAAGTCGAGCTCGATGCGCCGAAATCCCTCAGCACATGGAGCGTCGGGTTGCACATCGACAACCCGCTCGGTCAACTCGTGACGGGAGCGACATCCACGAGTCTGGACGCGCATCTCGGAGAACTCAAGGGTCGTGCTGTTGCACGTTTCTCGCTTCCGAGGGCGTCATTCGGATCCGGCGAGTATGGAGTCACGGTGGCGCTCATGGGCTCCCACGGCCAGGAAATCGCTCGAGTGGCGAACGCAACGTCATTTACAGTGAATGACCACGGCGGCACATGGGGCCCCGTACGAACGAACATGACCTTCGAAGCCAAGGTTGGGGTTTAGCGTCACGCCGATGATCTCCGACCGGTCGACAGGCTCTGCAGATACAACGTCGCCACGCGTTGCCGTAGTCACAGTCAGCTACAACTCGCACGACGTGTTGGATGAGTTCTTTCAGACCCTCACCAAGGCGACGGACGAGACGATCCTGCGTCTTCTGGTCGACAACAAGCCGCGCACGGACTCAGCCACAGAACGCATTGCCGGCTCGTTTGGAGCCCGGTACCTTTCGATGGGATCGAATCGTGGCTACGGGGCTGCCGTCAATTTCGCCGCCCGCACTCTGCCCGCCAGCATCGACTGGATCCTGATCTGCAACCCTGACCTCACATTCGAGGAGACGTCGCTCGACACGCTCGTCCGCAGAGGGGACGCCGAACCGGACGCCGGAGCGATCGGACCGGCCATTCACACAGAGTCCGGAGAGGTATACCCATCCGCTCGCGCGATTCCGTCCCTGCGCACCGGAATCGGGCACGCTCTTCTCTCGGAGGTCTGGCCTGCCAATCCGTGGACGGCCGCGTATCGACACGATTCCACAACGGACAGCGGTTCTGTCGGGTGGCTGTCAGGCGCATGCCTTCTGGTCCGACGGTCGGCATTCGACCGAATCGGTGGATTCGATGAAGGTTTCTTCATGTACTTCGAGGACGTTGACCTTGGGTATCGCCTCGGCAAGGCCGGCTTCGCGAATATCTATGAGCCCAGAGCTGTCGTGGTGCACAGTGGTGCGCACTCCACATCTGCGCACGCATCACGGATGCTGACAGCTCACCACGAGAGTGCGAAGCGATTCCTCAGCAAGAAGTATCCTGGCTGGTTCTTCTGGCCGATGAGACTCGCACTCAAACTCGGCCTGGACGCACGAGTGCGCTATCTGGATCGACGGTCACGAAAGGCAAACACGTGAAACTAGTCATGACGATGATGGTCAGAGACGAAATCGACATCATTGCCGCGATGATTGAGCATCATCTCGCACAGGGAATCGATCTGTTCATTGTCACAGACAACGGATCCATCGATGGCACATACGAACTCCTCCAGGGGTATGCAGTGCGGGGCGTGCTCGAACTTCATCTTGACCCCGTCCAACACAAGCAACAGCACAGGATAGTCACCGAGATGGCCCGACGCGCCTACACGGTTCACCACGCAGACTGGGTGATCAACGCTGACGCAGACGAATTCTGGGTCGCCAAGAACCCCGCTATCCGGCTACGAACTGCATTCGAGAACATCGACACCGGCATCCGGTCGTTCGAAGTACCCGTGATCGATATGACCGGCCTCCCCGCGCGCGACGGTTCGGGTCTCGGCCGGATGATCTACCGTGACAATCGTTCCATCGCGGAATTGAAGGACATTGGACTGCAAGCACATTCCACGCCTGATGCAGTTCACGTCGGCACGGCGGATGTCCAGGTTGTCCAGGGAAATCATTCCGTGAGTCTCGCCAGTCAAGGGGATCCGGATCCCCAGTGGGCCATCGAGGTACTGCACCTTCCGTGGCGATCATGGAACCAGTTCCGTCAGAAGGTAGAGAATTCCGGACGGGCGTACAACGCGAATCCCGAACTCTCCCCAAGCCCAAACCACCACGGAATGCGGGAGTTCCACCGCTTTACGTGCGGAGCTTTGCTGCCGTTCTACGTGCTGCGTCACCCGACGCCTGCCGAACTTCAGCTCGGACTTGAATCTGGCGTCTTTCAACGTGACGACCGGCTGCTCGGACTTGTGAAGTTCGGGGTGCCTGACGAGGGATTCGATCCCGAGCAGGAGAAGACCGACCGGAAGTATGGCGCGATACTGTTGGCCGCCGAACGGGACGCAGAACGCACAGATCGGGAACATCGAGAGGCCGCCGAACTCCGAGAGCAGCAATACAAGACCGAACTCGACCGAGCCAAAGCGGAGGCATCAGAAGCCGTTCGCAGAATCGAGGCCCTCGAGGCCCACAGCGCTCATGAGCTTGCTCTCCGGGACACCCACATACTCGAACTGGAAGCTCGGATCGACGAGTTCAGTGCGCGCAAAGTCGTTCGACTTGCGGACAAGACGGCGACGCTGCGCAACTGGATTCGTCCCGGTACGACCAAGCAGTGAGACACAGGCCATCGACGGAGCAGCCGCGTCGGGCCTGACTACAGGTCAGCCGTCCGCAGACTGCGCCCGCAACGCGTCCTCACGGATCGCCTCGATGGCCACTTGGCTATAGATTCGCATCACTGCTGCGTCGTTGCCCCCGTTCCACACGTTCTGCAGGTACAGGCCGGCGGCCTGGCTTCCAGGCACATAGGGAAATGTGAGCGACTGCCGACCGATCTGACGGGTGGCCACGTTCTGCTCGACCGTGCAGACATGCAGCCACAGATCATCCGCGTCCGGCACGAGCGTGCGGAAAGCGTCGCCCTTGTCCCGGATGGCATTCACGAGCGGTGCCGGAAACAGCTGGCCCGATACCGAGGTGCCCAGATTCGAGATCCCCGCATGAAGGTCGCTGCAGGGAGTCCACGTCTTGTACGGACCAAGGGCGTTCCCGACGACGGGAATGCGGTGGGCTCGGAAGCAGATCACATCGTTCGGGAAGAGCGCGTGTTCCGCCTGCAGCGCCGAAAGCCACTCCCGCGGGTACAACACATCGTCGTCAGCCGTGACAAGGGGCATGACGTGAGCGTCCACGGACTTCACGTAGGGATAATACTTGGTGTGGACCTTGTAGGCGTTCAGGTCCAGGATGACCTCGAGTCCCCTGCGCTCCAAGCGACGCAGGGAGTGTGGCAGGGCCCGGAAAATCTCCTCGTCGTCGAGCCAGAGGATCAGGCGTGCCGGACGCGCGCCGCCCCGGGCGATGGACTCGAGGGCGATGTATGCCCGCTCAATCCGGGCACCGTGGGTGGTCACTGTGACAACGGTCGTGCCGTTCGGGTCAATCGCGGGGCGACGAGAGAGCCGATTGGCCAGCTGGAGTCGCCGAAGGTCCCTGCTCACCTGACGATTGGCCGGAGCATCCGCGCTCTTCGGCCTCGGACCCGGAAGAACGGCTCTGACACGCCGGAGGGAACCGAGGGAAACGCGCCGGGCGTAGTGCGCGGTCCCGAGAACACGACGCTTCACACGGCGGGCCAACCCGAGTGCCAGTGCCGACCGTCTCACAAGGCCCTCGATACGTCGTCGCAGACGTCGCAGGACCGATTCGTTCCCCGTCATCCCTGCTAGCTTTCGTCTTGCCAGACGAGGGACTTCAGGTACGATCCGTAGCCGCTCTTGACGAGGGGTGCTGCAAGCTTGGCGAGCTGGGCATCGTCGATCCAGCCGGCGCGCCAGGCGATTTCCTCGATGCAGCCGACCTTGAAGCCCTGGCGGTCTTCGATGACGCGCACGTATTCGGAGGCCTGCATCATGGACTCGAAGGTGCCGGTGTCCAGCCAGGCCGTGCCGCGGTCGAGGACCTGCACGTGCAGGTCGCCCTGCTGCAGGTAGCGTTCGTTGACCGTGGAGATCTCGAGCTCCCCGCGCGCGGAGGGCTGGATGGTCTTCGCGATCTCTACAACACGGTTGTCGTAGAAGTACAGACCGGGAACCGCGTAGTTGCTCTTGGGCGTGACGGGCTTCTCCTCGATGGAGAGCGCCGTCATGGTCTCGTCGAACTCGACAACACCATAAGCGTGCGGGTTCGACACATGGTAAGCGAAGATGCGGGCACCCTCGAGGTTCGCGTTGCCCCGCAGGGCCGAGCCCAGGCCTGCACCGTGGAAGATGTTGTCACCCAAGACGAGGGCAACGGACTCATCGCCGATGAACTCTTCCCCGATGATGAACGCCTGCGCCAGGCCGTCGGGAGATTCCTGCACGGCATACTCGATGCGGATGCCGAGCTCGGACCCATCGCCCAGCAGCGCCTGGAACTGGTGGTTGTACTCCGGGGTCGTGATGATCAGGATCTCTTTGATGTCCGCCATCATCAGCGTCGACAAGGGGTAGTAGATCATCGGCTTGTCATAGATCGGCATCAACTGCTTGGAGATGGCCTTCGTGATGGGCCACAGGCGCGTGCCGGAACCCCCGGCCAGGATGATTCCGCGCATGCTTATTTTCCTTCGTTCAGGGCCGCGTAGAACGCTTTCGCGTCCGCCCACGTGGGCAGCAGGCCGCTCGCGGCGGACTCGGCGAGCCCGGGAGCATCCGTGTCCTTCGGCGACAGCAGCAACTCGCCCGCTTCCGGCGGGAACACGAGTCCAATGTCGGTGTCGAGCGGGTTGATACCATGCTCGCGGCCCGGGTTGAACGGGGCCGTCACGAGATAGCTCACGGTGGCGTCATCGGTCAGCGCGACGAAGCAGTGGCCGAGGCCCTCGGCAATGTAGACGGCACGTCGGTCGGTGTCATCGAGCAGCACGCTGTCCCACTGGCCGAAGGTCGGCGACCCGACGCGGATGTCGATGATGTAATCAAGGACCGCACCGCGCACGGCGGTCACGTACTTGGCCTGGCTCGGCGGAATGTCCGCGAAGTGGATGCCGCGCACCGAGCCACGCTTGGACACGCTCGTGTTCGCCTGAGCGATTTCCAGGCGATGCCCGATGGTTTCCTCAAGGCGATCGAAGCGATACCACTCGAGGAACACCCCCCGACTGTCACCGAACTGCCTCGGAGTGATTTCGTAGGAATCGGGGATAGAAAGCTCGCGGATCTGCACTCGTGCAGCCTACCAAACCGGGCGGAGGGGCGCCCATTCCCCGAAGAGGTCCTGGCCAGCTACTGACAGGAGATGAGTTGCGACACGGTGTTCGTGAGTGTCGTCGGACCGCCCAGGGGATACACCACTGGCACGTGCCGCGTGAGAATGCTCTCGACAGCATGCGCGGGGACGCACGTCGTTTGCGCCAGGTAGAGGGCATCGTGCCCGTGCCCGGCCGCAGCGGCCCCGGCAAGTGCGTCGGGGAAAGAGAACCCCGTGGTCAGGTAGACGGTGTCGCCTGTGCTGGGGGCGGAATCGTTGAGCTTGAGGTTCGTGTCGAACCGGTCGGATCCCGAGATCGGAACGATCGGGACCAGTTTCGCAAGACTCTGCGAAAACGAAGCGGAGATTGATGGCGGACCGCCGACCACCGTCGCCTTCGTCACGTCGAGGTCGTGCAGGAGTGCGGCCGTCGGCGCGTCAACCGTGTCAGCGCTGCCGTTGACCAGGATCACGGGCGCACCGATCGCGCCGGCGACCGCGCCGGCGGAGAGCGCGTCGGGAAAGTTCGCGCCGGAGGCGACGAAGGCGACTTCGACCTTGGACGGGTCAAGCGCCTTCAGTTGCGTGTAAGCGTCCTGAGCGATCAGGCGAGAAGTTTCGAAACGGTCGATGCCGTTCAATCTGGTGACATCGTTCAGCCTGACGTTCGGCTGGCCGATCAGCGCACTGAGTTGCGCGAACGCCGACTCACTGATGGAGCCGAATCCTCCCGCAACGACGATTCGCACGGGATTGAGCCGCTTGACCTCGGCGAGCACGGGGTCGAGGAGCCGATCGGGGAGAGTCAGCAGGAGCGGCCCGCCGAGGGCGGCCGCGGCGGGAGCCGCGCTGAGGGCATCGGGGAAGTTGGTGCCCGCGGCCACGTAAACAACGGGGACGTTTCCGTCAGGGTAGGTCTTCAGCGAGATGGCAACGGCAGTGTCGTAACGGTCCTGTCCCGAAATACGGGTGACTGTGGGCACACTTCCGATCGAGGACGAGTCGAACCAACCGTTGTAGACGCTCCAGAAGTTACGGTTGCCGTACGCAGAGCAGGAATCCCCATCACCAAAAAAATTCGCGGGGAGCAATGCCTCTGCGTTCGGCTGGTACGGCGTGTAGTTGTACAGCGCAGACGTGGCCTTGTTCCAGATCGTCACCTTGGCCGAACCGCACGCCACATCTGGGTTGTACCTGATGGCCACGGTCGTGCCCTGCCGGTATGCCGTGCCGGATTCGTAGCTTCTGAAGCGGTGAGCCGCACCGTACAACTGCTTGAAGAAGCCGGCGAATTCGACCTCGCAGTCGGACGTGTCCGAGCAGGAGAACCCGGTGGCCGTGTCGAGCAATGATTGCGTCGGATCTGTCCTGGTGACAAGCCGCTGCTCTTTCTGGAGCAGGGTGAGCAGGACCCTCTGGCTGATTCCGCAGGCCGCGCCGACCTTCGCGATCATGCCGGAGGCGAACTCGCTCGCGACTCCGGTGTAGGCGCTGCACCAGGTGTCGGAGGGGATGTCGACCGTCGCCTGCCGGTACGACTTCAGACAGAGTGTGCCCGTGCAGTCCACGCCCTGTGCATCCAGGAACGTCTGCACGGTCGGAGCGGTCATCGCCGACCCGTTGTAGAAGTTTGCGTCGCTGATGATATTGCCGGGATTGAAATCCTTCGCGTACACGTTATTGGTGTCCGGTGGCTCCATCCTCACGATTGCAGAGGCCGGCGCGGCGGGCTGCGCCGCCACCAGCCCCGTGGCTACGACGAGGCAGGCCGCAGCAACGGCCAGGCATCGGAACAGTTCGCGCGGTACAGGACCTTGGCTCATGAATCTCATCCCCCCAAATGGAATCTCAACCGATATCGTAACCAATCAGGCGAAAAATGCCATGGGTGGCGGATCTTCTGTGACTAGGGGATGAGCGCGTTGAGTTGCGCGACGACCACGTCACCGACGGAGTTCTGGCCGCCGAGCACCACGAACCGTGTCGGATGCAGTCGGCGCAGTTCCGTCTGCACGACCGACGAGAGTCCGCCGGGCTGCACGAGCAGGATCGGCGCCTTCGCTGCGCCCGCGACAGGAGCTGCAGACAACGCATCCGGGAAATTGACGCCATTCGCGATATAGACCACCGTGGCGCCGAGGGGGAAGTTCGCCGCTGAAATCGCGGCAGACGTCGCGAACCGGTCATCGCCGGACAAGCGCACAACGGGCGTCGCCGGGTCGGCGGTGTAACCCTTCAGTTGCCCGACGACCGCATCGCTGACCGAGTTCTGGCTGCCGAGTACCACGAAACTCGTCGGATTCAGCCGGTCGAGCTCTGCCTGGATGACGGGTGGGATGCTGTCAGCAGTCACGAGGAGGATCGGCGCTTTCGCGCCGCCGGCGACCGGCGCCGCAGACAGGGCGTCCGGGAATTTCAACCCATTCGCGATGTAGACCACCGGGGCACCGAGCGGGAAGTTCGCCGCGGAGATCGCGGTCGACGTCGCGAACCGGTCATCGCCGAACAGTCGAACGATTGGCGCGGCCGGGTCGGCAGCAAAACTCGTGACTTGTGCGACGGCAGCATCACTGACCGAATTCTGGTCGCCGAGCACCACGATCTTCTTCGGGTGCAGTCGAGCCAGCTCTGCCTGGATGACGTTCGGCACGCTTCCGGCTGTCACAAGCAGGATCGGCGCCTTCGCGGCACCCGCGACCGGCGCTGCAGACAGGGCATCCGGGAAATTCAGCCCGTTCGCGATGTAGACGACGGGGGCATTCGCTGCGAAGTTCGCCCTCGAGATCGCGGCCGACGTCGCAAACCGGTCATCGCCGAACAGCCGGTCGACCGAGCTCGCCGTCAGAGTGACCGTGACCGTGGCGGCGCCACCGGCGATGCTCTGCACAACGACCCGGATGCCGCCTGACCTGGTCGACAGGCTCTGCCCTTTGGTCAGGAAGAGCTTGTGCCCGGTACTGCTGGTCGGGCTCGGGCTCAACAACACGACGGACGTGGAATCGCTCCGGGTAGTGAGGATGCGCACCCCGTTGTCAACGCCCTCTGAGGCAAGCAGCCCGCGAGTGTAGAGCGAACCGGCGTCCGAGCCGGTGCCACCGCGGTAGTCGACGTAGTACACCTGTTGGGTGCGCGGGTCCGTGACCACGAGCGCCCGTCGGCCGGACACTGCCCCGGTCGTCACAATTGTCGCGGAGGTCTCCTGGGTCCGCACCCCCTGGTCAAGGGTGATCGCCTGGGTTTCCCCGTCCGCGAGGGCATTGAGCCGGAACTTGTGGCTTGTATTGAGGGCCGTCGGAGCAGCGTTGGCCTCGCCGTTGTAAGAGTATGCGGCGCCCATCACGTCGTACGCGTCCTGATACGGGAGGTCAGCGCATCCGTCGGTGAACGTTCCTGTCGACGTGTCGAGAAACCCCTCGGACATCGAGGCATCGGGGCACACGGCGATGTTCGAGTGCTGGAGGCCGAGATTATGCCCGAACTCGTGAGCGACGATGTCGAGGTTGTTCACGCCGTTCATCGAGGCCATGATGACGCCGCCATTGGCTGCGCTCACGGGCGCGCCGACGCTGCCGATGCCTGCGCCACCGCACGCATCGGGGACCAGGACGAGCAGGTGATGCCCGGTGCCGGCCAGGTAATAGCCGAAGTCCGGGGTGCCGTTGGGCAGCGAATGACCGAAGTTCAGGGCCGCGTTACCCCAGATGTACGTCATCGCGGGCCGGGAGTCTGCCGACTGGAGGTCAGCGCACGTCACCGCGGTCGAGTATCGGCCGAGGTGCGTCACCGTCACGGAGGTGACCTGATTGTCGCTCTGGGCCTTCCAATACGCTCCGGTCTTCGCGACCAGGTCACGCGCCGCGCTGTCGCTGATGAATGTGTTGTAAACGGAGGATTTTTCCGCAGGAACGACCAGTGCCACATCGACGGTGTGATCGAGGGAGACGGTTCCCGCAGCCACCGTGACATCGAGCTGGGTCCGTGCGTCCGGCGCGGCCAGTGGTGGAGAGCCGAGCAGTTCTGCGGGAGTGATCGTGTCGTTGTCGAGTGGATCCGCCGTGGCGGTGGACACGGCATGCACGGGTGTTACCGCAACGGCTGCGCCGGCCACCGGTTGCAGGATTGTCAGTCCGAGGACAAGGGTCGACGAGGCGGCAAGCCAGCGACGCCTCGTGACGAAGGGAAAGAATCTGGAGCGCAGCACAGTCATCGGAACTCGTTTCTGCTCGACGAGTTCGACTGGCGCCGCCCCCGCAGTCATGTAATCAGTGTTCGTGCCGTTTGGGAAGCACCCCGGCCGGGTGCCCCCACGTCCGGCGGACTCACGCCCGATAGGATGGTGCGGGCACTTTACGTTTACAGACAGGTCACAAAACATATGAAGATCCTCGTTACCGGCGGCGCTGGTTTCATCGGCTCGAACTTTGTTCGTCGCACCATCGAAGACGCATACCCGGGTTTGGAGGGGGCCGAGGTTGTTGTTCTGGATGCGTTGACGTATTCGGGCAACCTGGCGAACCTCGCTCCGATCGCCGATTCACCCAGGTACTCGTTCGTGCACGGCGATATCCGTGACGCGAAACTGCTCGACACGCTCTTCCCGTCCCTGGACGCTGTGGTGCACTTCGCGGCCGAGTCCCACGTGGACCGGTCCGTGCGGGACGCGTCGATCTTCGTCGAGACCAATGTCCTCGGCACCCAGCAGCTCCTGGACGCGGCGCTCCGCCATAACCTGGCCCGGTTCGTGCACGTGTCCACCGATGAGGTTTACGGGTCGATCGCGGAGGGCTCCTGGAACGAGGAACGCGCCCTGGAACCCAACTCCCCGTATTCCGCGTCCAAGGCCGGCAGTGATCTGCTCGCCCGCTCCTACCACCGCACTCACGGGTTGAACGTGTCGATCACGCGCTGCTCGAACAACTACGGCCCGTATCACTTCCCCGAGAAGGTCATCCCGCTGTTCGTGACGAACCTGATCGATGACAAGCACGTTCCTCTGTATGGGGCGGGCAATAACATTCGCGACTGGTTGCACGTGGACGACCACACCCGTGCGATCGCGATGGTCCTCGTCGGCGGTCGCGCCGGCGAGATCTACAACATCGGCGGCGGCACCGAACTGACCAACCTGGAGCTGACCCAGTTGCTGTTGGACTCCACCGGCAAGGACTGGTCCTACGTGGACCGGGTCGCGGACCGTCTCGGCCATGACCTGCGCTACTCGGTGGACATCACCAAGATCCAGGCCGAACTCGGCTACGCCCCCCAGGTCCCGTTCGAGAAGGGCCTCGCCGACGTCGTGCAGTGGTACCGCGACAACCGCGCCTGGTGGGAACCCCTCAAGACCCGCGCGGCCCTGAGCTCATGACCCGCTACCTGATCACCGGTGCTGCCGGGATGCTCGGCCGCGACCTGCAGAACGCCCTGACCGGGCGGGACGTGACCGCGTTCGACCGCACCGAACTCGACATCACCGACGAGGCCGCCGTGACCGCTGCCGTGACCGGGTTCGACGTGGTGATCAACGCGGCCGCGTACACGAAAGTCGACGACGCCGAAACGAACGAGGACGCCGCGTACCTGCTCAACGCTGTCGGACCGCGGAACCTCGCCCGCGCCGCGCACGCGACGGGCGCGCGCCTGGTGCAGATCTCCACCGACTACGTCTTCGCGGGCAACGCCACCTCCCCCTACCCGGAGGACGCGCCGGCCGCGCCCCTCTCCGCGTACGGACGCACCAAAGCCGCCGGCGAGGAATTCGTGCTCGCGGAGAACCCGGGTAAGACCTACATCGTGCGCACCGCATGGCTCTACGGGAAGAACGGCCCCAACTTCCCCAAGACCATGCTGAAACTCGCCGCGACCCGCGACACCCTGACCGTCGTCGAGGACCAGGTCGGCCAGCCCACCTGGACCGTCGACCTCGCCAACCACATCGTCGCGCTCCTGGACGCGGACGCCCCGGCCGGGATCTACCACGGCACCAACTCCGGAATTACCAGCTGGTTCGGCTTCGCGCAGGCCGTCCTCGCCGCCAACGGCCTCGACCCCGCCCGGGTTCACCCGACCGACGGAGCCTCCTTCGTCCGTCCAGCACCCCGCCCCGCGTACTCCGTCCTCGGCCATGATGCCTGGGCCACCGCCGGACTCGCTCCCATGCGCGACTGGCGTGACGCCCTCACTCAGGCCGTGACCGAAGGCGCCCTCGAAACAGCATGATCACACTGCGGGTTATCGTCGACCAGATGATCGCGCCGGTCCCCGGCGGAATCGGTCGATACACCGAGGAGTTGACCCGGGCGCTCATCGCGAGCGCTCCCCTCAACTGCGAAGTCGAGGGGATTGTCTCCGCGTCGCAGCCCGAACAGTATGCGGCGATCGAGGAAGCCCTGCCCGGGCTCGCCGGCCTGTACAAGACAGCGCTCCCCCGTCGCGAGCTCGCCGCGGCCTGGCAGCTCGGCGTGACGACCTCCCCCGGTCCCGGCATGATCCACGCACCGGGCCTGATGGCGCCGCTGCGCCGCCACGACCGGCAGAACGACCACACCCAGGTCGCCGTGACCGTGCACGACGTGCTCGCGTGGACGCATCCGGAGGCCCTCACCCCCACGACCGTCGCCTGGACCAAGGCGCGCATGAAGCGGGCGCGGAAGCACGCCGACGCGATCGTCGTCCCGAGCCACGCCGTCGCCGCGCAGCTCGCCGAGATCGTCAACCTCGGCGACCGGGTGCGCGTCATAGGCGGCGCCGTCGGCACCGGCTTCCGCCTGCCGTCCAACTCCTCGGCCACCGAACTCCTCGCCACGGCCCTCGATCTGCCGTCCGAATACATCGTCACCGTCGGCACCCTGGAACCGAGGAAGGGTGTCACCGCGCTCATCACCGCCCTCGGCCTGCCCGGCGCCTCCGACCTGCCCCTCATCGTCGTCGGCCCGGACACCTGGGGTGAAGTCGATCTCGGCTCCGTCGCAGAGGAGGCCGGGCTCACGCCGGGCCGGGTACGGGCGATGCCCGGACTCACCGACGAGGAACTCGCCGTCGTGATCTCCCGCGCGAGCGTTCTCGTCTTCCCGAGCCTCGAGGAAGGCTTCGCGCTGCCCATCATCCAGGGTTTCCACCTCGGCACCCCGGTCGTGCACTCCGACGCCCCCGCCCTTCTCGAGGCGGGCGGCGACGCCGGTCTCGTCGTCGAGCGCGAGGATGCCGCCGGGTACCCCGAGCGCCTGGCCGAAGCCATCGGGCGGGTACTGACCGACCGTGCCCTCGTGCAGAGGCTGCGTATCTACGGCAGCGACCGGGCAAAGGCCTTCAGCTGGCGGGACTCCGCCGAGCGGGTCTGGCAGCTGCACGCCGACCTGTAGGAGCCGATCGGGGCATCCGCTCGGGGTAGTCGAGTGAACGGCCTCAGTAGGCGCCGTACTCGCAGCCGGTGCTGCGCATGTCGATGTCGTCGATGAGGGTGCGGGTGCCGCGCGTCTTCGCGTAGAGGCGAATGCGGCCCGTTCCGGTACCGCCGTTCCACAGCCGGGTGTGCCGTTTGACGCCGTCGGGCGCCTCATAGTTCACGAGCAGCATCTCGTCCTTGGCACAGCGGACGTCGACGGTCAGGGCGTGGCTCGGATTCTCGGCGGTGACGTGCCAGACGATCTCGGTGTCGGTCTCGCTGCAGTCGAAGGCCGTGGTGCTGCGCGTCCAGAAACGGGAGAAGTTGAAGTCGTAGTCGATGCCGTCGTGGTGGAAGCCGACGATCAGCCTGCGCCCGATCGGCACCCCGAAGACCTGGGGCCGGCCGCCGCCGATGTCGATCGCCGAGTCGAGCAGCTGCTCGCCTGTTGATCGCCGGGTCAGGTTGCTGCTGGCCAGCCACACCCAGGGATTGGTGAAGTCGGAGCCCCAGTTCTTGTCGGCGTAGCCGTACGAGGTCTCCGGCGTGACCAGGTAAGTCTCGCCGTCGATCGTGACCGTTCCGCGGTAGAGGGTCTTCATCCCCTCGGCATGCCAGAACATCGTGAACGCGTTCAGCCACCGGAAGAACGCCGAGGCCCCGTAGCCGACGTTCAGGGCGAGCCGCTTGTCGATCACGAGGTCCCAGCTCATCCGACCGCTGTCGCTCATGTACTCGGGATGCTGCGCGGCGGCATCCGCTGTGACGCTCACGTCGCCGGCGGCGTGCGTCTCGGTGAGCCGTGCCGTTCCGACCTCGACCGAGAGCGGGTCGGACGAGATCCGTGCCTCGGAGACGGGGAAGAACGCGTGCAGTTGCTTCCCGCGGCCGCCCGCGCCCCACGACCCGGCCTTGAGCATCACGTAGGACGGGATCTCGTTGACCGGCGGCTGGCCGAAGGTGGCGACATCCGGTGAGACTGCCGGGTTGATCACGAAGTACTCGACGAAGAAGACCCGCTCCTCGCCGGTCACGGCGTGGTGGCCGGTGAACGATTGCCACCACCAGTCGTACCCCCGCCGGGCCAGTCGTCCGGTGAGCATGTAACGATCGCGGGCGAGGTCTGAGCGGTTCATACCTCCATCCTCGCCCCGTCTGAAGGGGAGCGGATACCGCTACGGGGTGGGCGTCGCCGTCGCCGGTGTGAGGGCCGTGTCGATCAGGGAGCGGATCACGTCGTAGTCGGGATCCTCCGGGTCGACGTTGTTCGCCGGGGTCAGCTCGACCGTGTTGATCGGGTGCGTCTTGGACTTGGCGGCGAGCGTCACGAAGTAGCCGAGCATGCTCTGCGGGATGTCGGTCTTCACGACCTGGGACCCGGCAGAGGCCACAGACTCGAACTTGGCGAGCACGTTCGCGGGGCTGGCCTGGGCGAGGATCGCCTCCTGCAGCTGGTGCTGGCGCTCCATACGGCTGTAGTCGCTCGTGCCGTGTCGCGACCGGGCGTACCAGAGGGCGTGGTAGCCGTCCATGTGCTGCATGCCCGGCTCGAACCAGAACAGCACGGTGGTGAAGGTGTCGTCGGTGTGGACGGGCACGCGTTCGGTCACGTTGATGTCGACCCCGCCGAGGGCGTCGATGAGCTCGGAGAAGCCCTGCATGTCAATGAGGCCGTAGTACTGGATGGTGAGCCCGGTGATGCCCTCCGCGGCGTCCCGCATGCCTTCGATACCGGGTTCGCTGCCGGCGTCGATGGCCTTCGGATACATCTCCGGGCTCTTCAGCTCGACCTCCGTATAGATCGAGTTGAGCATGCACGCGTCGACCCGGCAGGTGTCGTGGGCGCCGTAACCGTTCGGATAGACGGCGGCGAGCGGGGAATCCGCCACGAACGGCACGTATGCGAGGTTGCGGGGCAGACCGATCATCGTGACCTGGCCTGTGGTGGCGTCGATGCTCGCCACGGTGATGCTGTCCGGGCGCAACCCCGCCCGGTCGGCTCCGGCGTCGCCGCCGAGGAGCATGATGTTGTAGCGCCCGTCGACCGGGGGGACGGTCGGCCCGGCCACGAAGACCGAGGAGAGGAAATCGCTCGCGGTCGCGGCGACGTATGCGCCGTAGCCGGCCGTGCCGGCGAGGACGACCATGAGCACGGTCGCGAAACCGGCGATGAGCGGGCGGGCGCCGGGGCCTGCCTTGACGAGGCGGACGAGCCGGAGCGTGTCGAGCGTGAGCACGACCCAGACGATGCCGTAGAACACCAGCACCGCCGCGGCGACCCAGAGCCCGATCGAGTTGGTGAACGCGGTGAGCACGACCTCGGGCCGGAACAGGTAGACAAGCCCCACGATCACGACGAGGCCGATCAGGGTGAACGTGCAGCGCAGCCCGAAACGGCCGAGGCGACGGCTTCCAGCGAGTACCTGCGCCGAACCGGGCAGGACGACGTTCAGCAGGACGAGCCACCAGGCCCGTTTGGTCATCACTCGGGCTGACCCGGATTCCGGGTTCCTGATCGGGTTGGCGGCGATGCTCATAGCTTGGCTTGGAGATCCGAATTCTTCTGTTCGACCTGCGCGGCGAGGCCCGCGGCGTAGGCGACGAGCTGGTCGTGCAGGTCGGTGTCGGACAGGGCAAGGATCTTCACGGCGATGAGCGCCGCGTTGCGGGCCCCACCGATGGAGACGGTCGCGACGGGCACTCCGGCCGGCATCTGCACGATGGAGAGGAGGGAGTCGAGGCCGTCGAGCCGGCTGAGTGGAACGGGAACGCCGACGACCGGAAGCGCGGTGACCGCGGCGAGCATGCCGGGAAGGTGCGCTGCGCCGCCGGCGCCGGCGATGATGACCTTGAGGCCGCGCCCGTGGGCGTCTTCGCCGTAGGCGATCATCTTCTGCGGTGTGCGGTGCGCGGACACGACCTGCACTTCGTAGTCGACCCCGAAGTCGCGCAGAAGCTGCGCGGCGTCGCTCATGACCGGCCAGTCGGAATCGGAGCCCATCACGACGCCGACGAGCGGCGCACGCGGCGCCGGGGGCGTTTCTCGGTTCTCCGACAGCGGGATGGTTGCTATGGGGTTCTCGGGCACGCAGTCGATCTTAGGTGTCAGTCCTGAAAAATCGCCGCAGTGGCACGCGCTTCGTAGGCGACGTCGTCCAGATCCGCCCCGCCCACGGTGACATGGCCGACCTTGCGGCCGATTCGCGGATCCTTCCCATAGTTGTGCACCTTGGCCGACGGATGCGCGGCGAAAGCGGCCGGGTACCGATCGAAAAGAGTGCCCTCCGCAGGCCCGCCGAGGATATTCACCATCACCGACCACTCGTCGCGCGGCGTGGTCGCACCGAGCGGGAGATCGAGGACGGCACGCAGGTGCTGCTCGAACTGGCTCGTGGTCGATCCTTCGATCGACCAGTGGCCGCTGTTGTGGGGGCGCATCGCCAGTTCGTTGATCAGGAGGCGCTCATCCGTTGTTTGGAAGAGTTCGACGGCCATCACGCCGCACACGCCGATGCCCTCGGCGACGCGCGTGGCGATGTCGGCGGCCACCGCGGCGAGGCGTCCGCTCGACAGCGGAGCCGGCGCGATCACCTCGGCGCAGACTCCGTCGCGCTGCACGGTCTCGACGACGGGCCACACGGCGACCTGGCCGGACGGTCGCCTGGCCACGAGCTGGGCGAGCTCGCGGGTATACGGCACGTGCTCCTCGACGAGGAGGGCACCGCCGTTGGCGTCTTCGGCGAGTGCGGTGAACCAGTCGTCGACCTCGTGCTTGTGCGTGACCACGCGGACGCCCTTGCCGTCGTAGCCGCCACGCGGCGTCTTGACGACGGCACGGCCGCCGTGTTCGGCGATGAAGGCGGCGAGCTCGGTCGGGTTCTCGACCGCTGCCCAGTCGGGGACCGGCAGGCCGAGCTCGCCGAGGCGCCGGCGCATCTCGATCTTGTCCTGGGCGAAGACGAGGGCCTCCGGCCCCGGGCGCACGGTGACCCCACGGGCGACGAGCTCACGGAGCACAGACTGCGGAACGTGCTCGTGGTCGAAGGTGATCACGTCGACGGTCTCGGCGAAGGCGAGGACCGTGTCGAAATCTCGATAGTCGCCCACCATGCTCGCGGCGAGACCCGCGGACATCCCGTCGGCTTCGGCCAGGACGCGCAGGTCGATCCCGAGGTTCACCGCCGCGGGAATCAACATCCTGGCCAGCTGGCCGCCCCCGATTACGCCGACTGTCGTGCTCATTTCATCACCGATTCCTGTGCGACCCTTCATTTTCGGACGCACCAATTTTCAGTCTGAAGCGGCAGCTGCGCCGTAGACTCGTGGATTGTTGTTCTATCTTCGCCCATAGACCGGATGGATGTATGCCGATTACCTCGGGAAAATCAGCACGGCTCGTCGCACTCGCGATTCAGATCGCGAGCTTCGGCGCCGTGGGGCTCGTCGGCTTCGCCGTCGACTTCTCGGTGTTCAATCTGCTCCGCACCACGGTCTTCGATCCGCACCTGGTCCACGCCGGGCCGATCTACGCCAAGGTCGTCTCGACCATCCTCGCGATCGCCGTGAACTGGATCGGCAACCGCTACTGGACCTTCGGCAAGAACCGCCAGTCGCAGACCCTCCGCGAGGGCATCGAATTCTTCGCCGTCAGCCTCGTGGGCATGGGCATCGGCCTCGCCTGCCTGTGGGTGAGCCACTACGTGCTCGGCCACACGAGCGTCGTCGCCGACAACATCTCCTCGAACGTGATCGGCCTCATCCTCGGCGCGATCTTCCGCTTCGTGCTCTACCGCTACTGGGTCTTCGCCCCGCACCGTCGCATCGTCGCTCCGGTCACGGCGAGCTTAGCGACCATTCCAGATGGTCGTCTGGTCGGCAGCGAACGCTGATTCCTCGCGCCGCCGCGAATCGAACCCGGTCTGCGACTGTTCGATGAGGTCGTGCAGCACGCGCTGCACCAGAGTCGCGTTCGGCACGTCCTTGAGCACGAGCGGCCGTTCGGAGCCCGAGGCGATGATCACGTCGCCT
The DNA here is from genome assembly GCF_022760445.1 of Cryobacterium zhongshanensis. Classification (NCBI taxonomy): domain Bacteria; kingdom Bacillati; phylum Actinomycetota; class Actinomycetes; order Micrococcales; family Microbacteriaceae; genus Cryobacterium; species Cryobacterium zhongshanensis. The sequence continues at coordinate 617,173 of NZ_JALGAR010000002.1, read as the reverse complement.
GATCCGCTCAGGGTCTGCAGCCAGGTCGTCCGCACGCTCACGTCGTAGCCGCGGCTGTGCAGCAGTTCCTGGCGCGTGCGCACGAAGAAGCCGCGCCGGAAGATGATCCGCCGGGTCGTGATCGTGTATCGCCGGTTCAACCAGGACGCGAGCGGCAGCAGCCAGAGCAGCACGACCGCCGCGGAAGCGACGCCGAGCAGGGCGCTGTCCTGCCACGGCTCCGCGAGGTTGCCGTAGAAGTACCCGGTTGCCGTGCAGACGCCGAGCAGCGCGAGGGTCGGCCAGAACAGCACGCGGCCGTGCGGGCGCAACGCGGCCACGACCCGTTCGGTCGGCGCCGCCGGATCTGCCGGGCCCGTCCCCCTGTTGTTCGTCATGACCCTATTAATACCTCAGGTGGGTCACATCGCCCGCAGCGACGGCCTGCGGTTCGCCGGTGGCCTGGTCTTCCACGATCAGCCGGCCCGACGCGTCGAGCGCGATCGCGACCCCGACGAGGTCGTCGCCGCCGGGCAGTTGCACCCGCACCATCGAGCCGAGCGTGCCGCACAGCCCCGTGACGGTGTCGAAGAGTCCGCTCGCGACCGGGTCCCCACCTGCCGCGAGGAACGCGGCCGTGAGGCGGGCGAGCTCGGTCAGGTAGCGGGCGAGCACCGCATCCGCTTCGGGGGCGCGCCCGGTCACCAGGAGCAGAGACGTGGAGGTGAGCGTGGGCAGGTCGTGTTCGTCGAGGGAGAGGTTGAGACCCGCGCCGACCACGAGGCCACGGGTGTCGGGGAGCAACTCCGAGAGGATGCCGGACACCTTGTAGCCGTCGATCAGCACGTCGTTGGGCCACTTCAGGGTGACCTCGTGAGCGGGGTGTTCCCCGTCGTCGGGCCCGCTCGGGGCAGCGCGCCCGGCCGCGGTGCCCGCTACGAGGAGGCTCGCCTCGACCTCCGCGCGCACGGCGATGGTCATCGCCGCACCGGCGAGGAGCGGGAACCAGCCGAAGCGGTCGACCGGGAGCGGGGCACCCTGGCCCGCGCTCGTGCCGATGAGCGGGCGCAGCAGCACCGAGATGGCGAGCGACTTGCCGGTGGGTGCGAGCCAGGTGCGTCCGAGCCTGCCCCTGCCGCGGGTCTGGTTGTCGGTGACGACGGTCGACAGGTGCGGCCAGCCTGCGGCATCCGCCCCCGACGCGTGGCCGACGAGCACGTCGTTCGTGGACCCGGCCTCGTCGAGGTAGTCGAACCGGGTCACGGCCTCGCGGCTGAGTGGAAACTGCATCTGCCCTACTTCCGCTGCATAACTCCTGCAATTCTCCCGGAAGATGCCCCCGATGCCACATTTTGGGCCCGATTTGCGGAATCTGCAGGAGTTATGCCCACCCGGGAGAACAGAACGGCCAGCGAACCGGCCGGGTTTTGTAGGGTTTCGTCAACGGTCCGGGCCACGGGCTGGCCGGTAGAGTGAACGGCGTGAGTGACAATTCGCCCGTTTCGGGACCAGATCTGTACACGACGGCTGGAAAGCTCGCCGACCTCAAGGTTCGCTATCACGAAGCCGTGACCGCGAGCGGTGAGGCGGCGATCGAAAAACAGCACGCCAAGGGCAAGATGACCGCGCGCGAGCGCATCGAGCTTCTGCTCGACCAGGGCTCGTTCGTCGAGCTCGACGAGTTCGTGCGGCACCGCACCCACGGCTTCGGCATGGAGAACAAGCGGCCGTACGGCGACGCGGTCGTCACCGGCACCGGCACGATCCACGGGCGCCAGGTCGCGGTCTACTCGCAGGACTTCACCATCTTCGGCGGATCGCTCGGAGAGGTGGCCGGCGACAAGATCATCAAGGTGATGGACCTCGCCCTCAAGACGGGCGTGCCGATCATCGGCATCCTCGACTCCGGCGGAGCGCGCATCCAGGAGGGTGTCGTCGCCCTCGGCAAGTACGGCGAGATCTTCCGTCGCAACACGGCGGCCTCCGGCGTCATCCCGCAGATCTCGATCATCTGCGGCCCGGCCGCCGGTGGCGCGGTCTACTCCCCCGCACTCACCGACTTCGTGATCATGGTCGACAAGATCAGCCAAATGTTCGTCACCGGCCCCGACGTGATCAAGACGGTCACGGGCGAGGACGTCGGCATGGAGGAGCTCGGCGGCGCGCTCACCCACAACAAGATCTCCGGTGTCGCGCACTACCTCGCGAGCGACGAGGCCGACGCGCTCGACTACGCCCGCACGCTGCTCGGCTTCCTGCCGGACAACAACCTCGCCGAGCTTCCGGCCTTCGACAGCGACGTCGAGCTCGAGACGACGGATGCCGACCGCACGCTCAACACGATCATCCCGGACTCGCCGAACCAGCCCTACGACGTCAAGACCGTGATCGAGCACATCGTCGACCGCGGCGACTTCCTCGAGACGCAGCCGCTGTTCGCCCCGAACATCGTCGTCGGCTTCGCCCGCGTCGAAGGCCGGTCCGTCGGCATCGTCGCCAACCAGCCCAACGCTATGGCCGGAACGCTCAACATTCAGGCCGGCGAGAAGGCCGCCCGCTTCGTGCGGTTCTGCGACGCGTTCTCGATCCCGATCCTCACCCTCGTCGACGTCCCCGGGTTCCTGCCCGGCACCGACCAGGAATGGACCGGAATCATCCGTCGCGGCGCGAAGCTGCTCTACGCCTATGCAGAGGCGACGGTGCCGCTCGTGACCGTGATCCTGCGGAAGGCCTACGGCGGCGCGTACATCGTGATGGGCTCCAAGCAGCTCGGCGCCGACATCAACCTGGCCTGGCCGACCGCCGAGATCGCCGTGATGGGCGGCCAGGGCGCCGTGAACATCCTCTACCGCGCCGAGATCAAGAAGGCGGAAGCCGCGGACGAGGACGTCAACGCCGTGCGCACCCGCCTCGCCAACGAATACACCTATAACGTCGCGAGCCCGTTCCTGGCCGCCGAACGCGGCGAGCTCGACGGGATCATCGAGCCGGCCGCCACCCGGGTCGCGATCACCAAGGCCCTGCGCGCACTCCGCACCAAGCGCTCGAGCCTGCCGCCCAAGAAGCACGGCAACATCCCGCTGTAGGGAGCGACCATGGCAGACGACGAGAACACCCGGCAGGATGCGCCGGAGGACACCCCCACGGACACCCCCGCGCACCTGCGGTTCCTGACCCGCGGCATCAGCCCGGTCGAGGCCGCCGCCGTGTCCGCCGTGCTGCACGGCCTGCTCCGCGAGGAGACCGGCAGCCTGCACAAGAAGCCGACGGGCGCCCGGAGTGGCTGGCAGGCCGGCCAGCGCGCCATCCGGCCGCCCTTCGTCTCCGGGCAGAGCAGCTGGGGCGAGTTCCGGGCCTGAACCCCGGATTCGAGCCGGTCCCCCTAAATGCCGACTTTTGAATTGCGCACGGGTCGACCACTATAGATATTGCTAGGTGTCGCTCACTGAGTTACACAACCAGAACTCGTCGACTAGGGTAAGCAGGCGAATTCTGGGGGCACGTCAGGGTGACATTCGGGTTGTCGCCCTGGCACAACGTAAAAAGGGGACCAACCTCCGGGTTGGTCCCCTTTTTTTGTGTGCCCGGCCGCTTTTTGTCTGCCCGTACGCATCGGCCCGGGCCAGACCCCGGCTGCCGGTTCAGACATCACCCGAGCCGTTCCGTTCGCGCCCTCAGACGCCGAGGGCGGATGCCGTGGCCGGATCCCTGGGGATCTCGAGCCACAGGTCGACCTCGGGCTCCGGCGAGTCCTGCCCCAGGGCGCTGAGCCGGGCATCCGCGCTGCTGAGGCCGACCACGGTCACGGCCGTCGCGGACCCTTCGCCCGCGGTGCGGGCGATGATCGTGTCGGCCGTCGATTCGCCGATGGCGGCGGCGAGCTGGTCGAGGACGGCCTCGAGCTCGGTGCCGTCGAGATCGTCGATCGTGCCCTCGTCGAGCAGCGTCACGATGGCGCCGCGGCGCCTCGCCGCCATCACCTGCTCACGCACGGCGTCGTTGAGCAACTTGCGGCCGCGGATCTCGTCCCGGACGGCGGCTTCGAGGTAGCGGCACTCCTGGCGGTCGTCCGCGTCGAGCTCACCGTGCCTGTCGATGATGTGGCGGAGCATCGGGGCCGCAAGGCGGAGCGTCTGGGCGAGGCGCATCTGGCGTTCGAACAGGTGCGCTTCCTGGGCGGCCTGCCACTCGGTCGCCTCCCGCTCGGCGAGCGCATACTGGCGGGCGTCACGCCCCGCCTTGGCGAGGGCGCGGGCGAGGAGCACGGCGACGGTCACCCAGACCACGCTCCCGATCACGCCCATGTCGAGCAGCTGGGCCGGGCCGGCCCAGATGATCGTGTGCACGACGAGCGCTCCGACGCCGACCCAGGCCAGGGTGGTGCGGCGGCGGGTCGCCGTGATCGTCATCAGGGTGCCGACGGCCGCGACGTACCAGGTCGCATAGCCGTTCCGGGCCGAACCATCCAGCTGACTGCCGACGAGCAGCGGGATCACGACGCAGACCGCGACATTGAAGAAGGCGAGCGCCAGACCCATTCGCATCGGGCTCGACGGCCACAGGCTCAGCGCCGTCGCGAGCGCGTAGAGAGCGAGCGCGAAGATCGTCGGTCCCGGGGTGCGCGGCAGGTCGATCGAGTAGATGCCGAGCACGACGTGGTACGCCGAGAAGAGGCCGGCGAGGAACAGGACGAGCCCGCGGGGGACGGTGATCATCAGGGATTCACCCCGGCATCCTTCGGCCATTCGATGGTGATCGTGGTGCCCTGCCCCGGCCTGGAGCACACCGACACGGAGCCGCCGACACTCTGCACCCGCTCCGCGATCGAGATGCGCAGGCCGAGCCGCGCGCTCGGGACGAGACCGGGGTCGAAGCCGACGCCGGTGTCGGAGATCTCGACGGTGCATCCGCCCTGGCTGTTCGCACTCATCGTCAGCACCCGCTCGGGATCGGGCGTCCCCGGGCCCGCGCCGGCATGCTGCACGCTGTTGGCCATCGCCTGGACGGAGGCCGCGAGGATCGCGTCGGAGACGTGCACGGGCATGGCGAGCCGGGGGATCGAGCACTCGACGATCGTGAACGGGCGGGCGAGCCGGGACGCCGCGAGGCGGATCTGCCCGGCGAGGTCCGAGAAGGACACCGTGCTGCCGTCGACGGCCGGGGTGCTCGCAGCCTCGGTGAGCCGCTGGAGGGCGTCCGTCGCCATCCCGGAGGCGAGCTGCGCGGCCTTCGGGCTGCCGGTCGCTGCCGCGGCGAGGAACGTCGCGAGCACGCTGTCGTGCACGATCGAGTCGACCTGCACCCGCTCGACCTCCGTGGCGTGCTGGCGCACGGCCGTCGCGTATTTGTTGAGCGCATTCGTCTGAGCGGAGTCGACGGATGCGGCCGTCTGCCGCAGCATGAAGATCATGATCAGGAGGACCTGGCCGAGGAGCGTCGCGTAGACGGCGTCGAGGGAGGCCAGCAGGGCGTCCGCGTTACCGCCGGAGGGCAGCGAGCGCACGATCCCGTAAGCGAGCGGGGCCGCAAAAGTGTACGCGCACGCCCAGCCGAGCGGGAAGGCAATGGCGGCGCACGAGGTCGCGACCGTACAGACGTACCAGAGCCACGGTTTCCCGTCGAGGACGGCCGCCGGGTCCCGCATCAGGAATGGCCACCCGACCAGGGCGGTGAGATAGACGAGTGCGACGGCACCGGTCGCGATCCGCACCCCGACCTTGGTGATCGAGGCCACCACGACGGCGGCGACCGCGAGGGCGAGGGCGACCGGCATGGCGACGCCCATGACCGGCAGCCGCAACGGGATCTGCTGCAGCAGGGCAGGGAGGGCCTGCAGGGAGAACACGACGGCGACCCCGGCGACGGACCGGGAGATCACGACCTCGATCCGCGACCGGCTGATCGGGTTGCGCGGCTGCCGGATGCCGGGCGCCCGGATATCCTCCGCCGCGACGGGTATGAGTTCCAGGCGGTCAGGGGGCAACCGTGTCGAGGGCGGCGGGATCGTGCCCGCTGCTTCAGCCGCGGCCATCTCCGCCGTCCGGGTCCAGCCCCGGGAGGATTCCGTCTTCTACGGCCCGGCGCAGCAGGTCGACTTTCGTCGGCGCCGGCCGGCCGACCTCCACATACTTCACCCGGATCCGGTCGAGGTACTCGCGCGCGGTCGAGTGCGCGATGCCGAGCTGCATGGCGACCATTTTGAGCGGCAGGCCGGACGCGTAGAGGTGCAGCACGTCCCGTTCCCTGCGGCCGAGCTGGGCCTTGGCGAAGTCGCGGTCCGCGTCGATCGCGGTCGCCCATTCGAGGTTGTTGAGCACGTCGCCGCGAGCGACGGAGGCCACGGCGGCCATCACGGTCGTCGTGGGTGAGGACTTCGGGATGACGCCGGCGGCCCCGGCCGCGAGGGCCTCGCGAACGAGGGCGACCCGGTCGGCGATGCTGTGCACGAGCACCGAGGCTCCTGTGCTCTGCGCGAGGTGCACGTTGTCGGTGACGAGGGAGCCGTCACCGAGGGAGAGGTCGAGCACGATCACGTCGCAGGGACGCCCGCCGATCCCGTCGACGAGCCCCCGGACGGTCGCCGCGGTCGCGACGACCTCGTAACCGACGTTCTCGCAGGCGGCCTGGATGCCGAGGCGGACCGATTCGTGATCGTCGGCGATTCCCACCCGGACGGGGTGGTCAAGCGGCGTGCGCGCTTCGGTGGCGTGCGTCGAACCCACGGTCACACCGACCGGCGCGGCCGGGGCGGCCGCCGCGTTCGTCGGTGAGCTCGCGGGTGTTGTCGGGTGCGTCACTTTTTCCTACATTCTTCCCATTGCACGTACACGTCAACGATAGCTATTTGGTCAGCAGAGCGACGGCTTCAACGTGATGAGTGTTCGGGAAGAGGTCGAACGCGCGCAGCTTCCGCAACTCGTATCCGTGCCCGGCGAGGAGCGCGATGTCGCGGGCGAGGGCGACGGGATCGCACGCCACGTACACGATCTGCTTCGGGGACAGCACCGCGAGCTGGTCGATGACCTCGCGGCCCGCGCCGGACCGCGGCGGGTCGAGGACGACGGTCGCCGCCTGGTGCTTCACCCGTTCCGCTGCACTCGCGTCGCGGGCCAGGCCGGCCAGGAAACGGTCGACCCGATCGGTGCGAACGCTCGCGCCGACCCATTCCGCGAGGTTCTCCGCGGCGAAGTCGGTCGCGTGCGCGTCGCTCTCGACCGAGGTGATCCGGACGGTGCTGCCGAACTTGTCGCCGACGGCCGCGGCGAGCAGCCCGACACCGCCGTACAGGTCGAGGTTCGTGGCCCGGGGGTCGAACAGCCCGGGATCGATGATGTCCTGGACGGCGTGGTACAGGGTGTCCGCCGCGCGGACGTGCACCTGCCAGAACCCGCCGGCGTCGAGGCGGAATTCCCGGTCACCGACGACCTCGCGGATCAGGGTGCGCGGCGTGGCCTTGGGCTTACCGTGTGCGTCCGGCTCCGCGACGAGGATCTGCACGGTGCCGAGGCTCGGGGAGACCACGTCGACGGATGCCGCGCCGGGGAAACGCTGGTCGAGAGGGGCGGCCGCTTCGAGCATCCGCTCGGCGAGGGGAAGGTCGCCGACGGGGATCACCCGGTGGGAGCGGGCCGCATACGGGCCGACCGTGCCGTCTGCGTCGACGTGCAGGCGCACCCGGGTGCGCCAACCGGTGCCGTCTGCCGCGTCGCCCGGCGACGCGTTCTGGCCGAGCGGCACGGGTTCGACGACGACGTCGGACTCGATCTTCGCCATGCGCTTCAGGGAGTCTGCGAGCACCTGGCGCTTGAGTTCGCGCTGGAAGCCGAGTTCGATGTGTCCGAACTCCGCGCCGCCGGCCCGGTCGTCCGGGTCGCGCTCGAGGGCTGCCGAGGCCCAGATGTGCGGCTGTCGTTCGCGGGCGGCATCGAGGACCTCGACGGTCTCCGCGCGCCAGAAACTTTTGTGGTTCGCGGAGGTGAGCCGGGCGCGCACGCGCTCCCCCGGCAGGGTGTCGCTCACGAAGACCACGCGGCCTTCGTGCCTGGCGACGAAGATACCGCCGTGAGCTACGTTGGTGACGAGGAGTTCGAGTTCAGTACCCACCTCGGCTTCGGGTGCGGGGAGATTCGCCGGTGTGTCATTGCTGGTGGCCATTGATCGAGCATCCCACATCGCTTCTATCGCCGCTCCTTTCGCGGCACAAAGGGAACCATGCGCCTCTACCTGGCTTCGACCTCTCCGGCCCGGCTCACGCTCCTGCGGGCCGCCGGCATCGAGCCGGTCACGATCGCGCCCGGAGTCGACGAGCACGAGGTCGCAGCGGATGCCGCCCGGACGCTGGGCGTACCGCTCACGCCCCGCCACACGGTCGAGTTGCTCGCCCGCGCCAAGGCGGAGGACGTCTCCCGGGCGATCGTCGACCTGGACGCCGAGGCGGGCGACGGGGACGACGTGCACCTCGTGCTCGGCGGAGACTCGGTCTTCGTGATCGACGACGTCATCTACGGCAAGCCGCACACGGCGGAGAAGGCCAGGCAGCGCTGGGAACTGCAGCGCGGCCGCACCGGGCAGCTGTACTCCGGCCACTGGCTCATCGAACACCGGGCGGGCGTGCCGGGACGGGCGGTCGGTGCCGTCGCCGTCGCCGACGTGACCTTCGCCGACGACATCGACGACGCCGAACTCGACGCATACATCGCGACGGGGGAACCGCTGTTCGTCGCGGGGGCCTTCACGATCGACAGCCTCGGCGCCCCGTTCATCACCCGCATCGAGGGCGACCCCTCGACCGTCGTCGGCCTGTCCCTGCCCACGCTGCGCCGCCTCGTGGTGAGTCTCGGGCACTCCTGGCCGAGCCTCTGGAACCGCCCGAACGCCTGACACCCAGCCCGCTTCGGGGGCGTTTTGTAGGCATCCCTACCTTTTTGGGGGTTCTTTTTGTTGAGGAGAACCAAAGCCTGAGGCGCGATGTCCAATAAGCTCAGGCACTGTGTCCCGTATAACGAAGGTCCTCATCGCCAACCGGGGCGAAATCGCCGTCCGGGTGATTCGAGCCGCGAAAGACAGCGGAATTCTCTCGGTCGCCGTCTACGCCGACCAGGATCGTGACGCCGTGCACGCCCGCCTCGCAGATGAGGCGTACGGGCTCGACGGTACGACCAGCGCAGAAACCTATCTGGTCATCGAGAAGATCCTCTCGATCGCCCGCCGGTCCGGCGCCGACGCCGTGCACCCCGGGTACGGTTTCCTCGCCGAGAATGCCGAGTTCGCCCGCGCCGTGATCGACGCCGGCCTGATCTGGATCGGCCCGTCCCCCGACGCCATCGAGCAGCTCGGGGACAAGGTCTCCGCGCGACACATCGCCGAACGCGTGCACGCGCCGATGGCGCCGGGCACCCTCAACCCGGTGCTCGACGCGACCGAGGTCCTCGACTTCATCGACCAGCACGGGCTGCCGGTCGCGATCAAGGCGGCCTTCGGCGGCGGCGGGCGCGGCCTCAAGGTCGCCCGCACCCGCGAAGAGGTCCCCGAGCTCTTCGACTCCGCCGTGCGCGAGGCCGTCGCCGCCTTCGGCCGCGGCGAATGCTTCGTCGAGAAATACCTCGACAAGCCTCGCCACGTCGAGACCCAGTGCCTCGCCGACGCCTACGGCAACGTCGTCGTCGTCTCCACCCGCGACTGCTCGCTGCAGCGCCGCCACCAGAAGCTCGTCGAGGAGGCTCCTGCGCCGTTCCTGACGACCGCCCAGCACGACGAGATGTACCGCGCGTCCAAGGCCATCCTCAAGGAGGTCGGCTACCTCGGTGCCGGCACCTGCGAGTTCCTGATCGGGCAGGACGGCACCGTCTCCTTCCTCGAGGTCAACACCCGGCTCCAGGTCGAGCACCCCGTCTCCGAAGAGGTCACCGGCATCGACCTCGTCCGCGAGCAGTTCCGCCTCGCCGAGGGCGGCCGCCTCGACTACGACGACCCGATCCCGCGCGGGCACTCCTTCGAATTCCGGATCAACGGCGAAGACCCCGGCCGCGGGTTCATGCCCGCCCCCGGCCCCGTGCACGTCTTCCGGGCGCCGGGCGGCCCCGGTGTGCGTGTCGACAGCGGCGTGCAGGCCGGCGACGTCATCTCCGGATCCTTCGACTCGCTGCTGGCCAAGCTCATCGTCACCGGCGCGACCCGCGAGGAGGCGCTCGAGCGCTCCCGCCGCGCCCTCGACGAGTTCGACATCGCCGGCCTCCCGACCGTGCTGCCGTTCCACCGCACGATCGTGCGCGACCCCGCATTCGCGCCCGCGTCCGGCGAACCGTTCTCGATCTACACCCGATGGATCGAAACCGAGTTCGTCAACGACATCGAACCGTGGAACGGTTCGCTCACCGACGAGGGCACGGCCGAAAAACGCCACAACGTTGTCGTCGAGGTCGAGGGCCGCCGCATCGAGGTCAGCCTCCCCATTCGGCTCCTGCCCGGCACCGCAGAGAACACCGCCGGTCCCGCCCCGCGTCGCCGCGGCGTCGCGCACTCGGTGAACACCGCCATCGGCGACGCCGTGGTCGCGCCGATGCAGGCCACGATCGTCAAGCTCGCCGTCGCAGAGGGCGATGTCGTCGTCAAGGGCGACCTGTTGCTCGTCCTCGAGGCCATGAAGATGGAGCAGCCGCTCACGGCACACAAGGACGGCGTGATCGGCAGCCTCGGCGCCGTCGTCGGCGCCACGGTGTCGAGCGGGTATATGTTGCTCGCCGTGACCGACGCCGCGTAGGCACCGCACGGCAGGCATCCGCTCGCTCATCGTCGGCCGGGGAGAGGGGACCGTCGTGGATCCGGACGAACTGACCGCGTACCTGCTGGACCTGAACGGGGCCGTCGAGACCTACCCGTTCGGGCCGGAGGCCCGGGTGATGAAGGTCGCCGGCAAGGTGTTCTCCATCGACCAGCCGGATGCCCCGCGCCGGTCGATCACGCTCAAGGCGCTGCCCGAGAACGTGCCGCGGCTGATCCGGAGCGTCGCCGGCATCGAGCCCGGGTACCACATGAACAAGCGGCACTGGGTGACCGTGCGCCTGGACGGTTCCGTGCCTGCCGACCACGTGCGCGAGCTGATCGCCGAGTCGCACGCCATCATCGTCGCCGCGCTCCCCCGAGCCACTCGCCGCGGCCTCGAAGGCTGACCCCTCTCACCGCGAAAGCGTAGTTTTGGCCCTTAAGACCGAGTCATAAGGGCCACAAGTGTACTCTCGCGAGGCCTGGGCGAGTCAGCGGTTGGTCCGATGGACGATGTGCATGGCGCGGGCGGCATCCGTGATCGAGCCCGTGAGCGACGGGTAGACCGGGAACGCGCGGGCGACCTCGTCGACCGTGAGCCGGTGCTCGACGGCGAGCGCGAGCGGGAAGATGAGCTCGCTGGCCTTCGGGGCGACGATGACGCCGCCGATGACGGTGCCGGTCGTCGTGGTCGCGAAGAGCTTCACGAAGCCGTCCTTGATGCCCATCATCTTCGCGCGCGGGTTCGCGGCGAGGGGCAGCTTGTAGATGGTGCCGCGCACGAGGCCGTCCTCGATCTGCTTCTGCGTCCAGCCGACGGTCGCGATCTCGGGCTGGGTGAAGATGTTGGCCGCGACGTTGCGGATCTCGATCGGGTTCACCGCGTCGCCCATGGCGTGGAACACCGCGGTGCGGCCCATCATCGAGGCGACGGATGCGAGCGGCAGCTCGGTCGTGCAGTCTCCGGCCGCGTAGATGTTCGGCATCGACGTGCGGGCGACCCGGTTCACCCGGATGTGCCCGGAGTCGGTCAGCTGCACGCCGGCCTCCTCGAGGCCGATCCCGCGGGTGTTCGGCACCGAGCCGACGGCCATCAGGCAGTGGCTGCCCTCGACCTTGCGGCCGTCGGACAGGGTGGCGAGCACGCCGGTCGCGGTGACCACGACGGATTCGGCGCGTGACTTGCCCAGGACGACCATCCCGTTGCGCTTGAAGACGTTCTCGATCACCGCTGCGGCGTCGGCGTCCTCGCCGGGCAGGACCTGGTCGCGGCTCGAGATCAGGGTGACGCGGGCGCCGAGGGCCCGGTAGGCGGAGGCGAACTCGGCGCCGGTGACGCCGGATCCGACGACGATGAGGTGCTCCGGCACCGCCCGCAGGTTGTAGAGCTGGGTCCAGGTGAGGATGCGCTCCCCGTCGGGGACCGCGGTCGGGAGGATGCGCGGGCTCGCGCCGACGGAGACGACGATCGTGTCGGCACTGATCCGGTCGAAATCGGTGCCGGAGGCCTCCGAGGTCGCGACGATCACGCCGCTCGTGCCGTCGAGACGCCCGTGGCCCTGCACGAGGTGCACGCCGGCCGTGACGAGCGTTGCCCGCATGTCCTCGGACTGCTGGCGGGCGAGCGCGAGGAGGCGCTTGTTGACGGCGGCGAGGTTGATCGCGACCTCGGGGCGGCTCGGCTTGCCGTCTGCCCCGCGGACGAACAGCTGGACGCCGAGCTCGGTCGCGTCTCCGATGGAGTTGGTGGCCTCCGCGGTGGCGATGAGGGACTTCGAGGGGACGACATCCGTGATGACCGCTGACCCGCCGACGCCGACCTCTTCGACGAGCGTGACCTCCGCCCCGAGTTGCGCTCCGGCGATCGCCGCTTCATACCCGCCGGGCCCTCCGCCGAGAATGACGATCTGCTGCTTGCGTTCGAACTCGTAGGCCATGGTGACATTCTGCCGTTCGCCGCCCTTCGCCACCAATCCCGGCCCCCGGCATCCGCCCGCCGCAGCCCGATTCACCGCCCGCGCCTGACGAATTCGACGGAGTTTTCGCCCAAAACGCCCGTGGGCGGCCACTTTCGGCCCCGAATGCCCAAAATCTCCGTCGAATTGGTTCGGGCGAATAGAGTGGGGGGATGCCGACGATCGACGCAAACCCGCTGGACGAGCCACAAACCGACCCGTTCGAAATCGCCCGGATCGCGGCGGCTGAAATCGCCGAGCTCACGGGCGTCACCCATCACGACGTGGCGCTGACCCTCGGCAGCGGTTGGGGGAAGGCCGCCGAGCTCATCGGCGAGACCACCCACACGATCCCCGCCCAGGCGATCACCGGTTTCAGCGCCCCCGCGCTCGAAGGCCACGTCGGCACCCTGCGCTCCGTGCTCCTGCCGAACGGCAAGCGGGCCCTCGTCATCGGCGCGCGCACCCACTACTACGAGGGGCACGGCGTCCGCAGGGTCGTGCACAGCGTGCGCACCGCGGCGGCAACGGGCGCGACGACCATGATCCTCACCAACGGGGCAGGCGGCATCCGTGAGACCTGGACCCCCGGAACGCCGGTGCTGATCAGCGACCACATCAACCTCACAGCGGACTCGCCGCTCGAAGGCGCGACCTTCATCGACCTGACCGATCTCTATTCGAAGCGGCTGCGCGACCTCGCCCGCACCATCGACCCCGGGCTCGACGAGGGCGTCTACTGCCAGTTCCGCGGGCCACACTACGAGACCCCCGCCGAAGTGCAGATGGCGAAGGCGATCGGCGGCCACATCGTCGGTATGTCGACGGCGCTCGAGGCCATCGCAGCCCGTCAGGCCGGCATGGAGATCCTCGGCCTGTCCCTCATCACCAACCTCGCGGCCGGGATCCAGAAGGAGCCGCTCAGTCACGCCGAAGTGCTCGTCGCGGGCCGGCAGGCCGAACCCGTGATCAGCGCGCTCCTGGCCAGGATCGTGGCCGCCCTGTGAGCGCCACCGAGACCGGCACCGGGCCCGTGGACACCGGCTCGACCAGCACAGGGCCGACCAGCACGGGGCCGACCAGCACCGGCGAGGTTCGCGCACGCGGGCGTCACCGGGCGTTGCCGGATGCTCCCGCTTCCGTCCTGCCGCCGACCCTCGCGCTCGACATCGTCGACGTTCCGGTGCCGCCAGCACCCCCCGTCAACGCCCCGGCTCCCGCCGCCTCCACCGCACCCGCCGGCGCGGAAACCTCCCTCCCCGCTGCCCCCGCCGTAGCGCACGAGGCCGCCCAGGGAACACCGGCAGCACCGGCTACCGCAGAGCGCCCGGAACCCGAACCGGAACCGGAACCGACCGCTCCCCCCGTGATCGCCCACCCGGCATCCGCCCGGGACGAGCCGACCCCCGTCACGGCCGAGATGGACGCCACGGTCGCGACGGACTTCGTTCCGACAGCACTCGTCCACCCCGCACGGGCGGGTTCACCGGCCGCACCGGCACCGGCCCCCGACGACGATGCCACGATCGCCGCGGCCACCGCCTGGCTCGCCCAGGACCCCGACGCCGAGACCCAGGCCGAACTGCGCGCCCTGCTCCGCGGGGCACAGTCCGCAGACCAGGCCGCCATCACCGAGCTGCATGCCCGCTTCGACGAGCGCCTCGCCTTCGGAACCGCCGGGCTCCGCGGCGCGATCGGCGCCGGCTCCAACCGGATGAACCGCGTCCTCGTGTCCCAGGCCGCAGCCGGCCTCGCCGCATTCCTGATCGGAACCGCCCTCCCCGGCCAGACCCCCTCCGTCGTGATCGGCTACGACGGTCGCAAGAACTCCCAGGTCTTCGCGACGGACAGCGCGGCGATCATGGCCGGCGCCGGGGTCCGCGCGATCCTGCTCCCCCGCCTGCTGCCGACGCCCGTCCTCGCCTTCGCCGTGCGCCACCTCGACGCGAGCGCCGGCGTCATGGTCACGGCCTCGCACAACCCCGCGGCCGACAACGGCTACAAGGTCTATCTCGGCGGCGCGAACAACGGGTCCCAGATCGTCTCACCCGACGACGCTTTCATCGCGGCGGAGATCCACCGGGTGGCCACGCACGCGACCATCCCCGACCTGGTCCGCGGCGTCTATGAGACGGCGGAGGAGACGGTCGTCCAGGCGTACATCGCCGAGACCGCTGCGAGCGTCGGCGCTCCGCGCGCCCAGGTCAACGCCGTGTACACGGCCATGCACGGGGTCGGCTGGGACACCACCCGCCGCGTGCTCGAAGCCGCGGGTTACGACCTGCCGACCCTCGTCGACGCGCAGATCGCGCCGGACCCGACGTTCCCGACCGTGGCGTTCCCGAACCCGGAGGAGCCCGGCGCGCTCGACCTCGCCTTTGCGACCGCCCGCGAGGTCAACGCCGAACTCGTGATCGCGAACGACCCGGACGCCGACCGCCTCGCGATCGCGATCCCCGACGCCGACTCCGCGAGCGGCTACCGTCGACTCACCGGCAACGAGGTCGGTGCGATCCTCGGCTGGCGGGCCGCGGAGAGAGCCGAACTGGCTCCCATCGCGGACGAGGCCGTCACGGGCGACGACGCGGACGCCTCCGCCCCCGCCCCGCGCAGCGGCACCCTGGCCTGCTCGATCGTGTCGTCGCCGGCCTTGAAGGCCGTGGCGGATGCCTACGGCATGCGCTTCGAGGAGACCCTCACCGGGTTCAAGTGGGTGTCCCGCGCCCCGGGTCTCGTGTTCGGCTACGAGGAAGCCCTCGGCTACCTCGTGAACCCGACGACCGTGCGCGACAAGGACGGTATCTCGGCGGCCCTCGCGCTGCTCTCCCTCGTGAGCGACCTGAAGAACGAGGGCTTCACCCTCGCGGACCACCTGCACCACTTCAGCGGCCGTTTCGGACACTTCTCGTCGAGCCAGATCTCGGTGCGCGTCACCGACCTGTCTGAGATCTCCCGGGTGATGGACCGGCTGCGGTCGAACCCGCCGGCGTTCATCGGCCGGATCCGCGTCGACCACATCGACGACCTCGCCGGCGGCTTCGTCGGCCTGCCGCCGAGCGACGTGCTCCGGATCCGCCTCGTCGGCGGCGCCCGGGTGATGGTGCGCCCGAGCGGAACGGAACCCAAGCTCAAGGTCTACCTCGACACGAGCAGCGTCGTCGGCACCGTCGTGGAGCGCCAGGTCGCCGCGAACGCCGTGCTCGCCGAGCTCGAGCGCGGCATGCGCGAACTCATCGCGTAGGGTCGGGAACGCCGGACCCTGCGCGCGACGTCATCGCACCGGGTTCAGCCGAGCGCTTCCTCGAGTTTGGTGGTGAGCTCGTCGAGGTCGAAATAGTTGTCGATCACGACGATGTCCGCATTGGTCTTGCCGATGTGGGCCACGAGCTCCGACGAGGTCAGGATCACCTGGGCGTCCGCACCCACGGTCTGCACGGAAGCCACGTCGGTCGCCGTCACCTCCGCCTCGATGTCGAGCCGCGCGAGCGCACGTTCGGCGTTCATCTTCAGGATCGCCGAGGTACCGACGCCGACCCCGCACAGGGCGACGATCTTCATTCCTGGACCCCGCTGGCTTCTCCGGCGGGTGCCGTGACGCCGAGCAGCGCACGGATGCCGGCGGCATCCGTCGCGGCCGCAAGCGCGGGGATGACCCGCGGGTCGTTGAAGAGGTTCGCGAGTTCGGCGACGAGCAGCACGTGCTCGTCTCCGGTCGTCACGGCGAGGCCGAGGACCACGCTGACCGGGTCGTTGTGCGGGTGGCCGAAGGCGACGGGTTCCGCGAGCGTCACGACGCTCAGGCCCTCGGCGATGACGTCGGGGCCCGGGCGTGCGTGGGCGAGGGCCAGGCCGGGGGCGATCACGACGTAGGCGCCGAACTCGTCGATGACGTCGATCATCCGCTTCGTGTAGCCGGGCACTGTCGACCCCGAGCGGACGAGACCGTCGCCGGCCGCGGTCACGGCGGCGCGCCAGTCCGGGACGTGGATGCCGATCGCGATGGCGGTGAGAGGCAGGTCTGGGAGTTGCATAGGTTCTTTCACTGGGTTTGCGTGTCGGGTTCTGCGGGCTCTCAGGCCTCTTCGAAGCCCGCGACGACGGCGTCGGCGAGTTCTTCGCGCTCTTCGAGCGGGAGGAATGCGGACTGGGCGGCGTTGAGCTGGAAGACCTCGAGATCGTCGATGTCGTAGCCGAAGGCGTCGCTGAGCAACGCGAGTTCCTGGCTCAGGCTCGTGTCGCTCATCAGCCGGTTGTCGGTGTTGACCGTGACCCGGAAGCCGAGCTGGTAGAGCAGGTCGAAGGGGTGGTCGAGCAGGTCGTCGCCCCACGCGGCGATCGCGCCGGTCTGCAGGTTGGACGACGGGCTCAGTTCGAGGGCGATCTCGCGGTCGCGGACCCACTGGGCGACCGGGCCGAGGGTGACGTAGGTGTTGTCGTCGTCTTCGCGGCCGATGACGATGTCCTCGGCGAGGCGCACGCCGTGGCCGAGGCGCAGGGCGCGGCCGTCGAACAGGGCGCCACGGATGCTGCCCAGCCCGTCCGCCTCGCCGGCGTGCACCGTGACCGGCATGAACTCCTTGGCGAGGTAGTCGAAGGCCGCGAGGTGGTTGCGGGCGGGGAAGCCGAGCTCCGCGCCGGCGATGTCGAAGCCGACGACGCCGTTGCCGCGGTGGCGCACGGCGAGTTCGGCGATCTCGAGGCCGCGGTTCGCGTGGCGCATCGCGGTGATGAGCTGGCCGATCCGGATGGTGGACCCGAATTCGGCCGCCTCGTCGATGCCGGACTCGATGCCTTCCTGCACGGCCTCGACGACCTGGTCGAGGGTGAGGCCGCGGGTGAGGTGCTGTTCGGGTGCCCAGCGGATCTCGCCGTAGATGACGCCGTCGACGGCGAGGTCCTGCACGAATTCGTGGGCGACCCGGATGAGGCCCTCACGGGTCTGCATCACGGCCGTCGTCACATCGAAGGTCTTGAGGTAGTCCACGAGCGAGCCGGAGTTGGACTGGTCGGCGAACCAGGCGCCGAGCGCGGCGGCATCCGTCGACGGCACGTCGAGACCGATGGTGTCGGCGAGTTCGATGATCGTCTGGGGACGCAGTCCCCCGTCGAGGTGGTCGTGCAGCGATATTTTGGGCAGCGCGTTGATGCTCGCGCCACCGGGCAGCAGGAATTCCTCAAGGCTCGTATTCACGTTCACCAATCTACCGGCCCCGGCCTCCCCCGGGCCCTCCTCCGGGTCAACTCCCGTAATTTATTGTGATCGGCAACAAACCGAAGGTCACCGACCGATGCGCTCGGCGATCAGGGGGCCGCCGTCGAGGACGGGCTCTCCGGGGTCGCCGATCCGGTATGCGCCCTCGAGGGCCTCGAGGGCCCTGGCGAAACGCTCAGGCTCGTCCGCGCTGAGGGTGAAGAGCGGCTGTCCGGCACGCACGGTGTCGCCCGGCTTGGCGTGCAGGTCGATCCCTGCAGCGTGCTGCACGGGGTCCTGTTTGCGGGCGCGGCCGGCACCGAGTCGCCAGGCGCCGATCCCGAACGGCAGCGCCTGCTGCTCGACGAGCACGCCATCCCGGTCGGCGGTGACGACGTGGTTTTCCTTCGCGACCGGCATCGCGGCATCCGGGTCGCCGCCCTGGGCCCGGATGACCTCGCGCCACTTGTCCATGGCCCGCCCGTCGGTGAGTGCGGCGGCGACGTCGACGCCCGTGATTCCGGCGAGGTTGAGCATTTCGGTGGCGAGGGCGATCGTGAGCTCGACGACGTCTGCGGGCCCGCCGCCCGCGAGCACCTCGACCGATTCGCGGACCTCGTTCGCGTTTCCGATCGCGAAGCCGAGCGGCACGTTCATGTTGGTGAGCAGGGCGGATGTCGCCACTCCGGCATCCTCGCCGAGCGCGACCATCGTGCGTGCGAGTTCCCGGGAGAGCTCGATGTCCTTCAGGAAGGCGCCGGAACCGAACTTCACGTCGAGGACGAGCGCGCTCGTGCCCTCCGCGATCTTCTTCGACATGATCGAGGAGGCGATCAGCGGGATCGCCTCGACGGTTCCGGTGATGTCGCGGAGGGCGTAGAGCTTGCCGTCCGCAGGGGCGAGGCCGCCGCCGGCCGCACAGATCACGCCGCCGTGATCGCGGAGCTGGGCGAACATCTCCTCGTTGCTGAGGTGGGCGCGCCAGCCGGGGATCGACTCGAGCTTGTCGAGGGTGCCGCCGGTGTGCCCGAGGCCGCGGCCGGAGAGCTGGGGAACGGCCGCGCCGAAGACCGCGACGAGGGGCATCAGCGGGAGGGTGATCTTGTCGCCGACGCCGCCGGTGGAGTGCTTGTCGGTCGTCGGCTTGCCAAGGCCGGCGAAGCTCATCCGCTCGCCGCTGTTGATCATGGCGAGGGTGAGGTCCTTGATCTCGCGGCGGGTCATCCCGTTCAGGAAGATCGCCATGGTCATCGCGGCCATCTGCTCATCGCCGACGTAGCCGCGGGTGTACGCGTCGATCAGCCAGTCGATCTGAGGGGTGGCGAGTTCGCCGTGGTCGCGCTTGGTGCGGATCAGGTCGACGGCGTCGAAGGCTTCGAGGTGGGTCTGGGTGTTCACTGGTGTACTTCCCGGTAGTCGGCGAGCTGGCGGGGCCCGAAGGCGTCCGGCAGGACCTGATCGATGGTGCGGAGGCCCGAGACTGTTTCCAGCAGCATGCCGGGTGCGGAGTGTTCGTAGAGGAGCTGGCGGCAGCGGCCGCACGGCATCAGCAGGTTGCCGTTGCCGTCGACGCAGCTGAAGGCGAGGAACCGGCCGCCGCCGGTGAGGTGCAGCACGGAGACGAGGGCGCATTCCGCGCAGAGGGTGAGGCCGTATGAGGCGTTCTCCACGTTGCATCCGCTGATCACCCGGCCGTCGTCGACGAGGGCCGCCGCGCCGACCGGGAACTTCGAGTACGGCGCGTACGCGAGGCGCATGGCCTCGGTGGCGGTGTCGCGGAGGAGCGCCCAGTCGATGACGGGGGTCGAGTGGCCGGACTCCGTTTCGTCCGTCCGGGCCGGCTCGTCCTTCCGGGCCGGTTCGTTCTTCCGGGCCGGTTCGTTCTTTCGGGAGCTCACGATTTGATGTACGGCTTTCCGGAGGCCGCCGGCCCCCGTGACTGGCCGACGAGGCCGGCGACGGCGAAGATCGTGACGAGGTAGGGCAGCATCAGCATGAACTCGCTCGGCACCGGGGAGCCGATGATGCTGAGCACGTTCTGCAGGTTGCTCGCGAAGCCGAAGAGCAGCGCGGCGAGGGTGGCCCTGATCGGGTCCCAGCGGCCGAAGATGACGGCGGCGAGGGCGATGAACCCGGCGCCCGCTGTCATCTCCTTGCCGAAGGCGCCGACGGAGCCGAGGGTGAAGTACGCCCCGCCGAGACCGGCGATCGCACCGGCGAGCGAGACGTTCCAGAACCGGGTGCGGGCCACGTTGATGCCCACAGTGTCCGCGGCCTGCGGATGCTCGCCGACGGCACGCAGGCGCAGGCCCCACTTGGTGTGGAAGAGGCCGAAGTACACGCACGCGACCGCCACGTACATGATGTAGACGATCAGGGTCTGCCGGAAGAAGACCGGGCCGATGATCGGGATCTCGCTCAGCAGCGGGATGTTGATGTTCTCGAACCGCGGCGGGCTGTTGAGCGTCGCGGCGTTCGGGGCGAGCAGCTGGGAGAACAGGAAGCCGGTGACCCCGGAGACGAGCACGTTGAGCACCACGCCGACGATGACCTGATCGACGAAGTACTTGATCGCGAACGCGGCGAGCACGAAGGAGACGAGCACGCCGGCGACCATCGCCGCGACGAGCCCGAGCAGCGGCTGCTGGGTGATCGAGGCGACCATCGCCGAGGTGAACGCCCCGGCGAGCAGCTGCCCCTCGATCGCGACGTTGACCACGCCGACCCGCTCGGAGATGACGCCGCCGAGCGCACCGAAGATGAGCGGGACGGCGAGGCTCAGCGAACCGAACAACAGCCCGGGAACCGGGATGGTGTGGTCAGCGGATGCCCAGGCCAGGAAGCCCACGAGCAGGAGCACCGCGAACACGGTGACGAGCCAGAGCGGCACCTTCGCCTTCGAGCGCACGAGCCAGCCGCTCCCCGCCGTGATCAGCAGCAGGAGGGCGACGACGACGATGCCGGTCGGCCGGGTTGGCAGGACCACGTCCGGCAGCTGGATCAGGTCGGTCGTCGTCGACAGGCGCATCGTGCTCTCGCCGTCACGACCGAAGACGACGAGGAGCAGGAAGCCGAGCAGGGTGAAGATCGCGAGGGCGATCGGGGTCTTCCAGCTCTTGATCTGCTCGAAGTCGGGCCCGGTGTCGGCGACGGATGCGCTCGGCCCGGTGGAACCGGCCGGTGAAACGGTTGTCGGGGTGCTCACGAGGCCACCACCTCCGTGGGTGTCGTGGTGCGTTTCCGGGGCGTCTTCGCACCGGGGGTCTTCTGGCCCGGCGTCGGCAGCCGGAAGATGGCGCGCACGAGGGGCGGCGCCGCGATGAACAGGACGATCAGGGACTGCACGATCAACACGATGTCGATCGGAACGCCCTCTGCGGCCTGCATCGAGAACCCGCCAGCCTTGAACGCGCCGAAGAGGATGCCTGCCGCGAAGACCCCCCACGGGCGCGAGCGGCCGAGCAGCGCGACGGTGATCGCGTCGAAGCCGATGCCGGAGTCGATGCCGGCGTCGAAACCGCTCGTCGAGGTGCCGAGCACCTGGTTGATGCCGGCGAGGCCGACGAGGCCACCGGAGAGCAGCATCGCGTAGACGTACATCCGGTCGACGCTGATGCCGGCGACCCGGGCCGCGTGCGGGTTGAGCCCGACGGCGCGGAACTGGAAGCCGAGGTTCGAGCGCGACAGCAGCCACCAGGTGAAGATCGTCGCGATGATGACGAGGATGAAGCCGAGGTGCAGGTTGTAGGTCGGACCGAGCAGGTCGGGGAAGACGGCCGTCGGCTTGCTCGCGGGGCTCTGCGGGTTGTTGGACCCCGGCGTCTTCAGGAAGCCGTCGCGCAGCAGGTAGCTGACGAGGTAGTAGGCGACGTAGTTGAGCATGATCGTCGTGATCACCTCGTGCGCCCCCGTGCGGGCCTTGAGCAGGCCGACGAGCCCGCCCCAGAGCGCGCCGCCGGCGACACCGACGACGAGGGCGACGACGAGGTGGATGCCGGCGGGCAGGTCGAGCGCGAAGGCCACCCAGCCGCCGAGCGCGGCCGCGATGAGCATCTGGCCGCGACCGCCGATGTTGAACAGGCCGACCCGGAAGCCGAGCGCGACTCCGAGGCCTGCCGCGATCAGCGGGGTCGCAAAGGTGAGTGTCTCGGTGAGCGGCTTGATTCCCGAGGCGAAGTCCGGCTTGCGGAAATTGTAGACCGAGCCCTGGAACAGGGCGGAGTATGCGCCGGAGACGGAATTCCAGGCCGCCACGACGGTGTCGCCCGGTCGGGAGAAGAAGTAGACCGACGCCTTCTGGACGTCCTCGTTGGTGAAGGCGATCAGGATCGCTCCGACGAGGAGGGCGAGGAGGACGGCGAGCACGGAGATGATCGCATTCCCCGTCGTGATCTCGCGGAAGATCTGATAGACACGGCCGGGCTGGTCCGGCTGTCCAGGCTGGGCCGGCTTCCCGCTGGAAACCGGCGGGGTCTGCAGGGTCTCGCTCATGCTGCCGCTCCTTCTTCGGTCGGCGTTTCGCCGGCCATCATCAGCCCCAGTACGGCTCGGGGGGTGTCGCCGGGGACGATGCCCACGACGCGGCCGCGGAACATCACCAGGATCCGGTCGGCGAGGGCGGCGACCTCGTCGAGTTCGGTCGAGATCACGATGACCGGGGTGCCGGCATCCCGGGTCGCGATGATGCGCTCGTGCACGAATTCGATCGACCCCACGTCGAGGCCGCGGGTCGGCTGGGCGGCGATGAACAGCCGCAGCTCCCGGCTGAGCTCACGGGCGAGCACGACCTTCTGCTGGTTGCCGCCGGAGAGGCGGCCGACGAGGGTGTCGATGCCCTGGGAGCGCACGTCGAATTCCTTGACCTTGTCCTCGGCGAACTTCGCGAGGAAGGACAGCTGCACGTTGAAGCGTTTGACGAACGGCGGCTGGTGCGACCGGTCGAGCATGAGGTTCTCGGCGATCGTGAATTCGCTCACGAGGCCGTCCTCGGTGCGGTCTTCCGGCACGAACCCGACACCGGCGTCGAGGATCTTGCGGACCGTGTGGCCGCGGAGCGAGGAGCCGTCGAGGGTGATCTCGCCGGAGACCCGCGGCTGCAGGCCCATCAGGGCCTCGGTCAGCTCGGTCTGCCCGTTTCCCTGCACTCCGGCGATCGCGAGGATCTCTCCGGCGTGCACGGTGAAGCTCACGGAGTTGACGAGCACCTGACCGTGCGGGTCGAGCACGGTGAGGTCGCTGACGACCAGGGCGGGTGCGCCCGGTTCGGCAGGGGACTTGTCCACGGTGAGGTCGACGGCGCGGCCGACCATCATCGTGGCGAGTTCCTCGTTGCTCGCGGTCGGGGAGGCCTCGCCGACGACGGCACCGAGGCGGATGACGGTGATCCGGTCGGCGACGGCGCGCACCTCCCGCAGTTTGTGGGTGATGAAGACGATCGAGGTGCCGGAGTCGCGCAGCTGGCGCATGATGCCCATCAGCTCGTCGGTCTCCTGCGGGGTGAGCACGGCGGTCGGCTCGTCGAAGACGAGCACGCGGGCATCGCGGGAGAGCGCCTTGATGATCTCGACCCGCTGCTGCACACCGACGGGGAGGTCTTCGACGAGGGCGTCGGGGTCGACATCGAATCCGAACCTGGCCGAGATCTCCGTCACCCGGCGGCGGGCGGCCGGGAGGTCGAGGTGGCCGCCGAACCCGGTCTCTTCGTGGCCGAGCATGACGTTCTCCGCGACGGTGAAGACGGGGATGAGCATGAAGTGCTGGTGCACCATGCCGATGCCCGCCGCCATGGCGTCGCCGGGTCCTGCGAAGTGCTGGACGACGTCGTCGAGCAGGATCTCGCCTTCTTCGGCCCGGTAGAGGCCGTAGAGCACGTTCATCAGGGTGGACTTCCCTGCGCCGTTCTCGCCGAGCAGCGCGTGGATCTCGCCGGCCTCGACAGTGAGGTTGATGTGGTCATTGGCGACCAGGGCACCGAATCTCTTCGTAATGCCGCGAAGTTCGAGCTTCATACTTCCCGATTCTATTGAGCCGCCGACCGGAGGGTCGGCTGCCGGGGGTTAAAGCACGCGGGGAGGCCAGCTCTCGCTGGCCTCCCCGCGATGGTACTGCCCGGTGGGTTACTTGGGGGTGGACGGCGACGTGACCGTGAGCTTGCCGCTGATGATGTCGGCCTTGATCGCGTCGACCTCCTTCACGAGTGCTGGGTCGACCTTGGACTCCCAGTCGTGCAGGGGTGCGATGTCGACGCCCTTGTTGTCGAGGGTGCCGATGTACGGGGTCGCGCTGAAGTCTCCAGCGGCCGCGTCAGTGACGATCTTCTTGGTGGCGTCGGCCATCTGCTTCATGATCGAGGTGAGGTAGAGCGCCTTCGTGGCCGGTGCGGTCTCGTAGAGGTCGCTGTCGACGCCGACGATGGCAACGTCCTTGCCGGAGTCCTGAATGGCCTGCGCGGTGCCCTGGAAGAGCGGTCCGGCAACCGGAAGGATGATGTCGGCGCCCTGGTCGATCAGGTTGGTGCTGAGCGCCTTGCCCTGGTTGATGTCATCGAAGCTGCCTGCGAAGGTTCCGGCCTGGGCGGCCTTGTCCCAGCCGAGGAGCTTGACGGACTTCGACTTCTGGGTGTTGTAGTACGTGACGCCGTCGGCGAAGCCGTCCATGAAGATCGTCACGGACGGGAACTGCTTGCCACCATACGTGCCGACGATGCCGGTCTTGGAGGTGCCTGCCGCGAGGTAGCCGGCGAGGAAGGCCGCCTGGGCGGTGTCGTAGAGCACCGGCTTGACGTTGTCGAGGGCAAGGGGGCTGAAGTCGTCATTCGACAGTGCGGAGTCGATGATCGCGAAATCGGTCGTGGGGCTGGCCTTGGCCGCGTCACGGGTCGTGTTCGCGAGTGCGAAGCCGACCGTGAGGATGAAGTTGCAGTTCTGGTCGACCATGCTGCTGACGTTGCCCGCGTACTGGTCGGTCGTCTTGGACTCCGCCTGCTTGAACTTGACGCCGAGGGCATCCGCCGCCTGGGTCATGCCGTCGAAGCTGGACTGGTTGAAGGACTTGTCGTCGAAGCCGCCGGCGTCGGAAACGATGCAGGGGGTGAAGTTGGTGACAGCCGCGGTCGACGTGGCGCCGCCGGTGCTCGGCGCCGCCGCACAACCGGCGAGCAGGGCTACTGCGCCCAAGGTGGCGAGTCCGCTAAAAACGGCCCTTCGTTTGGTGATTGTCAAGATGACCTCCATTGCTGGCCCGGCGCGGGTTCGACGGGGCTGTGTGCAATCAGGTTACCCAATGTTTCACTGCTCAGTTGAGCAAACTCGATAGGTGCGCTAAGCGTTATCAAGCCGCTACCTGCGCGAAACAATTCCGTGCGTAATGCGGAGGCGACCGGCACAAACGATTTCGGGTGCCTCGCTACAGCACGTCGCTGCTTCCGGAGAGCTTCAGGGCGTCGACGACGGCCTTGACTTTCTGCGCATTCGCGCTCGTCGTCACGAGCAGCGCGTCCGGGGTGTCGATCACGACGATGTCCTCGACGCCGATCAGCGCGATCATCCGTCCGGTGTGGCTCACGACGATTCCGCTCGAGGAGTCTGCGAGCACGCGTGCGCCCTCACCGAGGATCGCCAGGTCGCGCTTGCGCCCGTTGGCGTGGATCTTGGCGATCGAGGCGAAGTCGCCGACGTCGTCCCAGTCGAACTGGCCGGGGATGACCGCGAGCTGGCCACGGGCCGCGACCGGCTCCGCGACGGTGTAGTCGATGGCGATCTTCTTGATCTTCGGCCACACCCTGTCGACGACGGCGCCGCGGCGCGGGGTGTCCCACGCGTCGGCGAGTTCGAGGAGCCCGGCGAGCAGATCGGGCTCCGCCGCACCGATCTCTTCGAGCAGGCGGTCGGCGCGGGCGATGAACATGCCCGCGTTCCAGAGGTAGTGGCCGCTCGCGACATAGGCTTCCGCCGTTGCGAGGTCGGGCTTCTCGACGAAGGAGTCGACGGACTGCGCGTTCGGGGCTCCGGGGATATCGAGCGGCGCGGCGGTCTTGATGTAGCCGAAACCGATCGCGGGCTCCGTCGGACGGATGCCGATCGCGACGATGTACCCGGCATCCGCTGCCGCGACGGCCTCGACGATGGTCTGGCGGAACAGGACGGCGCCCTTGATGACGTGGTCGGCCGCGAAGGACCCGATGATGACGCCGGGTTCACGTTTCTGCAGGATGGCTGCTGCGAGGCCGATGGCAGCCGTCGACTCGCGCGGCTCGCTCTCGAGGACGACATTGAGGTCGGCGAGCTCCGGCAGCTGCGCCTCGACGGCGGCGCGGTGCGCACGTCCCGTGACGACCATGATGCGCTGGTCGCCGGCGAGCGGGGCCAGCCGGTCCCAGGTGTCCCTGAGCAGGGTCTGGCCGGACCCGGTGAGGTCGTGCAGGAACTTCGGGGCGTCCGCTCGGGACAGCGGCCACAGGCGGGATCCGATTCCGCCGGCGGGGATCACGCTGTAGAAGCGCTCGAGTGGGTCAGGTGCCTGGGTCATTCGGCCAGACTACAGGCCGCGCAGCCGCTGTTCACCGGGTATTCACGCAGTGGTTCCGGGTATTCACATGCTTGTTTCGAGGGCTGCATACGCTCGAAACATGCGGGTTGCCGTCGTCAGTGAGAGTTTCCTCCCCACGGTCAGTGGGGTCACCACGAGCGTCTGCAAGGTGCTCGAGCACCTGCGGCGAACCGGGCACGAGGCGATCGTGATCGCCCCCGCCGGTGCTCCTTCCGAATACGCCGGCTTCCCGGTCTTCAGCGTCCCCGCCGTCTCCTACCGCCAGTTCCCGGTGGGGATGCCGAGCCCGCACGTGCAGCGCCTCCTCTCCGACTTCGGGCCGGACGTCGTGCACGCGGCCTCCCCGTTCCTCCTCGGCGCGCAGGGCATCGCGTCGGCGAACCGCCTCGACATCCCGAGCGTCGCGATCTTCCAGACGGATGTCGCCGGGTACGCCAGGCGCAACCGGCTCGGCCAGGCGACGAAGGTCGCGTGGCGCCTCGTCAAGTGGATCCACGACGGCGCCGACCTCACCCTGGTGCCCTCCTCCGCCTCGATGGCGGACCTCGAACGGGTGGGCGTACGCCGGCTCGCCCGCTGGACGCGCGGCGTCGACCTCATCGGATACCACCCGAACCGCCGGAGCGAACCGGCCGTCGCCGCGCTCCGCGAACGCCTGTCCCCGAACGGTGAGGTCGTGATCGGCTACGTCGGCAGGATGGCGCCGGAGAAGCAGGTGGAACGACTCAGAGCGCTCAGGGGCCTGCCGGGCATCCGTGTCGCACTCGTCGGTGACGGGCCCTCCGTGCCGCTCATCCAGCGCGAACTCGCCGGCGTGCCGGTGACGTGGCTCGGCCGGCTCTCCGGACCGGCGCTCTCCGACGCGTACGCGGCCTTCGACGTGTTCGTGCACGCCGGGACGGAGGAGACCTTCGGCCAGACGATCCAGGAGGCGCACGCTGCAGGGCTCCCCGTCGTCGCACCGCACGCCGGCGGCCCGATCGACCTCGTCGCGCACGGCGACAACGGTTTCCTCTTCGTTCCCGACGACGAACGCGACCTGCGGCGTTGCGTCACGCGCCTCGTTGAGGATGCGCCCCTCCGGTCGCGGATGGGCGAATCCGGCAGAAGGGCGGTGCTCGGCCGTTCGTGGGAAAGCGTCTGCGAAACCCTTGTCGGTTACTACGACAAAGTCATCGACGAACGCGCCGCCATCCGCGTGATGACGGCCGTTCCCCTCTCGATGCAGCGCTGACGGGCCTCGCGGATAATATCTCGGCCTAGAGACACTTATGATGGTTGCACGCGCACCAGCGCAGTGCCGGCCTGATCATTCGAGGCCGCTCATTCAGCCAGGGAAGGTTGGTCATGCCTCAGGAATCGGCACGGACATTGACATCCCAGCAGAAGACCACCTCACGCCGCCCCGCAGGAACCCTGTACCGGGGCCGCGAAGGCATGTGGTCGTGGGTCCTCCACCGGATCACCGGTGTTGCGATCTTCTTCTTTCTGCTGGTCCACATTCTGGACACGGCGCTCGTGCGCGTCAGCCCGGAGGCATACAACGCGGTCATCTCGACCTACCAGACGCCGTTGATGGGGCTCGGTGAGGTCGCACTCGTCGGCGCGATCGTGTTCCACGCGTTCAACGGGATCCGGATCATCCTGATCGACTTCTGGAGCGCGAAATACCAGAAGGTCATGTTCTACGTCGTGATCGGCCTCTGGGTCGTCACGATGCTGGGCTTCGCCCCGCGTCACCTCATGAACGTCTTCAGTCACTAGGAGGAGCAGCCATGGCAACCACACTTGACTCCCCCAGGAGCCCATACGCCCGCCCGACCGGAAAGCGCGGCACGAACTGGGAAAAATGGGGCTGGATCTACATGCGCGGCTCCGGCGTCGTGCTCATCGTGCTCATCTTCGGCCACCTCTTCGTGAACCTGATGATCGGCAAGGGCGTCGACGCCCTCAACTTCGGCTTCGTCGCCGGCAAGCTCGCGAGCCCGTTCTGGCAGTGGTGGGACGTGGCCATGCTCTGGCTGGCCCTGATCCACGGCGGCAACGGCATGCGCACGATCGTGAACGACTACGCGACCCAGCGGGTCACCCGCGGCATCTTCAAGTGGGCCATCCTCGCGGCCGTCGTGATCCTGATCGTGCTCGGCACCCTCGTGGTCTTCACCTTCGACCCCTGCCCGGCCGGTTCGCCCGCCGACCTTCTGCCCAAGTTCTGCCCGGCCATCTAGGAGCTCACACCAGCACATGACGGATGCATCAAACACCGCACCGACCGAGTCCACTGTGATCGACGGAGTGCACTACCACAAGTTCGACATCGTGATCGTGGGAGCCGGCGGCGCAGGGATGCGCGCGGCCATCGAGGCGGGCCCAGGGGCCAGCACCGCGGTCATCTCCAAGCTCTACCCGACCCGCTCGCACACGGGAGCCGCCCAGGGCGGCATGGCTGCGGCCCTCGCCAACGTCGAGGAAGACAACTGGGAGTGGCACACCTTCGACACCGTCAAGGGCGGCGACTACCTCGTCGACCAGGACGCGGCGGAGATCCTCGCGAAGGAGGCCATCGACGCGGTCATCGACCTCGAGAACATGGGCCTGCCCTTCAACCGCACCCCGGAGGGCAAGATCGACCAGCGCCGCTTCGGCGGCCACACGAGCGACCACGGCAAGGCGCCCGTGCGCCGGGCCTGCTACGCCGCCGACCGCACCGGCCACATGATCCTGCAGACCCTGTACCAGAACTGCGTCAAGCGCGGCATCAACTTCTTCAACGAGTACTACGTGCTCGACCTCGTGATGACCCCGGTCGACGGCGTCGACCAGCCGTCCGCCGTGGTCGCCCTCGACCTGTCGAGCGGCGAACTGCACGTCTTCCAGGGCAAGGCGTTCATCTTCGCGACCGGCGGCTTCGGCAAGATCTACAAGACCACCTCGAACGCGCACACCCTCACGGGTGACGGCGTCGGCATCATCTGGCGCCAGGGACTCCCCCTCGAGGACATGGAGTTCTTCCAGTTCCACCCGACCGGCCTCGCCGGCCTCGGCATCCTCCTCACCGAGGGAGCCCGCGGTGAGGGTGCGATCCTGCGCAACGCCTCCGGCGAGCGCTTCATGGAGCGGTACGCCCCGACGATCAAGGACCTCGCCCCGCGCGACATCATCGCGCGCTGCATGGTCAAGGAGGTCGCGGAAGGCCGCGGCGCCGGACCGAACAAGGACTACCTGTACCTGGACTGCACCCACCTGGGCGCCGAGGTACTCGAGACCAAGCTGCCCGACATCACCGAGTTCGCCCGCACCTACCTCGGCGTCGACCCGGTCACCGAACCGGTTCCCGTGATGCCGACGGCGCACTACGCCATGGGCGGCATCCCGACCAACGTCAACGCCGAGGTGCTGCGCAACAACACCACCGTCGTCCCCGGCCTCTACGCCGCCGGCGAGTGCGCGTGCGTCTCCGTGCACGGCTCAAACCGCCTCGGCACGAACTCGCTCCTGGACATCAACGTCTTCGGCAAGCGCGCGGGCAACAACGCCGTCGCCTATGTGAAGACCGCTGAGTTCACCCCGCTGCCCGACGACCCGGCGAAGACTGTGCGCGACCTGCTCGAGGGCATCCGCTCGTCGACCGGGACCGAGCGCATCGCCGTGCTGCGGAAGGAACTGCAGGAGACCATGGACGCGAAGGCGCAGGTGTTCCGCACCGACGAGTCGCTCTCCGAGGTCACCGAGGTGATCCACTCGCTGCGAAACCGGTACAAGAACATCGGCGTGCAGGACAAGGGCCGCCGGTTCAACACCGACCTGCTCGAGGCCGTCGAACTCGGCTTCCTGCTCGACCTCGCCGAGGTCGTCGTGTATTCCGCCCGCAACCGCAAGGAAAGCCGCGGCGGCCACATGCGCGACGACTACCCCCTGCGCGACGACGTGAACTACCTCGTGCACACGATGGCGTACCTCACCGGCGACCCGCTCTCAGCGGATGCCGCAGACCACATTGCGCTCGACTGGAAGCCAGTCACCATCACGCGCTACCAGCCGATGGAAAGGAAGTACTGAGTGAGCACCGCATTCGCAGACGCCCCGGTCGTGCCCGAGGAGATTCAGTCCTTCACCGTCACGCTCATCATCCGGCGCTTCAACCCGGAGGTCGACGACGAGCCGCACTGGGAAGACTTCGACGTGCAGATGTACCCGACCGACCGGGTGCTCGACGCGCTACACAAAATCAAGTGGGAGCAGGACGGCTCGCTGTCCTTCCGGCGCTCGTGCGCGCACGGCATCTGCGGGTCGGATGCGATGCGCATCAACGGCCGTAACCGCCTCGCCTGCAAGACCCTGATCAAGGACCTCGACATCACGAAACCGGTCTACGTGGAGGCGATCAAGGGCCTGCCGCTCGAGAAGGACCTCATCGTCGACATGGAGCCGTTCTTCGAGTCGTTCCGTGCCGTGCAGCCGTTCCTGGTTTCGAACACCGCGCCCGTCGGCGGCAAGGAGCGCATCCAGACGGTCGCCCAGCGCGAGCGTTTCGACGACACCACGAAGTGCATCCTCTGCGCCGCGTGCACCTCGAGCTGCCCGGTGTTCTGGACGGACGGCCAGTACTTCGGCCCGGCCGCGATCGTGAACGCCCACCGCTTCATCTTCGACTCGCGCGACGAGAATGCGGCCGTGCGCCTCGACATCCTGAACGACCGGGAGGGCGTCTGGCGCTGCCGTACGACCTTCAACTGCTCGGAGGCATGCCCGCGCGGCATCCAGGTGACGCAGGCGATCGCCGAGGTCAAGCAGGCGATCCTGCGCGGCAAGGCCTGAGCGCAGGGCGCTCAATCGCAGGAATCTCATCCGGAGTAGCCGGTGGCGCCGACTCGGGTTTCGTCGCCACCGGCTGGTCGCCCAAACCGGCGGCTGGCCGGGTCGAGTGACCGTCGCTCAGTCCACGGGACAGATCGACCAGGCTCGGACAGTGCCGAACGAGCCGTGATGAACCCGGGTTCGCCGCGCCGGAGCGAAGCGGACGGGTCCGGCCGGGACATCCGCTTCGGGTGTCGGATGACCATTCTGAACGGGTGGACTCTCGGATCGTCGCAGATTCGGGCGCCCCGGCACAAGAGGTGAGGGAGACTCACGAGTGAATGCGCCCCGAATTGGGGGTATTCGTGAGTGATTGCGGAAATCGTTAGGCTGGTGCGGTGAAGCCGCCCGCATTCGTGAACCGACTGACGACCCTGGCCAAGCGCATCATGCAGTGGCGGCCCGTGCGTGCGTTCACGCACTTCGGCGAGAGCAGCGGTGCGATCCTCGCCGGGGGCATGACCTACCAGGCCATCTTCGCGATCTTCGCGGCGATCTGGGTGGGCTTCTCGATCGCCGGGCTGTGGCTGACCTCGAACCCGGCGCTCCTCGACCAGCTGTACTCCCTGATCAACCAGTCCATCCCAGGGCTGATCGGCAAGGGCGGGGTCATCGACCCGAACGAGCTCTCGAGCCCCGACGCGCTGACCTGGATCGGCGCGATCGCGCTCGTCGGCCTGGTCGGTACGACCCTCGGCTGGATGTCGACGACCGCGCAGGCCGTGCGCACCATCTTCGGGATGCCGCGCGACACCACCTTCTTCGTGCTCGTCAAGCTCAGGGAGCTCGGCCTCGGCGCGGGCTTCGGGCTCGCCCTCATCGTCTCCGCACTGATCTCCCTCGGGAGCACGGAGGCCCTCGGCGCCATCGTCGGCTTCCTCGGCGTCTCCCGGAACTCCCTCGGGTTCATCGTAGGGGCGCGCACGATCGGGCTGCTCGTGGTGCTCATCATCGACACCGTCACGCTCGCCGTGCTGTTCCGGGTGCTGAGCCGGGTGCACATCCCGTTCCGGAAACTCGTGACCGGCTCTCTGCTCGGCGGGGTCGCGCTCGGCGGGCTCAAGGTGCTCGGCGGCGCCCTCCTCGGCGGGGCAGGCAGGAATCCCCTGCTCGCGGCCTTCGCCGTCGTGATCGGGCTGCTGATCTGGTTCAACTTCATGAACACGGTGATCCTGCTCACTGCATCGTGGATCTCGGTCGGGATGCAGGACGCGGGAATCCCGCCGCAGCCGGTGAACCCGGACGAAGCCGCTGCTGCGGCCGAAGCACGCGAGCTCGAGGCGCGGCGGATCGCCGCACTCGCGGAGCTGCGCGACGCCAGGGCGGCACACGAGACGTCCTCCTGGGGCCGGCGCTGGGCATCCGCTCGCCGGCTGCGCGCCGCCGAGAAGCGCGCGGCCCCCTTCGCCTGACCGCGCCGCCGCGCCCGCCCGCCGACCTAGACTTGGTGCATGCCGTCTACGCCTGCAGCTTCAACGCCGTCTGCCCAGCCGCTTCGCATCGCGACGATCAACGTCAACGGGGTGCGCGCCGCTTACCGCAAGGGGATGGGCGACTGGCTGGCCGGACGGGACGTCGACATCCTCGCTATCCAGGAGGTCCGCGCCTCGACCGAGGACCTCGAGGGGCTGCTCGGGCCGGACTGGAGCATCCTGCACGATGCCGCGACGGCCAAGGGCCGAGCCGGGGTCGCCCTCGCGAGCCGGTCGACGGCAGCCATCCACCGGGTCGAACTCGGCGCGGAAGACTTCGACAGCGCCGGGCGCTGGCTCGAGGCCGACTACGAGGTGAACGGCACGATCGTGACCGTCGTGAGCACCTACGTGCACTCCGGCGAGACCGATACCCCGAAGCAGGTCGAGAAGTACAAGTTCCTCGACGCTATGCTCGCCCGGCTGCCCGAGCTCGCGGCGCACAGCGAGCGCGCCGTTGTGCTCGGCGACCTCAACGTCGGCCACCGCACCCTCGACATCAAGAACTGGCGCGGCAACCGCAAGCACGCCGGATTCCTGCCCGAGGAGCGGGCATACTTCGACCGCATCCTCGGCGCGGAGGACGAAGCCGACTACAACGCCGGCGCCGGCCTCGGCTGGGTGGACGTCGGCCGGAAGTGGGCCGGAGAGGTCGAGGGCCCCTACACCTGGTGGTCGCAGCGCGGCAAGGCCTTCGACACGGACACCGGTTGGCGACTGGACTACCAGCTCGCGACCCCGCTCCTGGCGGCATCCGTCGTCGGCTACGCGGTCGACCGCGCGGATGCCTACGACCAGCGCTGGTCGGACCACTCCCCCGTCGTCGTCGACTACGCGCTCTGACCGAGAGGCCTCAAGCCCTCCGGCCCTCCGGCCGCTCTCTCCGGTTCGGGACCGGTCGGCCACCCGGCTCCTGCGGTTCGACCCGCACCCCTTCTGACCCATTTCACGCCCCGGGCTCCGGCCCTGAGGCCACACGCTACGAAAGATCTGATTCTCATGGACAAGCCCCGCCTCTACTCCGGCATGCAGCCGTCGGCCGACTCGCTGCAGATCGGCAACTACATCGGCGCACTACTGAACTGGAAGGCACTCCAGGAGACGCACGACGCCTTCTTCTCGATCGTCGACCTGCACGCCATCACCGTGGCCCAGGACCCGGCCAGGCTGCGCGCGAACACCCGCCGCACCGCCGCCCAGTACATCGCGAGCGGGATCGACCCCTCGGCGTCGACCCTGTACGTTCAGTCGCACGTCGCCGCGCACGCGCAGCTCGCCTGGGTGCTCAACACCATCACCGGCTTCGGCGAGGCCAGCCGGATGACCCAGTTCAAGGACAAGTCCGCCAAGCAGGGCTCCGACGGGACCACCGTCGGGCTGTTCGCCTACCCGATCCTGATGGCCGCCGACATCCTCCTCTACGACACGGTCGTCGTGCCCGTCGGCGAGGACCAGCGCCAGCACGTCGAGCTCACGCGCGACATCGCCGCCCGGTTCAACACGCGCTTCGGCGACACGTTCGTGGTCCCCGAGGCGGACATCCAGAAGGAGACCGCCAAGATCTACGACCTGCAGAACCCGCTGTCGAAGATGTCGAAGTCGGCCGAATCGCACGCCGGAGTGATCTGGGTGCTCGACGAGCCGTCGGTCACGGCCAAGAAGATCATGCGCGCCGTGACGGATGCCGATGGCGGCGTGGTCTTCGACCGGGAGAACAAGCCCGGCGTTGCGAACCTGCTCACCATCTACTCGACCATGGCGGGCCGCACGATCCAGTCCCTCGAGGACGAATACGCCGGCCGCGGCTACGGGGACCTCAAGAAGGGCCTCGCGGAGGTCGTCACCGGCACCTTCGGTCCGATCCGGGAGCGCGTGATCGAACTGCTCGACGACCCGGCCGAGCTCGACCGCCTGCTGGCCTCGAACGCGGACCGTGCGGCATCCGTCGCCGATGCGACCCTCGCGCGGGCCTACGACCGCGTCGGCCTGCTGCCCCGCCGCTGACCGTGGAGCCGATGGCGCTCTCCTCGACACTGACGGCGGCCCAGGGCGGAACAGGACTTCGGCTCGACCGGCTCACGGCCGCGGATGCCACGGCCGTCTTCGACTACTGCCAGGACCCCGTTTTCGAACGGTACCTGACCATCCCGTGGCCGTATCTGCGGTCAGACGCGACGTCGTTCATCGCCGGATTCGTGCCGAAGGGGTGGGCGTCGGACGCCGAGTACACCTGGGCGATCCGGGAGGCCGACTCCGACGAGCTGCTCGGCGTGATCGCGCTGCGGCTGCCGAGCGGGTCGCTCGGGTTCTGGCTGGGCGCGGCGCATCGCGGCCGGGGGCTGCTGCCGGAGGCCGTGGGCGTCGTCGCGGACTGGGCGTTCTCGACGGGAGTGACCGACAGCCTCCGCTGGGAGTGCCTCGTGGGGAACACCTCCTCCGCCCGGGTCGCGGAGAAGTGCGGGTTCACCTTTCTCGGTGAGGTACCGGCGGAGTCCGCCTACCGCGACGGCGGACATCCGCTGTCCTGGTCCGGCCGGCTCCTGTCCACAGACCCCCGGACCCCCCGCCCCGGCTGGCCCTGGGCATAACTCCTGCACATTCCGGCCGGCGGATGCTCGAGCCGCGTAGTTCCGCGGCAGAGAATTCGAGGCACGAGAATGTGCAGGAGTTATGCCATGAGGCGGGCTAGAGGACGTCCTCGTCTACCCAGTCGAGGGACTTGGTGACGGCCTTCTTCCAGTTGCGGAGCAGGCGGTCACGCTCGGCGACGTCGAGCTGGGGCTCCCAGCGGGCGTCCTCCTGCCAGTTGGCGCGGAGTTCGTCGAGGTCGTTCCAGAAGCCGACCGCGAGGCCGGCGGCGTATGCCGCACCGAGCGCGGTCGTCTCGGCCACGACCGGGCGCACCACCGAGACGCCGAGGATGTCGGCCTGGAACTGCATCAGCAGGTCGTTGGCCGCCGCGCCGCCGTCGACCTTGAGCTCGGTGAGCGGCACCCCGGAGTCGGCGTTGACCGCGTCGAGCACCTCACGCGACTGGTACGCGATCGCCTCGAGCGCCGCCCGGGCGATGTGGCCCTTGTTCACGTAGCGGGTGAGCCCGACGAGCGCACCACGGGCATCCGAGCGCCAGTACGGCGCGAACAGCCCGGAGAACGCCGGCACGAAGTAGGCGCCGCCGTTGTCCTTCACGGACAGGGCGAGCGCCTCGATCTCGGAGGCGGAGCCGATGATGCCGAGGTTGTCCCGCAGCCACTGCACGAGCGCACCGGTCACGGCGATCGACCCCTCGAGCGCGTAGTGCGTCTCGCCGTCGCCGAGCTTGTAGCCCACCGTCGTGAGCAGCCCGTTCTGGGAGTGCACGATCTCGGTACCGGTGTTGAAGATCAGGAAGTTACCGGTGCCGTAGGTGTTCTTCGCCTCGCCCTGGTCGAACGCGGCCTGGCCGAACGTCGCCGCCTGCTGGTCGCCGAGAATGCCTGAGATCGGGGTCTCCCGCAGCAGGCTGTGGCCGCTCGCGATTCCGTAGACCTCGGAGGAGGAACGGATCTCGGGAAGCATCGACCGGGGCACGTCGAACGCGGCGAGGATGTCGTCGTCCCACTGCAGGGTCTCGAGATCCATGAACAGGGTGCGGCTCGCATTGGTGACGTCGGTCGCGTGCACGCCGCCCTCGAGCCCGCCGGTGAGGTTCCAGAGCACCCAGGAGTCCGTCGTGCCGAACATCAGCTCGCCGGCATCCGCCTTGGCCCGGGCGCCCTCGACGTTCTCGAGGATCCAGACGATCTTCGTGCCGGAGAAGTACGTGGCGAGCGGCAGACCGACCTGCTTCTTGAAGCGCTCGACACCGCCGTCCGCGGCGAGGCGGTCGACGATGGACTGGGTGCGAGTGTCCTGCCAGACGATCGCGTTGTAGATCGGGAGCCCGGTGGTGCGGTCCCAGACCACGGCGGTCTCACGCTGGTTGGTGATGCCGGCCGCGGCGATGTCGTGCCGGGTCAGGTTCGCCTTGGAGAGCGCCTGCCCAATGACCTCGCGGGTGTTGTTCCAGATCTCCATCGGGTCGTGCTCGACCCAGCCTGCGCGGGGGAAGATCTGCTCGTGCTCGAGCTGGCCGTTCGAGACGATCGAACCGGCCTTGTCGAAGATGATCGCCCGGGTGCTGGTCGTGCCCTGGTCGATCGCGATGACGTAGTCAGCCATTGATAACTCCTTCGTTATTCGTGTGTGTCAGGTTAAGCGGGTGGGGTGAAAACTGAGTGGGAATGCCCGGCGAGGCGGCCGCCCGGCCTGCGCCACCGGCGGATGCCGCGCTAGGCGAGGATCGGTAGGAGTGCGGTCGAGACGAGGCCGGCGAGGACGCCGCCGATGATGGGGCCGACGACCGGCACCCACGAGTACGCCCAGTCGGAGGATCCCTTGCCCTTGATCGGCAGGATGAAGTGCGCGATGCGCGGGCCGAGGTCACGGGCCGGGTTGATCGCGTACCCGGTCGGGCCACCGAGCGAGGTGCCGATCACGATGACGAGCAGGGCCACCGGAAGGGCACCGAGTGCGGCGAGGCCACCGGACTCGCCCTGGCGGCCGCCGCCGAAGGCGATCACGACGAAGACCAGCACGAAGGTGCCGATGATCTCGGTGACGAGGTTCCAGCCGTAGGAGCGGATCGCCGGACCGGTCGAGAAGACGCCGAGCTTGTTGGCCGGGTTCGGTTCCTGGTCGAAGTGCTGCTTGTACGCCAACCAGCAGAACACGGCGCCGATGATGGCGCCGACCATCTGCGCGCCGATGTAGGCGAGAACCGACAGGACGTTGACCGGAACGCCCGAGCCGAACTCGGTCGCGCCAGAGGCGACGAGGCCGAGGGTGACGGCGGGGTTGAGGTGCGCACCCGAGTTGTAGGAGACGATGACGCCGGAGTAGACCGCGAGGCCCCAGCCGACGTTCACCATCAGGAAGCCGCCGCCGAACCCCTTGTTCTTGACGAGGGCCACGTTGGCGACCACGCCGCAGCCGAGGAGGACCAGCAGGGCGGTGCCCACCAGCTCCGAGAGGAATACGATACCGAGATTGTCCACAGTGACACCCTTGTTCAGTGAAGCCGAGTTGTTGACGCTTGAGACGAAACAGTTTTTTGTGCCGGTAATGGCCGTAAAACGAATCTCGAGAAACCTATCGGCTCAGCGCGGTCAATGGTGCATTCAGATTTGCACGTTTGTGCAGATCGCCACCTACGCGCGTGAAGCGGATGCCGCGTCGACGCGCGCGAGGTCGACCGCATGCCGGTCGCGCAGCACGTCGACGGCGAGGTCGACCTCGGCCGTGCTGCGTGCGGCATCCCAGCCGAGCACAGGTGCGAGCACTCCGGCGAGTTCTTCGAGCAGTGCCAGGCTGAGCTCGCCGCGGAAGGCCATGCTCGTGCGTCGAAGGATCAGGTCCGTCACGTGCACGACCGACTCCGTGGCCGCGAGGTACTCGATCTCACGACGGGAGTAGTCGGAGTGATGTTCGAGCGCGGCATCCGGTTCCGCGGTGATGAAGTCGATCACGTCGACCGCTCGGGTACCGTAGCGGGTCAGCAGCTGTTCGGCCCTCGAGGCGCCGACCTCGTCGCCGTTCGCGGCGATCCAGACCCGGTGCGCGGCATCCGTCGACGGGAAGTTTCGGCCGCCGCCGATGGCGAGGCCGACCGTCGACACGACCCGGGTGCGGCCGAGCAGGGTGAGGATGTCGCCGCTCAGGTGCTCGGCGAGGGCCCGGAACGTCGTCCACTTGCCGCCGACGAGGCTGAGCAGGGTGCCCGGCCGGGCGCCGAGCGGACGGGACTCGATGCGGTAGTCGCGGGAGACGAACCCCGGCGCCTCGTCGTCGTGCCGGGGCAACGGGCGTACGCCGGCGAACCGGAAGACGATCTCCGAGCGGTCGACGGCCACATCCGGGAAAACGTGCTTGACGAGATCGAAGAAGTAGTCGACTTCGGCCTCGGTGCAGCGCGCGGGCTGGGTCATGTCGTGTTCGAGGTCGGTAGTGCCGACCAGCACCCGGCCCGCGAGCGGGTAGATCAGCACGATGCGGCCGTCCTTGTGCTCGAAGAAGATCTCGCGGCCGCCCGTTGCTGCGAGGAGCTCCGGGTTGTCGAGCACGATGTGCGACCCCTTGGTGCCGCCCATGTACGTGCTGGCCTGGCCGAGGGCCGTGTTCGTGAGGTCCGTCCACGGCCCGGACGTGTTGACGACGACGTCGGCCTCGAAGCTGAATTCGGCGCCGGTGACCACGTTGCGGAGACGCACGCCCGCGGCATCCATGCCGATGGCCTCGACGTAGTTGGCGCTGCGCGCGTGCGCGCCGGTGGCCAGGCCGTCCGCCAGCACGTCGAGGGCGAGGCGCTCGGGGTCGTGCATGGAGGCGTCGTAGTAGGTGGCCGTGTACTTGAGGCCCGGGTTGAGGCGCGGCAGCAGCCTGAGCGACGCCTTCCGGCCGAGGAACTCGTGCCGGGGCACCGTGCCGCCGTCGCGGGAGAAGGAGTCGTAGAGCATCATGCCGATTTTGATCAGCAGAGCGCCGCGCTCCTGGGCCGCGCCCTGGCGGTGGGTGAGGAAGCGCATCGGCGCGGACATCACCCCGGAGAAGGTCGAGTAGATCGGAATGGTCGTCTTGAGCGGCTTGACGTAGTGCGGGGCGATCTTCAGCAGGCTGTTGCGTTCCTCGACCGACTCCTTCACCAGGCGGAATTCCCCGTTCTCGAGGTAGCGCACACCGCCGTGGATCATGTGCGAGGAGGCCGACGACGCGCCGGACACATAGTCGCCCTTGTCGACGATCGCGACGTCGACGCCCTGCATCGCCAGGTCGCGGAAGGTCGCGATGCCGTTGATACCGGCTCCGATGATGAGCACCTGGGCCCGGGGGAGCTCCTGCAGGGCGGCCTGGGCGGCGGCTCCGGTGGAGAGCGGACGGGCGGAGGATGACTGATCGGGCGTTGACGGCACTGATTCGCTCACTTCTTTGCGGCTGGGAAACTATGCAGGGCGGGGTACTTCATCTACCCTGCTAAGTTCTACACAAACGGTCAAGCACTCTGAACATATGTGCAAGGAGTCACCATGCCCCACTCGAATGATCCGCCCCTGTCCGACCGCACCAATGACGCCCTCACCGCGGCGCAGCTGTATTACGTGCAGGACCTCACCATGGAGGCCATCGCACAGGAGCTGCACACCTCCCGCTCGTCGGTGTCCCGCCTGCTCAGTCAGGCCAGGGCCAGCGGGCTGGTCGACATCCAGATCCGGTCTCCGCTGGACGCTCCGAGCCGGGTGGAGAAGTTGATCCTGGACCGGTTCCAGGTGACCGCGCACGTTCTCCCGGTGCCCGACCACGCCAGCGACGTCGACAGACTGGAGCGCGTGGCGCTGTCCGTTGCACGGATTCTCGGCGAGTTCTTCGACTCCAACATGATCATGGGCATCGCCTGGGGCTCCACGATGAACGCCGTCAGTCGCCACCTGACGCCCAAGCGCACCCACAACGCCCAGATCGTGCAGTTGAACGGCGCCGGCAACACCCGCAGCACGGGACTCGACTATGCGAACGAGATCCTGCGGCGGTTCAGCAACGCCTACGACGCCCGGCTGGAGCAGTTCCCGGTTCCCACCTTCTTCGACGACCCGGCCACGCGCACGGCCTATTGGCGGGAACGCGGCCTGCGTCGGCTGCTGGAGATGCAGGGGAACATGGACGTCGCCCTCTTCAGCGTGGGCTCCCCCTTCTCCATGGTCCCCAGCCACGTCTATGTCGGCGGTTACCTCGACGACGACGAACTCGCGGCGCTCAGCGGTGCCGGGGTCGTCGGCGACGTTGCGACGGTCTTCTACCGCGCGGACGGCTCGACCGACGGCATTCCGCTGAATGACCGCGGGACCGGACCGGAACTGTCGGTGCTGCGCCGCACCCCGCGGCGCATCTGCGTGGTTGCCGGCTCGTCCAAGGTGGACAGCCTCCGCGGCG
This sequence comes from Cryobacterium zhongshanensis, assembly GCF_022760445.1. Classification (NCBI taxonomy): domain Bacteria; kingdom Bacillati; phylum Actinomycetota; class Actinomycetes; order Micrococcales; family Microbacteriaceae; genus Cryobacterium; species Cryobacterium zhongshanensis. Next base: position 576,410 of record NZ_JALGAR010000002.1, on the reverse strand, counting down.
CACTGGCCGCCGGCCTCATCACCGACCTGTTCATCGACGAGGGCACCGCCCGCGCCCTGGTCGAGTAGGAACCCACCGCCTTCCGCCACCGCATGCGCATCCGCATCCGCATCCGCATACGCATCCGCATACGTCATCCTTCTCAGCGAGGATGCCGCAGCTTCCGATCAGACGCTGCTGCACGCATCCGCCGCCGGGGACCGGCCCGGCCGGAGTCGCGGAACCCGCCGTGCCTGCCGCCCCGGGGGCTAACTCAGGAAATCCGCGCACGCACGACCACGCAGCGCCCGGACCACTCCCGGTGTTTCCGCACGGTCGCCAGAATCTCCTGAGTTAGCCACACACACACGCCCGCCACAGAGACCCCCATCCGGTCGTCCTCGTGCCCTGGGCCGCCGACGCCCGACCTACGGCACCGGCATTGCCCGGCCCGCCCGGGGGCTAACTCAGGAAATCCGGGCACGCACGACCGAGCAGCGCCCGGACCGCTGCCGGCATTCCCGCACGGCCGCCAGAATCTCCTGAGTTAGCCCCCACCCCGGGATGCCGGCAGGTCACGCCCCGATTACTACGGGCCGACTGCGGCAGGACCAGCGTCAGGTGATGACCGTGCGATAGTGGCGGTTGGCGGCCAGGAGACCGGCGATCGCGGAAACAACGCGCGCCGGATTGTGAATGATGTCCCGGTAGAGGGCCCGGTACGTCATGTATCCGAGGGCGGCGAGGTCACAATCCCGGGTCCGATCGCGCACGTGCGCGGACCAGCCGTCGTGGAATTTCCGGCTGTCCGCCTCGACGACCAGGCAGCCTTCCACGACCATGTCCACACGGCCGACGCCGGCGATGGACACCTGGGATTCGAACGCGTAGCCTGCCTCCCTCACGATGCAACGCAGCACGGTCTCCTGGCCGGAGTCGCTCCGGGCATCGACGAACGGGCGCAATGCCCAGAACCGGGCGGGCAGGGCCGCGAAGATGGTCGCGACATCCTCGTCACCGATCAGGCGCTGGTGCAGGGCGCTGTCCAGTGCGGCCATGGCGAATTTCGCCTCCTGGCAGCGGAAGACCTGAACGATTGCATCCGTCAGTCCCACCCGGTACTCGGTCCCGGCCTCGGAATCCAGAAGCCGGCCCCAGTGGAGTTCAACGCCGTCCCGGTTTCGATCGGTGAGGAGCTCGAACCGGTTGTGCGGTGCTCGCAGCCTGGAGCCCGTCGGGTGCACGTGGATGTGCGCGAAGGAATTGTCGAGCGCGAAGACACCCGCGTGTGCCGCAGCGGAGACACAGGCGAGGCGACCGCCCAGACGCACCGCCTCGAGCAGGTGTACGTCCGTCCCCGGGAGCGCGTAGTGCCCGCGCCGAGCTCGGATGAGGAATCCGTTGTCGACGGCAGCTTGGAGAGAACGCCATGTCGCGCCCGCCGCGAGGAGAGCTGCCGTCTCGGCGATCTGAACGTTACTGTCTTGGAAATACTCGGACCACGTCATGCGGAGAGTGTGATCGCGCCAGGTTCACCGCGACCGGCGTGGACGAAATCTGGGGATAACTCCCGAACCGGTGGTCCCGGCGTGCTCGCTTCTGACCTGCCGCAGTGATCGCGCGGCAGCCCAGCCAACTGTGGCTAACTCAGGAAAGATGCGCGCGCGCAGAAACGGGGCCGCACTGGTCCGGGGCGGCGACTCGGTTCCGCAACGGTTTTCCTGAGTTAGCCACGGAAGGTTCAGGTGAAGTCGTGGTCAAGCTGCTGGCAAGCTGCTGGCACGCTGCGGGCAGGCGACGAGGGGGCTCCGAGGCGTAAGAAAACGTCCGATTCCTGCACAGAGCGGACCGGGAATTATCCGGGGGCGGGGGCGTTGGGCTATAACTAGAAGCAAGAAACGTGCTCCGGGGTCGGTGTAAGTCCGAACCGGCGGTGAAAGTCCGCGACCCGTTTCGCCCCAGGGCGAAACGGTTGAGCTGGTGGAATTCCAGCACCGACGGTTAAAGTCCGGAGGAGAGGCGCACGGTTCGGCTGGCCCGTCGGGTCGACCGAATGGATGTGGCGTCTGCGTACCCACAATCCGTCCCCGGAGTTCGTGACACCAACGAATGAGGGCGGGGATGATCCAGGACACCGAGCGTGATCGCCTGATGCGGCGCGCGCTGGCCCTGGCCGCCAACGGCCCCTCGACCGGCCAGAACCCACGCGTCGGCTGTCTCATCGTCGATCCGAACGGCACCGTCCTGGCGGAAGGCTGGCATCGGGGCGCCGGAACCGCGCACGCCGAAGTCGACGCTCTCGCGCACCTTCCCGCCGGCGCCGCCCGCGGCGCGACCGCGATCGTGACCCTCGAACCCTGCAACCACACCGGCCGCACCGGTCCCTGCGCCGTCGCTCTGATCGAGGCGGGCGTCAGCCGGGTCGTCTACGCCGTGTCCGATCCGGGCCACGCGTCGTCCGGTGGCGCCGAACGCCTGCGCGCCGCCGGCGTCGAGGTCGTCGGCGGGGTGCTCGCCGCCGAGGCCGAGGCCTTCCTCGCCGACTGGCTCATCGCCGCCCGGCTCGGTCGGCCTTTCGTCACGCTCAAGTGGGCCTCGAGCCTCGACGGCCGTGCCGCGGCGGCCGACGGCTCGAGCCGCTGGATCACCGGCGCAGACGCCCGCCTCGACGTGCACCGGCGCCGGGCAGCCTCCGACGCCATCCTCGTCGGCACCGGCACCGTCCTCGCCGACGACCCCGCTCTCACCGCCCGCTCCGCAGACGGCACCCTGCTCCCCACCCAGCCGGTCCCCGTCGTGATCGGTACCCGCACCGTGCCGGCGGATGCCGCGGTGCGGCACCACCCGCATCCGCCGGTGTTCTACCCCGGGCCTGACCTGGGCGTGATCCTCGGCGACCTGCACGATCGCGGCATCCGCCGGGCCTTCATCGAGGGTGGGCCCGGCCTCGCGAGCGCGTTCGTCACGGCCGGGCTCGTGGATGAATACCTCGTCTACCTCGCGCCGACCCTGCTCGGCGGCGACCGACTCGCCCTCGGCGACATCGGCGTGGCCCGGATCGACGAGCAGCGCCGACTCGAGATCGACCACGTCGAACGCCTCGGCGACGACCTCCTCCTGGTCTGCCGGCCGCGGGCGCTCCCGTCCACGCCCGGCACTCGGACGGCCAGCCCCGAAACCACGCCTGCCGACACCCGGCACGCCGAACCCGCCCGCACCGAGACAAGGATCTGACATGTTCACCGGAATCATCGAGGAACTCGGCACCGTCAACCGGGTCGAGCAGGGCACGGATGCCGTGCGCCTGACCGTCCGCGGGCCGCTCGCCGTCGCCGGGGCCGCGATCGGCGACTCGATCTCGGTCAACGGCGTCTGCCTGACCGTCGTGGAGCGCACGACGGAGACCTTCACGGCCGACGTGATGGCACAGACGCTGCGGATGTCGACCCTCGCCGAGGCCGGGCAGGGGACGCCGGTCAACCTCGAGCGTGCCGCCCTCGTCGGCGGGCGCCTCGGCGGGCACATCGTGCAGGGCCACATCGACGGCACGAGCGAGCTGCTCTCCGTCACGCCCGGCGAGGCCTGGCGGGTGCTGCGGTTCAGCCTCTCCCCCGACCTCGCCCCGCTGGTCACGAACAAGGGCTCGATCGCCGTCGACGGCGTCTCCCTCACGGTCAGCACGATCAGCCCGGCGACCGAACCCGAGCAGTGGTTCGAAGTCTCCCTCATCCCCGAAACCCTCACGGCCACGACGCTCGGAAAACGAACGGTCGGAGAGCACGTCAACATCGAAACCGATATCCTGGCCCGCCACGTCGAGCGCATGCTCGCCCTCGCGGACGCAGGATCACGAAGGAGTCACTCATGAGCCTCGCCGACATCCCCAGCGCGCTCGCGGAACTGCGTCTCGGCAAGCCGGTCATCGTCGCCGACGACGAGGGACGTGAGAACGAAGGTGACGTGATCATCTCGGCGCAGATGGCCACCCAGGAATGGCTCGCGTGGACCGTGCGCTACTCCTCCGGTTTCATCTGCGCGCCGATGACCAACGAGCTGGCCGACAAGCTCAACCTGCCGATCATGGTGCCGAACAACGAAGACCCTCGCGGCACGAACTACACGATCTCCGTCGACGCCGCCGATCGCCTGAGCACGGGGATCAGCGCCGCCGACCGCGCCCACACCCTGCGCGTGCTCGCCGACCCGGCCTCGACCCCGTCGAGCCTGCACCGGCCGGGGCACATCATGCCGCTCCGCGCGCGGGACGGCGGCGTGCGCGAGCGCGACGGCCACACCGAGGCCGCGGTCGACCTGATGAAGCTCGCCGGGCTCGCCCCCGTCGCGGGAATCTCCGAGATCGTCGCGGAGGACGGCGAGATGATGCGCCTGCCCGGCCTCCTCGAGCTCGGCGAACGCGAGGGTGTGCTGGTCATCACGATCGCCGACCTGATCGTCTACCTCGACGAGTTCCACGCGGACGCCGACCTGCCGACCGCGACGACCATCCGCGAATCCCCGCGCGTCGACTTCGAGGTCGAGACGACCGTGCCGACCCGGCACGGCGACTTCCAGATCCGGGCGTACCGCGACCGGATGACCGGCGCGGACCACGTCGCCCTCGTCTCGGGAGTGCCCGGGGACGGCGCCCTCGTGCGGGTGCACTCCGAATGCCTCACCGGGGAGGCCTTCGGCTCGCTCAAGTGCGAGTGCGGCCCCCAGCTCGACGCGGCCCTCGAGACCATCCAGGAAGAGGGCGGCATCGTGATCTACCTGCGCGGCCAGGAGGGTCGCGGCATCGGCCTGATCAACAAGCTCCGGGCGTACAAGCTCCAGGAGCAGGGCCTCGACACGATCGACGCCAACCTCGCGCTCGGCCTGCCCGCCGATGCCCGCGACTACGGCGCCGCGAGCGCCATCCTCGACCAGATGGGCATCTCCTCGGTGCGCCTGCTCACCAACAACCCCGAGAAGCTCCGCCAGCTCGAAGAGCACGGGGTCACGGTCGTCGAACGCGTTCCGCTCATCGTCGGCGTGGGCATCGACAACCAGGACTACCTCGCCGTGAAACGCGAACGCATGGGCCATCACCTGGCCGACCGAGACATCCTGAAGGGACTTGCACTATGAGTGGAGCCGGCTCGCCCACGGTCGTCGTCGACGGCACGGGCCTCACCATCGTCATCATCGCCGGGCGCTGGCACGACGTCATCACGGACGGACTGATCGCCGGCGCCACCCGGGTGCTCGAGGCATCCGGCGCCACGTTCTCGCTCGTGCGCGTTCCGGGCAGCTTCGAGTTGCCCGTCGCCGCGAAGGTCGCCCTCGAGAATGGGGCGGATGCCGTGGTCGCGCTCGGCGTGATCATCCGCGGCGGCACCCCGCACTTCGAGTATGTGTCCGCGGCGGCGACGGACGGTCTCACCCGGGTCGCCCTCGACACCGGCAAGCCGGTCGGCTTCGGCGTGCTCACCCTCGACGACGAGCAGCAGGGACTCGACCGGGCCGGCCTGCCCGGGTCGAAGGAGGACAAGGGCGAGGAAGCGGCATCCGCCGCGATCAACACCGCCCAGGTGCTGCGCGGCCTCCGCATGCCGAAGCGGTAATACCCGAAACCGGTGACTGTGAGCGGATGCCCGCACCGGCATCCGCTCACGCCCTCAGCCCCGGAAACGGAAAGTCCCGATTGGGCCTCGGTCCGCCTCAGGATTTGGGTCCGTGGAGCCACAGACGTATGGTGCAGAGTGACCGCCACAAGCGGACACCTCCCTCCGGGCAACCCCCGCGCGGGCACGACGCCTGATCGACGCCGACGCTCCCGCACGGGTCGATACGCCCGCTCACTCACCCTCACCACGGAATGACTCTCTTCCATGTCTTCAGCCACACTGTCGCCGCCCCCGGCCGCTTCCCCCGCGCCGCAGGCGCCCACCAACCCCCGCAGCCGTGTCGTGCTCGCGAGCCTCATCGGCACCACGATCGAGTTCTACGACTTCTACGTCTATGCGACCGCGGCCGTGCTCGTCTTCCCGCACCTCTTCTTCCCGACCGGCAATGAGACCACGGCGCTGCTCGCCTCCTTCGCGGTCTTCGGCGCGGCCATGGTCGCCCGTCCCGTCGGCGCCCTCGTCTTCGGGCACTTCGGCGACAAGGTCGGTCGCAAGGCGACCCTCGTCGGCGCGCTACTCACGATGGGCATCGCGACCTTCCTGATCGGGCTGCTCCCGACGTACGCCCAGGTCGGCTGGTTCGCTCCGTTGCTGCTCGTCGTGCTGCGCCTCGCCCAGGGCTTCGCGCTCGGCGGCGAGTGGAGCGGTGCGGCCCTCGTCGCGACCGAGAACGCCCCGAAGGGCAAACGCGCCTGGTACGGGACCTTCCCGCAGGTCGGCGCGCCGATCGGCTTCATTATCGCGAACGGCCTCTTCCTGCTGATCGCCATGCTGCTCCCGAGCGACGATCCGACCCGGCCGTCGACGGCCTTCCTCGAGTGGGCCTGGCGGGTGCCGTTCCTGTTCTCCGCGGTGATGGTCATCATCGGCCTGTGGGTGCGGTTGCGGCTCGTCGAGAGCGACGCCTTCACCAAGGCCGCCCGCACGAACCGGGTGCACAAGCTCCCGCTCGCCGCCGTGTTCAAGTCCAACTGGCGCGAGCTGATCCTCGGCACCTTCATCATGCTCGCGACCTACGTGCTGTTCTACCTGATGACGACGTTCAGCCTGAGCTACGGCCGCGCGGCGACGACCGCACCCGTCGCGGGCCTCGGCTACAGTTACACGACCTTCGTGCTGATGATGATCGTCGGCGTGCTGTTCTTCGGCGTGTTCACGCTCGCCTCCGGCCCCTGGGCAGACCGGTTCGGCCGCCGCCGCACCCTGATCTGGGTCACCCTCGGCATCATCGTGTTCGGCCTGCTCTTCGTGCCGCTGCTCGGCGCTGGGTTCCTCGGCGTGATGATCTTCCTGATCCTCGGCTTCACCCTGATGGGCATGACGTTCGGTCCGATGGGCGCGCTCCTGCCCGAGCTGTTCCCGACCGCGGTGCGGTACACCGGTTCCGCGTTCGCGTACAACATGAGCTCGATCCTCGGTGCGGCGGTCGCCCCGTTCATCGCGGTCTGGCTCTGGACGCTCGGCGGCGGCAGCCCGTTCTGGGTCGGCGTGTACCTCTCGGTCATGGGCGCGATCACCCTGCTGGCCCTCGTGCTCAGCCGCGAGACCAAGGACGTCGACATCGAGGCGTAGCCGCGTCCTTCCGTCGCCGTTCCGGTCGAGAGTGCCCGTTCCGCGGGTCGCTCTCGACCGGAACGGGACGGGTCACGGGAGCGGTTTGAGGTTAAGCTCGATTGGTGAGTACCCCGATCAGTGACGCCAGCACGCCCGCCGAAACCGCAGCATCCGCCGGGCCCGCACCGGCACCGAAGCCGAAGCCGCGCAGCCGCCTCGGGCGACTCGGGCGCCGAACGGATGCCGCGACCGGGCCCCGCGCGACCTTCGGCCAGCTGCTCCCCTACCTTCTCGAGCACAAGAAGGTGCTCAGCGTCGTCGTCGTACTGAGCATCCTCGGGGCGCTCGCGAGCCTCGCCCAGCCGTTGCTGGTCAGCCAGGTCATCACCGTCGTGCAGCAGAACCAGCCGCTCGGCGCACTCGTCTGGGGACTCGTCGCGCTCGTCGTCGTGTCCGGGCTGATCAGCGGCTACCAGCACTACCTGCTCCAGCGCACCGGTGAGGGCGTCGTGCTCTCGAGCCGGCGCAAGCTGATCGGGCGGATGCTGCGCCTCCCGATCAGCGAGTTCGACACCCGCCGCACGGGCGACCTCGTCTCGCGGGTCGGCTCGGACACGACCCTGCTGCGCGCCGTGCTCACCCAGGGACTCGTCGAGGCGATCGGCGGCTCGCTCACCTTCCTCGGCGCGCTCATCGCGATGCTCGTGATCGACCCGGTGCTGCTCGGGCTGACCGTGCTCGTGATCGCGGCATCCGTCGTCACGGTCACACTGCTCTCGCAGCGGATCCGCGTCGCGAGCCGCGAGGCCCAGGAGAAGGTCGGCGACCTCGCCGCGAGCGTCGAGCGGGCGATCAGCGCGATCCGCACCGTGCGCGCCTCGAACGCGACCGAACGCGAAATCGCCGCCGTCGACGCCGACGCGACCGGCGCGTACAAGATGGGCCTGCAGGTCGCGAAGATCTCGGCCCTCGTCGTGCCGATCGCCGGCATCGCGATGCAGGTGTCCTTCCTCGTCGTGCTCGGCGTCGGCGGCTTCCGGGTCGCGAGCGGCCAGATCACGGTCGCGAACCTGATCGCGTTCATCCTCTTCCTGTTCCTGATGATCCTGCCGCTCGGCCAGGCCTTCGGCGCGATCACCTCCGTCAACTCGGCGCTCGGCGCCCTCGGCCGCATCCAGGAGATCATCGACCTGCCCGCGGAGGACCAGTTCGACCGCGACCTGTTCCCGCTCGCGATCACCGTCGGCGCCGCCAATGAATCGGTGCGGCCGGACGCCCCCGCGATCTCCTTCGAGAACGTGTTCTTCGGGTATGCGGCCCAGACTCCGGCAGCGGATGCCGCGGTGCCCGTCGACGCCGTAGGTGGCGGCGGCTCTGCCCCCGGGTCCGAAGTCGGGTCAGGAGTCGAGTCGGCTTATGAGAGCCTCCCCGCTGACGCCATGCCGAACGCGCTCGTGACGGCCCTCGTCGCTCCCGGCGTGATCGAGGCGATGCTCGCCGAACCCGACCTCGTCGACGCCGACCTTGCCGCGGCCGACCGCGCCGCAGCCGACCGGGCGGCCGTGGACCAGGCGCACGCCGAGCAGGCCGCCGCCCACCTGGCCGCAGCAGAGCACGCCGCCGCAACCATGGCCGCCGCGCGTCCCGCCGCCGCCCTCGCCGCGGAGTCCGCGGCTGCGGCGAACGCCTCCGCCCGGGCCGCCGCGACCGCAGCCACCTCAGCCGAGGCGGCCGCCGCGGCCTCGGCCGCGATGACCGCCGCGGTGTACGCCGCGGCCACCGGCACCGTGTCGATCGCCGCGGTCGCAGCGGCCACGGCGTTTGCCGCCCCGACGTCACCCCAGGCCGTCGACGCCGAGTTGCCCGGCCTGTCCGCCGCGGGCGATTCCGCGGCCGGCGCCCCGGCCGCCGCTTCCTCCGACGTTCCCTCATCCGACGTGGCCGTCGCGGACGTTTCGGAGACGTCGGGCCTCGTGGGCGCCTCGGCCGCCGACTCTGCGCCGGATGCCCCGGCTTCAGTCTCCGACCCGGTCGCAGGTTTTCCCCGCGGCGGGTCCGCCGACTCCAGTCCAGCCGTCGCCGCAGACCCCGACGGCAGTGCGGTCGGCGACCTCGGGTCCGACACCGTGGAAAGCGTCGGCACGGCCGCTGCGGTAACCGGGGCATCCGCGGTCACCCCGACGTCGAGCACGTCGTCCGATGACGGGCCCGACGACGGTACGCTCACCGCCCCGGCTCTCGGATCCGCGGACGGTGCCGCGTTGCCCAGTGCCGACGCCGGTCCGGCCGGCTCCGTCGACGGTGGGACCGATCCCGATTCGTCCGCCGACGCATCCGCCGACTCGTCCGGGCCGCGACCCGTGCTGCGCGGGGTGTCGTTCAGCGCTCCGCGCGGGCTGCGCACCGCGCTCGTCGGGCCGTCCGGCGCCGGCAAGAGCACCATTCTGGCGCTCATCGAACGGTTCTACGACCCGAACGCGGGCGTTGTCCGGCTGGGCGGGCTGGATATCCGCACCTTGGATCGCACCGCGCTGCGCTCGCAGATCGGCTACGTCGAGCAAGACGCCCCGGTGCTCGCCGGCTCGCTGCGCGACAACCTCGTGCTCTCGGCGCCGGACGCGACCGACGAGGAGTGCCTCGCCGTGCTGCACGCGGTCAACCTCGGCGAGGTGCTCGACCGCGACCCGGCCGGGCTCGGCGCGGCCGTCGGGGAATCCGGCGTGATGCTCTCCGGCGGGGAGCGCCAGCGGCTCGCGATCGCACGGGCGCTGCTCGCGGCGCCGCCGATCCTGCTGCTCGACGAGTCGACCTCGAGCCTCGACGGAGTCAACGAGCAGCTGATGCGGGCGGCGATCGACGCCGTCGCCGTCGACCGCACGCTCATCGTGATCGCGCACCGGCTGTCGACCGTCGTCGACTCCGACCAGATCGTGGTGCTCGACCACGGCAAGGTGATCGGGACCGGGACGCACTCCGAGCTCGCCGTGTCGACGCCGCTCTACCGCGAGCTCGCCAAGCACCAGCTGCTCGTCTAACCGCGCGGGCACATCGCGCCCGGCGCCCTCCTTGCCCCCTGACGAATTCGATGGAGTTTCTGCGTTTCCGGCACGTGGGAGGCCGGTTTCGGCCCGAAAAACCTCACGGCTCCATCGAATCCGTTCGGGGGTAGCGGAGGGTGAGGAGCTGGAACGGCCGCAACTCGAGGTCGACGGCGGGCCCGGTTTGCGCGAGCGGAAGTCCGGGCTCGGACAGCCGGCGTTCGAGCAGGTCGGTCGGGTAGGCATCCGCTGCCTCGAAACGGCGGATGACCCGGGCCCGCGCCCGGGACCCGTGCGCCTCGTAGATGCGCACGATCAGGTCCCCGCTGCGGTCCTCGGCGAGCTTGACCGCCTCGATCACCACGGCCGGGTTGTCGACCTCGAGGAGCGGGTCGATGCCGTCGTTCGCGACACCGGTCACAGTGCGGAGCGGGAGGTTGAGCCGGTAGCCCTCGGTGATCGCGTCGGCGATGGTCGCGCCCGGGCGCACCGCGAGGCGGAACGAGTGCCGTCCCTGGTCGGCCCCGGGATCGGGGAAGAGCGCCGCGCGCAGGAGCGACAGCCGCACGGTCGTCGTGGCGCGGCCGCCGACATCCGTCGAACGGCCGATGTCGTGCCCGTAGGTCGAGTCGTTCGCGACCGCCACCCCGTAGCCGGCCTCGCCGACGTGCACCCACCGGTGCGCGCAGGTCTCGAAACGGGCGGTGTCCCAGGAGGTGTTCGCATGCGTCGGGCGGTAGACGTGCCCGAACTGGATCTCCGAGGCGGCCCGCTCGGCGTGCACGTCGAACGGGAACTCGATCTTCAGGAGCTTCTGGCGTTCGTGCCAGTCGACGTCGAAGACGAGGTCGAGCGTCGGGGAACCGGCGGCGAGGGTGATCTCCTCCACGAGGCGGGAGGCGCCGAAGACGCGGGTCACCCGCACGCAGGCCTCGGCGGGCGTGTCGGTCACGACCTCGACCGACCCCGCGGCATCGAGCGGAACGCTTGCGCGCTTGTAGTGGGCGTCGATGTCCCAGGCGTCCCACTGGGTCGGGGTGTCCCGGTGCAGCAGCAGCCGGTTGCCGCGCGTGCCCGAGGGGATGAGCTCCCGGTCGGCGACGAGGTCGCGCAGGGAGGCGACCAGTCCCTCGGCGTCGATCGTGGCGCTGACGAGGGCGTTGGCGAGCACGAGCAGGCCGGACGCGGTGCGGGTCACGGTCGCCGGGGCATCCGCCGGACCGTTCTCGTCGGCCGCGGAGGCGCCGAAGGCCGGCATGCCGTGCAGCGCGTAGGGGCCCGCATTGAGCGACACCGTGCGGTCGCCGGCGCCGCAGAGAGCGGTCACGGCTGCCGCGATAAGTCCCCCGAGGTCGCGCGCGACCTCCGCGTAGTGCCGTTCGGCCTCCTGGTGCACCCACGCGATCGAGGAGCCGGGCAGAATGTCGTGGAACTGCTGGAGCAACACGGTCTGCCAGGCTCGCTCGAGCGCCTCGTATGGGTAGGCGGCCCCGGTGCGGATGCTCGCGGTCGACGCCCAGAGCTCGGCTTCGCGCAGGAGGTGCTCGCTGCGCCGGTTGCCGCGTTTGGTGCGGGCCTGCGAGGTGTAGGTGCCGCGGTGGAATTCGAGATAGAGCTCGCCGGACCAGATCGGCGCCTCGGGGTATTCGTCCTCCGCGGCCTCGAAGAACCGGCGGGGCGTGGAGAGCTCGACCGTCGGGGACCCCTCGAGCGAGGCGGTCCGACGGGCGGCCGCGATCATCTCGGCCGTCGTCCCGCCCCCGCCGTCGCCCCAGCCGAAGGGGACGAGCGAGGTATTGGCCATGCCTTTCTCGGAATATTGGGCCTCTGCGCGGGCGAGGTCTGCGCCGGAGAGGTCGGAACTGTAGGTGTCGACGGGCGGGAAGTGTGTGAAGATGCGGGTGCCGTCGATGCCCTCCCACCGGAAGGTGTGGTGCGGCATCGGGTTCGTCTCGTTCCAGGACGACTTCTGGGTGAGGAACCAGCGCGATCCCGCCGCCGCGATGATCTGCGGGAGCGCCGCGGAATAGCCGAACGAGTCCGGCAGCCAGACCTCGAGCGGCTCGATCCCGAACTCCTCGAGGAAGAACCGCTTGCCGGCGACGAACTGCCTGGCGAGGGATTCCCCGCCCGGCATGTTCGTGTCCGACTCGACCCACATCCCGCCGACGGGCACGAAGGCACCCGCGGCGACCTGCGCCCGCACCCGGTCGAACAGTTCCGGGTAGTGCTCCTTGAGCCAGGCATACTGCTGGGCGGATGACGCGGCGAACGTGAATCCGGGATACTCCTCGGTAAGGGCCAGCACGTTCGAGAAGGTTCGGGCTACCTTGCGCACGGTCTCCCGCACGGGCCAGAGCCAGGCGCTGTCGATGTGGGCGTGCCCGACCGCGTGCACCCGGTGCGCGCTCGCGGCGGCGGGCGGCGCGAGCGCGGGGGCGAGCACCGCACGGCCGGCCGCCGCAGTGCCGGAGACGGCGTCCGGGTCGAGCACGTCGAGGCAGCGCTCGAGGGTGCGCAGGATGTCCGCCGCCCGCGTCGATCCCGGGGGCAGGGCGCGGCGCAGCCCGTCGAGGGTGAGGACGTCCTGCAGCAGTTCCCAGACCTGGTCGTCCCGGAGCGCGAGGTCGAGCTGCTGTAACCGGTAGAGGGGCTCGGTGCCGGCCGTGGCCGGGTCGCCGTTCCGGGTCGGCACGAACGTGAAACCCGCGGTGACGTCGGGGTTGGCGGCGGCCTCGACGTAGAAGTCGACGGCTCCAGGGCCGCCCGCGTCGTCCGAGGTGTCCGGGGCGCTCGGCGCGTCCGCGGCGTCAGAGATGACAGGAGTATCCGATGATCGCGGCGTTAGGAGCGCGAGGGGCAGGGTCCGGTTGCGCGGCGCGATGCCCTTGATCACGGTGCCCGTCGCGGTCCACGCGATGCCCTCCGCCTGGAAGCCCGGGGCCGCGTCGGAAAAGCCGAGGTCGACGACGGCCTCAATCCGGGTGCCGGGCTGCCCGGCCCAGTCCGCCGGGATCGTGCCGGTCGCGTGGAACCAGACCGTTCCCCAGGGGCGGCCCCATGCCTCGCCGAGGGCGAACGGGGTGTAGGACTGCCGGACGGCCTCGACGAAGGTCGCCGGGGCATCCGTCACCGGAGCCGTCGACACCCAGGCCGAGACCTGCAGCGGCACGGCCGCGCGGTACACGGCTGGCAGCAGCCGTTCGCGCAGGAACCGGTCGATGCGCTTCTGGATCAGTGCGGCCTCGTCGTCCATGCCAGCATCCTACGACCGCCGGCGGGGGCTAACTCAGGAGATCCGCACCGGCCAGTCCGGAACGCCGCACTGTTCCGCGGCCCCGGCGGAGTATCCCGGCAGATCTCCTGAGTTAGCCCCGCGCGGTCGCCGTGAGGCCGAGCGCGCGGTGGACACGGAGGGCGGGTCAGCCCAGGTGCACGATCTCGGGGGCGCCGACGAGGTCCGCCTTCGAGTGCTTGATCATGAAGAACGAGATCGGGGCGGCAAGCAGGATCAGCCCGGCCGCCCAGAGGAACGCGACCGAATACCCGCTCACGAACGCGTCGAGCTGAACGGTCGGCGTCGCGGGGTTCGAGGACAGGTAGCTCGAGATCGCGGCGGTGTACAGGGCGGTGAACAAGGCGGTGCCGATCGATCCGCCGATCTGCTGCGTCGCGGAGACGGCGGCACTGGCCACGCCGGCGTCGTGCGCGTCGATGCCGGCGAGGGCGACGTTCTGCAGCGGCACGAAGATGGCTGCGAGTCCGATGCCGAGCAGGATGACGCCCGGCAGCACGCGCAGGACATAGTCGTCCTGGACAGTGACGAAGGACAACCAGGCGAGCCCGGCGGCGGCGATGACCGGGCCGATCGTCAGGGGCAGGCGCACGCCGACCTTCGGCAGGATGCCGGAGAGCGCGGTCGCGCAGACCATGATGGTCGCGGTCATCGGGAGCGAGGCGAGCCCGGAGCGGAGCGGCGAGTAGCCGAGCACGATCTGGAAGTACAGGGTGAGGAAGAAGAGCCCGCCGAGGAGACTCGCGCCGGTGAGCAGCGAGACCAGGAACGCGCCGCCGCGGACCCGGTCGGTCACGACCCGAAGCGGAAGCAGCGGGTTCGTCGCCCGGGCCTCGACGATGACGAAGGCCACGAGCAACACGACGCCGAGGGCGAGGAAGCCGATCGTCTCGACCCGCCCCCAGCCGTTCTCCGCCTGGCTGAAGCCGTAGACGAGGGACGCGAGGCCGGCGACGATGAGGATCACGCCGGGCAGGTCGTAGCGGGTGTTTCCGTGCGCACGACTCTCGTGCATCAGCGGGATCGCGGCGAGGATCGCGACGAGGGCGATCGGCACGTTGACGAGCAGGCACCAGTTCCAGCTGGTGAACTCGGTGAGCACGCCGCCGAGCACGAGGCCGACGGCCGCTCCACCGCCGCCGATCGCGCCATAGACGGCGAAGGCCTTGATCCGGTCCTTGCCACCGGGGAAGGTGATCGTGAGGATCGCGAGCGAGGCCGGGGCGAGCAGGGCGGCGAACGCGCCCTGAAGTCCGCGGGAGATCAGCAGCTGGGTGGTGGTGTCGGCGAGGCCACCGATCATGGATGCCAGCGCGAAGCCGGCCATTCCGACGAGGAAGGAGCGCTTGCGGCCCCAGTAGTCGGCGATGCGACCGCCGAGCAGGAGGAGGGAGCCGAAGGCGAGCGCATAGATCGTGACGACCCAGGTGCGGTCGCCGTCGCTCATGGCGAGGGCGATCTGGGCCTTCGGCAGGGCGATGTTGACGATGGTTCCGTCGAGCACGACCATGAGCTGGGCGAGCGCGAGAACGGCGAGGAGCCACCAGCGGCGCGGGTGCGACGCGGGATCGGACAGGGGCGGGGTGGAGAGGGAGACAGCAGGAGCGGGGGAACTCATCGAGACAGAAATCCTATTCAAACGAACTAGTTGGTTGGGATAGGTATGATCTTAGTCATGAGAAGTGACGGCGAAGCGACCCGCGACCGAATTCTCGATGCCGCCCAGGCCGAGTTCGCCCGGTACGGCCTGGCCGGCGCCCGGGTCGACCGCATCGCCACGGCCGCGAAGGCGAGCAAGGAGCGCCTCTACGCCTACTTCGGCGACAAGGGCTCCCTGTTCACCGCCGTGCTCGAGGTGAACCGGCGCGATGTGATGGCCGCCATCCCGATGGACACGAACGACCTGCCCGGCTTCGTCGGCCGGGTCTTCGACCACGTCGTCGAGTACCCCGAGCACTCGCGGATGCTCGACTGGGCCAGGCTCGAAGGCGCCGCCGCGCTGTTGCCGACGACCACGGAATGGCGCAACGGCCCGGAGGCGGCCGCGATCGCAGCAGCCCAGGCCCGCGGCGAGATCGACCCCAGTTGGGATCCGGAAGACCTCGTCACCCTCGTCTTCTCGCTCGCGACCTCGTGGGTGCACTCCCCCGGGGTGTTCCCGGCCCCGGGAGCCGAGCCGGCGGAATCCGTGCGCGACCGCCGCCGTGCCGCAGCGATCGCCGCCGCCCGCAAACTCATCGCCCCCTGAGCCCGGGTCCCCGAACGGTCGCGACGACACCGTCGCGACCGAGTGAGCGGATGCCGCGGGCCGGCCCCGCGGACCGCCCTTATCCCTTGAGGTGGTAGCGCACGCTCGCGAGTTCGGCGAGCAGCGCAGCGGGGACCCGGTCGCCGAATTGGGCGAAGTAGTCCTCGGTGAGATCGCACTCGGCGAGCCAGCTCGTCCTGTCGATGTGGAACAGCTGCTCTACGGTCTCATCGGCGAGGTCGAGACCGCCGAGGTTGAGGGCGCCCGCGGCGGGGAGGCGCCCGATCGGGGTGTCGACGGCATCCGTCGACCCTTCGATGCGGCGCACGATCCACTCGATCACCCGCGAGTTCTCGCCGAAGCCGGGCCAGAGGAAGCTGCCGTCCGCGCCCTTGCGGAACCAGTTGACCTGGAAGATCTCGGGGGCCCTGCTGCCGAGTCCCTTGCCGACGCGCAGCCAGTGCGCCCAGTAGTCGGCCATGTTGTAGCCGCAGAACGGGAGCATCGCGAACGGGTCGCGGCGGAGTTCGCCGACGGTACCCTCTGCGGCGGCGGTCTTCTCCGAGGAGATCGTCGCGCCCATGAAGACACCGTGCTTCCAGCTGCGGGCCTGGGCGACGAGCGGCACGTTCGTGGCGCGCCGCCCGCCGAAGAGGATGGCGTCGATGGGGACGCCACCGGCTGCCTCCCAGTCGTCGGAGATCGAGGGGCACTGGGCCGCGGCGACCGTGAAGCGGGAGTTCGGATGGGCGGCCGGGGTCGGCGACGAGGGCGTCCAGTCGTTGCCCTCCCAGTCGATCAGGTGGCTCGGCGGGGTCTCGGTGAGGCCTTCCCACCACACGTCGCCGTCGTCGCGAAGGGCGACGTTCGTGAAGATCGTGTTGCCCCAGACGGTCTGCACCGCGGTCGGGTTGGTCTCGACGCCTGTGCCGGGGGCAACGCCGAAGAAGCCCGCCTCCGGGTTGATCGCCCACAGGCGCCCGTCGGGGCCGGGCCGGAGCCAGGCGATGTCGTCGCCGATCGTCTCGACGGTCCAGCCGGGGATGGTCGGGCGCAGCATCGACAGGTTGGTCTTGCCGCAGGCGGAGGGGAAGGCGCCGGCGAGGTGCACCGCGCGTCCCTCCGGCGAGGTCACCTTGATCAGGAGCATGTGCTCGGCGAGCCAGCCCTCATCGCGGGCCATCACCGACGCGATCCGCAGCGCGAACGACTTCTTCGAGAGCAGCGCGTTGCCGCCGTAGCCCGAACCGTACGACCACACCTCGCGGGTCTCGGGGAACTGGACGATGTACTTGGTGTCGTTGCAGGGCCACGTGACGTCCGGGCGGGTCTCGCCCGCGGCATCCGTGAGCGGGTAGCCGACGCTGTGGATGGTCTGCACCCAGCGGGCGCCGGCCTCGATCAGCTCGAGCACGGCATTGCCCATGCGGGTCATGATGCCCATGTTGAGCACGACGTACGGCGAGTCGGTGATCTCGACGCCGAGCTGGGAGATCGGGCCGCCGAGCGGGCCCATCGAGAACGGCACGACGTACATCGTGCGGCCGCGCATGCTGCCGGCGAAGACGGCGCGGAGCTCGTCTTTCATCGCGGCGGGGTCGGCCCAGTTGTTGGTGGGGCCCGCATCTTCCGGGTCGGTCGAGCAGATGAAGGTGCGGTCCTCGACCCGGGCGACGTCGGTCGGGCTCGTGCGGGCGAGGTAGCTGTTGGGGCGCCACTCGGGGTTGAGCTTGATGAGCTTGCCCTCGGCGACGAGCTGCTTGGAGAGTTCGTCGGCCTCCCGGCTCGACCCGTCGCACCAGACCACTTCGTCCGGCCGGGTCAGCCGGGCGATGGAATCAACCCAGGACTGGAGGTTCGGGTCCGTGGTACCGGCGGTGTCGTCGGAATCGCTCCCGCTGGATGTGACTCGGAAGTGGGCGATGGTCATCTCCTGGCCTTTCTCGGTATGGCGTGTGCAGCGGATGCCTGCGGTCGTGTCGGAAGCATCCGCCCGGCTTGTCGTCGGTGACATTCGGTGCGTAACTTTGTGCTGCAGAACCAGAATGCGCGCGATTTTCGAGGATGAACCAAAAAACTCTTGTTAAGAATCAGGCTTCTTTAGATATTGTTAAGGAATGCCGACTCGAGCCTCCGACCTCGTCACCCTGGGACTGCGCATCCGCCACTATCGCGGCGAGCGCGGCCTCACCCTCGATCAACTCGGCGAGAGGGTCGGGCTGGCCGGCAGCCAGCTGTCGCTCATCGAGAACGGCAGGCGAGAGCCGAAGCTGTCGATCCTGCAGGACGTCGCGACGGTGCTCGGCGTTCCGATCGCCGACCTGCTCAACGGCGAGGCGCCGAACAAACGGGCCGCGCTCGAGATCGAACTCGCGCGCGCTCAGAAGAACCCGCTCTACGGTGCGCTCGGCTTGCCGGAGGTCAAGGTCACCAAGGGGATGCCGGTCGCGGCCCTCGAGTCGCTCATCGGGCTGCACCGGGAGCTGGCGCGGCGCGCGAGCGAGGCGATCGCGACGCCGGAGGAGGCGCGCCGGGCGAACACCGAGCTGCGCGAGCTCATGCGCGAGCAGAACAATTACATGCCCGACATCGAGCAGCTGGCCGAGGACCGGGTGCGGGCGTCCGGCCATGTCTCCGGAGCTCTCACCCACCGCGAGGTGAGCGTGATGGCCGAACAGCTCGGCTTCAGCCTGATCTACGTCAACGACCTGCCGAACTCGACCCGCTCGGTGACCGACCTCGTCAACCACCGGATCTACCTCCCGCCGGCGTCGATCCCCGGCGGTCATGGGCTGCGGTCGATGGCGCTGCAGGCGATGGGGCACCGGCTGCTCGGTCATGAGCGGCCGGCGAGTTACGCCGAATTCCTCTGGCAACGGCTGCAGATCAACTATTTCGCGGCCGCGTGCCTGATGCCGCCCGCCGCGTCGGTCGCGTTCCTCGCGCGCGCGAAACGCGAGCGCGAGCTCTCGGTCGAGGACTTCCGCGACGCCTTCGGCGTGACCCACGAGGCTGCGGCACTCCGCCTGACCAATCTCGCGACCTCGCACCTCGACATGCCGCTGCACTTCCTCAGGGTCAACGGTGACGGCGCCCTGCAAAAAGGCTACGAGAACGATGGCCTGCCGCTGCCGGTCGACGTCACGGGTTCAATCGAGGGCCAGTTCGTCTGCAAGCAGTGGAGCGCCCGCAGCGCCTTCACGCACACCAACCGCACCACGGAGTTCTACCAGTACACCGACACACCGGTTGGAACCTTCTGGTCGGCGACCCAGACCGGCGCGGCGGATGGGGGCGAGTTCTCGATCAGCGTCGGGGTGCCGTTCGTGCACGCCAAGTGGTTCCGCGGTCGCGAGACCGTCCAGCGGGCGGTGTCGCGCTGCCCCGACGAGTCCTGCTGCCGCCGCCCCGCCTCCGACCTGGCCGCACACTGGGCAGGCCACGCCTGGCCGAGCGCGCGACTGCACGCCCACGTGCTCTCGCCCCTGCCGAGCGGCACCTTCCCCGGCGTCGACGACACCGAGGTCTACGAGTTCCTCGAGGCCCACGCCACCAGCTGACCCGCGAGGTGTCCCGAAACCGCCCTGCGCATCGAGGGAGAGGCCTCGCACCTGGTGATCCATCCGCTCACGCAGCAGAGCGACGGACGTGCGCTACCGTCGTACGAGACGTTCGTACCACGTTCACACGACAGGGGGAATCCATGGCAGACAACGACGCCGAAGCGGTGCTACCCGATGACGGGCTCGATGCGATCGATCGGTCTCTGATCGTGGCTCTCCAGGCCGATGGACGAATGACGTACGCGGAGTTGGGCGCAGAGGTCGGACTCTCGGCCGGCGGGGCTCGTCTTCGTGTGCGCCGGCTGGAGGAACGTGAGATCGTCCAGGTCGTCGGGGTGACCGACCCGCTCAAGCTGGGGTACGAGCGCATGGCGATGCTGCACCTGTCGGTTGAGGGCGACGTGCGCGCAGTCGCTGATGCAATCGGCGCCTTGGAAGGAGTCATCTATCTGGTCATCGGTGCGGGCTCCTACGACCTGCTGGTCGAGGTCATCGCCGTCAACGCTGACGCACTCCTCGAATTGATCAACGGGCGCATCCGCACGATCCCGGGAGTCTCACGCTGCGAGACGTTCTCGTATTACAACATCCACACCCATCGGTTCACGTGGGGCACGAGATAGCCGGATCAACGTCTGCTCCGTGCGGACAGGACCCGATCGAGTGCCTCGACAAAGAAGTCGACGCTCTCGGTCGTGATGTTCAGCGGCGGTTTGATCTTGAGCACGTTCTTGTAGTCTCCGGTCGGCTGGACAATGCAGCCTTCACGCAGCAGCTCCTCGCAGATCTCGGACGCTTCGGCTGAGGCAGGTTCGAGGGTAGCAAGGTCGCGTACGAGCTCGACGCCCAGATACAGGCCCAACCCGTGCACAGCGCCGATGATGTCGTGCTGGCCCTGCAGTGTGAGGAGCTTGGCTTTCAGGTCGCCTCCGACAGTGCGCGCGTTCTCCTGCAGGCCTTCGTCGCGGAGGATGTCGAGCACGGTCAGCCCGACGACGCAGCTGACCGGGCTTCCACCGGCAGAGGAGAACAGGCTGCCCTCTTCGGCGAATTTCTCGGCGATGTCACGCCGCGTGATCACGGCGCCGACCGGCTGCCCATTGCCCATGCCCTTGGCAATCGTGATGATATCCGGGGTGACCCCCTGCTGTTCGACCCCCCAGAAATACTCTCCGAGGCGACCGTATCCGACCTGCACCTCGTCCGAAATGGTGAGCCCGCCTCTGGATCTCACCTTCTCGAAAACACCGGCCAGGTATCCGTCCGGCAAGAGCACTCCCCCGGCATTTCCGAAGACCGGTTCCCCGATGAAGGCCGCAAGACCGGTTCCTGCGTCATCGAGTACTCCGAGCCGGGCTTCGAGATCGTCCAGGTAGCGGGCAGCTGAATCGGCGCCGCGGTGTGTGCCGCGGAAGGGATGGGGCGCATCGATGACGTGCACCCAGTCCGGCCGGGTTTCCAGCGCACGCGGGTTGTCTCCGATGGAGGATGAAACGGCGTCTGCGCCCACGGTCCAGCCGTGGTACGCCTCCTGGAAGGCGAGGACGGCATCATTCCCGGTGTAGGTCTTCGCCAGCCGCAACGCGAGATCGACCGCTTCGCTGCCGCTGTTCACCAGGAAGACGGTGTCCAGACCTTCTGGCGCCAGGGCCACCAGCCGTTCCGTGAATCGCGGCAACGCACTGTAGTTGAAACGGGAGTTGGTGTTCAGCAGCGACCATTGATTACTCACGGCTTTGACCAACCGGGGATGGGCGTGTCCGGTCAGTGCGACGTTGTTCACCAGGTCGAGATAGCACTGAGCGTGCACGTCGATGAGGTGTTCCCGCCAACCGCGTTCAATTTCCGGCGGCTCCGTGTAGTAGTGCTCCTGGACTTCGGCGAACGTCGAGATACGCCGCTCGAGGACATCCGCGGACAGCGGTTCAGGTGCGGCAAGGTCGATGCCGAGAAGCGGGGAGGGGTCGGGGCAGACGCGCTGCCAGATCTCGGCTTCAGCGGGAGTAGCGAAGAAGGCTGGGCGGATGCCCGCTAGCCGTGACAGTTGGACCCTGACGTGGACGGGAGCTTCGGACCGTGCCGTGCCCGCGCGTGCCGCGCCGATGCGCTGCCCTGCGCTGACGTGACCCGGCGCCAGGGGTTCGAGTCCGACGAGCCAGATCTCATACCCGCTCGCTTCCAGCACCAGTGCGTCGTCCTCGACGCGCACGACGCCGTCGACCGGCGCCGAGAAGACCGTTCCGGGTGCAGTCACCACCTCGACGCCGAGCGCCAGCGTCGCGGTTTCCCCGGTGTGATGCAGCTTCGCGCGCGTCAACCGGTACTCGCCGTAGCGCGTGACGGCTGTGCCTGATGTTCGGACGACCGCCGCGGCGAGGACGGCCTCGGAATCGGGGCGCAGCCAGATCCCGTCGCTGAGTTCCGGGTTGGTGACGGAGAAGTCCAGGACGGACAGCGAGGCGGCCGGGAGGAGGAGGCCCTCGGGGCGTTCGATGACGCTATGCCGATCGAGGCGCACGCGAGCTCTGATCAACGCGCACATCTGCTGAGCGTCAAGGCCCTCAGCGACTTCGAATGCGATCCATTCGTGGTCACGATTCTCAGACGCATAGTGGTTCGCGTCGTCAACGGCGACCTGCTGCTCGCCGCTGACGACGAGGACGCAGGTTCTGAGGACGATGAGGCCCCAGAGCGCAGCGAGCTCGTCGTCGGTCAACGGCGTATGGGTGACGAACGCGGCGATCGTCTCGAGGATCATCAACGGTGTTCGCGGGTTGTGGTGAAGGATGGATGCGCAGGTGACGGCCAGTTCGGCGACAACCCAGCTGTCGGCGATGTCGCCGAAGTCGATGACACCGAGGTCGATGACACCGAGCGGGCTGCCGTGCCGGGTGACGACATTGTCATCGGTGATGTCACCGTGGATGGGCTGCGATCGGAGCTTATCGCTGAGCGGTTCCAGCACCGCCTGTGCTCGCGCCGCGGCCACTCGAACACGCTCCCGGCGACCAGGGTCGGGCACATGCGGCAGATACATCTGCACGACCTGCGTCGCGATCCGGAGATTCCATTGGGTGATTCGCTCGGTGCCGGGGTGGACGAATGCTTCGAGGGAGGCGGCGAGACGGCCGGCCGTGTGGCCCAGGGAGCGGGCTTCCGCGACGGTGAGAGCGCCGCGACCGGTGAGCGCATCCCCTTCGACGAAGCTCAGGAGTCGGACGTGGAGGTCGACGTCGCCGACATGAACGATCCGGATCGCGGCTCCCTCGTGTGACGGGACGCTCCGAGGAACGTCGATTCCGGCCAGGCTCACCCGTTCGGCGGCAGCATCCTGAGCCTCGAGCTCCTGGGCGGAGAACTCTGGATTGGAGAATTTGAGGAGCCAACGCGTGTCGCCGTCGTCGATGAGGAAATTGCGGTCCTGTTGACTTCCCAGTTCGGTGAGCTGTCCGGTCACGTGGAAGAGATCCCTGGCGACGGCCGTCGCGTCGTGTTCCGTGACGGCGGGCCTGGGGAGAGAGGGAGTGGAGAAGAAGTTGTAGTTCGTCATTGGGGCGTTTCAGCCGATCCGTGTGATTGTCCTGTGGGTGAACTCGTCGATGGCGAATCGTACGCCTGCGCGACCGTGTGCTGGTGTCTTGATTCCGCCGAAGGGAGGGTCAATCCATGGCGTCAGTATTCCATAAATGTCATTGATTCAGTCGCTTTGGTGATAAATCATTAGCTTGATGTTTATTTGCATGATTTTTGCACACCAGTGGAGGGGCGACCCTGTGGCTTCGTCGTCGAACGCGACGATCCCCTGGAATGGGACAGAAGATCCCCTCACGGAGGACCGGTGAGCGGATGCCGGGGCGCGTCGGCTCAGGCGAATGCGGGGGCGAGAGCGCCGGCCGGGAGGCCGAGCTCGTGCTCGGCGACGGTGCGCACGAGGTCGCGCTGGCCGCGGGCGTCGCCGTAGCGCACGACCGCGTGCGCGTTGATTCCGTCGATGATCGCGAGCAGCTGCCAGGCCAGCGCGCCGCTGTCGGCGACGGCGAACTCGCCGCGCGCAGAACCTCGGTTCAGGAGGGCCACCAGGAACACCTGCCAGGCATCCATCTGCACGCCGACCTCGCGGGCCAGGGCGATGTTGCGGCGCCCGACGCTCCAGGCGTCGAGCCAGACGGTGGTCACGGCGCTGCGATCCGGGCCCAGGAGCGTGTCGATCAGCGCGCGCAACGCCTCGACGGAACTCGGGAGCGCGGACAACTCCCGGGTGATCTCCGCGAGCTCGGCGCCGGCGATCGAGCCGAAGGTCTTCGCGACCAGGGCCTCCGTGCTCGGTTCGTAGTGGCTGACCAGGGCGGGGGTCACGCCGATCCGGGCCGCGATCGAGCGCAGGGTGATCGCGTCGAGGCCGTCGTAGCGGGCGATCTCGCGCGCGGTGCGGGCGATCTCGGCGGCGCGCTCGACGCCGGTCCTGCGCTTGGTCCGGCTCGGAAGGGTTGACATCGCACCTCAGTGTATATAGTTTTGCCTCGAGCTTATTGATCAAGTGATCAACTGGCTCGATATCCTTCCTTCGACCGCCGTTCCGGCCCCCCAGGAGACGCCTTGCAGCTCATCATCGCCCCCGCCGCCCCGCCGCTGACCCGGGTCACCGACGCCGCACCCACCGCCGGCAGCGCCGCCGGCACATCCGCGGCCCACCCGACAGCGGCCCCCGCCGGCCCGCTCCGGGTCGGACTCGTGCAGCACCGCTGGCACGCGGACGACGCGGTCCTCCGCGCCGAACTCGCCGAGGGCATCCGCCTCGCCGCCGAGGCCGGCGCCCGGATCGTGTTCCTCCCGGAACTGACCCTCCGCAAGTACCCGGGCAACCGGCGTGCGACCGGCGTGCCCAAGCAGGGCGCCGAGGACCTGCTCACCGGGCCGACGTTCGCCTTCGCCGCCGAGCAGGCCCGTGCGCACGGCGTCGTCGTGCACGCCTCCCTGTTCGAACGGCCCGATGCGGCCGACCGCCCGGACGACCCGCGCGGCTACAACACCGCGATCATCGTCTCCCCCTCCGGCGAACTGCTCGGCCGCACCCGCAAGCTGCACATCCCGGTGACCGAGGGCTACTACGAGGACACCTACTTCCGCCCGGGGCCGCCGGAAGACGCCTACCCCGTCTACGCACCGGCCGAACTGGGCGGCGCGCGCATCGGCCTGCCGACCTGCTGGGACGAGTGGTTCCCCGAGGTCTCCCGCCTCTACGGCCTCGCCGGGGCGCAGATCCTCGCCTACCCGACCGCGATCGGCTCCGAACCGGGCTTCCCCGCCTTCGACACCCAGCCGATCTGGCAGCACGTCATCGTCGGCAACGGCATCACGAGCGGCCTGTTCATGGTCGTGCCCAACCGCTGGGGCGACGAGGGCGACCTGACCTTCTACGGCTCCTCGTTCATCTCAGACCCCTACGGGCGGATGCTGGTCCAGGCCCCCCGCGACGAGTCGGCCGTGCTCGTGGCCGACCTCGATCTCGCCCAGCGGGCCGAGTGGCTGACCCTGTTCCCGTTCCTGGGCACGCGCCGGCCCGACAGCTACGGACGCCTGACCGCCCCGGTCGAGCCGGGGCATCCGTTCGGTGCGGACGCCGACCCGGGCACGGGCACGGGTACGACGGCGACGACTGTGCCTGCGGGATCGGCGACTCGCCCATGACGTGGCGGATGCCCGCGGAGACCGCGTCTCAGGAGCGGGTCTGGATGGCGTTCCCCTCCGGCGGTTACACGCTCGGCGACACGGCGGCCGAGGCGGAGGAGGCGCGCAGCACCTGGGCGGCCGTCGCCCATGCGGTGCTCGAGTTCGAGCCGGTGACCATGGTGGTCGACCCCGGCGGGAACACCGGGAACCTGGGAAACACCCGAAGTACCAGGAGCATCGCCGAGGCTCGGGCCGAGGCCGCGCGGCATCTCTCCGCCGAAGTCGACGTGATCGAAGCCCCGCTCGACGACGCGTGGATGCGCGACATCGGGCCGACGTTCGTGCTCGATCCGGCCGGGCGGCTCGGCGCGGTCGACTGGATCTTCAACGGCTGGGGCGGCCAGGACTGGGCGAGCTGGGGCCGCGATGCCGGCATCGCCGCCCTGGTGACCCGCGCGACGGGGGCGGTCCCGGTGTCCTCGCTGCTCGTCAACGAGGGCGGCGGCATCCAGGTCGACGGGGAGGGCACCGTCATCGTCACCGAGACCGTGCAACTCGACCCGGGCCGGAACCCGCACGCCACCCGGGCCAGGGTCGAGGCCGAACTCGCCCGCACGATCGGGGCGACGCAGGTGATCTGGTTGCCGCGCGGCCTCACCCGCGACCAGGCCCGCTTCGGCACCCGCGGGCACGTCGACATCGTCGCCGCGATCCCCGCGCCCGGCACCCTCCTGGTGCACGCGCAGAACGACCCGGCGCATCCCGATTACGCCGTGTCCCGTGAGCTGCGCGCGGTGCTCGCGGCGTCGACGGATGCCGCCGGCCGGCCCTGGACGATCATCGACCTGCCCGCGCCCGCCCGGCTCACCGACGCGGAGGGCTTCGTCGACTACAGCTACGTGAACCACCTCGTGGTCAACGGCGGCGTGATCGCGTGCGGCTTCGGCGAGCCCCGGGCGGATGCCGCGGCCCGGTCGATCCTCGAGGACGCCTACCCGGGGCGGAAGGTGGTGACCGTGGACGCGCGGCCGCTCTTCGCCCGCGGCGGAGGCATCCACTGCATCACCCAGCAGCAGCCCGCGACGGGGTAACGCGCCGCAATGGCTGGCGGTGAGGCTGTCGGCGCAGCTAGGGTATGGGTGGGCGCGTGATCTTCCCCCTGTTCTGGGGTCGGTCGCACGGCCGACCACACCCATCTATCACTACGTAACCTTTCGTCGGAAGGTCTGTCGTTCGCCCCAGCGGCTGATTCGATTTTCCAGACGGTGCCGGTCCCCTCGCAGCGCTGCCTGCGGGCCCGTCCCGTCCGTTCGACTGCCGACTTCACGGTCCCGAAACCTCGGTCGGCTGAGCACCCCGACGAAGCGGTGACGTCGAAGCGAGAAACGCGGACCCACCGTGACCCACCCGACACCCGATACACCTGTACCCGATTCCTTCGACCGGCCCCTGACCAACGGCGCCGAACGAGCGGGAGATCTCGCGTGAGCGCCGCAGGCGATTTCCGTGATGTCGAACGCGAGGCCCTGCTGCGCCGCAGCCAGCGGTCGGCCGCACGCACGGCTGGGAAGAATCCGCCGGCCGCACGCGTGACCCAGCCCGCGACCGGGTCCTCAGCCGTCGTCCGGCTGGGGCGCAGCGTTGCGATCACATTCAACCCGGCGCTCCTGAGCGCAGCCGAACGGAGCCGGTTCAGCCGGCACATGAATGCCCGGGTGTCTCCCGGAAAGGGCGTGCTCTCGAACGCGGAGTACTACGCCCAACAGGCGTTCATCGACGTCGCCCAGATCTCGGTACCCACGGTGAGCGGCCGGGACAATGTGGACTGGGTGCTCAAGCGGGGAGACGGCAGCACCGAGGTCGTCCCGGACTTCGTGGCCAGGGCCGTCCAGCCTCGGGAAACCGGGTACGCGGGTGCAGCTGCTGCGACTGTGCCCACGCCCGTTGCTGTACCGCTTGCCCCTCTGCCGGCCGCGGTCCAGGCCGCGCCGCCGGTCACCGCGCCGCTCAGTGGCGCGCTGTCTGCTGCCGCACCGCTCGCCGGCCCACTGTCCATCGCCGCACCGCTGTTTGCCGCACCACCGGTGGCGGCACAGCCGGCGCGATCCGACGCATCCGCTGCCGCTCTGGCTCTCGCCGCCGCGGCAGAGACCGCGGTCGCTCAGGCGGTAGCGGCGCAAGCGGCCGCCGTGCACGCGGAGGCGGCGCAGCTCGAGGCGGCACGGGTCGCCGCCACTCAGACCGCGGAAGCACGAGCAGCAGCACACCGTGCGGCCGAGCAGGCCGAGGCGGCGCAGGCTGCGGCTGCGGAGGTCGCCGTGGAGCAATCCGCGCGGGTGCACGCGGCCGCAGCACAAACGGCAGCCGCGCACGCTGCCGCACAGGTCGCGTCCGAGCACGCCGCAACCGCCCAAGCGGCTGCCGCCCAAGCCGCGACAGACGCCGCAGAACAGTCAGCGGCGCAGGCCGCAGCCGAGCAGGCCGCCGCCGCTGAGCGATCAGTCGCAGAGCAGGCCGCACGGTCACACGCTGCCGCCCAGGCCGCAGCACAAGCCGCCGCCGAACAGGCCGCAGCCGCGACAGCACACGCCGCATCAGCATACGCATCGACATTCGCGCGGACGGTGCAGGTGCCGGTGCCGCTGGCCGGCCCGTCACGACTGCCCGCGCCGCCGGAGCCGGAACCGTCGGCCGTGGTGCGGTCCGCGGCGGAGTCCGCCGCACGCGTGGCGGCCCAGCGCGCACCCCAGGCTTCCCTGACCCGGTCGACGCGCGTGCCGGCGGCGCCCGTGCCGGGAGGGCCGATCGTGCCGAGCTACGTCGGTGCTGTCACGGGCTCGCAGATGCTCCGCGCCGAACGGGACCGGGCCAGGGAAATCCTGGCAAGGGCGACCGCACTGCGGGTGCAGACCGGTCACAAGAGCACCGGCCCCAACTACCGCGCTGCTCTCATCTCGGAGAACCGGGCGCGCACGAAGTTCTTCGACCTGAATGCCCAGACCGAGCAGGCCACCGCCCGCGAGGCCCGCATCGAGTACGCCGCCGCGCGCAGTTCGCTGACGGAGGGCACCGAGAACTACCGGCTCGAGTATGAGGCGCAGCTCACGGCGCTGGCCTCGGGCGTGGTACTGCCGAGCCTGACGGACCGGATCGCGGCCGCCGAGGCGATCGTGCAGCGCCAGGACGAGGCGGCCGCGCTCGCGACGGACTCCGCGGAGCGCTGGGCGGCCGGTGCCGCCCAGCGGAAGGTCAACCACACCGAGTAGACGCCGGGCCGCGGGTCCGGGCGCCGCGAGCCTGCGTCACCGCTGTCGCCGACCGCACCGTCCGCGAGTTGGTCGGGTGCCCACCGGTCGCGGCCGATGCGGGCGCCCACCGGTGGCACCGCACCGCACCGGTCAGCACGGGTCGGTGCGGGGCAGTGCCGGTCAGCCGGGCGGCATCCGGATTCCGCCGTCGAGACGGATCGTCTCGCCGTTGAGCATCGGGTTCTCCACGATGTGCCGCACGAGCGCGGCGAACTCGCTGGGGTCCCCGAGCCTGGCCGGGTGCGGAACCTGCGCGGCGAGCGATTCGCGCACGGTCGCCGGCATGCCCTGCAGCATCGCGGTGTCGAAGACGCCGGGCGCGATCGACACGACCCGGATCTGCGAGCGCGCAAACTCCCGGGCGAGCGGCAGCGTCATCGCCGCGACCCCGCCTTTCGACGCCGCGTACGCCGCCTGCCCGACCTGCCCGTCGAAAGCGGCGACGGATGCCGTCGTCACGATCACCCCACGCTCGGCGGTCCCGCCTCCCCCGGCCCCACCACCCGCGCCGGGACGGGCACCGGCGCCGGCCCCGGAGCCGGACCCGAGGCCGATGCCCCGGGCGTCGATCGGCTCCGAGGCGAGCATCGCGGCCACCGCGAGCCTGATCACGTTGAACGTCCCGGTGAGGTTCACCCGGATCACTCGCTCGAAGTCGTCGAGCGGAAGAGGGCCGTCCCGGCCGACCGTGCGGTCCGCCGGAGCGATTCCCGCGCACGTCACGACGATGCGCAGTGGCGCCATCGACACGGCCGCCTCGACGGCGCTGTGCACATCGCCCGCGCTCGTGACGTCGCCGGCGACGAAACGCGCCCGGTCCCCGAGGGCGGACACGATGGCGGCCCCGGGCGCGCCGGGCAGGTCGAGGAGCACGACGGCCGCCCCGGCCGCGTGCAGTGCCGTTGCGGTGGCCAGCCCGAGGCCGGAGGCGGCCCCGGTCACAAGTGCGGAGCATCCGTCGATGCGCATCTCAGAACCTTTCGAGAGGAATCGCCCGATGCGCCGGAGGGCGGGCCGGGGCGCTGGATCGGAGGAATGCGCGAACATGCCGCGCGCGGCATCCGCTGCCGGTCATCTCAGAGCCTCTCGATGATCGTGGCGTTGGCCATGCCGCCGCCCTCGCACATGGTCTGCAGGCCGAAGCGGCCACCGGTGCGCTCGAGGGTGCCGAGCAGGGTGCCGAGAAGGCGGGTGCCGGAGGAGCCGAGCGCGTGGCCGAGCGCGATCGCGCCGCCTGCCGGGTTGAGACGCGCGGGGTCGGCGCCGAGTTCGCGCGCCCAGACGAGCGGCACGCAGGCGAAGGCCTCGTTGACCTCGTAGGCGTCGAGGTCGTCGAGGTCGAGGCCGGAGCGGGCGAGGATGCGCCGGGTCGCCGGGATCACGCCCGTGAGCATCAGGAGCGGGTCGCTCCCGGTGACGGCGAAACTGTCGAACCGCGCTCGCGGGGTGCAGCCGAGCTCGGCGGCGCGGGCGGCGCTCATGATCAGTACCGCGGAGGCGCCGTCGGTGAGCGGGGAGGAGTTGCCGGCGGTGGTGTGCCACTCGAGGTCGGGGAACCGGGCGGCGAGGGCGTCGGTGCGGAACGCCGGCGGCAAGGCGGCGAGACCCGCCGCGGTCGTGCCGGGACGGACGGTCTCGTCGGTGGTGACGGTCGAGCCGTCGGGGAGCCGGACCGGGACGAGCGCGCGGTCGAAGTCTCCGCGGCCGATCGCATCCGCTGCGAGGAGGTGCGACCGGGCCGCGTACTCGTCGAGTTCGGTGCGGGTGAGGCCCCAGCGGCGGGTGATCAGCTCGGCGGAGACGCCCTGGCCGACGAGACCGCTCGGGTAGCGCTCGTGCAGGAGCCGCCCGGACGGGTCCTGACCCGCGCGCAGGGACGAGCCGAGCGGAACCCGGCTCATCGACTCGACGCCGCACGCGATCACGATGTCGTAACTGCCGGCGATCACGCCCTGGGCGGCGAAGCTCGCGGCCTGCTGGCTGGAACCGCACTGCCGGTCGATCGTCGTGCCCGGAACCGATTCGGGGAAACCCGCGCTGAGCAGCGCGGTGCGGGTCACGTTGTAGCCCTGCTCGCCCGCCTGCGTGACGCAGCCGCCGATCACGTCGTCGACGAGCGCGGGGTCGAGGTCGTTCCGGCGCACCAGTTCGGCGAGCACCCCGGCGAGCAGGTCCGCCGGGTGCATCCCCGCCAGAGCGCCATTCGGCTTGCCCCGCCCGGACGGGGTGCGCACGACATCGATGATCACGGCCTCGTTGCTCATGCCGACAGCCTAGGCCCGTCGGTGCTGTTCCGAATTCAGGAGTTGAGGTCCGGAACGGCACCGACGGGACCGGACTGCCGCACTGCTCCGGGGCCGCCCCTGCCGCAGCCGCCTCAACTCCTGAATTCGGCACAAGCCAGGGGCAGAGGAACGGGCGGGCGGATGCGCGGCGCGGGTCAGGCGGAGAGCGCCCACATCGCGACGGCGCTGGCCGCGGCCACGTTGAGGGAGTCGATGCCGTGCTTCATCGGGATCTGCACGACGCTGTCGGCTGCGGCGAGGGCGTCCTCGGTGAGGCCCTCGCCTTCGGCGCCGAGCAGCAGGGCCAGCTTGTCGTGCTCGCGACCGTCGAAGTCACGGAGGCTGACGGCATCCGCCCGGAGGGCGAGCGCGGCGACGTGGAAGCCGTGCCTCGACAGCAGGGCGCGGGTGCTGGTCCAGTCGCCGGCGCGGGTCCACGGCACCTGCAACACCGTGCCCATCGAGACGCGGATGGCGCGGCGGTAGAACGGGTCGGAGCAGCGCGGCGTGACGAGGATCGCATCCGCCCCGATCGCGCCGGCGGAGCGGAAGATCGCGCCGACGTTGGTGGGGTCCGACACGTTCTCGAGGATGACGACGCGCCGGGCGCCGGCGAGCAGGGTGTCGGCGTCGGGCAGGGCGGGCCGGTTCATGGCCGCGATCAGGCCGCGGTGCAGGATGTACCCGGTCAGCTCGGCGAGGAGCTCCCCCGGCCCGACGAACACCGGTACGTCCTCGCCGACGAGCGCGCGGGCCTCGTCGACCGTGTTGCCGAGCGCGAGCACGGAGCGGGGCCGGTGGCCGGCCCGGAGCGCCCGCTCGAGCACGAGCGCCGACTCCGCGATGTACAGGCCGTGCTCGGTTCCGCGGGCCTTCTTCAGGGCGACGTCGGTGACGTGGGCGTAGTCAACGAGCCTCGGGTCGTCGAGGTCCGTGATCTCGATGACGGGCATCCGTTCAGTCTACGAGCCGCGCAGTGGGCGAAACCACGGGGCTAGTCGGCGAAGGGGTCCGGGGTCATCGTGTACTTGGTGGTGAGGTACTCCTGGATGCCCTCGGGCCCGCCCTCGCGGCCGAGGCCGGACTGCTTGACCCCGCCGAACGGCGCGGCCGCGTTCGAGATCACGCCGATGTTGAGCCCCATCATGCCGGTCTGCAGGCGTTCGACCATCCGCTGCCCGCGGGCGAGGTCCCGGGTGAAGACGTAGCTGACCAGCCCGAACTCGGTGTCGTTGGCGAGGCGCACGGCGTCCTCCTCCTCGTCGAAGGTCGCGATCGCGAGCACCGGCCCGAAGATCTCTTCGCGCAGGATGTCGCTCCCCGCCGCGACCCCGGCGAGCACGGTCGGCTCGAAGAAGGTGCCGGCGCCCTCGATCGAGTCGCCGCCGGTGAGGAGCGTCGCGCCGCGTTCGAGGGCGTCCTGCACGAGGGCGGATGCTTTCTCCACGGCCCCGGCGTTGATCAGCGGTCCGATGTTCACATTCTCGGCGGTGCCGCGACCCACGACGAAGTCCTGCACCCGCGCGGTGACCCGGCGGGCGAACTCCTCCGCGACGGATGCCTGCACGATGAACCGGTTGGCGGCCGTGCAGGCCTGCCCGACGTTGCGGAACTTCGCCGCGATGGCGCCGTCGACGGCCTTGTCGAGGTCGGCGTCGGCGAAGACGATGAACGGCGCATTCCCGCCGAGCTCCATCGAGGTGCGCAACACGCCCTGGCCGGCCTGGCCGATCATGCGGCGCCCCACGGCGGTTGAGCCGGTGAAGCTGAGCTTGCGCAGCCGCGGGTCGGCGATGATCGGGTCGGACACCGCGCCGGAGCGCGAGGTCGTGATGACGTTGAGCACGCCGGCGGGGAGCCCCACCTCGGCGAGGAGCTTGGCGAAGTACAGGGTCGTGAGCGGGGTCAGCGACGCCGGCTTCACGACGACGGTGCAGCCCGCAGCGAGCGCCGGCGCGATCTTGCGGGTGGCCATGGCGAGCGGGAAGTTCCAGGGCGTGATCAGGAAGCAGGGGCCGACCGGGTGCTGGGACACCAGCATCCGCCCGGTGCCCTCGGGGTTGCTGCCGTACCGGCCACTGATGCGCACGGCCTCCTCGCTGAACCAGCGCAGGAATTCACCGCCGTACGCGACCTCGCCGTACGCCTCGGCGAGCGGCTTGCCCATCTCGATCGTCATCAGCAGCGCGAACTCCTGCTTGCGCTCCTGCATCAGGTCAAAGGCCCGGCGCAGGATCTCGCCGCGGACCCGGGGCGGGGTCGCCGCCCAGCTGTCCTGGGCGTCGACGGCCGCGTCGAGGGCCGCGGCACCGTCGGCGACCCCGGCGTCGGCGATCGAGGCGATGACGAGACCGGTGGCCGGGTCGACGACGTCGAGGGTCGCCCCGTCAGCCGCGGGCACCCACTCCCCGTTGACGAAGAGTTCCTTCGGAACCATCCGGAGAAGTTCCGCTTCGGTGACGTTTGTCATGGTGTCTCCCTGTCGCGTGCGTCTGATGCCTGCCTCGAACCAGCCTATCCGCGGGCGGTCGCGCTCACGTGGCGTGCAGTTCGCCGCGCACGATCGAATTTCCCGAGTGGGCCGGGTTTCCGTTGTCGGGCTCCGCCGAGACGTCGACGAGCGGGTACTGGCTGAGGTCGACGTCGTCGGGGATGTCGAAGTGGCCGGTGTTGCCGTCGAGGAGGCCGATGCTGATCAGGCCGGAGGCATCCGCCTTGATCAGCCAGACCTCGCGGAGGGGAGCCGCCGCTGTGGCGTCGGCAAGCCCCGTGAGGTCGACGACGACCTCGCGGTGTCCCCCGGGCATGGCCTCGACCTCGGCGCTGCCGCTCGCCTGCCAGCCGGGGAACGGCGTGAGCCGGGCCTCGAAGGTGACGGGCGCGGTCGCGGGCTGCTGCATCGTGTCGATCCAGCGCGCCGCGACGAAGCCGCCGAGGACCAGCACCACGGCCGCGGCCCCGGTGAGGAGGAGACGCGTCGCGGTGCGGCTCCGGGCCGCCCTCCGTCGGCGCGGACGCAGTGCGGCGGGCGAGTCGGACGTCGGCGGTCGCGCGGACGGCGGGTCCGCGACGGCGGGGCCTGCGGCGGACGCGACAGCGGGAGCGGGTACGGCAGTGGGAGACGGCACGACGGGCGGATGCGCGGCGAATGCCTCCCGTTCGCCCTCGAGAAGCTCGGCCACGTCATCAGCGGTATCGGCAGCATCCGCGGCACCCGCAGCATCCTCCGGACGCACGAAGTCGCGGAGTCGCGGCGGCGCACCGACGGCGGCGCTGAGGCCGAGGGTCGCGTGGATGCCCGCCCACACGGTGGCGGAGGGTTCGGTGAGGCTGACGTGACGGGCGGCCCGGCCGACCGCTGCGATGTGCTGCAGCGAAATGAGTTCGAGCGCGCATTGCGGGCACTCGGCGAGGTGACCGCGCTCCGCCTCGGTGAGGTCGAATTCGGCGAGGGCGATGAGTGCGAGGTCGTCGCGGTCAATATGTGTCATCGTTGGCCTCCAATCGCGCGCGCAGCCGGCCGAGACTTCGGCGGATGTGACTCTTGACGGTTCCGAGCGGCAGACCGAGCATCGCGGCGATCTGCGCGTGGGTGAGGTCAGCATAGAAGGCAAGGCGCATCACCCGCTGCGGGACAGGCTCGAGCCGCTGTAACTCCTCGGCGAACATCACCCGGTCGGCGACGTCGACCGAATCGTCGACGGGTGTCGTGCGCAATTCGCCCGCGACCGCCTGCTCGATCCGGCGGCGCCGCGAGCGCGCCTCGTGCGTGTCCGCGACGGTGTGCCGGGTGATCCCCACGATCCAGGCGGGGAGCCTCGCCCGCTCGGGATTGTAGGTGTCCCGCCCGCGCCAGGCCGCGATGAAGACCGTCTGCGTCACGTCCTCGGCTTCGCCGGGATCTCCGAGCGACCGCACCGCGATCGTGTACACGAGCGACGACCAGCGCGCATAGGCCTCGGCGAGGGCGCGCTCATCCCCCGCGCGGAACGCGGCGACGAGGCGCAGGTGGTCGACGTCATCGATGGGTACGGTCACGGGCGTGCGTCGCCTCCCGGCTGGCAGGTTGGTGCGGTTCCCGGTCATGCGCGGCACCTCTCGGGTGCGGCAAGCCCGGCTTCATCGGCGACAGCATAGCCAGACCCGCTCATCAGGGAACCGGCATCGCGGAAACGATCACGTTCGAGAGGTACCGCCTCGCGGTGTAGTCGAATTCACCGCCGCACGTGACGAGCGTGAGGCGGGCGGGCCCGGTGCGGTCGAAAATTGCCGGCCAGGGCACGTCGGGCTTGAGCACGAGCTCGACGGATGCGACCCGGTAGCGCCGCTCGCCGCCGTCGGCGAGCGAGAGCACGATTTCCGTGCCCGCTGGCGCGGTGGCGAGCCGGGAGAACGGGCCCACGTCGTACTCGAGCGAGTCGACATGCGCCGCGATCACGGTCGCGCCCACCACACTCGCCGGGGACGGCCCGAACTTGTACCACGCCGCAATCGCCGGGTTCTTCGGCAGCCCCATGCCGCCGCTGTCGCCGAGTCCGACGGCTTCGATGCCCATGTCGATCCCGAGCGCCTCGACCCTGATCCGCACCGGCGCGACCGGCACCTGCTCCGCGGCCTGCACCGAGCGGATGTCGGCGCTCACCCCGGTGAGAAGCGGCACGGCCGGCGTCGTCGCGGTCGGAGAAGGCAGTGTCGCGGTCGGCGCTGGCGCCGGCGTGGCAGCCGGCGTGGACGGTGACGTCGCGGGGAGGTGCGTCGGCGCGGCGGCGAGGGTCCGCGCGCCGGGCACGCTTCCGCATCCGCTCAGCATCAGCATCAGACCAAGGGCGAGAGCGGAAAGCAGGACAAGGGCCACGGCGAGCATCCCGATCTTGCCCGCCGTGGCCCTCATCGTTCTTCCTCCGTCCTGGCTCGCACGCTCAGCGGCGCGCTCGGCGGAGTCCGAGGAACGTAGCCGACCCGAGGCCGAACAGCACGAGCACGGCGATGCCGCCGAGCCAGAGCGGGGTCTGGTCCGCCGGTCGGTTGGTCGCGACGAGTCCGGCCTCACCGGCGGGGATGCCGTTGGGGTCGGAGTTCATGCCCGAGACGGTCTGCACGGCGACGGCGAGGTTCTTGTCCGCGAGGCTGCCCCAGGCGTAGACGATCGTGTCGACTCCCTCGGCCACCTTCACATCGGCCGGGCCGATCACGGGTGCCGTGGTGCCGGTGGCCGCAACGACGGCCGAGATCGTTCCCGCGGGAATCACGAGAACCGATTCCTTCGGGTTGGACAGGTTCGAGATGGCGACCGCGCCGTTCGCCAGGACGTCGACGGCGGGCGCTGCGGCCACGTGACGGACGACGAGGCGGCCGGACCCTGCCGCGATCGTGGACGTGTCGTTCGTGAACAGGGTGGCCGTGGGTTTCGCGTCCGCCCCGAGGTGCGCGACGGCGGTGTAGTTCATGCCCGCCTCGAGCTTCAGGTCGACCGGGCCGATCGCGGGTTTGCTCGCGTCAGCGGCATCGGAGGCCGTGATCGCGACGGTGTACGTGCCTGCGGCGAGGGCGAGGGGACCGGCCATGTCGCCCGGCTTGAAGTTGTCGATCGTGAGCTTGTTGTTGACGTAGACGTCGACGGTGAGGCCGGGGACGCCGTGGAACACGGACAGTTGCGCGTCGTCCGTGGCGGCACTGGCGGGGGCGAGCCCACCGAACAATACGAGCGCTCCGATCGAAGCGGCCGTGAGTGAGGCGGTGAGTGAAGCTTTGAATCCTGGGCTGTGTGTCGTGTGCATCGTTTCCTCCTGCATTGGGGGTGAGCTGCTTCTTACCCCTACTTCCTGTTCAGGTGCCATTTCGGATGCAGCGGCAGGAAAGAGATCCTCACGGAGAATGAGTGCCAGGCTTCGACGGACGAAGACCGGCCCGCGCAGTGGGTGTCTGCGCAGGCCGGTCCGCTGGGGCCGGCAGCTGACGTGTCGGTGTCGACTATCAACGTCGACTATCAGTGCCGGCGGTCAGTGCCGACTATCAGTGCCGGTGGCTCTTCTTGTCGAGCTTGACCGTCTGCACGGCAAGCGCGAGGGTGCCGTCGGCGAGGCTGCCGTAGGCATACACAATCGTGTTCGTGCGCTTCGCGATCGAGACATCGGCCGGCCCGAGCAGCGGGTCGGTGGTGCCCGTCGCCGCGACGGCCGCGGAGATCGTGCCGGTCGGGAGGGTGAGTTCGACCTCGTCGGGGTTGGTGAGGTCGGTGATGGCCGCGGCACCGTTCGCGAGCACGTCGACGGACGGCGCAGCGGCAACGTGACGCACCGTGAGCCGGCCATTGCCCTTGCCGACCGAGTCGGGGTTGTTGGTGAACAGGGTTGCCGTCGGCATCCCTGACTCGGTGAGGTGGGCGACGGCGGTGTAGTTGTCGCCGCTCTCGAGGGCGAGGTCGACCGGGCCGATCACGGGGTTGCTCGCGTCCGCGGCGTCGGCGGCCGTGATCGCGACCGAGTAGGTGCCCGGGTCGAGGGACAGCGTGTCCGAGAAGGAGCCCGGCGTGAAATCGTCGAGCGTGAGGGCTCCGTCGACATACACGTCGACGGTGACCCCGGGGATGCCGTGGAACACGGTCAGTTCGGCGGGCCCGTTGTCCCCGGAACCGTGGCCGTGGCCGTGGCCCCCGTCTCCGGCGTATGCCGGCCCGAATCCTGCGAGAGCGACGAGTACACCGGCTGCGGCGCCTACGGCGAGAATCTTGCGCATGGTTACCTCCTGCTTATCGTGGTGGCGGGAGGCAGCATTACCTCCCATCCCCACTTCGGGTCGTATCCCCGTTTTGGATGCACACCCCGGCAACTCCGCCGGCTCTCACTCTCGCGGGTACTGTTCCGAATTCAGGACTTGAGGCTGAATTCACGACCCAGGAGCGGATGCGCGGCACTGATCCGCAGGCCGGTCGCCGCCCGCGGAGCTCAACTCCTGAATTCGGAACAGAACGACCGCGACAGGAGCGTGCGGACGGGGTGCGTGCGGACGGGGTGCGTGCGGACGCGGCGATTGAGGGGACCGGGTACGTCAGGCGGCGGCGAGGTCCCGGGACGTGGCGAGGGTGGCACCGGCGTAGGCGAGGGCGGCGAGGGCCTCGGCACTCGCGTCCGGGTTGACGCCGACCACGAGGTCCGTGAGCACACGCACCCGCTGGCCGTGCTCGAGCGCGTCGAGACCCGAGGCCCGCACACAGTGATCGGTCGCGATGCCGACGATGTCGACATCCGTCACCGCGTGCTCGATCAGCAGCTCGCCGGTGCGCGCGCCGGAATCGTCGACGCCGGCGAAGATCGAGTACCCCGGTTCCCCCTGTCCCTTGCGGATGTGCACGGTCCCGGCCGGCAGCGCGAGGTCCGGGTGGTAGTCGGCGCCTGCGGTATCCGCGACGCAGTGCACCGGCCAGGTGCCGGTGTAGTCGGGCTCGGCGCCCGCCGCCGCGAAGTGGCCGCCGTTGTCGCCCGTCGCGTTGTGCCAGTCGCGCGAAGCGAAGACGAAATCGTAGTGCAGCGGATGCTCCGCCAGCAGCCTGCTGATGCCTGCGGCCACGGCCGCCCCGCCATCGACCCCCAGGGCGCCGCCCTCCGTGAAGTCGTTCTGCACGTCGATGATGAACAAGGCCCTGGTCACGGTGCTCCGTTCTGTGTCCTGCGCCTGCGCGAGGCGCTACGTATTGGAGAGGTTGTTTCCGCAGCGATAGAACGCCGCCGTGATGGTGTCGATCGCCTGCTTCGCATTATCGCCCACATCGCCCAGGGCGTAAACGGCGAAGGTGAGCGGGGTTCCGTCCGCGGCGTGGATGATGCCGGCGAGGGTGTACCCGGTGTCGATCCAGCCGGTCTTTGCGAAAACGGAACCGTCGGCATCCGCGTTCTTGCCCGTGAACCGATCGCTGTACGAGAGGGACCCGGTCTTGCCACCGGCGACGGGGAGCCCGTCGAAGATGACCCCGAGGTTGCCCTGGCGGGCGTTGATCTTGATGAAGAGCTGGGTGAGGTACGACGGCGGAACGGCGTTGTTGTCGCTCAGGCCGGAGCCGTCCGCGATCAGGATGCCCGTGGTGTCGATACCGTATGTCTGCAGGCCCGCGACCGTCGACTTCTGCAGCGCCGAGAAGGTGTTGCCCGAGCCGGACTTGATGGCGACGAGCCGGGCGAGCATCTCGGCGATCGTGTTGTCCGAGACGATGAGGGCCTGCTTGATCAGGGTCGACACCGGCTGCGACTGCACGGATGCGAGCTGGGCCGCCCCGGACGGCGCCGTGCCGCGGGTCACTGTGACGCTCCCGCCGAGGAGGTCGGCGAAGGCCTGCCCCGCGCGCCCGATCGGGTCGCTGCTGCGCGGTGAGGTGCTCTGCTTCGGGTTGTCCCTGTCTCCATCGACCTGCAGGGCGGTGATCTCGGGCATGTACCCGTCCGTGAGCTCTTTGCGGTTCCAGCTCGGGTCCCAGGCCGGATCGCCGAACCGGGAGGAGTCGAGCACGAGCGAGGTGATCGGCGTGTTCGCGGTCGCGGGGTCGGCCTGCCACGCCGCGACGGCCTGCGCGGCGAGGGTGTCGAGGTGGGCGGCACCGGTATAGGTGGACTCCGTGCCGCTCGGCAGCCGGGAGAGGGTCAGGTCGCCGCCGCCGACGAGCACGATCGACCCGGGTTCCGAACCCTTCACGACGAGCGTCGTCGCCTGGAAGTCGGAACCGAGCACGCTCAGGGCTGCGGCGGAGGTGAGCACCTTGAGCACACTCGCGGTGCGCGAGGGCGTTCCCCCGCCCCGGTCGAAAAGCACTTCGCCCGTCGTCGCGTTCACGACCTGGGACTGGAAACCGCCCAGGCGGGAGTCGGTCGAGAGTGCCGCGACGGAGCACGTGCGCAGGTGGCTCGCGGGAACGACCGTTCCGGGAACCGGGCGGACCGGCGTCGGTGTGGGAGTGGGCGTGGGCGTGGGTGTCGGCGACGGGGACTCCGTGACCGGAAGAGGCGCGGGCGCGGAGGCGGAGCTGCGCGTGGACGCGCCGGCGACGACGGCGCCACTGCCGAGCAGGGCGAAGGCGACGGCCGCCGCGGTGATCCAGGCTGCGGTGCGGTGCCGGGCGAGGAACCGGGCGATCCCGGCTGCCCCTGGGCCACGCGCCCCGGGGAGGTGCGGGGCGGCCCCCGGGGCGATGGGGCCCTGCGGTGCGGTGCTGTCCTGATCGTTCACGCCTGTACTGTACCTGCGTCCGCTGTGAGGCGCGCGGCCAGCCAGTCGTCGAGAACCGCGGCGGGCACCGGTGGCGACACGTGGTAACCCTGGGCCTGGTCGCAGCCGAACCGGGCGAGCTGCGCGTATGCCTCTGCGTCCTCGACGCCCTCTGCCACCATCCGCAGGCCCAGGCTGTGGGCGAGGTGGATGCTCGACGACACCACCGCGGCGGCGCGCTTGTCGCCGTTCAGCGGGGCCACGAACGAGCGGTCGAGCTTGAGTTCATCGATCGGGAGTTCGCGGAGGTAGGCGAGCGAGCTGTACCCGACGCCGAAGTCGTCGACGGCGATGCGGATGCCGCGGGAGCGCAGCCTGCCGAGGATGTCGCTCGCGCGACCACGATCGTCGAGCAGGAACGCCTCGGTGATCTCGAACATGAGCGCCGTCGCCGGGAGGTCGCGCGCCGTGAGCATGGCGCCGACCCGCTCGGGCAGGCCGGAGTCGAGCAGCGAACTTGCCGCGAGGTTGACCGCGATCGTCAGTCTCTCGCCGCGCCGATGCCAGACGGCCGCCTGGTCGAGCGCGATTTCGAGGACCCGCACCGTCAGTGTCTGCATCAGGCCGGCATCCTCGATGAGCTCGAGGA
Source organism: Cryobacterium zhongshanensis (assembly GCF_022760445.1). Classification (NCBI taxonomy): domain Bacteria; kingdom Bacillati; phylum Actinomycetota; class Actinomycetes; order Micrococcales; family Microbacteriaceae; genus Cryobacterium; species Cryobacterium zhongshanensis. The sequence goes on along the minus strand of NZ_JALGAR010000002.1, from coordinate 535,963 downwards.
ATTCGCTCGGGTAGAGCAGGCCGCGTTTCGGGTGGTTCCACCGCACGAGGGCCTCGACACCGCGCACCTCCCCGCCGGAGAGCTCGACCTTCGGCTGGTAGTGCAGCACCAGCTGGTTCGCGGCGAGCGCCGCGCGCAGTTCTTCGAGGGTGCGCAGCCGGGTGTCGCCGTGGCTGTCGTCGACCGGTTGGTAGACGCGGTGCCCGCCGCGTCGCACCTTGGCCCGGTACATCGCCATGTCGGCCTTGCGCATCAGGACGCCCAGGCTGTGGCCGTGCTCGGGGCTCAGCGCGATCCCGATGCTCGCACTCGTCTGCAGGGAGATTCCTTCGAGGGTGTGCGGTGCCGCCAAGGCGGATTGCACCTTGATCGCGACCACTTCGGCTTCCTCCGCACCGGAGTCGCGGAGGAAGATCGCGAATTCATCGCCGCCGAGCCGCACGAGGAGGTCGTCCGCGGCAAGCTGGGCGCTGATCCGCAGGCCCACCTGCACGAGGAGCACGTCACCGACATCGTGCCCGAGACTGTCGTTGACCTCCTTGAACCGGTCCAGGTCCAGCAGGAGCAGGGCGTTGCGGCCGCCGAGGGCCAGCTGGTCGGGCACCTCGGCGTAGAGCGCGCGCCGGTTCGGAAGCCCGGTGAGATCGTCGCTGCGGGCCAGCCGCACGAGATCGCCCAGTCGACCGAGTTCCCGGAAGGCGATGACGGTGCGGGCGGATGCGACGACGAGCGTGGCCGCGGCGAGCCCCACCGTCACCTGCGACTCCCCGTGCCTGCTCGAAACCAGGAGGACGGCAAGACCGGCGAGCGTCGCGAAAACGGGGACCGCGAGTACTGCCGTTCCACTCCCCTGCGACCCCGGCCGCTCGGCTGCGCCCCTGCCGCGTTCTGCCCTGCCGTCGTCGTCCGGGGTCGGGGTCGCGGCGGTGCGCAGCCACGTCGCGACGAGCGCGAGTCCGATCGACCAGCCGGCGTCGAGCCAGTGACCGACGACGTACGTGCCGTCGAGCTTGCCCAGGGCGAAGAGGATGTCCCCCGCGGCGAACGAGAGCAGCCCGCCGACGAGCAGGATCCAGCTCTGGCCCGCCCTCAGGATCGGCGACGCCGCGATCGCGACGACCGCCGCGACGATCACCAGGTCGAGTACGGGACTCGCGATGCCCACGAAGGTGGAGATCGATGGTGGACCGTCGGAGCCGGCCGCGAGAACGGGACCGAGCACGGCGGAGACGACCGCGGCGGCACCGAGGCCGCCGACGACGCAGTCCAGGGCGATTGCGACGGAGAGGCTCCGCAACTGGTCCCGCACGAGGGTGAACAGGGCGGCGAGCATCAGCGGATAGAAGCCGAGGTAGCAGATCTGGGCGAGGTCGCCCAGCACGGGGACCCAGTCGCCGAGCGGCAGGTCGGCGGCCGCGAAGAAGCCGTTGCCGATCACGAACACGGTCACAGCCGAGGCGGCGAGCTGGGCCTGCAGCCGGTTCGACCGGGTGTGCGCGACAGCCACCCAGCAGACGACGAGGGGCGCGGCCGCTGCGAGCACCCCGAGCAGGATGAACGGAGAGGCGACGTAGTCCGTCGGCGCACGCAGCACGAGGCTAGCGACGTGTGCCGCGATGATCAGCCAGAGCGCCCAGAGCATCCACCGGTCGATGCCCTGGCGGGGCGGCGTCACAGCGGCCGTCACGGTGCGGCCGCGAGGTCGAGTCGCCGTTCGGCGAGCCAGCTGTCGAGTTCGTCTGCGGGCATCGGACGGGACATGTGGAAGCCCTGGGCCTCGTCGCAGCCGTACCGGGCCAGGCCGGCGTAGACCTCGGCGTCTTCGACGCCCTCTGCCACCATCGTGAGCCCGAGGCTGTGCGCCAGTTCGATCGTCGAGGAGACGAGGGCGGCAGCCCGGGGATCGTCCCTCATCGGCGACACGATCGACCGGTCGAGCTTGAGTTCGTCGACCGGCAGGTCGCGCAGGTAGGCAAGCGAGCTGTATCCGGTCCCGAAGTCGTCGATGGCGATGCGGATGCCTCCCGCCCGCAACCGGGTCAGGATCGCGGTGGTCCTGACCCGGTCTTCGAGCAGGAACTCCTCGGTGATTTCGAGAATGAGGGCGGATGCCGGCAGGCCGCGATCGGCAAGCATCGCCGCAATCCGCTCCGGCAGTTCAGCATCCACGAGGGCGCTCGCCGTCAGGTTGACGGCGACGGTCAGGTCGGCGCTCCTGGCATGCCAGACCTCGGCCTGGTCGAGGGCCATGTCGAGCACCTGCTGGGTCATCGCGTTCATCAGCCCGGCCTCCTCGACGATGCTCAGGAAGTCACCGGGCTGGACGAGGCCGCGCACCGGATGGTTCCAGCGCACGAGCGACTCGACCCCGCGCACCGCTCCCGTCGCGAGGTCGACCTTGGGTTGGTAGTAGACCACCAGCTGCCGCTCGTCCAGGGCAACGCGCAGTTCCTGGAGGGTGCGCAGCCGGGCGGCGCCGTGGCTGTCGACGCTCATGTCGTAGACCCGGTGACCGCTCCGGGTTTCCTTCGCCTTGTACATGGCCATGTCAGCCTTGCGGAGCAGCCCGGTCAGGTCGAGGGCCTGGCCGGGGTACAGGGCGATGCCGATGCTGACCGTGGTCTGCAGGGTGATTCCTTCGAGCAGGTACGGTCGGGCGAGGACCTCCCTGAGCGTTCCCGCAACGACCACGGCCTCCGCCTCCCCTGCGTCGGCGAGCAGGATCGCGAATTCGTCGCCGCCGAGCCGGGCGACGAGGTCGGTTCCCCGGACGTTGCTCGCGAGTCGGGTGCCGACCTGCACCAGCAGTTGGTCTCCGACGTCGTGCCCGAGGCTGTCATTGACCTCCTTGAAGCGGTCGAGGTCGAGCAGCAGCAGGGCCCTGTCGGCACCGGACGTGAGACTCAACGGCACCTCGGCGTAGAGGGCGCGCCGGTTGGGTAGCCCGGTGAGATCGTCTGTCCTGGCCTGCCTGCGCATGTCGCCCATCCGCCGCAGCTCCTGAAATGCCATCGTGGTCCGGGCGGCGGCGAGGATGACGGCGGCGGCCGCGAGGGAGATCGCGAACGGGGAGACCTCGACCTCGCTCGCGATCAGGAGGACGGCGAGCCCCGCGGTCGTCGCCAGGACAGGGAGGGAGAGCGCCCAGCGAGCCACGGCCGCGTTGCGGATTCCCGGCGCGGTGGACACGGGCCTGGCCGAGCGGTGCGCCCACAGGGCCATCAGCGCAAGGCCCGCGATCCAGCCGAGATCGAACGGCGAGGCCGTCGAGTAGCTGCCCTCGATCGTCATGCCGGTGAGTGCGAAGCCGATGTCGGCGGCGGCGAAGAGCAACAGCCCCATGGTCAGCAGGAGCCAGTTGCGTCCGGCACTGATCGACCGCGAGGCGGCGACACCGGCGAGGGCCGCGATCACGACGATGTCCAGGAGGGGATTCGCGGCGGCGACGAACGAGTCGAGCGAGAACGGCTGTGCGAATGCCCGATCGATGCTCGGGCCGAGGAGGACGACGAGGAGGGACGCCGCGCCGAGGGCGCCGACGGTGCTGTCGAGCGTCAGGCCCCAGGACAGCCTCCCCTTCTGCCGGTGGACGAGCACAGCGAGGGCGGCGACCATCAGCGGGTAGAACGAGAAGAAGAGCGCGGTTGCGACGATCGCCAGCGGGTCGGTGGCAACGCCCGCGAAGACCAGGTAGACCAGGGAGAAGAGGACGCCCGACAGCGAATAGGCGCTCACGGCCAGGGCCGTGAGGATCAGCTCCGTCCGGCGCGCCGTTGCGCGAGAGACGGACACCCAGCAGAGCACCGTGGGCGCGGCAAAGGAGAGTGCTCCCACAATGTCCCCGACCGGGGTCCGAACACCGGCGACTCCCGCAGCGAAGGTCTGGACCGCGGACGCGGCCACGAGGACGATCAACGTCCAGACCAGCCAGGCATCCGGCCGTGGCGTGGCCGCACGTCGCCTGCGGTCCTCCCCCACCAGCAATTCCATTGGATCCGAGCTCTCGAGTGCCGCACCGTCCGTCCGGGGCCATGCCCGGGTCGCTGATGTCTGTGACGAAAGGTTACCGTGCCGGACGCACTACCGTCGGCTGATCAGCGGCCTATTCGCCCGGATAGCGCAGTCCGATCCGTTCCCGGACGGTGTCGAGGGTCTCCATGATGCTCACCATCTCCGCGACCGGGAGCAGGTCGCTCTCGGTGAGGCCGGCGCGGATGACCCGTTCGGCTTCGACCGCCTGGAATTGCATCCCACGACCGGTCACGGCCGAGACGTACGATTCGAGCACCTCACCGCTGCTGTTCAGCACCCGGAAACTCGTCGGCGAGTACCAGACCGCGTCGATCTCGATCCGGCCGAGGGTGCCCAGGATCACGGCCGTGTTCGTCCCTGCCGTGTCGCTCGCGGAGAGTGTGACGGCGATCTGGCCGCCCGGGTAACGGAAGGTCGTCGCGACCTGGGCATCCGCTCCCGTCGCCTTGAAGGTCGCCGCGGCGAGGATGGTCTCCGGCGTCCCGAAGAGCTCGGAGGCGAAGGTGATCGGGTACACGCCCAGGTCGAGCAGCGCGCCGCCGCCGAGCTGCATCGAGTTGAGCCGGTGCCCCGGATCGTCGGGGAGGTCCTGGGTGTGGTCGGCGATCAGGGTGTGCACGTCGCCGAGGGTTCCCGCGGCGATGATCTCCCGGATTCGCCGCATGTGCGGCAGGAACCGGGTCCACATCGCCTCGAGCACGAACAGGCCCTTCTCGGCCGCGAGTTCGGTGATCTCCCTGGCCTCGCGCGCGTTGAGCGTGAGCGGCTTCTCGATCAGCACGTGCTTGCCGTTGTTCAGGGCGAGCGTCGCGTTGGCGGCGTGAAACGGATGCGGGGTCGACACGTAGACGATGTCGACCTCGGGGTCAGCGGCGAGGGCCTCATAGCTCCCGTGGGCGGTGGGGATCCCGAATTCCGTCGCGAAGGCATCCGCCCCGGCCTGGGACCGGGACCCGACGGCCTGGACCGTGTGCCCGTGGAGAATCAGGTCATTCGTGAACGCGTGGGCGATCCCGCCCGTTGCCAGGATTCCCCAGCGAATTGTCTCGGTCATGCTCAGAGCCTAGTCAGGTGCCGCTACAGCGCGGAGAGGGCGCGATCGAGGTCGGTGATCAGGTCGGTCGGGTCTTCGATGCCGATCGACAGCCGGATCAGTCCCGGCGCGATGCCGAGCCGGTCGCGGAGCTCGGGCGTGAACGAGGAGTGGGTCGTCGTCGCGGGGTGCAGCGCCATCGAGCGGACGTCGCCGATGTTGGTCATCCGGCTGATCACCCGCAGGCCGTCGAGAAACCGGCGGGCTCCCGCCGAGCCGCCGCGCACTGTGACGGAGAAGACCGAGCCGCTGCGGCCGCCGTAAAGCCGTTCGGCGAGCTCGTGGTACGGACTGCCGGGCAGGCCGGCGTAGTCGACGCTGTCGACGCGCGGATGCCCGTCGAGCCACTCCGCGATGGTGAGCGAATTCGAGAGGTGCCGTTCCATCCGGAGCGAGAGAGTCTCGATGCCCTGGTGCAGCAGGAAGGAGTTGAACGGGGAGAGCGCGGGACCGATGTCGTTCACGACGGCCTCGCGGGTCATCCGTGCGTAGGCGGTGGGGCCGTACTGCTCGAGGATCGAGGGCCGGCCCGGGCGCACCGGGTCGGTGAGCAGCGGGTAGGAGCGCGTGGAGGAGGCCCAGTCGAAGCGGCCGCCGTCGACGATGGTGCCGGACAGGGCGGCGCCGTGACCGCTCAGGAACTTCGTCGAGGAGTGCACGACGATGTCGGCGCCGTGTTCGAGGGGCCGGATCAGGAAGGGCGATGCGATCGTGTTGTCGACGACGAGGGGGATCCCGTGCCGGCGGGCGACGCGGGCAACCCGGGCGATGTCGACGATGTCGTTCTTGGGGTTCGGGATGGTCTCGGTGAAGATCGCCTTGGTGTCCGGCGTGATCTGGCGGTCCCACTCGTCGTCGTCCGCTTCGTTCCAGACGTAGTCGACGCTGACGCCGAAGCGTTTGAAGCTACGGCCGAAGAGGACCCGCGTGCCGCTGTAGATGCTCGCGGTCGAGACGATCCGTTCGCCGGAGCCGGCGAGCGCGAGCAGCGCCGCGGTGATCGCCGCCTGGCCGGACGAGACGACGATGGCCTCGGTGCCGCCCTCGAGGGAGGCGATCCGCTTCTCGGCGACGGTGCCGGAGGGGTTGCGCTGCCGGGAGTAGATCAGGCCGTCGCCCTCGCCGGAGAAACGCCCGGCGGCGTCGTCGTAGGAGTCGAACCGGTAGCCGGCCGTCATCGCGATCGGCTGGATCCTGGCACCGTTGGAGCGGTCTTCCGTCTCGCCGGCGTGCACCTGGCGGGTGTCGAAGGCGTAGCCGTCCCAGTCGTACTCCGGAGCGGCGACGGTGTGCCCCGTGGTCGTGTCCCCGGGCGCGGTCTCCTCGAGGGTGGTGTCCTCGAGGGTGGGTTCGGTATCGGCCTGGTGGGTCACGGTGTTCCTGTCGTCGTCTGGTTCCGCTGTGCCTGGTGCCGGTGCACGGCATCCGCCATCTGGGTCACGGCCTGCTCGAGGATCGGCCGCGGCATGGCGAAGATCAGTCGGACGTACCCTTCATATCCCTTCCCGCACTGTGCGCCGTCGGTCACCGCAACACCCGCCTCTGTGCGGAAGAAGTCGGCGAGCGACCCCTCGATACCGAGCCGCCTACAGTCGAGCCAGGCGATGTAGGTCGCCTCGGGGATGCGGTACCTGACCTCGGGCAGGTGCTCCGCCAGGAGCCGCCCGAGCTCGAGGCGGTTGCCGTCGAGGTAGCCGGTGACCTCGGTGAGCCACTCCCGACCGTGCCGATAGGCTGCCGTCGCGGCGATGACCCCCGGTGTCGAGGCGCCGTGCAGCACCGCGAAGCCGAAGATCTGGTAGAGCTCCTCGTCGGCGGGGTTGGACGTGATGAGCTGCGCGGCCTTGAGCCCGGGGATGTTCCAGGCCTTCGAGGCTGAGGTCGCGGTGATCGTGTGCCGGGCGGTCACAGTCGAAAGGGACGCGTACGCCACGTGCGGCGTGGACCCGTAGCGGAGCGGCGAATGGATCTCGTCGGCGAAAACCCGGCCGTTGTGCCGGTCGACGATCACCGCGATGGCCTCGAGCTCCTCGCGGGAGATCGCCGTCCCGGTCGGGTTGTGCGGGTTGCACAGGATGAGGGTGCGCGCGCCGGCGTGGAAGGCCGCCTCGATCCCGGCGAGGTCGTGCGTCCAGCGCCCGTCCGACTCGATGCCGGGCACCTCGAAGACCTCCCGGCCGAGTGTCGGGATGAAGGAGAGGAACGGCATGTAGGCGGGCGTCGGAATGATGACGCCGCTCCCGGCCGGGGAGTACTTCGTGATCGCGACCTCGAGGGCGGCCATCACGTCGGACACCGGGTGGATGTTCTCCGGGGCGATCTCCCAGCCGCAGTCGGTGCGGAGCCACTCCGAGGCGGCTTCGGCCATCCGCCGGGTGGTCGCGGGGGCGAGGTAGCCGAGGTCGCCGTCATCGATCGCCCGGTGCAGGGCTTCGGTGACAGCCGGGGCGGTTCCGAAATCCATCTCGGCGACCCAGGCGCCGATGGTGCCGGCGTGCAGGCTCCACTTGCGGCTGTCGGCCCGGCTCAGCTGCTCGCGCGTGATCTCGTCAAAGCGGGAAGTCGTCATCAGAATCTCTCCGGTGGATGGCCGGAGGTGCCCCTGCCTGCCAAGTAGTGCTTGACCTGCACGCTACCAAGTGCGCGCGATGCGGGGAGTCTCGGTGCGACACATAACGACTCAGTGCGAGATCACGGTCGTTTCGGCTCGATTGCGGAGAAAACACCCTCGTCGTGGCGACGAGGGTGTTTTGTCCGCAACTGAACCCGGGAGTTAGCGCACGGTCGCGGTGCGAAGCGGCAACCAGATGCCCACCATCGCGATCACGACCAGGACGACGCCGGCGACGTCGAGCCACCAGAGCGCGAAGTTCGCGATCAGCACGGACGCCGACGGGATCACGATGATCAGGCCGACGATGATCAGGATGGCGGCAACGGCCGCGATCACCTGCGGGCCCCGCGCCCCGAACCGCACCCACGATGAGCCGAAGGCCCCTCCGACGCTCAGCAGGGCGAGCACCGAGAGGAAGACGATCGGGATCAGTTTCGTGAGGTCGCCGGCCCCGAGGATGTTGATGTCGAAGATGTAGAAACCGAAGAACCAGTGCCCGGTGGCGAGTTCGAGAAGCGTCAGCACGGCGAACACCACGGTGAGATAGGCGGCCTGCAGGATGTTCCACGCCAGGGTCCCCAGGGTGAACGCCCGCCGGGTGGACCCGAGCGCCAGTGCGAACGGGAACGTGGTCGCGGCGGAGGCGACACCCATGCTGACGAGGAACCCGGCGAGGGAGAACAGCATGCCGGTGTTGCTCCGCGAGGAGTTGATCCACACCGCGGAGCCGGGCTGGCTGCCACCCCGCAGGAAGAGCAGTGAGATCAGGATCGAAATCACGACGACGACCGCGACGATGAAGAGGGGCACCAGGAGGGCGACGACGCGCCGGTTCAGGTGCAGTTTGACGACCGAGACAATGGCATTCATGCTGCTGCCGCTTCCTTCTGCTGGGTGGTGCGGGTGGACTGGTGGTCGGTCTGCTCCGCCGCGTCTCCGGCGGGCGCGCCGTATGCAGCGACGAGCTGCTGCAGGGAGGCGGACGCGACCTGCACTCCTGTTCGCCGGGCCTCGGCCAGGAGGGCCTCGTCGGCGTCCCCCGTGACGGTCACCGAACTGAGAGAGCCGATGGCGCGCGTCTGCAGGACGGTGCGGCCGGCGGTCAGCCGACCGACGGCATCCGCTGCACCGCTGATCACGACCGCGAGTTCGCGGGCCTCGTCGCGGTCGCAGTCGACGGCGACCCGGCCCGCGTTGAGGATGACGACCCGGTCGAAGAGCGATTCCGACTCATCGATGAGGTGCGTCGAGAGCAGGATCGTGCGCGGATGCCGGCCGTAGTCCCGCAGGAGCACGTCGTAGAAGAGGGTGCGCGCTCCGACATCGAGACCGAGGTACGGCTCGTCGAAAAGGGTGACGGGGGCGCGGGAGGCGAGGCCGATCACGATCGCGACGGCGGACAGCTGGCCCCGGGAGAACTTCTTGATCGGCGTCTTCGCCGGGATCCGGAAGCCCTCGACGAGCTCAGCGGCGACCTCGGCGCTCCAGTCCGGCGCGAATTCGGGGGCGATCCGCAACACGTGCTTGAGCTGGTAGTTGTCGGGGTAGCGCTGGTTGTCCCGGATGAAGCTGATCCGTTGGCCGGTGACCTCGTGCTCGAACGGGGTGTCGCCGAGGACGAGGGCCTCACCGGAGGACGGCCGGTCGTGGCCGGCGATGATCGACATCACCGTGGTCTTTCCGGCACCGTTGCTGCCGAAGAGCCCGCAGATCGAGCCTTCCGGCACTCGGAAACTGACGTTGTCGAGAGCCGTGGCGTGACCGTAGGTTCGGGTCACGGCACGGATGTCGATGGCTGCGGTCATGAGAGAACTTCTTTCTCGATCATCGGGGTTGGGGTCTGATTCTGATTCTGGGATTGCGATTGGGACTGGGATTGGGACTGGGTATCGGCCTCGACTGCGATCATCCGGCCGAGCTCGTCGGTCTCGATGCCGAGCACGTGCGCCTCGCGGACGAGCGGCTCGACGAACAGCACGCGGAAGGCCGCGTGACGCTGGGCGCTGAGCATGTCGCGGGCGCCTTCGGACACGAACATGCCGACCCCCCGCTTCTTGAACAACACGCCCTGCTCGACGAGCACGTTCACGGCTTTGCCCGCCGTCGCCGGATTCATCTGGTAAAAAATCGCGTACTCACTCGCCGACGGAACCGCCGTGCCCTCCGGATACGTTCCGGCCACGATGTCGTTGGCGATCTGCGCAGCGAGCTGCTGGAAGATCGGACTGCCTTCGGAAAACACCTTTACCCCTTTGGTCCATTACTACACTAATGAACCTATGGACCCGAGCCGATCCTGTCAAGCCCGGCGGGACATCCGCCTCCCCCGTCTTCAGGGGTGAGTACGGAGGCGGTGACCACGCCTCGGGTCGCCCGACTGAAGACGCAATACGAAAAACTCTCACGCACACGGTTTTGCGATGGACGGTGGGTTTCAGACTAGAGTCGCCGCATGACTATGACGGGGAAGTCGCGTGGGTCCTATGCCAAAACAGCTGGGCGACGGCGGGAAATCCTGGAGGCGAGCATCGAGGTTTTCGCCAACCACGGGTTCCGGAATGGATCGCTGCGTGAGATCGCCGAGCGGGTGGGAATGAGCCAGGCCGGCCTGCTGCACCACTTCTCGAACAAGAACGAGTTGCTCGCGGGCGTGCTCGAGCTGCGTGACGAACGCTCCGTGGCGCTCGTCCCCCTCGACGAAACGCCCGGCATCGAGACGATTCGCGGCATGGTGCGCGCCGCGGAATACAACGCCGAATTCGCCCCGGGGCTTGTCGAACTGCACTGTGTACTGTCTGCCGAGGCGACGGCGCCAGAGCACCCGGCCCACCAGTACTTCGTGGACAGGTACACCTGGGTGGTTTCCCTGATGTCCGAGGCATTCACCAACGCTCAGGCTGCCGGTCAGCTGCGCGAGGGAGTCGACCCGCGGAGCGCCGCACAGTCGCTCATCGCGCTCAGCGACGGCCTGCAGGTGCAATGGCTGCTTGCCCCGGACACCCTCGACATGGCGGAAGAACTCCGGCGCTACCTGCGCCCCCTCTTCACGATCGACTTCTAGCCCGTTCCCCGGCGCCCTCACCGGCCCGGTGATGTTCCGAATTCAGGAGTTGAGCGCGAATTCAGCCGGGAAAGCGCTTGTTTCGGGCGCGAACCCGCTCAACTCCTGAATTCGGCAGGGACGGGGCAGGACTAGTGTGCGGGGCGGCCGGCGCCCTTCTCGCAGCAGCCGCTCGGGCAGCCGGGCAGCACGGGACCGTGCAAGCGCTCGAGGGCTAGGGTCGCGAGGGCGGCGACGAAAGCCGGGTGGATGCCGGGGGTCGCGACGCGCTCCATCGTCAGTCCGAGGGTGGTTGCGGTGGCCGCGGCCTCGGTGTCGAGGTCCCAGAGCACCTCCATGTGGTCGGAAATGAAGCCGATCGGCACGATCACGACGGCCTGCGTCCCGTCGGCGGCGAGCGCCCGGAGGGCGTCGTTCACGTCGGGTTCGAGCCACGGCATCGCCGGCGGACCAGACCGCGACTGGAACGCGAGCGACCACGCCGGCACCGACTCCCCGTCGGCCGCGGTGCCGCGATCGCCGCGGGAAGCGGAATCGGCGAGGGCGGCCATTACCGCAGCGGCGACGGCCCGGTGCTGGGCGAGGTAGGCCCCGCCCGCGCCGAAATCGACGCCGGGCGGCCCGCTGCGTGCGGCATCCGCCGTCGGGATCGAGTGCGTAGTGAAGAGCACGTGGGTGCGCGCGACCGGCAGCCCCCGCACCGCGAGGCGCGCAAGCACAGCGCGCACGCCCTCGACGAAGGGCACGGTGAAGCCGGGCTCGTCGAAGTATGGGCGCACCGCGTCGATGCGCATGGTGGCGTCGAGCCCGGTCGTCATCAGGGCCCCCGCGATGTCCTCGCGGTACTGACGGCAGCTCGAGTACGAGCTGTACGCGCTCGTCGTGATCGCGAGCAGCCGGGTGTGTCCGGCAGCGGATGCCGCCCGCACCGTGTCCGCGAGAAGGGGCGTCCAGTTTCGGTTACCCCAGTACACCGGCAGCGGCTCACCCCGGTCGGCCAACTCGGCCTCGAGGGCGGCCCGCAGGGCCCGGTTCTGCCCGTTGACGGGGCTCACTCCCCCGAAGGCGCGGTAGTGGGTCGCGACGGTCTCGAGCCGTTCCTCGGGGATCCCGCGCCCACGCGTGACGTTGCGGAGGAACGGGATGACGTCGTCCTGGCCCTCTGGTCCGCCGAAGCCGAGCAGCAGCACGGCGTCGTAGGCGGGGTCCCGTGCTGCGTCGTCGGCGGCGGACCCCGGCTCGGAGCCCGGCGTGACGACAAGCATCGGCGCGGAGCCCGGCGACAGCCGGTCCTGCGCGGCGTTCACGCGCTCAGGCACCGGCACCGACGGGCGTGCCGGCCGCGGCATCCGTCCCCGGCAGGTACGGGCAGGCCGGGTCTTCGCCGAGGGGGTCGCCGCTCGAGGCGAAGGCACGCGCCCGGGAGCCGCCGCAGAGGTCGGCGTATTCGCAGCTGCCGCAGCGTCCGGTGAATTCGGTCGCGCGGATCTGCTTGAGCAGCGGGTTGTCGCGGTAGATCTCGGCGAGCGGTGTCGTCTCCACATTCCCGAGGCCGAGCGGCAGGAAGCCGGCCGGATAGACCTCACCATCGTAGGCGACGAAGACGATGCCCTTGCCGTCGCGGGTCGAGGCCGTCTGCGCGCGGGGCAGTCCGATCGGCGGGCCCATCAGGCTCTCGAGCCGACTGGCCAGCCGTTCGTAGAGCGGGGTTGCCGGTGCCGGGTCTCCCGCGCGGCGCCGGGCGACGACCCGACGGAAGAACGGGGCCTCGACCGTGCGAATGATGAAGCCGTGCTGTGAGGCGTCGTAGAGGAAGTGGCAGATCTCCTCGTGCTCCTCGGGGGTCACGGCCTCCGTCGAGACGCCGCGTCCGACCTGCACGAGGAAGAAGACCTCCCAGATGGCCGCGCCGGCGTTCTGGATCAGGGCAGCGACATCCGCCAGTTCGTCGACGTTCGCGCGCATCACCGTGGTGTTCACCTGCACGCTCAGTCCGGCGGAGGCGAGGGCGCGGATGGCGTTGACGGTGTCCTCGAAGTGGCCGGGGATGCCGCGGACGCCCTCGTGGGTCGGTGCGCTCGCCCCGTCGAGGCTGATCGAGACGGCCTTGACCCCGCTCGCGACGATCTTCTCGATCATCGCGGCGGTCAGGGTGGGCGTGACCGAGGGCGAGAGCGCCGTCGGCAGGCCGAGCCCGGTGGCGTACTCGACGAGTTCGAACAGGTCGGGGCGCATCAGGCAGTCGCCACCGGTGAGCACGAGGATCGGGTACGGCCGGCCGAAGCCGGCGATCTGGTCGATCAGGTCCTTGCCCTGGGCCGTGCTGAGTTCGCCGGGCAGCGCCTGCATCGTCGCGCTCGCGCGGCAGTGCTTGCAGGCGAGGGCACACGCGCGGGTCGTCTCCCAGAAGACGAGCATCGGGCGCTTCGAGTAGTCCGGCCCGGGGCCGCGGCGGGCGGCGGGCAGCGTCGGCAGCACGGCGGGGTGGCCGAGCACGTGGCTGCGGGTCGGGTCGAGGACGTCGACACCGATCGCAGCGGATGCGCCGGCCCCGGTGGTCTCGACGGCCCCGGTGGTCTGGGTGGTCTGGGTGGCGGTGCTCATGACACGACCTCGCTCGGTGCCTGCGCCGCGGCGATGGTGCCCGCGGCGCTGCTTGCGGCGATCCGGGTGGCGACGCGTTCGGCGTCGGCGATGCAGCTCGCGAGTCCGACCCCGCGATACGCCGACCCGGTCAGGTGTACCCCGGGCAGTCCGGCGAGCTCCCGTTCGGCGGTGTCGAGGCGGCCCTGGTGCCCGACGACGTACTGCGGCATCCCGAGCGGCCAGCGCTCGATGTGGTGAGTGGTCGGTCTCCCGGTCATGCCCAGGGCGTCCACGAGCTCGGCGTGCACCTGCGCGACGAGCGTCTCGTCGTCGAGCCCGGCCCAGCGGGTGTCCCCGGCGCGACCGACCATGCAGCGGATGAGGACGGTCGCCTCATCGGCCAGGTGCGGCCATTTGTTGCTCGAGACGGTGCAGCCGACCACGAGCTTGCCCTCGACCGGCGGAACCAGGAAACCGTTGCCGCCGAGCGGGCGACCGAGCGCCGAGCGCGGGTAGGCGAGGCAGATCGTGGCGACATCCGTGTAGGGGATCCCGGCGAGCGCGGCCCCGAGCACGGGGTTCTCGTCCCTGAGCAGGTCGGCGGCGACGAACGCGGGGCCGGCGAGCACCACGACGTCGGCCTCGACGCTCGTGTCGTCGGAGAGTCCAACGCGGTAGCCGGCGCCCTCGCGGGCGAGACTCGTCGCGGCCGTGCCGAGGCGGATGTCGTCGCCCGCCGCACGCGCGGCGAGCGCGTCGATGACGCGACCGAGTCCGCCCTCGACAGTGACGAGCGTAGCCCCGCCGGCCCGGGCGAGCCGGGGCGCTGCACCGGCGGACGCCGCTGCGCGAGACCCGGCCGCGGCATCCCCCGCGGTGGAGAGAGCCACGGTGGCACCGGTGCCGGCGGCGAGCGCGGCGGCGGCCTTCGCGGCCCCCGCGCGGCGCCGGCGGCGGAGCGCGAGGTTCAGGCTGCGGTTGCCGCGGGCGAGCACTTCGATGTCGGGGGCGGTGCTGTGCGCGCTGAGTTCGTCGGCGCGGCCGGCGTGGATGCCGCCGAGGAGCGGGTCCACGAGCCGGTCGAAGACCTCACGGCCCATCCGCGGGACCACGATCTCGGCGATGGTGGGGTCGGCCGGCAGTGTGCGCCCGACCGGCAGGGCCAGGTCGACGAGCACCCGGGCGAAGCCGAGCGGGGTGAGCAGGCGTGACCGAAGCAGCGGCAGGAGGCGGTCGGGGATGCCGAACACGGTTCCGGTGGGCAGCGTGCGGAGGCGGCCGCGGGACCAGATCCGTGATCCGCCGCTCGCGGGTGCCACGACGAGGTCCGCGAGGCCCAGGTCGGTGAGGAGGTTGACGGCGACGGGGGCGCGCACCATCAGCGCATCGGGGCCGGCGTCGACCGAGTGCCCGGCGAACTCCTCGGTGACGATCTTTCCGCCGAGGCGGGGCGAGGCTTCGACCAGGGTGATCAGCACCCCGTCCCCGAGCGACTGGTGCAGATAGTGGGCTGTCGCCAGTCCGCTGATTCCGCCGCCGACGATGACGACCCGGGGTCGAGAGAGCACGTAAGGTCCTTCCGTTGCCGGTGGACCGGCACAGTCGGAAGGCTGGAGCACACCGTTCCATCGATCCTACGGCTCGGCCGGAAAGGGTTTTCCGACACTAGTGTCGGCGCCCCGTTCCGCCGCGCCCCGTGACCCCAGACCGCGGCTGCGCCTACTTGGCGTGCGACTCGGTCTTCTGCAGCTGCCACTCGAGGTCGTCGGGCGAGAGATTGGCGTCGCGGAAGGCATCCGTCAAGGGCAGCTGCAGGCGCAGGTCGGTGCCGAGGCAGAGGGCGGCGTGGCCGGACTTCAGCTTGAAGTCGAGCACGTGGCCGCCGGCGCTGCGGTCGTCGGTGACGAAGTGGGCGTGGCAGCCGGGAACGCCGATGCCTTGCTCGTAGAGCGGGGTGCGGAAGCCGACGATGGTGCCGGTCACGTTGTGCAGTTCGACGATCGCGTCCTCGTCGGTCGCCTCGACCATCGGGCGGTACGGCTTCTCCTGCTTGACCACGGTGCGCATGGTGATCCACTCGAATTCGGCGTCGATCCGCAGCGCGTACATGTAGTTCTCTGACGAGGTCATGTGGTCGATGAAGGCGGATGCCTCGGCCCGCAGCGCGCCGTCGGGCAGGTCGCTCTCGACGTGGGGGACGAAGTTCGTGACGACCGCGTACGGGGTGTGCGCGCCGAGGTCGGCCTTGGAGACGCCGCCGTCGGCGCGCAACTGGTAGCAGCTGCCGTCGAGGATCAGCATCTCGCCGTCGAGCCCGTTGAAGGTGCCGATGCCGAAGCTGCCGTGACCGAGCAGGTCGCGCACGGTCATCTCGCCCTCGTAGACGCCGTCGAGCAGGGCGCTCATCAGGCTCGTTTGGAAGATCTCGTGTCGGGAGACCGTGAATTCACTCACTGCAGCACATCGCTTTCCAGATCAGCCATGAGCTCATCCCGGTTGTTTCGGTAGTCGACGCGCACGTCGATGATGCTCGGCCCCGGCTCGGCCATGGCCTGCTTCAGTACGCCCGCGAAATCGTCGAGGTGGGTGACCCGGTAGCCGTGCGCGCCGAAGGACTCGGCGTACTGGACCGCGTCGTAGTCGCCGAGCTGCACGCCGGAGGTGCGGCCGTACTTGCCCTGCTGCTGGAATGCGACCATGTCGTAGGTGCCGTCGTTGAAGATCACGTGCGTGAACGTCGAGCCGAGGCGGACCGCGGTCTCGAGTTCCATCGCTGAGTAAAGGAAGCCACCGTCGCCCGACACCGAGACGACCGGCGTTCCGGGCCGCACGAGGGTCGCGGCGATCGCCCACGGCAGCGCGACGCCGAGCGTCTGCTGGCCGTTCGAGAAGAGCAGCGTCCGCGGGTGATAGGTGCGGAAGTGCCGGGCCATGTAGATGTAGTGCGAGCCGACGTCGCAGAGCACGGTCGTGTCGTCGGGCAGCAGTTTCCGCATCGCGAGGGTCAGTGCCGCGGGGTGCACGCCCTCGGACTCGTCCTCGTTCCAGTGCGGCTCGTCGGCCTCGGCGAGGCGGGACCGCTCGGTGGCGACGACAACGGATGCCGCGGCGCCGAGCTCGAGGCCGTCGATCTGCCGGGCGAGCGCGTCGATGGTCTCGGCGACGTCACCGCGCAGCTCGACCGTCGGACGGTAGTAGTCGTCGAGGTCGGCGGAGAGCTCGTCGAGGTGGATGATCCGGCGCTGGTGGTCCTTGTTCCACTTCGAGGGCTCGTACTCGACGAAGTCGTAGCCGATCGTGAGGATGAGGTCGGCCTTGTGCAGCAGGATGTCGCCCGGCTGGTTGCGGAACAGACCCACCCGGCCGAGGTAGTGCTCTTCGAGCTCGTGGGATAGCACGCCGGCCGCCTGGAACGTCTCGACGACGGGGAGGTCGGCGACGCCCAGCAGGCGATGCAGGGCGGCAGTGGCCCGGTCTGACCCCGCACGCGCTCCGGCGAGGATGACCGGGAATTCCGCGTTCTTCAGCAGTTCGGCGGCGCGCGTGACGCTCTCCGTGGGTGCGGCGCCGAGGCGCGGCACCCAGTGCGGGCCCGTCATCGACACGGTCGTGGTGTCGACGAGCACGTCGTACGGGAGCACGACAGCGGCGGCGCCCTTGGGCTCCTGGGTCGCGCGGCGGAACGCGTTGGCGATGGCCTCCGGCACGTTGTCGGCGACGCTGACCTCGCCCGCGGACTTGGTCACGGCGGAGAGCATGCCGACGGCATCCATGGACTGGTGGGTGCGCTTGAGCCGGTCGGCGCGGGAGACCGCACCGCAGATGGCGACCATCGGGTCGCCCTCTGTCGTGGCCGTGAGCAGGCCGGTCGCGAGGTTGGAGGTGCCGGGCCCGCTCGTGACGAGCACGACGCCGGGCTCCCCGCTCAGCCGGCCGACGGCGGCGGCCATGAAGGCCGCGTTCTGCTCGTGCCGGCAGACGATGAGTTCGGGGCCGTCGTCGACGAGGGCGTCGTAGACGGGGTCGATCTTGGCGCCGGGCACGCCGAACACCCATTTCACCCCGTGGGCCTTGAGCACCTCGACGACCCGGTCGGCCGAGCGGCGGGGCGCTGCGGGCACGCCGAGGCCATCCGTTACTGCCGAGTTCGAGGTGTGTGCCGCCACTGCCGGCGTCGGGGTTTCCGCCACGGGGCCGCTGCCCAGGACAGTTGAATTGTTCGTCACGTCATGCCTTCCGGTTCGCCGTTCGAGCGGCTCCCTCTATCTATCGTCCCGCTCCAACAGATAAGAAACAACGCCGAATGGTGATGGAACCAATCTCCAAATGAGATGATTTATGGGTGGATGTGCGACAGTTCGAATTCTTCAGCGCGGTGGCGAGCGAACTGAGCTTCACGCGCGCCGCCGACCGGCTCACGATCGCGCAGTCCGCAGTGTCCGCGGGGGTGCGCGCGCTCGAGAACGAACTCGGCGTCGAGCTCTTCGACCGGAGCCGCAGGCAGATCCGGCTCACCTCGACGGGTGAGCTGCTGCTGCCCAAGGTGCGCGAGGCGCTCGACGCCGTCAACGGGGTGCGCGACGCCGCCGAGGAGACCACCCACGCGATCACGGGCTCGATCGTGATCGGCCTGATGACCTCCGTCACCCTCGTCAACGTGCCGCGACTGCTCGGGCTGTTCCGCACCGGCCACCCGGGAGTCGGCGTGCGGCTGCGGGCGGCGAGGCGCGGTTCGGCCGGACTCCTCGACGAGCTCGCGACGGGCGAACTCGACCTCGCGTTCCTCGCGCTCAGCGGGCCGGTGCCCACCCAGCTCGTGGCCGCACCGATCTCCTCATCGCCGATGGTCCTCGTGGTGCCCGCCGACCACCGCCTCGCCACGGCGGGACACGTCGGCCTCGACCATCTCGACGACCTCGCCCCCGAGGAATTCATCGACCTGCCGCCCGGCTACGCGAGCCGGCAGATTGTGGACGAGACCTTCGCCGCGGCCGGCCTCGAGCGCCGGGTGATGATCGAGGTGTCCGACATCGGCACCGCCGCCGAGTACGTGACCAACGGCCTCGGCGTCGCCCTGCTGCCCGAATTCGCCGCCCGCGACGCCCGCAACGTGCGGCGCCTCCCCGTGGCGGGCATGCCCGACTTCACCGTCTATCTCGCGGCCTCGCGCACGCGGCGGCTCTCGGCGGCGGTGCGGGCCTTCATCGACCTGGCCCTCGCCGATGACGAGACCGGCGCGATCCGGTGACGCGGTAGCGCGGTGATGCAGTGATGCCCCGGCTCGTCGTGGTCCTCCCGCTGGCGCCGCTGAACGTCGGCGACACCTTCCTGGTGCGCGACTGGCCCCTGCACGTGACGGTGCTGGCGCCGTTCCTGACGGATGCCGCGCCCGGCGCCATCG
This sequence comes from Cryobacterium zhongshanensis, assembly GCF_022760445.1. Classification (NCBI taxonomy): domain Bacteria; kingdom Bacillati; phylum Actinomycetota; class Actinomycetes; order Micrococcales; family Microbacteriaceae; genus Cryobacterium; species Cryobacterium zhongshanensis. The sequence continues at coordinate 517,176 of NZ_JALGAR010000002.1, read as the reverse complement.
CGGAGGCTCTCGCGGCCGCGGCATCCGCTCTGCCCGCGCTGAGCCTGGTCGCCGGCGGCGCCGAACGGTTCGGGCGCCGCCACGACATTCCCGTGACCGTGCTCGAGCCGCACCCCGGACTGACCGCGCTGCATGACCTCGTGGTCGCCGCGGTGCGCCCGTTCGCAGCCGCCCCGGACGAGGCGGCGTTCACCGGGACCGAATTCCGGGCGCACGTCACCGACAAGCACCCCGCGCGCGTGGCGACCGGCGGGACCCTCGAGCTCGGCCAGCTCGCGCTCGTCGACATGGCGCCCCGGGCCGACCCGGCCGGCCGTGCCGTTCTTGCAACGATCCCGCTGCGCCCGCGCCCGCCCCGCCCCTAGCCTCGGCGATGCGCCGCCCGGGGAACCGGAAGCAGCAGTGAGATCGCGGCCGCGAACCCGGCGAAGCCGATCGTCCACCAGAACGCCGCCGCGAACCCCCCAGCGAGGCCACCAGGGGCCGAGACCACGGCACCCTGGAGCACGACAGCGACGATGGCCACCCCGAACGAGCCGCCGAGTTGCTGGCTGATCCGGGTGATCATCGACGCGTGTGGCATCGCCTCCCGGTCGAGGTCCACGTAGGCGACGGTCATCGTCGGGATCAACACCGCGCCGAGGCCCAGGCCGCGCACCAGTAACACGGCCGCGAGCCACCACTGGTCGGTGTCTGCGCCGGCGAAAGCGAACGGAACCGTCGAGAGCCCCACGACGAGGAAGCCGACCACGGCGATCCAGCGCGCCCCGAACCGGTCGGTGAGCGACCCGGCGATGGTGCGCGACAGGAGCGAGCCGACGCCCTGCGGAATCAGCAGGAACGCCGCCCCGAGCACGTCGAAGCCGCGCAGGCTCTGCCAGTAAAGCGGAAGGAGCAGCATCGCCCCGTACATGCAGGCGCCCGTCACGAAGAGGATCACGGACGCGACGCCCACGGGCCGAGTGGCAAGCAGGTGGATGTCGATGAGCGCCGCGTCGCCCCGGCGCCACGCCCAGACGATGAAGCCGACGAGCAGTGCCACGCCGAGCAGCACCGGCGGGTACACGTCGGTCCGTCCGAAACCGCCATCTCCGTGCACATTCGAGAGACCGAGCAGGATTCCCACGAGCGCGGGCGTCAGGAGGACGAATCCGACGACATCCAGCCGCGGACGCGCCACGCCCCGGCCCGGGCGGTCGTCGGGAAGGGCTCGCCACGCGAGGATGAGGCCGACCGCGACGATCGGCACGTTCACCAGGAACAGCCAGCGCCAGTTCAGCCAGTTCAGGATGAAACCGCCGAGCACCGGGCCGAGGATGGGTCCGACCGCGATTGGCAGGCTCACCGTTGCCGCGATCTTGCCGAGGGCCTTCCCGGCGGATGCCTGCATCGCGAGGGTCTGCATCAGCGGGAAGATCATCCCGGCGCCGAACCCCTGCACGACCCGGAACCCGATCAGGCTCGGCGCGTCCCAGGCGAGCGAGCAGAGGATGGAACCGAGCACAAAGATGACCAGGGCGAGCATCCAGAGTCGCTTGCCGCCGAACCGCGCCTGTGCCCAACCGACGAGCGGGATCGCGACGGCGAGCGCCAGCAGATACCCGGTGCTCACCCACTGGATGACGGCGACCGTCGTGTTCAACTCGCTCGCGAGGGTGTGGATAGCGATCGTGACAATGGTTGTGTCGAGCACCGCGGCGACCCCGCCGGTGATCAACGCGGTCAGGGCCCGCTTCGTCTGCGGGTCGAGGACGTCCGGGTCCGTGGCTTGTGTCATCGTGGCCTTCTCCAACCGATATAAGAAACTGTCTCGTTTCCTCAGAGCATAGGCCGGTTGGATAAGATACTCAAATGGATCCTGTAATCGAGCGCGTTCCGGCGTCGCGGCGTCGCGGCGCCGAACTGGAGTCCGCAATCCTCGACGCAGCGTGGGAACAGCTGCTCGCGGCGGGTTACGGCGCGCTCACCTTCGAGGCCGTCGCCGAGCGCGCCCACACGAGCAAACCGGTGCTCTATCGGCGCTGGTCCACCCGTGAGGAGCTCTTCCTCGCGGTCCTGCGGCACCGCGGGGCGGCGGATGCCATCCCCCTTCCCGACACCGGATCCCTCCGCGGCGACGTGATGGCCCTGCTCTCGGCAGCGAGCGAACGCCGCACGGGCATGGCGGCACTCTTGAGCGCCCGCCTGTCGGCCTACTACCAGGAGGGCACGCTCACCCCGGCCGACCTGCGCCGCGAGTTCATCGGCGACCGGCAACTCTCCATGGTCACGATCCTCGAGCGGGCCCGGGCACGGGGCGAACTCCGACCCGGGCCGATCAGCGAGCGGGTGGCCGGGGTCCCGTTCGACCTGTTCCGGAACGAGGCCATGATGACCCTGACCGCCGTGCCGGCCGAGGTGATCCGCGAGATCGTCGACGACGTCTTCCTCCCACTGGTCGCGGCGCCGGTCACCCGGGCGAGTGCGGCGGACGTCACGCCGTAAGTCATGCCGCTGGCGGCCCGTCCAGCGGATGCGCCGCGAAGAACCTGAGGACGGCATCCGTCGCCCACTCACTCTCGAGGAAGTACCCGTGCCGCAGCCCGGGCAGCTCCCCGAATGCGGCATTCGGAATATGTTCGGCGAGGCGTTCGCCGTTCGCGGGCGGCGTGACCTCATCGGCATCGCCGTGGAGGACGAGCGTCGGCGCGGCGATCCTCGGCAGGTGGTCCCAGGCATCGTGCGCGGTGCTCGCGTCGAACAACAAGCGTCGGATGTGGATCGAGGTCGGGCGCACGAACATGGCGGCGACGAGTTCCGGGTGAGACGTGATGAAGGCATCCGTGAAGAACAGCGGGCCCATCGAGAGCGCGTCGCCTCTGGCCATGCCCTGGGCGACGGGAGCCGACCTGGTCAGGCCGCGGGCGTCGCCGCCGCTCGTCGCTCCGAGCACGAGGGCGCCGAGGCGATCGGCGTGGTTGATCGCGAACCACTGTGCGACCCGACCGCCCATCGAGTGGCCGTACACGTGCGCCCTGTCGATGCCGGCGGCGTCGAGCACCGCGACGATGTCCTCGGCGAGCGCCGCGGTCGTGAAGCGCGCGTCGCTGCCGGGCTCACTGCCGCCGACCCCGCGGGTGTCGAAGGTGATCACCCGGTGCCGGGCGCCGAACGCCGGAAGCAACGGAGACCACGACTGGCTCGAGACGCCCTGCCCGGCGATCAGCACGACGGGATCGCCGGGTGCGTCGTCGGGTGCGTTTGCGCCGGTCGACGACCAGGCGATGCGGGCGCCGTCGGGCGCGGGGGCGTACTCCATGGCTGCCTTCCGAGCGGGGCGTGGGACTCCCCATCGTAACGAGCGGTGCCGCACGGCCCTGCGCCGGCGGGCGCCGCCGGGCTCAGCCGATGAAGGTGCTCGTCGTCACCTCGAACTCCTCGACACCCACGATCGTCAGGTGCTGCTCTGCGATCGTGTCCGCGCGGATGGTGTCAGAGGCCTCCCGGCTCCCCGCGAGGGAGTCCTCCGAGTCCCAGAGCGTGATGGCCAGGGCCGTGTTATTCTCCGTGCCTTTCAGGAAATACATCCCGCGGCAACCGGGATTCGCCAGCACCCGCAGCATGGTGGCATTCTCATTTGCGTGAAGGTCAGTGTCGGGGCTAGTCGTGAACGTGCTGATTCGGGCATACATCGTCAGGACTCCACCATCATCACGACGGTTTCCGGTCGGACGCCGTCGAACTGCATGGCCTCCGCCGCGACTTCGGATGCCATCACCCTCTGGAAGACGTCCATGTCGTGCACGTCGGCGATCAGCCCGACCCTGTGGTCGTCGGTCGGGTCGATGAAGGTCTGGACGGTGATGCCCAGCGGCCCGAAGATCTCTTCCCGCCTGGGTGAGTTGAGCCAGTGCTCGACGTCATCGACTTCGTGGAAGATCAACACCGTTGTCATGATTGCCTCTCTCGGTTCCGACGCTGGGACAGGAGGGTGATCGGCTCGTTCGCGCGCGAATCAGCGATCGCGGCGACCGTACCGCCGCTTGCGCCCGAGCGATAGGGACCGCAGCACCCGTGCCTCCGGACGTGGCCGACCGATTCGGCACCCCCGTCGACGACCTCACCTATTTGAACGATGCGCAATCGATGGGCACGGACAAGCAAACCGCGCCGGCAGGAAATCGACTCAACCTGCTCCTCGCCGAGCGCTCAAGCGGGCATACCCACCAAGCGTCAGTCGGCGAACGGGTCCAGCCCGGTCGCCTGGACCGAGAGTGCGAACAGGCGCTCGGCGGCGTCCGCGTCAATGGCCCATTCTTTGACCCCGCCGGCGATCGCGTCGGTGTGGTCGGGCGAGACGATGCCCTTGATGGAGCAGTCCTCGCAATACACCCCTCCACGGTCGACCAGTTCGGGGGCGGTCGCGGCCCACAGCGCGGTCGCGGCACCCTGGGCGGCGGTCTTGAACAACGGGTTCGGGTCGCCGTTCTCGTCGATCCACTTCCGCCGGAGCAACTCCTCACGCGGCATGTGCCGCTGCAGGTCCGTCATGATGCCACCGGGATTCACGGAAAACGCGTGGATGTCGTGGGCGGCGGAGCGCGCATCGAGCGCAACAGCGAACAGCGCGTCCGCCGTCTTGGACTGGCCGTACGCAATCCACGGGTCGTACGGTGTGTGCTCGAAGTTGATGTCGTCGAACAGCACCGGGGAGAGGTAATGGGCCGTCGAGGAGTACGCCACGACGCGGGCACCCGGGCGCAGCTGGCCAGCCACCCCTGCGACGAGAGCGAAATGCCCCAGGTGGTTGATGCCGAACTGAGACTCCCATCCCTGCGGCGTGCGCGACAGCGGCGAGGCCATCACCCCGGCGGCGTTGATCATGATGTCGATCGGAGTGCCCGCGTTGCGCACTGCGGCGGCGAAGGCCGCGACCGAGTCGAGATCGCCGAGATCCATCTGACGGACGGTGACGCCGGGCACCTCCACGAGTGCAGCCGTGGCGGCGTCCGGGCGGCGGGCCGGCACCGTGACGGCGACCCCCGCGGCGGCGAGCGCCTTGACGGTCTCGAGTCCGAGGCCGGAGTAGCCGCCGGTGACGATGGCGGTCTTCCCCCCGAGGTCGTGGCCGGCGAGGACTTCGGCGGCGGTGGTGCGGTAGCCGAACTCGGTGGCCAGCGGCTGCTGGCGGGCGGTGATGTCGTGCGTTGCAGTCATACCCGCCATGCTAAGTTCTAGAGTTCACTCTAGGTCAAGGACGGATCTCATGACGGCAGAGGCGACCATCGCCGAACGCACCTACACGATCGGCGAACTTGCCGCCATTTCCGGCCTGAGCGTTCATGCGCTGCGCTGGTACGAGGCGCAAGGCTTGTTCCCCCGCGACATCCCACGCACCCCCGGCGGTCAGCGGATCTTCGGCGACGAGGCCGTGCGCTGGTTGGCGCTGCTGAACCGGCTGCGCGATTCGGCCATGCCCGTGGCTGACATGGCCAGGTACTCTCAACTCGTTCGCGCCGGCGAGGGCAACGAGGCAGACCGGATCGCGTTGATGGAATCGCACGCCCGTTCTCTCGATGCCCAGATCGAGGAACTCATCGCCAGCCGCGAGGTCATCCGGGACAAGATCACCTTCTACCGTCAGGCAGTGGCAAGCCGGACATGACTGCCCGTTCGAACCCCGCATTGGCGGATTGTTCTACTAGTATTTAGAACATGTTGTTTCGAGTGGATGCTGCATCCACGGTCTCGCTGGCGGAGCAGATCGCCGTCCAAGTGCGTCTGGCGGTGCTCAACGATGAACTCAAGGCCGGGGAGCGTCTTCCGCCGGCCCGCGAGTTGGCCGCTGCGTTGAGGGTCAACATGCACACCGTGCTCCGCGCATACGGCGTGCTCCGCGATGAACGAATCATCGAGATGCGTCAGGGCCGTGGAGCCTGGGTCCGCCAGGACGTCGAACCCGGTTTCGTGCGATTGACCGAACTCGCCGGGCAGTTCCTGACCGAAGCACGGAAACTGGGACTGTCACAGCCCGAGATCCGCCGACTGATCGAAGGAGCCTGACCATGACTTCACGCAGTTCCGGACGCGCACGCGCTCGTGACATCCTCGCGGCGGCCACTGTCTGGATCCCCCTCGCCGTGGTGGTCACGACCTGGCTCGTCTGGCGGGCAGAGCTTCCGGCTGACCTGCCCCGGCAGTGGGGCAATGATGGCGTCAGTTCGACGTGGCCGACGGGGGTCGCGATTGCGCTCTTTTCCGTTGTCTGCCTGGGTTCGGCCGTCCTGGCGACCTTGGCGTTGCGGGAGGGCGCGGCCCCCACTCGCCGCAAGACGTTCCTGTGGAGCGGCTTCGCGGCTGGGCTGGCAACCGGGGCGTGGCTGATGACCGCCGGCTCAACGATCACCGCCGGTCCCGGCGCCGAACCGCGGGTCGGTGCGTGGCCACTGCTTCTCATGGCGTTGTTCGGGTACGGCCTCATTCCTTTTCTTCTCGCGCACCGGTGGGTGGCTGCAGAACCCGAAGAGCGTCCGGTCGAGGTCGTGCTAGCTCCGACAGAGACCGGCGCCTGGATCACAACTGTCACGGTTCCGTTGTTCGCGATCGCGAGCCTGGCCTCGTTCGCCGCCGCCGCGACGCTGCTCATCGTGACGGGAAGAGACGGCGGATCTGGGGCGGATGCCTTCGGCGGCGTCGTTCTTCTGGTTCTCGGCGTCCTTCTGCTTGGGTTCGCTCGACTTCGGATCAGCGTGGACTGGCGCGGCCTGAAAGTCGTGACCTGGTTCCTGGGCATCGCACTGAAGACAATCCCACTCACGGAGATCGAGTCCGTACACACCGACACTCTGGAACCCCTGCAGTGGGGAGGCTGGGGCTACCGATTCATGCCCGGGCGGTCAGCGATCATCCTCCGCACCGGACCAGGGGTCGTCGTCACTCTCACCAACGGAAAGCAGTTCGCAGTCTCCCTCAATTCGCCTGAGATACCCGCAGCACTTCTCTCCACCCTCAGCACATCCACGCGATAGTCCCCGACCGGTATCGCCACATCCCGGCCCAGCCAAGCTGAACACCGATCACCAGCGGGCCGAGCCATATCGTCAGCCAGTATGCGTCGTTGCGATGACCGTGATCACAACCACCGCGATCGTGAACACGGCGACAATCAGCCAGCCTTGCCACGTGCGCGGACCCCAGCCCCCACCCAGTTTCTTCGGACCAAACCACGGTTCGTGTTCCGCCACTGCGTCCCCCTCGAGTTCGAATATCGCGACTCCTGCTCGGCGCGGTGCAATCTTGTCAGTCATCGCCGAAATGCGCCAGAGCAACACAATAGTTGATGTGGTCAGGCGTTCCATCCTCTATGATCTGCACACGGGGGTGTGCGATGCGCGGAATCGCGGCAACATGCGGGTTAATATCGGTGCTGGTGCTTCTTACGGGCTGCTCGAGCGGTGGAGCTGTCGGCACACCAGCCCCAATGCCGCCTGCATCCACGGATTCACCGGCGACCCGACCAAACGTTCCAGGGACGATCCCGACCGGGACCATCGGAACGGGCACTCTGACCTCCGACAACGGCACCACCGGCCGTGTGAGCTTCGGCTTCGACGGAACCGTGCTCACGCTCCACGTCGATGACCTCATCTCGCCGGCAGCCGCGACGGTCGACGCGGTGACCGCGACCCAGCCTCTACCGGCGAACCAGACCTGCGACGACAGCGGCTTCCGCATGGACTTCGGGCAGTTCACGAGCGGAAGCGGCGCCTCCGATTGGGGTGACCTCAGCATTCTCAGCGGAGATCCCAGCGGAATCGACCAGGTCATCCTGGTCACACCCTCCGCCCAACCCGACACGAAGGACCCGGACTGCCGTCAGACCGTCCTCGCGCGCGCCGACATCCGCTGGACCTTCGAACCGGTCCGCGGCTACCTCAACCCCGTGGACTCCGGTGAGACGCCCGGCGCCCGGGGCACGGTCGACGTCATCGACGGCACGCCCGCGGGCTACACCCCCGCAACGAATGAATATCGCGCGGACGTGGCCGCCCGATTCGGAATCACCGTCGACGACCTCACCTACTTGAACGATGCCCAGTTGATGGGTACGGACAAGCAAACCGCGCCGACAGGAAAACGGCTCAACCTGCTCGTCGCAGACCGCTAGGCACCGACTCGTGGAGAGACAATGTCCTCACCGCTCGAACCCAACCGAAACATCGGACGCCTGACAATGGCCCAAGACCCACGTGCGAAAGAACCGATCCAACGGCATCCCCCGGGGATCAGCCGCAATAGCGCGCCCTATACGCTCGGAGGGCCGCGGCTCGAGGACATCTCCATCAGGAACATTGGAGGCTACGACGACCTGACCACAGGCGGGGCCGCCGCGGGCGCGAAGTTCAGCCGTGACGCCAACGGACTGAGAACCCTGGACAACTTCATTGATGCATCGCCTCAGCATTCCCGAGACCTCGCAGCCGAGATCGCTATGTTCTACGGCGATGTCCTCACCCACACAATCGCTGGATCCCATTGGATAGTCATCGACGCCTCCCACCCGGAGGTTCGGATCGCACCCGGCAACAGCATTGACGTTGTACGTGTGGCCATGTCGCGATTGGAATCCAATGCGTGGAGCCTGCTCGATCACTACGATCATGCCCGAGCGCTCGCGGCCGGCAGCGACGGCTGACCGTGCCCAGGCCAACTGGGACTTACGTCCCGGGCCCAGATCGTGGCCCATGCATATCAGAGCGGGCTGCTGCCCTGGATCGAGGTTCAGAAGTTAGGCACTATGGCTACTCGCACATTGTCAATCTCAAGCGCGGCGGACTTTGAGGAGTCGACACTCCATGGTCTGTGAAACTCGAAGGTGACGGCGTGGAGGTCATCTCGGCAGGGGAACTCCGCCTGATGGGGTTCCAAAGCAATGAAAATAACCTGATCGCTGTCACTGACGATTCGCGTTGGAACAGCGACACACGTTGTTGCAAACACTGCGGAAACCAACAGCACATCCCCGTCGTCGGCCCATTCTGCGTGGTAATTCTCGTCGAGCAGGTCGTCCATCCCCCCGCGGTAGTCGCTCGGTACCCCATCGAACGTACGAATGGCCGCGGACTCTGGGATGGCTGCGCATCCGGTGAGAGCGAGCCCGAACAATGACACAAATGCCGCCAACAGAGCTCTTCGCTTCATGCGCCCAGCTTAGGCGTACGTCTTCCCGGCGAATCGAGAGTGCAGCCTGCATCTGGAGCCGCCTGTCAGAATCGAACTGACGACCTTCTCATTACGAGTGACCTCGGAGCCCTTGATCCTGCGCGGGCAAAATCTGAAACGCCTGATAGATAGGCCATTTAGAGCACAGCTCAATCACCAGAAAACGCCTGATTTGCCCACAGATGTGGGCAAAATGTGGGCAGAGAATGGGGGTTCGGCCAAGCCATTCGATGCCTTCAGTACGCGTCTTTGCGGTGGTCGACGTTCACCGCCAGGACGACCAGAGCATCGTCCAGGATCTGGACGAGCACGCGGTAGTCTCCGACCCGATATCGCCACACTCCGGAGTGGTTCGCCGTCAACCCCTTGCCGCGTTGGCGCGGATCCTCGAGGCTCTCGATGTCCTCGAGGTACGAGAGGACCCGCCGCTGCACAGCGCGGTCCAGCTTCTTGAATTGGCGATCGAACTGCTCGGTGGTCTCAACGTGCCACCGCGCGGTCACAGCTCAGTCTCGGCTTTCAGCGCCGCAAGCGGCCGAGAGCGGCTCCCAGCAGCTTCGAAAGCGCCCAGCGACTCGTCCGCAGCGAACGCGTCCTCCAGGTCGGTCAGGTGCTCGCGGAGAGCGGCCCGGACGTAGAAGCTCTTCGAACGGCCCGTGCGTTGCGACAGCTTCTCGAGACGCTCTTCCTCTTCGGGTGTGAGCCGGATCGAGATCGTCATGACGCCACCCTTCCGATGTAAGACATGTTTACGCATATGGTACGTCGGTCGCTGAATCCCGTCCAGCATTTAGTCCAATGGATCCGCTCTACAGAGTTCGACTGAGGACTTCCATCGCCGAGAGTCGACGTCGACAGTCAGCTACCCCACGTTGATGATCGAGGCCTGCGCGCAGGTTCGGGGACGATCTTGTCTCACTCCCGACGGGTCACCGAACTTCATGGGATTTATGACACTGGTCGTCCACCCCTTGTCCGGATCTGAAATCACGTTGAGATAGAAAGCGCTCGTTGACCACTTCGTGATCATCGACTCGGCCGCGACTTGCCGTTCAGCGTCCTTCTTGGACATTGCGATCAGGTACTCGGATTCCCACGCGCAGAGCCAGGTGAAATGCGCAACGACCGTTCCGGCGCCGGACTCCAGCGTGCCGGAATCGCTGGTTCCCGAATCCAATCCCACAGGGACGCCGTCTGGGTACTCCGCTCCGGCTGGTAACGGATCCGGCATCGCTTTGATAGCGGCCTCGTACTCGAAATAGCCCTCACCCGTCGTAATGCGATCGGGCCCCTCGGGATGCTTGTTCACGACGGACGTGCCGGGATTTGCGGTCACCTGAGAACCTATCAATAGGTGCGATGCCAGCACGCTGAGGATTGCGGCAACGATCACCGCGACGACGATCACAACCGTATTTCGCACCACATGACCGGGCTGCTTCGCCCGCAACGCCTGTCCAGCACCATCGAGCTCCTGCCCCAGGATCTCTGCCGGGGAGCCGAATTGGGCGATCACTGCCGCAGCATCCGCGTTGCTTGATCCGGCCGGAACGGCCTCCCGAAGGTGCTCCGCAACCTCTTCACGAAGAAGCGCCCGACGCGCGCCCGGGATCGGCTCGGCAACCTCATCGAACTGCTGGAGGTACCGAGTCACAAACGGGTGGTCGGATTCGGTCGTCATCGCTGCTCTCTTTCTACGGACTGCTGAGGGACGGTTGCCAGGAGCGTGCCGACGGAGCCAGCAAATCGTTCCCAGTCAGTTCGGAACGTCTCCAACTCCCGGCGACCGGCATCCGTGATCCGGTAATAACGACGTGGCCGCTCGGATTCCGTCACGTCCCAATAGCTAGTGACCAGGCCGGCGTCGTGGAGGCGGTTGAGCAACGGATAGACGGTTCCTTGGCTCGAGAGCAAGTGTCCGACCTCATCCAAGTCGCGGACGAGCTGAAGGCCAAAGCGTGGAGCGGTCGACAACAGAGCCAGAATGCAGGGGCCGACGACTCCCCTGCGGAGCTGGGTACTGGTGGAATTCTCGGCCATGCGGACGACTATACCTTGTGACGCAAGGTAAGTATAAGGTGCAAGTGATTTGGTCAAGCCAGGGCCCTGCGTCGACGCTCAAGCAGGCATTTCCACGCGCTCGCAGATAGTCAGATTGCGGCTGGCCACTCGGCCCGTGCGGCAAGTAGGGTGAAGACATGAGAAGCGGTCGAGGGATTTTCCCCTGGTGGGTGACGCGAACGGTCTTCTTGGCCGGCGTTATGGCACTCGCGTCATTCGCCCTTCGTTGCGTTCTCAGTTCGGCGTCGGGTTTCACCTGGGTGCTGATTCCCGTCGGACTTGCGCTCGTCGCGCTGGCGACTCGCGGACCGTGGGACAGCACTGCCAGTGGTCAAAATCGGTCGGTCCTGGGATTCAGGGCACGTCCCGACGAGAATCGCTAGTCCGTTGTCTGACCGGCCCGAATGCTCCGAGCACGGACCCACGTCGCACTATCGCGCTCACCCGATACCTTCGAGAGGGATGCCGGGCTCGCCTTCGCCCAGCTCCGCACGCGCCGCATGCGACGCCGCTAGGTCCGCGGCGTCGTCAGCCAGAGCGCGCCTAGACACCGCCGGATCCGGAAGCACCACACCGTTTCAGTACTGCTCGACCTCCGCGATTTCGCGTTTGAGTTCTTCACCGCGACGGTACATGCGCAACGGTGTCGAGATGACGTGGCGCGCAGCGATCTCTGAGCATCCAAGGAGACGGCGCACACGGTCCGCGGCATCTTCATCACTCGAAGCCTCGACGACGGCCCGGGCGACCTCCTCGATGCGGTTCCGAGCCGCGAGCAGCGCTCTCAGCCGCTCCAACCGATCAAGCCCCCGCGCGCGCTCCCCTGCGTTCATATGAGCCAGCGTAGCCAACCGGAACAGCACACTGGTCATGTGGTTGCCGAACGCGACGTGCTGCGGGTCTCCATCGGAGGAGAGACAATATCCTCACCATTCGAACCCAACCATTCCAAACATCGGACGCTTGACAATGGCCCAAGACCCACGTGCGAAAGAACCGATACAACGGCTTCCTCTGGGGATCAGCCGCAATCGCGCGCCCTATGCGTTCGGAGGGCCGCGGCTCGAGGACATCGCCATTAGGAATGTTGGCGGCTACGACGACCTGACCGCATGCGGGGCCGCCGCGGACGCGAAGTTCAGCCGTGACGCCAACGGGCTGAGGACCCTGGACGACTTCATTGATGCGTCCCCTCAGCACGCCCGAGACCTCGCAGGCGAGATCGGGATGTTCTACGGCGACGTCCTCACCCATACAATCGCTGGATCCCAGTGGATAGTCATCGACGCCTCCCGCCCGGAGGTTCGGATCGCACCGGGCATCAGCGTTGACGTTGGGCGTGTGGCCCTGTCGCGATTGGAATCCAATGCGCGGAGCCTTATCGATCACTACAACCATGCCCAAGAACTCGCAGCCGGCAGCGACGGCTGAAAGCGCCTGGCTCGCATTCGCACTAGTGGGTTACGTGTACCGTGCCGACGCCGGAAGCCCCATCGTGTTAGCGCACCTCACGCCCCGCGATATGGTGCACTGCGCGAGACTGTCGCCGGGCCGTCTGCTCCGCAGATAGAACGAGAACCAAGCCCACCATGGCCAGGCACACGGCTGCGAAGGCCCCGACCAACACGAGCATCATCATGGTCTGAACCTACTGCAGCATCCGCGCGAAGGGTAGGTGAAGGCGAGCGGTGCTCGGAGAGCCAGTAGCGCCGAGAAATAGCCCCGGTCTCACACTCCCACGACCGCCTCTCACCTCGCGATCTCCGGCACACCTGGGGTGCTTTGGACTGGCGTGACGAGGTCGGACTGAGACCCGATCCAGTGGCCGCGCTTATCGAAAGCGATCGTGGAGACGAGTCGCGGGCGTTCGGTACGGAAGATGAACCTGTCCGCCTCCCGACTCACGACCCGGTAGGCATCCGCGGTGCAGAAATAGACGACCTTCGACATCCCTTCCTGGGTGAGGCGCCTCGCGTGGTTCTCGTGGATCTGTTTGTAGCGCGGCGCGGACTTCGCGGTCAGTTCCACTTCAACTAGTTCCGCCTGGCCGTCGCGCGTCGCGACGCCATCGGCTTGGTGGTCGAACATACCGACCGGCCGACGATCGCGCTGCCAGGCGAAGCCAAGAGCCAGATACCGGGACGATACCGACGCGACCGCGACCTCATGCCGAGTGGTCTGCCGAAACAGGTTCGGCGGCTGTCTCCCGACCGCATCGTGTGTCGCCCAGACGATCGACGCGCTCTGGAATGTCGGCCTTGCCCGATCGACAAGCCCGGCCTCCACCATCCGCATCACCCAGTGCTGAGCCTTCCTTGTACTGATCGGCTCAGCTGAACCGAGCATCGCGCCCAGAGCCCACCGGATCGCATCGACCTCAGCCAGACGCACAATGCCCAGCCAGTCGACCATCGCCAGATCACGCTCCGTCACCTGCACCATGTCGTTCCCCGTCCCTCAGAACTTCAGCCACTGACCGTTTCTTCTTCTTGCCTTTTCTCTTTGTTTTTTCTTTTTCTTTCATTCATATTTCTTTCATCTACCTCTGACTCTTTCCCTGTCCCACCACCTCCCCTTTACTTCCCAACCCCCCACACAAAGCCGTTGAGTGTGGGGGGTTGGGAAGCGAGCGCAGCGAGGGGGTGGCGGTGGGACAGGGAAAGAGTGCCCTCGGGTAGTCGTTTACCTATTCGCTCTAGATGACGGGGCAAACGACCGGGCAGGTGCGTGCGCACTCGCCTCGAGGTCCCTCTAGAGAAGCCCTAGCGCCAATGACCTTCAGCGGCTTTTCGTCGTTCGAGCTTTCCTCGCTGGCCGGGGCATCCGGTGTTCTCGGAGAAGTTATCCACAGGCTCGTCTCGCGCGCGCGTACTGCTCCAGTTATGTTCTTCCTGTTCTTTACTGTTAAAGGGGACGGTGAGCGTCCCCTTGCTGGGTCAGTTTTCGTACCCCTGAAGGGGACGGGGACCGTACCCCTGAGGTGGACGCTGAGCGACCCCCTAGACATCCGCGGACCGGTCCCGGAACTCCGGAAGCCCTCGACTCAGCGTCGGACGTTCCGGCGATACTTCCAGTGTCACGACCTCTCGCAACCTCCCGACCGACGACGAAATCGAGATGGAGCCATGGGCAGCATCCACACGTACACGACGCAAAGCGGCAAGCGCTATCGGGTCCGATATCGGACTCCGGATCGTCGCCAGACGGATAAGCGCGGCTTTCGGACCAAACGCGACGCCGAGCAATTCCTCGCCAGCGTCGAGGTCGCCAAGGGCCGCGGCGAGTGGGTCGATCCGACCCTGTCGCGCGTCTCCGTGGGCGCCTGGTCCACGACGTGGCTCGCGTCCCGTTCCAACCTCAAGCCGACGACGCGCGGCGCCTACGAGTGGATCCTGGCCCGGTACGTGCTGCCCCAGTGGCGTGCCGTGCCGCTCGTCGCCGTCACGCACGTCGACGTTCAGGTCTGGGTCACCGGCCTGAGCGCCACGCTCGCGCCCTCGACCGTGCGGAAGATCCACGTGATCTTCTCCGGGCTGATGAAGTACGCCGTGCAGGACCGCCGCATCCCGCACAACCCGTGCGACAACATCCGCTTGCCGCGGGTGACCGCCGACCCGCGCGGCTACCTCACGCACGAGCAGGTCGCCGAGCTGGCCGAGCTCTGCGGTACCGACGGCACGGTGATCTACCTGCTCGCCTACACTGGCCTGCGCTGGGGCGAGCTGGCCGCCCTCAAGGTCAAGCGGGTGGACCTCCAGCGCCGGCGTCTCGACGTCGCCGAGGCCGTCACCGAGCCCACCGGTGCGATCATCTGGGGCACGCCCAAGAACCACGAGCGCCGCTCGGTGCCGTTCCCGTCGTTCCTCACCGACCTCCTGGCCGCCCAGTGCGCCGGGAAGCGTGCCGACGACCTCGTGTTCACGTCCGCGACAGGCGGGGTGCTGCGTGGCGGCAACTTCCGGAATCGCCGCTTCGACGCCGCGGTCGCGGTGTTGCGCCAGCGCTATCCGGAGTTGCCGAAGATCACGCCACACTCGCTGCGGCACACGGCAGCATCGCTCGCGATCTCGGCGGGAGCGACGGTGCTCTCGGTGCAGCGGATGCTCGGCCACGCCTCGGCGGCGATGACGCTCGACGTGTACAGCGACCTGTTCGACGACGATCTGGATGCCGTTGCGACCGCCCTCGACGACAGGGCGCGTCGTACAGATGTGGGCAAAATGTGGGCACGGGCCGGAGAATCGTCGGAATCTGCGATTTCGTCGGGCTCAGAAACAGCCTAGGACCAGGGATTTATCTGGAGCCGCCTGTCAGAATCGAACTGACGACCTTCTCATTACGAGTGAGATGCTCTACCAACTGAGCTAAGGCGGCGTGACGCCCGAATGCTTCCTTCCGGAAACGCGCGGTGACACAGCAACAAAGCTTAGCTGGTCCGGAGGGTCAACTCGTACAGTCCGGCGAATGAGGCCCGCACCCGATCGGCGAGCGGCAAGGATTCGTCCCCCTCGGCCCAGCAACGCCAGGCGTGCCGCAGGGCGGCGACCGCGACGAGCGTGAGCAACAGGGCGCGCTGGTGCAGCGCGACGGGATCCGCGGCGAGTACCGGATCGTCGGCCGCGAGGCGCCGACTGATGACCTCGTCGAGGTGTCCCTCGAAGTTGCGGAGAGTGGCCATCCGCATCCCGAACAGGTAGGGGTTCTCCTTCATCACCTGACGCCGCAGGTGATGAACCTCCCGGTCATCCTCCGAATTCTGCAGACTCGTCGTGAGCAGCACCGCGAGGTCGGCGAGGATGTCTCCCGCAGGACTGCCGTGTACGAACTCCTCGATCTCGGCCTCGGAGCCGAGGGCGAGATCGTCGCCAGCGAGAGCGGCTTCCTTCGACGGGAAGTAGTTGAAGAAGGTGCGCGGGGACACGTCGGCGATCCGGCTGATGTCTTCGACGGTGACCTTGTCGACCCCGCGCTCGGCCGCGAGTGTGAGCACCGCGAGTTGGATGGCCCGGTGGGTCGCCCGACGTTTCCGCTCACGCAGGCCGGGTTCTTCCGCAACATCCACCATGGTCACATTCTTACACGGTGCGCAAATGTGCACCTCGAGGGCGACGAGCGGATGCCGCGGCGCCGCCCCCGGGCATCAGCACTTCGGGTCCGCGGCCGGCACCGTCCCCTGCAGGAGGTAGGAGTCCACCGCGTTGTTCACACAGGCATTCGACTTGTTGTACGCGGTGTGGCCCTCGCCGGCGTAGGTGACGAGCTGCGCACTGTCGAGCTGCTTCGCCAGGCTCTGCGCCCACACGTACGGGGTCGCCGGGTCATTCGTCGTGCCGACGACGAGGATCGGCGCCGCTCCCGGCGCGTGAATCTCGCCACGGGTGCCGGTGAACTTGTCCGGCCAGTTGGCGCAGCCGGTGTCGCCGTAGGCCATGTACTTGCCGATCACCGGTGCTGCGGCCTCGATGGCGGCGGCGTCGGCGCGCATCACGGCCGGGTCGTCGTTGTAGCTGTAGTCGAGGCAGTTGATCGCGAGGAAGGCCTCCGTCGAGTTGTCCAGATAGCTGCCGTCCGAGTTGCGTCCGTTATACGAGTCGGCGAACTGGAAGGCGAGCTTGGTGTTGCCCTGCATCACGCTCCGGAACATCTCACTGAGGTTCGGCCACGCGGATGCCTGGTACAGCGGGTAGATGATCGCCGTCAGCAGGGTGTTGGCGCCGAGCATCCGGCCGTTGCTCGCGGCGAGCGGGCTCCGATCCACCGAGTCGAGCAGGGCGGAGATCGTGGACATCGCCTGGTCCACGGTGCCCTTGAACGGGCACGTCGACCCGCCGAGGCAATCGGCGAGGTAGGACCGCAGCGCGTTCTCGAAGCCGACGGCCTGCACCCGGGTGACCTCGGCGTTGCTCGTCGAGGGGTCGAGCGCCCCGTCGAGCACGAGTCGGCCGACCTTGTCCGGGAACAGGTTCGCGTAGGTCGCGCCGAGGAAGGTGCCGTAGGAGTAACCCAGGTAGTTGAGCTTCTTGTCGCCGAGCGCGGCCCGCAGCATGTCGAGGTCGCGGGCGGCGCTCACGGTGTCGACGTGAGCGAGCAGGGCTCCGGAGTTCGTGGCGCAGGCCGCCCCGAAGTCGGTCGAGGACTTCTCGACCTCCTGGATCCAGGCGTCGGTGCCGCGGGCTGCCGTGGGGATCGAGTAGAGGTAGTCGTCCATCTGCGCCGGGTCATAGCACTTCACCGCCGACGAGCGCCCGACCCCGCGCGGGTCGAACCCGACGATGTCGAACCCGGCCTGCAACTTCGCATCCGTGGCGTAGTCCAGGGAGGCCTTCACGAAGTCGTACCCGGAGCCGCCGGGCCCGCCGGGGTTCACCAGGAGGGAGCCGACCCGGGTGCCGGTCGCGAGATGCCGCACGAGGGCGAGGTCGACGGTGTCGGTTCCGGGCGCGGTCCAGTCGAGCGGCGCCTTCGCCGTGGTGCACTGCATGCTGTTGCCGCAGTCGGTCCAGGTGAGCACCTGGGTGTAGAACGGGTCGAGGGCGCTGCTGACGGTTTCGCCGGTGGGGGACGACGTCGAGGCGGAGGGCTGCGGCAGGAAGGCCGGCACGCATCCGCTCAACCCCATCGTGACGACGACGGCGGCGGCCAGGATCGCGAAGCGACGGGCGGCCGGGCGGCGCGTCAGTGTACCATTCGACGCCGGGCGCTGGCGGATGCGTGTGGTCAACGGTTCCTCATTACTGGTCTTGTCGGGCAGGTGTGCTCAGGCTCTCACGAGCGCCACGGGTGGGCGGCGTCATCGTCGTGGTCTTCGTGGTCATCGGCGTCATCGTCGAATGGCGGACACCAGCATGGCCTCGAGGGCCAGTGCGGGTGCCACATTGGATTCGATTCTCTGCCGGGCGATCGCGATGGCGTCCAGGGTCGCGAGCGTCGTGACGGTCGCGCACGCCGCGGCTGCGGCACGCACTCCGACGAGGAGCTCCCGGTTGATCACTTCATTCTCGCGGCCGAACTGTACCATGATCACATCCCGGTACAGTGAGGTCAGATCGACGAGAATGCGGTCGATCCCGTCGCGCAGGCTCCGGGTGGCGCGCCGTTTCTGGTCGTCTTCGAGCGCCTTGATCTGGCCGCGGAGCGCGGGCGGCACGGACTTGCCCGGCTCGACGCCGAGGGAGCGCAATACGCTCTCGCGCTCGGCGGCGTCCCGCTCGAGGGTGATCGCCTTCGCGTCGTCTCCGGCGATCGCGAGCAGTCGCGCTGCGGCGTTCACCGCATACGACACCCCACGGATGCCGAGCGCGGCCTTCAGGGTTTCCTCGCGCCGTTCACGGGCCTCGGGGTTCGTGGCCAGCCGCCGCGCCATGCCGATGTGGCTCTGCGCCTCGCGGGCGCAGCGCTCGGCGATGGCGGGGTCGACGCCTTCGCGGGCGACGAGGAGCGCGGCGACGTCGGCGACGCTCGGCACGCGCAGCCGCACGGTGCGCACCCGGGACCGGATGGTCGGTAGCAGGTCGGCCTCGCTCGGCGCACACAGGATCCAGACGGTGCGTTCCGGTGGCTCTTCGAGGGCCTTGAGCAGCACGTTGGAGGTGCGCTCGACCATGCGGTCGGCGTCTTCGACGACGATCACTCGGTAGCGGCCGACCGAGGGCGAGTACTGCGAGCGCTTGACGGCTTCTTTGACGGACTCCATCTTGATGATGACGCCCTCGGTGGCGAGCACGACGAGGTCGGGGTGGGTGCGGGCCTCCACGAGCCGTTCGGCGGTGGCGTCTTCGGCGGGCGTTCCCGGGCTGAGGAGGGCCGCGGCGAAGGCGAAGGCCAGGTTGGACCGTCCCGAACCGGGCGGACCCGTGATGAGCCAGGCGTGCGTCATGGACGCGGAGGCACTGGACGCCGAGGCACTGGACGCCGACGTGCCGCGGGCGGTGCCGGTGTCGGCGGCAGCGCTGCCGCCGGTGGTGCTTGCGGGGGTGTCAGCCGCGCTCTGCCGCGGCTCCGCGGCGGCGCGGAAGATCGCGATCGCATCCGCCTGGCCGGTCAGGTTGTCCCACACGCTCATTCCCTCAGGGTACCGGTCGCCGCTGACATCCCGCCCCGGGCATCACGCCCGTGCCGAATTCAGGAGTTGGGTCAGCCTAAACCGGTTTTTGCTCCGGCTTGAGCCCGAATCCGGGCTCGACTCCTGAATTCGGAACAGCGCGGGGTCGCGGGGCGGCGAATGGGAGGCGGGGCGGGGTCAGAGGAGGGGTGCGACGCGGGCGCGGATGAGCGCGGCGATATCGTCGACCGGGCGTTCGGCATCCACGACCAGGAAGCGGTCCGGTTCGGCGCGGGCGAGGTCGAGGAAGGCGGCACGCACCCGACGGTGGAAGTCGCCCTTCTCGGCCTCGAGGCGGTCGAAACGTTTGTTGGCCGCGTCGAGCCGGCCGCGCGCGGCGGTCTCATCAAGGTCGAGCAGGATAGTCAGCTCCGGCAGCAGGCCTTCCGCGGCCCAGAGCGACAGGTCGCGGATCTCGGCGGAACCGAGCACCCGCCCGGCGCCCTGGTAGGCGACGGATGAGTCGAGGTAGCGGTCCTGGACCACCACTTCTCCGCGGGCGAGCGCCGGACGCACGGCAGTGGCAATGTGCTGGGCGCGATCGGCCGCGTACAACAGTGCCTCGGCGCGCGGGGACACCTCGCCGGTGTGGTGCAGCACGATCTCCCGGATTTCGACTCCGACGACGGTGCCGCCCGGCTCCCGGGTGCGCAGGACCGTGCGCCCCTGCTCGCCGAGCCACTCGGCGAGCAGCCGGGCCTGGGTGGACTTGCCGGAACCGTCGCCGCCCTCGAGGGTGATGAAGAGCCCGGTCGGGGTCTGGCCGGTCGTTGCCGGGCCGGTCGTTGCCAGGCCGGTCGGGGCGGCCTCGGTGGAGGCTGCCCCGGTCACGTCTGGTGCGGTCACGACTGGGTGGTCGAACCCGCGGGAGTCTTCGTCGCTGCAGTCCTGGTCGTCGCGGTCTTGGTGGAGGTCCCGGTCTTGGTGACGGCCGGTTTGCGGACCGCGGTCTTGGTGACCGTGGTCTTCGTCGCGGTGGCCTTCGTGGCTGTGGTCCTCGTGGCCGTGGCCTTCGTCGCGGTGGCCTTCTTCACGGCCGGCTTCTTGGCGGCCGCCGATTTCACGGCGGGCTTCTTGGCCGGGGCCTTCTTCGCGGGCGCCTTCTTGACGGCCGGTCCCTTGGCACGCTTGTCGGCGAGGAGCTGCACGGCCCGATCGAAATCGACCTCTTCGACCGTCTCCGCCTTCGGGATCGTCGCGTTCGTGACGCCGTCGGTGACGTAGGCGCCGAAACGGCCGTCCTTGATCTTGATCGCCTTGCCGCTGTCCGGGTCGGGCGTCTCGAATTCCTTCAGGGCGCTCGACGCGCGACGCGCGCCGTACTTGGGCTGGTTGTACAGCTCAACCGCTCCGGGCAGGTCGATCTCGAAGATCTGGTCCTCGCTCGTGAGCGAGCGGGTGTCGACGCCCTTCTTCAGGTACGGGCCGAACTTGCCGTTCTGGGCGGTGATCTCCGTCTGCGTTTCGGGGTCGAGGCCGACGACGCGCGGGAGGTCGAGCAACCGGAGCGCGGTCTCGAGATCGATCGTGGCGAGGTCCATCGACTTGAACAGCGACGCGGTGCGCGGCTTGTCGGCGGGAGCGACCTTCTTCGCGGCCGGCTTGCGCTTGGGCTTCGCTGCGGGAGCTCCGGCATCCACCAGCTGGGTCACCTCACCGGTGAGCGGGTCGATGGTCTCGCCGGCGGACTCGGTCTGGGTTTCGACGAGTTCGACGACGACGGGCTCGGCGGGTGCCGGGTCGAGCTCCGTGACGTACGGGCCGAAGCGACCGTCCTTGGCGACGATGTTCTTGCCGGTCTCCGGGTTGACCCCGATGACGCGGTCGATGACGACGGGCGCATCGATGAGCTGACGTGCTTTCGCGGGGGTCAGTTCGTCGGGTGCGAGCTCCGGCGGGATGTTCACCCGGCGCGGCGGGGCATCCGCTGCCGCATTCGGGTCGATGACCTCGAGGTAGGGGCCGTACTTGCCGATGCGGAGGGTGATGTCGTCACCGATCGGCATCGAGTTGATCGACCGGGCGTCGATCTCGCCGAGGTTGTCGACGACCTGGCGGAGACCGCGGTGCTTCTCCGAGCCGAAGTAGAAGCTGTTGAGCCAGTCGACGCGGTCGGCCTTGCCGTCGGCGATGCGGTCGAGGTCGTCCTCCATCTCGGCAGTGAAGTCGTATTCGACGAGATCGGTGAAGTACTCCTCGAGCAGGCGCACCACCGAGAAGGCGATCCAGTTCGGCACGAGCGACTGGCCGCGCGGGGTGACATAGCCGCGGTCGGTGATCGTGGAGATGATCGAGGCATACGTCGACGGACGGCCGATGCCGAGCTCTTCGAGCTTCTTGACGAGACTCGCCTCGGTGTACCGGGCGGCCGGGGTGGTCTCGTGGCCCTTGGCCTCGACCTCGAGGAGGGACAGCGACTGGCCCTCTTCGAGCGGCGGCAGCTTGGACTCGGTCGCGTCGGTGGGCGCGTTGCGCTCCTCGTCGCGGGATTCCTCGTAGGCGAGCATGAAGCCGCGGAAGGTGATCACGGTGCCGCTCGCGGAGAACTCGGCGAGCACGCCGGACGCCGCGGGGTGCGGGGAGACGCCGGTCGGGCCGGCCGCGATGGTGACGCTCGCGGTCGAACCGGTCGCGTCGGCCATCTGCGAGGCGACGGTGCGCTTCCAGATCAGGTCGTAGAGGCGGAAGTCGTTGCCGCGGATGGTGTTCGCGAGCGAGGAGGGCGTCCGGAACGTGTCGCCGGACGGGCGGATGGCCTCGTGGGCCTCCTGCGCGTTCTTGCTCTTGCCCTTGTAGAGGCGCGGCTGGGCCGGCACCGTCTCGGGGCCGTACAGCGAGGACGCCTGGTTGCGGGCGGCATTGATCGCCTGCTGCGAGAGCGACGGCGAGTCGGTACGCATGTAGGTGATGTAGCCGTTCTCGTAGAGCGACTGGGCGACGCTCATGGTCTGCCGGGCGGTGAAGCGCAGCTTGCGGGCGGCTTCCTGCTGCAGGGTCGACGTCGTGAACGGGGCGGCGGGGCTGCGACGGTAGGGCTTGGACGCGACCTTGGTCACGGTGATCGCGACGTTCGGGTCCTTGAGCGCGTCGGCGAGGGCGAGGGCGGATGCTTCATCGAGCGTCGTCGCCGTCACCTTGGGCTTGAGGCGGCCGAGATCGTCGAAGTCGCCACCGGAGGCGATGCGCTCGCCGTTGAGGCGCACGAGCTTGGCCTGGAACGCGGCATCGGTGGTCGCCGTCCCGGACGCGAGCTGTGCGGAGAGGTCCCAGTAGCCGGCGGACACGAAGGCGAGGCGTTCGCGTTCGCGGTCGACGACGAGGCGGGTCGCGGCGGACTGCACGCGCCCGGCGGAGAGGCCGGGACCGACCTTGCGCCACAGCACGGGGGAAATCTCGTAGCCGTAGATCCGGTCGAGGATGCGCCGGGTCTCCTGCGCGTCGACGAGGGCCGTGTCGAGGTCGCGGGTGTTGTCCTTCGCCTTGAGGATCGCTTCCTTCGTGATCTCGTGGAACACCATGCGCTTCACGGGGACCTTGGGCTGGAGGACCTGCAGGAGGTGCCAGGCGATGGCCTCGCCTTCGCGGTCCTCATCAGTTGCGAGCAGGAGTTCGTCGGCCGTCTTCATCGCCCGCTTGAGCTCGGCGACGGTCTTCTTCTTGGCGTCGGAGACGACGTAGTACGGCTCGAAGCCGTTGTCGACGTCGACGGAGAACTTGCCGAGGGGCCCCTTCTTCAATTCGGGGGGCAGGTTCTTGGGCTCGATCAGGTCTCGAATGTGGCCGACCGAGGACAGCACCTCGTAGCCGTCGCCGAGATACGCGGCGATCGACTTCATTTTTGTCGGCGATTCGACAATGACCAGCTTCTTAGTGCCTGGCACCAGACTCCTCTTTATAGGTATCGGCCCGTTGAAGGGCCAAGGCACACCATACACACAGAAAGACGGTGCCCACCTAATCGGCCACACGTCACACAGGGCTTTGGGACTTGCCAGCCGCGCCTGGGTGAGGACAATGGAGGCATGGGTACAGCAGCTACGGGCACGTACACCGCGAAGCTTACGGACGGCCCCCTCGAAGGCAAGACGATCACCACCGAGTTCCTCGAGACGGGCGATATCCGGCCTCGTCTCGAGATTCCCGCGGAGTCCGGTGGCAAGCGCTACCTCTATACCCGCGGAGCCGGCCTGGAGTTCGACTCCACGGAATTTCCCGAGCGGCCGACGGCCGTCGACTACCGCTACCTCGAGGCCATTTTCGACTGAACCGGGCCCTCCGCCCCGCCCGACGCCGGGCGACGCCCCGCCGTCCGCCGCACCCGGTGGACCGGCCCTGGCCCGCGCCCTCAGATTCCAGCCGAGAAAGTGCCGGGTGACCGTGACACTCGCGAGCGGACCCTCCGTTGTGCACAGCGCCACGGATGCCCCGTCCAGGGCCGCGATCTCGGCCGCGGCCTGGCAGGGCACCCCGGCCACGAGCCCCGACAGCGTGTCCGCTGCGGCGAGCGCCGCGGCATCCGCCGCCGCCCGCACGGTCTGGCCGACGACAAGCACCGCGAAGAGCGGGAGCACCAAGGCGGTCAGCAGCACGACCGCCCCGAGGACGCCCACCGCGAGCACCGACCCGGAGCCACGATCGCGGTCGCGGGTCACGTGGCGCCGCCGAGGGCGCAGGAGGCCGCCGTCACGGTGATGCCGAGCGCGCCGGGCGCACTCAGCCGGGCGCAGACCGCGTCGCCGCGCTGGTCCGCGGAGACGCTCGCTCCGCCGACGAGTTGCCGCGCGAGCGCGGTCGCGTGGACCAGCCCGTCGCCCCGGGCGAGGGAACGGGCGGCCTGGGCCGCGGCATCCGCCAGCCGGACCTGTTGACCGCTCACCTGCACCCCGCCGAGGCACAGCAGCAGCACGAGGAGGACGGCCGGAACGACGGCGGCGAACTCGGCCGTGACGCTGCCGCGCTCCCCCGTGGCGCTGCTCCCCTCGGCACGGGGGGTCGCGGCACGGGGGACCGCGGCACGGGAACAGGAACGGCACGCCGCGCCCCTCCGGCTACCCCACCGTGAGGGCATGGCGCACCAGCTCGGTGAGGATGCCGCGCACTTCGTCTCCCCGCAGGATGAGGATGAGCAGCCCCGCGAAGCCGACGGCCGCCATCGTCGCGATCACATACTCGGCCGTCGCGGCGCCTCCCTCGTCGCGCAGCCGTCTTAGGGCGCGGGACGTGTTCGTCGGCACGGTGCGGGTGCGCACGATGCCGTGCGGCACCGCGCCGGCCGCAGCATCGGCCATGCCGGACACCCGCCTTTTCGGTTTCGGCGGAAGCGCACTCTCTGAAGCGCGCAACTCGGGCACACAGGGGGCAGGCCTGGACCCGGTCTGGCTTTGCGACGTGGTTGTGGTGCTCGGCATCGGTTCTTCTCCTCTCGCGTCCATCGACGCGCTAGTCCGGCGGCACGATCGAGTCCAGATTCGCCCTGCCGGTCCCCGGTGCCGGCTCCCGTCCGGGACCCGTGCACAACCCCGCCCGTCCCGGTCCTGTTGAGGACACGCCACCCCGCGCAGCCCCCGCGAGAGCGCACTTTTGGCCCTTAAACCCGCGGTTTAAGGGCCAAAAGTACGCTCTCGCGGGAGGACGGGGGACGATTCTCGGACCCGATTTGTGGACCCGGTCGACCAATTTCAGAAAGGGGTTACCTTTGGCGAAAGATGAGCGTAGTGTCTTCCCAACGGCACCCACAAGGGTCCGGGGAACGAGGCGCTGATGGCAGACAAATCCCCTAAGAAGAGCACCGGCAAGACTGCCGCAGCGAAGACTCTGAAGGAAAAACGCGCCGACAAGAAAGCTCGTCCGGAGCGCAAGGACTAGAGCAGCTGGACAGATTTACCGTGACTTCGAAAGAGCCGGACCCGAGGGTCCGGCTCTTTTTTCGTGTCCGGATGCCGCCGGCTAGAACTCCGAGAGCGTCGTCGACAGCACCGTCACGAGGAGCGGGACAACGCCGAGCAGCATGAAGGCCGGCAGCACACACACCCCGAGGGGAACCAGCAGGGCGATCCCGAGACTGATCGCCCGCCGCTGGCCCGCCGTTCGGGCGTCGCGGCGCAGCTGCTCGGCTTCACTGCGCAGGAGTTCCGCGGCGGGCACGCCGGCGCGCACGGCGAGGTCCAGCACCCGGTCCGCGGCAGTTCGACCCACGTCCGCGGCACCCCGAGGGTCCGCGCGGCCGGTGCCTCCGGAGCCAGACCCACGGCCACGCTCCGGGCGCCGGCCATGGTCGGCTGGCAGGTACCGGTCGAGCACCTCGGTCACCAGGGCCCGGGCACGCTCCACCGAACCGCCACCGCTCATCGCGATCGCGGTCAGGTCGAGTTCGAGGCCCGGCGTCGGCGCCCGCACCCGGGCCCGCCGGACCAGCCGGCGATTCCACCGGCTCCCCGCGAGCATCAGCCCGGTGCCGCTGCCGAGGCACAGCCAGCCCGGCACCGTCAGGAACAGCGTCGCGACGGTGTTGAACCCGAGCACCACACCGAACAGGATTCCGACGAGCGGCAGGACGGCGACCAGCCGGGCCGTCGCGGCGGGGCCGGCGAGCGCCGTCTCGAGGTCGGCGTGCAGCTGGCCGAGATCGCGCAGGCTGGACGCAAGCCGGCGCAGGCACGCGGCGAGCGGCGCCCCGGACCGGGTCGCCACCTCCCATGCGGCGGCGACCGCGAGCCAGGCGTCCCCTGGCTGGCCGCCCAGGGCCCGAGCCTCCCCCGCAATGGCCTCCGCAACGCTGTCGCCGCGGCGTGCGGCGAGACCGGCGGCGCGCACGACACGGATGCCCACGGCCGGCGACCCGGCACCCGCTCGGTTCCCGCGCGGCCGCGTCCAACGCGGGCCGGCCGCGCCAGCAAGGTCGGCGTGAGCAGCCTCCAGGCCGGCGTGAGCGACCTCCAGGCCGGCACCCTCGTCCAGGTATCCCCAGGCGGTCACCGGCGACACCCCCGCGGAGAGGAGCACGGCCAGACGTTGCACGATGCGGGCCGCGTCCTCGATATCGGCGTCGCCGTGGGCGTGACCGCGAGCCCTGCGGCGAGGCGTCCCGCGTGGGCGGCCCACGGCATCCGCGCGCGCTGCACGACCGGCAGGCGCGATGCTCCCGGCCCGCCCCGCGCTCCCCGTCGGCCTCGCCGGCCCGCCCGCTCCGTTGCGCATCACGGATCAAACCGGACCGGCACCGGCACCGCCACGAGCAGCCCCCGGGCGTCGAGCTCGAACCGTCCGAGTTGCGCGAGCCGCCGCTCACCGCCGCGACGCTCGAGGTGCAGCACGAGGCCGATCGCGCTGACCGCCTGCCGGGCGACGGCCGCCGGGCTCATCCCGGCGAGCGCTCCGAGGGCCTCGAGCCGGGCGGGCACGTCGCCCAGGGAGTTCGCGTGCAGGGTGCCGGCCCCGCCGTCGTGCCCGGTATTGAGCGCGGCGAGCAGCTCCCGCAGTTCGCCGCCGCGGCATTCACCGAGCACCAGCCGGTCCGGGCGCATCCGCAGCGCCTCACGCAGCAACGCGTCGAGGCCGACCCCGCCGGCGCCCTCGAGGTTCGGCTGCCGCGATTCGAGCGCAACGACGTGCGGGTGGTCGATGCGGAGCTCGGCGACGTCCTCGATGACCACGATGCGCTCCCCCGGCGGCGCCTCGCCGAGCAGTGCGGCCAGCAGGGTGGTCTTCCCGCTGCCGGCCGCCCCGGTCACGAGCAGGTTCTCCCTGCCCTGCACCGCGGCGCGCAGGCGCCCGGTGAGCGCGAGGCCCGCCGCCCCTGAGCCGCAGAGCCCGCCGGCGGCGAGCGCGGCCAGTCGCGGCCGGTCCGGCCGCGGCAGCCGGATCGAGAGCAGGGTGCCCGTGCTCGAGACCGGCGGCAGAACGGCGTGCACGCGGATGCCGTCGGCAAGCCGCACGTCGACGCACGGGCTCGCTTCGTCGATGTGCCGGCCGCCGAGTGCGATCAGCCGCACGGCGAGCGCGCGTACCTCGGCCTCGGCACGCCGCCAGCCCGGCTCCTGCACCGGGCCGAGGCCGGCGTCGACCCAGAGGCCGGCCTCGCCGTTGACGAAGAGGTCCGTCACGCCAGCGGATGCCGCATAGGGCGCGAGCGGGCCCAGCCCGGCCAGGTCCCGCTCGGGCACAGGCACAGGCACAGGCACAGGCACAGGCACAGGCACACGCTCCCCCGGACCCGTGGCGGCAGGCATCCGTTCACGCCCGAACGACGGGACGGCGATGAACGGTTGCAGCATGCCCTGAAGGTAGGCGGCGAGGGGTGCCTGCACGGCGGCCGCAACCACGATTGCGGACAACTCGACCCGCACGACGGCTGGGGAGGGCCGCCGGACTGCCGCACAACCGACCGGTCGTTAAAAAAAGGGGGGCGGCACCTATTGGGGGGAACAGGTGCCGCCTCGGCATCACGCTGATTGGGGGGAACCAAACGTGATGCAGGTCAAAACTTTCGTTCGGACGAGTCCAAGTGTATAAGGAAAATCCAGATGCGCAAGTCCCCGGTGTCCTCATAAATGAGGACACGATTCCGTGCCCCCTATCCAGGGGGCTCCTCCGGCGATCACGCGGGGTTCTCCGGAAAGAGAGCCGCACCGCAATTCCCCGCAACGTGGGTTAGCGGATCGTCAGGGTATGGTGCTCGGGGGGCTTGTTACGCACCCGGCCGTCATCGCAAAGGAGCGACAAGCTATGAGCGTTCAGATCGACCATCTTCTCAACGAAACCCGCAGGTTCGCACCGACCGCTGACTTCGCGAACCAGGCCATCGGCACATCGAAGCTCTACGCGAATGCCGCGGATGACCGCCTCGAATTCTGGGCTGATCAGGCCCGAGACTTGCTGCACTGGCACAAGCCGTTCACCAAGGTGCTCGACTGGACCAACCCGCCGTTCGCGAAATGGTTCGAGGACGGGCACCTCAATGTGGCCTGGAATTGCCTCGACCGGCACGTGCTCGCGGGCCATGGCGACCGGGTCGCGCTCTACTTCGAGGGCGAGCCCGGGGACTCCCGCGCGATCACCTATGCCGAGTTGACGGCCGAGGTGAAGCGGGCTGCGAATGTGCTGACAAAGCTCGGTGTGCAGGCCGGGGACCGGGTCGCGATCTACCTGCCGATGATTCCGGAGGCCGTGATCTCGATGCTCGCCGTCGCCAGGATCGGCGCCGTGCACTCGGTCATCTTCGGCGGTTTCAGCGCCGAAAGCCTGCGCTCACGGATCGACGACGCGAACGCGGTGCTCGTGATCACCGCGGACGGCGGCTACCGCAAGGGCCGGGTCACGCCGCTCAAGCCCGCCGTGGACATGGCGCTGACCGGCGTGCCGACGACCGTGCGGAACGTGCTCGTCGTCAAGCGCACCGGCAACGAGGTGGAGTGGACCGACCGCGACCTCTGGTGGCACGACGAGCTCGCGAGCGTCGACGCCGAACACGAGGCAGAGGGTTTCCCCGCCGAGAATCCGCTGTTCATCCTCTACACGTCGGGCACGACCGGCAAGCCCAAGGGCATCCTGCACACGAGCGGCGGGTACCTCACGCAGGTCGCCTTCACCCACAAGAACGTCTTCGACCTGCACCCCGAAACGGATGTCTACTGGTGCACGGCGGACGTCGGCTGGATCACCGGCCACAGCTACGTGACCTACGGCCCGCTCGCCAACGGGGCGACGCAGGTGCTCTTCGAGGGCACCCCGGACACCCCGCACCCGGGCCGCTGGTGGGAGATCGTCGAGAAGTACAAGGTCAGCATCCTCTACACGGCACCCACTGCCATCCGCACGTTCATGAAGCTCGGTCGCCAGATTCCGCAGGGCTTCGACTTGTCGAGCCTGCGGCTGCTCGGCTCGGTCGGGGAACCGATCAACCCCGAGGCGTGGATGTGGTACCGCGAGGTGATCGGCGGCAACGTCGCCCCGGTCGTGGACACCTGGTGGCAGACCGAGACCGGCGCGATCATGATTTCCGCGCTTCCCGGGGTCACCGTCACGAAGCCGGGCGCCGCGCAGGTGCCGATCCCCGGGGTGGCGATCGATGTTCTCGACGAGGCCGGCGTGCACGTCGGGCACGGCAACGGCGGGCTGCTCGTCGTCACCGAGCCCTGGCCGTCGATGCTCCGTGGCATCTGGGGCGACCCCGAGCGGTTCATCGAGACGTACTGGGAGAAGTTCGGCGAGGAGAACCCGCGCTACTTCGCCGGCGACGGCGCCCGCCTCGACGAAGACGGGGACATCTGGCTGCTCGGCCGGGTCGACGACGTGATGAACGTCTCCGGGCACCGGCTCTCGACCGCGGAGATCGAGTCCTCGCTCGTGTCGCACCCGATGACGGCCGAGGCCGCCGTGGTCGGCGCGCACGACGAGACGACCGGCCAGGCCGTCGTCGCGTTCGTGATCATCAAGTACAGCCACCTCGAGGAGAGCTCACACGAGGACATCCAGGCGGTTCTTCGCGCACACGTGACGCAGCAGATCGGTGCGATCGCCCGTCCGCGACAGATCTTCATCGTGAACGAGCTGCCGAAGACCCGCTCGGGCAAGATCATCCGCCGCCTGTTGCAGGACGTCGCAGAGGGCCGTGAAATCGGCGACACGACGACCCTCGCGGACACCTCGGTGATGCAGGTGATCAAGAGCACCCTGCGGTAGCCGCGCGGGCCGGACGAGGGGGCAGTGAGGGTTTTCACAAGCGGCCCCCCTATCGTGGGGACAATGCCTCGACTTCCCTCGTCCGGTCGCCTGGTCGCGCTCGATGCCCTCCGTGGCGTCGCCGCGGGCATTGTGCTCGTGCACCACGTCTCGATGACCGCTCCCGGTATTGCCGCCGCATACCAGTCGACCGTCGGCGTCAACACCGGCTCGGCGGGCTGGTGGTCGACCCTGACCCCGCTCAAGTTCCTCGTCGCCGGCCCCGAGTTCGTGCTGGTCTTCTTCGTGCTGAGCGGCTTCGTGCTCGTGCGCTCACCGCTCGCGAGCCGGGCGGCGAGCCGGGCCGCGAGCCACGCGAACGGGCTCGCCGCCCGCGGCTACGACTGGGTGGCGTATTACCCGCGTCGCATCATCCGCCTGGCGATTCCCGTCGTCGTCTCCGTGGCCCTCGCCGCCGCGTGGATCCTGCTCGTGCCGCGCGCCGGCATCGACGTCGGCGGCAGCTGGCTTGCCCGGCAGGACAGCCCCGACATCGGCCTCCCGAACCTGCTCGGCGAGGCGAGCGTCATCGGCGGCTCCGGCCGGCCAGATGTCAACCCGCCACTCTGGTCGCTGACCTGGGAAATGTGGTTCTCGCTTCTGCTGCCCATCTGCGTGCTGCTCGCCGTGGCCACCCGCCGGCTGCCCGCGCTCTGGGCCGCGGCCTTCCTCGCCGTGAGTGCGACCGGGTACGTCACGGGCATCGAACCGCTGATGTACCTGCCCGCGTTCGGCCTCGGCGCCCTGCTCGCCGCGAACTACGAGTCGCTGCGCACCTGGGCGGCCGGCGTCGCCGCACGACGCGGCGGCACCGCCCTCTGGATCGGGCTCACCGCCCTCGGGCCGGCCCTGCTCGTGTCGCACTGGCTGCTGCGCCCGCAACTGAGCGGGCTTTGGGGCGACCTGACGCTCGCGTTGCGGGTGCCCGGCGCCGTGCTCGTCGTCGCGGTGGTCGCGCTCTGGCCTCCGCTGCAGCGCCCGCTGTCCGCCCGGCCGCTGGTCTGGCTCGGTAGGGTGAGCTTCAGCCTCTACCTCGTGCACTTCCCGGTCGTCGTCGCCTTCGGCACGATGTTCGGCCCTGGCCGCTGGTGGCTCGGCGCGCTCGTGTCGGTGCCGCTCAGCCTCGCGCTCGCGCAGCTGATGTACCTGTGGGTCGAGCTGCCCTCGCAACGCCTCGCGAACTGGACGGGCCGGTGGGCGAGCGAGAAGGCCGGGGCGCTCGGACGGAGCGGCGGCAGGCAAGCGGATGCCGCGGCATCCGCTGCCGCCCCGGCCCGCGCGCCCGAAGAGGAGCGCGCGAACGCCTAGGCGAAGGAGACGATGAGCTCCACCTCGACGGGCGAGTCGAGCGGCAGCACCGCGACCCCAACCGCCGAACGGGCGTGCACGCCGCGGTCGCCGAAGATCTCGCCGAGCACCTGCGACGCCCCATTGACGACGCCGGGCTGGCCGGTGAAGTCGGGGGCGGATGCGACGAAACCGGTGACCTTGACGACCTGCGTGATGCGGTCGAGCGACCCGATCACATCCTTGATGGCGGCGAGGGCGTTGAGCGCGCACAGGCGGGCGTACTCCTGGGCGTCCGCTGCGGGAACGAGACCGTGGCCGTCGCCGACCTTGCCGGTCTCCGGCAGGACGCCGGACACCATCGGCAGCTGGCCGGAGGTGAAAACGAGATTGCCGGACACGACGGCGGGAACATAGGACGCAACCGGGGGAACCACGCTGGGCAGTTCGATTCCCAGTTCGGCGAGACGCGCATCAATCATCGACATGTTCAGGCCTCTTTCACAACGGGGCGCTTGAGGTAGGCGACGAGGCCACCCTCCGGCCCGGGCACGACCTGGACGAGCTCCCAGCCGTCCGATCCCCAGCTGTTCAGGATGGCGGCGGTGTTGTGGATCATCAGCGGGGTGGTGAGGTACTCCCAGGCAGGCATAAGACTCCGATTCAGGCGGTTTTTCAGATTTGTCCCTTACGCTCAATTGTATGTCTGCCAAAAATCGAACGGTCAGCGGCTCCCTGGGCGGTCTCCTGGGTTTCGTTGGAATGAGTGCAATCGTCGGTGTTCTCGTGACGGCTGCGGTGACTCCCGCTCTCGCTCTGTCGGGCATGGCTGCGACGAACACGATCAACGTCTTCGAGAACCTGCCGGACTATCTGAAGATCGACCAGCTCTCGCAGAAGAGCAACATCTACGCGACGCGCTCCGACGGATCCGAGGCACTTCTGGCGTCGTTCTACGACCAGAACCGGGTCGAGGTCGGGTCCGACGCGATCAACCAGTTCGTCAAGGACGCCGCAACCTCCGGTGAAGACCCCCGGTTCTACGACCACGGCGGCGTCGACCTGCAGGGCACCGTCGGCGGACTCGTCTCCACTCTCGCCGGCGGCGGCACCCGCGGTGGCTC
The DNA here is from genome assembly GCF_022760445.1 of Cryobacterium zhongshanensis. Classification (NCBI taxonomy): domain Bacteria; kingdom Bacillati; phylum Actinomycetota; class Actinomycetes; order Micrococcales; family Microbacteriaceae; genus Cryobacterium; species Cryobacterium zhongshanensis. The sequence goes on along the minus strand of NZ_JALGAR010000002.1, from coordinate 484,683 downwards.
CTCGATCACGCAGCAGTATGTGAAGAACGTCCTCGTGCAGAAGTGCGAAGTGCTCACGGATGCGCAGAAGAAGTCGGACTGCTATGACGCAGCGACCGCAACCACTCCCGACCGCAAGCTCAAGGAGATGCGGCTCGCGATCGGCGTGGAGAAGAAGTACGCGAAGGACGACATCCTCCGCTCGTACCTGAACATCACCGGTTTCGGCGGCACCGTCTACGGCATCGAATCGGCCGCGGAGTACTACTTCGGCGCGACCGCGCTGACGCTGACGCTCCCGCAGGCGGCGAGCCTCGTCGCGATCGTCAACAACCCGGTCAAGTTCCAGCTCGACCAGCCGGACAGCGCGACCAACGGCGCCGCGAACGGCTACGCCGCGAACAAGGACCGCCGCGACTACATCCTCGACGAGATGCTCAAGTACGGCAAGATCAACCAGGCCGACCACGACGCCGCAATCGCCTCGCCGATCGAGCCGAGCATCCACGAGCCCTCGACCGGATGCCAGACCGCCGCCGGCAGCGCGTACTTCTGCGATCTCGTCGTGAACACCCTGCAGAACGACACGACCTTCGGAGCGGATGAGGCCACGCGCCTCGCGAACTTCCGTCGCGGCGGCTACAACGTGTACACAACCCTCGACCTGGACCTCCAGAACGCCGCCGAGACCACGATCAAGGCCAATGTACCCGACACCTACCCCGGCTGGGACGTGGGTGGCGTGATCGTCAGCGTCGGCGTCGGCACCGGCAAGGTGCTCGCGATGACACAGAACAAGGACTACAGCCAGGACCCGGCCGTGCAGGCCACCGGAGCCAACTACACCGGCATCAACTACAACACCAACGTCGACCAGGGCGGCTCGCACGGCTTCCAGCCAGGATCGACGTACAAGGTCTTCACCCTCGCCGAATGGCTCACCGAGGGTCACTCGCTCAACGAACGCGTCGACTCCCGGCGCAAGGCCAACTGGGGCACCTTCCGGGACAGCTGCGCCACCGGCGGCACCGTGAGTTTCCCCGGGTACAACCCCAAGAACGACTCTGGTGAGGCCGGCGCGAACTACAGTGCCCTCGAGTCCACGATCGGGTCGATCAACACCGGCTTCATCGGCATGGCCAAGAAACTCGACCTGTGCGGCATCCGCAAGACCGCGGAGGCGTTCGGTGTGACCCGGGCCGACGGCGCGCCACTCGAGCAGGGCGCCTCCGCGGTGCTCGGCACCAACGAGGTCGCGCCGCTCAGCATGGCGGTCGCCTTCGCCGGCATCGCCAACAAGGGCACCACCTGCAGCCCCATCGTGATCGACCACATCACCGGCACGGACGGAACCGCCATCCCGGTGCCCGCGAGCACGTGCACCCAGTCCGTCGATCCCGCCGTCGCAGCGGGCATGACGACCGCGATGCAGCAGGTCATGACCAGGGGAACGGCGACCGCTTCAAACGCAGCCACGAGCCCGAAGGTGCCGATGATCGGTAAGACCGGAACCACGGACGGCAACAAGGACACCTGGATGAGCGGTGCGACGACCAAGGTCGCCACTGTCGTCGGCGTGATGAGCGTCACCGGAGACCGCGACCAGCGCACCACCCGGTTCGACAGCGGCACCGCGGCCACGGCCCGGCACCGGATGTGGCCGGACGTGATGAGCGTCGCCAACGCCAAGTACGGCGGAGACGCCTTCCCGGTCGCCTCCGGCGCCATCGTCAACGCCGTCCAGGTCCCGATCCCCGACCTACGCGGCAAGAGCATCGCCGAAGCCCAGACCACCCTCGAGGCCGCCGGATTCCTGTTCATCAACGGCGGGATCACCGACTCCGAGCTCCCCGCGGGCACGGTCGCGAAGACCGACCCGGCCGGCGGGACCAGCACCAACCGCGGTTCGACCGTGACGGTGTTCACGAGCAATGCCGCGCTGGTCGTGGTCCCCGACGTCGTCGGCAAGAGCGAGGGCGAGGCGAGAACGACGCTCGGCAACTTCGCGGTGGTCAAGAACGAGTCCGCCGTGTCCGACCCCGCACAGGCGGGCAAGGTCGTCTCGATGACCCCGGCCGCTGGGACCGGCGCCAAGCCCGGTGACACCATCACGATCGTGATCGGAAAGCTCGCGGCCACGCCCAAGGCGGGCGGATGAGCGCCCTCGGCACCGGGGCCAAGGCCCTCCTCGTCGGCACGGGCGCGCTAGCCGCGACCGGTGCCGGCGCGTTCGCCTGGGGGTCTTTGCTCGAACGCCGGATGTTCACCCTGCGTGAGGCATCCGTGCCCGTGCTCGCCCCCGGCTCGGCACCGATTCGCGTGCTGCACATCTCCGACCTGCACCTCGCCCCCTGGCAGAAGGACAAGCAGGAGTGGGTGCGCGGCCTCGCCGCGCTGAAGCCCGACCTCGTCGTCGACACCGGCGACAACCTCGGGCACACGGATGCCTTCGACGCCCTCGCATACACACTCGAGCCGTTCGCGGGCATCCCCGGGATCTTCGTCAACGGTTCCAACGATTTCTGGGGCCCGCAGCTGAAGAACCCGTTCCGGTACTTCGGCGGACCGTCGCTGCTCAAGGCCGCCCCGCAGAACCGGCTCGACACCGACCGGCTGCACGGGATCTTCGCGAACCTCGGCTGGAATGACATCAACAACGCCGCGGAGTCCCTCGACATCAACGGCACCCACCTCGAGGTCTTCGGCGTGGACGATCCGCACATCGGACGCGACCGCCTCGACCTGATCACCCGGGCCGTGGACGACCTCCGCGGCGAGGACCCGCTCGGCGACGAGACCTGGCCGGACTCTGCGGAGCACCGCAAGCCGCGGCCGACGGTCACGATCGGCGTCGCGCACGCGCCATACCGCCGGGTGCTCACCTCGTTCGTGAACCACGGCGCGCAGCTGATCCTCGCGGGACACACCCACGGCGGCCAGGTCTGCGTCCCCGGGTTCGGCGCTCTCGTCACGAACTGCGACATTCCCCGGTCGCAGGTCAAGGGGCTCAGCCTCTGGGGATCCGGGCTCCGCAGCGCGTACCTCAACGTCTCGGCCGGCCTCGGCACCTCGATCTACGCCCCGGTGCGCTTCGCCTGCCCGCCCGAGGCGACCCTGCTGACCCTCACCGCCTCCGCGTAGCCGGCCGCGCCCGCGCCGGTTTCGGCAGGCCGCGCCCCTTTCCCCCTGCGCCCGCGCCGGTTTCGGCAGGCCGCGCCCGAAACGGCGGTAGCGGCCTGCGCAAACCGGCGCGGTGGCGAGAGCGGATGCCGCGGCGCGGCGAGCGCGGGATCTGTTCGGAGGGTGCACCGAGCATCCGTGCGCATGGGGTTATACTTGACAAGGCTTACGGGCCATCGGGGTATGGCGCAGCTTGGTAGCGCGCGTCGTTCGGGACGACGAGGTCGCAGGTTCAAATCCTGTTACCCCGACAGCACAACACAGAAACAGAAACCCCCACTCGCGAGAGTGGGGGTTTTCTGCTGTGCGCACGGGAGGCATCCGCCGGGAATTGCGCATCACCCTCGGCCTTGACTCGCGAGACTACTCATGCGAGAGTAAGCGCATGTCCTCGATCCGTCTGTTCATTCTCGGCTCCCTCGCCGAGCGGGGGCCGATGCACGGGCACCAGCTGCGGCTGCTCGCCGAGGAGGAGCACGTGCACATGTGGACGGACATCTCCGTCGGCGCGGTGTACGGCGCGATCAAGCGGCTCGCGACCGAGGGGCTGATCCACGTGGCCCGCGTCGAACGCGCGGGCCGCTACCCCGAGCGGCAGGTCTACGAGATCTCGGATGCCGGGCGCCGGGACCTCGCGGCCCTCCGGCTCGACGGGCTGCGCACGATCGTGCTCAAGCCCGACCCCTTCGACCTCGCCATGACCCGGCTCGACCCCGAACTACTCGACGAACTCCCCCGGATGATCGAGGCACGCCTGCTCGCGCTGCGCGCCCTGCTCACCGATTCCGAGGCCACCACGGCCCACGCCCTGCCCTATCTCACCGCCAGCGAAGCCTTCGTCATGCAGCACAAGGCGGCCCGCCTGCGCGCCGAAATCGCCTGGCACGAACACCTCGTCACCGTCCTCCCCGACATCGTCGCGGACGAACTAGCCCGAAAGGCCGACTGACCATGTCAGACACCAACGCTCCCGCCACCACTGGCGGCACCGCCGGCGGTCCCGCCGGCGCCGGCACGCCCGGCACCCGACCCCCCGTCGTGATCCCCCGCCACGCCTGGCAGGCCCTGATCGTGCTGCTCGCCGGCATGTTCATGGCGCTGCTCGACACCACGATCGTGAACGTCGCCCTGCCGACCATCCGCGAGAGCCTGAACGCCTCCGAGGCGACGCTGTCCTGGATCATCTCCGGGTACGCGCTCGCGTTCGGCCTCGCGCTCATCCCCGCCGGGCGGCTCGGCGACCGGATCGGCCACAAGTGGGTCTTCTTCACCGGACTCGCGCTCTTCACCCTCGCGAGCCTCGCCTGCGGCCTCGCGCAGAACGACCTGCAGATGATCATCGCCCGCGTCGTGCAAGGCCTTGCCGGCGGCATCTTCGTGCCCGCCGTCACGGCCGTGATCCAGCTGGTGTTCCCGCCGCAGGCGCGGGGCAAGGCCTTCGCGATCATGGGCTCGGTCATCGGCGTCTCGACCGCGCTCGGCCCGATCCTCGGCGGCCTGATCATCCAGGCCTTCGGTGACGAGAACGGCTGGCGACTGGTGTTCTGGGTCAACCTCCCGATCGGCATCGTGGCCCTCGTCGCCGCCGTGTTCATGCTCCCCTCCGGCGCCGAGCGCGACCCGAACAAGGCGAGCTCCGGCATCGACTTCGTCGGCCTCGTGCTGCTCTCCGGCGGCCTCGTCGCCCTGCTCGTGCCGCTCATCGAGGGCCAGGACCAGGGCTGGCCGCTCTGGACGTACCTCACCCTCGCGCTCGGCGCGGTGCTGCTCGTCGCGTTCGGCGCCTGGGAAGTCGCCTACACCCGTCGCGGCAAGAGCCCGCTCGTGCCGCCGCACCTGTTCTCGCACCCCGCGTTCTCCGGTGGCGTCGTGCTCGCCCTCGTCTACTTCGCGGCGTTCACGAGCATCTTCTTCACGATCTCGATCCTCTGGCAGGCCGGTCTCGGCCACACCGCGCTCGAGTCCGGGCTCGTCTCCATCCCGTTCGCGATCGGCAACATCGTCGGCGCCTCGCAGAGCAACCGGCTGGCCCAGCGGCTCGGCCGCACGGTGCTCGTGATCGGCGTGACCCTCGTCACGATCGGCCTGATCTGGATCTACCTGGCGCTGCTCCTGATCGGGCCGTCGATCACTAACTGGGAGCTGCTGCCGCCGCTGCTCATCGCGGGACTCGGCAGCGGGTTCTTCATCGCCCCGAACGCGCAGTTCATCGTCGCGACGGTCGACCGTGCGGAGGCCGGCGCCGCGAGCGGTGTCGTCGGCGTGATGCAGCGGGTCGGTGCGGCCACCGGCATCGCCGTGATCGGCAGCGTGCTCTTCGGCAACCTCGTCGTCACCGGGCCGGGGAAGGACGCGCTCGCGTCCGCATTCACGAGTGCTGCGACGGATGCGATGGCCGTCAGCGCCGCGTTCAGCGTGCTGGCCCTGCTGCTCGTCTTCGTGCTGCCCAAGCGGGTCGAGGCGCGCTTCTAGAGCGGCGGCATCCGCCCTCGCCGCCGCGCCGGTTTCCGCAGACCGCTACCGCCGTTTCGGGCGCGGCCTGCCGAAACCGGCGCCGGCGTCAGGGAAAACAGGCGCGGCCTGCCAAAACCGGTGCGGGCATCAGGGAAAACGGGTCGACGCGCGCTTCTAGAGCGGCGGCATCCGCCCGTCTGGTGACCCCGAGGGTTCCGGGAGCGGGGGCGTGTCGTCGTCGACGACCGCTTCCGGGGCCTCGGGGTCGACGCGTTCTCGCGCGTAGATCACGGAGAGCTGCGCGTCCCGTGCCACCTGCCAGGTTGCGAACGCCGCTCTCCGATCGCGCACCGAGCTCCGGACATTCCACTGGATGGTCGCCGAGGCACCGAAGACGATCGCGAGCGCACCGGCGATGACGCCGAGATACCCGCCGGCGTTGGCCCCCACGTCGGCGAGCGCATAGAGCGAAATCGTCGCGACGGTTGCCACGGCGCTGACCAACCACCACATGACCAGGCGCTTGAACGGCGGGCGCTCGGATGACCGGCCGACGTTCAGGCTCGCGTCGATCCACTCGAACACCTGCACGTCCGTCGCGAGTCTGAACCGGTCGCCCATGGCCACCGTGTACGGGCGTCCCGCGCGACGTTCGTCGCCCGCCGCGTTCTCCACCATGAACTCAACGGCGGTCGCGTTCGTCGACCCGCGGGCTTCGACCTGTTTCGGATAGATGTACTCGGCGGATTCGGCGAAAGCCACCCGGGTGTGCTCCCCGGTACCCAGCTCCAGCCACCGCCCGATGCCGTCCTCGAGTGACGTGAGGACGACCGCGTAGGGGTCCATCGCCGCGGCCTCGAGGCGGAGACGGCGCGCGATCTCCGCGCGCGTCGCTCCCGCGGGATTGTCGGCGTCACGCACACCGCGGTTACCACGGGGACCATCGGGGTCACCGTCGGTCGGCGCCGTGGCTGGTTGCGTCATGCCCTTTTTCTTTCGATGGGCCGCTGGTCGATGCGGAGCGCATCGCCGGCCGAACGACGCACTGGAACGTCGGCGGAGGCCGGGTACCGTGCGCGCGGGCGCATACGGTTTGGTCACCTCAACAATATCGGTCGCACCTGCGTGGGCGGATGCGGCGGTCAGCCGACCCGGGTGAGCTCGGTGAACGACATGGTCGCGTTGGAGCCGTTGATGCAGGTTTGGTAGAGCAGGTCGTAGCCGCGCGGGATGGCGTCGGTGCGTTCGGTGTTGGCGTTGAGGATCGCGACGACCGGGCCGACCCGGTAGGTGCCCGACCGCACTCCGGTCAGCGCGATGATCGTGCCGTCCGCCGGAAAGTGCGAGCCGCCGCACGACCAGTGCTCGGCGATCACCGCGACTCCGTAGTTGCCGCTGAGGTCGACGGCGCCCTGGCAGCTGTCGATCTCGGCCTGCCAGCCGCTCGTCCAGACGTACTTCGTGTAGCTGGGCGCGCCCTGCGCGGCGGCGGATGCTGCCGCTTCCGCATCCGCAGCGGCCTGCGCGGCCTCGGCGACCCGCGCCTCCTCGGCAGCAACGGCCGCGGCCGCGGCGAGCCGCGCCTCCTCCGCGACGCGGGCGACCTCGGCAACCCGGGCGGCTTCCGCGACCCGCGCTGCTTCCGCGACGCGGGCGACTTCGGCGATGCGCACGGCTTCCGCGATCCGATCCGTCTGCGCGGCGGCGGACTGCGTGGCGCCGAACGCGAGCCGGGCGACCGCCCCGGCGAGCCCCTGCCGCGGGGACTGCCACTCGACGAGACCGCGAGAGGCACCTTTCCGGTCGAGAGTGACCGGTACAAAGGTCACTCTCGACCGGAACGGTGTCCGCTGCAGGTTCGCGTACCGGCCGGAGCCGACGGCAGCGCCGACAGCGGAGCCGACAGCAGCACCAGACGCCGACGCGGTGCCGGAGCCGGGCGCGACGGCCGCCGACGCGGAGGCGGGGTCGGGCGGGGGCGCATCCGCCGTGATGCGGGCGGCGGCGAGCGTGGGCGTCGCCGCGACGAGCACGAGGCTCACGGCCCCGGCCACCCGGGCGCACCGGTCGACCGCTCGGCGAAACCACGACCGGTGGTGTGGCGCGTCCATAGCAACCTGCCCGTGCCGCCCCGGTTCGGGTGGGGACGGCCCAGTCAGTAAATCCCGGTCAGCGGGACGTGACTACCCCTCAGTTTCTTCCCCGAACAGGGGTATTATGCCGCGCTGCCAGCGCCGGACCCGGCGCTGAGGTGTCGCCTATCGACCTTCGCAGGCCCGGGGAACCTCGATCTGCGACACCTCACGCACCCGCGCTATGCCGCGGCGGGCTCCGCAGGGTCGGCGCGCAGGGCGGCCACGATCTCGAGCGAGCGGATGCGCCCGGCCAGTGTCGCGGACTGCGCACTGAGCATGAGCTCGTCGGCCCCGGTGGCGGCGAGGAGCGCGCTGAGCCGGGCATCCACCTCGGGCGGGGTGCCCACGGCCTGGCGGCGGTTTCGGGAGGCCACGAACGCGAGGTCGTGCTCGGTGAACCGGTAGGCGAGCGCCTCTGAAAGCGACACCGGGGCGGGCTTCTTGCCCTGCCGCATCCGGAGGAAGGTGATCAGCCCGGGCAGCGACTCCCGCCGCACCACCTCGGGGTCGTCGTCGCTGATCAGCCCGACCGCGATCATCGTGTGCGGGGCGGCCAGGAACGCGCTCGGCTCGAAGTGCGCCCGGTACAGGTCGAGGGCCTCCTCGGTGTGCTCGCCGGCGAAGTGGTGCGCAAACGTGAACGGCAGCCCGAGCGCCCCGGCGAGCTGCGCGCTGAACCCGCTCGAGCCGAGTAGCCACATTTCGGGGGCGTCGCCGAGCCCGGGGTAGGCGGTGATGCCGCGCAGCGGGTTGTCTGCGGCCATGCCCCCGTGGAAGAACCCGATCAGGTCGACGAGCTGCTGCGGGAAGTCGTCGACGCCGAGCCCCTCGGCGCTCCGCCGCAGGGCGAGCGCGGTCGCGCCGTCGGTGCCGGGCGCGCGCCCGATCCCCAGGTCGATCCGGTCGCCGTAGAGGGCGTGCAGGGTGCCGAACTGCTCCGCGACGACGAGCGGCGCGTGGTTGGGCAGCATCACGCCGCCGGACCCCACCCGGATCCGCGTCGTCCGCGCCGCGATCCCGGATATCAGCACGGGCGGCGCGCTCGAGGCGATCGCCGGCATGTTGTGGTGCTCGGCCACCCAGAACCGGTCGTAGCCGAGCTCCTCCGCACGCTGCGCCAGGCGGACGCTGCCGGCCACGGCCTCCGCGTTGGTGCCGCCCGCGGGGCGGGCGGCCAGGTCGAGCACGCTGATCGGCAAAGTCTTCATCGTCTGTTCCAACCTCGTTCGACCATGCCTGATTCCCGCTTTCCGGCCTTCCACGGAGCATAACTCCTGCAAATTTCCGGAAAACCCCGCACTGGGCACGTTTTCGACCCGTTTCGGCAGAATCTGCAGGAGTTATGCCGTTCCTGAGAATCTCTCTAGAACCGGTGAGATCTGCGGTCAATTGGATACAGTAAATCACCAACGCAACACGATAGGCCCGGCCATGAACCATTTACGTGACCACACCGTCAGGGATGCCGGAACCAAGTCCGCTACTCCGCAGTGCGAACGCGCCGACCAGGACCCCGTGCCCTCCCACGCGTTCCGGGCGATGGCCCTGCTCGATGCGCGCGGACTCACCGTGGCCGCCACCAGTCCGAGCGGACGCGGCCGCATCGTAACGGCCGCTGAACCAGAGGTGTCCGCGGTCGCGCTCACCCTCATGCAGGGCGAGTCGCTCGCCCTCGTCGGCGAGTCCGGCAGCGGCATGACCGCGACGGCCCTCGCCATCGCCGGCCTGCTGCCCCCGGGCAAAACCGTGACGAACGGGTCGATCCTGTTCAACGGCCAGGAGCTCGTCGGCCTGAACCGCCGCGCCCAGGCCCGGCTCCTCGGCGCCAACATTGGATACCTCCCACCCGACCTGCTGGGGTCTCTCGACCCCACCCGCACCATCCTCAGCCAGCTCGCAACCCCGCTCCGGCGACGTCTCGGGCTCGATCGCCCCGCCGCCCGGGAGCGCGCCCTGAAGGCCCTCGCCCGGGTCGGCCTCGACAATTCCGACGTCGTCGCCCTCTCCTACCCGGGCGACCTCTCCCCCGTCGTCGTGCAGCGGGTCGCGGTCGCCGCGGCGCTGTCCTTCGACCCCGAGCTCCTGATCGCCACGATCCCCGCCGACCCCGCGCACGCACGTCCCCTCGCTGACCTGCTCCGCCTCGTACGGGCCCTGCAGAGCAAGCACCAGTTCGCGCTCATCCTCGTCACAGATGACGTCGGCATCGCCGCTGAGTGCTGCGAACGCATCGCGGTGCTGCAGGCCGGGCGCATCGTCGAACAGGGCGCGGTCGACGAGCTGTTCGCGTCCCCGCAGCATCCGCACACCCAGCGGATGCTCGACGCCCGCCAGCCATACAGCTTCGGCCCCGAACACCCGGCGCTCGGCGCCGGCGTACCGCTCGTCGTCGCGCTGCACTCCATCGGCGCCTCGGCGTTCTACCCCGGTGTGGACGCCCTCACCGGGTGACACCAGGGACCGCAGCGTCAGTGCGCGGCGAGGAAGTCGCGCACCGTGAGCGCGGCAGGGTCTGCCGGGTCGAGCGTGAGGGCTCGACGCACTTCGCGGCCGCTCGCGTCCGCGTCGCCGCCCAGATACAGGGCGACCGCGTGCTGCACGGCGACCGCGACATCGTTCGGGGCCCGGGCGGAGAGGTCCGCCAGCGTTGCCTGCGCGCCGGTGAGATCCCCCATGCCGACCTGCCCGACCGCGAGCGCCCGCTCGGTTGCGACCGTGCCCGGCAACAGGGCGCGCGATCGCTCCGCCCACGCCACGGCCATCCCGGCGGCACCCGCCACCTGCGCGTCGGCCTCCGCCGCGAACGACTGCGCCGCGATGCTCGCCAGATCGCCGTCCCACGGCCGCAGCGCCTGCGCCCGCTCGAACGATGCCGCGGCGCCGGCGACGTCACCGCGAGAGGCGGCGCTCACCCCCGCGGCGAGCGGAACATCCGAACCGACGAGCACGACCAGCCACACCGCCCAGGCGACCAGCAGCACCGAGCGAATGCTCGCGGCACCTCGCCCCAGTGCTGCGCCTGCGCCCGCGCCTGCGGACGGAGACGGCACCCGCACCCTGGGCGCCTGTGACACCAGGATTCCGAGCAGCAGAGCGGCGACGAGGGTCGTCGACGGTGCCGTGAAGTGGGTCAGCAGCGCCACCCCGTAGCCGGCCAGACCGGCGCCGGCGGCGGCGAGAACGTCGGCGCGGGCGGCATCCGCCAGCCCGGTCGCGGCCCGACGCCAGGCCCGGACCCCGACAACGCCCACCGAGACCAAAATGGCCAGTACGACCAGAAGCAAGGGGACGCCACCGGCCATCAGAACCTGGAAGATCCAGTTGTGCGGGGAATCGAGAGTGTCCGCCCCTGTCGAGGCGGTGGCGTTCGCATTCAGGAACCCGCTCGCGCCCACACCGAACGGCCGCCCAGCGATCGCGTCGAGGCTCTGCTGCCAATACGCGAACCGGGCGGCGAGGGAGGACCCGGAGAGCGGGCTCGCACCGAGCAGGCGATCGCGGGTGAACGGCACGGCAAGGGCCCCGCCCATGAGGAACACCACGGCGCCGCCCGCCACGATGACAATGCGAAGTCCCCGCCCGCGGCCTCCGCTGCGCCCCGCGCCACGATCCGGGTGAATCAACCCGACGGACTTCTTGCCCGAAACCCGCGCGGGAAGGCTGTTCTTGCCCGCCCTGCCCGCAGACTCCGTCGAATCGATTCGGGTCCGGGCAAGACGCAGTCGGGCGAGTTCCAGTACCGCGAGAGTGACGAGCACGACGGCCGCGGCGACGAGTCCCGCACGCGACGCCGATAGAACGACTGTCGCCAGCGCCAAGACCAGGGCCACGCTCAGCACGGCACGCTCGCGCGCGCTCACGGCGGTCGCCACGACCCTGGTTCGGGCAGCGGATGCCGCGCCGCCGATCAAAGAAACGCCATGCGGCATCCACGCCCGCAGTACAGGAAGCGCGAGCAGCGCGAGGAACAGGGCGCCCAGGACACCTTGGTCCGTTGCGTTGCCGGTCAGGGCTCCGGGGCGGGCGAGGTCGGAGGAGAACGGCCGGGCGCCCCACGCCTCGAGCACCGAGACGATACCCAGCAACAGGGCCGCACCGGCCACTGCGCGCACAAGCGTGCGGGTTCGCGACGCCCCGAGCAGCGCCGCGGCACGAGCCACGTCGGCCGCACGAGCCGGAAGGGACCGGTTCACAGGCCTCCCCGACGCCTCGACCCCGGCGCCAGCACGGTCTGCGACCGCCGAGTCGGGCCCAGGGCCCAACAACCGCGCCCCGGCCCAGACCGCACCGAAGTAGACGGGGAGGGTAACGAGGCCCTCGTAGCGCGGCCACCGTCCCCAGAGCTGGGAGGCCGGTGCTGCCGACAGGAGCACGGCGATCAGTGCGAGGGCCGCCGTCGCCGCGCTCGCGGCGACGAACCAGCGCGGAAGTCGTCCGCGCGCGCCGGACAACGCGGCGCAGACGACCGCAATGGCGGCGAGGGCGTCCTTGGGCAGGAACCAACGCACGAACGCGTCCGGCCAGAGCACGATCGAGGCGAGCACGAGCAGCCAGATCGAGAGTGCGCCCAGCCGTTCGCGGGCGCGGCCGGATCGGCTCATGTACCTAGTCCTCCGGTGCTCGCGCACCGCCACGCTCACACGTGGACCCCTCAGAAATCGCGATCTCGGGCCCCCGGCCTGAGCAATTCTGACCTGCCCACCGTATCCGCTGCCCCGATGGCCCGCAAACCCGCGCCCGGCCGGGCAGCGCGTTACCAGCGAGGAGGAATACAGTGGACGGATCGATGGTGACGTGGTCCACAACCCGACGCCGTCGGACCGGTCGCTCACCCGCTCGTGTCCGGGAGGTGCTCTGATGTTGGACACGGTCGCTGAACGCCGAGGACGACAAGACCTCGATCGGAACGCCCACCGGCATCCCCGCCTGCGCCACTGGATGATCGGCCTCGCCGCCGCTTACCTACTGTTCCTCACGCTCATCGCGTTCTGGCCGACGCCGGTGGATGGCAGCCTGGAAGGCACCCTCAGCCAGCTACTCAGGTGGGTGCACGCTCACGGCGCCCCGCACTGGCTGAGCTACAGCCTGGTCGAATTCACGGCGAACATCGCTCTCTTCATCCCGGTGGGACTGTTCATCGTGGTCCTGGCCGGGAAATCCCGTTGGTGGCTGGGCATCGCGGCCGGCTTCGCCGCGAGCTGCACGATCGAACTCGGCCAGTTGATCTTCCTGCCGGCGCGGTTCGCCACGCTGAACGATGTCCTGGCCAACACGAGCGGCTCCGTCATCGGCGTGCTGCTCGGTCTGCTGGTGCTGCACCTGGCCTCCGACAGCCTCGAACCGACAAGCCCACCCGCGGAATTCCCGGCACCGATCCCGCGCTGAGCGCTTCAGACCTCCACAGCAGCGGCTACGGCACCGGCACCGGCACCGGCGCCACCGTCTGCATAGTCTGATACTCGGGTTCGAAGGTGTCGAGAGCGTCGGTCTGGAACGCGTGCTGCACCGTCTGGAACTTCTGCAGGTCGAGGTTCACGATCGACTGCCCGTCACTCGATACCCCGATGCCCTTCGTCGGGGCGGTGAAAAAAGTGAAGTCCGTCGAGCGGATGCTGGCCAGCGACCCCGCGAGCACCGTCAGGTAGTCCACGTTGAGGCCTTCGTCCACCGCAATGAACGGGCGCACCGCAGACAGCAACGCGGATACCTTGCCGGGGTCGGTGAGCGTCTCCGGCTGCATCGCTTTGGTGAGCGTGGCGCGCATCACCAGTTGCTGGTTACGCACCCGCTGGAAGTCCCCATCGGGGAACGCGCGCCACTCCCGCGCGAAGGCGAGAGTCTCATCACCGGTGAGGTGCTGCTTCCCCGCCGGGTAATAGTGGTCGCTCGCGGAGGACTGGAACCCGACCGGGTTCAGGATGTCCACCCCGCCGAGCGTGTCGGTGAGCCCCTTGTATCCGGCGTAGTCGACGAGGGCGACGTGGTCGATTCGTGTTCCGATGAGTCCCTCGATCGTCTGCACGGCGAGCGGCACGCCTCCATAGGAGAGCGCGGCGTTGATCTTGTCCGGGCCGTGGCCCGGTAGGTCGAGCCAGCTGTCCCGCAGGATCGACATCACGTAAACGTGATGCCGGTCCGCGGGAATGTGTACAACCATGATGGTGTCGGAGCGCTGTTTGCTGATATTCACGAGCGAACCATTGACCTCGTCCCAGGTGTCGGAGCCCAGCAGGAGGATGTTCTGCGCACCGGCAGCGAGCCCGGTCGATGCCGGTGGCCGGGCGGCTTCCGCCGGAAACGGGTCGGAAAGGGTATTCAGCTTGAGGTCGAAGAGGCGCCCGACGATGGATCCGATGCTCGCAACGCCCGCCGCCGCCGCGAGGACGAGCACGATCACAATGGAGGTGACCCGCCACACCCCCGACGGCTGGCGCACAGCGGCCGCCTCCGTCACGATTCTCGATTCGGGTTCGACACGGTGGGCCTCCAGCAGTCGCGGTGCAAGAACGGTGCGTTTCAGGTGGAAACAATATAGCTCGGGCCGCAAGCCCTGTCCCGGGGACCGAAGGCCCAAAAACACCCGTAAACGGGGGACGACACGCCGTCTATCACCGCGTAATGACGCCGTAACCTTTGTTCAATACCCTGAGTGGCATGACCACGAAGATAACGAAAGCCGTCATCCCCGCAGCCGGGTTGGGCACGCGCTTCCTGCCAGCCACCAAGGCCATGCCCAAGGAGATGCTCCCGGTTGTGGACAAGCCCGCGATCCAGTACGTCGTGGAGGAAGCCGTCGCCGCCGGCCTCACCGACGTGCTGATGATCACGGGCCGCAACAAGAACGCGCTCGAGAACCACTTCGACCGGATGACCGAGCTCGAGGACCTGCTCGAGAAGAAGGGCGACCAGGACCGCCTCGCCAAGGTGCGTTTCGCCACCGGCCTCGCCGACGTGCACTACGTGCGCCAGGGCGACCCGCTCGGCCTCGGCCACGCCGTATTGCGTGCAAAGATGCACATCGGCCACGAGCCCTTCGCCGTGCTTCTGGGCGACGACATCATCGACGACCGCGACGTGCTGCTGTCCAAGATGCTCACCGAGCAGGGCAAGCGCAACGCCACGATCATCGCCCTGATGGAGGTCGAGCCGGAGGCCATTCACCTCTACGGTTGCGCCGCCGTCGAGACCACGGACGACCCCGACGTGGTGAAGGTGACCGGCCTCGTCGAGAAGCCCTCCGCAGCGGATGCCCCGTCGAACCTGGCCATTATCGGTCGCTACGTGCTCCGCCCCGAGATCTTCGAGGTTCTGCAGAACACCAAGCCCGGCAAGGGCAACGAGATCCAGCTCACCGACGCCCTCCAGGTGATGGCGGTCAACCCGCAGTTCACCGGCGGCGTCTACGGCGTCATCTTCCGCGGTCGCCGCTACGACACCGGCGACCGGCTCGACTACATCAAGGCCATCGTGCAGCTCGCGGTCGACCGCCCCGACCTCGGCCCGGACCTCCGCGTCTGGCTGCAGGAGTTCGCCGCGACCCTCGACTAGCAGTCAAACGCACTCCGCTCTCACCGCGGCTGATCGGGACAGCGCGGCTCCCCTTCGCCCGCGTGAACCCCGACCAGACCCGTTAACTTCTCCGGGCGTGGTGATTCGGGGGGCACTTGAACTGGGGTACCACAGCGGCGGAGAGGGCCAGTCCACCGGCGTAGCGTTCGGAAGATGCCCCGCTGCCCGATCTGCGATCACGTCAACGTCGACGCTCGCGTGACGCGCGGTTCCTGGGTGTGGCCCTTCACTAAGCAGCGCCTGACCCGGTGCTGTCACGTCGACGTTGAGCAGGACGCACTCGTAGACCACACCGAAGTCTGCAACTGCGCCAACGTCTGGCACCGTGCCGCCTAGCTGCGGATCAGCGGGACTGAGCCTCATCCAGACGTATCGTGTCGCTTCGGTCCACTGCTGCTGCTCAAGCAGGTACCCCCTGTTCTGGCGGCACCGGTTTTGGGTATGGTCAGCGGCCGGAAGTCGGAATTCTCCCGCCGCACCCCCCAATAGGCTCGAACCGGGGGAATACCTCCGCGCGCACACGGCGGCATCCATGCCGTTCCGGCGCGTTGGAACAGTCGAAGGTAGCAATGGGGAACTCTTTTCATCGAACGAGGGCAAGCAGATTTGCTCTCGCGTTGGTCACCACCGCAGTACTCGCTATGGGAACACTCGCCGGAGCCGCACCGGCCAGTGCGGTTGCTGATCCGGGAACAGGCTCAATCAGCGGCACGCTGACCCAAACCGTCGGCGGCCTGAACGTGCCGGCAGTCGGAGCAAGCGTGCAGCTCCTGATGGGCTCCGTCTCCGGGAGCGCTGTGTCGGACTCATCCGGACACTATTCGATCGGTTCGCTGCCGGCCGGTACCTACTACCTCAGCTTCACTATGCAACACGACGGGAACTCCTATCGAGAGTTCTACGACAACGCCAGTAATTTCATGTCTGCGAAACCAGTCGTCGTCGCCGCTGGAGCCACGGTCACAAGCATCGACGCGCTACTCGGATTCGCTTCCTCAATCACCGGCACCGTGACCAAAGACCTCGGAGTGAACACTGCGCCTGCACCTGGCATCCGAGTCTGGGCGTCGACCGTCGGAGGGATGGGTTACGCGTCCGCCGTTTCGGACGCTGCGGGTCGCTACGTCCTCGACGGTCTCTTCGCCGGTAGTTACACGATCGAGTTCGTCTCGATCGATAAGGGCACCGTTTCCAAGTACTATCCGAATGCCGCACGTGCCTCGGCCGCCGTTCTCGTCCCTGTGGGTGATAATACGATCACAGCCGACATCAACGTGAATCTCGAAGAGGCAAGTTTCGTCACTGGAACCATGACCAAGAATGTCGGCGATGTCGTCACGCCTGCTGCTGGTCTCCCGGTGTCAATTTACGCGGCGGACGACGGCAGCTATGTGGGTGCCGAGGCCGCCAACGCCGATGGGACGTTCTCCCTCGGGTCTCTGATGGCCGGCACCTACAAGGTCGGCTTCAACCAATACGGCTCGGGGTCATCCTTGAGCTACCTCCCCGAGTACTTCGACAACGTGGCAGACATCGCATCAGCGAGGACGATCATAGTGGGAAGCGGAACGACCGTCGGCGACATCAACGGCGAGATCAGTAACCAGCCGATCGTCTCGACCCCGGCTGAGCGTCTGGCGGGTGAGGATCGTTTCGCCACCTCGTCGGCGATCTCAGCCAACAACTTCGACCCCGGGGTCGACGTCGTCTACATCGCCAGCGGAGCCAACTTCCCCGACGCGCTCTCCGCAGCCCCGGTCGCCGGAAAAGACAAGTCCCCTGTTCTCCTGGTCCTGCCCGAAACAATACCCCCGGCCGTGCAAACGGAACTCCTCCGGCTCAAGCCCAAAAGCATCGTCGTCCTCGGCAGCGCCAGCTCCGTCTCGGATGCCGTCGCCGAGTCGTTGAAGACGTACACGGGAGGAACAGTCACACGCACCTTCGGCGCCGACCGGTTCGGCACATCCGCCGCGATCTCCCAGACCGCGTTCACTCCCGGCGTGCCCGTCGTCTACATCGCCAACGGGTACAACTTCCCCGACGCCCTGTCGGCAGCAC
>NZ_JALGAR010000002.1:0-467298 GCF_022760445.1 Cryobacterium zhongshanensis | reverse complement strand
CCCCACTTCTGTGTCTCTCCAGAGCATCCAGCGTCCGCCGCTTCAATCGTCGCACAGCTCATGGTTGACAATCCCGACCTGATCCTGAAGCTCCCCGGCCGGGCTGCAGGACTTCCACTTCTCTGCCCGAGAGGGTGCCGCTCATTTTTCCGGCACCAGTTCTGGGGGCGCCCAGATGCCTGAACCCAGGATTCCGCCGTCGTGCCGCCGATAGGCTCAAACCGGGGGGCAACCTCCGCGCGCACGCACGCAGAATTCTGCAGTTCGGCGCGTTGGAAACGCGAAGGTTGTCATGGGGAACATTTTTCGGCGAATCAGAGAGCGCAGCGTCTTCACTGCCCTGATCACCACAGCGGTGCTCGCACTGGGAACACTCGCGGGGGGTGCACCCGCCAGCGCAGCCCCTGCCGCCACAACCGCCGATCCGAGGACCGGATCGATCAGTGGAACCGTGACCCGGATCAGCGACGGCGTCGAAAGCCCTAACGCCGGCGGGTACGTCTACACGAATTCGCCAAGTGACGGGATGAGCACCTACGCTCCGGTCGATGCCGACGGTCACTATTCGCTTGGTTTCTTACCAGCCGGCAGCTACACCGTTAGCTTCACCTCGTCGGACGCCAGGTTTGTGGCCGAGTATTACGACAATGCCCCCGACTCGGCGTCATCAACCTCGATCGTCGTCGGCGCAGGCGCCGCGATAGCGGGCATCGACGCCGTCCTCGAATTGGGCGCCTCCATCACCGGCACCGTCACGATCGGCACGTCTCATGCCCCGGCCGCCGACATCAGCGTGTTCGCCTACACTGCGGACGGTTCGTCGTCCGTCGGCAACAGCAGGACCGATAGCGAGGGACACTACGCCCTCCTCGGGATGCGCGCGGGGAGCTACAAGCTCGAATTCGAGGGCAGCAACGCCAACGGCATAACCGAATGGTACGACAACGCGGCCGACATCAGTTCGGCGAAGGTCGTCGTCGTTGCATCACAAACGACCGTCGCCGGCATTGACGCCAATCTCGAACCTGGCAGCACGATCACCGGAACGGTGACTCGGAACGTCGGCAACGTTGTCTCAGCCGCCCCGGACGTCAGAGTCTCGGTTCGATCGGCAACGGGCAACTACATGAACCAGGCCAGCACCGACGCGGACGGCCACTACACGATCGCCGGGCTGGGCTCCGGCAGCTACACGGTGGCGTTCAACGGCAATTTGGGTTCCAACCTGCTCACCCAGTACTACCAGAACGCGGCCACGGCCAGCACAGCAAATCCCGTGGTTATCGGAACAGGCGCCACCATGTCCAGCATTGACGCGCTGATGCAGACCGGAGCGGCGATCAGCGGAACCGTGACCCAGAATGACGGAGGCAAGCAGATCGCGGCCGCCCAGGTCAACGTGACTGCATACTCTGCGGACAACACCTGGGTGAACAATGTTCAAACGGATGCTGACGGAGCGTACACGCTCGACAGCCTTCCCGGGGGAACATACAAGTTGTTCTTCGACGGCGAATCCACGAACGCCGTTTCAGAATGGTACAAGGACGCGGTGAGCTCCTCCGCGGCGACCGCGATCGTCGTCGCAGAGCACTCCACGGTGACTTCGATCAACGCGAATCTCGAAAAAGGCAGCACGATCAGCGGGACAGTGACTCAGAACGTCGGCGGCACGATTTCGCCCGCTGCGGATGTCACCGTTTTTGCCTACCCAACGAACGGGACTGCGGGCACCTTCTACGGCAGACGGACGGACGCTGACGGGCACTACACGATTCAGGCGCTTGCCGCGGGTGCATACGCCATTAGTTTCAGCCTCGGCGACACCTCCAGCTTCATCCCCGAGTACTACGACAACGCTTCCAGCCAGAGTGCGGCAAAGCTCGTGCAGGTGGGTGTCGGCGCGACAGTACCCGGCATCAACGCCGAGCTCCAAAAGGGTGGCACGATCAGCGGCACCCTGACCCGGAACGATGGGGGAACAGCGACCCCGCTTGCGCGTACCTCTGTCACCGCATACAGCTCTGATTACCAATTCGTGGCGACCGTCAGCACTGATTCCACCGGGCACTACGCTCTTGCCGGACTGCGAGCGGGCAGCTACAAGCTCCACTTCGACGGCTATTCCAGCGCCTCTCTCTCGGAGTGGTACAAGGACGCAACGGACTTCGCATCCGCGACCGCTGTCGTCGTCGGCGACGCCGCAATCGTTTCCGGCATCGACGCGAGCCTCGACAAGGGGGGTTCCATTTCAGGAACCGTCACGAAGAACGTCGGCGGAATCGTGTCTCCCGCAGCGGATGTGAATGTGATGGTGTCCACAGCCACGACCGGGTTCGGCAACAGCACGACCACGGATGCCTCCGGCCACTATTCCATCTCGACCCTCCCGGCCGGCAGCTACAGCGTGAAATTCACCGGGCCAAGTGCCTCGGACCTCGTGACGCAGTACTACGACAACGCGGCCGACCAGACCACCTCGACGCCCGTCCCCGTGGGTGTCGCGGCCTCGGTGTCTGGCATCGACGCAGTAATGAAGACCGGAGCGACGATCAGCGGCACGGTCACACGGAACGATTCGGGTACGGCAACGCCGTTGGCGAATGTGAACGTCACCGCATCCTCATCGGCCGCTGGAGACTGGCTCGGGAGCACCACCACGAACGCCGACGGCCACTACTCGCTCGTCGGGCTTCCGTCGGGCAGTTACAAACTCAATTTCAACGGCGCGTCATCGGATACGGCATCGGAGTGGTACAACAACGCCAGCAACTTCGAGACCGCAACGCCGATCTCCCTCAGCGCCCAGCAAACTGTCGCCAATATCGATGCGAGCCTCGAAAAGGGCAGCGCGATCACAGGAACCGTAACCAAGAACGTGGGCGGCACTGTGTCTCCCGCCGCGGGTATCAGCGTGTTCGCTTCCTCCTCGGACGGCAACCTCTACGGCTACGCGATGACCGATGACACGGGGCACTATTCCGTATCAGCGCTCAACGCCGCCAGCTACACCGTCCAGTTCACTGACGGGCAGAATTCCGGCCTGGTTGCTGAGTACTTCGACAACGCCGCTACCAGGCAGGCCGCGAAGCCCGTTACCGTCGGTGTCGCAGCCACGGTATCGGGGATAAATGCGGCTCTCGACGCAGGAGGGACCATCACGGGCACGGTCACCAAGGCCGGCAGCAACGGTACGGTCCCATCGGCCTCCGGCTACGTCAGGGTGGTCGCCGCTGACAACGAGGAGTCTGTCACCTATGGATCGACGGATGCCTCCGGCCGTTACAGCGTTCCGGGCTTGCGCGCGGGGAGCTACAAGGTGGTCTTCAACTCATTCGACACCACCGTTGTGTCTGGAAAGTGGTACCGCAATGCCTCTGACTTCGACTCCGCCACACCCGTTGTGGTGCGCGACAAAGCAACGGTTTCCGGTATCGATGAGAATCTCGAAAAGGCAAGTAGCCTCAGCGGAACATTGACCCAGAAAGCTTCCGGCACGGTTTCGGCAGATACTTCACTCCGAGCGTCCATCTACTCCGCCACAAGCGGACGGTTCGTAACAGAATCGACCGCGGACGCCACGGGCAAGTACACCCTCGGATCCCTCATGGCCGGGACATACAAGGTCGGATTCAGTGGGTATGTGTCCGGCACCGGGCGCCCCTCGGACCTTGTCCCCGAGTTCTACGACAACGTGTCCGACCTCGCGGCCGCAAAACCCATCACGGTCGGCTCGGTGCAGAACGTGACGGGTATTGACGCGGAGCTGTCATCCACCGCGCTCCCGAAGCCGGATCGTCTGGCGGGTGAGGATCGTTTCGCCACCTCGTCGGCGATCTCAGCCAACAACTTCGACCCCGGGGTCGACGTCGTCTACATCGCCAGCGGAGCCAACTTCCCCGACGCGCTCTCCGCAGCCCCGGTCGCCGGAAAAGACAAGTCCCCTGTTCTCCTGGTCCTGCCCGAAACAATACCCCCGGCCGTGCAAACGGAACTCCTCCGGCTCAAGCCCAAAAGCATCGTCGTCCTCGGCAGCGCCAGCTCCGTCTCGGATGCCGTCGCCGAGTCGTTGAAGACGTACACGGGAGGAACAGTCACACGCACCTTCGGCGCCGACCGGTTCGGCACATCCGCCGCGATCTCCCAGACCGCGTTCACTCCCGGCGTGCCCGTCGTCTACATCGCCAACGGGTACAACTTCCCCGACGCCCTGTCGGCAGCACCAGCCGCCGGAAAGGACTCGGCACCCGTGCTCCTCGTACCCACTGACTGGGTCCCGAGCGAAATCGCCACCGAACTGGACCGCCTCAACCCCGGCCGCATCGTCGTCCTCGGCAGCGCCACTTCAGTCTCGGAAGACGTCAAGACCCAGATGGCCCAGTACACCGGCGGCACGGTCACCCGGCTAGCCGGAGCCGACCGATTCGCCACCTCCGCGGCCGTGTCCCATGCCGCCTTCCCGGACGGCGCATCCACGGTCTATATCACCAACGGGTACAACTTCCCCGACGCCCTCTCGGCCGCTCCCGTCGCGGGCAAGAAGAGCGCCCCGGTGTTGCTCGTCCCCGCGGACTGGATCACGAACGACATCAAGGACGAACTCGTCCGCCTCAAGCCGACCCGAATCGTCGTCCTCGGCGGACCGAACTCAGTCTCCGACAGCGTCGAAAAGGAACTAGCCGGCTACATCGTCACCCCCTAGCACCACCCCTCGAACACACAAGTGGGGACCGCGCAAGCGGTCCCCACTTCTGTGTCTCTCGCGAGCATTCAGCGTCTGTCGATTCGGCACATGCGACCGCTATACTTCACCCAGATCTTCGCACAGCTCATGGTCAACAATCCCGACCTGATCCTGAAGCTCCCCATCCGGGCTGCAGGACTCCGCCGCTAGCCTCACGTTAGAGTCCTATGAGAATTGTGACGTCCCGATCCGCAGCAATCGACGCACTCCGTGTCGTCGGCACGATCGCCATCGTGGCGGGCCATACCTGGGACATCCCGCTCGTACGCGCAAGCATCTACTCCTGGCACGTGCCGATCTTCTTCTTCCTGACCGGCTATCTCTGGCGAGCTCGGGTGAGAACCCCCGGCGCAGAGGCGAAGAACAGGGCGCGAACCCTGCTTCTCCCCTACGCTGCGTGGCTTGCGCTCATCACACTTCTCGCGCTCGCACTCGGGCTGGCCGGGCAGCCGCAGGGGCTGGATCTCAGGGCACTCCAGCCGATCCTCTTGGGAGGGCACTACGTGGGGAAGCCATTTTCTGCGTTCTGGTTCGTAACGGCGCTTTTCGTCGTTGCCGTCGCCCTCAGAATCCTGGAGCGTGGTCCCCGCTGGCTGCCGTGGGCGTCTGCTGTCGTTCTTTTGACCGTCGCGTATTCCACCCACGGCGCACTCGCCGCGATCCCGGAGGCCATCGGAACGGGTCTGGCCTGCCTCGTCTTCGTCATGGCCGGCATCGTGTTTCGCCGTTCCCGGGATCGTTTCTCGAGACCGGTCATCACGGGCGTCGTCTTACTCGTCGTCTGTGCGATCCTGATCGCCACCGGGTTCTCCTCCCTCGTCGACCTCAAGGCCGCCGACTTCGGGACCCCTGTCCTGTCCGTGGCTACCGCAATCGCAATCAGCATCGCATTGCTGCTCTTGGCCGAAGTCCTCGTGCCCAAGCTCTCGCAGCGCATCCAGGCCGGCCTCACCCAACTGGCTCAGGTGAGTCTCATGGTGGTCCTCACCCACAGCGCCGTACTCTGGCTGATGCGCACTCCCCCGTTCGGATCGACGGTTCCACCGTTCGGACTGACGATTACGTTCCTGGTGGCACTTCTCGCGCCCTGGGCCGCGGCTCTGGTTCTCGCGCGGACCCCCCTCTCCCCGATCTTGATCGGGATCCCGCAGCGTCCGATCTCGCGCGCGCGTACCGCACACGGCCGATAGCACGCGCTCCCTTTGGGGGACAGCGGCGCGCGGCGCACCACCATAGGATACGAATCGCTGCATCCTGGTGATTTCACCCTCCACACCTCGAGAGAGCAGCGATGTCAGGGGGAAAACATGCGCGCATTCCGGGCTGCAGGCATCCGGTTGGCACCACGCGGGCGGATCGCCGCCCTGCTGGCGTGCGCCCTGATGGTCTCGCTGCTCTCCGGCTTTGCCGTCAGCGAGCCCGCCCACGCAGCGACCGCAACCTCGATCAGTGGCACGATCAGGACCAACCCTTCGCCGCCGCCTCAGGGAGGACCGATTCCAGGTTTCAACTCCGTCACGGTGACCGCATATACCCTCACCGGCGTCGCCGTCGATACTTGGCGGGGTGTCGCGGCGTACACCCTCCAGGTGCCGCCGGGCACGTATCGCATTGTGGCGACGGTCTCGACAGTGACCTCGAACGACACCGTCTACGCTCAGACCTGGTTCGGGAACACGTCTTACCAGCAGGAAAGCACGACTGTTTTCGCTTCCAGCACTCCCGTCACCGGGGTCGACGTGACCATGAACTACGGCGGCTCGCTCTCTGGGCATATCAATGGCCCGGCCCCGTCGGACTATGGCGCGCTCTCCCAGGTCATCGCCACGGCCTACCTGTTCGACCCGGTCTCGAATTCGTACGCTGTCGTGAGCAACGGCGGTGCCGATCCGACCGGCGCCTTCACGGTGAGCGGACTTCCGGCCGGGTCGTATGCCGTGGAGTTCTCCCAGCTGAACAGTCTGCCCGTCTTCGCCGACCGGTTCTACGGCGGGGGCACGCAGGCGGCCGGCAGCGTGCTCGTTCCGGTGAAAACAGGCCAGACGACGACCGGCGTCGATGGAACACTTCCCGCGTGGACGACCGCGGTGTCTCGTCTCTCCGGGCCGGATCGACTCGAAACGGCCGTAGCCATCTCACGGTCGGGATTCGCGCCCGGCGTGCCCGTCGTCTACATTGCAAACGGCTACAACTGGCCTGATGCATTGAGTGCGGGCCCCGCGGCGGCTCATCGTGGAGGAGCGCTTCTGTTGGTTCCGCCCGACCGAGTCCCCGATGTCGTCGCTGCAGAGATCACTCGACTCCGTCCCCAACGCGTCGTCCTGGTCGGCGGGGAGGCTTCCGTTTCTCAGGCAGTGTTCAGCCGCCTGCAGGGGCTGAACCCGAACGTCGTGCGCATCGGGGGGCGGGACCGCTATGAGACTTCCCGAAAGGTCATCACAGACGCATTCGGTCCCGACATCGAAGGCGGCCGAATTTTCGTCGCGAGCGGACGCAACTTTCCCGACGCGCTCTCGATCGGTCCTGCCGCAGCCAAGTTTCAGGCGCCCGTGCTGCTCGTTGATGGTTCCCTGCCTTTCCTCGACCAAGACACCTTGGACTATTTCACGAGCTTTCAGTTTGCGATTCGTGACGTCATCGTCGTCGGCGGCCCCGATGCCATCCGACCGAAGATTGTCGCCCAGCTGGGGTCCTTCGACCGCTGGGGCCAGGTGATGCTCCATCCCAGCGGGGTGGACCGCTACGACACCAACCGGCAGGTGAACAACCTGTTCTTTGCCGGCATGCCCTCCGACTCCAGTGGAACGGCCTTCCTCGCGAACGGAACCGGGTTCGCCGATGCCCTCGCGGGGGTGCCGTTGGCTGGTCTCTCGCGTTCCCCACTGTTTCTGACGCCGGGAAACTGCGTCCCGGCGCAGACCATTCACGACATGCACTCCCTCAGGTCGAGTCACGTCACGATTCTTGGTGGCCTCGCCAGTTTGAGTGCCAACGTGGAGAACCTGGCATCGTGCTGAGACGAGAAGTGGCCAGCGTTCTGTCGGCACCAGTTTCGGGCGGCACCGCAGTGAGGCACCGCGGCATCGTGATCGCGCTCATCGTTGCCATCTACCTTGCGCTCGGACCTCTCGGTACGGCCACTCCGGCCAACGCTGTCCCGGCCACCCCCAACACGGGTTCGATCAACGGCACCGTGATGCAGAGCATCGACGGCACGGAGTCCGCTGCACCGAATATCACCGTCACCCTGCTGTCGGGACCACACTCCTTCAGTGCGCAGACAGGTACGGACGGTCACTATTCGCTCTCGGCGATCTCCCCGGGCAGTTACACGGTTTCATTCAGCGCACGCTACGCCAACCTGATGACCCAGTACTACCCGAATGTCGCCACCTTCACAGCGGCAACGCCGGTTGCTATCGGCGCCGGATCCACCGTTTCGGCGATCAACGCGGTCCTGGTTCCCGGCGCAGCGATCACCGGAACCGTGACGAAGAACACGGCTGGTACAGCGATGCCGGCGCCTAACGTCAGGGTGACCACGGCGTCATCGACGTACCCGAGCTGGTCTGTCTCCGCTATGACTGATTCCGAGGGCCGCTACACGCTTAACAAGCTTCACGCGGGGAGTTATACCCTGAAGTTCCGCGACGACAACGACCCGAGTGTCGTGAGCAAATGGTATGGAGGCGGCACCGCTGCGGTCTCAGCGACTCCACTCGTCCTGGGCCCCCAGACCGTGGTCTCCGGCACCGATTCCTATCTGGAGCCAACCAGCTACATTACGGGCACGGTCACCCAGAACGTGGGCGGCGTCGTGTCCGCAGCACAGGATGTCCCGGTCGGCGTGTTCGCGGCCAGCACCGGTGAAATACTCACGATGAAGAACACAGACGTGAATGGACGCTACTCGCTCGAGTCGCTCACAGCCGGCACCTACAAAGTGAGCTTCGATCTCTACGGCACGGCTTCGAGCCTCATCCCGGAGTACTACAACAACGTCTATGACCTCGCCTCAGCGACACCCATCACCGTGGGCATTTCGGCGACCCTTGCCCACATCGACGCAGAGGTCAGTGATACGGGGCCGATCAGCCGGCTTGCGGGTGATGATCGTTTTGCGACGTCATCCGTGATCTCGTCGCAGAATTTCGAACCTGGAGTCAGCGTCGCCTACATCGCAAGCGGCGCCAATTTTCCTGACGCCCTCTCCGCCGCGCCCGTCGCCGGAAAGGACAAGGCCCCTGTTCTCCTTGTCAGGGCCGGCGCGATCCCGCAATCCGTGCAAACCGAACTCCTGCGCCTGAAACCCCAACGCATCGTCGTTTTCGGTGGCGTGAGCTCCATCTCCGAAGCCGTCGCAACCGGGTTGCAGGCCTTCACTGCCGGGACCGTGACCCGATCTGAGGGCGCCGACCGGTTTGCCACGTCGGCCGCAATTTCCTTAGCGGCGTTCACCCCCGGCGTGCCGGTCGTCTACATCGCCAACGGGTTCAATTTCCCCGACGCCCTCTCCGCTGCACCGGTCGCCGCTCGAGACTCCGCGCCGGTGCTCCTCGTCCCGGCCGACGGTATCCCAGCCGAGATCGCAACGGAACTGAGCCGCCTCAAACCCGCCAGTATCGTCGTGCTCGGCGGCGAGAACTCCGTCTCCGACAACGTCAGGACCCTGCTCACTCAATACACCGCCGGCCCCATCACCCGCATCTCCGGAGCCGACCGATTCGGCACCTCCGCGGCCGTGTCCAAAGCCGCATTCCCGACCGGCGCGGCCACGGTCTACATCGCCAACGGGTTCTCGTTTCCCGATGCCCTCTCCGCAGCACCCGTCGCAGGCAAGACCAGCGCGCCGGTGCTACTGGTTCCGGGCGACCGAATCACGAACGAAATCAGGAATGAACTCGCCCGCCTCAAGCCCACCCGCATCGTCGTCCTCGGCGGCCCGAACTCCGTCTCCGCCGCCGTCGTCCACGAACTCCTGACGTACGCCATTCTTTAGGTCGAGAGGGAAGGTCGACCGTCATTCGACCCTCAGGTCGAGTCACGTCACGATTCTTGGTGGCCTCGCCAGCCTGGGCACCAACGTGCAGAATCTGGCGCCCTGCTGAGCAGGCTCAGACGGATGCGGCGGCGAACTTCGGGATCAGTGTCTCCAGGAATGCGGCGGTGTCTTCCCAGCCCTCGACCGCGAAGCACTCGACCCCAAGCGCGAGCACTGGGTAGTCGTTGCCGTTCTCATCGAGCCGGTCGCCCACGAACAGCATGTCGTCAAGGGGAACACCGGTGAGTTCGGCGAGCTTCTTCATGCCGTAGGCCTTATCGATGCCCTGACGGGTGATGTCCACGGAGGTCGACCCACCGGATCGCACCTCCAGGTCAGGCAGCAGCTCCTGCACGGTTTCGCGGAGGGTGTTCTTCTTCAGGCCGGTCGGATCCCAGGCGACCTTCGCGGCCACCGGAGCGGCCTGGCCCAGAGCCGAGAAGGTGATCTGCGAGCCACGGTCTTCGAGGATCGGACCCCAGGTGTCGCTCTCCCAATACCCGAGCTTGCGAGCCTCGGCCTCGACTGCGGCCAGAGCGCGGGACTTCTGGTCCTCGGTCAGGTACTCGGCGTAGATCTGTGTCCAGCCGCCATCGCGGTGCAGGTAATACTGAGTACCGCAGGTGGGCATGAGGTGCAGACGCGCGAGCGTCGCGTCGTCGACATCGGTGAGGTTATCGATCAACTGCATGTGGAACTGGCCGATCTGGCCGCCGGAGATCACGCACACCTCGACGACGCCGAGCAGACGCACCATGATCGCCGCCATCCGCGGATCGATCGGTGACTTGGAAGCCGCAAGGGTGTCGTCAAGGTCGAAGGCGACCAGTCGGGGAAGAGTAGTCATGTCTGTGCTGTGTTCCTTACTAGAGACTGCGGGACCCGACGCCGATGACGTTACGGACGGCCGAGGCCGTAGTAGGTCCATCCGGCGGCACGCCAAGTGGCGGCATCGAATGAATTGCGCCCGTCAATAACGATCTTATTCTTGACGAGACCGCCGACCCACGCGGGGTCAAGATGCCGGAATTCCGGCCACTCGGTCACGAGGACCACGGCGTCGGCCTCGCGAAGGGTTTCCTCGAGGTCGGTGGAATAAGTCAACTGCGGGTGCCGAGCTCGCGAGTTCTCGATGCCCTGGGGGTCGGTTGCAACCACGTTGGCGCCCAGACCGTGCAACTGCACGGCGACGTCAAGCGCAGGCGAGTCACGCACGTCATCGGAGTGCGGCTTGAAGCTGAGACCGAGCACGGCCACCTTCGCGTTGTAGACGCTCCCGCCGAGAGCCGAAACGGTGAGGTTGATGGCGCGCTGGCGGCGACGCAGGTTGATCGCGTCGACTTCCTTAAGGAACGCCACGGAGTCACCGCGTCCGAGTTCTTCTGCGCGGGCCGTGAACGCACGAATATCCTTCGGGAGGCAACCGCCGCCGAAGCCGACGCCGGCGCCCAGAAAACGGCGGCCGATGCGGTTGTCATAGCCGATGGCGTCCGCCAGCTGGGTGACATCCGCTCCGGTAACCTCGGCGATTTCCGCCATGGCATTGATGAAGCTGATCTTGGTGGCGAGGAACGCGTTCGCGGCAACCTTGACAAGCTCGGCAGTCGCGAAATCCGTGATCACGAGGGGCGTGTCGGCCGCGAGTGCAACAGCGTAGATCTCATTGAGGAGGGCGGTTGCGTGCTCGCCGGGCTCGCCAGCGGCAACGCCGTAGACGAGTCGGTCGGGACTGATGGTGTCCTTCACCGCGAAGCCCTCACGCAGGAACTCGGGGTTCCACGCCAGAGTCGCACCGGTGCCGGATGCCGCGATGATGCCCGCGAGACGGGTAGCGGTCCCGACCGGGACCGTGCTCTTGCCCACAACGAGGTCGCCCTCGCCCAGGTGCGGCAGCAGAGCCTGCACGGCGGCATCCACATAGGTGAGGTCCGCGGCGTAACTACCCGGCTTCTGCGGGGTACCGACGGCGACGAAGTGCACCCGGGAGCCGGCGACCTCCGAGATGTCCGTGCTGAACCGAAGGCGCCCCGTTGCCATGGCTGAGGTCAGGATTTCCGGAAGTCCGGGTTCGAAGAAAGGGGGAAGGCCAAGGGCAAGCTGGGCGATCTTCTTCGCGTCGACGTCGATGCCGACAACCTCGTGCCCGAGCTCGACCATCGCGGCCGCGTGAACGGCTCCCAGGTACCCACAACCAATGACAGAAATCTTCATACGTCTAACTCCATACAAAAAGCTTAACGGCGACGGGACCGAGACTCGAACTCACCTCGGGGTGAGGAATGGCAGCAGACCTGCCTCCGGCGTTAAGAAAGGCCCCGGACGATGTCCGAGGCCTTTCTCGAGGTCTCACTTCGGGGCGATCAACTTCACACAGTGTCGGGAGAAGTTGCCTCTTGAATAAACGCTACGCGGCCAGGCGGCGACGGCGAACGAAGCTGAGCACAACCACGAGGGCGACACCGAGGAGGAGCGCGCCGGCTGCGGCCCAGATCAGAAGAACCGGGGTGTTGTAGCCCGTGCTGGCGAGGGTCTGACCGGTGGCACCGTTATCAGCAGCTACAACGGTGAGTGTCGCTGTGCCGACGGTGCCGGACGTCAGTCCGGTAGCGGTGGTGGTGTAGGAACCGGTCGCATCCGTGGGAAGCGTCACCGAAACGCTGGCCGCACCGGTGCTGGTGGCCGACTTGACGAGTGTCGCCGTTCCGGACTTCACGATGGAGAGAGTGGCGAGGCCCGAACCGGTTACGGCGAAGGAGACGCTCTCACTGGGCGTGAAGGACGCACCGTCGAACGAGACGGTCACAGCCTGGCCCGGAACCGGGGTGCTGTCGGAAACGGCAACGTTTGCTGCCGGGACGTAGCCTGCAGCGTTAGCTGCGGCCGGTACTGCGAAAACGGCGAAGACTGCGAGTGCAATCACCGCGAGGGTCTTTTTTGCCATGGTGTTATCCCTGCTGTGGCTCAAGTGATTTTTTCGCCGACACTGGCTGACCTCGAGTGAGGCTACCCCCTACTTTAGGGGACATTCACAGCCCGTTTCCAGTTCGTGTGTTTCTATTCGGTGAACATTTCGTTCCATTGCATACACCTGAGCGGCTCAAAAACGAGCGCACGCCTCGCGGGCGTGCGCACCTTTTTCCCTCAGCGCCCCTACTGCCGAATAGAGGAGACATGGTCCCGATACCATTGCACCGTTGACACCAGTCCTTCTTCCAGCCCAATTTGGGCTGTCCAGCCTGCGTCTGCGAGCTTGGAGACGTCGAGGAGTTTCTGGGGCGTGCCGTCGGGCTTCTCTGAGTCCCAGAGAGTCTCTCCGGTGAATCCCACGACCCGCGCGATTGTCTCCGCAATTTCACGAATGGTCACGTCAGACCCGGTGCCTACGTTGACCTGCTCGGGACCGTCGTAGTGCTCCATCAGGTGCAAACACGCTGCAGCCATGTCGTCGACGTGCAGGAACTCGCGGCGTGGAGTGCCCGTCCCCCAGTTAGTAACGGTGGCGGCGCCAGACTGCGCCGCCTCGTCGTATCGGCGTATGAGCGCCGGAAGGACGTGCGACCCCTTCGGCGAGAAGTTGTCGCCGGGACCATACAGGTTTGTCGGCATCGCGGAGATCCACGACAACCCGTATTGGCGCCGAACGGCCTGAATCTGCAGGATCCCTGCGATTTTTGCGATCGCATAGGCGTCGTTTGTCGGTTCGAGGTGCCCCGTGAGAAGGGTGTCCTCTCGTATTGGTTGCGGGGCGAGCCGTGGATAGATGCAGGACGATCCCAGAAACAAGAGGCGTTCGACGCCACACTTTAGGGCTGCGTCGAGCACGTTCACCTGTATCCGCAAGTTGTCGCTCAAGAAGTCGACCGGGAACGTGCTGTTCGCCAGGATCCCGCCCACCTTCGCGGCCGCCAATACTACGTAACGCGGCTTCGCTTCCTCAAAGAATGCGAAGACGGCATCTCGGTCCTTGAGATCCAGCTCAGCAGAGGTCCGACCGATCAGATCGGTGAATCCCTCCGACTCTAGTCGGCGCCAGATCGCGGATCCGACCAAGCCGCGATGACCTGCGACGTAAAACCGACTTGAGCGGTCCAGGACTCCAGGCACGAATTTGACGTGGTCGCGGTCGTCCGCCATGACTACTTCGTACCCCAACTCGCGAGTTTGACCTCATCGATCCAGTGGCCACCCTCATGCTCGAGCGCGACGATGTCGGCGTCCACCATGATGCGGGCGAGTTCGGCGGTGTCGACCGTGGCCTTCCAGCCAAGCTTGGCCTCAGCCTTGGAGGCGTCGCCAACGAGAGCGTCCACCTCGGTGGGGCGCAAGTATCGCTCGTCGAAGCGCACGTGATCTTCCCATTTGAGGCCGGCGTGACTAAACGAGGTCTCCACGAAGTCCCGCACCGTGAAGTTTCCGCCGGTGGCAAGGACGAAGTCATCGGGCTGGTCAACCTGCAGCATGCGCCACATGCCCTCTACATATTCTGCGGCGTAGCCCCAGTCACGGATCGAATCGAGGTTGCCGAGGTAGACATGATCCTGTCTGCCCGCCTTGATGGCTGCGACGGCGCGTGTGATCTTTCGAGTAACAAAAGTCTCGCCACGGCGCGGAGATTCGTGGTTAAAGAGAATTCCATTCACGGCAAACATGTCGTATGCCTCGCGGTAATTCTTAGTGATCCAGTAGCTGTAAACCTTGGCTGCGCCGTACGGCGAGCGGGGGTAGAACGGGGTCTCCTCATTCTGAGGTGGCGGAGTAGCCCCAAACATCTCCGAGCTTGACGCCTGGTAGAAGCGTGTCTCAATACCAGACATGCGTACGGCCTCGAGCAGGCGAATGGTGCCCATACCCGTCGTGTCACCGGTGTGCTCGGGCTCGTCGAAGGACACGCGAACATGCGATTGCGCAGCAAGGTTGTAGACCTCGTGCGGCTGAATCTCGGCGAGCAGAGTTACAAGGCGGCTGCCGTCACTGAGATCGCCATAGTGAAGAAACAACTTGGCCTCGGGGTCGTGCGGGTCAACATACAGGTGATCAATTCGGGCCGTATTGAACGTCGAAGCACGTCGAATTAGCCCGTGCACCTCGTAGCCCTTCGAGAGCAAGAGCTCGGCAAGGTACGAACCATCCTGACCGGTAATTCCAGTGATGAGAGCGCGCTTTGTCATGAATTTCCTCCATCTTTGCCTTGCGAATGCGTCAGACCATTTATACGGTCAGGCTCCAACGCCAGGCCCCTGAGCCATTGAGCAAATCGATCAATGGCAACTTCTTGTCCCAGTACATCTGTGCGGTAGCGCATCCCGCTTGCGGCAAGCGAAGCAGCCCAGACCGGGTCGTCTCGAAACGCGATTGAGGCGTTAACCAGGGCCTGTGGGTCCTCGGCGTCGACAACGACCCCGCCTCCCGATGCCCCGATCTCACCAGCAGTCACGCCTTGGCCGTCGGTCGCGGCGATCACGGGCCGAACGGCATTGAAATAGGAAGTGAGTTTGCTCGGCACAGCCATCTCGGAAACGCCGAGCTTCTCGTTGACTAGCAGAACATCTGCGGAGGCGAGTGCCGCCTGGAAACCTGAGTCGTCGAGAGAATCAATGAATTGCAGTCGTGAAATTCCTTGCCCTTCAGCAACCAGCGACTCACGCTGGCTACCATTCCCCAATAGGACGAATCGAACCGGGAGTTCTTGTTCTTCAGCCAGTCGTGCAGCTTTCACAACATTTCCAAGAGCTTGCTTAACGCCCATGTTTCCAGCGTGAAGGACGATGGTCTCGTCGGGCTCCCAGCCGTGCCTAGCCCGAATTGCGGCGACGTCGAAGGGCGGGGTCTGCTTGAGATGGGTCCAGTTGCCGATTACCTCTATCTGCTGAGGATCAATACCGAACTTCTCAGTCAAGTAGTGAGCGAATCTGGAATGGATTACTACGACACCCGATGCTGCTCCTATCGTCACCTTTTCAACCCAGGTAACAAGACGAGCAACTGCACCAGAGCCAGTCCCTGTTTCCGTCATTCCCAAGCTGTAGAGGTCCTGGATCCAGAGGCTAATGGGGGGTTTGCGACGGCTCATCCGCGCCCTGAACATCGCCATGGCGGTCGAAAAGAGCGCCGGCGAAACCATCACGATCACATCTGGCCTTCCCCAGTGCGCAAGCAGTACTCGCGATCCAAACGACAATTCAGAAGCCAAACGTCTGAAGCCCTCGGGCTTGGCGGGGACGTAATGCGGCAACCGGGTGATCTGGATTCCGTCTTGGAAATCGATTCTCTTACGTCCCCCATAGCCGGCATGAACTTTCCATTCCGGATAGTGGGGGTGCGCCGTCAGAACATCGACATTGAAACCACGGTCAACAAGCCCTCGGACAAGCCCGCTTGTATAGGGTGCGATCCCGGTGACTTCAGGAAAAAAGTTCAGACCGATGACGAGCACATTCAATGGAGACTGCTTGGTCAACGAAGATCTTCTTTCTACTTTCGGATATCTGCGCAAGAGGAGACGAACAGTCCGATAGAACTTCATCCGCCGTGCCGGAAGCGTTACTCCGGAACCCCATAATCACCATAGTGCCGCGTCATTTCGGAACACCCCCCTCTCGGGTTACAGCATGATTTCATTCTCGTGACGCGATTACGTCGACGACAGGAGCTTCCACAGATCGCACCACCGGCGTTTATTCCAAGGATCATTGCGCACAAATGCGAGCTCTATGATTGCGGTGTTGACCCAAACCCTAAAGCCACGCGGAGGGATCACCATCCGCGAAGCACAACGAGGACAAGATGCCCAATAGTCCGTCCGACGATATGAATCCGGCTGAAATTCCTGTAATTAGTCTCGCTGCAGCTCCAGGGGAGAGAGAAGCCTGGAACCGACCCAAGCTTGTCATCTACCTATGGGCCGCCACCGAGTTGCTCTTTGTCACAAATCCGTGGCAGATCAGTTCCGGTCTTCGCACTCGGATCCTGCGAGCCTTTGGCGCCGAAATCGGTCCTGGAGTCATCTTCAGGCCCAGAACACGAGTGAAGTTCCCTTGGAACTTGCATATCGGAGCAGATTCTTGGATCGGCGAAGGCGTCTGGTTTCACAATCAGGACCAGATCTTCATTGGCAATGATGTATCGATATCTCAAGAGACGTTTTTGACTACAGGCAGCCACGCCCACCGACAAGACATGTCACTAATCACTAGACCGATCCACATTGAACCAGGCGTTTGGGTAACATCTCGATGCATCATTCTTGGCGGCGCTCATATCGGCCGATCGGCCTTGGTCAAGCCGCAGTCCGTCGTATCCGGCTCCGTCCCACCCAATGCAATCGTGAGCGGCCCATCTGGAAGTGTCGTCGGCATTCGGTTTCCATTTCCCTCAGTCAAGGATTAAAAGCATCGTGAAGATTGCCCATATAGTCACATACGTTTCCGATGATGGAGCCTTCGGCGGGCCACTTACGGTTGCGATTGGACAGGCTAAGGAACTAGCCCGTCGCGGACATAGCGTAGACATAATCGCTGGCTGGGACGGCATCGCGGAATTGGCCATTCCCGGAGTAACGGTCCGCCTTTTTCCAACACGGCGGGTACTTCCCTCGGGATTCAGCGGCTTGGTCTCCCCAGCACTTCAATCACACGTGCGAAGGTCATTGACTACCTACGATGTCGTTCATATACATCTCTCGCGCGATCTCATCACAGTCCCCGTAGCCTTGGCGGCACTCAGAAGATCCAGAAGAGTCATCCTGCAGACTCACGGCATGGTGATGCCCGACTCGCGCCTGCAAGCACGGGTCCTTGATGCGGTCGCGATTCGCAGAGTGCTGCACCGTGCTTCTGCCGTCCTGTACCTCACACAACGCGAACAACAGGGTGTGTTTACTGTATCGGGGGGACAAGCGAAGCTGGCGGGCATCACGAACGGGATCGCCGCCTTGGGACCCAATACGCCATCGCCAATCTCGAATTTGTCGAACGACGTCCTCTTCCTTGCGAGGCTGCACCCTCGCAAGCGCGTGATGGCTTTCGCAGAAATGGCAAGGTTGATGATTGGCCTTGGCTCCAGCGCGCACTTTTCCATAGTCGGACCAGACGAGGGCGATCTCGCCGAACTGTCGAAGTTCATTGCCGAGCACAAACTGGACAGTAGGTTGAGTTACGAAGGAGCCATCCCCCCTGGAGCAGGTGCAGCACGACTGGGCCAATCGAGCGTCTACGTGCTACCGAGCAGAGGAGAAGTCTTTCCGATGACTGTGCTCGAGGCACTTTCCGTAGGTACACCCGTTGTCATCGGCAACGATTGCGGTATCGCACCAGAACTCCAATCTCGAGGCGCCGCTCTGGTCACAGACGGATCACCCAAAGAGCTTTCCGAAGCCGTTTCGAAGATTCTCTCTGAGGGGGAACTGGCGCGAGACTTGATTGCGAATGGTCGTCGTGCCGTAGACGAGTATTTCAGCATCAGCGCTGTCGTCGACCAACTCGAAGCGCTCTACAACCCGCAAAGGTAAGGCGATGTTAACGCCGACTGAAAACAGGGCCACTTCTGCCAACTGAAAACAGGGCCACTCTCGTGTGGTTCTAGTGTGCCGTAGTCGCGGCGGGTTGGTGTTGCTTGAGCCGGTAACTGTTGCCTTTGAGACTGATCACGTCGGCGTGGTGAACGATGCGGTCGATCATCGCGGAGGCGATGGTGAGGTCGCCGAACACGTCGCCCCATCGGGTGAAGGGCAGGTTGCTCGTCATGATCAGTGAGGCGTGTTCGTAGCGGGAAGACACGAGCTGGAAGAACAGGTTCGCGGCGTCCTGGTCGAAGGGGATGTAACCGACCTCGTCGACGATGAGCAGGCTGTAACGGCGCAGCCTGATGAGTTCGGAGGCGAGTTTGCCCCGTGAGTGGGCTTCTTGGAGTCGAGTCACCCAGCCCGTCGCAGTGTCGAAGAGGACCCGGTGGCCGGCTTTGGCGGCCTTGATCCCGATCCCGACGGCGAGGTGCGTCTTCCCGGTCCCGGGAGGTCCGAGGAGGACGATGTTCTTCGCTTCGGTGAGGAACACGCTCGTGCCCAGGTACGCGATCAGGTTCCGGTCTGCGGAGGGTTGGTGGTCGAAGTTGAAGTCCTCGAGGGTCTTGTGACCGGGGAACCGGGCGGCCTTGATGCGGAGCGCCGCCCCGGAGGCCTCGCGTTCGGAGACCTCTTTGGAGAGAACTGCGGCGAGGTATTCCTCATGGGGCCAGCCCGCGTCGCGGGCGTGGTCGCCTAGGCGCCGGAAGGCTTCACTGATCCGTGGCGCCCGCAACGCGCGAGCGTAGTACTCGATCTGCGACGCCGCTTCCGACCCGGTCATGACGCGACCGCCAACACGGTCGGCGCGGCGTCGATGTCAACACTGAAGAGCTCGTCGTAGCGGGCCAGCGAGGCCATCTCGACGACGGCAGTGACCGTGGGCCGGCGCGTGCGTTGGGCTTGGAACTGGGCGCGCAGCTCGGCCGCGCGGAGGACATGCGTCGGGTCGGTGACGGTCAGTTGCCGGGCCCATTTCCGGCGGTGGCTGGCGATGAGGACCCCGTCGTGGTGTACGGTCACGCGCTCGAGGCTCGCTGCAACGTCAACAACCCGGCCGATCATGGTCGGGTCGACGGAGTAGTCGTTGCTGAAAGCGCGAACGTAGTAATCCCGTGGGAGCCGGACGCTGTTACGGAACATCACCTCCGGCGCCATCGGCGGCAGTCCGCGCATCGCCGCCCGGTCGATGCGGACCAGATCGCCCGGTCGCCCTCGCCGCGACCGGGAGAGACGGTTGTTCGCGAGGGGCAGCCACCCGGCCAACTGCTGATTGAAGTCGTCGGGAGAGGTGAAAGCGCGCCCCGACATGAAGCGGCTCCGGAAGAAGCGACTCATCCGCTCGACCATGCCCTTGGACTCAGGATCGCGGGCCTTGAGCAGCTTGATCTGGGTGCCGAGAGTACCGGCGAACTCAGCGGCCGGCTCGGTGAGTTTCCCGCGCCCGATGCCGATCTCGTTGTCCCAGGTCAGCCGGGCCGGAACGGCCTCGGCCTCCTGCAGCAACGACCACATCCCGCCGAGCAGATCCGGCGTCGTCCGAGAGGGCAACATGCGCGCCTGGATGAATCCGGAGAACGTCGACGTCATCACCAATACTGGCGGTGCAGCAGCCTGGTCATGGCCCAGCGGTAGGTCTTCGTGCGGGAACCAGAGATCACACTGGACCTGGAACCCAGGCGGGTGCACGAGCCGATCCTCGGGATCAGGCACCGCATACTCCGGCCGGAGCTCGGCGATCTTGGCCCGGAACAGCGACGGAGACCCCGACCAGCCCACCCGCTCAGCGGCGGTCGCGGCCGGCATCGTGGGCGTCGCCGCGAGCAACACCCGCACCTGGCCGGCGAACGCGTCGAAACTCGACCCCGTCGGCTCACGCTGATACGTCGGCGACCGATCCTCCGCCAGCGCCCGATCCACCGTTCCCCGGGACACTCCGATCAGCCGAGCTATCTCCCGCTTCGAATGCTTCCCCGTCGAATGCAGGTGGCGAATCTCTGCCCAATCATCCAATTTGATCACCTTCCATAATGGTTGGTGGCCCAATTTTCAGTTGGCGTTTCTGGCCCTGTTTTCAGCTGGCGTTAACAGGCGACCGGCGGCATCCCGTACGTACGAGCTTACGACTTCCGCCTAGTGTCGCTGGTCCCCAGATCAAACGATCTAAATCAAACGACAGACTCAATTTCGGAGCGCCCGACGACAGGGAGAAATGGCCGCTTGGTGGGGATTTCCTCGGCTTCGCCCACCTCTGTGTCAACCAAGGCCTCTCGAGCCAGCGCTGATGGCTTCGCTGATGCGAACAAGATTAGGGCCATTGGCAGCCATCCGATGTAGCCAATCTCCGAAAGACCAGTAAACGTGATGGTGTTCTGCAACCAAGCGTTGTACACCAACATGATCGAAAATGACATCGTTACGGCTCGATACATTACCGGCAGGTTCCGCCCGCTTCGATAGACGGTGACCATAAAGAGCACAACAGCAGCAAGCAGAAGTAATCCGCCCGTGGCTAGTAGGTGAACAAATGCATTGTGACCGTTGAATGCAGTCGGACCAAAGCTGTTTGAATACTGACCAATCATGAAGTAGAAACCACTGCCATGGCCGAAAACCGGAGAGTCTCGCCATGACTTAAGGCTCTCAATCCAGATCTGTCCTCGAAGGCTGTAGTCGGCTGTGTCGGTGGTCATCACCGGAATCACGCAGGTCAAATACGCCCCAACGGCCAGGATTGCCAGCGGACGGAGGCGTGTTTCCGGTCGCCATCGAACTAGCATGAATACCAGGATTGCAATGGCGGCGGCCAGCATCGAACACCTATTTCCGCTCCAGCCGACAGCGAAGAGCGTGCTCAAGATTCCGACGATCAGAGCAAATCGATTGTGTATGAGAAACACAAACGGCAAACCCATCGACAGCGCCAATCCGAGCACATTTGGATGACTATACGGCCCGGCCAGCAATGTTGGCCAGTAGACCTTATCGCCAATGATCGGTGGAAGAGTCGTGCCAATCGAAGGCAAGACGAACCCCATTCCGATGCTCACGAGCGCCGAGACGACGGTAATCCATCCGAGTACTCGCAGAGTTCGGAACGCAACACGAGCACGCCACAACGCAAAGACCACGAGAGGATAGACCGCTACGTCTGACGCCGGCTTTTCACCGTTGGCAAGATCGGAAAAGAGGATAACAACGAACGGAAGAAGGGCCACACCAAGCATCCAAAGCTTGGTTGATGGGGTCGCCGCCGATACGTTGTCCACAATAATGATCGCGGCTAGGACGATGACAGCAATCAGAAACGAATAAATAAAGACACGAACGACGCCAGTTGCAGCCGCGTCATTGGAGACAACAATTCGATCGACTCGCCCGTCTTGAAGCACTTTGAAAAGGTTCGTAAGGAAGCCAAATAGCCAGCTGAGGACAATCAGCACGCCAACATTTCTAGAGTTCCGTCGGTCGTGCCGCCCCACCGCTGCGGGAGACGACGGCCCAAGGTAGTCATGGTCCCCAACGCGCTTCGCACGCCTTCTGAGGGCCCAGATACCGCCAAAAATCAGGCTCATGCTCAATACGAGGAGCGCAATAGCAACTTGCGAGAAGACTGCGTCCATTATTGAACCCCATTGCCCGATCTCTTCTTCACTTCTGATCCGCCGTGAGAAGAACTCGGGGATATATCACTCGAATATACGATCTAATGAAAACAATCATGCCGCTGATTGGGCCCGAGACTTCCACACAGAATCGAAGATGATCCGCCGGAGGGAGACCAAACACCGAAAGTGCGAAGCGAATTCGGACCAAAGCCGGCGTGCGTGCATCAAACATGGTTCCAGTTCCAGGGTTGCCTGCATCTTCACCCGCAGGAAATGCCAGCGTACGCACTCCAAAACCAGCACGAGATGCACGGAGCCCCATCACGAGATCAGAATAGGCGTGACGATATCTGTCCGGAAAGCCACCCAGCTGTCGATATAGATCTGCTCCAAATATGACGAAATTGCCGTTGAAGGTCTCAACTCTTGTGCCGTAGTCAGACTCTGAACACAAGGTGAATGACACTGGATTGCTCCCGGATTGAAATCTTCCGCCGTAGACAACGCTACTGTCATTGGGCGACACAACATTTCCAACACCGACTTCTCGGTCGAATGCACCCAACCGCGCCAGTTCACAGACTCGAGACAGGACACCGTCGAATAGATTCAGGTCGTTGTTGATCCAGATCAGGAAATCTGGTTCCCAAGCCAAGGCTGATGCGCTGGCTAGCCTCATTCCTCCGGACCAGTAGAGGCTTCCCGTTCCCTGGATCACGTCGATCGGCATGTTCAGCTTGCCAACTTCACCGGCCGTGTCGTCCGAAGAACCATCGTCAACCATGAAGACTCGAAGGTCGCAATCCGCAGGTAAATCGGCGAAGAGACTTGTCAGCAGACGGATCGTCTTCTCGACCCTGTTGAAGCAAGTCATAGTCACAGCGATCTTCATTTGAAGCGACCTCCAATGGCACGCCTGGCCAGCT
Organism: Cryobacterium zhongshanensis; assembly: GCF_022760445.1. Taxonomy (NCBI): domain Bacteria; kingdom Bacillati; phylum Actinomycetota; class Actinomycetes; order Micrococcales; family Microbacteriaceae; genus Cryobacterium; species Cryobacterium zhongshanensis. The sequence goes on along the minus strand of NZ_JALGAR010000002.1, from coordinate 444,422 downwards.
TTTCCGACCCAATCACCACGAGCCGAAACGAAGCGCGTGGGCTCTTAAGCCCAAGTGTGAATGCACGCACCGTTCCAAATTCGACAACACGAGCTCGAAAGACCCTCCATTCAGATCGGCGCAGTATTTCTCGCGCCCCCATCGGAAGAGCATCGTCGCCCATAGCGAGTGAATAGTACTGACGGATATTGTCGGCTGTCTCGAGAGCTAGCGAAGCAGCGCTACTAGACTTTCCTCCGAACGCGCGATATCGTCCTGTGACCAGTGGGATTGCCCTCACGCGTCCAACCATGGACACTCTCAAAAGTAGTTCGTAGTCTTCTGCATACCGCGGGTTCAGAGGATCAATTTCGGATTTTTCCGAAGCAAGGAGTGCGCTCATCCGCCACACAGACGCGCAAGGTGGCCATGGGCTTGCCGGCGTCGCTAGTAAGTCTCTGGTGCTGTACTCAGCGGAAGGTCTAGGGCCGAACTTCCCTGTCGGACCCGACGCGTTCATTAGCTCGATGCGTCCGCCGACCACTACGGTTTCGGGATCGAGCCGAAGAAGGTCGATCGCACTGTTCAGACCGTCTGTCACTTCGTCATCGCTGTCAAGAAATACAACGTACTCGGATTTCACGTGCGACAGACCCGTCTTTCGGGCCGCAGCGGCTCCAGCATTCGCCTGCACAATGACCTCGGCGCCGACGAGTCGTGCCGCATCCGCGGTTCCGTCCTCGGACCCATCATCGACCACAATTACGCGTGAGCTAGGTATTCGATTTGCACTAGCGATTGCGTTTGCGATGCTCTTACTCGCGTTGTAGGCGGCGATTACAAATGTGAGAGAAGCCTTCTCGGGATCCCCAAGGGGGGCCTCCCCGGACTCACCATCACCCGAGACCGGATCTCGCAGCGAGCGCAAGACTTGACACGGGTTGCCTGCTGCGATGACTCCTGCGGGCACCGAACTTGTCAGCACCGACCCTGCACCGATCACAGACCCGGCACCGATAGTCACTCCCTTAAGGACGATGCATCTCGCGCCGATAAAAACGTCGTCTTCGATTCTGATCGAGCGCGAATTCGCCGCCGAAAGCTTTGTGTACCTGCGTTCGCTGGGCGGGGATATATCCACTGGATGGTGATCATTGTCCGTGACAACGCAACCCTCACCGATCAAAACTCGAGAGCCTATGAAGATAGAACCCATGGCAGATATCGATGTCCCGCTAATGCCAGTGTCGTCGCCGATTGAGATGTGGGAATTTGGCGACGTGGTCACCAGAGTACAAGGTTGGGCAACGCCGATGGCATTCGCCTTCCAGCGGGAATTCAGCACAACGCGATCACCTAGCGAGATCGCAGAGCCTTGGTGCGACGATATCCGCGGTAGGCCATTCAACCGCACACCGGTTCCAAATTCCACTCGTGACCTACGAAGGAACGACCGCTTCATCGCCTGTGCGACCGTGCTCTTTAGATTCATCGTCAGTATCTCCTGAGGGTTTGGATGCGTCGTTTAGCCGTCGCGTTTCTTGTCTAAGAACCCACCAAAGTGGAACGAGTTGAGCAAAAACTATGGCGGCGAGCCCAGCAGCCAATGGGCCGGAGGCTCCCAGCAAGGGCGTGAGGACAATCGCCATCGGCACGACAACTAACGCAGCGGCAACAGCTGCATACGCTTGATATCGGATCGCGCGACCATCGTTCATGCGCATCAGAGTCGGATAGAGGATTGAATTCAACAGGAGGAGGCACGCAAACAACACCGCGACTGGGATCGGTACGAAGGTCAGATTTCCTGCAACGAACCACGAATAGAGCGGGATAGCACCGACCATAAGCGAACCCAGGACAAGCCCTCCCGCACCAAATGCAAGAGTCGACGTCCGAAGAAGTTTACGAAGAGCAACTGGCTGATCGGACTGCGCAGCGAACCGCGGCCAAAGTGGGCTACTCGCAATCGTTACGATGCTGAGAACAGGCGCATAGATCTGTGCACCCAGTGAATACTGAGCAAGCGCATCGGCGGTGCCGAATTGACTAAGTATTACTCGATGAGACTGATAAGCGAGTGGCATAGCAATATTTATGGCTAGCATCGCGGACGAGACTGCCAGTATCGATCGTCTTGCCCCTTTAGTCTCCCGCGAAGGGGCAGCTAGAACTAGTGAAATTCGACTGCCCATCAATCGGAACGCCGTAAAGAACGTTATCGCATTTACGACGAGCGTCGACATCGGCCAAACTGCAAGCGCCCAACCGTCGATCTTCCCGACGGCAGCGAGACAGAGAATCGATGAAACAACGATCAACGGTCCGATACCTGAGATCACGATTCCGACATGGGTCTTGTCCAAGCCCACCAGAATACGGTACCCAAGTCCAAGCGGTACAGACCAGGCCACAGCAACTATTGCAATCAAGAAGGCCAAGCTCATCTCGGCACTCGTAGAGACGAAAGAATCCAGGAAGGTCCGCAGCAGCCCGGAGAGATACGCGGAGACCGCGAGTGCAGTGAGTCCGCACGCGACTGACAAGAGGAGCATGAAGACTCTTCGAACAAGATCGTTGGTCGTGGCCGCGCCATTTCCTTGCCTGCGGGCTACCGCGTTCATTACGACAGCGCCCAATCCGAGGTCAGCGAAGGGAATCATCGTCTGTATCGTTGCGACCAACATGACTGCGCCATAGAACGCAGCCCCTGAACTCGAAAAGACCGTACGAGATGCGATTGCCGTACACACCAGAGCCAATGCCATCACGGCAACTCTCGCGGACGATGCGGTCAGAACCGCACGAAGCGGGCTCACCCCGCTTCTACCTTCTTGCACGGATACCGCGTGGCGTTTGCGCTGGGACTTCAATATGCACCGTCGCTTGCCACGACAGCTCGTGCAGTCTGCCATAAGATCACCAGATCACCCGTAATGGACCAGTTCTCAACGTAGTAGAGGTCCAGCCGGACGGTGTCCTCCCACGAGAGATTAGAACGACCGCTCACCTGCCAGAGACCCGTAATGCCCGGCTTGACGAGAAATCTGCGGTGCACGTGACTTTCATAGTCATCGACTTCACGTTGAAGCGGAGGTCTCGGCCCGACTAGAGACATTGACCCGGCGAAGACGTTGAAGAGCTGTGGCAACTCATCGAGACTATACCGGCGAAGGAACTTGCCGATCGGAGTAACCCTTGGGTCGTCCTTCATTTTGAACATGACGGCGTTCCCCTCGGTGCGTGCCTCATCCCGCAAGTCCGCCAGAAGAGTCTCAGCGTCTGTAACCATGGAACGAAATTTCAGCATCCTGAAGGACCGACCATTGATTCCAACCCGCTGTTGGCGAAACAGTACATCTCCAGGCGTACTGAGTCTAATCGCGACAGCGCTGAGGAAGAGAAGTGGCGAGAGAAGCAGGATCAATATGCCTGAGATCACTGTGTCAAAGGCACGCTTCGCGAAGAAGTTTCGGCCTTCGAACCGCGGCGTCTCAACATGAATAAGCGGTAGCCCGGCCACGGGTCGCGTATGAATGCGGGGCCCACCAATGTCAGTGAGGCTTGGAGCAACGACAAGGTGCTGCCGACCAGGTTCGAGGCTCCAACTCAATTCTCGAATGCGTTCCGGCGGAAGCTCATCGCTACTCGTAATCACGACCGTGTCGGCTCTCACGGCGCTCATCGCCGCCTGAAGCTTATCTAGGTTTCCAAAGACCGGGACTTCGGTGTCGGGCAGGTGTCCCGCGACAAGCCCGCTCGGGATACAAGCGCCTACGACAAGATAGCCCGCCTTTGGCTGGCGTGATAATTGGCGCGCCAAGTGCTCAACCGACGCCTCGGACCCGACCAGAAGCACTCGCGAGGAATACCGCCCGTTCATACGGTGCACTCCAAGCCACTGACGCCACATCCACCGGGAAAGCGCCAACACGGCTAATCCGAGGGGAAAGGCGATGATGATGTATCCACGGGCAAGATCGATCTGGAATAGATACGCAACCATTGCGACTAGGCCGAAGAGACGGGTAGTACTGCCAGCAACCAAGCGGTATTCCTGCCACCCGGTACCCAAGACTCGGTAGCCGCGAGAGCCGTAAATGCCGAGAGCAATTGTCCAACAAACGATGAGAGCAACCGAAATAGCCGAGTAGCTAATTGCAGTGTCTTCCAGGCTGCCCCGGAATTCTACGTCAGCCGCTGTTATTCCGAACCAGGCGATTTGCACTCCAAAAACTACCCAGATCAATACGAGGACATCGGTTGCAACTAAGCGGGCGGCGTATGACACGCGCCAGTCTCGGCGGTCAAGCAGGGCGATATCGTGGGAAACCCCGCTTGCAGCAGCGCGCTTACTCATATAGCTCCTCATGGCGATACACCCCACCATGTTCATACTTGGTCGGCCGAACCACGTGGACAGCGTCCACTGTGGCAATAAAGTACCCCATCGTGGTTACATCGGTATTAACCCACCGCTTCGAAAGAATTACTCTGACGGGGTACGTACCCGTCCACGGCTTTTTACGGGTTCCACATCCTGGGCGTATCCATATCCATACCCGTATCCGTAGTGTCCATAGCCATAGGCATCTGGGCCCTTGGTGGGCAGCATGGTCAAAACGAGCCCCGAGATGGGCGCTCCAACACTCCCGAGAGCGGCAATCGCGCCCTTCAGTTGATTCTTGTGCGTGCGGCCGGCCGCTACGACGATAATCGCCCCGCCGACGTTCTTCGCCAGAATGGCAGCGTCAGTCACAGGCAAGAGCGGCGGCGTGTCGAAGATGACGACATCGAACGTTCGATTGAATTCGGCTATGAGGTCGGCCATCCGGGCTGAACCCAGTAGCTCACTCGGGTTCGGCGGGATCTTCCCAGCTGGAAGCACAAACAGTCGTCCTTCCCCCCATGGCTGAAGCACGTCGACGAGGTTTGCGCGGCCGATTAAGACGTCAGTAAGACCAACGCTACCTTCCACGCCCATGTAGTCGGCAATCTTAGGACGGCGAAGGTCGGCGTCGATAAGTAGCACTCGAGAACCAGCATCTGCAAGCGCGATCGCAAGATTGGCACCAGTTGTGCTCTTGCCTTCGCTCTCAATAGACGACGTGATAACGAAACTTCGATCAGTGCGACCGACGTCGAGGAACTGGAGGTTCGTACGGAGAGATCTAAAGGATTCTGCTCTCGGACTCCGGGGATCGACATGCACGATCAGTGGTCGTTCTTTTGCCTTTGGATCAAAGACAATTCCTCCCAAAATGGCCACATCCGTAACCTGCTCAACATCGCGCTCATTTCGAATCCTCGTCTCCATGGTTTCACGCAAGACCGCCAGCCCGATCCCGAGGGCCAAGCCAATCAGACCGCCTAAGGCAATATTGAGCAGCACATTTGGGCTAACCGGCTTATCGGGCACCGTTGCTTCCTGTGCGCGAGTGAGTTTCACGGGTGATACCGCATTAGCGGCATCAGGAGTCTCAATAGACTGAACCACCGCCGTGAGACTTTGAGAAGCGGCATTGGCGATGTCAGCCGCCCGAACTGGATCAGTGTCAAGGACAATGATCTCAATGATTGAGGTGTCGAGCGGCGCGGACGCAGTGACCTGTTTCGCTAGATCTACTGAGGTCATGTTCAGCCCGAGGCTGCCAATAACTGGCAGAAGAACTATAGGCGTCGCGACTAGATCCGCATATGTCTTTACGCGTGCGACTGTAAAAGTATTCCCTTGAGCCAATTCTTGACTTGTGCCACCGCCTTGCGTGGATACAAAGACCTTCGATGACGCACTGTACTGAGGGGTTGTCGTCAGGGAGTACATTGCTGCTGCCGCCAGCCCCACGAGAAGTAGGAGCACGATGAGCACCCAGCTCTTGCGCAGGACCCGAATATAGTCGCGAAGTTCCACTCAGCGGCCTTTCTTTGACGTACGCTTTCGAGGCCGAGTTCCGACACCCCCCATTATGGTGCCATAGTTGTGACCCGCAAGGTGCCAAAGAATATCTGTCGAATTCAGCGTTAACACTCCCGACATATAGATGTCGGGAGGTTGTCAGGGCTGGGGCCAGAGCACAGAATCGCAGCTAGAGGGAGCTTTCGTTGCGATAACTTGCGACGTTCCCGGCGTGATTTGTGCAGCGGCGTCGCCCGCAAAAGGTGTACCGCCCAGCCATCCGAATGTAATAACCGTGCTCTCGCCCGGAGCTAATTCGACACTGGACGCGCTGACAGGGTAGGTCGAATCCGTCGCCGGGTGGTACCCGATGACGGCATTGTTTCGCATCACCCCCAAGTTCTGCATATCGGTGGAACCGTAAACCGAGACAATGGTTTTGACGTTTCCGGTCTTCACACCAAAGGCGCCACCACCGGTCACGTACTCCGGCAGGGATGTCGCTGCATCGGTAGGCGCCGTATTCGTCATCGTCAAAGTCACGGCGAAGTAAGGCCGGGCATCCTGGCGGCACACGGTCTGGCCCAGAGCCACCTGAACCTTGAGGTAGCTGTCCATCTTTGCGCCGGTGGCATCGTTCAGATACACGCCGAAGCGCGTTGTGTCGGGGTCGCTGACGGGGAGGCCGCCAGCAAGTGTCGTGTCGGCGAGGATGGCCTGGTCGGCATCGTGGGCGCTCCACACCAGCACGCGTCGCTCGGCGCCAGCTTGGCCCAGGGCTTCGATGAGCTTCATCGGGTCGGCGTCCCCGCCGGCCACCGCCGAGAACACAGAAGACGCGGCCGCCGCAAAGAACTTGTCTTGGTCGGCCGGCTTCTTGTAACGTGCGTAGACATCGCTGAGGAGCAGCTGGACCGCATTGTCGGCGGTCAAGACGTCGCCGGTCGCAAGGGTGATCGGGCCGGTGGCTTTGAGGAGATAGCTGAGCGCCACCGGGTCGATGGAGATAACGCCGTCGGCCTCGACTCCGAACTGGCGTTTCCACATTTCGCGCGCGAGCGATGCCGCTAGTGGGAAGTTCGGGGTGAGGGTGACGTCCTGGATGTACTCGCCGACGATGTCGCCGTAGATCCCTCGAGTCTCAGTGGGGAGAGGAAGTACCGGTTCCTTGTAGTGCGGGAAGTCGGCACTCGAGGCCTGTTGGGCGAGGGTGATCGCACCGTTTTCGGTGTGGATAAGGGCGAGCGCACCGGGGATGCCACCGGAGGCGCGGAGCTCCGCGGGATTCTGGAACAGCACTATGTAGTTGCGCGGCCCGGAGGCCCCGAGCATGGTGGGGACCACACGCACGGCACGGTCCAGCGTGTTCACGGCCGCAGCCGCCTTGTCCACGGACGCGGAGAGCTTTGCGGCGGCGCTAGTCACCACAGAGAGTGTGTCGGTGGTATCGATGGCGTCGACGCGTTGTTTCACATCAGCGAGGGTCGCATCGGCCGCATCGATCTGGGGTTGGGCATCCGTCATCGGCTTCAGATTGATCGCCCCGTTGAGCGGCTTGAAATCGCTCAGGCTGATGGTCCCGGCGATCTTTGCGAGAGGAACCACGGCCCGCTGGGCGATGTCGTCGGTTGCGGCGGCGAGCTGGCGCACCACCGTGAGGTTGGGCCCGAGAAGCGGGATACCTTCGAACGCCCGCCAGACCGGATCACTCGTGAGGGCGGCAGCACTCGACGAACGGTCGGAGAGGGCACGGGCCGTCGTCTGGGCAGTCCCGCCGTCCCCGGCCACCACCTGGGCCTGGATCTGCGCCGCCAGCGGGAGGGCGGCTTCGAGCTCACCCTTGGCGAGGTAGGCGCGAACGCCCACCCAGGCGACGACCGCGATCAGCAGGACAAGGGGAATGCCCACCCAGAGCCAGATTCGTCGTCCGCGTCGACGCCGACCTTGGACCGGTGCGGATGCGTGCGAGTGCGACATTCGTCTAGTAAACCAGACAAAAACGTGAGGCCCCGAGCGGGTGCTCGGGGCCTCACGGAATGCTGTGCGCCGGGATCAGCGCGAGGTGTTACGCGTTGGCGCGCTGGCGACGAACGTAGCCGAGCACGAGCACCAGTGCAATGCCGAGGAGGACGGCGCCCGCTGCGCTCCAGATGAGGAGCATCGGGGCGTTGTAACCGGTGCTCGCGAGTCCGGCGGAGGTGCCGGCATCCGCAGCGACGACCGTAATGGTCGAGGTACCGATCTGGCCAGACGTCGCGCCGGTCGCTGTCATCGTGTAGGAGCCGGTTGCGTCGGTCGGCAGGGTGACCTTGACGGCCAGGCCGCCGGTTGCGGTTGCGGACTTGGTCAGTGAGGCGACATTGGCCTTGACAGTCGACAGGGTGGCGGTCCCGGAACCGTCTACGGAAATGTTGACGGTCTCGCCGTTGGCGTACGAGCCGGCGATGAAGTCGACCGCGACGGTGCCACCGGCGGTCGCGGTGCCGGTAACGGTGTCATTGGCCGGGGGTACGTAGCCTGCCGCGTTGGCTGCGGCCGGTGCCGCGAAGATTGCGAGAATCGTCAGCGCTGCCGCTGCGAAAGCCTTTTTTGCCATGTGTAAATCCCCCTGCTGGAACGTGATTGGTTGTGCCGACGCGTGCGAACGTCATGGAAGCACGTTTTCACCATACGGCAGATTCACAGCTGAAGTCAGGACCGGATGGCCCTATGACCGCCGACCCGCCGTAATGACCCTCGCACTGGGGGCGCAGTGCCGCTGTCTAGTAGGCGCCCGTGCGCTGCAGCACGATCTTCGCGGTGCGCCACAGGATCGTGAAGTCGCCCGTGAGCGACCAGTTCTCGACGTAGTAAAGATCGAGCCGCACGCTGTCTTCCCAGGAGAGCGTGGATCGGCCATTGATCTGCCACAGTCCGGTGACCCCCGGCTTGACCAGGAATCGGCGATGCACGTGACTTTCGTACTGGTCGACCTCCGCCGCGAGGGGCGGGCGCGGCCCGACGAGGGACATGGTGCCCAGGAACACGTTGACGAGCTGGGGCAGTTCGTCGAGGCTCCACCGGCGCAGGACTCGGCCGACCGGGGTGATGCGTGGGTCGTTTCTCATCTTGAACAGGACAACGTTGCCTTCGGCGCGGTCGAGCCTGCTGGTGTCCGCGAGCTGACTCTCCGCGTCGACGACCATCGAACGGAACTTAAACATGCGGAAGGTGTCGCCGTGGAATCCCACCCGGGCCTGGCGGAAGAGCACCGGGCCGGCGTCGCCCGCCCGGATGGCCAGAGCGACGAGCGCGAACACGGGCGACAGGACCACGAGGAGAAGACCGGAGACCACGATGTCGAAGGCGCGCTTGGTGTGGATCTTGCGGCCTTCGTAGCTCGGCGTTTCCACGTGCATGAGGGGCAGCCCGGCGACGGGGCGCATGTGGATGCGCGGGCCGCCGACGTCGATGAGGCGCGGTGCGACCACGAGGTGCTGCGACCCGGGTTCCAGGCTCCAGCTCAGCTCGCGGATGAGCTGGGCCGACATCTCGTCGGCTCCGGTGACGATGACAGTGTCGGCGCCCGTCGCCTCGAGGGCGGCGTCGACGCTGTCGAGGGATCCGAAGACTGGCACTCGAGTATCGGGGAGCACGTCGCCCAGCACGGCGCCCGGGATACAGGCGCCGACGACCCAGTAGCCGGCGCCGGGCTGACGGGACAGCTCTCGATTGATGCGCGCCGTCGACGCAGCGGACCCGACCAGGATGACACGGGACGAGAACCGGCCGCTGGTGCGCTGGACAACCAGCCACTGGCGCCACATCCACCGGGAGAAGATGAGCACCACGATTCCGAGCGGGAATGCGATGAGAATGTAGCCGCGGGCCACGTCGAGGTGGAACAGGTAGGCAACAAGGGCCAGTAGGCCGAAGAGGCGGAGTGAGGAGTTAGCGATGAGCTTGTATTCGTCGGGGCCGGTTCCGAGCACCCTGAGACCGCGACTGTCATATGCCGCAAGCATGATCATCCAAGCGGCGATGAGCACGACGGAGACGACGCTGTAACTCACGGCGAGGTCGGCATGACTGCGGCTCATGGCCAGGCTGGCGGCATCCACCCCGAACCACAGCATCTGCACGCCGAAGACGACCCAGATGAGCACCAGGAGATCGCTGAGCATGAGGCGTCGGGCGTAGATTCGCCGCCAATCGCGCGCGGCCGGAGGGCATGCGGTGCTCTCGACGGGGGACGCCGTGGATGCGCTCATGTCTCCTCCGAACGGGTGCGCGCCCGAAAGGATCCGGGTGCACAGACACATTCGGGGTGTCTCGCTCAGCTACCAGTCTAGGAACGAACGGTGTACCCCATTGAGGGGGTGCTACTTGAAGGTCGCTCCGGAGTCGGTGGAACGCACGACCTGCTCGCCGGCCCAGATCCAGATGGTTCCGGCTGCCTCGGAGACGGCGACCGTTCCGGCCATGGCCGTCGCAGGGGTGCTCGTGGTGTAACAGCCCGCCACGGTGGGGACGAGAGCATCGGTCACTGTGAGCAGTTGGGCGCCGGCGCACTCGGGGCGGCCTGCCGAGACGACGAGGTAGCCCGTCGTGGCGGGGGCGAGGGCGATCGCGCCGGGAAGGGTCGCCGGTGCGGACCAGGTGACGGCGGCATCCGTCGTGGTGAAGAGACGCCCGTCGGCGCAGAGCACGGCCGCCGCGGAGTCGGCCCGCGGGGCGAGCGCCACGACGGCGTCGCACGGAGCCCGGTGCTCGCCGGCGGGGGCGTGCACGACAGCACGGTTCACGGGGTTGACGTACCAGCTGGTGGCGGCCTGCTCGGGGTAGGCCTTGTAGTTGTCCCCGGAGACGAAGGTCTTGACGACGTTGGGCGTGCAGCCGGCGGTGGTGAGGCCGATGAAGGTGAGGGTAGTCGCGGAGGTGGCGGACAGGCTCTGTACTGCGGTGACCTTCGTGGGGCCGGTGGCATCCGTGCTCGCCCACGTGGCACTCGAATCGGTGGTGAGTTCGGGGCTGGCGTCGGTGGCGGGGCAGGCGCCGGTCGTGGCGCGCCAGGCGGTGGTGGCGTTGACGGCCGAGAGGATGCGGGTGGCCGGAACGGCGACGATGCCCGCGGACGCAGCGCCGGCCGTCGGGGTGGGCGTCGCGGTCGGGGCGGCCGCCGTGGTCGGGGCGGCCGCCGGCGTTGCCGGGGAGGCCCTAAAGGTGGGGATGGGGCGCGGGGCCGAGCCGCTCGCGCTGGCCCGGGTGGAGTTGATGGCCCAGAGAATGAGGAGTATGTCGAAGAGGATGAACGCGGCCACGCCGACGTAGACCCAGACGCGACGGCGGGAGGTGTCCTTCGGGACGTGGCGGATGTTTCGAGCCACGGTCAGGCCACCCGGGTGAGCGCGGCGGTGAGAGCCATCGCGATGGTCGTGACGGAGGCGTCGATTGCGACGCCGACGCGGTCGTAGGTGGCGAGGGAGCGCCGGTACGGGTCTTCGATGTCGTCGTCGGCCGGGTCGGCGGGCGGCGGGGTGAGGCCGCGGCTGGCCGCGATCTCGGCGATGTAGGCGCGGAGGGCGTCGGCGGCGGTGGCGGGCCCCCCGGTGGCGGGGTGGCCGACGTGCGCGACGGATTCCCTGTCGGCGCCCGGGCGCTCGGCGGCGGCGTGTTCCGCCGCGGCGAATTCGGCGTCGCGGAGGCCGTCGACCAGACGGGCCAGCTGGTTGAGGGTGAAGGCATAGCGGGCGGCGCGCGGGAAGAGGGAGACGACCTCGCCGCGGTGTTCGCGGTCGGCGGTGACGACCAGGTCGGCGTCGGCGACCAGCCGTGCGGTCAGTTGGCGGGAGACGTGCGCGGTCGGGTCCCCACCGAATCGAACGGACAGGGCAGCGGCCTCATCGGGCATGCCCTTGCCTGCCATGGCATAGGTGCCGGCGCTCGTCACTCGGACGGGGAGACCCGCGTTCGTGAGTCGGGTGGTCAGCAGCTGTTCGGCGAGCGGCGAGCGGCAGATGTTTCCGGTGCAGACGACCAGAATGCTGAACGGAGGCTCGACGGCTCGAGCCGTCGGGTCTGGGTCAATCGTCAATTTCGCACCTTCGTCTTTCGGACCCCATTTCGGGGGGTGGCCTCCAGCGTATCGGCATCGTCGGCGCCGTAACCATAGCCGTAGCCGTAGCGGCTGTAACCCGAGGCATCCGCCCCCGAGGTGGGCAGCATGGTCAGGACCAGGCCAGACACCGACGCCCCGACGTTTCCGAGGGCGGCGATGGCGCCGGTGAGCTGGTTCTTGTGCACACGCCCTGCGGCCACGACGACGAGGGCGCCGCCGACGCTCTTGGCCAGAATGGCGGCATCCGTCACCGGGAGGAGGGGCGGGGCGTCGAAGATGACGATGTCGAAGTTCTTATTGAATTCGCCGATGAAATAGGTCATCCGGGCGGAGCCGAGCAGTTCGCTCGGGTTCGGCGGCACCTGGCCGGCCGGCAGCACGAACAGTTTGGAGCGCCCCCACGGCTGGATGATGTCGGCGAGATCGGCACGGCCGACGAGCAGATCGGTCAGGCCGACGGTGCCGTCGATGCCCATATAGTCGGCGATCTTCGGGCGGCGGAGGTCGGCGTCGACGAGCAGGACGCGGGCGCCGGAGTCGGCGAGCGCGATGGCGAGGTTGGCGCCGGTGGTGCTCTTGCCCTCGCTTTCGATCGACGAGGTGATCACGAAGCTCCGGTCGGTGCGGCCGACGTCGAGGAACTGCAGGTTGGTGCGCAGGGTGCGGAAGCTTTCGGCGCGCGGGCTGCGCGGGTCGACGTGCACAATCAGGGGGCGATCCTGAGCCTTCGCGTCGAAGACGATCCCGCCAAGGATGGGGATGTCGGTGACCTGCTCCACATCGCGCTCGTTGCGGATGCGGGTGTCGAGGGTTTCGCGGAGTACCGCGACGCCGACGCCTAGGGCGAGGCCGACGAGCAGGCCGAGTGCGATGTTAAGAGGTACGTTCGGGCTGACCGGGACGCTCGGCACGGTTGCCTCTTGCGCCCGAGTGAGCTTGACCGGGGAGACGGCGCCAGTGATATTGGGGGTTTCGATGGTCTGCACGACGGCGGCGAGGCTGATCGAGATCGCGTTCGCGATGTCGGCGGCCCGCACGGGGTCGGTGTCGCTGACCGCGATCTCGATGATCGACGTGTCGAGCGGGGCGGATGCCGTGACCTGCTTGGCGAGGTCATCGGCGGTGATTCCGAGCCCGAGGGTGCCGATCACCGGAAGGAGCACAATCGGCGCGGCCACGAGGTCGGAGTAGGTCTTGACTCGCTGCACCGAGAAGCTGTTGCCCTGGGCGAGGTCCTGAGCGGTGCCGGTGGACTGGGTCGACACGAAGACCTTAGCGGATGCACTGAACTTCGGGGTCTGCATCAGCGAGTAGGTGGCCGCGGCGGCGACGGCGACGAGCACAAAGACAAGGATCATCACCCAGCTCTTGTGGAGGATGCGAATATAGTCGCGAAGTTCCACTAGGCGGCCTTTCCTGTGTTGACATACTCGTGTCGCACGGCAGCACGAATCGTGTTCCCTCTGTCATGGTGTCACATCTGGTTCGCACTCTCGGTCGGTGGCTGGGCGGTGTGCCCGAATAGGCGCACGAAGGCGGGCAAATGGGGGGTACGTAATCCATGGGATCGTCTGCGATTCGGCCGGCGGCATCCGCATGGGCGGGAGGTGCGACGGTAGGCTCGCAGCATGGGCACCACATTTGTATGCAACGAGGCGCATCGGGAGCTCGCTCCCGAGCGCGGGAACGGGCCAGCCCTGGCCCCACCGCAGACAACCAGCTGATGGACGATTCAGGGGGGAATCGTCCAACACGACCGACCGGGACGATGGGGAGACTCCTCCGGGGCGAGTTGATAGTCGCGTTCCATCCCGGAACCTTCGACAGTCCTCGGATAGCCGGCCTGCTGCTCGGCAGCCTGACAGTCATCGGGTCACTCGAGCTGTTCGCCTACGTGGGAACGCTCCAGGAGAGCGCGTCACCGCTGGCGGGACTCTACCTGATCATGGCGTTCGTCGCCCTGTCCATCGGCCTTCTCTTCCTGCTGTTGCGCCGTCACTTCACCCAGGCCGTGCGCACAGTCATGCTCGCGGTTGTCCTCCTTGGCATTTCCGCGAGCGTCTACTTCTCCGACACGACGGCATCCGCCCTGGCGATGAGCACGTGGGTTCTCGTCGCGCTCGCCCTGTCCTATATGCTCCTTCCGATTGTGCTGTCGCTGCCGTTCGCGGTCGCCGGCACGGTGCTGGTCACGACAGCGCTGTTCGTGCACCCGCGCATGCACGGCATCGACCTGCTCCTGATCATCCCCGCGGCGATCATCGCGAATTTCGGCCTGCACTGGCTCGTGACGAGCGCACTGAAGTCGGAGACCGACGACCTGACCCGGCTCGGCAACCGGATCTACTTCAAGCGCATCCTGAACGACCACGTTCGGAGCGCCTCGCCCGGCGACGTGACGACGGTCGTGCTCGTGGACCTCGACCACTTCACGCTCACCAACGAGGTGCGCCAGCGGGCGTACGGCGACGCGATCCTCGTCGACTTCGCCGCCCGGTGCGCCCGGCTCAACGGCCCGGACTCGGGCACGGTCGTCGCCCGCACGGCCGGCGACGAATTCGCGATCCTACTGCCGGGCATCACCACGGCAGAAGCCGAGACGGCCGTCGAGGCCATGCGCGCGGATGTCCACGTCTTCTCCGCGGGCATCGCCGGCCACGAACTGGGAGAGACGGCCTCCGGGCTCCGCACCCGGGTCACCGAGGCGCTCTCGAGTGCCAAGCGGGCAGGGCGCGGGACCACGCGCATCCATGGCGGTCACTATGCGACGGCGACGGCGGTCGGGCAGGCGATCGCGAACGGGGAGTTCAGCCTCGTGTTCCAGCCAATCGTCGACCTGCGTACCCGACGAGCGGTCGGCGCCGAGGCTCTCCTGCGCTGGACGCACCCGACCCGGGGCGCGATCTCGCCGGTCGAATTCATCCCGCTGTGCGAGGCGAGCGGTGCGATGCCGCGCCTCGGCGCCTGGATCGTGGACACCGCCGTGACGATCGCGTCCGCGTGGTCGATGCCGGTCGAGCCGGGGGCGCCGCCGTTCTACGTGAGCGTGAACGCCTCGGGGATCGAGCTCGGCGATCCGCACTACGCCGACCGGCTCCTCGCGCTGTGCACGGCCGCGGCGCTGCCGGCGGGAGCGCTCAAGATCGAGCTCACCGAGAGCGACTACGTCGTGGAGTACGGCGCGGTGCACGCGAACATGGCCCAGCTGCAGACGTCGGGCATCCCGATCATGATCGACGACTTCGGCACCGGCTCGTCGAACCTCGAGCGGCTGAGCGAGGTGCGGGCGAACGTGCTGAAGATCGACCGCCGCTTCATCTCGGGCATCGGCTGCTCCACCGACGACGCCCCGCTCGTGCAGTCGATCCTCGGGCTGGCCCGCGGGCTCGGCAGCAGCGTCATCGCCGAGGGCGTCGAAACGGATGTGCAGGCCGACTGGCTCGAAGAACACGCGTGCCGATTCGCGCAAGGATACTTATTCTCCCGGCCCGTGGCATCCGCCGACCTTGCCGCGGTGTGCGCGGGGCTGAGCGCTCGCTCGGCGGCGCTGCACCCGGAATAGCCGGGTGTTGTGCGCGGGCGACACGATAGTTTGAGTGCATGACCCAGGCCACACCCGCTGCTCCCGCCTCTCCCCCGGCCCGGCGCGTGCGCTGGGGCCTCGACGACGTGGCCGTCGGCGCGGTCGGGGCGATCCTGCTCGTGCTCGCGGCTGACTGGGCGCTCAGCCGCGGCTACCTCACCGACCCGCGACTCGTCGAGGTGCTCAGTTATCTGGTGGTGTGGGTGCCGCTGCTCGGCAGCGTGCTCGTGGCGTGCTACCTGCGCGGCTCTCGTTCGCTCGCCCGCGACTTCGGGCTGCGCTTCCACCCGCTCGACCTGCTCTGGGGGCTCACGATCGGGCTGCTGACCCGGGTGGTCGCGAGCCTGTTCGAGATCGCTGGCTATGGGCAGATGGGCACCGGGGGCGCCACGCTCGACGCCCCGGCGCACGACGCCTGGTGGATCGTGCTGTCCCTCGTCGCTCCGGTGCTTCTCGCCCCCTTGATCGAGGAGCTGTTCTTCCGCGGGCTGCTGCTGCGCGCGGTCGCCGCGGCAACGGATGCCCGCCGCCCGGTGGCCCTGGGCCTCGCGTGTGTGGTGAGCGCGCTCGTGTTCGCGCTGCTGCACGTGGTCGACGCCGGTTCGCCGACCGCCCTCTGGGTGATCGGGGCCGGGACGTTCGTGTTCGGGCTCGCCGCGGCATCCGTCACCGCAGTCACCGGACGGCTCGGCGGGGCAATGATCGCGCACGTGGTGTTCAATGGCCTCGTGGTGGTGCCCGCGCTTCTCGGCTAGGGGGCCTCCGTGAAGTGTCGCGAATCGACCTTCCCGCGCCCAATGAACCTCGATATGCGACACCTCACGGGAGGGGTGGGGCACCTACTATGGGGGGACGGCTCCGGAACTCGGATCTGTTAGACAGGTCGGGACGCGACAGCGATCCGACGGGGGCCCATGATCCAGGACACGCGCACGCGCAAGGCGATCCGGCGTCGTGAGCGCCTCGTCCATCGGCTGGGTCTCGGGCTGACCCGTGGGCTGGCTGGACTCGTCACGGTCGTCGTGCTCGCGGCATCCGCCCTCGTGTTCGCCCCTGCCGCGAACGCGGGCACCGACGACTACCCGGCCCAGTGGAAGAACGTGCCGATCGACTCGACGTTCGACACCTGGCGCGAGTACAACCGCGAGTGCACCTCGTTCGTCGCGTGGCGGCTGCACTCCCGGAACGGGTTCGAGATGCCGTTCTACAACGACGCGACCGGCTGGGCCGACGACGCCCGCGCCCGCGGCTACACCGTGGACATGAACCCGACCGTCGGCTCGGTCGCCTGGTGGGCCTACGGGCACCTCGCCTGGGTCGAGTCGGTCAACGCCGGCGGCACGGTCACGGTCGAGGCGTACAACTGGCGCACGGCCACCGGCGCCCATGACGGCGCGTACCACGAGAGCACCTACTCGGTGAGCGCACCCTCGGGGTACATCCACTTCAAGGACTCAGGCTCGGGCGTGCACTCGGGAGACTTCGTGAGCTACCGGGGTGACGTGTACCGCATCGCCGGCGGGGCGCCGATCTACGTGTCCAACTGGGCGACGTTCGGCGGAGCCAAACCGACGATCGCACTCTCCGACGCGCTGTGGGCGGGCCTGCGCACCTACCCGGCCGACGGCACACTCGTGGCGGCGCAACCGAGCCAGCAGGTGTTCACCATCGTCGGAGGCGCTCCGCTCTATATCTCGAACTGGTCGATCGTGGGCGGCGGAAAGCCGACGGTATCCATCGGTGACGACAATATTCAGAACGCCGGGGCAGCGGATGCAGCGAGCCCGTGGAACCATCTGCGCTTCCACCCGTCTGACGGCACGTTCGTGTCGGCGCAACCGAGTCAGCGGGTGTACCAGATCACCGGAGGTGCACCGAGCCCCGTGACGGACTGGGCCGCGGTCGGAGGGATCCAGCCGGTGACCAACGTGGGCGACGACGCCATCGCGAACGCCGGGACCCTCGACCGGAACAGCCGGTGGAGCCACCTCCGGGCGCGATTGAGCGGTACGGACCGGTTCGAGACGTCCGCGGCTATCTCGGCGTCGCGGTTCGCGCCGGGAGCCGCCATCGTGTACGTCGCCAACGGACTGAATTTTCCGGATGCGCTCTCCGGGGCCGCCCTCGCCGGCAGCCAGGGATCACCGGTACTGCTCGTCACGGCGGACGGGATCCCTGCTTCGATCGCAACCGAGCTGACGCGGCTGAAGCCGGGACGGATCGTGGTGCTCGGCGGGGAGACCTCGGTCGGGGCATCCGTCGCCACAGCGCTCGGGGCCTTCACCGCGGGCGGGAGCACGGCCGCGGTCTCGCGGGTCGCGGGTGCCGACCGTTACGAGACGTCCGCGGCGATCTCGGCGAGCGGCTTCGCGCCCGCACGCCCGGTTGTGTATGTGGCGAACGGGGCGAACTTCCCGGACGCGCTCTCTGCGGCGCCGGTCGCGGGCAGCCAGGGCGCTCCGGTGCTGCTCGTTCCGGCCGACGGGATCCCGGTAGCGATCGCGAGCGAGCTCTCGCGGCTGAAGCCGGGACGGATCGTGGTGCTGGGCGGGGAGACCTCGGTCGGTACGCCCGTGGCGTCGCAGCTGGCGGCCTTTACCACGGGCGCCGGAGTGGGCGGCGGCGCGGGTGCGGCGGGCAATGTGAGCCGGATTGCCGGGGCCGATCGCTTTGCGACGTCGGCGGCAATCTCGGCGGCAAGCTTTGCGCCCGGGGTGCCGGTGGTCTACCTGGCGAACGGGACCAACTTCCCGGATGCCCTCTCCGGGGCCGCGGTCGCGGGCGACACCGACGTGCCGATCCTGCTCGTCGCGGCCGACAGCATCCCCGCCGTGATCCAGGCGGAGCTGACCCGGTTGCGGCCGGGCAAGATCGTGGTGCTCGGCGGCGAGAACTCGGTGAACAGCGCAATCCTGCCGTAGCAGTGCCGCGGGGGCCAGTGAGGTGTCGCATATCGACAAGACACCTCAGGGCTCAGCGGCGGCGCGTGCGCCCGCGCGAGCGGCCGCCGGCGGCGCGGGCGGTGCGCCAGAGGATGATCACGTCGCCCATGATCGACCAGTTCTCGATGTAGTACATGTCCAGGCGCAGCCGTTCCTCCCAGGGCAGGGCGGACTGCTCATAGAGCTCGCCGAGGCCGGTCATGCCCGGCTTCATCAGGAACCGGCGGTGCTCGAGGCTCGCGAAGCCCGCGACCTCGTCTTCGAGCGGCGCACGCGGACCGACGAGCGACATCGTGCCGGCGAGCACGCTGAACAATTGCGGGAACTCGTCAAGACCGAAGCGGCGTCGGCGCGCGCCAGCGCGCCGGGCATCCGCCGACCGGAAACCGAGCAGGGTAAACGGGCGGCCACCGCTGCCGACCCGCGGTTCGCGGGTGAGCACCGGCCCGGCGGTGACCAGGCGGATCGACAGCGCGGTGACGGCCATCACGGGCGACAGCACGAGTAGCAGCAGCCCGCCGATGATCAGGTCGAAGGCGCGCTTAGCGAAACGCTTGCCGCCCTCGAACCGTGGCGTCTCAACGTGGATGAGCGGCAGGCCCGCGACCGGCCGGGTGTTGATGCGGGGGCCGCCGAGATCGGTCAGGCCGGGGGCGACGACGAGGTGGTGCCGGCCCGGTTCGAGGCCCCAGCTCAGCTCGCGGATCTGCATCGGCGTCAGGCCGCTCGAACCGGTGAGCACGACGGTGTCCGCGCCGGTTGCGGCGAGCGCCGCCATGACCGTGTCGAGGGGGCCGTGCACGCGGATGCCGGTGCCCGGCAGGATCGCGCCCGCTCGCCCGGCGGGCACGCACGCCGCAACCACGCGGTAACCCGCGGAGGGGACCCGGGCCAGCTCGAGGCCGATCTGGGTGACGGACGTGGCGGTGCCGACGAGGAGCACGGTCGCCGAGTGCTGGCCTGCGCTGCGGTTGGCGCCGAGCCACTGGCGCCACATCCAGCGGGAGAAGAGGAGCACGAGGATGCCGGCCGGGAGGGCGATCAGGAAGTACCCGCGGGCGAACCGGATCTGGAAGAGGTAGGCCACGATCGCGAGCGAGCCGAAGAGCCGCAGCGAGGCGCGGACAATCATCTTGTACTCCTCGGCCCCCGTGCCGAGCAGCCGGGGTCCGCGGGTGCCGTAGACGGCGAGGAGCAGCATCCATGCGGCGATGATGATCAGCGAGATGAGCGTGTAGCTCACGGCGAGGTCGGAGCGGCTCGCGCGCACGGTGGCGTCGGCGCTGTCGAGGCCGAACCACGCGATCTGCACGCCGAACACGACCCAGATCAGTACGAGCAGGTCGGTGATGGCGAGACGGCTCGCGTACATGCGGCGCCAGTCGGGAGGGGGTGCTGTTGTGATCGGGCCCTCCAGACGGTGTCGCACGCTGTCGGACGTTCTTGATGGCCACGGCGCATCTTTACGTTACCCCTTTATTGGCACCCATTCAGGGGGGAGTTGCCTGCTGGTCAGACCGCTAGATGTCGAGGACGAGCTCGGCGGAGGTCGCCCGGGACACGCAGGGGTACATCACCCGCAGGGAGTCCTTTTCCTCGTCGTCCATCACCGAGTCGAGGTGGTCGGGGGTGCCGGTGACGACACGCACCTCGCAGGTACCGCAGACGCCCGTGCGGCACGAACCCAGAATCGGCATCCCATTGTTCTCGAGGGCATCGAGGATGCTTTCGCCGGCTGCCACAGCGAAGGTGACGTCGCTGCGGGCGCAGGTCACGGTGACGGCCTGGGGTTCCTGGGCGGATTCCCGGTCGACGGCGATGAAGCGTTCGAAGTGCATCCGCTCCCGGGGCACGAGCGCCGCGACGGCCTGCATCAGGGATTCGGGGCCGCAGCAGTACACGTCGGCACGGCTCGCGAAGGTGTCCGGCGCAGGGGCGGCGTCGAGGCCGCTGACGATACCAAGACCGCCGAGGCCCCCGAAGGCGTTGATCAGGAGTTCGCTCGCCTCGGGCTGCACGAGCTGCTCGTCGCGGGCGAAGACCTCGACCCGGTCGGGGTAGCGTTTGAGCAATGCGTCGAGGAAGGCCATCGTGCTGCGGCTCCGGCCGAGGTAGACGAGCTTCCAGTCGCGGCGAGCGGGCAGGGACTCGATCATCCCCATGATCGGGGTGATCCCGATCCCACCCGCGATGAAGAGGTACGCCGCGGCGGGTTCGAGGTCGAAATGGTTGAGCGGCCCGGACACCTCGAGCACGAGACCGGGTGCGACGTTCGCGTGGATCCAGGCGCTTCCGCCCCGCGAGGTTTCGGTCTGCAGCACGGCGATGTCGAGGTGCGACCGCTCGGCGGGATCGCCGCAGAGCGAGTACTGCCGCTCGAGGCCGTTCGGCAGGTGCAGGGTGATGTGCGCGCCCGGGTGCCAGGCCGGCAGCAGCTCGGGTGCAGATCCGGCAGGCGGCACCGGGACCAGGCGGATGCCGAGGACTCCTTCGGCGACGCGGGTCACTGCCGCGACCCGCATGGTGCGCGTCTCGGGCAGGGCGGGCGCGGGGCGGATGCCGCGCGCGGCATCCGTTGCACGGCCGGCGACCGCACCCGACCCGCGTTTCGTCGCGACGAGGCGCAGCACGACGGCGAGCATCGCGAGCAGGATCAGCGCGATCGAGACGACGCGGTACCAGCTCGTGCCGACGTCGGTTCCGGAGAATGCGGCGTGGAAGGAGACGAGGATGAGGGTCGCGTAGCTCGAGTAGTGCACGACTTTCCAGAACCGGCGCGGCAGGAAGCGCATCAGCAGCGAGGTGCCCTGCACGGCGATGAGCAGGTAGAACGCGGTGACGCCGAGGGCCACCGGGAGCGCCTTGAAGTGGCTCGTGAACGGCACCAGCACCTCGGCGATGGTGAGGTGCAGCCACCCGTCGAGCATCAGGGTGACCATGTGCACGGCCACCATCACGATCGCCGCGCCACCGAAGTAGCGGTGCAGGTCCTGGAGCCAGGCGGGGTTGTCGATCTGGCGCATCACCCGGGTGGAGAGCAGGATGCCCCACACCACGGAGAGCGTCATGAGCGCCCAGCCGATCACGGCGCTCGCCCGGGAGATGTACCACCAGATATGCGGATCGTTCATGCGTACTGCTCCCAGTTCGTGGAGGTCGAGACGAGTCCGGTGTCGTCGATGATGAGACCTGCGGCGCCGACGGTGGGCAGCCAGGCGAGGAATTCTGCGGGCGGGCGGAGGAATCCCGGCTTGGTGAGTACCTCGGCGCGGGCCCCGGTGGCGGCGATGACGGAGACGGTCTGCACCCGGGTGGCCGCACTGGCATGGGTGCGGGGGTCGACGAGGTGGTGGCGGGTGGGCGGGGCCGCCGAGTCGGTCGGCCTGGGCACGGCGACCAGGAAGCGCCGCTTGCGCTGGCTCGAGGTGACGAGCGCACCTGACGCGAGCCGCACGACGGCGGAGTGCTCGGCAGGGGCGAAGGGGTTCTCGACGCCGAGTCGCCAGGCGACCGAGTCGGGGGCATGGCCGGCGACGACGATGTCCCCGCCGATTTCCGCGAGGGCGCCCCAGGCCCCGGCTTCGAGTGCGAAGGCGCAGAGGAGGTCGGCGGCGAGGCCCTTGCCGACACCGCCGGGGTCGATCGTGGTGCCGAGGGGCAGCGTCACGGTTCGTTCGAGGTGCGGGTCCCCGTGCTCGATCGTGAGGCCGGAGAGGTTGCCGGGCGAGACCGCGGACGCCGGGAGCACGGTGACCCGGCCGGCGTCGAGGGCGGATGCCCGGTACCCGGCCGCGAGCACGTCCGGCAACAGGGTCGCGTCGTAGTCGCCCCCGGTCAGCCGGGCGCCGTCGAGCATGGCGGCGATGAGCCGGACCGTGAGCGGGTCGACCGCGACGGGTGCGCCTTCTGCGACATTCAGGCGGGAGACGTCGCTGTCGGGCAGGAACCTGCTCCAGAGCCGTTCGAGCCGGTTCGCGAGATCGACGACGTCGTCCATCAGGCCAGCGGATGCGCCGACGAGCGCGAACGAGGCCCGCCCGCCCATGAGCGTCACGGCCCGGGTGACGACCTCGGGCCGCGTTCCGGTCTCCGTGAACACGGCCCGGATGGCGGTGCGGGCGATGGGGTCGACCGCCAACGCTTAGCCTCCGGATCCGGCGGAGGTCGCGGCGACCGGGGCGGGAGCGGGAGCGGGAGCAGGTGCAGGTGCAGGAGCTGGTGCAGGAGCAGGAGCTGGAGCTGGCGCGGGGGCAGGTGCCGGTGCTGCGGCAGGTGCCGGAGCCGGAGCGGCCGCCGGTGCGGGGGCCGGAGCGGGGGCCGGAGCGGCCTTCGCAGCCGGGGCCGGTGCCGCGGCTCCGGCGGGCGGGGCCGCGGCTCCGGCGGGCGGGGCCGGGGCAGGAACGGTTCCGGCGGCATCCGTTGCGCCCGGGGCGGTCGGCGCAGCAGTCGCGGTCGGCGGGGTCGCCGACGGGCCGGGAGCCGCCGAGGGGTCGACCGCGCCGGCCGTGCTCGTGGGGTCCGGCGCAGGGGCCGCCTTGCGTGCGGCGGCCTCCTCGGCATGGGCGGAGATCTGGAAGCCGGTCACCATGCCGACGAGGGCGAGGGCGGAGACGGCACCCGTGACCGCCTTCGCGCCACGGGCCGGGTGGCGGCGCTTAGTCGTCCTTTTCATTCTGCTCTCCGGTGCCGGGGGCCTTCGAGTCATCGTCCTCGAGGTGCGGGGCCTTCGTCTGCGCCGGCGTGGGCGCCGGGGCAGGTGCCGGGGCGGGGGCAGGTGCGGGGGCGACCGTGACGGGCACCGGGCGCGGTGCGTCGTCGCTCCCGGACGATTTCTCCGTACCGGATTCGGCGCTGGGCTCGGACCGGGTTCCGGAACCGGTCGAACCGGTCGAAGCGGGAGGCGGCTGGATGCTGCCCGGCCCGACCGCACCGTCGTCGGAGCCGTCGGCGTCAGGACGGTCGGTCGGGACGGCGACCCCGGTCGCGGTCGGGTCGGGCAGTGCGGTCTCGGACGGGGCGGCCGACGGCGTCACGAGCAACGCCTCGGAGGACTGCCCGATCGGCGCCTGGACGGAGGAGGACAGCACATCGGCGTTGACGGCCATGGCGGCGACGCCCGTTCCGAGCACTCCGACGATGGACAGGATCGTGATTGCCTGCGATTTCATGTCTCCCACGCTAGGGACACGCGAGAAAAGATGGGGCCCCCGAACATCCAAGACTTGTCAAAGATTCCGCGGCCGCTCCCGGGATAAGGGGACGAGCGCGCACCGGCGACGGCACAATGGTGTCATGCGAGTTCTGGTGGTCGAAGACGACGGTCCCGTGGCGTCCGGGATCATCGACGGCCTCACCATGGCGGCGTTCGAGTCCCTCCACGTCGAGACCGGCCGGGCGGCGCTCGCTGCAATGACCAGCTTCGCGCCCGACCTCGTGCTCCTCGACCTCGGACTGCCCGACATGGACGGCAGCGAGGTGTGCCGCAGCATCCGTTCGTCGTCGCAGACTCCGATCATCGTGGTGAGCGCGCGCGACGAGGAGATCGACCGGGTGGTCGCGCTCGAGATGGGTGCGGACGACTACGTGGTGAAGCCGTTCGGGATGCGCGAGCTGATCGCGCGCATCCGTGCGGTGTCGCGGCGTACGTCCGCGGGCAGTGCCGCGGGTTCGGGCGCAGGCGATGCCGCTGTCGGTGGAGCGGATGGGTCCGCGGGTCGGACCGATCGGGTGCTCGGGTCCCTGGTCATCGACACGCGCACCCAGAGGGTGTCGCTCGCCGGCACCGAGGTCTATTTCACCCCGACCGAATTCGACCTGCTCGTCTACCTGTCGCGCGACGCGGGCGCGGTGCACCGGCGCGCGGATATTCTGCACGACGTCTGGGAGACGACCTGGCACGGCACCACGAAGACCCTCGACGCTCACGTCGCCGCCATCCGCAAGAAACTCGGCAATCCCGGTTGGATCGAATCGGTGCGGGGGGTGGGCTTCCGGTTCGGCGTGCCGGAATGAGGTGGCAGTTCATGGCCGCGCTGATGGGGATCGCGCTGCTCGTGCTGCTCGTGCAGGACATTCCGCTCAGCAACTACCTGCGCCAGGTCGAGACGGACCGGCTCGTGACCTCGCTCGAGCGGGATGCCTTCGTACTCGCCGGACGCAGCGAGGAGACCCTGGAGACGCCCGCGTCGAGCGCGGCTGCGGCGAGTTCGGCCGCGGAGGCCGCGGCCCTCACCGCGGCGGCACGCGGATACCGGGATTCCGGCGGGGCGCGCGTCGTGATCGTGAACGCGGACGGCATCGCCGTCGTCACGAGCGACGATGACCAGTCGATCGTCGGCGACTCGTACGCCTCCCGGCCCGAGATCATGGGCGCCCTCGGCGGACAGATCACGTCGGGGCATCGGTACTCCGACACCCTGCAGATCGACCTGCTCTACGTGACGGTGCCGATCGTCAACGGGCAGGACATCGTCGGCGCCGTGCGCCTGACCTTTCCCGAACAGGTCGTGACGGATGCCGTCACCCGGCAGATCAGCGTGCTCGGCCTCGTCGCGCTCACCACGGTGGTACTGGCCGGCATCGTCGGCTTCATCTTCTCGGCGACGGTCACCCGCCGGCTGAAACTCCTGCAGCTCACGACCGAACGTCTCGCCGACGGCGACCTCGACGCCCGGGCCGACGAGCGGGCCGGGGCGCCGGAGATCCGGTCGCTGTCGGTGTCGTTCAACCGGATGGCGACGCGCCTGGAGACCCTGATCGAGCAGCAGCGCACCTTCGCAGCGGATGCCTCGCACCAGCTGCGCACGCCCCTCACGGCCCTGCGGCTGCGGCTCGAACGGGCCAGGGAGCTGCTCGAGGACGACGCGGGAACGGGGGTCGTCGGGTCTGCGCCCGATACGGGACCGGGGCCCGGATCCGTTGGGGCTGCCGGGGCTGCCGGGGCTGCTGCCATCGAACGACTCGCGGCCGCCGAAGCGGAAGCGGACCGGCTCGGCTCCATCATCGAGGGGCTGCTCGTGCTGAGCCGCACGGAGTCCTCCACCGCGCCCGTGGTCGAGTGCGATGTCGCTCGCGTGGCACGGGAACGCGTGGAGCACTGGCAGCCGCTCGCCCAGGAGCTCGGTCTCGGCATCCGCTACGAGGGACCCGATCACGCCACCGTGTGCGCAATCGCGACCGCCCCGGAGCAGATCATCGACAACTATGTGGACAATGCGCTCTCGGCAAGTACGAGCAGGAGCATCGACGCGGGCCCGGAGCGGGAGATCGTCGTGCGGGTCGCTTCACTGTCCCCTGGCTGGCGGGTCTCGGTGCTCGACGACGGGCCGGGGCTTTCGGACGAGGACTGTGCGCGGGCGTTCGACCGGTTCTGGCGGGCGGACTCCGACGCTCCCGGCGCCGCTTCCGGCAACGGGCTCGGCCTCGCCATCGTCGCCCAGCTGGCGCGGGCGAGCCGGGCTGCCGTGCGGCTCGAGCGGCGTCGGGAGGGCGGGCTCGAGGCATCCGTCACGTTTGACGCCGCGGGCTGACGGTGGCCGTCCGGGTGTACACAATTCGGCTGCGCTTGGTGGGTTGCTCAGCCCGCGCTTGGTAGGCTCACAGAATGGGCGCCCGTTCGACCGGGCGGCGCGAAATGCTGCCGCACGGACTTCACAGCAGGACAGCACCACGGCGGCGCCCGGGGCGGTCCTCTCATGCCGATCGGTAGCGACACCGGCCACGGCAACCGCGGACGCGCGCGCTCGGGCAAGCTGCGGCGTTTCCTCCGGGCCGAGCTGACCGCCGCGTTCTACCCGGGGATGTTCGAGAGTCCCCGGCCCGCCGGGGCCGCGTTCGGTGCCCTGATCTTCTTCGCCGGTCTGATCGTCGGGCTCTACGCCATCCAGCCGGACCAGCTGGCGGCGCCGCACGGGCCCTTCTTCCAGGCCGTGGCCATCGGCGCACTCGTGTTCGGTGCCGCCTGTCTGCTGCTCCGCCGGTACTTCACCCTGCTGGTGCGCAGCATCGCGCTCTGCGTCGCCGCGGGCACCATCACCTTCTGCGTCGCATTCGCGGACACCCCGGCCGCCGCCCTCTCGTTCAGCACGTCGATCATCTTCGCGCTCATCGTCACGTACGTTCTCCTGCCTGTGACGCACTCCGTGTATTACTCCCTCGGTTTCGCGGTGTCGATCAGCGTCGCGCTCTCCCGGCACGATGGCATGCTCACGAGCGACTCGATCGTCGTGCTGGCGTCGGCGGTCGCCGCGATGCTCGGGCTGCACTGGCTCGTGATGAGCGCGCTCCGCTCCGAAACGGATGACCTCACCCGGCTCGGCAACCGGCTCTCGTTCGACCGCCTGCTCGCGATACACCTGCGCGAACAGACGCCCTCCACCGGGACGACGGTCGTGCTGATCGACCTCGACCATTTCTCGCTCACCAACGAGACACGGCAGCGGTCCTACGGCGACCAGATTCTGGTGAACTTCGCCGACCGGATCGCCCAGGCGTTCCCGGCCTGCGTGGGCCTGTCGCGCATCGGCGGCGACGAATTCGCCTTCCTCGTGCCCGACCGCGATGCGACGGCCGTGCAGCTATCGCTCGAAGCGCTGCGGGCGGATGTCCACGGGTTCTCCGCCGGGATCGCCGTACGCGACGTGGGCGAGACGCAGTCGCAGCTGACCACCCGCGCGAGTGAGGCGCTCTCGACCGCGAAGCGCTCCGGCCGGGGAACCACCCGGGTGCACGGCGGGCAGTATGCCTCCCCCGCCGCCGTGGGACTGGCGATCGCGAACGGCGAGTTCACCGTCGTGTACCAGCCGATCATCGACCTCGACACGATGCGCGCGGCGGGCGTCGAGGCGCTGCTGCGCTGGACGCACCCGACGCGGGGCGCAATCTCCCCCGAGGAATTCATTCCGCTCTGCGAGACGAGCGGCGCGATGCCCCGCCTCGGGGACTGGGTACTCGAAACCGCCATGACGACGGCCGCCGGCTGGACGATCCAGGCCCCGCCGGGGCATCCGCCCTTCTTCGTCAGCATCAACGCCTCGGGCATCGAGCTCGGCGACCCCCAGTACGCCGCCCGGGTGCTTGCGATCCAGTCCAGCTCGGGGCTCGCGCGCGGTGCGCTCAAGATCGAGCTGACCGAGAGCGACTACGTCGCCGAGTTCGCTGCGGTGAACGACAACATGGCCGAGCTGCAGGCGGCCGGGGTGCCGATCGCCATCGACGACTTCGGTACCGGGTTCTCGAACCTGGCCCGGCTCAGCGAGGTGCGCGCGAACGTGCTCAAGATCGACCGCCGGTTCATCTCGGCGATCGGGTTGCGCGAAGCGGATGCGCCGCTCGTGCAGTCGATCCTCGGGCTCGCGCGGGGCCTCGGCAGCAGCGTCATCGCCGAGGGCATCGAGACCGAGGTGCAGGCGGAGTGGCTGCGGGCGCACGGCTGCGAATACGGGCAGGGATTCCTGTTCTCGCGACCGGTCGCATCCGCCGACGTCGCCTCGGCCTGCTCGCGCATTGCCGCCGGCCAGCTCGCCGGCTGACGCGGGGCCTGCCTGCCGACGCCTCTCCTGCCGACACAGGACGGCAGACACCGGGCGGCTGGCACAGGCCGGCTAGCACAGGGCTGCTTCGAGCCATCCGCGCTCCCCGCCGCTACCGTTTCGGCAGGCCGCACCCAAAACGGTGGGCGCGGCCTGCCGAAACCGGCGCGGGTGCGACACCAGGTGGGCACGGCCTGCCGAAACCGGCGCGGGCACGACGGATGCCGCCGGACCGGTCGGCCCGACGGCATCCGTTCCTGAGGCCCGACCAAGCGGCCCGGCCTACCGCCGCCGCTACCGTTTGCGCAGGCCGCTCCCGAAACGGCGGGCGCGGCCTGCGCAAACCGAAGCAGGCGCCATGCCAGACCGGCTCGGCCTGCCATAACCGGCGCGGCCGCGACGTCAAGCGGGCGCGGCCTGCGCAGAAGCCTTCACAGCTCAGCCTCACGGTCTGGAAGCACGGCACTCGACTAGACCTCCAGTCGCAGGCGAACCTGATCGTCGGAGTCGACGAGCCGGCGTTCCCGCTCCTGGATAGCGTGCACCTTGACGGCCCCGCCTATCTGGGCGCATGTCCAGGCGTCGTCCCCACCCTGCCGACCCCCTGACTCCGTGCCCGGCGGTGGCTAACTCAGGAGAATCGCGCGGCCGGCCGCTGCAGCCTGCCGGACCAGTGCGGCCGGTCCGCCGCAGCAGCGCACATCTCCTGAGTTAGCTCCTATACCCGAGGCACGCCCGCGGGATTAAACGACGGATGCCCCCTCACCGAAGTGAGGAGGACATCCGTCGAATCGGAATCGGACCCGATCCCGCAACATCCGAAAAATACAGGATCTCCGTCGTGCTGCCGCACTCGATCCGTCGGCGGCGAAAGAGCAGGTCACGATACTCGACGAGCACGACAGACGCCCAGAAGCGCCAGCGCCGGGGCCGCAGGACAACGGCCCCGGGGGCAGCGGATGTCTCAATCGCCACGGGTGGTCAGCCGCGGGCGACCGTGACGTCGAAGTTGCCGAGCAGGAGTGCGTCCCCGTTGCCCACCACGTAGCGGCGGCCGGGCACGCATTCGGTGCGTTCGCCGCTGGCCGCAAGGATCTCCGAACCGTTCGCGGAGCGCAGGTCGACGACGAGAAGCCGGCCGCGGGCATCCACCTCGAAGCCCAGGTGATTGCGCGACAGCGAACGCCCCGGGTCGGTCACCGCGATGGCCTGGGAATCGACCGTGGGGTCAGGGCTGCGCCCGATCACGCCGAAGGCGGCGTGCACCAGGGTTGCGTGGCCGTCGATGACGAAGCGGTAGGGCGCTGCAGTGCCCGACCGGGCGCCCCCACGCGGTCGCAGTGACGCCGCGACGGGCAGCGGCGCGCGTACCGGACGTACCAGCACGCTCGGGGTCCCCGGCAGCACTGAATCCGGGATCGGGTACACCTCGACCCGGCCGAGCTGGCCGGCCTGCAACCGGGCGCTCACCTCGACCGCCGTGATGAGCGGCAGCGCGGGAACGACGTCGACGACCCGGCGGCGGGACGCTCGTGCGGCCTTCACGCGGGGTGCCTTCACGACGGCGGCACCGGCGGATGCCTCGCTCACTGCGTCATCCGGACCAGGATGAGGCCGGCCAGGCCCGCCAGCACCGACAGCACGACCCCGAGGATGATGCCGTAGAAGACGGCGAGATAAGTGCGCGGGTGCTTCTCGAGCCAGGTGTAATAGTCGGGGTGTTCCCGGTCGATCGTCCAGGGGGCGATCGATTCGTTGTGGATCCGCAGCTTCGCGGGCAGCGCCTCGGCGATCGCGAGCAGGTCCGGCGTCGTCCACACCCACATGCTCAGCCGCAGCACGGTCGCGTTGCCGGTGCGCAGCACCGCCCAACGCTCGTCCATCACGCCGATCGGCGTGCGCAGCGAGCGAATCGGAACGAAGTTCGACTCCTCCACCGTCGCGAACTGCAGGATCTCGGTCGTCGCGTCCGACTCCACCCGCTGGCGGCGCAACAGCCGATCCCGGTACTCGAGGTGGCTGCCCGGCACGATCGTCAGCGCCCGGCTGCGCACCCCACCCTTGAGCATCACGACGATCCCGGGCACGAGGAAGAACAGCGCGAGCCAGGCGAAGCCGCTGTGCGCCGCGTTCGCCGCGACGAACACCAGGGTCGCCACCGTGCACAGCACCGCGAACCCGGTCCCGAACCAGAATCGCCAGCGTCGGGGCCGCAGCACCACGGTTGCGGTAGCAGCGGATGTCTCAATCGGCACGCGTGACTCCCGTCGCGAAATCCTCGGTGAGCCTGCGGAGAGCGGGAGTGAGCGTGAGGTCCTCCGTGACTGAGGTCACCGTGAGCAGCATGTCGGGCCCGGCATGGTCTTCGAGCAACCAGTACCAGCAGATGTGCTCGGTGATCACCGACGAACTCTTGCGGGCGCGGCCCCAACGCCGGGCGCTCCCGATGGCCACCGCTTCGCGCGCGTAACGGTGGATGCACACCGTCGCCTGGCCGAGCGGAGTCTCCCGCGTCGACACGTCCGGGTCGTCGACCAGGAACTGGCCCTCGGCGACCGTGGTCGACTCGGTGATCGCGTCGGCGACGGCGTTGTCGCCGGCGGCGAGGCGCCAGCGCACGATCAGCGCTCCGAGCAGGCCAACGTTCGGCGGGTCGGGAACGAGGGCGAAGCCCGCGTCGGCGTCCGCGGAGATCAGGAGATTCGCTGTCGCCTCGAGCCGCGCCTCCAGGTCGGCGGCCAGCTCGCGCTCGACCGGGGTGTCGAAGCGACTCAGCACCAGTTGGGCCGCCATCACTGCGCCGGCGTGCACGTCGTCGAACGCGAGCTCGACCCAGGCGTCGGGGAATCGGAAATTCAGGGGGACGGTCACGAGGACACCCACTCCAGCGTCGACATGATGGCATCGAACATCAGCACCTGAGCTTCGGAGAAGGCGCTGTCGTCGACGGTGAACACCGCGAACAGGAACGCCCCCGGTGAGGCCGGCAACGCGAGAAGGTAGCTCACACGGGTGTCCGGGAGTATGCGTCCGGTCGCCTCCTCGTGCCGGATGAACTCGATCGCCTCGGCCGCGTCGGGAGGGACCGGATCCGCGGAGTCCAGGTCGAGGCTCGCCCCGAGCTGGGCCTCGACGAGTCCCCGAAACTGGCCGGCCGTGGGTGCGCGGTGTTCCAGGGCGCGGAACCATCGGCCGGCCCCGAAATCGACGAATTCCGCTTCGGCGGCTCCGAATCCGGCGACGTCGGCGAGATCCTTCTCGTCGAGATCCCCCGCGGTCGCACCAAGGTAGGTCATCGACACGACGAAACTCATGGTCACGGGAACATCGTGGATGGTCTCGGAGAACACGTACAGGTCGAGGGCTCCGGCGGCCTCGGCCTCACTGATCAGCCGCGGCACCTGCTCGCGCAGCGCCCGCTCGGTCAGCACGTGGTCACGGCCTCCGCGCTTCCGTAGTTGCCAGTGGATGAACCGGTCGATGGACTCGGCCGAGCCGTCTCCCGTGGTGACCCGCTGCCAGCCCGCCGGAACGTTGACGCGGTATCCGGAGACGGTCTCGAGAGCGGTCACGACGGCATCCGTTCGGGTCGGATCACAGTGAGCCGACATGGACGCGGGTCAGGTCGCGCACATAGTTTCCGGCGACGGCAGCGCCGATCTTGCCCACGTCATCGGACACGTCACGGCCCACAAAGTAGGTTCCTCCGCTCGCGATCAACGCAGGGTGCGCGCCTGCCAGAAGGCCACTGAAAAATATGCCGTTGGCCTTCTGGGAGGCACCCGCCAGGCGCACGCTCGCAAGCTCGCCGAGACCACCGCCGACGAGCGCGTCGAAGGTTCTGGTGATCAGGCCCACGTGGGTCGCCGCCGCTTTCGTCGCCTGGTAGGCCGTGCTGTAGTTGCCTCCGGCAGCCTTTGCAAAGTAACCGGCGGAGTGAGAAATTGACACCGTGAGTTTCGAGGTGACCTTGGCAACGGCGGGTCGAGCCGGCTGCTCGATGTGCTGCAGCTCGACCCTCCCACCGAGAATGCGATCGTGGCCAGGTGGCGGGCCGGCGGCCGTACCACCGAGGTGGTCGTGGGCGAGAGCCTCGACGGCGCCTTCAGTTTCGACCTGCGCCGCGACGGGCCGCATGGTCTGGTGGCCGGCACGACCGGCTCGGGCAAGTCCGAGCTGCTGCAGACCATCGTCGCCTCGCTCGCGGTCTCGAACCGCCCCGATGCGATGACCTTCGTGCTCATCGACTACAAGGGCGGCGCGGCATTCAAGGACTGCGTCGACCTGCCGCACACCGTCGGCATGGTCACCGACCTCGACACGCACCTCGTCGAACGTGCGCTCGAATCGCTCGGGGCCGAACTGCGCCGGCGGGAGCACCTGCTCGCCGTCGCCGGGGCGAAGGACATCGAGGACTACACCGAGCTCTCCGACGCGGACAGTTCGATCGTCTCGTTCCCGCGCCTGCTCATCGTCATCGACGAGTTCGCGTCCCTCGCCCGCGAACTGCCCGACTTCGTCACCGGCCTGGTGAACGTGGCCCAGCGGGGCCGGTCGCTCGGCATCCACCTGATCCTCGCGACGCAGCGGCCGAGCGGCGTGATCTCCCCCGAGATCCGCGCCAATACGAACCTCCGCATCGCGCTGCGGGTGACGGATGCCTCGGAAAGCTCCGATGTCATCGACGCGCCGGACTCGGCGCAGATCTCGAAGCACAACCCGGGTCGCGGGTATATCCGGCTCGGGGCATCCGCTTTGTTGCCGTTCCAGTCCGGACGCGTCGGGGGCAAGCGGCGCAGTGCGGCCGCCGCACCGAGCCGCGCGCTCTGGAGCAGCGAGACCCGTTGGGAGGGCCTCGGTCGCCCCGCGGCCGAGCCGCCGAAGGTCGAGCAGGGCAGCGAGAAGGAGACCGATCTACAGGCCCTCGTGCAGGCGATCTGCCTCGCGAGCGAGAGCATGGGCATCCCGGCGCAGCACAAGCCCTGGTTGCCCGCCCTGTCGTCGTCGATCGACCTCGACGACATCAACGATTTCGCGCTCGACGACAGCCACGACACCGGCTGGTCGATCAGCCCGTTGCCGTATGGGCTGCAGGACCTGCCCGCCCTGCAGGAGCAGGGCGTTGCGTTCTTCGACCTCGACTCGGCCGGCCACCTGTTCATCGCCGGGGCGCCCCGCAGCGGCCGCTCCCAGGTGCTGCGCACCATCGCCGGTGCGATCGCCCGCAACACCTCGGCCGCCGACGTGCACCTCTACGCCCTCGACTGCGGCAACGGCGCCCTGATCCCACTCGGCGACATGGTGCACACCGGCGCCGTCGTGATGCGCACCCAGACCGAGCGCGCCCAGCGCCTCCTCGCCAAGCTCGTTCTCGAGACCCACCGCCGCCAGGAGATCCTCGCGAGCGACGGGTTTGCGGGCATCACCGAACAACGGCAGAACGTCGACGCAGCGAAGCGGCTCCCCCACATCGTGCTGATGATCGACCGGTGGGAGGGTTTCCTCGGAAGTCTCGGTGAACTCGACGGCGGTGCCCTCGTCGACCAGGTCACGATGCTGCTGCGGGAAGGCGCGAGCCTCGGCATCCATGTGATCATCGCGGGCGACCGGCAGCTGCTCTCGAGCCGGATCGGCACCCTCGTCGAGGACAAGCTCGTGCTGCGGCTTTCCGACCGCGGCGACTACAGCTACGCGGGGCTGAACGCGAAGAAGCTGCCCGACGTGATCGGAGAAGGCCGCGGCTTCGTGGCCGAGAGCGCGATCGAGACCCAGGTCGCGCTGCTCGCCCCGGATGCGACCGGACAAGCCCAGTCGGCCGCGCTCGTCTCGCTCGGCCGGCTGACCGCTGCGCGGGATGCCTGGGTGCCGCGCTCGCGCCGGCCGTTCCACCTCGACGTGCTGCCGACGACCCTGAGCTTCGACGAGGCGTGGGCGTTGCGCGCGCCGGAGCGGACCGGGCTGTGGGCGATGGTCGGCGTCGGCGGCGACGACCTGCTCGCGGTGGGCCCGACCCTCGACGACGGCATGGGCTCCTTCATCGTGGCCGGGGCCCCCAAGTCGGGCAAGAGCACGGTGCTCGTGACGATGGTGCGTTCCCTCCTCGCCCAGGGCGCAGAGGTCGTGCTGCTCACGCCCCGGCTCTCTCCCCTGCGCGAGCTGGAAGGGACACCCGGGGTGCTCGCCGTGATCAACGACGCAGAGGTCAGCGCCGAGACCCTCGAGGGGCTTATGCCCGCCGACCGGCCCCGCCGGGTGCTCGTGATCGACGACGGAGAGCTCCTCCGCGACACCGCCGCGAAATCGTGGTTCCTGCAGTTCGTCAAGTCGTGCGCCGATCGCGGGCAGGCGATCATCCTCGGCGGCGGCATCGGCGAGGTCGCGTCGGGCATCACCGGGTGGCAGATCGAGATGAAGCGCGGCCGCCGAGGCGCGCTGCTCAGCCCGCAGGCCACGAGCGACGGTGAACTGATCGGCATCCGCCTGCCGCGGAGCGCCGTCGGGGGCCCGGTTCAGCTCGGTCGCACGCTCGTGAACCTCAGCGGCGGCGAACTGCTCAACCTGCAGGTGCCCGTCGGCTGAGCGCGTCGGGTCGCGTCGGGTCGCGTCTGCGCCCGATGCCGCCGAGCATGGATCGCGGCCGCTACCGTTTCGGCAGGCGGCACCCGAAACGGCGGGCGCGGCTTGCGCAAACCGGCGCGGGCGCCAGCACAAGCGGGCGCGGCCTGCCGAAACCGGCGCGGGCGCGAACGGATGCCGCCGGCCCGGTCGAGCCGACGGCATCCGTGCGTAGGGTCTAGCGTTTACGCTCGGGCGCTCACCGTCGGGAGAAGGGTCCGTCGAGCGAACAGCAGGGCGGTTCCCGCGAGGAGCAGCAGGATCCCGGCGAGGCCGCCGAACCCGATGTTGCCTGCGCCCGTGGCCGGCAGCGACGTGACGGACAGGGCGGCCGTCTGCGAGGCCTGACCCCCCACCGGAGTGGCAGCCGTTGCAGTCGTTGCAGCCGTTGCCGCAGGTGCCGTCGGGGTGATGTTGAGCGACGCGGGCGACACGGCGACGTCGGTCTGGTCAGGCGAGTCGGCCGGGTCAGATGAGTCGGTCGACGCGATCGCGGTGACCGTCTCGGCCGGGCCGACCGGTATTGCAGGCTCGACCGGGCTGCCGGTTGAGTCACCGACGACCGACACCGCGTTACCGCCGACAGTCACCGGAGCCACGACATCGGGAACAACCTGCGTGCCCGACGCCGTTCCGTTCGCACCCGACGTCACCGGAGCCGAGCCGACAGCGGGTGCGGAAGCATCCGTCGTCGAGTTCGACGGGGAGCCCGTCGATGACGAGTCACCGACGACCGAGACCGCGTTACCGCCGACAGTCACCGGAGCCACGACATCGGGAACAACCTGCGTGCCCGACGCCGTTCCGTTCGCACCCGACGTCACCGGAGCCGAGCCGACAGCGGGTGCGGAAGCATCCGTCGTCGAGTTCGACGGGGAGCCCGTCGATGACGAGTCACCGACGACCGAGACCGCGTTGCCGGATGCCGTGATCGGCACGTCAACGCTGGTGAGGCCCTGTGTGCCGCCCACGAGCGAGTCGGTGCCGGTGGTTGTGGCTGGGTGCACGGCCGGTTCGACCGGCACGGTGGGCGCTGCCGCCGGGGTGTCCGTGGAGCTCGAGTTCGAGTCGCCGACGCCGGAGACGGCGTTGCCGGACGCGCTCACCGGGGCCGCGACCGGGGCGACGACCTGGGTGCCGGAGCCGGTGCCGTCGGTACCCGACGTCGTGGCGGAAGCGGGAGCCGGTTCGTGAGCCGGTGCAGGAGCAACAGCCGGGAAGTCCGCGGAGTTGGAGTCGCCGACCACGCTGATCGCATTGCCGGAGACCTGGACGGGGGCCGCTGTGTCGGTGACGACCTGGGATCCCGAGAGGGTTCCGGAGTCGCCGCTGGTGTCTGCGGCGTGCGCCGCGGTCGTGCCGAGGAGCGAGAGCGCCCCGACGAACAGGGTGCCGTAGAGCGCCCGGGACAGAGTGATGTTCATGATGATTCTCCTTGAAAGTGTGAGTATGGGCCGCGCGAGGGACGCGTGGCGATGGTCGGCATGCCGTCGGGAGAGCACGGCAGCGACCTACTCAGGCGGGAGAAGAACCGGGGTCTGTGGCGGGTGAGGACGGCAGGGCGTCGTCCTCTGACGCGAGTCGGGCCGCCGCGATGGACGCGGCGCGGGCCGACGCGTGGTGCGGGAGCACGGACACCGCACCGGTGCCGCCGGACGAGGCGGTCACGGGCGTCGGTTGCGGCAGGTTGACGGGCTGCCCCGGCACGCCGAGCGGGGTCCCGGCAGCGGATGCCGCGGCATCCGCGGGCGTGAGGCTTGCGAAGTCGGTGGTCGCGAACGGGGCGCCGTGGGCCGGGTCGACCGGGGTCGCATCCGCGTTCGCACGCGCGGGCGACGTCGGCGGGCCGGAGACGAGCGACTCGGTCGGCACGGTGGCGGCAGGAACGCTCACGGCCGGAAGGGCGACGGCCGAAATCGTCATGGCCGGAAGGGCGACGGCCGGAAGGGCGACGGCCGGAGCCAGGGCGACCAGGGTCGCAACGATCGGTGCACCGGCCGTTGCACCGGCGGTAACACGAGCATCGAGGCCCGCCACGACGACCTCTGCCGCAATGGAAACCGTCTCACCGACGATGATGGGCACCGGAAGAGACTGCGTGCGTGCCTCGGGAACGGCGGCGATTTCGGGGAGGACCGCAGCGGCAGGTACGGCCGGGAGCAACGCCTCGACCGCCTCGAGCGCGGGCGCAACCGGCACGGGAGCCGTCGACACCGGCACGGAGGCATCGGCGACCGCGGCGACCGGAGGGGTGTCGGGAAGCAGATTCGTCGCCGACGCTGAACTCGCGCCGCCGCAAAGGAACCAGGCGATGCCGAGGGCGATCGCGACGAGGGCGAGCCACAGGGCGCGGGGAGTGTGAACTGCCTGGCTCTCGTCCATCTCGTTCACCTCCGCTGGTGATTGTGTGCAGTCCCGACCGTAGGTGCACAGGACGCCGGAGTCTAGGAAACTGGTCGACATTGCCAGCTTCGCGCCCGGGGCATCTGTGCATCGTGCGCGCCTGACCGGGGATTGTTGTCGCACACTGCATTCTGGATACGCAGGCGAGGGGCATATTCGCCAGCTCCGGAAGCGACGTTCGGGGGCAACGGGAGCGGGCGACCGAATTCTGCGGCTCTCAGGTTGGGTTGGGCCCGCGGCGCTCGGACCAGGCCGGGCCACGTCCGTTCGCGGACGCCACCGCTCCCGTTTCGGCACACCGCTCCCGAAACGGCGGGCGCTGCCTGCCGAAACCGGCGCGAGCACCACCGCAAGCGGGCGCTGCCTGCCGAAACCGGCGCGAGCACCACCGCAAGCGGGCGCCACCGCTCCCGTTTCGGCACCGCTCCTGAAACGGCGGGCGCGGCCTGCCGAAACCGGCGCGGGCGCGACCGCAGGCGGGGTCAGAGGCCGAGGACAGCGACGGCGATGACGATCGCCACGGCGACGACCAGGGTTGTGCCCAGGGCCATCACGAGGAGGAGCGTACGGCGACGGGTGCGCAGTCGGGCGGCCGCCGCCGCGCGGATCTCACCCGCGGTGCCGGGCAGGGCGACCGGCACGACCGCGGGGCCCGGGGAGAAGGACGGCTCGAGCCGCACGGGTTCGACGCCGCGAACGCTGTAGGCACTCGTGTGTCCGCTCTCGACCTCTGGCGGGCGGTAGGCGCTTGCTGTCGAAGCGGATTCCGGGTTCCCGGCTCCCCGGCCGCGGGCCGACCGGGCTTCGCGGCCGACCACGACGGTATGGTCGTCGTCGTCGACGCGCGCGCGTCGCATCGAGATGCGGGTGTGGTCGTCGTCGACGTCGGGCCCCGCACCGGTGTCCTCGCCTGCGGGGACCGCAGAGGGGACGACGCTTCGGCGCACGATTCGGGTGTCATGCTCAGCGTCGTGCTCCATGTACGACTCCGGGTTCGACTCGGCGTCGAGTCCGGCAGTGCTTCGGCGCACGATTCGGGTGTCATGCTCCGCGTCCTGTGCGAGGTCCGCGGCGGCCCGGCGCATGATTCGGGTGTCGTGCTCCGCATCCGACTCCGGTTCCGCGTCGAGGTCGGTGCCAACGTGCCGGCGCACGATCCGGGTGTCGTCTGCCGCGTCGGAACCTCCGTCGATGTGCCGGCGCACGATCCGGGTGTCTTCGGTGTCGCCGGTGTCGCCGGTGTCCTCTGGACGGGTCATCGTCCACCCCGGCCCGGCAGCTCCGCGGTGTCGTCGCTCGCCCGGTCGCTCGTGAGGTCCGTCCCGGTCCCCGTTGCCGCGAAGCCGGTCGTCGTCGAGCTCTCCCGCGGGTCATCGCCGCCGGACACGACATCGACGATGATCACCGAAATGTTGTCGCGCCCACCGGACCCGAGCGCATGGCCGAGGAGGACATCCGCTGTCTGCTGGGTGTCGCCGTTCAGCGTCATCGCGGCACGCAGGGCCTCCGGCGAGAGCTCCCCGGTGAGCCCGTCGGAGCAGACGAGCAGCCGTTCCCCCGTCACGACGGGTCGCAACCAGAAGTCGGCCGGGCTGTCGTCGGCGCCCATCGCCCGGGTGATCACGTTGCGCTTGGCGAAGGTGGCCGCACCGGCCCGGTCGAGGGTTCCGTTGTCGAGGAGTTCCTGGACGAGCGAGTGGTCGATCGTGAGCTGGGAGAGGTCGGCGCCGAGCAACCGGTAGACCCGGGAATCACCGACGTTGACCAGGAGCCAGTGCGGGCGGCCTTCATGGGTGACCAGGACGACGCCGGTGAGGGTGCTTCCGGCGCCGCGCGTGGTGCCCTCTGCGACCGCGCGCACGGCACGGTGGGCCCGGTCGACCGCCTGCACGACGTCGTCGGGGCCGGGATTCGTGCCGAGCAGCGCCCGGAACTCGGCGATCACGGCCGCACTCGCCTGATCGCCGGCCTCGTGGCCGCCCATCCCGTCGGCGACGAGGAAGACGGGCGACTCCGCAAGCACCGAATCCTCATTGATGGGTCGCTTCAACCCGACGTCGGTGCGGAAACCGAACCGCACCCGCACCGCATTGCCGGTGACGGCTTCCCCTGCATTCGTCATCAGGACTCCAGGAAGATCCGGGCGGCGAGCTCGCCCAGGAGGAACCGCTCGGTCAAGAGAGCGGATGCCCCGGCGACGAGTTCGCGCTCGTCGCCGGCGCCGTCGATCAGCACGATCCCGTTCGTCGAGCGCAGGTCGGTGATCGTCCAGACGCCGTTGGACAGTTCGATCCGGGCGTGCGACTTGGATACGGTCTTGCCGGTGTCGGCGACGGCGACCAGCTGGGCTTCCGGGTACTCGCCCGAGCCGGCCGGGTTGCGGCCGAGGAACACGACCGGACTCGTGAGCGACACCGGCACGCCGTCCCCCGTCTCGAGGATCCATGGCCTGGCGCGGCGCGCAGAAATCCGGGTGGCCTCCATGTCGGTGACGTCGACGACGGCTCCGACGCCGTCGTCGTCGACGTCGGTGTCGGCGTCATCGTCATCGGCAGGCGTGTCGCTGAGCCCCGCGTGGCCGGAGACGCCGATGAGGTCGGCCCGGGACAGCGGCGCCTCGGTTGGGGCAACTGGGCCGACTGGGATGTGCGCGGGCTGCGGTGCCTGAGATACCACGACGTCCTGCGGAACCTGAACCGGAGCCGGAGCCGGCGCCGGAGCCGGCGTTGCGGGAGGAATCGGCAGAACCTGCGGAACCCGCGCGGTGTTCGCCGGCAGGACTTCGGGCGGGGGCGCCCACGGGTCGAGGATGGCGGTCGCAGACGTTGCAGCCACGGGAATCGATGGCGGGTTCAGGTCGGAGCCGGGTTCCGCGCCAATCGCGACCTGGGCGGGCACGTGCACCGGCTCGACGTGCGGGAGCTGGTCAGACTCCGCGACCGGCTCGACCAGCGCGAGCTGGGCGGACACCGCGACGGGCGGAACCGGAGCGGGTGTCACGACCGGCCGCTGCGGGGCCGCTACGGGGCGTACCGGTTCCCAGAAGGGTGCCGGCGGGTTCGGGAGTCGATGGGCCGTCGGCGGAGCCGGCAGTTCGGCCGGGGCCGCCTGCTGGGCCGGGGGCATCAGCGGGGCGCCGTACGTTTCCGTGAACGGTGCCGGAGGGGCCGTCGGCACCGGAGGAGCCGGCGCGAAGACGGACTGCTGCGACGCCCCGGCCGCGGTCAACCGGTCGGAGAACAACGCGCGCGACGGCGCCTGGGCCGCGAACGCGGACTGCTGCAGGGGGAACACCGATTGCTGCGGGGAGTACACGGCCTGCTGCGGACCGCCCGGAACGGTGGCGGTGGGAGCGAGCACGGCGGGCAGGCCGGTCGTTTCCGAGGCACTCCGCCCGGTCGCACCGAAGCCGAGCACACAGGCCCAGACCGGGTAGAGGAGCACGGCGAGCAGCGTGTAGCCACCGCCCTTGCCGAGTCGTCGGTTCACGTTGTTGATCGCAAGGACCTCGAAGACCGCGGCGACGAGGTTGAGACCCGGAACGAAGGCGGCGAAGGCCCAGAGCCCGGAATAGCCGCCGAGCTCGAGCAGCGTCATCGCGTTGACGACCGGGACCCAGGCCTTCCAGGCCTGTTCGCCGAGCCCCCGGAACACCTTGCCCAGCGCGATCGACACGAGAACGTACAGGCCGACGGTGACCAGCAGAACGATGAGCAGGCCGATCACCACACCGAGGGCGGCACCGGAATCCGCGGCGGACGAGGCCGTGGGCACCCGCGAGGCAAACGCATCAAACGCGCTGTGATCAACCATTGTGAGTTGTGCGCCCGCGGGTCGGCGAACGCTCCTCCAGTCTGTTCTCGTCGCGCCGGAAGAGGCGCAGGTAGGTGTCGGCGACTCGCCGCGGTTCGAATCGCCGGGAACGGGTTCCCCGCGGTCCGAGCAGCCGGGCGAAGGATTTCAGGGAAAGTGCTGCGCGCACGCGGCCCCTCCGGGTCTGACCGGACCGCAGCAGTTCACGTTCGGTGTCGATGAGCTGCCAGAACCGGTCGCCGTCGCGGTTCTCCGGTGCGAACTCGCCGAAGACCGCGCGGTCGGCGAGGTCGGCGATCGTCACTGAACCGGGACTGACGCTCGCATACGCCGAGGCGATCTCGACCCGGGTGAGCACGCCCTGGTCGGGCAGCCCCCGGTCGACGGCGGTGTCGACGTACTCGTCCCAGCCGCCCGCGAAACGAGCCGTCTGGTCGGCGGCGCCCCGGCGTTCCCGGCGGCGCAGCACCTTGGCGCCCAGGATGGCGACGAACGGAGTCGCCACCACGATCACGGCGAGCAGCCCGAGGCCGACGGCCTTGAGCGCAGCCCAGAGCCAGGCCAGGTTCGGCCCGGTCGCGGCGTCGTCGACGGCGCGCTCATCGCCCGTTGTCGGGTTCGCATTCCCGGGCAATTGCTCCTGGGCATGCTGCTCGATGACCTCGGTGCTGATCTGCGGGTCGCGGGTCGACACATCCGTTTTGGCGAGCGGATGCGTGTACTGCGGAGTCGAGTCGACGGTCACCCAGGCGCCGTCCGCGCCCTGCACCTCGGCCCAGGCGGCGAGGTCCTTGCCGAGGCAGACGCCGTCGAGGCAGGCAGGGCCGGTCGAGGGATCCCCCGACGTGGTGGCCGCGGCACCGCCGTCGAGGGCGAAGCCGAGCACGATCCGCGAGCCGAACCCGAGTTGCCTGGCGAGGAGCGCGGTCGCGACGGCGAACTGCTCGTCGTCGCCGACGCCCGCGACGAGGTCGGCGTTCTCGGTCGACACGGTGCTGTTCTGCTTGTCGAGCAGTGCCGTGAAGAGCGCGCCGATCCGCCCGGTGGAGTGCCCGGCGAGACTCGGCTCGAAGGCGTAGCCGGACAGGTCACTCGTCCAGGAGGCTGCCTGCTCGGCGGCCGGGGCCTGCAGGGCGTGGCTGAGGTAGCCGCGGGCCCGCAGCCTGGTCACGAGTTCGGCGAGAGCCGGCCCATCGGAACCGAGCTTCTGGGCGTGCACCCAGTCGACGAGGCTCTGCGGGATCACGGCTTCGTCGGCCGGGGTGCTGCCGGCCGCCGGCTTCGCGAGCGCGGTGAGCGCGGTGCCCACGTCGTCTGCCCGGGTCTCCACCGTGTAGCTGTCGCCGGCGGCGAGCGGGGCCAGCTCGACCCCGGTGGCGGTCGCCCGGTTGTAGAAGTACCCGGCGGTCAGGGTCTGGCCGCGCTCCCCCGCGAAGCGGATGCTGCTGAGCGCCCCGCTCCCCGGAAGCCACGCGGCGGCATAGTCGCCGAGGGTGAACGTCGCTGTGCTGGACCCGTCGGCGGCCGGGGTCGGGGGCAGGCGGGCGAAGGCGGTGTCCTGGTTGGCGGAGCCGGTCGCGGGGTCGATGACCCGGAACACCTGGCCGTCGTAGTAGCTCAGCACCGCGAGCCGCACCCGCGAGAGCGCCGGTCCGGTGGTCGTCACCCGGAACAGTTCGGAGTCGTACCGGTCGGCGGCGAAGTAGCTCCGGTACTGGCTGAGTGGGCTGACGTACCCGCGCAGTTCCACGGCGGGGTCGATCGCGGCGCGCAGCACGCTCCGCTCGTCCGGCCGGGCGATCGTCGACAGTGCGGGCAGTGCGACGGCGACCGCGACCAGGAGCACGGTGCCCGCGAGCACGACGCGACGCACCCGGCGGGGCCGGCCGGCGGATGCCCGGCGCACGCCGCTCGCCCGCGCCGCGAGGCGGAGGGCCGCTCGCCTGGCCTCGCGGGTGCGCCAGACGAGGAAGCTGAATCCCGCGAGGAAGCCGGCAAGGCCGACGAGGGCCTCGCGTGGCGCGGGCAGGCTCAGGCCGGAGACCTGAACGGCCGGGCTGCCGTCGCGGGACCCGAAGACGATCCCGAACACGATCAGCACGAACATGATCGGCGGCATCAGCACGTCGAGCCGTTTCGCGCGCCAGACGAGCGAGAGAGCGGCGGTGACGCCGCCGAGGAAGAGGAAGAAGGCCGGTGCGAGCAGCGACTGGTAGTCGCCGACCGGGATGCGGATGGTGAGCAATTCCTTCCAGCCGAGCACGGGCGCGGTCACGAGTTCGAGCCAGCCGGCGGCCGCCGTCGGCAGGCTCGCGAGGGCGGACGGGACCGCGAACGGCACACCGAGCAGGAGGTAGGCGCAGGCGGTGACCCCGAGCACCCTCGGCCAGGCCCAGGACCGGAGCAGGCCGAGCCAGGCGATCGCGGCCGCGGCGCCGAATGCTCCGGCGAGCATCACGACGTAGGACCCGGACTGGTAGATCGGCCAGGCCGCCCACCCGGCGACCAGGAACAGGGCGAGCACGAACACCCCGGAGGCGATGAGCACGGGGGTGCCCGGCCCTGGGCGCGGCGACCGCGCTGCGGAACGCGGCCGGGCGGAGCGGCGGATGCCTGCCCCGCCGCGGTCACGGTCACGGGCACGGGCGCGAACGCGCCGGTCGGCCGGGTCGCCTGGGCGGTCCCTGGCCTCGTCGCCGCTCATGCGACCCGCCTGCTCAGCAGCGACCGGAAGTCGTCAAGGATCTCGATGGTGAGCACGGGGGTTCCGGCCAGGATCCTGAAGCTCGGCGTACCGAGCGGGTCACAGAGCACGACGACGACGGACACTCCAGGTGGGAACGAGAGGGAGAGGGCCTGCAGCCGCCTGGTCGTGACGGCCGAGCCGCAGACGACGAAAGCGATCGACATGTCCGGGATCACCTGGGCGGCGAGCGCGGCGACCTGTTCGAGGGACATCGCCCGGGGGCTCGACTCGATCGCGGTCAGGTCGTCGAGCAGGCCGCGGGTGGAGAGGACGTTGAGAACGCGAATCGAGCGGATGGCGGCGCGCGCGATCTCGGGGATCTCCTCGCTCGCGACGACGGCGAGGTCCCTGCCGTCGCGAATGGCGCGGACCCCGAGCGAGCCGGCAGCGCTCACGGCGAGTTCGAATTCGTCGTCGGAGCCGTATTCGGCGGTGTTGAGGCTCAGCAGGATCGCCAGCCGGGACCGGCGGGTCTCCTCGAACTGGCGCACCATCAACTGGCCGGTCTTGGCGGTGGACTTCCAGTGGATGTGCCGCTGGCCGTCGCCGGGTGCGTACGCGCGGATCGCGTGGAAGGAGATGTCGGAATCGACGACATCCGCCGTCGGGTTGCCCTCGAGGTCGCGCACGAAGCCCGCGCTCGTGCTCGGGATCGACACGGTCACCGGGTGCACGAACAGCCGGTGCACCTCGGCCCAGGCGAGCTCCCGCTTCAGGACGCCGAGCGGGTCGGAGCGCACGGTCGTGACCGGGCCGACGTCGATGACGCCACGGCGGTACGCGGGCACCGAAACCGACTCCTCGTGCACGTGGCCGGGGCGCAGGAGCGGCACGTGGACATCCGTCAGCCCGGCGCCGATCGGCACGTCGACCCGGCCGGGTAACTCGAGCCGCTTCGACACGTTCTCGATGCGGAGCGTTCCGGTCACCTCGGAGCCGGCGACGACCCGCTCGACGGGCAGGGTGAATGCGACGCTGTACGCGCGACCGCCGGCAAGGAAGGGCAGCGAGATGACGAGCAGCACGAGGCCGACGAGGCCGGCGAGGATGAGCTCGGCCCAGCCGAGGAGGAGGCCGAGCGGGAGGAGCACGAGGGCGCAGGTCACGACGAGCCAGCCGGCGGGCGTGACGGTCTCCGATGCCCAGCGCACGGATGCTGTCGTGCCGGCGACGACGGCGCGGCGGGCGCGCACGGACCA
The DNA here is from genome assembly GCF_022760445.1 of Cryobacterium zhongshanensis. Taxonomy (NCBI): domain Bacteria; kingdom Bacillati; phylum Actinomycetota; class Actinomycetes; order Micrococcales; family Microbacteriaceae; genus Cryobacterium; species Cryobacterium zhongshanensis. The sequence continues at coordinate 399,619 of NZ_JALGAR010000002.1, read as the reverse complement.
GACGACGGCGTCGATCAGGGCGCCGGCTCGCGTGGAGGTGTAGCGGGTGTGCGTCGTGGACCCGAAACCCGTCCCGGTGCGCGTCAGACGGGACTCCGTGTGGGTGAACCGGGAGTCCGTGTGGGTCAGCCGCGACCCGGTATGCGTGAGCTTCGCCTCAGGCCGGGGGGTCACGCCATGTCACTTCGACTCGGGGGTACCGTGTCGAGCAGGATCTGGCCGATGACGGCCCCGGCGGTGACGCCGTCGAATTCGGCTTCGGGGTCGAGCACCATCCGGTGGGCGAGCACCTGCTCGGCGAGGGCCTTGACGTCGTCGGGGGTGACATATGCCCGGCCGTGGGCGGCCGCCCAGGTCTTGGCGGCCTTCATCAGGGAGCGGGCGCCGCGCACGCTCACGCCCATCCGCACCTGACGGGCGCTGCGGGTGGCCTCGACGAGACGCCCGACGTAGTCGTAGACGAGCGGGTTGACGAACACGGCCCGCGCGATCGCGGACATCTCGACGAGAGCCTGCGGGGTGAGCACGGGCGCGAGTTCGTGGCGAACCTCGCTCGTGCCCTCGAGGATGCGGATCGTCGCGGCGAGGTCGGGGTAGCCGAGGGACGTCTTCATCATGAACCGGTCGAGCTGGGCCTCGGGCAGACGGTACGTTCCGGCCTGCTCGATGGGGTTCTGCGTGGCGATCACGAGGAAGGGCACCCCGGTCGAGCGGGTGACGCCGTCGACCGTGACGTTGCCCTCCTCCATGGCCTCGAGCAGCGCCGACTGGGTCTTCGGGCTCGCCCGGTTGATCTCGTCGGCGAGCACGACGTTCGCGAAGATCGGCCCGCTGTGGAACTCGAAGGTGCCCGACTTCTGGTCGTACACGGTGATGCCGGTCACGTCGCCGGGCAGCAGGTCCGGGGTGAACTGGATGCGGGTGCTCACGCCCTGCACGGTCTGCGACATGGCGCGGGCGAGGGAGGTCTTGCCGGTGCCGGGGAAGTCCTCGAGCAGCAGGTGGCCCTCGCTGACCATCGCCGTGAAGGCGAGCTCGATGGCGTGGCACTTGCCGAGCACCACCTGTTCGACGTTGTCGACCATGGCGGTGAACATGCCGGAGAACCAGGCGGACTGCTCAGGGGTGACTGTCATGGGTGTTCGTTTCCTCGATCTGATTGCAGGGTGCCTAGTTGCACGGTGTCTCGGTGCCGGGTCGTGCGTCGGTTCCGGTGCTGAGAGTGAAGGGGTCGAGCCCCGAGGTCGAGGCACCGGTCCAGGTGACGGTCCCGGTCACGTTCCGCACCTTGGTCGCGCCCGCAGGGACCTGGGCGCCGGTGGCCTTGGCCCAGGTGCCTTCCTTCGGCGTCGTCAGCGCGGCGGACGGGCCCGTCGCGGGAACGGGGTCCGGCGCCGGCGGGGTGTAGAACCAGAAGACCGTCGCCGTGCCCACTGCGGTCGCGGTGCCCGGTCCAGCGACCGTGAGCGTGAGGGCGCCGTTGGCGGTGCAGCTCGCGACCGTGAGGTCCTCGATGCTTGCCTGCCAGGCGCGCGTGGGGGCGAACGCGGTCACGGCGGATTCCGGGCCGCAGCGGTCCGCGCGGGTCTCGAGGCAGTACTTGACGGTGATCACCGGGTCGGCGCCCCAGGTGTCGGGAATCCGGGAGAACACCGGCACGAACTTGGCCGGAGGGGCGACCGCGGAGGTGGGTTCGCTGGTGATCGTGTACTTCCCGCCACCCTTGGCGGTCGTCACGGCGTAGGTGTATGTGCCGTCGCCGGGCGCCTTGGGCTCCGACCAGGTCAGCACGGGGCCGCTGTCGGCTGTGACGATGGCAGAGACCACACCGAAACCGTTGGAGGCGCAGAGTTCGACGTCGTACGTGGCGTTCTCCGTCAGCCCGGTCATCGTTGCCGAACCCTCGTAGCCGAGGTCCCCGGCGGCCGCGGGGCAAGCGGGCGGCTGCCCGTGGTCGTAGGGAAGGAAGAGGTACTTCAGTGGTTTCGTGCTCGAGTTCGGGTCCACGGCGTAGCCGGAGACCGTGAGCGTCGTCTTGGTGGCGGTGACGGTGCCGACGCTCGTGACGAGCGGCTTGCCCGCGACACTCACGGGCGTCGAGATGGCTGCCGTGGCCGGCCCGTTGGTCAGCGGCGGCGTGTACGCGCTCAACGGGGTCACCACGACCGACTGATCGCCGACCGGAAGGGTCAGGGTCAGGGCGGTGGTCGCTCCGGCGCCCCGCGGGTACTGGTGGCCGTTGACGTCGTAGCGGTTGGTCGACTCGTCCGAGTTGCCGATCGTGACATTCACGGCGCCGGCGGTGTCGGAGGTGATCCCCCGGTCGTAGACGGTTGCGGCCGTGACATCCCCGAGGCCGGGGTTCGCGTACGACCAGGCCGTGACGGACACGCTCCCGGTCGACGTGCCCTCGGCATTGACCGAACGGGCCTCGTAACCGAGCCGCGCGCCGTTCGCGGCCGTCGCGATCGGGCCACAGCGCCCGGAGGCGTCGCAGCTGCCGACCGTTTGGCCGTTCTGCGTGATGGTGAAGCCCGTGAGCGGCGGGTAGGCGACCGCGGCCGCGCCCGGGGACACGACGAGGGTGATCGAACGGTCCTTGTAGTCGGCCTGGGTGACCGAGTTCGGGGCCTTGGGGAAGCCGTGCAGGTCGACCGTGACGGAGCCGTTGCGTTCGCCCGCGCTGTCCCTGCCCTGGGCGTCCCGCACGACGAAGCTCGTCTGGCAGCTGCCGCCCGCGGCGTCCGCCGCCCACGCGGCCGTGACGTGGCGGGCATCCGCGACCGAGAAGGAGACGCCGGCGCACGTGGCGGACCCGACCGAGACGAGCGTCAGCGCCGTCGACGCGTACAGGTTGACCTCGCCGGCCGTGCCGATCACGTCGATCGAGCAGCTCGACCCCTTCGACTGGGAGCACTCGCTCGAGGTGGTTCCGCCCTTCGGCAGGGCGCTCGGCGCCGGCCCGACCTTGAGCGAGAGCACGGCGGCCGGGGTCTGGGGGTTGCTGCTGAGGCTCACGGCGACGGCGACCTCGCTTCCGGGAGGCGCGGTGTCCGCGGTCGTGATCGAGAGGGTGGAGCCGGTCTTCGCCACCGTGAAGAGGCTGCCGGCCGAGCCGACGGTGAAGGCGAGCGGGGACAGGTCGGTGTGCCCGGTCCAGGTCGCCATCTGGGTGAGATCGAACGTGATCGCGGCAGACCCGGGGCTCTGCGTCAGCGAGGCGCTGCGCAGCACCGGCTGCGGGTCGAGCGGTTCGACCTTGACCGGCACGACGAGTTCGGTGAATTCGGCCTGGCCGCTGATTCGTGCGGGGATGCTGCAGGTGTCCGTCCAGGGTGCTCCGGCGCCTGCCGTGTAGGTCAGGGTGGTGCCGCCCTCGACGCGGCAGGTCGCCGCGGTGCGCTGCCCGGAGGCCGCGACGTTGCCGCCGTCGATCTCGAGGGTCGTTCCCTCCGGGATGGTCACGAGCTTCGCGAGGTCGAAGCTGACGGAGGCCCCTTCCTTCACCTTCTGCGTCGCATCGCCGCGGTTGAGCGCGAGAATGACCGCGTCTTTGGCCGGCAGGCGCAGGAAGCCGTACGTCGTGACGACCACCCCGTTGAAGTTCGTGCCGGTGAGGGAGAACGGCACCAGGAAGCCGGAGTCCGGCGCGGTGCCCGTGATCGTCCAGCCGGAGACGGTGAGGCCGTGGGCGTCTCCCCAGAGCGCGAGGGTCAGGCCGCCCACGTCGCCGGAGGCCCAGGACACCTTCCCCGTTACGACGTCGATGCCCGCCGGCAGCTTCGAGCGCTGCTCCGTGGCGATCAGCGTGTCGGTGACGACCGGGTAGTCCGGCACGGATGCCCGCACGACCTTCATCACGATCAGACCGAGCCCGATGTCGCCGTTCGGGTTCGTCACCGAATAGACGAAGGTCATCGTGCCCTGTTGCAGGCCGGCGGTGAGGACGACCGTGTTGCCTGTCACGGCGCCGATCCGTTCGGACAAGGCCGCGAATTCGGCCGTGTCCGCCGGGGCGTCCGGGGTGACCGCGCCGAGGGTCAGCGCGGCCCCCGCCGGTTCGATGTCATTGCCGGTCGGCGAGACGACGACCTGGTTGGTGGCGCCGGCCTCGACCTCGACATAGTCGCTGAAGGTGATCGGCCGCGGGTTGGCCCGCTGGTCGAGCACGCCGATGCGCACGAGGGCGGTTGCGGTCTCCCCCGCGGCGTCGCGCACCCGGTACGTGAACTGCACCGGCCCGTTGAAGCCGGCCACGCTCCTGTAGACGATCGCGTTGCCCGCTGCGGTCACCGCTGCGGTTCCGCTCGGTGGCTGCGTCATCACCCGGTCGAGCAGCACGGAGTCGCCGTCCGGGTCGACGCCGAAGCTGTCGAAGGGGATCTCGACGCTCTCGCCGGAGAGCACCCGACCGGTGAGCACCCGGGGCAGGGGAGCACGGTTCCGGCCGTCGGCGAGCACCTCGACGGTCACGGAGGCGCTGTCGACGAGCTCGGCCGAGCCGGCGATGTAGATGCCGTACCGCAGTTCGTAGCTTCCGGCCTCCTCGGGGGCGAGGTAGCGCAGGACCGAGCCGGCGGCGAAGGCGAGACCCTTCCCCGAGGGGTTGTCGATCGACTCGGCGTTGAGCATCACGACGTTGCCGTCGGGGGCGACGTCGTTGTTCAGCACCGGGATGTCGATCTGCGCGCCCGCACGCACGACGACCCGATCGGCGACGGCGATCGGCGCCTGTGGGATGGAGGGGGGCAGCAGGTAGACCGTCGCCTGCCCGCGCACGGTCGCCGCCGGGTTGCCGGTGCCGTCGGAGACGGTGTAGCGCACGACACCGATCTGGCCCGGCTGCTCGGTGGCGCTGGTTCCGCGCACGCGCAGGATGGTCTGGCCGACGACGTCGACGTCGAGCGTCGCACCGGCCGCGCGCTCGGGCAGGGCATCGCTCAGCAGCAGGATCCGGCCGGCCGGGTTCGAGACGGCCGTGAAGACGTCGACGCTCGTGTCGATCTTGGGGCGCACGAAGACCGAGACCGGTGAGGTGGTCAGCGGGGTGGTGTCCGGGGCGACCACGGTGATCCGCACGAGCGAGATCACTGTGCTGAGCGCATCCGCCACGGTCATGCTGACCAGGTAGCTGCCGGGCCTGTCTGCCGAGAAATCGAAGCTGCCGCCGCCGGTGTTGACGGCCTGGGTGACCCCTTCCGTGCTCGGGGGTGTCGTGACGGAGGTGATCTGGACGGCGCCGGCCGAGCCGTCGATGTGCGCGGCCGGGTCGACGGTGATGCGCTCGCCGACGGCCGCCAGCAGCGCGAAGGGGCGCACGCTCAGTTTCGGGGCGGGCGTGACCTGGATCTGGAGGGCCTTGGTCGCGGTGGCACCGTAGACGTCGGACACCCGCACGTCGATCGAGACCGGCTGCAGGCTCGAGTCCGCAGGGTTGGGGTGCTTGAAGACGAGGGTGCCGTCCGGCGTCGCGCTGACCGACCCGATCCCGGTGGTGTCGGTCGCCTCGCTCACGAAGAGGGGGTCGCCGTCCGGGTCGACCCAGCCAGGGAGCACGGAGACGCTGACCATGCCGCCCGGTTGCACCTCGGGGGCCGGCCAGTCGCGCAGGCAGCCGGTCGTGCCGCACCAGACGGGGGCGGCGTTGACACTCGCCTCGTGCACGGTGAGGGTCACCGTGGTCGGCGGGGAATCGAGCCCGTCGACGCGGGTGCCGTCGGTCACGCCGTAACTGAAGGTCGCGGCGCCCTGGGCGCCCGGCGCGACCTGAACCGCGAGCGACTGGCCCTGGTCGGTGATGCTGAGAGTGCCGAAGTCCGGGTTCAGCCCCGTGACGAGGGCGGGGGCGATGGTCAGCACGTCCTCGTTGGCGTCATGGTCGTTGAGCAGCACCGGCAGCTGCACGAGTGAGCCCGCGCGCACCCCGAAGCTGTCCGGCTCGGCAACGGGCGCCTTCGGGTCCACCACGACGGATGCCTTCTCCACGTCCGAGCTCTGCTTCGGCTCGTTCTGCGATGCGAGGCCCCAGTCCTGGGAACTCGGCACGAGCGAACCGTCGGGGATCGTCCAGACCCAGCCGCTCTGGGTGTCGTTGAGGATCATCCGGCTGCCGGTGGCCTGGAACACCGGGGCGGGGTCGCCGTTGGCGGTCGCGGCACCGTAGGAGAGCGGCCGGGCGCCGGCCGTGCTGCTCCAGAGCGTGCCCGCCGTGCCCGTGGACGGCAGCCAGGCGGCGTACACGGAGCCATCGAATGCGGTCGGTGCGGCCGGGATACCGAGGGTGCCGCTGCCGCCGAGGTCAGCGCTCGAGCGGGCCCCGTCGGAGAGGGCGAAACCGGCGAGGCCGGCCTCGTCGGCGAGGTAGACGATGTCGCCGGCCGGGGAGGGGCGCTGCAGCATGGCGCGCGCGGAGGCATCCGTTGTGACGGGCTGGTCGCGGCCCCGCAACCAGAGCCGGTCGCCCGCGGCGTTCAGGAGCGCCCAGGTGCTGCCGACGACGGTCAGCTGCGAGCCGGCTTCGGTGGGCCCGTCGGTGATGGGGTCGGTGCCGTCGACCTTCCCGGTGCCGATCGAGAAACGCACGACGCTCGTCGTCGCGCCCGAGTAACTGGAGAGGACCCCGTCGCTCCCGATTGCGATCGCGTCTGACCGGTAGACCGGGCGGCTCTCCCCCGCCACGACGGCGTCCCCGGCGTATGGATCGAACCGGGTCGGGGCGGAGGCGGCGTCGGCGCCGCCGTGCGCGGTGTAGACGTCGCCGTTGCTCGTGAGGTAGCCGACCCAGTCGCCGGACGAGACGACGCTCACGGTCCCCGAGGGGGTGTTCTGGTATTCGGGCGAAGTGTCGCTGAGGTCGAGCGGGTCGGCCAGGCTGACGTCGACCACCTTCTCGTTGTTCTGGGCGAAGAGCAGCACGTTCGAGGCCGTCTGCACGAGGGTGCTCGGGCTGCGCACGGTCTTCACAGTGTCGAGCTCGCCGAGGTCGGTGTTCACCCGCGCATAACGGTTCCCGGTGCCGTTCTGCAGCGCCCAGACCGAGCTGTCACTCACCGGAGTCTGCTTCACGTCGAAACCGTTCGCAACGACCGCGGCACCGACGAGCAGGGTGGCGGATGCCGCGACGGCGACGATCCTGACCCAACCGGGCCAGGGCGTGCGCGCCGGGTTCCGTCGCCCGGTCAGCCGTCGTCCGGCCATCAGCCGACCAGCCCGGCGAGCGAGAGCACCAGCAGGGTCGCCGCGACGCCGACGACGACCGCGCCGGCCAGGAGCAGGGCCAGTTTCAGGCCGGACCCGCCGGACCGGCGTGGTGCTGCCGCTCCGTTGAACCGGGTGCCCTCGTTCGTCTGGGAGACCGCGGGGGCGGGCTCGCGCTTCCGGCGCTTGCTCTCCACGGCAACGACCGAGATCGGCGGCCCGGGCACGACGGTGTTGTTGAAGTCGACGGGCGTCGCGGCGGCGGCCCACTCGTCGGCGGCGACCTCGAGCGGGGTCGGCGGGAGGCCGAGGCCCTGCTGCAGAAGTTGCAGTTCACGCGCGCACTGCAGCAGGCTCTGCTGTCGTCGCCCTGGGTCGCGGCTCATCGTGCGGGCGAGGAACTCCTCGAGGGCCGCGGGAACGACACCGCCGATCGGGGTGTACTTCGCCCGGCCGATGCGGGACTTGAGCTGCGCGGCCGTCGGACGCGGGGCATCCGTCACCTCGAAGGGTGCGCGGGAGGCGAGCAGGGAGTAGATGGTCGCGCCGAAGGACCAGACCTCGGTCGCGACGCTACCGGTGGTGTGCTCGGCGACGACCTCTGGGGCACTCCAGGGCACGGACATTGCGATCAGGTGCTCGGTGTCGAGGCTCGTCAGCGAGGCGGCGATGCCGAAGTCCGCGAGCACGGGCGCGCCGAGGGTCGTGACGAGGATGTTGGACGGCTTGATGTCGCGGTGCAGCACGCCGGAGCGGTGCGCGGTCTCGAGGGCACACGCGATCTTCACGGCGAGGGCGAGTACGTCGGCGACGGCGCCTGCTTCCCGGCGGTAGGTCTGGCCGGGCGACCCCGGGCAGTACTCCATGACGAGGTAGGGGCGGCCGTCTGCCGAGATGCTCGCGGTGAAGACCGTCAGGATCGCGGGGTGTGCGCTCAGCCGCGCCATCACATCCGCTTCGGCGTTGAACATGCGCAGCACGTCGTTGTCGACGACGTCGCGGAGCAGCACCTTGATGGCGACGGGACGCCTCGGCATGTTCTGCTCGAAGAGGAACACGTCGGCGAATCCGCCGGAGCCGAGCGGGCGGACGTAGGTGTATCCGGACAGGATCGGCGGCACAGAAGGAAGTCTCCTCGCCACGATTCCCCCGACCCAGCCTAGTTTCAGTGCGTCCCCAGGGCCCACGCAACCCCTCGTGCAGTATACCGACGCTGACGCGCGCCGCCGCCCTCACAGAGCGGTCGAGAATCGCCTGCGGACGGTTCGTGCGTCCCCGGATCCGAGTCGGTCGTTGATTCGCCCCCTCGTCTTCTACCCGCACAACTCCCACAGGGGAACGGTGCCGGTGCTCACCGAGATTGTGGTCACCCGTCCCGCCTGATCGGTCTGGAAGATCAACGAATTGCCGTTGGCCCCTGTGATAATCCCGTAGTCGGTGCCAGTGTTGCGAAAATTGATGATCGACAGACCGGGATGAGCGGCCTGCACCTCGGCAAGAGTCGAACCGAACCCGACGCCGCCGCGCGTCCGTGGCAATTGAGACGTGGGCGTGCCGCCGAGGTCGTCGCTCATCGTCACCAGGGAGATGGTCCGCGTCGGATCACTTTCGTTGCTTGCGACGGTGAGGCTGCCGGTCGGTGAAGGAATCGCCAGGGCCGCGGCGAACGTGCAGTACTCCGGCAGCGCGTCCTTGATTTCGGGGAGGATCGCCGCAGCATCCCTGATGGTCCGGCCCATGGCGATCGGGCCGATCCCGTTGAAGTCGATGACCCAGCCGGCAACCGCCGATGTCGCCGCCGCGGTCTTGGGCCCGCACGTGCACAGGATGATTCGCACCACGGTCCAGCTCGGCTGGCTGTCGGCGGTGGGGGTATAGAACACCCGGTACCCCGTCGCGCCACCCGGTTTCGCCGCGTACTGCGCGTAGGCCCCGAGGTCGTCGCTCTGCATGTCCGTCATGTCGCCGTAAAGCAACGATGCCGCGCCGAGGGTGTCCCCCGGGGCCAGGCCTTCGGCCGTCGCAACGGATGCCTGCGGCCGGATCTCGTCGACCACTCCGTTCGCAAAACGCAGGGTGGCATAGGGGCAGTCCAGGTAGACGTACCGGTTCACGGTGCGCGTGCCGGACAGGGTGGGCTCGGCGGCCCGGGCTTCGTCGAGCGTCATGCCCAGCCGAAGGTTGTAGATGCCCGTGCTCGTGAGGCTGCCGGAGGTGCCCACGGGGTCAGACGCAACCCGGAGGCGGGCGGCGAGCTGGGCTGCGTTCTTGGCCTCGACGAACTCGCCGCCGCCGACGCGGGCGATGCAGGCGAGCTGGGCGAGGGCCTCTTCGTCGGCGTCGACCAGGAAGCCGATGGTGTGAATGGTCAGGTCCGGGTGCGATGTCTTGAGCGTCGCCGCGACGTCACACGAGGGTGGCGGGCTGCAGCTGTCGACGCCGTCGGAGACGAGCACGATCGTGGCGGCCTCCCCGGTGGGCAGCTGATCGGCGGCACGCTGCAGGGCGAGGCCGATCGGGGTGAAGCCGGACTGCACGATCCCCGCGATGGCGGCGGTGAACCCCGGCTTGTCGACCGCACCGACGGGGAGCACGGTCGTGACGTCCGTGCAGCCGGCCTGCTGGTCGGAGTCGGCGTTGCCGGTCTTCGTGCCGAAGACGGTGAGGCCGAGCCGGGCGCCGTCGCTCAACCCGTTAACGAAGGTCGTTGCGGCCGCGCGTGCGGCCTCCATGCGGGTGCCGCCGCCGGGGGCGTCCCGGATCATCGAGCCGGAGGCATCCAGGATCAGCACGGTCGGCACATAGTGCGGGGTGGCGATGACGGGACTTGCGGCGACCCCGCCGCTGCCGGCGTTCGAGCCGTCCGACCCACCCGACCCGTCGGCTGCGGCCGCCGCCGCAGCGGCGGCCGCTTCCTCGGCGGCGCTCGGACCTCTGTCCGTCCCTCCCGTCCCAAACGTTCCCTGGGCAATGTTCGCTACGAGGGCCGTTAGGCCACCACTTGCAGCGAAGGAGACTCCGGTCCCGAGAACGATGACGGCAACGAGCACTGCCGCAACGACGGCGGCCGTCCGGCTGTTCGAGGATGTGGGCCCGGCAGACGGATGCGCGGCACCGGCCCGAATGCTGTCCTCGGCTGTTCCGGGCGCAGCCTGGTCCCCGGCGGCGGCGATCCACTCCCGCAGTTCCGGGTACGCCGCCGGGTTTGCGGCGATCGCCGTGCGCAGCTCGGGATGGGCGTAGGCCAGATCGGCGAGGTCACCGGCTGGGGTGGCCGGGTCGGCGGCGAGCTCCGCCGGAGTCCGTTCCAGGATTGGCTCGGAAATCGGCTCAGTGGTCTGTGGCAGAACGACGGGAATCGCAGGAAGCAGTGACTCGGCGGCCGGTTCAGGGAGCGATGCAGTCCGTTCAGCGGGCGTCAGCGGCTGACTCGGGTCCCTTGGGCCGGCCGCGTCTGCGGCCTCGGAGTCCTCCGCGGAGGACTTGCGTGCCTTGTGCGCGACGAACAGCACGCGCACCGCGACGATGATCGGGAGGACCGGGCCGAACGACACCTGGCTCGGATACGTGAACGACTGCATGTTTCCGGTGATGATCGACATCACGATCACGCCGGCACCGATCGCCAGGGCCAGGCCCCGAGTGCGAGCCGGAACTCCCGTCACCGGAAGCAGCCCGATCCCGGCGGTCAGTATCCCCGTGACGAGAAGCAGGGTGTCATACGAACTCCAGTACATGGCTCAGGTCCGGTCAGTCAAAATCATGTGTGATCGATCCGCGTTGATACCGCGCGAGGCTTGCACGGACCGCCCGGTCATCGGGGTCCTGGCTCTGTTCAAACTGAGTTGCGATTTGTTGGTGGGCCTGTTTGGAATCGTGGGCGCGCATGTCCCCCGCGTCCTCGGAGGTGTCGGACTGGCCCAGGTAGTACTTCTGAATGCCCTGTTCCTTTTCGCCCGTCAGGGCGCCCAATATGTCGCGGAACCCACCTGTCAGTGGGTTGAAGACCCCCTCATTCGCTGCACCCAACTCACCGATGGATTCGCGATTCGAATCCCACAGCCTCACGACGTTCGCCCCATTGAGGTTGTTGTGTTGGGTGATGACCGGCGAATCGAGAGTGATCACATCAGTGACGTTATAGCGACCGGACTGGGCGAGGATCTCACCGTGCATACCGCCTTGGCTGTATCCGACCACCATTATTTCGGCATCCTTCGGGCGAATGGTCTTTTCGAGCAAGGCGTGCAGATATGCATCGGTGATGCTCTCTATGCCCTGAATCGAGGCAGCGTTCTCGGGCACACTGTTCAGGAACTTGTTGTCGGAAGACTGCGTTCCGTTGATATAGACGACATAGCGCGTCACGCCATCGTCACCGACGATTTCCTGGATCCGAATCCCGTCGTTGGATTTCATCCCATGGAGTGTGCCTATCATCCCGGCAACGTTTGAGGGGGGAATAGTTTCAGCATTGGGTTGAGCACCGGAACTGCGCGAAGTTGAACTTCCTGCTTGGCCCGTTTCGGCGCGGCTGGCGCCGTCCTGCTCGTCGGCATTCTTGCGCAGGCGGGCCGCGTTGTCCGCGAGTGCACGCGCGACCACCGCGATGTGGACCGTGTGCTCCGACTCCCAGTTCAGGCGAAAGCTCGCGGCGAACGGCCCGGCCCAGGCGCTGATCTTGATCTGGTTGGCGATCGTCATGCGGTTCCGTTCGAGCCGGTCGCTGGCATCCTGAAAGGCCCGCGCCAGCTCGCGGAGTTGCGCGACGTCCGCCCCAGAGAAACTCGAATTCAGCACGTGGCTTTCCTGTCGATCATCCGCTAGTGCCGGTGTCTGCCGCTGATGCCGTCGCCGAGGTCACGCCAGGCACCCCGCATTCCGTCGCTGATCGAATTCAGGTATCCGCCGAAGCCCTCATACCGTTTCACCATTTGACCGGCCTGATCTTGAGTCAGATCGTTCGCGTTTATGTCGTCGCCGAACATGTCACGAGCGGCCGACCAATACATCGCGTCCGGAGTGTCCCAGAATTGCTGAACCGTATCGTACGCGCCGGTACCTATTCCCTTTCCCAGCTCCCAGGCCAGACCTGCTCCAGGAATCCAGATGCCCGCCGCCCCCGCGACCAGATCAAGACTGGACTCTATCGACGCTCCCGTGTCTCCATGCCCCAGCGCCTCGCCCAGGTCGTTGGCAGAAACGCCCATGCCCAGGATCGAAAGAAAGGCAGTTCCATCCAGTCCCTTGACTTCGGAAAGGAATCCCTTCAGGCTGCCTAGCTGTCCGCCATCCTTGAGCACCTTAAGGATGTCGGTGAAGTCGACCATGGTAGAAGTATCGGTGATTCCTCTCTTCATGAGCTCGATAAGCGCGTTGAAAGCCGCGCGCGACTCGGCATCTGCACCGGCCGGAAGCTCGGGAAACGTAAGGCCGCCAGGGTTGGTCGAGCCACCGGTTCCCGAACCGGAACCTGACGTCCGAGTCCCCCCGTCGCTGCGGCTCGCGTCTTCCTGCTCCTGGGCGTTCTTGCGCAGCTTTGTCGCACTCTCGGCGAGCAGGTGCGCAGCGGATGCGACACGCACGCTGTGCTCGCTGTCCCACTGCATCCGGAACTGGGTGGCCACGGGCCCGACCCAGGCGTTGATCTTGATCTGATTGCCGACCGTCATCCGGTCACGCTCGAGGCGATCGCTCGCATCGCTGAAGACCTTGGCGAGCGCTCGCAGCTGCTCAACGTCCGCCCCGTACATTCCTGCCATGCTCATCCCCTGTCGCGTGCGCGGCCATGATCTGGTGGTTCACTCGGAGTGCGGCCGCCGCGGGCCGCACTCCGTTGAAGGGTTCCGACTAGCCGCGGGAGACGTCTTCCTGAGCCTGGGCATTGGCTTGGGCCTTCTGGGACGCGGTCTTGAGCGCTTCGATGACCTGGCGGAGCGCCGTCGTGTGCTGGCCGGACCAGTCGCTGCGGAAGGATTCCGAGTCCGGGCCGGTCCACTGCGTGTTGCCGAGCGTGTTGGTGAGGGTGGAGAGTACCGACTCAATGTCGCCCGCCTTCTGCGAGAGCTGACCACTGAGTTGGCGAACCTGTTCTACATCAAGACCCCATACGGCCATTTTTCATTCCCCTTTTCTTTGTCGGAATCCGGAACATCCGGAGCCGGTTTTCTGCAGTTCGGCTGTGTGCCTAGTGCAAAGCTAGGTGCGCGGCCCGGTGCGCGTCGATGGGGTCAATTCCCCATGCCGTGCGGGCCTCATGGCTGTTCCAGGGCGATCTGCAGGCGTGCCGACCTGCCGCCGCCGACCAGGAAACCCCGGCCGGGCGGGAAGTCGCCGCGCTTGAGACGGCCGAGGGAGGTGCCGAGCAGGGTGTCGCCGTCCATATCACCGGGCATCAACAGCAGGCCGCGACGGCCGGCCTTGAACGCGGCCGCCAGAGTCCACGCCTGCGACCACGTCGAACTCTCCGCCTCACCGACGACGAAGAGATCGGCCCGCACGGCGAGCTTGATCAACCGGTCGAGGGGATGCTCGGCATCCGTGCCCGTGAAATCGGTGATGCCCTCGATCAGGACGGCGAGTTCACCGGGGGCGAACTCGTCTTTCTCGATGCGTTCGGTGAGCCTCGTGACCGAGGCCACCACATCGTCGATGGAGTCGGCGACTTCTTCCCAGCCCGGAGTCTGGGTGAGCGCGGTCCGGCGGGCGCTGAACAGCACGATCGCGGGTCGCCGGCGAACGCGGCGCAGCGAAGCCGCGAAGGTCGCGAGCGCGGTCGTACGCCCGCTGCCGGGAGGACCGGAAATGAGGAACGCACCCCGGGTGACAATGCCGAGAGGGGCCAGGCCCTCATCGTCGATACCGACGACCGCCAGGCCGTTGGCATCGAGAACAGGCAAGCCACTGAGCTTCGTGCTCTCGGGGAGCCGACCGACCGGAGGAGCCTCGGCGACGCCCTGGCGACGCATGCTCGCCGCCAGCCGCTGCACCTCGCGAGACTGCACGGCGAGGTTCGAACTCGCCCCAAGGATCGCGAGCTGCACCTCATTGCCATCGATAATGCCGCGCCCGGGTGGCGAGGTGACGTCGAGCACGTCCTTGGCCGCCCCGAGAAGCATGTACTCCTCCTCGGTGGCCTGGCGCAACACGAGCCGTTTCTGCACGGTCGAGCTGATCGAGTTCGGCACCGAGTTGGCCCGGTCCCCGGTCATGACCACGTGCACGCCGAGCGGGCGACCGTCGGCCGCGATCTGAGCGAAGACGGTGAACCACTGGGAATTGGAGGCGAACTCGTAGGCCTCCCGGAACGCGCCGATCCCGTCCACGAGCAGCAGGATGCGGGGTTCGTCCGGGAGGTTCGCCAGCAACCGGTACTCGCCGATGCTGCCGGCGCGCACCGCCGCGTAACGCACGCCACGGTCGTCGACGAGGTCACGCAAAGTGCGCAGCAGGCGGATGACGCGTTCGTCGTCGTCCCCGGAGATGATGGCTCCCACGTGCGGCAGGTCCTCGAGCATCCGCAGGCCGCCGGCGCCGAAGTCGAGACCGTAGACCTGGATCGGGCCGCCGAGGGAGGTGACCGCCGCGGCCACGGCGAGCGCCCGAAGCGCTGCGCTCTTGCCCGCGCCTCCGGCGCCATAGATGGCCATGTTGCCGTCACGGTCGGGCTCGTAGTACATCGTGGGCTGCGACTGCGTCTTCGGATCATCGATCACCCCGAGCAGCAGGCGCTCGTCGGTGCGGGGATGTGGGAGTTCCATGAAGTCATAGACGGCCCGGAGCTCGTCGAGCCACGGTTTGCGTGGTTCGGGAACGGCCGCCTTCGCGGCGGCATCGGTGATCGTGACCACCATGCGGGCGATGTCGTTCGGTCCAGGATCGCGCACTTCGGTGATCGCAGGCTCGGGGAGGTCCCAGGGCGTGCTGGTGCCGAAGTTGAGCGCGTGCACGTCGATGCGCGGTCGGGCGGGCGTGTCGGTGGTCCACCCACCGGCGTATCCAGTCTGGAAGGCCGCGATCCGGCCGGGCCCGGTCTTCGCCGCACCCCGGCCCGGTATCGACGGGTCGAAGTGCGCGGCCATCGGGGTGCCGAGGATATCGCTTGAGTCTTCGGCGTCGGCCATCCGCAGCGCGATCCGCAGCGGGGTGTTCGCACGCAGGTTGTCCTTGATCACGCCGGCTGGTCGTTGGGTGGCGAGGATGAGGTGCAGCCCGAGGGAGCGACCTCGCTGGGCGACGTCGACGACGCCGTCCACGAACTCGGGCATCTCCTGGGCGAGTGCGGCGAACTCGTCGACGATGATGAGCAGGCTCGGCGGTGTCTCGGGATCGCCGGTCTTCTCGAGCGAGACCAGGTCCTTGGCCTTCTTGCGGTTGAGCAGATGCTCCCGGTAGCGTAGCTCGGCACGCAACGAGGTGAGTGCCCGCCGCACGAGGTGCGGGGAGAGATCGGTCACGAGGCCGACGGTGTGCGGCAGTTGCACGCAGTCGGCGAAGGCAGCGCCGCCCTTGTAGTCGACGAAGAGGAACGTGACCCGGTCGGGGCTGTGCGCAGCAGCCATGCCGAGCACCCAGGCCTGCAGGAACTCGCTCTTGCCTGCCCCGGTCGTTCCGCCGACCAGAGCGTGCGGGCCCTGAGTCCGGAGATCGAGATAAAACGGTTCCGTGCCGGCGTGCCCGACGAGGGCCCGCAGGTTGCCCTCCTTCTTGCGACGCTGCGGCGGGGAACCGTCGCGCAGGGTCAGTGAATTGTTCTCCCGCCACCGCTCGACCACGGCATCGGGCTTGCGCACCAGGTCGAGCCCGCTCAGGGTCGCGTACGACACGGACCTGGGCAGGTCAGAGTCGTCGTCGACGGGCGTGCCCACGTCGACGACAGGCGCGAGCGAGCGAGCCAGCCGGTGGGCCGTGCCGTCGTCGAGGCTTTCCGTCCGCACGGGGAGGCTGCTTTCCCCGAAGCGCACCTGGCCCACGCTCGTTCCGGGTGCCCCGTCGAGGACGAGGAAGGTGCGGCACACCGCCGGCAGGCGATCGACCGACGGGGCGCACCAGATGACATGCACGTTCGCGTCTGCGCCGCGTTCGGCGAGGCGTGTCGCGCGACCGCGATCAATGGGTGCGTCGTTCTCGATCACGACGAGGACAACCGGCACCTGGGCGGGTTCTTTGTCCTCGGAGGTCTCGGTCGCCCGTTCCGGGGTGGCGAGCGCACCGCGCAGAGCGGATGCCGCCTCGAGGCGGTCGTCCACGAGCGCTTCCAGCCGGGCGAGCAGGGCCTGTCCGCTGCCGGGGTTGTCGGCGAGGTGCTCGCCGACGAGGGGGCTGTGCGGTGAGCTGGTGTGCGGGAGCCATTCCAGCCAGCCCCATGCGGTGCGGGACGACGCTGAGACGAGGGCGCAGACCACGAGTTCCGCGGGCGAATGCAGGCCGGCAGCCTGCAGCACGACTCCGCGCGCGACACCGTCTCGCTCGTCCCGGGCGCCGACGAGTCCCAGGGCCCCTGCGCTGCGCCAGTCGACCGTCACCGGCACATCGTCGATCTGAGCGAAGCGCCCTGCGGCCTCCTCGAGTCGTTCCCAGTACTCGGGGAGCGACTCGTTGCTGTTCGGGAGGGTCAGTTCGCTGCGGGAGGGGGCCTGGCCGAGCCCGAGGCGGGCCGTCAGGAATGCGTCGTGTTCGGGACGGTGGGTCCACATCAGGGTGCCGTGTCGGCGGAGTGCGTCGACGGTGTCTGCGAGGGAGGGCGCCTCGGCGGCACGCACCCGGCGTTCCTCGGCGTGGGCACGGTCCTGGCTGGCGCGGCTGGACACCATCGCCGCCTCGAACTGCTTGATCTGCGCCTTGAGGGTGCGCCTGGCGGTGACCGCGCCGTCGACGAAGGCGCCGATCACAAGCAGGGGGCTCAGGGCGATGAAGATCAGGCTCATCAGCTGGTGTGTGACCAGGTAGAGGGTGAGACCCATGATGATCGGGGCCACGATGGACAGGTAGGGGAAGCGCTGTTTCTGCGGGGCCTTCGGCGGTGTGGGTGCGACGATCTTGATGCCCGCGTACCGGGCGACGACCCGCGGCGAGCGCACGAACTCCATGACGGGGACGCTCGCTGCTCCGGCCGTGAGTTGCTGCAGTGGTGCGACAGAGAGGTCGGTGTCACCGAGGGTCACGACGCTCGCCGGGGTCAGGATCGCCCGGGAGACCAGCTCCCCACCCATCACGATTCCGTTGGCCGAGCCCAGGTCGAGGATCTCTACGGCGTCGGCCACGTTGATGCGCGCGTGGCGTTTTGAGACAAGCCCGTCGCCGAGTCGCACGTCGACCCCGTAGTCCCGGCCGATGACACTCGAGCCGAACGGCACGTCGAACTGACGTCCCGCGTCCGGGCCCGCCAGCACGGTCACCCGCGCCGCAGCCGGGCCGCGATTCTCTCCGGGCCGTGCGAAGTCCTCGCTCGCCTGAACGAGCTCGATCACCCCACCGGACCGGAGCCCGCATTCGTTCAAGTCGGTGGCGCGGTCGAGCACCCGCACCGGCAGGGGTGCACCGTCGACGGTCTGCCCGCCCAGCTGCAGGGTGAGCCGCTCCGGCACGGATGCGCCCGCGCGCGCCGGATCAGCGGCATACAGCGCCTGGGCGATGTCGCCGACGAGAGCCGTGGCGTCCGCGGTGACTGCGACATCGACGTCGTCGAGGCCTGCTCGCTTCAGCGTGAGTTTGACGCGCATGTGGTGCCCTTCGGGAGCGGGTTCGGGCCTGTGGCGAGGCCGGCGACCCAGTGGGTGCCGGTCATTCGGGTTCCTGGGGCTGGTCGAGCAGCGGCAGGTCGAACCGGGTGGCGATCCGGGCAGCGAGCGCGTATTCGACGAGCCGTGCCCTCCGGTTCGTGGCGTAGGATCGCACGCCGCCGCGCAGTCCCTGCACACCAACCCGGTCGAGTTTGTCGCAGACGTTGTCCAGCTTGCGGTTGAAACGTGTCGTGGCCCAGCCGAGCCGTTTGGCCGCATTGACAGAGGTCGGGATATCACTCATCCCGGTGCCCTCACGCAGCAGCATCGGCTCGGCGAGCGCGAGGATCAGGAGCTTCTGGGATGGCGTGAACGACACAGTTCCGATCGTGGTGATCCCCTCGGCACTATCCACCGCGCTGTTCTCCGCAAATGGCGGCTCGCTCGAGTGCACGGTGAACTCGTACGTGGTCGGACCGGCGGTGAAGATCACGTTGAGCCGACCGAACACGATCGGTAGCCGGGCGCCGGGCGCCAACCAGGCCTGCACTCGGCCCCCACCGTCGGTGACGGTCGCGGCCAGCCTGGATCCGACATTAGACAGCCACCAGAGTCCGTCCTGCCTGCTGATTTCGAGGAACCGTCGGTGCAGGAAGGGATTGTCGTCGACGTCGAGGTCGGCGTCGCGACCGATGGCGAAAACCCGCTGGGGCTCCAGCCGGTACCACTCACCGCAGTATTCGACGCTCAGCGCGCTCTCGGGTGCCGGTTCCACCACGGCGATGCCGGTCATGGCGCACACGCCGATGTCGGCTGCGCGGCGGCCCGCCCGTCGCTGCGTCGAATCGACACCTCGATGCAGGTCGGCCCGGCTGCGCTGGCCGGTATGGTCACAGTGGACTCGGTCACGCTCGCCAGCGGGTTGTCCTGGCCTGCCGCCGTCGCACGCCAGAGGTAGGAATCGCCGGTCTCCGGTGCCGGGTTCGTCCAGGTGAAGACGACACCGGAGGCTCCGACGACACCGGTGAGCCCGGCAGGATCGGGCACGGCCGCTTCGTTGACGGCGTCCACCGGAGCCGCGGTTTCGACGGGAGGTTCGGCCGAGCCTCGACCGGACGGGGCGCCCAGGGTCAGCGCCGCGATCACCGCGGCACCGACGAGCACGACCACGATTCCAGCGATGATCGGTACGAGGGCGCGGCGCCGTCGCGGCCCACCAGCGAGCCCGGCACCGGCCTCCTCCGAAGCGGGGGCGGGATCCGTTCGCCGGTACGTCTCGTCGAGCGGCGCCCGGGCGGGCAGCCGCTGCCCGCCGAACCCGGGGGCCCGTGCGGTTTCGGCGTCGGGAGTGAGCGGCGCCGTTGCACCGCGGAGTTGGGTGCGGTCGAGGTCGGCGGGAATGGAGCGGATCGGCGGCCGGACGGTCTCCTCATCATCGACGGCGGCCGGGAAGCCAGGTGGAATCACCGCGGTCACCGTGTGCACAGGGGGTCGTTCCGGATTGATGCTGACGACGCTACGCACCCGGGTCAGGCCGTCATCGTCGTCGCGTTCGTCGGGGGCATCGGCCGAATCGTCGAGCACGTCGACCGGTGTGACCGACATGGCAAGTTCGATCTGCACCTTCTGCAGGGCCCTGGCGAACTCGAGCACCGTCGCGTACCGCTCTTCCGGGCGTTTCTGCATGGCGTGGGCGAGGGCAACCTCGAGCGATGCCGGCACGTCGGGGCGGTCGAGGGCGGGCAGGGTATGGCCGGAGATACGGCTGATCACGTCGGCGCTCGTGTTCGAGCCACCCGGGAATTGGAATGGCGAACGCCCCGCGAGCAGTGTGTAGAGCGTCGCGGCGAGCGCGTAGACGTCGGATTGGGGTCCGCTCCGCGCCGGAGAGGCGAACGACTCCGGCGGAGACCAGGGAATGGACATTCCGACCGGGGCGTCATCGCCGGTGGTCGCCGCGGAGATTCCGAAGTCGGTGAGCGCGGGTCGGTTGTATTCCGTGACGAGGATGTTGGCCGGTTTGATATCCCGGTGCAGGATGCCCGCACGGTGCGAGGTCTCTACCGCTCCGGCGACCTGGATTCCGATACGCAGTGCCTCGCCGACGCCGAACCGCTCCCGCCGGTACCGCACCTGAAGATTCGGTTTCGGGCAGTACTCCATGACCAGGTACGGGCGGCCGTCGTCGGAGACGCCGGCCTGGTAGATCGTGACGATCGAGGGGTGCGTGGACAGCATCGCCATCACGTTGGCCTCGGCCGTGAACTCGTCGATCGAGCCCGGCCGCAGTTGATCAGGGAGCAGCACCTTGACCGCGACCCGGCGGCGGGGCATTGCTTGCTCGTAGAGGAAGACGTCGGCAAAGCCGCCTGAGCCGAGCAGCTGTTCGAAGCGGAAACCGGCCAGCTCGGGGGGAACGCTCGGCGCGCGGGACGGGCTCATGAGAGGGCCTCGAAGGTGACGAGCACAGCGTCGCCCAGGTCGAGCACGTCGCCGTGCACGAGCATCGCGGGCTCCTGCGGGTCGAGCCGCACCGGATCGGAGCCCGCGCGCAGCAGCCGGGTGCCGTTGGTGGTCTGCAGGTCGATCGCGAACACGTGCATGCCCTCGCACCGGATTTCCAGGTGGCTGCGCGAAATGTCCTGTTCCGGGCTCGGCACCGTGATCAGGTGTGGCATGCGGTCTGCGCTGAACCGGCCGGCACTGGGCTTGCGGCCGATGACGGCACCGCGGTCAAGAGCAACGTCGAGACGCACCGGGATACCGTCGTGCACGACACGCAGCTGCCCGGGAAGGCGCGGTTCCGTAGGCAGCGCGGGCGCCGCGGGCACGGATGCCGGCGCGGCCAGTCCGAGTGCGCGGATCTGTTCGATCGACAGCGTCTCACCGTCGTGGTCGTCGTCGGTCGCATGATCACCGGCTGCCTCGATCGTGACACCCGTGGCACCGATGGTCGCCTCGGCCGCCGCGCGGTCCTGGACTACAGGAGCAGCCGGAGCGAATGTCGGTACGCCCTCAATCAGCGCACGCGGCGGGGCGCCCCAGAGCCCGTCGTAGGCGAGGCCCAGCGTGTGGTCCTCCAGAGAGATCGGGTCGCCCGCTGCGGGAACGGAGGTCGGGGCGGCCGGTGGCATCGCGATCGGCACTGGTTCGGGTCGCGGTTCCGGCACCGGTTCCGGGACCAGCGCGTGTTCCGGTGCCGGTTCGGTTGCCGGTTCGGGTTCGGGTTCGGGTACCGGAACAGGCTTCGGTCCGCGCGCTGTCTCGGGGAAGATCCGGGCCTCGGCGAGGGACTCGGCCGGCGCTGGGAGCGATGCAGGTCCGGGGTCGAGGGTGTCGACGAGAGAGGCCGCGAGCTCCTCGAGCGGGATCACCGAGGGTGCCCGCACGATCAGACTCAGCCCGGAGCACAGCACGACCCCGCTGCCGATCGGGAGGTGCACGACCGGGGTCGCCGCGGTATCCGTGATGACCTCGATCGAGGCCGGGCTTTCGGCGACGCTCTCGCTCCACGTCGTGACCCGTGCCCCTGTGACGCGGAAGTCGCCCTGGTCGGAGTCGCCGGTGATGCGCACCTGCAGTGGACCTCGCACGGCGATCCGCGCTTCGGATCCGACCAGGGACACGATGACGAAGTCGGGGAGCGCCGCGAGGCTCGTGCCGAATGAACCGGTCAGTGCCTCGAGGAGCGCGCCGAGGCCCTGACCCGCGTTGAGTGAGCCCCAGATCCGGTCCAGCAATTCCGAGGAGATATCTCCGGGGAGCATGACGAGTCCGCTGTCAGTCACGAAACCAAGCCAGCTCCCCGGCGAATAGTGGCGCATCAGGACTCCTCCCCCGGTGTTGCTACCGCTTTCGCTTCCGCTTCCGGCGGAATGCTCGGCGGCACGAGGTCGTCCGGGGCGAGAAGTGCCGCGAGTTCGTCGCGCGGGATGGTGTCGTCCCAGTCGGGCGCGTCAACCGCACCCGTGTTGCCTCGGTCGGCCGGCATGGTGTGTTCCTCGGCGTGGGCGCCGTAGACGCTGAGCGCATCGACGACCACTGCGGTCACGTTGTCGCGACCACCGCTGAGGAGCGCTTCGTGCACCAGCCGGGTGGCCGCCGCCTGGGGAGCGGCTTCCTCGCTGAGGATCAGCCGGATGCGGGCGTCGTCGAGCTCCCCGGTGAGCCCGTCGGAGCAGATCAGGATGCGGTCGGCCGGCTCGGCGGGCACGTACCAATAGTCGGGTTCGCTCTCGCTGCCCGCGCCGATCGCCCGCGTGACGATGTTGCGCTGGGCATCCGTCGCCGCCTGTGCGGGAGTCAGCTCACCCCGCTCGACGAGCTCCTGCACCAGGGAGTGATCGACGCTGATCTGCGCGAGTACGCCCCCGGAGAGCCGGTAGGTGCGTGAGTCTCCGAGGTTGAACATCAGCCAGTATGCGTTGCCGTCGAGCTCGGCGATGACGACGCCGCTGAGGGTGGTTCCCGCGCCGGCACCGCCGCCCTCGGGGAGGCGCGCGACCTGGCCGGCCGCGTCGGCGAAGGCCGCCTGCAGCTGGTCGAGGGTGATGCTGCGGCTCGTCGTCAGCGGCCGGAAGGCCGTGACGACCGTGGCACTGGCGATCTCCCCGGCCTCGTGCCCGCCCATGCCGTCGGCGACGAGAAACACCGAGCCCTCAGCGAGATAGGAGTCCTCGTTGATGGCCCGGCGGAGACCGACGTCGGTCGCGGTTCCGGTGACGACCTGGATCGGCGCGCGATTCACCGTGTCTGGCCCGCTCATGGGGTGACCACGGTGATGCGCCGGTCGCCCAGTGCGAGCACATCGCCCGCCGCCAGGTAGGTTCGGCCATCGGTGGCGACGGCCTGGTCGTCCTGGCCTGCGCGGATGACGGAGGTGCCGTTGGTCGATCGGCGGTCCGTCACCCAGAGGCGGGACCCCTCGAGTCCGTAGCCGAGGTGGGTCTTCGAGATCGACCGGGTGTCGTCAGCGAACACGACGAGCCGGGCAGAGCGTGCGTCCGGGTCGGTTGCGGGCGCTGCGGGGTTGCGGCCCACGTAGCCGGGGCCGTCGGCCGGGAATTCTTCTCCCGTGTCGAGGCGGAGGACCCACGTGACGAGAACAGGCTTCGGCGCCACCGCTCGGGTGCGGTCAAGGTCGTCATCGTCGGCTGTCACGGCGAGCGGCGCGACCGGAATCGGGGCTGCCCGCGGCACGAGGGCGGGCGCGACGGGGGGCGCGACCGGTGCGGCCGCAATTGGAGGGGTGACCGGAGGGCGCACTGCCGCGCCGGGCACCTCGGAGATGAGTCCGGTCTGGGACCGTGGCGCGAACGCCTGCGGCGGTGCGAGCGGGGGTTGCGCGAAAGGGCTGACGACGATGTTTGCGGGTGCGGCGGCGGGATCGTGTGCAGGTCGTGGCGGCGCGATGACCGTTTCCACCGCGGGGCCGTCGTTGAAGTCATAACTCGACGCGGGGGCGACCGGCGGGGCGGGGCGGGGCGGCGGGGCGAGCGGCGTGACCGCGACCGGCGCAGATGCAGACGCTGGCGCCGAGGCCTGCAGCTGTGCCTGGGACTGTGGCTGCGACCGTGGCTGCGCCGGAGCCATCCGATCGTCGATCATCCAGGTGTTAGACGCCTTGTCGTGCCAACCGCGGCCTGCTCCGGTGTTGTCGAACAGCGGAGAGAAGTAGCCGACGACGATCGAGCCGGCCAGGGAGAAGATGATTCCGCGGCCCACGGCCGTCCAGAATCCCGGTGCGCCGAGCGTGTTGAGGGAGACGAGGCGGATCTTGAGCGCCTTCATCCCCGGGCTCTGGCCCTTGCCGATACCGACGAGGTAGAAGATCCCGAGCACAAGGCTCAGCAACTGCGGGACGATGCCGCCCGCGATGAGCAGGCCGTTCGCCGAGGAATACCCGCCGTTCCGCAGTGCCGCGAGGCCGGCGCCGTACAGGATGAAGAACAGGACCAGCGGGATCCCGCCCAACCAGAGGGTGTCCAGAATGTAGGCGCCGACCCGCGAGCCGATCTGGGCCGATGCCAGCCCCGTCGACGCGGGATCGATGGTGCTGGACAGCGGACGATAGCCGGGTTGCGTCATAGGGTGTTTCTCCGCTTCTGAGTGAAAGTCGTGGCCCGCAGCATCCAGCCGTTCCAGAAGGAGCGCAGCGACAGGCGGGCGCGCAGCCGCGCCCAGCGTCCGACCGAACCGGTCATCGTGGCGACGATACGGTCGACCTCGGTCCAGAACTCGTCGAGTTGCTGGTCGGTCGGGTCGGTCGGTCCGAAGACCCCGGTGTCGACCCTGTTGGCGAGCACGGTCACGCCGGCATCCGGATAGTGCTCCTCAAGAGCCCGGGACCCCTCGCGACGGGTGGCTCCGACCGTGGTCGGCACGCCGAGGTCGGTGGCCGTGTCGACGATCTCGCTCCAGCCGTTGCTGAGCCGGTCGATCGGCCGTTCTGCCCTGATCCGCCGGCGACGTCTGCGCGCCTTGAGGATTCCGATCACGATCGCAGGCCCGAACAGAACCAGGAACAGGGCGAGAGCGCCGCCCACGATGCCGGCGATCAGCAGGAGGAGCGCGCCGAGGTCGGAGCTCTGGGAATCGGGCTGTTCGTCGGGGAGGAGCGCCGGCGGCAGGTCGACGGGCTTGACCGGCGCGAGCGCGGGCTGGAGCACCTGCGCCTGGGGCTGGGCCTTCGACTTCGGCACCTCGGCCTGAGGGATCTGGTCGGCGGGCGGAGTGGGGTCGAAGCTCACCCAGCCGAGGCCGTCGAAGGCCACTTCGACCCAGGCGTGCACGTCGCTTCCGGTGATCGTGACGGAACCGGTCGTCGCATCCTTCGGGTAGAATCCCATGACCACCCGTACCGGCATGCCGAGGTGGGAGACCTCGAGCGCCATGGCGACGGCATATTGCTCATCGTCTCCGACAAGCTGCTTGGCCGTGAGCAGGGATGCGATCCGCTCCGAACCGTGTCCGGCGCGGGAGGGAGTCTCCCCCTCGAGGCCGTGACTCACGAAACCGGTGCTGTGCAGCGTTGATTCGATCGCGCGCACCTGCGCGAGTGCGGTCGTCTCTTCGCCGATGGCGGCATCCGATGCGGTGTTCACGGCATCGGGCACCGAGGACGACGCCGGCATGGCGAGGTTCGCGGCCTGTCGGGTGCCGATCGCCTCGTCGGTGGGCACCGTCGGAATGATCACCTGTGCCGTGTACGAGTCGCCGGGCTGCAGGCCGAGAGTGGAGACGGCGACCCCGGTCGACCGGTTGTAGTGCAGCGATTCGGCCAGCTGGGCGGCGCGGGCGCCGGTGAACTGCAGCGATGTCAGAGAGCCGGTGTCGGGCACCCACACGCCGGTGAGGGCGTCGACGGTGACCCCGATGGTCGCGAGCGTGCCGGACTGGGTCTCGGCGATCGCGGAACCGACCCGGGAGAAGGTGCCCGAGCCTGCGCTGCCGTCGCCGGCCACGTTGTAGACGATCCCGTCGTAGCGGTCGAGGGTGGCCAGGCGCACCCGGGCGCCGTCGGGCAGGCCGGTGACCGTGAACAGGGTCTTGTCCTTGTAGTCGCGCACGTACTTACGGAATGCGACGAGCGGGCTCGGATAGGCGCGCAGGTCCAGCGGGGGCACGACGGTGTCGCGCAACACCTGCCGCGCACTGGCCGGGCTCACCGCATCGCCGGTGACGACGCCGACACCGAGGGCCAGGACGAGCAGGCCGGCTCCGAGAGCGAGGCGGCGGTTGCGGGCCTGTACCCGACTGGCCGAGTCGTCGTTGGGCGACCCGACGGCCGTGGCGATCGCGCTCGACGCCCGCGCGGCTGCGAGCCGCCAGGCGAGCCACGCGATGGCAACGACGGTCAGGACGATGCCGCGCACGACGGGCAGGAGCACCTCGTGGGTGCCGAACCCGATCGAGACCACGAACAGGGCGAGCACGGGCAGCAGGGCGAAGACGGGTCGGGACAACCGCAGCGCGAAGCTGCCCGCGAGCACGGCGGCGAGCAGTGCGGCGAGGAACGGCACGATCAACAGGGTGTCGAAGCCTGCGACGGGCGCCTCGACGGTGAGCAGCTGCTTCCAGGAGAACACGATGCCGGTGGCGAGTTCGCGTACGGTGTCGAGGCCGGGGAGAACGCCGAAGAAGGTCGTGGACGGCAGCGCGAGCGCACCACCGAAAAGGAAGTAGCCCACCAGGGTGGCCGCCACAACGGTGAGGAGTCCCCAGCGCTGGCGGGCGCCGAGGAGGGCGATGCCCAGCCCGATGACCAGGCCACCGAGGCCGGCGACCAGGTAGCCGACGCCGCCGAACACCGGGCCAAAGCCGAGCACGCCGAGGCCGAGGAGCACGACGAGCACCAGCAGGTCGAGCAGTTGGACCGACAGCGGTCGCCGGCTGCGCGCGTGCGCCGCGGCGCTCATTCGGACACCCGGCTCATGCCGATCGGCAGTTCCGTGAGGTCGCCGACGGTGAGCACCGTCGTTGTCGCGATCGACCGGCGGGAGAGCACGGCACCGGAGTGGCAGTTGACGGCGATGACTCGCACGCCCCGCGGCACGTGGCTCGCCGCAGAGCGGATACGCGTCGCCTCGACGACGCTGCCGAACAGCAGGATCACGACGGATGCGTTGGGCACCGCGTTACCGGTGTGACGGGCGAGCTGCACGATGTCGGCACGCGAGTCGCGCTGCTCGATGCCCGCGAGTCCGTCGAGCAGCCGTTTTCCGGTTGCGGCGGGCACGGTCTGGTCCTGCGCGAGCACGGTGATCTGCTTGTCTTCCTTGAGCGCCTGCAGGCCGAGCGAACCGCAGACCGAGACGGCGAGTTCGAATTCCTCGGCGTCGGCGTAGTCGCCCGGGTTGCGGGACAGGGCGATGGCGAGGTGGGATCGCCGGGTCTCCTCGAACTGGCGCACCATGATGCGGCCGGTGCGCGCAGTCGAACGCCAGTGCACGTTGCGTCGGTCGTCCCCAGGCACGTATTCACGCAGGGCGTGGAAGGACACGTCGTCGTTGGAGAGGTCCTTCGTCGGCATGCCCTCGAGGTCGCGCAGGAACCCGGACGAGGAGCCGTCGAGCCGCACGGTGCGCGGGTGCACGAACAGGTCGACGGCGTCGTTCCAGTC
This sequence comes from Cryobacterium zhongshanensis, assembly GCF_022760445.1. Classification (NCBI taxonomy): domain Bacteria; kingdom Bacillati; phylum Actinomycetota; class Actinomycetes; order Micrococcales; family Microbacteriaceae; genus Cryobacterium; species Cryobacterium zhongshanensis. The sequence goes on along the minus strand of NZ_JALGAR010000002.1, from coordinate 372,580 downwards.
CACGGTGCGGCGGAAGAGTCCGAGTGCATCGCCGCGTACCGAGCGAACGGGTCCGACCGAGAGCACGGTACGGCGCTGGGTGGGGATCGTGAACAGGTCTTCGTGGGATGTTCCCACGGCGAGGCGGGGCAGGTGGAAGGACGCGAGTCCGCGGCCGACCGGAAGTTCGATGCGGGCGGGCAACAGAGCACGCGTCGAGGCATTGCGCACCTCGACGCTGCCGACGGCGAGTTCGCCGACGACGACGCGGCTCTTGGCGAGGCCGAGTTCGACCGTGTAGGCGCTGCGCCCGAGCACGAACGGCACTGCGAGCACCAGGACGGCCAGGCCGACCGCGGCGATCGCGGTGAATTCGTGCCAGCCGAAGACCTGGCCGAGGATCCAGCTCAGGACCGTCGCCACGACCAGGCCCCAGCCGAACCCGGTGGCGACGGCGAGCATCCGCCCCGCCGCACGATAGGCCGGAGCGATGACGGGCCAGACCACCCGGACCCACAGCTCGCCGAGAGGCGCAAGCGACGCCCGGGCGCGCTGCAGCGCGTCTTTCCCCCCACGTGTTGCCCGGCCGGCGATTCTGCTGGGAGCCGACCAGAGCGCCCCCGCGGTGCTCATGCGGCCGGTCGGCGGGACTGCGGCGCTGCCACGTCGTGCAGCACGCGCGTGAGGATCTTCTCGGCGGTGACGCCGGAGAATTCGGCCTCGGGATCGAGCACGATCCGGTGCGTCCAGACCGGGGCCGCGAGGTCTTTGATGTCGTCGGGCAGCACGAAGTTACGGCCCTGGGCCGCCGCCCAGACCTTGGCAGCGCGCATCATGGCGAGCGCCCCGCGCACCGACACTCCGACGGTGGTCTCGGCCGCCGTGCGGGTCTCCTGGGTGAGCTCGGCCACGTAGCGGAGCACGGAACTGTCGGTGTGCACCGTCGAGGCGAGGTCGGCCATGTCCGCGACCGCGGTCGTGGTGATCATTGCGGCGAGGCCGGCGGCGGGGTTTCGGTTCGCGGACCCGGCGAGGATCTGCTCCGCCGAGGCGAGGTCGGGGTAGCCGATCGAGGTCTTCACCAGGAAGCGGTCGAGCTGCGCCTCGGGCAGCCGGTAGGTGCCGGCCTGCTCGATCGGGTTCTGGGTGGCGATCACCATGAACGGGCGCCCGACCTCGTGGCCGACACCGTCGACGGTGATGCGGGATTCCTCCATGACCTCGAGCAGTGCCGACTGGGTCTTCGGGCTGGCCCGGTTGATTTCGTCGGCGAGCACGATCGAGGCGAAGATGGGGCCCTTGTGGAACTCGAAGCGGTGGCTTTGCTGGTCGTAGATCGTGACGCCGGTCACGTCGGAGGGCAGCAGGTCGGGGGTGAACTGGATGCGCTGGTTGGTGCCCTGCACGGTGGCCGCGATCGCCTTGGCGAGCGAGGTCTTGCCGGTGCCGGGGGCGTCCTCCAGAAGCACGTGGCCCTCGGCGAGCATCGCGGTCAGCACGAGGCGGATCACGTCGGCCTTGCCGAGCACGGCGAGCCCCACGTTGTCGACCAGCTTGCCGAAGGTTCCGGCGAACCAGGTCGCCTGTTCCGGTGTCATTGTCATTGGTGTTCCCCGATTTCCTTGAATGAGTTCACGTTCTTATCCACCCCAACTGCCACCGACTTGGAGCCAGGGGCCGTACTGCCAGGGCTCGATGGAGTAGCTGTCGTTTGCTCCAGTGCCGCAATCCATATCGATAGAGCCGTTGCCAGCGGAGAATGACCCAGGCAGGGTTAGGACGACATTCGCCGTGCCTTGTTGGGTATTCGGCGCAACGTTATAGCAGCGGAACTTCGAGACCGCAGTCCACGAACCAGCCGGAAGGTTTTGCCAGTGATACGTCAGAACCTGCCCGCTTCGAGTCACCCAGGTCTTTGCCACCGGTGCCGCACCAGAGCTCGCGGAGGCCGAGTTGGTGCTCTGCTGGCCGGCGGCGTCGGTGGCTCGAACGCTGATCGAGTGGCTCTCGCTGTAGCTGCCCACGTTTCGGTTGCCGCTGCCGACCCCGACGCTTTCCCAGCCGCCGCCGTCGATACTGATCTCCAGCGCCGTGATTGCCCGGCCGTTCGGTCCCGGAGGACCCCATTGCAGGCTGACCTGGGCGCCGCCGCCGCTCGCGCCTGCGCCGGGCTGGTTGGGCTGTCCAAAGGGTGCGACCGCGTTGGACGCGGCACTTCCCGCGCCCTCGTAGGACACGCCATCGAAGTTGCTCACCGCTCGAATTGCGATCGTGTAACTGCCGTTGTTATTCACCTGGCCGTTGGCGATCGTGCCCGATGTTCCGGACCCGCCGCTAGCCCAGTCACTCCGCCAGGCGCCGCCGCTCACGCTGTACTGGTAGGCCAGCTCGCCGGTGGTCGCCCCGTTACCGGCTGCGGCTCCGAAGGTGACTCCCACTGAGTTGTCGCCCTCGCTCGCGACGACGTTGGAGGGCGCCCCCGGTGCCAGAACTGCTCGCCTCGGCGTCGACGCCGCGCTCGGCAGCGAGTCGCCCACGCCGTTGGTCGCCACCACGGTGAACGTGTAGTCGGTAGTCGAGGTGTTGATGACGACTGCGGCGTGCGTCGATCCGTTCGGCGCGGTGACGATCGCGCCGCCGGGCTGCACGGTGATCTTGTAACCGGTGATGTCGGCGCCATTGTTGTAGGGCTCCGCGCCCCACGACACGTCCAGCTGCGCTTGCGACCCGACCGCAGCGAGCCGCGCCGTCGTCGGCTGGGTCGGCGCCACCGGCACACCGGCGGGAATCACCGGGGCCGATTCGGCACTGAAGTCCGAGGCCAGTTCGCGGGAGCTCAGGGCCTGCACGCTCGCCTGGTACGAGCCGCCGTTGGTAAGGCCGGTCAGGACCTTGGTCGTCGTCCCGACGACGTCGAGGTCGTGCAAGCCATCGGGACCGGTGATCCGCAGCGTGTAGTGGGTGACCGGTGAGCCGTTGTTCACGGGCGCCGACCAGGTCACGGTCATGGCCTGGTCGCCGCGCACGGCCGAGGTGATCGACGGGGTCTCGGGGCGCACATCCGGGGTCAGGGCGTTCGAGGTGGCGGAGGCGGCGGACTCTCCCACCGCGTTGGTCGCGGTCACGTTGAAGCTGTACGCGGTGCCGTTCGTGAGTCCGGTCAGGGTGCAGGTGGTCGAGGCGCAGGACTGGGAGAATCCCTGCGGCGAGCGCACCGTGTATGACGTGATCTCGGCGCCGTTGTTCGAGGGCGGGGTCCACGACAGGACCAGGGTGCTGTCCTGCTCGCCGGATGCGACCGGGGTTCCCGGGGCATCCGGTTTTCCCTGCACGGTCAAGCGGATACGCCCGTCGACCTCGCGCTCGGTGTCCTTGGTGGCGTCGGCGACGCGGTATCGCACCACCATGGTGCCCACGAAGGAGCCGCCCGGCGTCACGACGACGTCGCTGCCGCTCACGGTCGCCGTGCCGTCACCGGTCTCGACCGCGACCGAGACCAGGGTGAGCGGCTGGTCGGGGAAGGGGCTCGTGTCGTTGCCGAGCACGGACACCGTGCTGGCCTGGCCCTGGTGGGCCTCGGGAACGACGTCGTCCGTCGTGGTCGCGAGGGGCTTGGTGGATGCGATCACCGAGAGGTTGAGCGTGCCGGTGGCCGGTGCGCTCACGCCATCGGAAATCGTGAGCTGCACCGAGCCCGTGGTGCCCTTGGGCACGCTCTTGTCGACACTCGCGGTGAGCGACTGGCCGCTGACGGAGAGGGAGAAACCAGCAGGGACCGTGCCGAGGGTGTAGCTGAGCTTCTCGAGGTCGCCCGGGTCGGGGTCTTTCGACATGGCCTTGAGGCTCACGGTGACCGCAGCGTCACCGGGTGCGAGTTCGACGGTTCCGCCGACGAAGCTCGGCGCCCGGTTGTCGGGGGCGAGCACCGTGATCGGGATCGACAGCACCGCGGTGAGGCCCTTCGGGTCATCGGGGCCGGTGCCGTCTGTCACTTCGAAGCTGATCGCGTCGGGGCCGGCGTAGTCGGCGGCCGAGGTGTACTGGAGGGTGGATTCGTCCTTAATCAGCGCGGCACCGCTCGCGTGCGCCGCCGTCACCGAGGTGGCGACCGTGATGCGCGGGGTCTTGCCGGCGGCGACCGTGACGTAGTCGGCGAGGTTGAGCGTCACCGGGGCGCCACTCTTCACCTCGACGGTTTTCACCGGGGTTGTCAGCGTCGGGCGCTGCTGCTCGAGTCCGGGCACAAGGATGAACGCGGAGGCAGTGAGGCCGTCGGCATCCGTCGTCGTGTACAGGATGATCTGAGCGGCGGCGGCAAGCGTCACACGCACGACCCCGCCCGTGGCGACCGTGGCAGCAGGGTCGGCAACGGTGACGGTGAGGTTCGCGGCGGATCCGTCGGGGTCCTCGTCGTTGCGCAGCACCGGAACGTCGACCGCGGTTTTGCCGACGATGTCGGCGCTCGCGACCCGGTCGTCGCGGGCGATCGGCGCCTTGAGCGGTGCGTCCTTGCTCACGCTCACCTGGAGGGTGCCGATCGCGGTGGCGCCCCAGGGGTCTGTGGCCGTGTAGCTGATGCTGGATTCGCCCTGGGCACTCGGTGTCTGCACGAGCACGCGATCGCCCGCGATCTTCGCTTCGATACCGGCGGGCACCGTCAGCCCGTCTTTCAGCAGGGTCAGGGTGTCGCCGTCGGGGTCGGTGTCGTTCACCAGCACGGCGACGGCGACCTGCCGGTCGGGCCGGGCGCTGACGGCGTCCTTGATCGCGAACGGCTTCTGGTTCACGGCACCCGGCTGCGCGATGCCGACCCGGATGCTCGCCGTCGCTGCGGCGCCGACGCGGTCGCGCACGACGTAGCTGAACGTGTCGGTTCCGGTGGACCGTTCGTAGGCCTCGTAGGTGAGCCAGCCGGCCCCGACTTCGGTGATCCGTCCTTTTCCTGGCGCGATGCCCTGGCCGACCAGCTCGACGGAGTCGCCGTCTGGATCGATCTGGTCCAGTGGCACCGGGATGCGCACGGTGCTGCCGGCGAGCACTCGGGCGGTCAGGGCCTGCGGGTGCGGCGGCGAGTTCGATTCGGGGGCAGCGGCGAGGATCTGGATGGTGACGTAGCCGGCATCCTTCTGGCCCTGGCTGTCGACGACGTCATAGGTGGCGTAGACGGTCTTGGCGGTGGTTCCGGCCTTGAACCGGAGCGTGTTGCCGTCGACGAAGAGGGTGCCGTCGGCGGGGTCGACGAGCGGGGCGACGAGGGTCGGCGACAGGGTCAGGGTGTCGCCGTCCGGGTGGGAGTCGTTCGCGAGGACAGGGATGGTGACGATGTCCCCGGCGCGCACTGTGGCCGCATCGTCGACGGCGACCGGCGGCCGCAGCTTCGCCGGAGAGGGCACCGGGATGACGAGCACGTCGCCCTGGGCGGTCTGGGTGCCGTTCGACACCGTGTAGCCGATGGTGATCGGCCCGTTGAGGCCGGACTGGTCGGTGATGTGCAGCACCCGGTGCTCGAGCACGGCGACCGTGATGCCGAGGTTCGCCGGGATCGTGACGGACTGCACCACGAGGATCCCGCCGGCGGGGTCGGTGTCGTTCTGCAGCACGTCGACGAGCACATCGCGCCCGGTGGGCAGCAGCGCCACGTCACGGACCGCGACGGGCGGCAGGTCGGTGGCGGAGGCATCCGTCACGTCGACGCGCACAAGACCGAGCGCCGTGTTGGGTCCGTCCGTGGCGAGGTACTGCACGTAGTAGGTCTTCGCTACCGTCGCCGTGAAGGTGAATGTGCCCGCGGTGAAGTCGGGCACGAGGGTGGCGCCGGGCACCTCATCGAGTTTCGCGAGGCGCAGGACCGCACCGCTCGGACTCAGGTCGTTGACCAGGGGCGAAACCGTCACCGGCTGTCCGGCCACGGTGGTGACGTGATCGGGGTTGGTGCTCGGCTTGGTGCTTCCGGCCGCACGCACGTCGGCGCGGGCGGTCCCCGTTGCGGTGTCCGTGCCGTCCGAGACGACGAGGGTGACGTCCTTCCGGCCGAGGTTCTGGCCGACGGCGCCGTAGGTGAGCATGCCGTCGGCCTTCGAGGACACCACGTCGTCGTCCGCTGAGGCGGCGGCCTGCAGGAACAGGTCGTCGCCGTCGGGGTCGCTCCAGTCGGTCAGCATGTTCTGGGTGACGGATGCGCCCTGCTCGACCACGAAACCGGACGCGCGTTTCTGCACCGGCGGCTTATTGGTGCCCGCGGCGCTCACCGTGAGGGTGACCGTGCCCTCTGCGGTGCCGCCGCGGCCGTCGCTCACGGTGTAACGAAAGCTCGCCGAGCCCGCGGCATCGCCCGCGACGGCGATCTGCAGGGCGGTGCCGCCGAAGATGGGTTGGACAGCACCGATCTTCGGCCCGTCCCCGGCCACGGTCGCCGTCAGCAGGTCCCCGTCGGCGTCACTGTCGTTGTCGAGCACCGGCAGGATCACGCTGCGGCCCGGACGCACGCCGAGGGCATCGTCGACGGCGACCGGCGGCGTATTCGTGTCGGTGCGCTTGGGTAACACGTTCTCGACGATCTGGGTCACAGTGTTGTTCGGCTCGCTGTCGCTTTCCGCGGGCGGAGGGGTGACGTCGGACCAGTTGTCGACGGTGACCATGTCCTGGTCGACCAGCCAGACCAGGCCGGAGTTCAGGTCGTTGAGCACGACGACCTTGCGGTTCACCCGGAAGGTGAGTGCGCTGTCCGCCTTCAGGTGATCGATGGTGCGGGCCACATCGTCCGACGATCCGGGGCAGTCACGCAGGTAACGCGCGGATCCCGACCAGGCCGCATATGAGCATCCGCCGAGGGACACCGGCGCTGCCGGAACGCCGTCGGCACCGGCGTCGACCGCAGTGGCCGAACCACCATCGAGGGGCTGAATGACCAGCTTCGACGCGGTCGCGACGAGCACCGAGTTCGCCTGCGGGCCGCTCTGCTGCAGCAGGGCGCCCGAGGCGTTGTCGACCGTGGCGGTCTTTCCGCCGGGGAGGTACAGCGTCGAACCGATGGAGTCGTAGACGACCGAGTCCGTGCCGACCGCGGCGATGGACAGGGTGGACTTGTCGGGCAGCCCCGTGAGACCGGTTCTCGCGGGTTCGCCGAAGCCGCCCTGACCGTCGGCGACCAGGGTGACCAACGCCTTGTCGCTTGCAGAAACGGCCCGGACGGTACCGTCTGCGCCGACGGCGACAGCCGCGCCAGCGCCGAGAGTCACTGCGGGATCGGCGCCGGCGATGCTGAAGGAGGCAACCGCCTCAACGGTCGTGACGAAGAGGTCGCCCGTGGCCTGGTCGAGGATGGCGATCGTGTCGCCGCCGAGCGCGACAGACGCCGTCGCGGGAAGGGTGACCGGAGTGCCGAGCACGACCTTGGCGGGATCGACGACGGTGAGCGTCGCATTGGCGCGGTCGTGCGTCAGGACGGTGTTGCCGGACTGGAGGATATCGAAGTCGTTGGTCGTGGTGCGGAGCCCCGAGTCGAGGACCTGGGCCTGCTGATTGAGGTGACCCACAAGCAACCCGGACGGCTTCGTCACCCAGACGCCTCCGTCGTTGAGATCGACGTTCGCGGTCGTGAAGCCCTGGTACAGGAAAGCGACCACGCTGAGTGCAAGCGTGATCGACGTGACGAGCCCAACGCCCATCACGGATCGTCGCCTGCGGAGCATCGCTGTCAGCATCCCCGGACCCCCCTTTCGCCAAACCTTAGTGAGTGCAATACTCCGGCATGTGTCCGATGTGGTCCATGGGCCCTATTACCCATGCCTTTAAGCACAATCTTTCGTCCTGCGCTATCATGCCCACGGGCAACCGGGGTCGCCTTAGTAGGCACCCTCGTCGGCGGGAGCCGTTTCGTCGGAGGTGAGCGGGGTATCCGCTGTCGTGGTGAAGAGGTCGGCGAGCTCGCCGCTCTGGCTCAGCTGCGCCACCCGGTTGATCACGATCGAGCTGGCGTCGGCCAGGGTGCCCAACGGGCTGACGAACCAGCCATCGCCGTCGTGCATGGCAATGAGCCGCAGAGGCAGACCCTGGCGCCCGAGGCACTCCCGACCGTGGCGCACACGCCCGAGATCGAAAACGCATACGGCACAGAGTCCGACTCCCCCGCGAAGGACAGATCATCCAGCGTGATCCGGGCAGTATCGCCGGACACCGTGCTGGACACGCCGACATTGGTGACGTTCAGGCTGCGTCCGTCGACTGAAGCGGCGTGCGCACCGTAGAGGCTCACGACGCGGCGCTCGGCGAGCGGAAGCGCGGCGGCGAGTGCGCCCGAATCTCCGCGGGTCAGGTAGTCGGAGACCCCGTCGGCGAGCCCCCGGACTGCGTCCTCCGGCGTGGCAAAGATGGCCGGTGCGACGAGGGGCCCGCGGGTGAGCGTCGGGTCCGCGCGCAGGCGGTCCTGGAAGACCTGTTCGAAGCCGGTCAACAGGGGGCTGACGTACCACGAGCCGCCCTCGTGCACGGCAACCGCGGTGACGTCCCTGCCCAGGTCCTGCTTCAGGTCGCTCGCACTGCGGTCGTAGGGCAGCGCGGCGTCGATGCCGGCCACGGCGGCTGCGCGGGTCTTCTCGAGAGAGGCCGCGACCTGCTCGTCGGTGGAGCCTGTCGCCTTCAGCTGCGCGGTGAGCTGGGATTTCACGGCGTCCATCCACAGGCTGGCGAGAGCAGTCGGGTCGCCGTCGACGTGCAGCTGGCCGCCGTTCACGGCGACCGCGGCAATCCCGTCGCCGATGTCGGTGACCGAGAACTCCAACCCGGTGAGGGTGACGTTCAGATTCGGTCGCAGCTTCTCGAACACGGCCGTGTAGTCGGTCGGGCTGGTCGCGGAATCGAGTTTGATCCGGCCGAGCGTCTCGACCGGGGCCCGCAGGGAGCTGATCTCCGCGGGAGACAGTGAACCGTACACGTTGAGCACGTCCAGCGACACCGCTCCGGTCAGGAGCTTTTCGACTGCGGCCTGCGGAGTCGACGACCCGCCGCTCTTGGAGAAGACGGATGCGTACGCCCAGACGCCGCCACCGGCGAGCACCAGCACGACAACGCCGATCGATCCCCAGAGCAGGCAGGGCCGACGGCGGCGACGGCCGGCGGATGCCGCGGCGCTGGCCCGAACGATCGGCTGCTGCCAGCCGCCGGGTGCGCCCGACCCGGCCCCTGCCGAGCCGGACAGGGGGCCGGACACGGGGCCGGACACGGGCAGGGAATCGGACCGGGACACGGCATAGGCCGGCACGGATGGAGCAGCGTGCGCCGCCCTTCGGGTCGGCGCCTCCGCATCCGTCACGGCCGGTGACTGTGCCTGCGCCTGCGCCGCACGTGGAGCCTGAGCCTGAGCCGCGCTTGGTGCCTGAGCATCCACCACGGTCGGAGCTTGAGCCACGAGTGGAGCCTGCGCCGCCGCCGGGGTGAGCGGTTCGAGCGTTCCGCAGCCGCGCATCCACTCGAGAAGACCCGGATAACACGCGGGGTTCGCAGCGATCGCGCGATGCAGGTCGAAATGCTTCGCGGCGAGCTCGGCGAGGCGGGCCGGCGAGGTCGCGGGGTTCGCGGCCTCGACGAACAGGAGGGTGCGGGAGTCGCTCACGGTGGTGCCCTTCTCGGGTCGTCGGTCGGCATGAGCGCGGCGGAAAGCGGCTCCCAGAACCCGACGATGACGACGGCCCCCTGCATGTCGCGGACCACCCCCGCGCAACACGTGTGCCCATGATGTTAGTGGGTCACGGAGAATCGCAGGTGACATAGAGTTTCTGCAACCAAACGATGAGTGTGGGCCCGACCTCGCTGAGGTGTCGCAGATCGACGTTCCCACGCCCCACCAACGTCGATCCGCGACACCTCAGCGGGAGAATTCGCACGAGCAAACGGATGCCGTCGGCTCGGTTGTCCGACCGCATCCGTTTCTGGCACCGCACGGCACTCGACGTGTCGGGGCGGTAGGTGCAGCGGGGAGTTCGGTAGCCATCCGCGCACACCGCCGCTACCGTTTCGGCGGCCCGCACCCGAATCGGCGGGCGCGGCCCGCGGAAACCGGCGCGGGCGCGACGGATGCGCCGCTCACCGAAGTGAGGGGGCATCCGTTGTGAGAGAACTACGCGCTACTTGTCGGCACCGGTCGTGACGCCGTCGGGCGCACTCGGCACGGTACCGGGCCAGGCCCCGAGCTTCGACCGGACCTCGTCCACCCGCACGCTCACGAAGCCGGCACGAGACGCCAGCGCCGTGTCCCACCCCAGGGACGTTGCCGCCGCCAGCAGGTCGGCATCGGTACCGCCCGGCGTCTCGATACTGACGAGCAACCGCTTGCCAGGTTCCCGCTGATTCGCCGACCACGTGACCGCGATGGCGTACTCGAGCAGCTTGGGCAGGTCCGGAATGGTGGCAGTCGACTCGAGAGTCAGGTGCCCGACAGCGGATGTCTCCGCGACCAGTCCGCTGTAGACGCTCTCCGTTCCCACCCGGGCCGCATCAACCCCCGGCACGGCCGCGAGTTGCGTCGACGCCGCAGCCTCGGACTGTCCACCTGGGGAGGACGGCCCGCAGGCGGTCATCGTCACCAGGGTTGCACCGAACAGGGCCATGAACAACGTGACGCGAAGAATCCGCCGAAGCCGGCGGTTGGAGCATAGTGCCGTGGTCACATCGCCAAGTGTGTCAGCAATTTTCCCGATCGCAGGAACAATCTGACGAACATCGCCGTGGACCGGGTCTCGTGACGACGGATGCCCCTCGCGGAGGAGAGAGGGGCATCCGGTCTGAGAGGGCTACACGCAACATGCAGGTACCGAGCGTGAAGTCGTCCACCGAAAAACGCTGATCCGCCGCCGCCAATCTCGTTAGGCTTTGACGGGGCCTCGGGGGAATGCATGACACCGAGTGCACCGGCGACAGAATCTCGCGCATCGCGATTCGTGCGGGTGACCGACGATCTGCTCCTCGCGAGGAACGTCACGCGCGGCCGCCCGAGATTACCCAGCAACTCGATGAGGATCCGGACATGAAACTCAGAACCCGCTCGATCGTCACCCTTGCCGCGGCCGTGACGATGGCAGCCCTGCTCACCGCCTGCTCTCCGCACGCAGGCAAGGCCGCTCCAGCACCCACCCCGACGACCTCCGGAGCAGGCATCAGCCGCGGGGCCGCGGCCTCGCTCCTGAACGCCGTCCCCGGCCTCAGTGGCGCCGACATCGGCTCGGTGATCTCCGGCCTGACCATCGAGACCAGGATGGAGGTTTCCGTCGAGGACGATGCCGCGATCACGGCCCCGGGAGTTCTCGACTACGTCCTGCGGGTCGGCTGGGCGACGGCGGTCGGGCAGAAGCCGTCAAGCCTGAGCCTCACTGTCTGGAACCAGGGCACCCGGCTGGACCTCCAGGCGCAGGCGAACCTGATCAGCGGAGTCGACGAGCGGGCCTTCCCGCTCCTGGACAGCGTGTATCTCGACAACCCCGCCTACCTGGGCACCTGGCCCGGCGCAGTCCCGGCCCTGCCCGCCTCCTGAGTCGGCCCTGCGGAGGCTAACTCAGGAAAACCGCGCAGCGGGGGCGACACCTCAGCGGCAGGAACGGGACCGCTTTAACGACGGATGCCCCCCTCACCGAAGTGAGGGGGGCATCCGTTTGTGAGAACTACACGCTACTTGTAGGTACCGGGCGTGAAGTCGTCGGACGAGAAGCTGTCGAAGTCGACGAAGCTCAGGTCACCCTCGTTGAACGCTGCATCATCGGTGAAGATGCGGTTCGGGTAACGCTCGGCCTTGGCCTCCTCCGTTGCCTCGACGGTGACGTCGCGGTAACGGGGCAGTCCGGTTCCGGCCGGGATCAGCTTTCCGATGATGACGTTCTCCTTGAGGCCCATCAACGGGTCGCTCTTGCCTTCCATGGCCGCCTGGGTGAGAACCCGGGTGGTTTCCTGGAAGGAAGCGGCCGACAGCCAGGACTCTGTCGCCAGGGACGCCTTGGTGATACCCATGACTTCCTGACGAGCGGATGCCGTCTTCTTGCCCTCGGTGAGTGCCGCACGGTTGAGTTCGTTGTACTTCAACCGGTCGACGAGCTCGCCGGGGAGCAGGCCGGTGTCGCCGTGTTCGACGACGGTGACCTTGCGGAGCATCTGGCGAACGATGACCTCGATGTGCTTGTCGTGGATCGGCACACCCTGCGAACGGTAGACGTCCTGGACGCCACCGACGATGTGCTTCTGCACGGCGCGGACACCCTTGACGCGAAGAACTTCCTTCGGGTCGACGGCGCCGATGATGATCTGCGTGCCGAGCTCGACATGCTGGCCATCCTCCACAAGGAGGGTGGAGCGCTTGAGCACCGGGTACGCGATCGGCTCGTCGCCGTTGTCGGGGGTCAGGATGACCTTCCGGCTGCGGTCGGTGTCCTCGATCGTGATGCGTCCGGCAGTGTCGACGATGGGCGACGCACCCTTGGGGGTACGTGCTTCGAAGAGTTCCTGGACGCGCGGCAGACCCTGGGTGATGTCGTCAGCGGATGCCGAACCACCGGTGTGGAAGGTACGCATGGTCAGCTGCGTGCCGGGCTCACCGATCGACTGTGCGGCGATGATGCCGACGGCCTCTCCGATGTCCACGAGCAGGCCGGTCGCGAGCGAACGGCCGTAGCAGACCGCACACACACCGACGGCAGACTCACACGTCAGCACGGAACGCACCTTGATGGTCTCGATGCCGGCCTCGACCAGCTTCTCGATCAGCACGTCTCCGACGTCGGCGCCGGCTTCGGCGACAACTTCGCCTGCTGCGTTGACCGCTGCTGCGGCCAGGCTGCGGGCGTAGACCGCGTTCTCCACGTTGGGGTGGCGAACCAGGTTGCCGAGCGGGTCGACGATCGCGATCGGCAACTCGAGGCCCTTGGTCGTTCCACAGTTGTCTTCGCGGATGATGACATCCTGCGAGACGTCCACGAGACGACGGGTGAGGTATCCCGAGTCAGCGGTACGGAGAGCGGTGTCGGCCAGACCCTTGCGAGCACCGTGAGTAGCAATGAAGTACTCGGCGACGGACAGGCCTTCGCGGTAGCTCGAGATGATCGGGCGAGGGATGATCTCACCCTTCGGGTTGTTCACGAGGCCTCGCATGCCGGCGATGTTACGCACCTGCAGCCAGTTACCACGAGCTCCGGACGTGACCATGCGGTTGATGGTGTTGTCCTTCGGGAAGTTCTTCTGCATAGCCTCGGCGACGTCTTCCGTCGCCTTCGTCCAGATCTGAATGAGCTCCTGGCGGCGCTCGAGGTCGGTCGTGAGACCCTTCTCGAACTGCGACTGCACCTTGGCGGCGAGCTTCTCGTAGCGAGCCACGATCTCGGGCTTGTCCGGCGGGGTAAGGATGTCGCTGAGCGCGACGGTCACACCGGACCGGGTGGCCCAGTAGAAACCGGCGTCCTTGACGCGGTCAAGCGTCGCGGCAACTTCCACCTTCGGGTACCGCTCGGCGAGGTCGTTGACGATCGCCGAGAGGCTGCCCTTGTCGGCCACCTTTTCGAAGTACGGGTAGTCGACCGGCATGGCCTCGTTGAAGATCGCGCGGCCGAGCGTGGTGCTCACCAGCACGGTTCCGACTGCCTGGCCGTTGACGAGTTCCACGCCTTCCGGCTGGGTGCCCTCTTCGAAGTACTTGTCCGTCAGACGGATGCGTACCTTCGCGTTGAGGTCAAGGCCCTGGTTTTCGCCCTTTTTCTGGTCGAAGGCCAGGATCGCCTCGGCGATCGAGGAGAACGAGCGGCCTTCGCCGATCACGCCTTCCTTGAGCGTCGTGAGGTGGTGCAGACCGATGATCATGTCCTGGGTGGGCAGGGTCACCGGGCGGCCGTCGGACGGCTTCAGGATGTTGTTCGAGGCGAGCATCAGGATGCGCGCTTCGGCCTGGGCCTCCATGGACAGCGGCAGGTGCACAGCCATCTGGTCACCGTCGAAGTCGGCGTTGAACGCGGCACACACGAGCGGGTGCAGCTGGATGGCCTTACCCTCGACGAGCTGAGGCTCGAAGGCCTGGATGCCCAGGCGGTGCAGGGTGGGCGCACGGTTCAGCAGCACGGGGCGTTCGCGGATGATCTCCTCGAGCACGTCCCAGACCTGCGGGCGTGAACGTTCGACCATGCGCTTGGCGGCCTTGATGTTCTGAGCGTGGCTCAGGTCGATCAGGCGCTTGATCACGAACGGCTTGAACAGCTCGAGTGCCATCTGCTTGGGCAGACCACACTGGTGCAGCTTGAGCTGCGGGCCGACGACGATGACCGAACGGCCGGAGTAGTCGACGCGCTTGCCGAGGAGGTTCTGGCGGAAACGACCCTGCTTGCCCTTGAGCATGTCGCTCAGGGACTTGAGGGCGCGGTTGCCGGTACCGGTGACGGGACGGCCACGACGACCGTTGTCGAACAGTGCGTCGACAGCTTCCTGCAGCATCCGCTTTTCGTTGTTCACGATGATCTCGGGGGCACCGAGGTCAAGCAGACGACGCAGGCGGTTGTTGCGGTTGATCACACGACGGTAGAGGTCGTTGAGGTCGCTCGTTGCGAAACGGCCACCGTCGAGCTGCACCATCGGGCGCAGTTCGGGCGGGATGACCGGGACGACGTCGAGCACCATCGCGGCCGGCGAGTTGCCGGTCATGATGAAGGCGTTGACCACGCGGAGACGCTTGATGGCGCGGATCTTCTTCTGACCCTTGCCCTCGGCGATCTGCAGGTGCAGGTTTTCGCTCTCGGTGACCAGGTCGAAGGCCAGCAGGCGCTTCTTGATGGCTTCGGCGCCCATGTAGGCCTCGAAGTACATGCCGAAACGGTCCTGGAGCTCGTGGAAGACGCTGTCCTCGGGCTTGAGGTCGCCGACCTTGAGGGTGCGGAAGTCTTCCCACACGCGCTCGAGGTGCGCGATCTGCTCGTCGAGGGACTTGCGGACCTGCCCCATTTCCTTCTCGGCGGCGTCCTTGGTGCGCTTCTTCTGGTCGCTCTTGGCGCCCTCGGCCTCGAGTGCTGCGAGGTCGGTTTCGAGGCGCACGAGACGGTCGGCGATCCGGGAATCACGCTGGCCTTCGAGGGTCTTGATCTCGAGGCGGAGCTCGTTCTCAAGGCCCGGCATGTCCTGGTGACGGCCGTCTTCGTCGACCGTGATGACCATGTACGCAGCGAAGTAGATGACCTTTTCGAGGTCCTTCGGTGCCATGTCCAGCAGGTAGCCGAGACGGGAGGGGACTCCCTTGAAGTACCAGATGTGGGTGACGGGGGCGGCGAGCTCGATGTGGCCCATCCGCTCACGACGCACCGACGACTTGGTGACCTCTACGCCACAACGCTCGCAGACGATGCCTTTGAAGCGAACTCGCTTGTACTTACCGCATGAGCATTCCCAGTCCCGGGACGGGCCGAAGATCTGCTCGCCGAACAGGCCGTCTTTTTCCGGCTTGAGCGTGCGGTAGTTGATGGTTTCGGGCTTCTTGACCTCACCGTGCGACCAGCGACGGATGTCGTCTGCGGTCGCCAGGCCAATTCGAAGCTCGTCAAACGTGGTTACGTCGAGCAATTTCTCTCCTTGAAGAGTGTTCGGAGTATTCGTCATTCTGCCCGGCCCTAGATGTCGTCGATCGAGGATGATTCGAAGCGGGTGGAAATGTTGATGCCGAGCTCTTCCGCAGCGCGGAACACCTCGTCATCCGTGTCGCGCAGGCTGACGGCGGTTCCGTCCGAGGACAGCACCTCGACGTTCAGGCACAGCGACTGCATTTCCTTGATGAGGACCTTGAAGCTCTCGGGGATACCGGGCTCCTGGATGTTCTCACCCTTGACGATGGCCTCGTAGACCTTGACGCGGCCGAGGATGTCATCGCTCTTGATGGTCAGGAGCTCCTGCAGGGCGTACGCGGCACCGTATGCCTCGAGCGCCCACACTTCCATCTCACCGAATCGCTGTCCACCGAACTGCGCCTTACCACCCAGCGGCTGCTGCGTGATCATGGAGTACGGACCGGTCGAACGAGCGTGGATCTTGTCGTCGACGAGGTGGTGCAGCTTCAGGATGTACATGTAGCCGACCGAGATCGGGTTCGGGAACGGCTCGCCGGAGCGGCCGTCGAACAGCTGCGTCTTTCCGGTGGAGTCGATCAGTCGCACGCCGTCGCGGGTCTTCGTCGTCGAGTCGAGGAGACCCTCGATCTCGATCTCGAACGCGCCGTCGAACACCGGGGTGGAGACCTTGGTGTTCGGTGCGGCGTGGTGAGCCTGCTCGGGGAGGTTGGCGGCCCACTTGGGCTTGCCTTCCACGTCCCAGCCCTGCTTCGCGATCCAGCCGAGGTGCGTTTCGAGCACCTGGCCGAAGTTCATGCGACCCGGGATACCGAGCGGGTTGAGGATGATGTCGACCGGAGTTCCGTCGGCGAGGAACGGCATGTCCTCGATCGGCAGGATGCGGGAAATGACACCCTTGTTGCCGTGACGGCCGGCGAGCTTGTCACCCTCGGTGATCTTGCGCTTCTGGGCGATGAAGACGGCAACGCGCTGGTTGACGCCCGAGCCGAGCTCGTCGTCGCCATCCTGCGAGTCGAACACCTTGACGCCGATGATCGTTCCGCGCTCACCGTGGGGCACCTTGAGCGAGGTGTCGCGAACTTCGCGGCTCTTCTCGTTGAAGATGGCGCGCAGCAGGCGTTCCTCGGCGGAAAGCTCGGTCTCGCCCTTCGGCGTGACCTTTCCGACCAGGATGTCGCCGGGGCGGACCTCGGCGCCGATGCGGATGATGCCACGCTCGTCCAGGTCTGCAAGCAGGTCCGGGGAGACGTTCGGCAGGTCGCGGGTGATCTCTTCCTTGCCGAGCTTGGTGTCGCGGGCGTCGACCTCGTATTCCTCGATGTGAATCGAGGAGAGGGTGTCGTCCTTGACCAGGTTCTGGCTCAGGATGATCGCGTCCTCGTAGTTGTAGCCTTCCCACGGCATGAATGCCACGAGGAGGTTCTTTCCGAGGGCGAGCTCTCCGTTGTCGGTGGCGGGACCGTCGGCGATGACCTCGCCGGCTTCGATCCGCTCACCGGCGGTGACCATGACGCGGTTGTTGTAGCTCGTGCCCTGGTTGGAGCGCGCGAACTTGCGCATGTAGTAGTCCTGCGTGCCACCCTCGTCGAGCTGGATGGTGACGACGTCGGCCGAAACCTCCATCACCACACCCGACTTCTCGGCGGTGATGACGTCGCCGGCGTCGATGGCCGCGAAGACCTCCATGCCGGTACCGACGAGCGGGCTGTCACTCATGAGGAGAGGAACGGCCTGGCGCTGCATGTTCGCACCCATGAGGGCGCGGTTCGCATCGTCGTGCTCGAGGAACGGGATGAGGGAGGTCGCGACGGACACCATCTGGCGCGGGGAGACATCCATGTAGCCGATGTCTTCGGCGGGGAAGAGGTCGACCTCGCCACCCTTCTTACGTGCGAGGACCCGGGGCTCGGCGAACCGGGCGTCCTTGGTCAGCGGCGCGTTGGCCTGGGCGACGATGAACTCGTCTTCTTCGCTCGCGGTCAGGTAGTCGATGGTCGTCGTGATGACGCCGTCGACGACACGACGGTACGGGGTTTCGATGAATCCGAAGGCGTTGATCCGCGCGAACGAGGCGAGCGAACCGATCAGGCCGATGTTCGGGCCTTCCGGGGTTTCAATCGGGCACATGCGGCCGTAGTGCGAGGGGTGAACGTCTCGCACCTCGACGCCGGCGCGGTCACGGGAGAGTCCACCCGGGCCGAGCGCGGACAAGCGGCGCTTGTGCGTGAGGCCGGCGAGCGGGTTGTTCTGGTCCATGAACTGCGACAGCTGCGAGGTACCGAAGAACTCCTTGATCGCGGCGACGACGGGGCGCACGTTGATCAGGGTCTGCGGGGTGATCGCTTCGATGTCCTGCGTGGTCATGCGCTCGCGGACGACGCGCTCCATGCGGGACAGGCCGGTGCGGACCTGGTTCTGGATGAGCTCGCCGACGGCGCGGATACGACGGTTACCGAAGTGGTCGATGTCGTCGATGTCGATGCGGATGTCGGTGGGGACGCCCTCACGGATTCCGGCGATCGTGGTCTGGTTGTCGTGCAGGGCAACCAGGTACTTGATCGTGGCGAGGATGTCCTCGAGCGTGAGCACGGAGGAGCTGAGCGGCGCTTCGATGCCGAGCTTGCGGTTGATCTTGTAACGACCAACCTTGGCCAGGTCGTAACGCTTGGAGTT
The DNA here is from genome assembly GCF_022760445.1 of Cryobacterium zhongshanensis. Classification (NCBI taxonomy): domain Bacteria; kingdom Bacillati; phylum Actinomycetota; class Actinomycetes; order Micrococcales; family Microbacteriaceae; genus Cryobacterium; species Cryobacterium zhongshanensis. The sequence goes on along the minus strand of NZ_JALGAR010000002.1, from coordinate 354,356 downwards.
GAAGAAGAAGTTGTCGAGGAGCGCGCGGGCTGCCTCAGCGGCGACCTGCTCTCCCGGGCGCAGCTTGCGGTAGATGTCCTTGAGGGCTTCTTCCTTGGTGAGGATGTTGTCCTTCTCAAGGGTGAGCTCGATGGACGCGAAGCCCTTGAACTCTTCGAGGATCTGCTCGCTCGTGAGACCGAGTGCCTTGAGGAACACGGTCACGGACTGCTTGCGCTTGCGGTCGATGCGAACGCCGACCTGGTCGCGCTTGTCGATCTCGAATTCGAGCCAGGCTCCACGGCTCGGGATGACGCGGGCGGAGTAGATGTCCTTGTCGGAAGTCTTCTCCTGCTCACGGTTGAAGTACACACCGGGCGAGCGCACGAGCTGTGAAACGACGACACGCTCGGTGCCGTTGATCACGAAGGTGCCCTTGGGGGTCATCAGCGGGAAGTCACCCATGAACACGGTCTGGGTCTTGATCTCACCGGTGAGGTGGTTCATGAACTCAGCGTTCACATAGAGCGGTGCGGAATAGGTCTTGCCCTTTTCCTTGCACTCGTCAATGGTGTATTTCTCAGGCTCGAGCTCGGGGTTCGTGAACGACAGCTGCATCGTTTCGCCGAGGTCCTCGATCGGGGAGATCTCTTCGAAGATCTCGTCGAGCCCGGTGCGGGTCGGGAGGTCCTGGCGACCTTGCGCCTGGCCTTCTTCGACACGCTTCTTCCACTTGTCGTTTCCGACAAGCCAATCGAAGGACTCCGTCTGCAAGGCGAGCAGGTCCGGGACCGTCAGATTGTCTGTGATCTTTGCGAACGACAGACGCCCTGCAGCGCGGCCGTTCTTGGGTGAGTTGGTGGTTGCGTTGCGCGCAGCAGCCAAGGAAATAACCTCCGTAGACCCCGTCAGGTCTAGTCACTGTTAGTAATGAATTCCGAGTACGCTCCCCAGACCCTCTGAACTGATACGAGGTATGCCTCAAGGTGGCTTGAGCACGCAAAGCCGACCGCAATATGAAGGCATAGATTTGTCTGGGAGCGCAAAGATCAACTATAGGCTCTGTTTGCCCTATTGTCTAGCGCATTCTTGACCTTCACCATTTTCTCAGGTATAACCCGCCGCATCCGCCGGCCCCACCCCGCCGCCCACCTCCCGCGAGAGCGGAGAAATGGCCCTTTCAACGCCGCTGAAAGGGCCTAATTCGTACTCTCGCGGAGTGGTGGTGGGGGTGCTTGGGGGAGACTGGGGAGATGAGCAGGTCTGAAGTGCAGCATCCGTCGGTCACGTTGAAGCTGAGCGGGATGGTGGCGGAGATCCAGCCGGACCGGTTCGTGCCGGGGAGCTTCGAGCTCGTCGTCGACGGCACCCCGCAGTCGCACGTGAACATCGACCACCCCGACGAACTGTTCTTCGAGTACATCCAGCGGATCGGGCACGTCATCGACCTGCTCGGTGAGGTGGGCGAACCGATCACGGCCGTGCACCTCGGCGCGGGCGCGCTCACGCTCCCCCGCTACGTCGAGGCGACGCGGCCCGGCTCGCGGCAGCAGGTCGTCGAGATCGAGAGCGACCTGATCGACTTCGTGCGGGCCGAACTGCCCTGGGACAAGCGCGCCAACCTGCGCGTGCGGCACGGCGACGCGCGCGAGGTGCTCGCCAAGCTGCCCGCGGGGCTGCACGGCACGACCGACCTCGTCGTCGTCGACATCTTCTCCGGCGCGCGCACCCCGAAGCACGTGACGAGCCGCGAGTTCTACGAGCTCGCCCGGCCGCTGCTGAGCCCGCGCGGGGTGCTCGTCGTGAACGTCGCCGACGGGCCGGGGCTCGCATTCGCCCGCGCCCAGGCCGCGACGCTGTCCGCGGTGTTCCCGCACGTGATCGGCCTTGCCGAGACCCAGGTGCTCAAGGGGCGCCGGTTCGGCAACATCGTGCTCGTGGCCACACTCACCCCGGTCGACCTGACCTGGGTGCCGCGGCTGCTCGCCGGCGGCCCGCACCCGGCGAAGGTCGTCGAGGGCGCGGAGCTTCGCCAGTTCATGGCGACCGCGCTCGTGACGACGGATGCGACGGCGACGCCGTCCCCGCTGCCCGGCCGCACGGTGTTCCAGCTCGACCGCTGAACCGCGCACGACGGAACCAGTCCGCGGCCCGGCTGAGGCCGGGATCCCGAAGCACGCTGAGGCGCCCCGTTTGTGCTGAGAACCGCCGGTGCACCGGCGACTCCGGGCGAGAACGGGACCCGTCGCGTTCGCGGGCGGAGCGGGCATCCGCTCTCGAACTGAGACTCGGCGCGCGGCACCCCTGAACGAGGGCGGTTCGCGGGTTATCCTGTTAGGGAACCCGATCGTCCGCGGCACACCCGGCCGCCCTTGCCTCAGGACTACACCCTGCCCATCATCATTGGTTACGACGCCGTCACTCTCCGTGAAAAAGTCGACCTGCTCGCCGCCGGGCAGCGCCTCGACGAACTCGGCGAGTTGCGCAGCCTGTCCGCGCTCAACGAGAAGATCGCCCTGCTGCGCCTGATCGGACGTCTCGACGAGGCCTTCGACATGGCCAACGCCGCCCTGCGCCAGGCCCGGTTCACCGGCTCCCGGGAGGAGCTCGCGGCCAGCCGCATCCGCCGTGCCCAGGTCATGCAGTTCCAGGGCAAGCTCGACGAGGCCGCGAGCGAACTCACCCACTGCGTTCTCGAGGCGGAGACGCACGAGTGGAGCGCGGTTGCCGCGTTCGCACGGGAGAACCGCGGCAAGGTCCTGTTCGAGCAGGGTGACCTCGAGGGCGCTCTCGCGGACCTCACCGCCGCCGTGTTCCTGCGGGAGAAGGCCGGGGCATCCGTCGAGCACCTCGAAGGGTCGCTGCTCGCCGTCGCGGTCGTCGAATCCTTCATCGCCGAGCGGGGCCAGGCCCGCTAGCTGCCAGACCGCGCCCGCCTGCACCCACGCCCGCGCCGGTTTCCGCAGGCCGCGCCCGCCTGCACCCACGCCCGCGCCGGTTTCCGCAGGCCGCGCCCGCCTGCACCCACGCCCGCGCCGGTTTCCGCAGGCCGCGCCCGCCGTTGCGGGCGCGGGCTGCGCAAACGGGCGCGACGGCGGGCGCGGAACACACGGAGGGCGCTGCGGCAACCCGGTGGTCAATGTCGGTGGGCGGGGGCATTCTGGAGGAACGGGCGCGGCTGGCCCCGCAGACCTCACCGGGTGCCCGGGTGCCCGGAACGGCAGGACCCAGGTCCCAGTGTCCAGGGGCGGGTGCAGGAGGAGTCGGGAGGACGAAGTGGACGAGTGCAGGCCGGCGCGGGTACATCGGCGCAGTGCGGCGCGCCGCGCTAGCCGGGGATTCGGACGGCTGATGCTGCTCTCGGCAGTCACCCTTGCGCTCGCGGCATGCACGTCCGGGCTGCCGGGTGCTCCCGGCGGCACGAGAGCATCGACGGCGCCCACCTTGACCGATCCGGCAACCGGCACGCCCTCGTCCCCGGGCGCGATCGGTGTGCCGAGTCCTGACCCGGGGACCCAACCGGGCGACCCGGAGACTGGACCGGGCCCCGGCGTGGTCACCGGACCCGTCCAGCCGGTCGGGGAACCCGTCGTCCTCGCCTCCGGCCTCGAGGCGCCGTGGTCGATCCTTCGGCTGCCCGGCGGCGGCACCCTGATCAGTGAGAGGGGCACCGCGCGCGTGCGCGAGCTGGTCTCCGGCGGGCTCCGCGACGCCGGAACGGTTCCCGGGGTCGTCGCTCGGGGCGAGGCCGGTCTGCTCGGCCTCGCCTACCTCGCCGACCCCGCCGCGGCGAGCGCCGGGACCGCACGCGAGACGGGCCCCGGCCCCGGGGGCTGGGTGTACGCGTATTTCACCGGCGCCAGCTCGAACCAGATCGTGCGGATGAACCTCACCGGCACCGTGGGAAGCCTCACGCTCGGGAGCCCCGAACCGGTGCTCTCGGGAATCCCGCAGGCGGGCAATCACGATGGCGGCCGCATCCGCTTCGGGCCTGACGGCATGCTCTACGCGACGACCGGCGACGCCGGGAACACCGCGAGCGCGCAGGATCTCGGGTCGCTCGGCGGGAAGATCCTGCGGATGACGCCGACGGGTACTGTGCCGCCGGACAATCCGTTCGGGACACTCGTCTATTCCTATGGGCACCGGAATCCGCAGGGCATCGCCTGGGATTCCCGCGGCCGGCTGTGGGCGAGCGAGTTCGGGCAGTCGACCTGGGACGAGCTCAACCTGATCACGCCGGGCGCGGACTACGGCTGGCCGGACGCCGAGGGCGTCGAGCACGACTCGCGGTACACCGACCCCGTCGTGCAGTGGCCCACGTCGGAGGCCAGTCCGAGCGGCCTCGCGATCATCGGGGACACCGTCTTCCTCGCGGCCCTGCGCGGCGAGCGACTCTGGCGGGTCGACTCCTCAACAGGCATGGCGACCGCGTGGTTTGTCAACACCTTCGGCCGGCTGCGCGACGTGGTGTCGGGCCCGGATGGGACACTGTGGTTTGTGACGAACAACACGGATGGCCGCGGTACCCGAGCCGCAGGCGACGACAAGCTCTACTCGGTTCGCGTGGAGCAGACCAGGCCCCTGGCCCTGGGCATTCAGCTGGCGCCGGGCATTCAGCTGACGCCGGGCGCGACTCTGCCGGCCGAGGTCGCGGTGACGCGCTGATGGCCGACCTCACTCGCGTGCGACGCTGGGCCGAGGCGCTCATCGACCTGCACCTCGACGCCGGCTGGACCTTCGCGTTCGACAATGCCAAGAAGCGCGCCGGGCTCTGCAACTTCACGGCCAAACGCATCACGGTCTCGCGCTACCTCGCCTCCCGCTACGAGGACGACGAGGTGCACCAGATCCTGCTGCACGAGGTCGGGCACGCGCTCGCCGGCCCGCGCGCCGGCCACGGCCCGAAGTGGAAGGCGATCGCCCGCGACCTCGGCTACGACGGCAAGCGCACGCACGACGGCGAGATCGCCAACGAGCTCGCCCCGTGGGTGGGCACCTGCCCGTCCGGGCACATCCACTACCGCTACCGGAAACCGACGCGCGCCCTCGCCTGCGGCCTGTGCGGCCGGGGATTCAACCGCGATCATCTCATCGACTGGACGAGCCGGGAGATCACGGCAGCCGCACGACGCCGCGCCGCGGCATCCGCCGGCGACTAGCGTCCCCGCACCAGAGCGACGGGCGACGGATGCCTAGCGCACGCCGATCCGGTGGCGTCGGTCCCGGGAGGTGCGGCTGTCCCGGTTGAGCCGCCGGTCGCCGTGATAGAGGATGCCCTGCCAGTCGACCGGAGCGCTCGGGTCGATCAGGGACGCTGCCGGCCGTTTCGGCTTCTTCACGTCGACGTAGAGGAAGTTGAGCAGGCCCAGCCACACGTCGACGACGGAGTTCCACAGGCCGATGTACATCAGGATCGCCGCGCCGGTCGCCACGGCGTTGAACGCGGCGAAGATGGCGTTGCCGACGTTCTGGTGATTGATGTCCCGGTACAGCGTCAGCAGGGAGAACGCCACGATCAGGTAGGGGACGATCACGTAGAGCGCCGGCGCCGCCGTACGGTTGAGCACCTTCGGGGTGCGCACGAACGGGATCTTCTCACCGGACAGCATCTGCTGGAAGGACTTGAGCACCCCGGCGAGGTTGACCGGGAGCAGCACGAGGTTGAAGCCGTAGATCCGGAACACGTCGCTGAAGCGGTGACCGGCCTCGCGCAAGTCGCTGCCCATCGCCAGGAAGTACGGCAGGGCGGCGAGGAAGACGAAGGGGCTGAGCAGCCGGCTGTCGTAGGGAAAGGCGAGCAGGAACACGAGCCCGAAACTCGACCAGGCGATCGAGGCCATGTAGTTGGTGCGGAGGAAGACCTCGCTCCAGCGCACCCGCTCGCGGCGGAAGCGGCGCTCCCGGAGCTGGTCCCAGAATTTCGGCAGGATGAGCAGGCCGCCGTTGGCCCACCGCCGGCGCTGCACGATGAGCGAGCCGAAGTCGGGCGGGGTAGCGCTGTAGCTCAGGCGTTCGGGGTAGTTGACGAGGGTCCAGCCGTGGCTGCCGAGGTCGATGCTCGACTCTGTGTCCTCGATCACGGTGCGGTCCTGGATGTAGGTGCGGATCTCGAACCCGCCGACCTCCTCGACCTCGACGATGTCCTCGATGGCCTTCTTGCGGATGACGGCGTTCGCGCCGACCCAGAAAGTCGCGTTGTAGTACGTCATGCCCTGGTGCAGCATGTGCTGCAGGTCGGTCGACGCGCCGGCCACCCGTTCGATGCGGGTCGGAGCGCCGTGGAACGAGGAGTACGGCGTCTGCGTGACGGCCACCCGCGCGTTCTCAGGCTCCTCGAGCAGGTAGACGAGCCGTACGCAGTAATCCCGCAGCAGCAGCGAGTCCGCGTCGAGGGTGAGCAGGTACTCGGTGTCCGGCACGGTGAAGTCGCCGACAGCGTCACCGACGGCGGCGCGCAGCACGGTGCCTTCCGCGGTGTGGCCGGTCACCCACGACGTGCCCATCAGGCCGATGTAGGAGTTGAGGTTCATGGCCTTGTTCGCCTCGTGCGAGAGGGAGGCGTACTTCTTGCGTTCGAAGTAGTCGAGCCGCACGGTGAAGATCCGGGCCAGGCGCAACGACAGCGTCACGATCTGGTCCGCGTCGGGGAAGTCGGCGCCCTCGGCCGCAGCCTCGAGCGCGAGCAGGCTCAGCCGCAGTTCCCTGGCCAGGCCCATGATGACCTGGTCCACGAAGAACTCGTCCACGTGGTCGTGGACCTCCTCCTGCTCGGCCATCTTTTCGAGCCAGTCCGCGGCGGCGGCGTAGTCGGAGGCGAGGTCGCGGACATCCGCCGCCGTGACAACGGGGTCGCCCACGAACCGGTCGAGCCGGCGTTCCACGCTCCGCTGGAACCGTCCGGCGGGTACCGCGAGCAGTTCGCCGATCTCCCCGGCGAGCGCCCGGGTCGCTTCGAGCACGCGGAGCGTCTCCGGGTCGGTCGGGAACGGCGCGTCGTCGAGGAGCAGGACGATCCGCAGCTCGGGGAACTCCTGGAGCGCCGCCGACCACAGCGTCGCGCGCACGACGTGCGTCTCCTCGGCGTACGAGGGCACCAGCACGGTGATCCCGTGTCGGTAGTTGCCGAAGTGCCGGTCGAGCTCGCCTCGGGGCACCCGGACGTGGCTCTGGTAGCGGTACATCGAACCGAGGCGGGCGACGAGATACATCAGGGCGGAGAAGGTCAGGAAGGTGACCACGATCGCGTAGCCGATCGCCTCCATGGTGAACGTGAAGTCGGGGCGCGGGGTGTCGACGAAGAGGCGCACGATCGTCGTGAGCAGGTAATAGGCCCAGAAGACGATCGTCGCGATGATGGCGACGCGTGCCCAGAGGATCGCGCGGGTGGTCGGCCGCGGGTGCACGATCGACAGCGGTTCGCTGCGTCGCTCCGCTCCCCACTGCCTGCGACGCGCCCGCTGGGTCTCCGTCGCTTCCCCAGCGGATGCAGCCGCGACCGACGGCGCCGACGTTTCCGACGCTCGGGTATCCCGCTGCGCTGTTGATTTCGGTGTCGCCACGTGCCTGTTTCCTATCCTGAGACGAGCAGGAACCGCAAAAAGATCCGGTTCGTCCCCGCGCGCGCACCCGGTTCATCGACCTCGGAGTCACGGTCCCCACAGTCTAGGGGCGGATTGTGTACACGATCACTGCAATAATCCACGTGAGGGCGAGGAGCCGCATGTCCACACGTTTTCCCGGTCGACGTCTGTCGATCATCCGGCTGATCGGTGTCTTCGCAGTCGCCGCCTGCCTGGTTTTCGCCGGCTTCCAGGGCTGGAACCAGATCGCCGACGCCGCATCCGTGAGCGCGAAGCCGTGGATGGCGGGGTACGTCGACGTGACCGCCACCCCGAGCCTGGCCTTCGAGAACCCCGTCTCCATCGCCGGCGACAACGTCGTGCTGTCCTTCATCGTGGCCGACCCGACCGACGCCTGCACGCCGACCTGGGGCACGTTCTACACGATGGCGGCAGCGGAGAGCGACCTCGACCTCGACCGGCGCGTGGCGCGCCGCACCCAGCAGGGCGGCGAGGTGATCGTGTCGTTCGGCGGCGCGATCAACCAGGAGCTCGCCGTCGCCTGCACCGACCCTGAGAAACTCCAGGCCGCCTATGCCTCGGTGATCGAGCGCTACAAGCCGAGCACCATCGACCTGGACCTCGAGGGCGCGAACCTCACGGACGTGGACGCCGGGGCGCGCCGCGGCGTGGCGCTCGCCGCCCTGCAGAAGGCCGCCGCGGCATCCGCCGCCCCGCTCGCGATTTGGCTCACCCTGCCGACGACCCCGACCGGCCTCACCGAGGACGGCACGAACGCGGTCACCCAGCTGCTGACGGAGGGCGTCAACCTCAGCGGGGTGAACCTGATGACCATGGACTTCGGCGCGTCGCGCGCCGCCGGGCAGTCGATGGCGGATGCCGCGACGAATGCCCTGCAGTCCGCCCACGGCCAACTGTCCACGCTCTACCGCCGGGTGGGCCAGCCGCTCGGGTCAAAGGCGCTCTGGAACAAGCTCGGTGCGACCGCGATGATCGGGCAGAACGACGTGCCCGGCGAGATCTTCACCCTCGCCGACGGTGTTGCGCTCAACGACTTCGCGATCGCGAACGGTGTCGGCCGCATGTCGATGTGGTCACTGAACCGTGACGCGAGCTGCGGGGCGAACTACCCGGACGTGAAGCAGGTCTCCGACTCGTGCAGCGGCGTCGAGCAGGGTTCCGTGTTGTTCGCGGATGTGCTCGGTGCGTCGTTCACCGGAAGCCCGGCCGCAAGCGCCGGCGACAGCTCGACCGCGCAGCCCACCGCCGTGGCGACGGACACCGCGGCGGCCACGGACGATCCCGCGACGAGCCCGTACCGGATCTGGTCGGTCACGATCGCATACCCGAAGGGCACCCGGGTCGTGTGGCACCACAACGTGTACTCGGCGAAGTACTGGACCCAGGGCGACCTGCCGGACAACCCGGTGCTGCAGGCGTCCGAGACGCCGTGGCGGCTGATCGGGCCGGTGCTCGCCGGCGAGACACCGGTGCCGACGCTGACCCTCCCCGCGGGCAGCTACCCCGAATGGTCCGGCACCACGATCTACACCAAGGGCCAGCGGGTGCTCTTCGAGACCGGCGCCTTCGAGGCGAAATGGTGGACGCAGGGCGACAGCCCGGATGCCGCCGCCGAGAATCCGGACGCCTCGCCCTGGGCTGCGCTCACCGACGCCCAGCTGCGGGTGCTGCTCGGCCTGCCGGCGATCCCGGCAGACACCGACAGCATCGGGTAGCCGAGGGCGGCAGGGCGGCGCGGCCCGCGGCATCCGCCGACCGGCGCGCACGCCGGGATCTCAGTCGGGACCTCCGCCGGAAAGTCAGCCGGAGAGGCCCATGGCCTCGGACACGAGACCGATGATGCCGAAGAAGCCGGCGCCGCCGCCGAGGAAGATCGCGATCGGGAGGTAGACGTGGCGCTGGCGCGTCGCCGAACGGACCTCGGCGTCGAGGGTCTGGAAGCGTTCGATCAGGTCATCTCCGGTCTCGACGGGCACGTTCGCCCACATCGCCGGGTTGTCGAACAGGTCGGTGAACCGACCGCACTCGTTCTGGGTGAGGACGACGGGGAGCGCCTGGAGCCAGCCGACGAGCTCGTCGACGCCGAGCACCGTAACGAACGGCGGGCGGGCCCTGACATTGACCTCGCGGGCGCCGACGAAGACCACGGTCGGCCGCACCGGTGCGGTCTGGGCGTGGCGGTCGCTCATCAGATCGGTGACGTGGTTCGCCTCGAACTCGGCGTGGCGGAGGTAGGGCACGGTGCGCCCGTTGACGGTCAGGAGGGCCTTGTCGACGAGGATGCGGGCCGCGCGGTGCTGTTTCGCGTTGATCGTGATGACGCCGCCGGGGCCGACGATCAGGTGGTCGATGTCCCAGCCCTCGAGCCCGATCGGGAGCGCGTGGAAGACCGTCCAGTCGGAGCTGAGCGCCTCGAGGGCCTTCCCGACCGCGATCTCGCCGAGCGCGGCCAGGTACCAGCCCTCGCAGCGCTTGCCGAGCGGGGAGCGTCCGCGGAACCGATGCCACGGGGAGCGCGCCGGCGTTCCGGCGTGCTGGCGGAGGAGCTTGTCGATCACGGATTCTGCCGTGCGCCTCCTGTACATGCCGCCGCCGCTGAGCTTCACCATGTGTGTCGGTTCCGTTACTTTTGCTACGCGCGATCGCAAATCCTGTCACCCAATTGTCCCCCCGAACAAGGGCGTGTCCGTACTCAGCGGGAATATGCGGGTCGTCCCGCCTCCGGTACCCTATTGAGAGGACACCTGTCCGTTCAAGAGCGGCCCGAGGGGAACGCGCATGCCGGCATCCCCTCGTGCGTTCCGCAGAGTCCTGCGGACCGGTCGGGCCCCGCTCACGAGCTTCGGTATCCCCTTCGGATTGTCCGGCCTTGCCGGCACCTGGACGATGGCAGCGGGAGTGCTCGGCACGCCCGCTGGGATCGTTGAGGCGCTGTGGCTGTTCGCGCTCGTCGCCTGGGTTCTGGTCTTCGCCAATTACCTCGTGCGCAGCCGGAACGCCGGGGGGACGATCCGGGGTGACCTCGCCGACCCGGTCCAGGCACCGTTCGCCGCGCTCGCGCCCACGACCGGGATGCTGCTGGGCACCCATGTCGCCGTGTCCCTGTCCGCGGGTTCCGGTGCCGGGCATCCGTTTGCCGGGGCGCTGCCGGGATCGCCCGCCGGGCTCCAGGTCTGGCTGGTGCAGGGTGTCGTCGTCGTATTCATGGTCGCGGCGCTCGTGTTCGGGGCGTGGTCGGTCGCACAACTGGCTCTCCGGATGCGCGACATCGACACGCTCCATGCCGGGTATTTTCTTCCGACCGTCGCCGCAGCCTTCATCGCGGGCCAGTCGGCGGGAACGTTCGGCTGGACGACGCTGAGCGTCGCGTGCATCGGCGTCGGGCTGCTGTTCTGGATGCTGCTGGGTGCGCTCATCCTCGGCAGGATGGCATTCGGTCCCGCCCTTCCTGCCCGCCTGTTGCCGACGTTCGCAATCTTCTCCGCCCCGCCCGCGGTCGCGGGGAACGCCTGGTTCGCCTCCAACGGCGGCCGGCTCGACACGCTCGAGACCGTCCTTCTCGGGACGTTCGTGCTGCTGATCCTCGTGCAGGTGATGATGCTCGCCGCCTACTGGCGGCTCGGGTTCGACCTCGGCTTCTGGGCGTTCACGTTCACGGCCGCGGCGAGCGGGACCTACGCCCTGCACTGGATCGGCGGTGCCGCAGCGCCGGGTGCCGGGACCGGTGCGTTCGTGAGCCTGTGGGCGTCGGGGGCCTGGGTGTCCGCGGTTGCCGGAACCGGCATCCTCGCCACCGTGACCCTCGTGGTCGGCAGCATCGCAGTGCGCTCGGTCGGGTACCTCGTGCGGGCGCGCGTGTGACCTACTCGGTGACGGAGATTTCCTTCCAGAAGGCGACGTAGCCGCTGTAGTCCTGGCCGACCCGGTCGAACGACGCGGGGTACGGAGTCGGGTAGCTCCAGGCGCGGTCCTGAAGGAGGGTGTCGCCGTCCTTGAGGCTGTAGTACTGGCATTCGCCCTTCCACGGGCAGGTGTACGGGGTCGCGCTTTCCACGAGGAACCCGGGCTTGACGCTTGCCGGCGGGAAGTACCAGTTGCCCTCGATCTTGACGAGTTCGGACTGTGGGGCTTCGGCGATCGTCGTGCCGTTGAATACTGCCTTCATGGGGTGCTCCTGTTCGGTCGGTGAGTCGGGGTGGTGCTGGCCTTACCTCAGCCCAACGTCAGGCCGGAAACCGGAATTCCCGGACGGGGACAATTGCGGCCGGGTGCGGGGCGGCATCCGTGGCCACTCGCGGCCGGGCGAGGTCGGTGGCGGCCCGGACGTCGTCGCCGCGACCGGCCGCACCGAGCGCGACGGCGGTCTCGGACGCGCTCACGAGGTGTCGCAGGGCGCGACGGAGCCCGAGGAATCCGGCGGAGGGCGCGGCGGCCTCCGGGGAACAGTGATCGATTCCGAGGCGGGAGAGCTCGTCGATCACCTCCCCGGCCAGGAGGAAGTCCTCGACGGCCGGGCGCGGGGATCCGTCCCGGCGCCGCTCGCCGACGGCGATCACGGCCACGGAGAACCGGTCGGCCTTCTCGGTCTGCCGCGCGAGCACCCACTGGGCGACGTGCGCCGGGTTGCCGAGGTCGGCCACGATCACCCGGTGCCCGTCGAGGGGCGTCGCGGGTGCCGGGTCGCCGATGGCGGGCAGCGCGTCCGCGAGGATGATCACGTCCGCATCCCCGGCGAGGGCCCGGAACCCGGCGAGGCCGACGTCGAAGCGGACCTGGTACTTCTGCTGGGGCAGGGATTCACTCACCGGAAAAGGCTACCGGTCGGTCAGGCGAAGCGCGCGTCGTAGCGGGCGAGGGCGTCGGCATCCGTTGCGAGGGTCATCGCCCGGCGAGCGGCGTCGAGGGCGGTCACGGGGTCGGCTTCCGCCTCGGCGAGTGCGATGAGCCGCTCGGACTCGGCAAGTCGGGTGCGGGCCTCCGCCCCGACCCTGCCGCTGTGCGAGGCGATGAAGTCGCGAGTCACGCTGCCCTGACTGCGCGCGGCCAGCAGCGCGCCGGCGAGCGCAGCCCTGGCGTTGTCGAGGCGCAGCTGCTGGTTGCGCGCCTCCGACCGGGTGACGTCGAGCCCGTCGAGCACCTGGCGCAGCCGGGCGAGGTCCGCGGCGGGGTCGCTCACCCGCGACGGATGCCGCAGCTCGGCCACGATCGCATCGGCCGCGGCGATCACCCGGTTCAGTTCGGTGGCCGAAACGGACTGGTCCTGTCCGTCACGGAGGGTGCGAGCCTCGGCGATCTCGGCGTCCGCGGAGTCGAGGGCCTTGGTGAGGGTCGCGTAGCCGATGTGGAGCTGGTCCTCGCCGGTCTCGATCGCGTCGAGGAGCTTGCCCGCCTGGAAGAGGCCGAGTTCGGCGGCCGCGAGTTCGTCGCCGATCGGGTATCCGGGGACGGCCGCGAGGTGGGCGGCCCCGGCATCCGTGGCCTGCTTCGCCTGCCCGAGCGCGACGCGGGCCTTTCCGACGTTGCCGCTGATCGCGGCGAGCGCGCCCGCGGAATAGCTGAGCCCGAGCCGGTCGATGCTCGCGGACCCCGCCGCGAGGCGATCGGTGAGCCGGTCGACCCGGCGGATGAGCTGCTCGAGCCGCAGCGGGGCATCGCGTTCGACGCCGCGACGGGCCGTGAACGCGCGGTCCTGCTCGGCGAGGCGGGTCGTGGCCTCCGCGGCGAGCGAGATGATCTGTTCGGTCAGACGGCGCCGCTGCGACTCGGTCTCCGGAATGCTGTCGTCGAGCTTCTGCTGCAGTGCGAAGGCGTCGCGCAACTGACGCCGGGAGAGGTCGAGGGCGGTCGCGAACTCCCGGGTTGCGGGCTCGCCGAATTGGGCGACCGCGAACCCGAGCTCGTCGGTCGCGGAGCCGACCTGGTCGTCGGCGCGCACGAGCGCGATTGCGGCGGCGCGAGCGCGTTCGGAGGTGATCGCGGCCTCCGCCTGCTCGCGGTCGCGGCGGCGCCGGCGGGCCGACCCGACGATGAGCGTCACCCCGAGGACCACGAACGCGAGCAGTATCGCCGAGGGCACCCACCAGAGATCGCCTGTCATAGCCGCGAGTCTAATCAACGTCGCTGGGGCGGGCGTGGGGCGCACGCGAGAGACGCCGCGCTGGCGCCTACATCCGGCGCATCTGCCGCCGGATCAGGTCGTAATCGTGTCGCGAGATCTCGAGCAGCCCGCGGCGGAGCTGGTAGCCCCAGTCCGGATCGGACCGGGTGAACTCGAGCACGTTCAGGAGCGGGCGGATCGACGCGCTGACGGCATCCGTGTCGTAGTCGATGCGGCGCCGCCACGGCACATAGGTGCCGGAGGGCGTGGCGGGGTCGCGGAATTCGTACGCGTTCCCCTCGGCGACGAACCCGATCGCGGTGAACTCGCGCAGCAGTTCGCCCTCGACGGCGGTCTTCGGTGAGTAGTACACGACCCCGTCGCTCTCCCGCATACCCTCGAGCGTGGTGCGCAGCCGGTAGCCGGCCTGCGCGAACCCCATGGCGACGCCCCGCCGCACGTTGTCGCGCTGCGCGACCCCGAGCCAGTACCGAATTGCCACTCCTCAGTTGTACTGCATGCCCCGGCACCACAGACTGGGGGCATGCGTGTTCTCCTGAAAGAAATCCTCGATTGCCCGCCGGATGCCGCGTGGCGCGCCCTGCAGAGCCCCGCCGTCTTCCGCGAGGTGAGTTCGCCCCTCATCAGCGTGGAATCGCTCGAGGCCGACGGCTTCCCCTCCATCTGGGAACCCGGCGAGCACCCGGTCGAACTCACCGCGCTCGGCCTCGTGCCGATGGGCAAGCAGATGATCCGGCTGCAGATGTCTACCGAGCGACGCGACGGCGTGCGCATCGTGCGCGACACCGGCCGAGGCGTGTCCGGCGCCCTCGAGGCCGTCACGCTCTGGGACCACCGGATGGCGGTCTCCGCAGACCCGGCCGGCACCGGCAAGACGCTCTACCGCGACCAGCTCATCTTCGGCACCGGCGCGCTCACCCTGCCGAGCTGGCCGGTGTTCTGGATGATGTGGCAGTGGCGGATGCTGCAACTCAAGCGACTGGCCCCGACCTGGCGTTTCGATGTGGGCATCGACGCGGCCGGGTTTGCGGAGACGACAGGCGGGGACGCATCCGCTGGCCCTGACGAAGCCGACGTCGATTCTGCGCCGACGGAGGTCACCGAATGAGCTCGACCCTCGGGGCCCTTCAGCTCGCCGACTGGCGCCGTCGCGTGACCGGTCTGTATGCCGGCGTGCGGCAACTGAGCGTGCAGAACCCCGCGGCGGGGCACGAGCTCTGGCGGAGTGGGCGTGATGACCTGTTCGCGGGGCATCCGTCGTCGCCGCTGCTGCCCGACGACCGGTCCGCGTTCACGGGGCTCACGGTCGCGCCGTACGACCCGGACTGGCGCTTTGAGGTGGAGGTGCACCGGGCGCCGGAGCCGCACCGGATCGCGGTCGAGACCGGGACGGACGGCACCGTGCCGTTCGACCTGGTCGGCATCGTGCGCCTGCCCTACCTCGGCCCGATCGACCTGTGGCGACTCGGCAGTTACGGCGGCGGCCTGTTCCTGCCGATCAAGGACGGTCTCGCCGGCCGGCCCGGCGGAACGTACGGCGGCGGGCGCTACCTGCTCGACACGATCAAGGGGGCGGACCTCGGCCCCGGCGTCGACGACGACACCCTGATCCTCGACTTCAACTTCGCGTACAACCCGTCGTGCGCATACGACCCGATGTGGGCCTGCCCGCTCGCGCAGGCAGGCAACACCGTCACGGTGGATGTCCCCGTCGGCGAGCTCTACACCGGAAGCCTCGACTAGGCGGGCGGGGCTGATCGGGAGTTTCCTGGGAGGGTGCTTGACAGCATCCGCTACACTGGAACAACTTGCGAATGCATCGCTGCGCTCGCTGCGTCGTAGAACGCCCTCTTCTTGTTGCGGCGGCCCACCATCCTGGCGGGCCGAGCGCATATTGCGAATGAACATTCTTACGGCGAACGGATGTGCCCATCGGCACCTTCGCCATGTGAATCCTCCTGGCTCCGAAGCCTGCATTCCCTCACTCGGGGTGCGCACACGGTTCGACGGAGGGCTCTGATGCCTGAAAGGCACCACTTTGTCTGAAATTTCCTTCGGCGCGCTTGGCGTGCCGGCTCCCCTCGTTGCCGTTCTCACGGCCCAGGGAATCGACAGCCCCTTTCCGATCCAGGTCGACACCCTCCCCGACACCCTCAAGGGCCGGGACGTGCTCGGTCGCGGCAAGACCGGCTCCGGCAAGACCCTCGCGTTCGCCATCCCGATGGCCGCGCGCCTCGGCGGCAAGCTCGCCGGCGGCAAGCGCCGCCCGGGCCGCCCGCTCGGCCTGATCCTCGCGCCGACCCGCGAGCTCGCCACCCAGATCACCAACGCGCTCACCCCGTTCGCCGAGGCATACGGCCTCAACACGACGACCATCTTCGGCGGCGTCTCCCAGGGCCGCCAGGTCTCCGCGCTCAAGGCCGGCGTCGACATCGTCGTCGCCTGCCCCGGACGCCTCGAAGACCTGATGAAGCAGGGCTACGTCAACCTCGACTCCGTCGAGATCACCGTGCTCGACGAGGCCGACCATATGGCCGACCTCGGCTTCCTGCCCGTCGTCACCCGCATCCTCGACAAGACGCCCACCGGCGGCCAGCGCCTGCTGTTCTCGGCCACCCTGGACAACGGCGTCGACAAGATCGTCCGCAAGTTCCTCCACAACGAGGTGCTGCACTCGGTCGACGACTCGAACAGCATCGTCTCCGCGATGACGCACCACGTCTTCGAGGTCGACAACGCCGAACAGAAGAAGGCGCTCATCGAGAAGCTGGCCTCCGGAACCGGACGCCGCATCCTCTTCATGCGCACCAAGCACCACGCGAAGAAGCTCGCCAAGGCACTCACCGAGGCG
This sequence comes from Cryobacterium zhongshanensis, assembly GCF_022760445.1. NCBI lineage: Bacteria > Bacillati > Actinomycetota > Actinomycetes > Micrococcales > Microbacteriaceae > Cryobacterium > Cryobacterium zhongshanensis. The sequence continues at coordinate 337,804 of NZ_JALGAR010000002.1, read as the reverse complement.
GGCATCCCCTCGGTCGACCTGCACGGCAACCTCTCGCAGGTCGCCCGTGACCGCAACCTCGCCGCGTTCAGCAACGGTGACGTGAGCGTGCTCGTCGCAACGGATGTCGCCGCTCGCGGCGTGCACGTCGACGACATCGAGCTCGTCATCCACGTCGACCCGCCGGCAGAGCACAAGGCGTACACGCACCGCTCGGGCCGTACCGCCCGCGCCGGGCACGCCGGTGACGTCGTCACCCTCGTGCTCCCGGAGCAGCGTCGCGACACCGCGGACCTACTGCGCAAGGCCGCCATCAAGGTGACCCCGCAGCGCGTCACCGCGGACTCCCCCGCCGTCGCCGCCCTCGTCGGCGACGTCGCCGCATACGTCAAGCCGGCACCGCGCAGCGAACAGCCGCAGCAGCAGCGCCAGTCCCAGGGCGGACGCTCGCAGGGCGGACGCTCACAGGGCGGACGTTCCGAAGGTGGTCGCTCGCAGGGCGGTCGCTCAGAGGGCGGACGCTCCGAGGGCGGTCGCTCCGGCGGACGCTCCTCGTCCTCCTCGCAGGGCGGCAGCCGCTCCTATGCGTCCTCGTCGTCCTCCGACACCTCGCGTTCGTCCGACGGACAGCGCGCCCGCGGCCGTGACGACCGCGACGGCGCGAGCACCGCGCCCGTTCGCGGCAACCGCGGCAGCCGCAGCAACGACACCGCCTCGGCCGGCGGAGCGCGCCAGGAGCACTCGGGCCGCCCCGCGGCATCCGGTCGCAGCCACGCCCCGCAGGGCTCCGGTCGCTCCGGCGGCCTGCAGGTCGGCGGACTCGTCCGCGGATCCGGCTCGGGAGCCGGCGCCGGCGGAGCCCGTCGCTCGGCCCCGCGCCGCGCCCAGGGCTAAGCAGCACCAGCACCAGGGCGCGACCGGCTGCCGGGGCTGAACCCCCGGCATCCGCTCGTTTCACCCCGCACGACCCAACGGGCCGGCCTCCACCAGGAGTCCGGCCCGTTTGTGCGTGATTCCTGTGCCATCCACGGCACCACCGCGCGATTTCGCGGCCTGCGGCCACCATCGCCGGGCGTTCTCCGCGGCCGTCGGGGGCTAACTCAGGAAAATCGTCCCTCCGTCGCGTGCAGTCCGGCGGCATTCGGGGTACTCACTGTCCCACCGCGTCGAATCTCCTGAGTTAGCCCCCGCACACGCGGTCAACCGGTGTCCCCCGGCTGGGTTAGGGTCAGAATATGGACACCACCACCGTCGTTGTTCGGCCCGTCGAAGAAGCGGATGCCGAGAGTCTGGGCCGCGTACACGCCCTCTGCTGGCACGAAACCTACGATCACCTGCTGAGTCAGGCGGCCCTCTCCCAGTTGCGGCCGCAGCGCCTCGCCGCCATGTGGCGCCGGTTCACCACGCAGGGGCCGGAATACCGCCAGGTCGTCGCGCTCGTCGACGGAGAGGTCGTCGGCTTCGCCGGCAGCGGGCCCGCCCGCGACGAAAGTGCCCCCGCCGCCCACGAGCTGTACTTCATGTACCTGCTCGAGGACAAGCACGGCAGCGGCATCGGCCAGAAGCTGTTCGACGCCGTCGTCGACGCCGGGCCGTCCTACCTCTGGGTCGCCGCGGTCAACCCGCGCGCCCACGCCTTCTACACCCGCAACGGTTACGCCCCAGACGGTCACGAGCAGGTGCAGGAAGTGCTCGGCGAGCAGCTGCACGAGGTCCGCCTGGTCCGGTAGGTCTCGCCGCAGGCGCATGCCCCGGCGCGCGCCGCTCGCCTCAACGCGCAATGGGCCCGTCGCCGACCGGGAGCACCACGGCAAAACACGCGCCCCCCTCGGCCGCGGAGTGCACGGTGATCGTGCCGCCCATCCTGGTCACCAGCCGGGCGGCGATGGACAGACCCAGGCCCGTGTTGACCGGGCGGATGTCGCGGTACTTGGCTCGCAGGACTCCGCGCTCGAACGCGACGGTGGCATCCGATGTGCTCAAACCAGGGCCGCTGTCGCGCACCTCGACACGTACATGGCGGCCATCGACCCGGCGGGCCGCGAGTACGACCTCGCCGCCGGTCGGTGTTGCGCGCAGAGCGTTCTCGAGCAGGCCGTCGACGATCTGGCGCAGGCGCATGCCGTCAGTCACGATCGTGAGGACACCCGGCACCGCGCCCGCGCCCGCGCCCGCATCGTCCCCCGGCCCGTCGACGCGCAGCACGACGCCAAGCTGCGTGCATTGACCCTGCCAAGCGAGCGCGGCCTGCGCGAGCACTCCGCCGACGTCGATCGGCTGAAGGTGCACGGTGAAGTCATCCGCTTCAAGGCGGGCGAGTTCGAGCAGGTCGCTCACGAAACGGTCAACGCGTTTCGTCTCCGCGACCAGTACCTCGCCGACCGCCGCGCTGCCGCTTGCCGGAATCACGCCCTCGGCGAGGGCCTCCGCGTACCCACGGATCGCGGTCAACGGCGTGCGGATCTCGTGAGACACCGAAAGCAGGAACTCCCGTTGGCGGGTCTCACTCGTACCCAGCGCGCGGTCGAGCGCCCGGAGCGAGCGGGACACGTCGTCGATCTCCGGGATGCCCTGGGCCGCGATCAGCACGCCGCGATCACCGTCGGCAAGCCGCCGAGCGGCTCGTGCGGTCCGCTCCAGCGGTCGTGCCAACCGCCGGGACAGGAACAGTCCGGCGAGCACGGCCACGACGAGCCCGACGAGCACGGCCAGCAGGATGCGCCCGGCGACGAGTCTGCCCGAGTCGGTGATGTCCGCAACGCGCACAAAGCCGACGAGACCGCCGCCTCCCGCGAGCGGCCGCGCTTCCACCACGTACGACTCACCCCGAATCTGCAGCGACGTCGACACCGAGCGGCCGGCATCCAATACCTGGGTGATGCGTCTCTTGACGTCCTGCGTGACTGTGCGCGCACCCGAACCTGTTTCCGGTACCGTCCCGTCGGCGCCGACCAACACAAAGCGCTCGCCGCGCGCGCCGAGGAGGGTGTCGTCCTCGAGCAGGATGCGCAGGGTCGCGAGCGGCCGCTGGCTCAGCGCGGTCGTCCGGGCACCGAGGTCCGCCTGGGCCTGCGTCGTGACGAGGGTCTGCACGAGTTGCAGGGACACGACGGCAGTGACGAGAACCGCAACGAACGCCACGCCGACCGTGACGAGCAGGATCCTGCCGCCGAGTGACCCGAACCAGCGCCGCACCGCTCAGCCCTCCCGGCCGACGACGGAATAACCGACGCCGCGCACCGTGCGGATCGGATTTCCCTCGCCGAGCTTGGCACGCAATTGGGCGACGTGCACGTCGACCGTCCTGCTCGCACTGTAGTCGGCGATTCCCCAGACCAGGGAGAGCAGTTCGTCCCGCGCATACACCCGTCCGGGCCGCGCCATCAGCTGGGCGAGCAGGTCGAATTCGGTCGCGGTCAGGTCCACGCGGATGCCGCCGCGCGCGACCAGGCGCGTCGCCGGGTCGAGCGTCACATCCTCCACCCGCAGCACCGCGTCACCGATGAGGCCCGAGGAACGGCGCACGATTCCCTTCACCCGTGCGACGAGTTCCCTCGGCGAAAACGGCTTGGTCACGTAATCATCCGCACCCAGTTCGATGCCGAGCACGCGGTCGACCTCGTCGTCGCGTGCGGTGACGAAGAGCACGGGCGTCCAGTCCCCCGCCTCGCGCATGGCCCGGCACACCTCGATCCCGTCGAGCCCGGGCAGGCCGACATCCAGGATCACCGCGGCCGGCCGCAACCGGCGCACCTGCTCGAGGCCCGCGCGCCCGTCGGACTCCAGATGCACGGTGAAACCCGCGCGCACGAGGTATAGGCGTTCGATGTCCGCGATTGCGGGGTCGTCTTCGACAACCAGCACCAGCCCTTTGTCGTCGCTCACAGCATCCATTAAGCCAGTAGGCGCCGGTTGCTGCGAACCGGGCGGGCGGATGCCCGACTCGCCTTACATGTTCCGAACATTTCCCGAACACGGCGTTTGCGTGCGCCTGCCACTCTGGCTTCACCGCCGGGACCCTCCCGGTCCAGCGAAAGGCAGGAACACATGAATGCATTCACGAAGCGAGCCACGACCGTTGTCGCCGCGGGGACGCTCAGCCTCGGCCTGATTGCGGGCGGCACGTTCGCGGTCGGCGCGGCGAGCGCGGCCGAGATGCCCGTGACCGTTGCAGCGTCCTCCGTCTCGGGGTCCACCGTCGCCGCTTCACTCGCGACCGCCGTGTCGGCATCCGCCAACACCGCTGTCGCCGCGGACGAGACCGTGAAGACCGTTGCCCAGTTGCGCGCGGACCTGCGCGCGGCGATCAAGCTCGACGCGGCCGCACGGCCCGCGGCCCTCGCCGCCATTCGCACGGACGTCCTCGCCGGAGCATACGGCGCGCAGGCCAGCCAGTACCTCACGAAGATCGAGGCCGCCAAGGCAGACAAGTCCAAGGCCGACGTACCGAAGCGGTGGCGCCACGCCCTGCGCCACCTTGTGCGCGCCGACGTGAAGGCGCACCAGCACGCCGCCCCGGGCACGTCCACGCCGGCCCCCGCTCCCACGGCCGGTTCGTAGCGGCGGGTGCGGCGGTCGCGGCTGCGGCTGCGGCTGCGGCAGGCGGCTCGCCCACCGGACGCGTCAGCGCAGCTGGCCGACCGAGGCGAGCGCCATCCGCAGCAGGGAGCCGCGGCCGCCCTCCATCTCGGCGGACACGGCCTCGGATGCCGCCTCGAGGGGTGTCATCCAGGTGAGTTCGAGGGCGTCCTGGCGGGGGTCGCAGGTGCCGGTGACGGGCACGACGTAGGCCAGCGAGACGGCGTGCTGGCGCTCATCCGTGAAGGCGGTGATGCCGGGCAGCGGGAAGTACTCGGCGACCGAGAATGGCACCGGGCTCGCGGGCAGCTGCGGGAAGGCCATCGGCCCGAGGTCTTTCTCGAGGTGCCGGAACAGCGCATCGCGCAGGGTCTCGCCGTAGAGCACGCGCCCGGAGACCAGGGTGCGCGTCATCTCGCCGGTCGGCCGCGCGCGCAGCAGCACGCCGAGTTCGACGACCTGGCCGAGCCCGTCGACCCGCACGGGGACGGCCTCGATGTAGAGGATCGGCAGGCGCCGGCGGATGTCCGCGAGCTCGACATCGCTCAGCCAGCCCTGGTTCTGATTGGGTGGCTGGATGTTCTCGGGGCCAGGCGTCCAGTCCGGGTCGGGGTCAGGGGTGCGCACGCTCATGCCTTCATTCTCCCCTAACCGGGGAACGGATGCGCCCTGCTCCGTTTGGGGCGAGTCGCGTTCGCCTGCAGGCTCCTCCTGTAAGCCTGCGCAGTAGTCGCGCTCCTCGGGCGGGCGGCGCAGGATGCGGGGTCGGCGCAGCATCCGGGGTCGAGGCAGTGGAAGTATTGACTGGTCGACGCGTTCCGGCCTCGGCGCACGGCAGGAGGACCGACATGGACGACCACGATCTGGAGAACACCGGCGGCACCGGGAACACCGGGAGCACCGGGAGCACCGATGACGGTGCATCCACCTCTGCCGCACTCTTAATCGACCCCGGCGCGGTGCTCTGGTCGGCGTCCGACGCCGACCGGGTCGGGCGCCCACTGCTCCTGATCCTGCACGGCTACGGCTCCCACGAGGGCGACCTCTTCTCCCTCGCGCCGCACCTCCCGCTCACACCGGTCCTCGCGGCACTGCGTGCGCCGCTGCCGGTCGGCGACGGCTGGGCCTGGTTCCCGATCGGCGTCCCCGGCGAGAACGTCAACCCGAGCTCCCCGAGCGCGTCCGCTATCGAGGCGGCAACGGACGGCGTGCTCGCCTGGCTCGACGCGCTCGTCGTGCCGCCGGCATCCGTCGGGCTGCTCGGCTTCTCGCAGGGCGGCGCGATGGCGCTGCAGCTGCTGCGCCAGGCACCCGACCGGTTCACGTTCGCGGTGCAGCTCTCGGGCTTCGTCGCCGCGGCGCCCCAGCCCGGTGACGCCGACCTCGCCGAACGGCCCGTCCCGGTGTTCTGGGGGCGCGGCACCGCAGACCCGGTGATCCAGGCGGATGCCGTCGGCCGCACCCAGGACTGGCTGCCCGGCCACTCGGTGCTCACCGAGCGCATCTACGAGGGCATGGGCCACTCGATCTCGCAGGGCGAACTCTCCGACATCGTCGGATTCCTCCGCACCCAGTACGCGGGCGCACCAGCAGGCACCGACGCGTAACAACGTCGGAGTTTTTCGCGCGCAGCACGCCGACGCGCCGTCCCCGCACTGCCGCGGGGTCTCCCGCGTCGCAAAGTCGGAGTTTTTCGCGACACGCCGTCTGCGACGGCAGCGGATGCCGCGAGTCGCGAAAAACTCCGACATTGCGTTCCCCGCCACCGGCGGCGCGCGTCCAGGCATCCGCTCGACCCCACCAATTCGATGAAGTTTCTGCCGGAAAGCGCTTAACCCGGGCTCTTGCGTACCAAGAACCAAAGAGTCCGTCGAATTGGTGCGAGCACAGCGTGGGAAAGCGAGCGCGCGGGCTAGCGCTTCTTCGCGGCGGCCTTCTCGTTCTGGGCGGCGAACCGGGCGGCGTGCGCGGCCTTGCGGGCGCGCTCGGCGTCGCGGTCCTTGACGCGGATCTGCTCCTCGCGCACCTCGAACTGGGTGGCGCGCTCGGTGACGAGCCACGCCGGCGGCTGCTGCAGCAGCGCGAGGATCTCGGCGCTCGTGAGCGGCTCGGTGACCTTGCCGCGCGTGAGCCCGGAGATCGAGACGCCGAGCTTCGCGGCGACGACCTGCTTGGGGTGCGGGCCGTTGGCGCGCAGTTCGACGAGCCACTCCGGCGGGTTCGTGTCGAGTTCGGTGAGCTCGGTGCGCGAGATCAGGGTGTTCTGGAAGTCTTCGGGGGCTGCCTCGAGCAGAATCCCGAGCTTCTGGGCCGCCGTTGCGGGCTTCATGGTCTGGGTCTTCTTCTCGCTCATCAGTCCAGCGTATAGCCTGAGAGCACCACCGCTTCGGCGGATCATAACGGTGAGCCGCCCCGCGCGCCACAAACAGAGAGGATGCCGGTGACCTTTTCCATCGCCTTCGCCGCCGGCGTCACGCCGACCAAGTGGACCCGCACCTGGGCAGAACGGCGCCCCGACCAGCCCCTCGAGGTCTTCCGCACCACGCCGGACGAGCAGTCCGCCGTGCTCCACGACGGCCGCGCGCAGGTCAGCATCGTGCGCCTCCCGGTCGACGAGCACGACCTGAGCCTGATCGCGCTGTACCGGGAAATCCCGGTTGTCGTCGCCGCGAAGGACCATTTCATCGCCGACGCCGACAGCCTGCTCGTCGCCGACCTCGCCGACGAGCACCTGCTGCAGGACCCCGACGCCGTTCCCGAGTGGCGCGACGTCGCGACCGAGGTGCGCGACGGCATCCGCCGCCCGCTCGCCGCCGTGCGCGACATGGACGAGACCATGGAGCTCGTCGCCGCGGGCGTCGGCATCGTGATCGTGCCGCATTCGATCGCCCGGCTGCACAGCCGCAAAGACCTCGTCTCCCGCCCCGTCGAGGACGTCGCCGAGAGCCAGGTCTCCCTCGCGTGGCTCGCCGCCGAGACGACCGAGGACATCGAAGAGTTCATCGGCATCGTGCGCGGCCGTACGAAGGCCAGTTCCCGGGTCGACTCGGTGCCGGCCGGCGGCGAGAAGGTCAAGAAGGAAAAGAAGACCGACAAGGCCAAGGCCGCCGCGAAGGCGTTGCGCGTTGCCGCCGCGAAGGCGAAGCCGGCGGTGGCCAGGAAGACCCAGTCCGCGCCCGGCCGCACCCGCAGCACCGCGAACCTCAAGCTCGGCAAGCGCACCGGCCGCTGAGCCGCGCGGCTGCCGCGCCCCGCGTTCGGCCGGCGGCGGATGCCGCGTGTCGAGATCGACCTTTCCGGTCGAGAGTTACCGGCGCACTGGGAACTCTCGACCGGAAAGGTAACCGTGGCGCGTCAGGCGGGGGCGACCGGCTGCCGCAGGACCGTCTTGAGTTTGTCCGGGGCGGCTCGCCGCGGGTCCCCGAGGTACACCTCGTGGTGCATTCCGTTCAGGCGCAGCCCGTGGTCGGCCAGGAACTCCCCGTGCAGCCGCGCGAGGGCCGGCGCCTCGTCGTCGTAGGGTCCGACGTGCAGCAGTTGCGCGCTGAGGCCCTCGTCGAGGGACTCGATGCGCACGCTCGCGAGGGCGGGAAGCTTCTTCTTCGCCCGGGTCGCCGTAACGGCCTCAGCGATGAAGGCATCCGTCACCCAGTCGGGCTGGCTGATCAGCATCGTCCAGCTCCACGACGCCTTGTCGCCGGCGGCGAACGCGGCATAGCCGGCCGGGTCGGCGGCGTACCAGAGACCCTCGAGCGGGGCGACGACGAGGTCGCGCCCGAGGCCGCGCTTGGCCGCGAACTTGATCGCATACGCGACGGCGTAGAGGGCCTCGACCGCCTCGGTGTACGCGGGCGCGACGTTCGGGTCGCCGCGCCCGTCGACCGCGATGTACCGCTGCGCGGGAACCTCGATCAGCTCCCAGTCGCGGTTCGTCGGCGCATACAGGGCCTTGTCCTCCCGCTTCACGTCGTAGGGTCCCGTCGACCGCGGCGCGGTGTTCCGCGGCGCACGCAACTGGCCGGTGCGCCGGTCGGTCGTGAACGGCACCTCGTTACTCATCGGGCTGTGCCGAATCCTCGAGCACCGAGAGGATGTTGCCGGCCGGGTCAGTGAACCAGGCGATCGTCGGTCCGTTGCCGCGCATGATGCCCTTCTCGTCCTGGGGCGAGCCCGCGTAGCGTTCGAAGACCACTCCCCGGGCCGTGAGCGCGTCGACGGCGACGTCGACGTCGCCGACCGCGAGGTTGAGCATCGTGTACGTCGCCGGCACGTGGTCGGCCTTCGGATAGGCGATCACGTGCGCCCCGCCGGGCAGCTCGATGCGCAGCAGGCCCATACCGCCGTCGGTCACATCGAGTCCGAGCGTGCCGCCGTAGAAGGCGCGCGCTGCCTCGATGTCGGGCACCGCGAAACCGCTGAATGCCTCGAGGATGCCGATCCCCCGGTCGGTCGTCGCCGCTCCGGTCTCTGACTCAGTCATGTCGATCTCCCTTGTGTGAGTGGATGGAACACGTCGCCCGGACCGGCGGAGGTCAAGCGCTGCGGACTCCGACCGATGCGGTCGTCAACCGACATCGCCCGTCGTCACGCTACCGCGAACTGATCGATGCGAACTTGCGGATGCAGAGCGGCACGAACACGACGAGCATGACGGTGATGCCGATCAGCACCGTCTGGATCGGATGCTGCATGGTCCAGATGTCGGGCACCGGGGCGGTGCCCTCGTTGCCGAAGAGCTGCCGCGCCGCCTGCACGAGCGAGGAGACCGGGTTCCACTCCGCGAAGATCCGCAGCGGGGTGGGCAGGGTGTCGCTCGGCACGAAGGCGTTCGAGACGAAGGTCAGCGGGAACAGGATCAGGAACGAGGCGTTGTTGATCACCTCGGGGCTCTTCACGCTCATGCCGAGCAGCGCCATCACCCAGCTGAACGCGTAGCTGAACAGCAGCAACAGCCCGACCCCGGCCAGAAACTCGGCCGGCGAGGAGTTCACCCGCCAGCCGACGGCGAGGCCGGTCGCCATCATGATGACCATCGAAATGGTGTTGAGCACGAGGTCGCTGTTCGTCCGCCCGATCAGCACCGCCGACGAGCTCATCGGCAGGCTGCGGAACCGGTCGATGATGCCCTCCTTCAGGTCGAGCGCCATCGCCGACCCGGAGAACGTCGACCCGAAGACGACGGTCTGGGCGAAGATGCCCGCCATCAGGAACTGGGTGTAGTCGGTGCCCTGCACCTGGATCGCACCGCCGTAGACCTGGCTGAAGAGCAGCACGAACATCACCGGCTGGATCACGGCGAAGACGAGCATGTCCGGGGAACGCTTGATCTTGATCAGGTTGCGCTTGGTGACGGTCCAGCCGTCGGAGTACCACAGCGAGAACGGGTTCCAGCTCGGCAGGGTCGTGGAGATCGCGCTCATCGGGTCTTCACCGCTTCCTTCTTGTCGAGGGTGTCGTCATCCGCTGCGCCCTGCGCCTTGTCGGCCTTGTGCCCGGTGAGTTTGAGGAAGACGTCGTCGAGCGTCGGGCGGCGCATGCCGGCGTCGTGCAGCTCGATGCCCGCGTCGCCGAGGGCGGCGAGCACGTGCTGCAGGGCGAGCGGGCCGTCGGTCACCGCGACCTCGAGGCCGCGGCCGTCGCTCGTGACGATCGGTTCGCCGTCGCCGAAGCGGGCGAGGATGCCGCGGGCCGCTTCGCTCGCGCCGGCGCCGGCGTCGACGAGGGCGACTTCGAGGCGGTGCCCGCCGATCTGCGCCTTGAGCTGGTCGGAGGTGCCCTCGGCGATGACCCGGCCGTCGTCGACCACGACGATGTCGTCGGCGAGCTGGTCGGCCTCTTCGAGGTACTGGGTCGTGAGCAGCACGGTCGTGCCGTCGGCGACGAGTCGCTTGATCACGTTCCAGAGCGCGATGCGGCTGCGCGGGTCGAGCCCGGTGGTCGGTTCGTCGAGGAAGAGCACCTTGGGGTTGATCACGAGCGCGCCCGCGAGGTCGATTCTCCGGCGCATGCCTCCGGAGAAGCCCTTGACCGGTCGGTTGCCCGCCGCGGTGAGCTCGAAGAGGTCGATGAGCTCCTGGGCGCGACGCCGGGCCGCCGGGCCGCCGAGGTGGTAGAGCCGGCCGACCATTTCGAGGTTCTCGAAGCCGGTCAGGTTCTCGTCGACGGCCGCGTACTGGCCGGACACCCCGATGATCCGGCGCACGGCCTTCGGGTCGGCGACGACGTCGATGCCGTCGACGAACGCCGTACCGGAATCGGGCCGGATCAGGGTCGTGAGCATCTTCACGACGGTGGTCTTGCCCGCACCGTTCGGACCGAGCAGGGCCTTCACGCTGCCCCGCGGCACCGAGAGGTCGAGCCCGGCAAGCGCATGCACCGGCCCGCTCTTGGAGCGGTACGTCTTGGTCAGGCCCGTGGCCTCGATGATCGTCATCGTGTCTATCCCCGCGCTATTGTGGACGTTGTACACATTCGGTCTCCAGCGTAACGAGGCGGCCTCACTTTGACAACCATGAACACCGATCCAGCCACCGAATCCCATGGTCGCACGACCTACCGACACGGCGACCTGAGGCGTGCCCTGATCGACGCCGGTCTCGAGCTCGCCCGCTCGGGCGGGCCGGCCGCGGTCGTGCTCCGCGAGGCGACCCGCCGCGCCGGGGTCTCCCCCAACGCCGCATACCGGCACTTCGCCGACCGGCAGGCTCTCCTCGAGGCGGTCTGCTCGGAGTGCCAGTCCGGCGTCGCCCGCGCGATCGAGGACGAGCAGGCGGCGATCCCGGTGGCGGATGCCGCCGCATCCGTAATGGCCGACATGACCGACATGACCGCGGTGACCGCGGTGTCCGTATCTGACGGCCGGGCGGGCGGGCGCACGACGCCCGCACCCGGCGAGACGGATGCGAACCCGGCGCCGGTCGCGCCCCTCACCGCGGAGACGGCTCGGCTCCGGTTTCGCGCCGTCGGCTCCGGCTACCTGCGTTTCGCGCTGGCCGAACCAGGGCTGTTCCGCACCGCGTTCACGGCCTCGTCCGACCTCGAGAGCGCGACGAGCGCAGCACGCGCCGGTGCGCGGGGACTCACTCCGTTCCAGCTGCTCAGCGAGGCGCTCGACAACCTCGTGACCACGGGAGTCCTCCCCGCCGAGCGCCGGCCGGGCGCCGAGTTCCTGGCCTGGTCGGCGGTGCACGGCCTCGCCTCGCTGCTCCTCGACGGCCCGCTCCGGTCTTTGCCGCCGCAGGCGACCCAGGCGCTGATCGGCCGGGTCGTGACCATGGTCGAGCAGGGCCTGTAGCCGACTCGTCCCGCGCCCGCGCCGGTTTCCGCAAACCGCGCCCACTTCCTGGCACGCCCGCGCCGGTTTCCGCAAACCGCTCCCGCCATTTCGGGCGCGGCCTGCCGACACCAACGCGGCGGCGTGCCACGTCGCCCGTGCGAGCCCGGCATCCGCTCGCCCGGACGCACCTCCCGATGCAGCGGATGCCCCGGGTCCGTGCCCGCGCCGGTTTCCGCAAACCGCTCCCGCCGTTTCGGGCGCGGCCTGCCGACACCGGCGCGGCAGCGTACCCGCGCGAGACCGGCATCCGCTCGCCGGGACGCACCCTCCCGAGAGAGGGAGCACTCCGCCCGAGGTCAGCGGATGCCGCTACGCGGCGCGAGCGGGCACCCCGGCTACTCGTAGCGGAGCGACTCGATCGGGTCCTGCCGCGCGGCACGCCAGGCCGGCAGGGTGCCGGCGAGGAAGGCGATGCCCATCACGATCAGGATGATCGCGATGATCGACCCCGGCGTGAACGCGATCAAGGTGAGCCCCGGCAGGTTTGCGAACAACGCACCCGAGAGCGCGGTGCTCACGACCGTGCCCACGATCATGGCGATGCCGGCGCCGATCGCGCTGCCGAGGAAGCCGATGAACGCGGCCTCGATGCTGAACAGGCCGAAGATGCGGCCGGCCCCCATACCCATCGCCTTCATCAGGCCGATCTCGCGGGTGCGCTCCTGCACGCTCATCAGGAGCGTGTTGACGATGCCGAAGCTCGCGGCGAGCAGGGCGATCACGGCGAAGGCGTTGAGCACGAGCACGATCGCGTCGATCACCGACTTGAAGGTGCCGATCTGGTCGGCGACCGTCTTGGCGGTGAAGCCCGCGGCGGTGAAGCGACCCTGGAGCGCGGTGACCTCGCTCGCCGAGGCGTTCTGGTCGAAGTGCACGACGGCCTGGGCGTAACTGTCCTTCGCGGTCGCGCTGCGTCCGACGCTCTGCGCGTCGTAGAGCGCGGTCGTGAGCGCGGTGTTCGCGGTCGCGTTCCCGGTCGCACCGAGACCGGCCTCCGAGACCCCGACGACGGTCGCGTCGATGACACTCTGCGTTCCCGCGGCCGAGGTGACGCCGATGTGCACGATGGCGCCGATCGCATCCGCGTCGCTCGCGAAGCCGAGCGGTGCGACGAACGACACGGGCAGCGCGATCTGCAGCTCTGACGAGTCCGGGTCGAGCTGGGCGCCCTCGGACAGCTGCAGCGTCGTGCCGGTGACGAAGCTGCCGAGCCCGAGCCGGTACTTCTTGCTGCTGCCCGTCGTCACATAGTCCGGGGTGACCGAGAGGCTCGGCTGCACGGACGTGACCCCGTCGATGGCGGCGATCGTGGCGAGGTCAGCGGTCGTGATCGCGGCGACGGTCGTCCTCCCCGCGGCGCCCCCGGCCGCGCCCCCACCACTGGTGATCTGGTCGGGCGAGTACTCCTGCGGGCCGGTCGTCGTCGCATCCGCCGACACCTTCGTCACGGTGAGCACGTCATTCGCGCCGATGGCCGCGACGGTATCGGTGATGTAGGCGTTGATCCCGGTGCCGAGGCCGTTGGTAATGGTGAGCGTGAACGCGCCGATGAAGATCGCGAGCACGGTGAGCGTGGTGCGCAGGCGGCTGCGGAAGCTGTTGCCGATGGCCGAGCCGACGACGTCGATGGCCCTCATGCTGCCACCCGGGCTTCCTCGGTGACGACGAGGCCGTCGCGAATGTACACCCGGCGGTCGCAGCGGGCGGCGAGGTCCTCGTCGTGGGTCACGATGATCAGGGTGATGCCCTGCTCGCGGTTGAGCCCGAAGAGGATATCCTCGACGATCGCGCCGGTGGCGCTGTCGAGGTTGCCGGTGGGCTCATCGGCGAAGATGATCCGCGGATCGTTGACGAGGGCGCGGGCGATCACGGCCCGCTGCTTCTGGCCGCCGGACAGGGCGTTGGCCTTGCTCTTCGCCTTGTCGCCGAGTTCGAGGCGGTCGAGTGCCGCGTGTCCCCGCACCCTGCGGCTCCGCGAGCCGATGCCGGCGATCTTGAGCGGCAACACGACGTTCTCGAGCACGGATGCCCCCGGCGTGAGGAAGAACTGCTGGAAGACGAACCCGAAGGTCTTGTTGCGCGTCTCGTTGAGCCGCTTCCCCTTCAGGGTCGCGGTGTCACTGCCGCCGAGCTCGACGGTGCCGGTGCTCGGCTTGTCGAGCAGCGCGAGCAGGTGCATCAGGGTGGACTTGCCCGAGCCGCTCTTCCCGACGATGGCGACGGACTCGCCGGCGAAGATCTCCAGCGTGACCCCCTTGAGCGCGTCGAATCGGTTCGGGCCGCGACCGTACGACTTCTTCAGGTCGTAGGCGGCGAGTATGGGATGGGACATCGAGTTCTCCTCCGGGTGATGTAGCGCTGTGGGCTGCGTGGGTGGCGGCGTGCCGGGCTGCGTGGGTGCGCCGGGTGGAGCCTGGCGGATGCCGCGAGCCGGCACTGTTCCAGCGTCGCGGCATCCGTCGTGCGGGGCATCCTCCTGCGGCGGCAACCTGCCGTACCGCAGGCGCGGTACGGCCTCTCGTCCCCCGGGAGGATGCCGCAGCCCGGCGCAGGGGGCATCCTTGGGAGATGACCTCGATGTACAGCCACGCGCACCTGCCGCGCTGGGCCACCGACACACTGATCACCCTCGTGGTGCTCGCGAGCGCGTTCCTGCCCGCCGGCGGCAACTTCCGGGTGGTGCCGAGCGTCGCAGGCATCCTCGTCGCCGTCACCGCCGCCGCGGCGCTGCTGGTGCGGCGGCGCTGGCCACTGCAGGTTCTCGCGGTCTGCGTCGCCCTGTTCATGATCGCCGGCAGCCTCGGCGTGCCCCTCACCGCCTTCGTCGCGCCCACGGCGTTCGCCGCCTTCAACGTCGCCGAGCGCACCGACCGGCGCACGACCATCGTGGCCACCTCCCTCAACGCGTTCGCCCTCGTGGTTACCAGCCTGGTCGTCACCCCGGGCAGCCTGCTCGAACCCCGGGTGCTGCAGTTCGCGGCGATCATCGGGTTCGCCGGTGCGACCGGTGACGCTGTGCGGTCGCGCCGCGCGTACATCACCGCCATCACCGAACGCGCCAGGAACGCGGAGGAGACCCGCGAATCCGAGGCGCTGCGCCGGGTCGCCGAGGACCGGCTGCGCATCGCCCGCGAACTGCACGACGCCGTCGCCCACCAGATGGCCGTGATCAACCTGCACGCCGGGGTCGCCACCCAAGCACTTCCCGACCGCCCGGACGACGCGCAGGATTCGCTCACGACGATCCGCCAGGCCGCCCAGGCCGTACTCCGCGAGATCGGCACCCTCCTCGCCGTGCTCAGGGACGACTCGGCCGGCCGCCCCCGACCCCCGGCCGCTGAGATCGGCCTCGGCCGGGTCGACGCGCTCCTGGCCGACTTCGCCCGCGACGGACTCGCCGTGACGGTGAGCGTGCGTGGCGCGGGCACCAGGCTGCCCGCCCCCGTCGACACCATCGCCTACCGGATCGTGCAGGAGGCCCTCACCAACGCGCATAAGCACGGCGCCGGCCACACCGCAGAACTCCGCATCAGCTACGGAAGCGACACGGTCGACATCGAGGTGGAGAATCCGGTCGCCTTCCACCTGCTCGACCCCGCAGCGGATGTCCCGGGTGGCCACGGTCTCGTCGGCGTCGCCGAGCGCGCGGGCACCATCGGCGGCACGGTTGAGTTCGGAGTGCGTCCCCCGGACACGTTCCGGCTCGCCGTGAGCCTGCCGATATCGAGCACCGGGGCGGACGCCCTGGTCGGCGCCGCCGCCGAAGTCCCGGCACCCGAGCCGCCGGACCCTGCCCGTATGTCCGCCCCGACCTCGGCTCCAGACCCTGCAGCAGGCGCGACTTCGTGATCCGGGTCCTGATCGCGGACGACCAGACCCTCATCCGCACGGCCGTGCGCGAACTGGTCAGGCACGAGCCCGACCTCGAGGTCGTCGGCGAAGCCGCTGACGGGGCCGAAGCGCTCGCCCAGTCCCGGCTGCTGCTGCCCGATGTAGTCCTGATGGACATCCGCATGCCCGTGCTCGACGGCATCGAGGCGACCCGCGCGATCTGCGCGGATCCCGGGCTCGCGGCCGTGCGCATCCTGATCCTGACGACCTTCGAGGAAGACGAGTACGTCGTGCAGGCGCTGCGGGCCGGTGCCGGCGGTTTCATCGGCAAGGGCACGGAGGCCACCGACCTGATGCGGGCAATCCGCACGATCCACCAGGGCGACGCCCTGCTCTCCCCCACGGCGACGCAGAGCCTGATCCGACGGTACGTGCTCCCCGCGGAGCCCGGGCGCGCGGCCGCGGTGCCGCCGAGCCTCGCGCACCTGACCGACCGGGAGCGGGAGGTCCTGACGCTCGTCGCGCGCGGGCGGTCGAACGACGAGATCGCCGCCGGCCTGTTCATCTCGCCGCTGACCGCGAAGACGCACGTCAACCGCACCATGGCCAAGCTCTACGCGCACGACCGGGCGCAGCTCGTCGTGATCGCCTACGAGAGCGGGCTGCTCGTTCCCGGCGCCGGCGGCTGACCCGCGCGTCGCGGCATCCGCCGCCCCGGCAGCAGGCAGGCGGATGCCGCCGACCGGCCCTGCCGCGCGGGCGGCGGTCCTCCTAGAGTGTGGGCATGACTCAAGAACGCTGGCAGCAGCTCGTGCAGTGGCCGCTCCTCGGGGCGGCCACGATCTTCCTGGTCGACTACGCCTGGAAGGTTCTCGCCGATGTCCAAGGCGAACCCGGGCTCATCCTGACCTTCGTGCTCGAAGCGGCCTGGTCGGTGTTCCTTCTCGACTACCTGATGAACCTCGTGCTCGCGCCCCAGCACTGGTTGTGGTTCCGCACGCACCTCTTCGACCTGCTCGTCGTCGTGCTGCCGGTCCTGCGTTCGTTGCGCCTGCTCCGCCTCGTGACCGCCCTGTCCGTCTTTCCCCGCTCGCCGGGGACGGCGGTGCGATCCCGGGTCGGCATCTACGTCACGACCGCGACGGTCCTGCTCGTGTTCCTCGCCTCCCTCGCGGTGCTCGACGCCGAGCGGCGCGCACCCGGCGCGAACATCACCTCGTTCGGCAACGCGCTCTGGTGGACCTTCGTCACGATCGCGACGGTCGGCTATGGCGACTTCACCCCCGTGACGATCGAGGGCCGACTGATCGCCGTCGCCCTCATGCTCGGCGGGATCGCCCTCGTCGGTGTCGTGACGGCGACGCTCGCTTCGTGGATCGTCGACCGCGTCGCCGAGCTCACCCGAGACCAGGGCGCCGGCAAGTGAGGCGACCGGGCGACTGAGATCGCCGCGCCCCGCTTCCGCGACCTAATCCGCAGCCCGCTCCCGAAACGGCGGGCGCGGCCTGCAGAAACGGGCGCGGCGGCGGATGCTCACGGGCGCGGCCTGCCGAAACCGGCGCGGCCATGGATGCTGGTGGGCGCGGGCTGCCAAAACCGGCGCGGCCGCGGATGAAGACGGGCGCGGCGGCGGATGCCTGCGCGCACGACCCCCGGAAATTGCTCGCCCGACCCCTCCCAGCCACCGCCGCTACCGAATCCGCAGCCCGCTCCCGAAACGGCGGGCGCGGCCTGCCAAAACAGGCGCGGCGGTGGACACATCTGGGCGCGGGCTGCCGAAACCGGCGCGGCGGCGGATGCGGGCGGGCGCTGGGTGGGCGCATCCGCTCAGTGCAGGCGCACCAGGGAGTACCGGTCGTCGCGGGGCAGGGTGTCCACGGTCGCGGTCACGGTCAGGTCGCGGAGGAACACTGCCCCGCCGATCGTGGTGAGGAAGGCCGTGTCCGCGGCGTCGCGGCCGGTCGCGATGCGCAGGAGCGTCTGCCGCGGGGCGAGCCCGGTCGCGTCCACGACATGCCAGGCGTCGTCGACGAAGACCTCGGCGACCGCGTGGAAGTCCATCGGCGAGAGCCCGGGCGCGTAGACGGAGACGACCCTGGCCGGAACGTCCCGCGCGCGGAGCAGCGCGACGACGAGGTGCGCGAAGTCCCGGCAGACGCCCTGCCGGTCGATCAGGGTGCGCACGGCGCCGTCGGTCGGCAGGCTCGACCCCGGCTCGTAGCGCAGCTTCCCGCCCACCCACGCAGCGACGGCGTTCATGAGAACGGTGCCGGAGAGCCCGGCGAACTCGGCGGCCGCCGTGCCCCAGAGCCGGTCGGATTCGCAGTACCGGCTCGGGCGCAGGTAGCGCACGAGGTCGATCTCCGAGAAGCCGGCGTCGCTCGCCTGCCCGGTCGCGGTGACGAGGTAGTCGATGTCGACGGAGCCCGCCTCCGCCTCGACGACGTGCAGCCGCGTGCCGTGCTGGTCGAACACGATCCGCGCCGCCAGGGGCGTGCCGTCCTGCGTCGCCGTGAAGGTCTCCACGACCGAGACGGCCGGGTCTTCGGCGACGCCGATCGAGAGAATCAGGCGGGCGGGCGCCCGCACGTCGAGGGCGAGGCGAGCGGATGCGTTACGTTCCATCCCACGATGATGGCATGCGCCCGGCGCCTCGCGATACCGCCCTCGCCAGCGCGTCGCGCCGGTCGCAGGGACACGCCGGATGAGCCGATCCCGGGCACTGGTGCGCCTCGCCGGGCGGGTCCATGCTGGGCTCATGCTCGGGGAATTGAACACTCGTGAAATCGATGCAGTACTGCACACCAGCGTCGTCGGCCGGATCGGCTGCCACAGCGACGGCCGCACCTATATCGTGCCGATCACCTACGCCTTCGACGGCGACTCCGTCTATGCGCACAGCGCCGCGGGCACGAAGGTCGAGATGATGCGGGCCAACCCCGCCGTCTGCTTCGAGGTCGAGCAGCTCGACGACCTCGCGAACTGGCGCACCGTCGTCGCGTGGGGCGAGTTCGAGGAACTCCACGGCGCGGATGCCGACGACGGCCTCCGCAAGCTGCTCGCCCGGCTCGCACCCTACGTGACCTCGACGACGGCGCAGCCGGTCTCGGGTCCCGACGGAACGTTCCACGGGATCCGGACGACCGCGTCGGAGCCGGTGCCGCCCTCGGCGGGCCGGGTGGCGGCATCCGGTCAGGCGCCGGTTCTGTACCGGATCCGGCTGACCGAGAAGACCGGCCGGTTCGAGGAGCGCTCGACGTCAGGCAGTGAGCGGCGGACGGCTCAGGCCGGCGACATGTACACCTGAGGGGTCTGCGTCGACCGCGACGATCCGGTTGTCGGCATCGACGTGCACGACGACGGGGACGTAGCTGCGGGCTTCCTCGTCGCTCATCTGCGCGTAGGAGATGATGATGATCAGGTCGCCCTGCATGCCGAGGCGGGCGGCGGCCCCGTTCAGGCCGATGACCCCGCTGCCGCGCTTGCCTGCGATGAGGTAGGTCTCGAAGCGGCTGCCGTTGTTCACGTCGACGATGCTCACGCGTTCACCGGCGAGCAGATCGCCGGCCTCCATCAGGTCCTCGTCGACGGTCAGCGAGCCGACGTAGTGCAGGTCGGACTGCGTCACGGTGGCGCGGTGGATCTTGGACTTGAACATGGTGCGCTGCATGGTGGAACTGGGCCTTCCGGCGGCGGCCCGAAGGCCGCCGCCTGGTACGGGTGTCTGGTTAGGCGATGACGCTGCTCGGCGACTACGCGGTCGCGAGGATGTCGACGACGAACACGAGCGTGTCCGTTCCCGAGATGCCCGCGGTCTCGTTGCCGGTGCTGCCGTAGCCGAGTGCCGGCGGGATGACGATGACGACCTGCGAGCCGACGGTCTGGCCGATCAGGCCCTGGGCGAAGCCGGGGACGACATTGGCCGTCGCGAAGGTGGCCGGGCCGCCCTTGCCCCAGCTCTGGTCGAAGACCTTGCCGGTGGCCCAGACGACGCCCGCATACTGCACGGTCACGGTCGCGCCGTCGGCGACGGTCGCGCCGTCGCCCTTCTTGAGGACCTCGGTCTTGAGCTCGGTCGGCGCGTCGGCCTTCGGGATGGTGATCGTCGGGGCGCCGTCGTCGGCGAGCGCGACGGTGGGGAAACCGTCCTGCGGTGCCTGGTCTGCGCCGCTCGCGCGGGTGGGCACCTTGCCCTTGACGTCGATCACGAAGATGATGTTGTCGGTCGCGGACACGTTGAGGTCCGTGTTGCCCGTGGTGCCGAACGCGTCGACCGGCGGCACGACGACGGCGACGCGCGAGCCGATGGTGGAGCACGCGATGCCCTTGAGGATGCCGGGGATGACGGAGCCGGTTTCGGCGACCGTGACGGTCAGGCCGGCTTCTGCGCCGTACCCGCCGGCGTTGAGCTTGGTGCCCGAGGTGGCGTTGTAGGCGGTGTACGCGATCTCGACGGCGTCACCGGTGTTGACGGCGTCGCCGTCGCCCTTGGTGATCACGGTGCGCTCGGTCGCGGTCGCGGTGAGCGGCGCCGTGAAGGTGACGGTCGGCTCGACACCGGCGTCACCGGCGACGGTCACGGCATTGGAGCTCGTGCCGGGGTCCGTGCAGGTCAGCGCGGCAGCGGCGGATGCCGTCGGAGTCGACGACGGGGATCCGCTGCACCCGGTGAGGGCGAGCACCGCGACGGTTGCGACGGTGATGAGGGCTGGAAGTTTGCGCACGCTGATCTTTCTTTTTCGAGAGTGGTCTCTTCGATGATGGGCCTCGGTCAGTATGGACCATGCATCTATGAGTAGCCTGAATCGGCCGCCCGCCGGCAGTCGCTAACCGACGTTGGTGTCGGGTGCGCCTGTCGCGGGGACATCGGTCGCGACGGGCGGGGTCGCCGCTGCCGCGAGCACGTCGACGACGATGACGACGTTGTCGTTCCCGTGGAGGTCGAGGTCGACGTTCTCCTTCGCTCCCCAGGCATCCGCCGGGTTCGCGACGACGGCGACCCGGGAGCCCACCGTCGAGCAGGTGACGCCCCTGAGGATGGCGGGCAGAGTGCCGGCCGGTGCTGCGAGGTTCACCCCGACGGGGGCTCCGGTGTCGAGGCCGGAGGTGCCGGGCCCGAAGCCTCGGGCGTCGATCTTCGCACCGGTCCTGCCGTTGTAGAACGCCACGCCGATTTCCACGTAGTCGCCGGTCTGCACCGGGACCCCAGTGCCGGCGGTCAGGACGGTGCGCTCGGTGTCAGCGGCGGTCAGTGGCGTCGTGAAGCTGACCTCCGGCACACTGCCGACGGCCCCCGGCGCGGCCACGGCATCGGAGGCCGCCCCGGGCTGGGCGCAGCCGGCAGGGGCGGCCGGTGACCGGGTCGCGGCCGGGCTGCACCCGGTGAGGGCGAGCACGACGCAGACCGCGACGAGACCTGCGGAGGCTCCGAGGGAGATGAGGGCGGGGTAGCTGCGCACGCGTAGACCTTCTTGTCGGCGGGCGGCCCCGATTGGCGTGCCCGCCGTGCATTATGGCGTATCCGGGCGAACGGAAAGGTTCGCGCCTCCGGGGTCCGGGGTGAGGCGCACCCAGTCGACGATCAGCTGGGAGATCGCGGGGGTCGTCGCGTCGGGGGCGCCGGGCCAGTCGCCGCCGATGGCGACGTCGAGCAGCACCTGGAAGGGCCCGTCGAAGGCCCAGGCGAGGTCTGCGGGCGCGGTGTCCGGGGTCGCCGAGAGCACGGCCCGCCCGTCGACCCGGATGGTGACCCTGCCGGGTTCACGCTCGACGGAGTAGAGGTGGAAGTCCCCGCTCAGGGCCGGGGAGTGCGCAACATCCGCGGACAGGCTCCGGTCGGCGCTCCGGTCCGTCGTCGCGGCCGCGTGCAGGTGATGCGCGCTCCTGGCCGTGCTCCCCGGCGTTTCGACGACGTCGATCTCCCCCGCGGCAGGCCAGCCGACGGTGTCGACGGTGTCGCCGAGCAGCCAGAACGCCGGCAGAAGTCCCCGGCCGTCCGGCAGGCGGATGCGTGCCTCGAGTGTCCCGTACTGCACCGTGACCTTCCCCGCCGTGGTCAGCCGGGAGGAGGTGTAGGTCGGGCGCCCGTCGGCATCCGTGCCGATCGCTGCGGTGATCAGGAGGTGCGAGTCGCCGTCGAGCCGGGCGTTGGTATCGGTGTAGGTCTGCAGTTCGTGGTTGCCCCACCCGCCCGCACCGAGCTGGAAGGTCCAGTTCGCCGGGTTCGGGAGCGACCCGGCCGGGCCGTCGAATTCGTCGGACCAGACGGTCAGGGGCTCGGGGTGGGCGAGCGCGGCCGTTCCGCTCGAGGCGACGACGACGCCGAACACCCCGGCGAGGAGCGCGAGCGCGGTCCCGGCCGCTGCGGCCACGACGATGCGGCGGCGGACCGGGGATGCCGCCGGCGCGGAGTGCACAGGGGCACCGGAGCCGTGGGTCCGGCCGGCATCAGGCATCCGCAGGATCGAGCAGCAGCGTCTCCGGTTCCGCCGCCATCAGGCGCAGTGCGCCCGCCACGGCGGCGGGATCGAAGACGTTGCCGTGGAAGGTCGCGGTGATGTGCACATCGCCGTCGAGGATCGTGAGCAGCACGCTCAACTGTTCGGCGCCGACGGTGCGGACGCCGAAGATGGCGTGGTGCGGGGTGCCCTCGGTGCGGGTCCACGGCAGCTGCTGCAGCGACCGGGACACGCCGGCGTTGCTCAGCACCAGGGTCGCGACCGGATCGACGGGCACCCGGTCCGGAACGGGGACCGGCGCCGGCCGCAGGCGGTGCTTGGCGGCCCCGGCGAGGAGCGCGGCGAGCGGGCGGGCGGAGGCGACGGTCTCCTGGATCCTGGCGTCGAGCTGTTCCGGGTCGTCGGGGTTCGCCACCCGCAGCGGAATGCCCGTGATGAAGTTGCCGAACACCGTCGAGCCCGGCGGCAGGTAGCGACGGAGGTCGTAGACGAGGGTGCTCGCCGGGGCGACCGGAACGCCGCTCCGCTCGAGCGCGCGCCGGAGCATCATCGTCAGGACCGCCGTGAACGAGGCGCCGCCCGCGTGCTTCCGGGACCAGCTCCGGATCAGCTTGGCGCTGTCCTTCGTGATCGTGACCGCGGAGAACGCGGGCTCGGGTCGCCAGGGGCGGGTCTCCCGAGGCCGCGGCCGCACCGGATCGGGGAGGCCGACGGCCTCCGCTCGCGCGTCGAGCTCGGCCCGGGGATCCTGGCGCGCGTTGACAGCGGCGAGGAACTGGCCGGGATGCCGGAGGAACGTGTGCCGCACGGCGTCGGCGAGCGGATGCCGCGCGGTGCGTTCCCCGAGCCACTCCGGCAGCGGACCCCCGGCGGCAACCCCGAGGATCGCGGCCGGGAGGCTCAGCAGCAGGACGCTGTCCCCCACGCTGTGATCGAAGAACTGGAGCAGGTAGTCACCGGCGAGCTGGTAGTGCAGCGGCCGGTCCGCGTCGATGTCGAGGGCCCGGCGGCAGAGGTCGCCGGCGAGGTCGTCGGGGTCGAGCGGGTCGACGACCGAGACGGCCCCGGCGCAGTGCGCGGCGAGGCCGGCCGGGTCGTGGATCCAGCCGGAACCGGTCGCGGCGAACGCGAGTCCCGCGCGGGATTCCGGGCTCGCCGTCGATATCCGCACCAGGGCGTCGACGATCGCGGTGCGGTCCGGCAGGTCGAGGGGGCCGAAGGCGCACGCGATCATGCCGCCCCTGCCCATCCGGTCGCCGATCGCCATCGGGAGACGGAGGACCGGGCCGGCGGGTGCCGGGGCGACGGCTGCCGCATCGGGGCGGGCCGGGGTCGGCCGGGCGAGGTCTTCGCGGGGTGTGCTCATCGGCGGTCCTTCAGCGTGAAGAGGTGCACGGTCGGGGTATCCACGAGGGTCGTCCAGCCGGGGTTCGCGGCCAGTTGGGCGGTGAACCGGTCGACGGCCCCCGCGGGGTAGAGGCCGTAGTAGTCGCTGTAGTCGGCCATCTGGCTCGTGACGAAGACGTAGATCGGCCTGTCGGAGTCGGCGAGGTCGGTCGTGAGCCGGTCGGTGGCATCCGTCGTCTCGAACCCCTGACCGAGCCAGCCGGACCAGCTGGTCATGCTCGCGTCGTACTGGCCGTCGATCGCGGCGAAGTCGGCGTATTCGGCGAGCATCCGGCTTGGGCCGACCGGGGCGATGCTCAGGATCAGCGCCGGGGCCTTCCCGGTGCGGAGCAGGCTCTCGGCGACTGCGAGCGAGTCGCTGCGGATCAGGTTCGAGAACCAGGCGCCGTAGTACGCCTGCAGGGAGGCGGCGGAGAGGAGGAGTGCGACGAGCGTCGCCGCGACCACCCCGTGCCGGGGACGCCGACGCACGGCCGGGTTGGCCGGGTTGGCCGGGCTGGCCGGGCTGGCCGGGTTGCCCGGGCCGGCCGGCCGTCCCGCGGACAGCGCCCGCTCCACGAGCGGTGCGACAAGGAGGGCGCAGCCGGGGATGGAGTAGAGGAAAACCCGGTAGATCGCCTCACCGCCGTAGTTCTGCCCGGCGAGCAGGGCGAAGGAGGAGAACGCCAGGACGAGGGCGATCCAGGTGGGTGCGCGCATCCGCTTCGCTCGGACGATGGCGAGGACGGCGGCGAGCGCCGCACCACCCCAGAGTGCGATCGCCGAGGCGCGGGCGGCGAGGGCGGTCAGGGTCTGCCCGAGGCTTCCGGAGCCCGCGAACCCGCTGTGGGCGTTGGCGACCGGGTCGAAGCCCGAGAGCAGGCCGAACGACGCGACGGCGTCGTAGTTGGCGGCGAGGTAGCCGCCGGCGATCAGCGCGAAGACGAGACCGAGGTAGCGCGGGCGGACCTGCCGGGTGAGGCCGAGCGCGAGGGTGATGCCGATCAGCCAGTAAGGGGTGAGTTGGTGGCTGACCGTGATCGCCGCGAACAGGGGAACGGCGAGCCAGCCGAACACGGGCCGTTCGCGGCTGCGCAGGAGCAGCGTGAGCATGATGACGGCGAGCAGGTAGGTCAGGGCCTGTGGGGAGAGGTAGTCCTGGCCGATCCAGTTCGCCGTCTCTGCGACGAACGCCCCGACGAGGGCCGTGAGGGGGGCCAGGCCGAAGGCCCGGCAGAGGGCGAAGACGGCCGCCGCGAGGGCGAGATGGATGCCGAGCGAGAACCACTGGGCGATCACGACGACCGGGACCCCGGTCACGGTGCCGAACCAGGCGATCGCGGCGAACACGCCGGGCCAGCCGGAGTAGATGTCGATCCCCTGTAGGAGCGTGCCGTGGCGTTCGATGTAGTCGACGACGCCCAGGTGCTTGTAGGTCCAGCCATAGATCGGTTCGGGAGCGGCGAGGGCGACCGGAAGCCGGAAGCACGCGATATAGACGAGCAGGGCGACGGATGCCTCGAGCGGGTTCCGGCGGCGCACCGCGAGGCAGAACGCGAGCACGGCGAGGAGCACCGCGCTGACGAACACCGCACCGGCCGGCAGACCCGGTGCGCTCGAGAAGAGCAGTCCGCTCTGGGTGGGGATGGCGTCGGCCAGGCCCGGAAGCGCGACCGCGAAGACGAGGGCCGCGAGCAGGCTCAGCAGGAGCGGCGCGGTCATGAGCCGGCGCATGCTGCGGCCGGCGCGACCGGCGCGACCGGCGGGGGCCGGATCCGGTGCCGGGGGCGCGACCGCCCCGGACTGAAGCGCGGTCATGGCGCCTCTTCCGTCCGGGTCGGGGCGATCCCGGCAGGGCCCGCAGGGACGGGCGCGTCGGGTGCACCGCGTGCGGCCCGCCAGCGGCTCAGGCCGCCGACGATCGCGACTCCCGACAGCGTGAGGAGGGAGGCTGCCGGCTGCCAGTGGCCGAGGGTCTCCATCGCCGTCGTCAGGAGGATGAGCGTCGTCAGCCCGATGGCCGGGACGAGGACGGCGGCGGTCGAGGCGGGCATCGGAACCCAGATCCGCAGGACGGACCCCGGCCCCGCAAGCACGAGGGCCGCGACGAGCACTGCCTGCACGGGCGTCGGGAGCAGTCCGGCGGCGGCCACGAGCCCCGCGGCCCCGGCCGCGATCGCGACGATCCCCCACGGGGTGGGCCGGCGCCCGTTCACGAGGCCGCCTCCGTTCCCCGGTCCCGCTCACGGAATGGCATAACTCCTGCAGATTCCGCACGGCCGAGGGGAGTCCCCCGGAATTCCGGGGGAGTTTGGCCGGGCGGTTCGGATCTGCAGGAGTTATACAGTTGTGCACCGGTCCGGCGCTGGCGGAGGTAGGCCCACGGCCCGCGTGCGACGCAGGCGAGTTCGTACCAGCCGACGCGGTTGATCTCGCGGCGGAGCGCGGCGTCCGTTGCCGAGCCGGCCGCCGGCATCCGCCCCCCGGAATCCGGCAGCGCACCGCCGCCCTTCCTGACCAGGTGCACGAGCGCGGTCGGGCTGCGGCGCAGGGCGATGCGGGCGGTCCGCGGGTTGAGCGCGATCTTGGTCAGCCACGCCCCGAGGCCGGTGCCGTAGCCGCGGGCCTGGTGGCGGAGCGCGGCGAGGTCGTCGCGGTGCCGGTGCCAGACGAGCGCGGACGGCTCGACGACGAGGCCGCGCCCGGCGAGGATCACCCGGGTGAACATGTCGAGGTCCTCTCCTCCCCCGGTGCGGGTGCCGACGCCGAAGGCCGTGTCGAAGCCGCCGATCCCGAGCGCGTAGCTGCGGCGCAGCGCGAAGTTCGCGCCGGTTCCGAACTCCCCCACCGAGAACGGGAACATCGGCAGTCCCTCCGGCGGGTCGGCGAGACGGAAGTGCCGCGGGCGCAGGTTGCGCGACCAGCTCACCCGGCCGTCGAAGAAGGCCTGAACGGCGGTGCGGAGTTCGCCGCTCGGCACGAGGCCGGCGACGCACTCGACATCCTCGCCGCGCGCGAAGCCCGTGGCGAGCGCGTGCAGCCAGTATGGGTCGACCGTGACGTCGTCGTCGGTGAAGGCGACAAGCTCGCCGAGGGCGTTCCGGAGGCCGGTGTTCCGCGCCTGGGACAGGCCGGGGACGGGTTCCTCGATCCGGCGCACCCGGCCGGCGAACTCGCTCGCGAGCAGGTCGCGAGTCTCGTGCGTCGCCGGGGCGTTGTCGACCACGAGCACCTCGAAGTGCGGGTAGTCGATGGCGAGCACAGACAGGAGTGCGCTGCGGAGCAGGGCGGTCCGGTCACGGGTACAGACCACGACGGTGAACGCGGGCAGCGTCTCCGGCGCGGGGACGGGCCCGATGCGTGCTTCCGGCGGCGGGAGCAGGGCGACGCGCGCGTGCAGATCGGCCAGGTCGAGGCATCCGTCGGTCAGGGCGACGTCGACGAACCCACGGATGTCCGCCCCGCGTCGCACCAGGAGGCGCGCCCTGGCGTAGCCGGTCGCGTCGACGCACTCGGCGACGGCGTCTGCCTGCCCTGCTGCCCCCGCCGCCGCGCGGGACGCGGCCGACCCTGCGGGAGATGCTGGGGATGCGACGGCGCGCGCGAGCGTGAACTCGTCGATGGTGCCGACCCAGCTGGCCCCTGGCCAGTCGGGGGCGATCGGGTTGTGCATGGCCGGTTCGAGCCGCAGGCGGGTCATGCGCGGACCCCAGTCTCCGCGGGCACGGGCACAACGGATGCAGGCACGGCGGGCGCCGACCGGCGGCCCGCGAGCAGGGGACGGAGCAACCCGACGACACCGGCGACGCCCAGGCCGACCGTGACGACGAGCAGCGCCGCGGCCGCACCAACGGCCCCGAAGCGCGGGGTCAGCACGAGCACGAGCGGCACGAGGCCGGCGGCGAACAGGGCGGTGCAGATCAGGACGATCGTGGTGTGCTGCCGGGCACGCAGGGTCGCACTCCAGATCTCGAAGCTCGTGCGGAGCACCGAACCGGCGGCGAGGAGCACGATCACGGTGATGCCGGCGCTGCCTTCGTAGAACCGGCCGAGGGCGCCGAGCAGGAACGGGGCCACCGCGATGAGCGCCACCGCCCCGAACGTCACGACGGCGAGCACCTGGAGCCAGACCCGCATCGCGGCGGCGGGCGCTCCGGTTTCCGCACCGGCCGAGTGGGTCGCGAGGGCCGCACCCACCCCGATCACGACGAGGTCGAGCACGAGACTGATCTGGAAGCACAGCGCGAACACGGCGCCCTGCTCCGCCCCGGCGAGCGCGGTCACGAGAAAGGGCAGTGCGAGGATCACGCCGAGGTAGAGCCCGTTGGCGGTGCCGTCCCGCAGCACGAACAGGGCGAACGCGCGCCGGTTGCGTTCCAGCCAGCCCCTCGGGGTCTCCGGGACGGCCTCCGGGACGGTCTCCGGGACGGTTTCCGGGACGGTTTCCGGTTCCGAAACCGAAACCGGGGAGATCCCATTACCTGAAGCCGTGGCGGCCTCGTCTCGGCTCTGATCCGCTCTGTCGGCAGTCCGGGTGGCCCCGTCGGGCGTGCGGCGCAGCAACCGCGGCAGGCTGAACCCGAAGACGAGCAGGCAGGCGAGCACGGCCGGGGCGACGCTTGCCACGACGACGGGCAGGGCGGATGTGCCGGCCACGACGACGAGGAGCGGCAGCAGTCCCAGCTTGGCCACGTTCACAGGCCCGTTCACGGCGAGCGTGTAGCGGGCGTGCCCGAGGGCGGTGAGCACGGGGTCCTTGACCACGAAGAGCGACCAGACGACGGTGACCAGGGCGACGCCGAGGACCGTGACGACCGGGGGCCCCTGCGGCGCGACGAACACGGCGACCAGCACGCCGGCGATGAGACCGGTGACGGTCGCGATGCCCATTCCGGTGCCCGCGCCGAGCCGCAGCAGCCGGGCGCGGGCGCCGCCGCTCACCGGAAGCATCACGAGCAGCGCGTTGCCGACCCCGCTCGCGGCCACGGCGGCGGCGGCCGTGACGATCGAGTAGATCGCGGTGTTGAGTCCGAGCTCGGCGGGCGGGACCAGCCGGGCGGCGACGATCCAGAAGACGAACCCGGCACCGCTGGTGACGGCGTACCCGGCGAGGATCCAGAGTGAATCGACGGTCACGCGCCGGTTGAGGGACTGGCCTGCCGCGCGGTCCACGGCCCGGTCGACTGCCGGGTCGACTGCCGGGGTCGCCGGCACGGTCGTGGACGCGTGCGCGGGACCGGCCGTCGCCCCCTGTCCCGTCACGAGGACACCCCTGTCCCCGGTGCCGCGGACGTCGCGGAGACCGCGGAGACCGCACGCAGCGCGCGGGCGACCCGGGCCGGTCGGCGCACGCTGCCGCGCAGGTAGCCGGAGCCGACGGCGCCCAGACTCAGCACGATCGCCGCCGCGCGGGTGGCGCCGCCGGAACCGGTGCCGCGCAGCTCGCGGACCACGGCGCGCGGGAGCACCGTGCGCACATACGAGGACTCGGCGGCGAGGGCGTCGCGGCGGCCGAGAGTGCGACTCAGCGCCGCCTTGGACACGCCCTCGAAGTAGCTGCGGCTGAACAGGTACGACCAGCCCGTGCGGTCGGGGCTCACCCGGTGGTGCACGGTCGCGCGCGGTTCGTAGACGACGCGCGCGGTCGCATCCGCCTGGCGCACCCGGATGCACAGCTCGGTTTCCTCGCACCCGAGCGGCAGCCGGCCGACCCTGCCCGTGTCGAGGTTGAAGCCACCGCTGGAGAGCAGGACGTCACGGCGGAAGGCCATCGAGCAGCCCATCACGTTCCGCACGTCGGCGCGTTCGACCGGCAGGCCGCGGTAGCTGCAGCCGACGATCCAGAGCAGCTCGGGGGCCAGCAGGCGAGCGGATGCCTCGGCCGGCCAGACCGGGTCGGCCCGCCCGCCGACGGCGGCCACGTTCGGATCCGCGAAGGGGTCGACGAGCCAGTGCAGCCA
Source organism: Cryobacterium zhongshanensis (assembly GCF_022760445.1). Classification (NCBI taxonomy): domain Bacteria; kingdom Bacillati; phylum Actinomycetota; class Actinomycetes; order Micrococcales; family Microbacteriaceae; genus Cryobacterium; species Cryobacterium zhongshanensis. The sequence goes on along the minus strand of NZ_JALGAR010000002.1, from coordinate 308,276 downwards.
GTCGGCGGCCGCTGCGGCATCGTCGTCGAGGAAGGCGACGATGCCGCAGCCGGCCGCGCGAATGCCGGTGTTGCGGGCGCCGGACAGGCCCTGCCTCTCCTCGTTGGGGAGGACGGTGAGTTCGGGCCAGGCCAGGTACGCGCGACGGAGCAGCTCGGGTTCGTGGTCGATGACGACGATCACCTCGGCGGTCTCCGGCTGGGCGGCGGCCGAGGCGACGGCGAGGGTGAGCTCCTCCCAGCGGCGCTGCGTGTATGCGCAGATCACGACGCTGACCGGGACGAGCCCGCTCACGCCGCCTCCTCCGTCGGCTCCTGCTCGAGGCCGCGCAGGCTCGGGCGGCGGAGCGCCGCGAGGAGCTGCAGACGCTGGAGTGCCTGCATCCGCTGGATCGCCGGGCGCGAACGTCCGGCTTCCGGGCGGCGGCGCTCGTCGAGGATCGTCTTGAGCACGCGGAAGCCGTCGCGGACGGCGCTGAGGTTGCTGACCCCGTGGATGCGGAGTTTCTCGACGCTCGGGACCTCGGCGATGACGAGGCCGGCGACGGCGATGCGGCAGTTGAGGATCGTCTCGATCTCGAAACCGTCGCCCCAGTGCATCCGGCCGTCCTCACGTTCGGGCAGCCCGGGATCCGGTAGGTCGAGGTGCGGCAGCGCCTCGGTCCAGAATGCGTTGTAGCCGTAGCAGAGGTCGGTGTACCGCGTGCCCAGCAGCACGTTCGTCACGAGGTTGAGGCCGAGGTTGCCGATCCGCCGGATCACGGTGAGGTCGGCGCTGCCGCCGCCGGGCAGGAAGCGGCTGCCCTTGGCCAGGTGCGCCCCGCCGAGGAGGGCCTCGACGAACGCGGGGATCTCCCCGCTGTCCGCCGAGCCGTCCGCGTCGAACATGACGACGATGTCCCCCGTCACCGCGGCGAACCCGCAGGCGAGGGCGTTGCCCTTGCCGCGACGGGTCTGCTGGATCACCTCGATGCCGGGAAGCACCCGGAGGGCGGTCTCGACGGTCCCGTCCACGGAATGACCGTCGACGAGGATGACCTGATGGACCGCGGGCAGGGTGGGCAGCACCACCTCGAGGTTCCTGGCTTCGTTGCGGGCCGGGATCACGATCGAGATCCGCGGAATTCCAGGCGCAGGCGCGCCGCTGTGCTGGCTCATAATTTCGTCCTGTCGACTATCGGGGTCGCGTGGAACAGGAAGGGATTGTCAGCCGCAGCGTCCTTGGTGCAACGTCAACTTGGGTAAGTTGGCACCACTGTACGGGTCACGGCCGTTCGGGGGAGGGTCCAGTTCGGGGGGATTGCAGCATCCGCGAACCGCGTGTATCACGCGCGTGGACAGAGTGACCGGACCGGAGCACGAGCCCGGGCGCCCCGGGACTATCCTTGGAGAAATTCACGGATGAGGCCCCATGAAATCTGCAATCGAGGCTGGCGAAGCGCTCTGCACGTGCGGGCACGTCCGGGCGGCGCACGAGCATTACCGTCCCGGAACGGACTGCAGCCTGTGCCCGGCCGGGGGCTGCGGCCGCTTCACCGCCGCCCGGTAGTCGCGGCTTACAGGCCTTCGGCGATCGCCGCGGTCGCGTAGAGCCATGCCTCGCGGGTGCGCGGGGCGAGGGCATCGATGTTGAGCGGGCCGCCCGCGACGAGCGCAGGGTCGTACGGCACGTCGACGACGGCGCGGGTGAGCTGGCTGAAGTGGTCATGCAACCGGGCGGACAGGGCTCGGTCAGCCGTCTTCGCCGGGGACGCGAGCACGGTCACGGCCTGGGCGACCTTGTCGCCGTGCCCCTTGAGCCGCAGCCCGTCGAGGAGGGAGGCTGCGCCGTATGCGGTGTCCTCCCGGATCGTCGAGACGACCACGAGCTGGTCGGCGGTCTCGACGGCGGCCTCCCAGTTGGAGGCGCGCATGTTGTTGCCGGTGTCGATGATCAGGATCCGGTAGAAGCGGCTGAGCGCGGCGTGCAGCTTGCGGAAGGCCACATCGTCGATGCTCGCGGCGCCGGCGGGATCGAGGTCGGAGGCGAGCGCGTCGAAGCGGGCGTCGCCCTGGTTGCGCACGTACTTGTCGAGGTCGCCGACCCTGGCAGACGTCGAGTACGCGAAGTCATCGAGGTCGCGCAGCAGGTCGACTGCCGTGTTCGTGTGATGGGCGCCCTGCGCCCGCACGCCGAGGGTGCCCATCGTCTCGTTGTTGTCCCAGGCGAGGGTGTACCCGCCACGGTGGATGCCGAAGGTCGCGGCGATCAGCAGGGTCGCGGTGGTCTTGTGCGCGCCGCCCTTGGGGTTGAGCACCACGATCGTGCGCGGACCGCTGAGGCTGCGCTGCACCGCAGCGATCGCGGCGCGGCGGGCGAGTTCACTCCGGCCGGGCGACGGGTTCACGAGGCCGCCGGTGACCCGGCGCACGGTGCCCTGCCAGCCGAGCAGGGCGGGGCCTGCCACGATCGCGGGACGGGAGCTCATGAAGTCGGCGAGGTTCGGCCCGTCTTCCGCGGCGACCAGGGTCGCGTGCGGTGCCGGGACGAGCAGGGCGGAGGACGCGGAGACCGGTGTGGAGCGGAAGGCGGCGACCGAACCGGACGCGATTTCCACATCGTCGTCGTCGGCGTCGAGATCGCCGTGTTCGAAGATGATGTCCTCGAAGAGTCCGGGCGGCGGCCCCGGCGTGCGGCGGGGGCCGGCCGGCAGGGACTCGGCGGGCAGCGACTCGGCGCTCAGGGACTCGCCGGTCAGGGGCTCAGCGGGCTGCGAGGCATCGTGCCCGGTTGCGGCCTCGGGCGCGGCAGCCGTGGGGACGGAAGCATCGGCGTCGGCGTCAGCGTGGGAGTGGGAGTGGGATTCGGCTTCGCGTTCCGTCGCGGACTCGGCATCGGCCTCGTCGGCCGAGGACTGCGCCGCGGCGTCGAGGGGATCGCCGAGGGCTACCAGCTCGGCCAGTTCCTCGAGGGCGTCGATCGGTTCCATCGGTTCGGCCAGGGATGCCGCGGCGCTGCGGTCTCCGGTGTGGGCCATGGCGCGCTTGGCGATCTTGCCCTGCGCCGCGGATTCCTCGGCTTCGAGTGCTGCGCTCGAGAGCGCGGCGGCGGGGATGAAGTCGCCTGCGGCCTCGACTTCGCCGTCCGGGTGCACGACGAGGGGCCATTGGCCCTGCTCGTCGTCGGCGGTCAGCCGCACCGGGCGGCCGAGTTCACGGGCGGCATCCGTCACGCGGTTGATGATCTCTTCCCGAACACCGGCTTCGTCGCCGGCCGTCACCTGCTGACCCACCCCGTCGATGATCAGTTCGCCGGTTCCGTTGCTACGAATCGTTGCCTGGATGCGAGGAGGTACGGATACTTCGTGTTTCATGGTCAGCCTTTTTTCCGTCGAGCTCAGCTCTTCGTGCTTTGGTGCGCTCCGGAATAACTGGACCGCGCCACAGACCAGCCTAACGGGCGGAAGTGATTACCCCTCGTTTAGGCGTGATTCTTCCTCAGTTGCACCCGGGCAGCCGTGCGCCAGCGCCCCGGAATCGCGGAGATTCGCCGCTCGCGACTGCCGTCGACGGTACGCAGGGACCTCTCGGAACAAGCGGCGAGTCTCGGGCACGGAACCTCAGCCGGAGACCTGGCTCGTCGTCACCGTGCGGAGCCAGGGCCCGGGCGGGACATCGGCGCGCTCGGTGAAAGACCAGTCGACATGGTCGGCATCGCCGTCCAGGTCGGTGAAGCCCAGGCATCCGTTGAGCGCGGGCGAGACATCCATGCCTGCGCCCTGGCTGCTGTCGCCGCTGAACTTGAGGTTGACCGGGCGCGCGTTGGTGGAGCCGAAGACGTAACCGGCGTCGTGGTACAGCGCGCCGCTCGAGGGTCCGGCGTCTTCGATCTGGCCGTAGCAGACGTGACCGTTCGGGCCCACGATGCGGACCCAGCGATTCTTCAGGTAGGAGAATCCCGGGTCGGCGCAGTGGCTGAGGCCGAGTGTCGCCGCCCACGGCACGATGGTGCAGCGCGTCGCAAATGCGGTCGGGTCGTTGACATCGTCGAAGGGCAGGTCGAGGTAAAAGGCATTCTGCAGGGGTGCCGGCTGACGGGTGGGCAGGAACCCGTTGGCCGCCGAGCGGGCCTCGGTCGCGCAGCGGAAGGCGGTGCCGGTCCCGGAACTCACGCCGTCGCAGCCGCCATAGGCGCTGCCCGCACAACCGGACGCCGCGGCCGGAGTGATCCCGCTCGTGATCCCGGTGTAGTGGAACGCCCACTGGCCGTCGTAGGTGCTGCAGACCTGGCTGCCGTCGCTGAGGTTCGCGTTGAAGATCTCACCGACCCAGAATGTCGTCGAGACGATGTTGGTGTGCAGGGGGTACCCGGTCGCCGACTGGTCGGTTCCGGACAGCACGGCGACGACGAGCTGCTCGTTGCGATCGGCGAGGGTCGCTCCCGTGATCGTGTCCGCTGATCCGCTCGATGTACCCGCCACGGTCGCCGCGGTTGCCGCGCCGAGCTTTCCCATCGAAGCGAGGGCGCCCGACTGCGCTGCGGGGCCCGTCGCGGGGGCGGCATTCGGCAAGCCGGCTCTGGGCACGACGGGCGCTCCGTGCTCGTCGACGATCGGTTTCGGGGCGAATGCCGGGGCCGGGCTCCCTGCCCCGTCGACCGGGCCAGCAGTCCCCGCGACCGCTGTCGGGACAGCGGACGAGGTCACCTCGCCCGCCGGCCCGCCGGGGGCGATGAATGCTGCGGAGGCGGAGGCTCCCGAACCGGGAGCGGCGTGCCCGGTGTCCGCGGCGGGCGGGGTGGCGACGACAGGCACTACCGACACCGCGAGCGCTGTCGAGAGGGCGAGGGTGACAAGGAGCCTGGCAGGGTGGATCAGGAGTGGAGCGACGGTGCGCATGAGTCCGATCGGGGCACAGAGTTGCTGGGTTCGGTGGTTCGTGCCTCAGCAACCGCGGCTCGACCGATTTCGTGGGATTCCCCCAGCTTGGCCGCGGCGGGGCGGGCATCCATTCCGGCGCGCCGGAACGGGGGAGATCGGAGTGAGGACTCGTCAGGTCACGGCCGGGCTGCGGGCGGTTGACTCCACGACGGTCGCACAGACCTGACGTGCGACGGCGTGGAGCGCGACGACCCGGTCGGCTACAGCCGGGCTCGGCTCAGCCCGCGAGCGGCAGGTTCTCGGTCCCGGGGTGCCAGCGGATGGCGCGGATCCCCGCGCGCGTGGCGTGGGTGTCGTCGTGGCCGTTCTGGCGGCGGCACTCCACGAGTTCCTGGGTCGCCGTGATGTGCGGGTCGCGGCAGGAGTTGGCGTAACTCGTGTAGTCCGTCTCGAGCAGGAGTTCATCATCGGTCATGGTTGCGTGTTTCTGGTTCACAGCACTGTTTCTGGTTCACGACACCGCCGGCTTGCGTCGTGCGCCGGCAACGGTGCCTGGTGGTTCAACTGAATCGGACGGTGGTGAGCGACGCCCACTGCGGGCATCGAGCCGGTCGTCACTCTCGCGTGAGAGCCGTCGAGGGATCGACGTCTCGTGCGAGGCAGTTATGTTGCTGACCAGAGTAGGGCGGCGCCACACCGAACGCGCAGCGAAACTGATGAATCGTCACATAAACGTCACTGTGTTACAGGCGCATCACCGAACCGATTCGACGGAGATTTTCGTTTCTGAACCGATTCAGGGGCGTTCCCACGTGCCGAAACCCCAGAATCTCCGTCGAATTCGTCAGGGACGGGGGCGCGGTGGCGGCGGGCCGTCGTGCGGCGGCGGCGGGTGTGGGCCGTCGTGGGGGTGCGGGCGGCCGTCGACCTCGTGCTTGCGCAGGTGCGGCGGGACCGGGGGCGGCCCATCGTGCGGTCCGTGCGGATGCGGGCCGTCGTGCGGAGGGTGCGGGTGGGGATGCGGGCCGTCGTTCGGGTGAGGAGGCGGGTGCGGGCCGTCGTACGGGTGAGGGTGCGGTTGCCCAGGGGTTGGCGGCGTGCCCGGGGACGGCAGCCGCGTCTCGGGACGGCCGGCGGCATCCGTTGTGATCGCGCCGGACTCGACCGGGACGCCGGCCTCGCCTGACTCGCCGGGAACAACCGACTCGGCAGGCTCGGTCACCTCCTCTGCCGCAGCCGCACCAGCCGACTCCGGCGCGGCCGTGCCGTAGTAGCCGTAGAGTTCGTTCTCCTCGTCGGCGGTGATCGATCCCCGGTCGCTCTCGATGCGGGGGCCGTTGCGGATGCGGTCGCGGTCGAAGGCCACGACCACGCGCGGGCCGTCGATGGTCGCACCGTAGAGCGGAACGAACGACTCGAGCATGCCGAACAGGCCGGTACGCACCGTGACGAAGGCCGGCTGGCCGGAGTCCTCGCTCAGGAAGACCTGTTCGACCGAGCCGAGCTTCACCCCGTCGCTCGTCACGACGACACCGCCGTTGACGACGATGTCGTCGATCCCTTCGAGGGTGATCATTCGGTCATTCCTTCCCTGGAGGCACGCGCTCGAGGCACGGCTGGGTTCCTGTATTCTCGCACCGCACCGGGCGGCCGGGCGGGTGTCACGCGGTGACGAGGATCATCGTGAGCACGCTCAACCCGACCGTGACCGGGGCGAGCACGAGGCCGAAGAGTGCATACCCGCGCCACGTGATCAGCACGTTCATCTTCTCGAGCCTGCTGTGCCAGAGCAAGGTCGCGAGGGAGGCCCACGGGGTGATCAGCGGGCCGGCGTTGGCGCCGATCAGCACGGCGAGCAGCCGCGGGGTCGAGTCGGCGACCGGCTCGAGCGCGAGGTAGGCGGGCAGGTTGTTGACCAGGTTCGAGCCGACCAGGCTCGTGCCGGCCAGGCGGAACAGGTCGCCCGGAGCGTTCCCCGCCCCGGCGAGCGCGGTGAGCAGCACCGGCAGCCCGAGGTTCTGCAGCGCCTCCATCGCGAGGAACAGGCCGGCGCTGAACAAAAGCAGCGACCACGGAATCAGGGTGATCCGGAGCACGCTCCGGCGCCTGACGACGAAGACGACGGCCAGCACGAGCGCGGCGATGCTCGACGGCAGCCACACCGGGAGGCCGACGACGAGGGCGGGCAGCAGGGCCGCGAGCACGAGCGCGCTCGTCCCGAGCAGCACCCGGTCGACGGATGCCTCCGCTCCCGACGTGCCCGCCACGCGCATCCGCTGCACGGGCACGCTCGCATACCGTTTGCTGAGGTCCTTGCGGAAGATGAGCGCGACCATGGCCATCGGCACGATCACGGCGACGAGGGCGGGGGCCGCGGTCAGACCGGCGAAGGCGATCGGGGAGATGCCGCCGAGGCGGTTCTGGGCGAGCAGGTTGGTCAGGTTGCTGATCGGGAGCAGCAGGCTGCCGGTGTTGGCGAGCCACACCGTCGTCAGGGCGAACGGCAGCGGCGGCAGGCCCGCCTGCCGCGCGACCACGACGACGACCGGCGTCAGGAGCACGGCGGTCGTGTCGAGCGAGAGGAACACGGTCGTGACGATCGCGATCCCGGCGACCCACAGCCAGAGCAGCCAGGCCCGGCCGCCGCCCCAGTGCCGCAGCCGGCGGGCGATCCAGCGGAACACCCCCGCCTCGCTGCAGAGCTCGGTGACGACGGTCATCGCGACGACGAACGCCAGGATCGGCGCCACCCGATCGACGAGCACGAGCAGTTCGGGGAGCGGGAGCAGGCCGGTTGCCGCGGCGACGGTGCCGAGCAGGAGTAGACCGGCGCCGATGAGGGACAAAACCATGAATCGGAGTGTATCGGTCGGGAGCCCTCCGTCTCGCGAGAGCGCACTTGTGGCCCTTAAACCGCGGTTTTAAGGGCCACAAGTGCGCTCTCGCGGCGGGGGTGAACGGAAGCGCGAGCGGGGAGGGTCAGCGGAAGGCGCTCACCCCGGTCAGGTCGCGCCCGATCAGGAGGGACTGCACGCTCTCGGTGCCCTCGTAGGTGTGCAGGGATTCGATGTCGGCGAGGTGCCGGATCACGTGATTCTCGAGCAGGATTCCGTTGCCGCCGAGCACGTCGCGCGCGGTCGCCGCGATCTCACGGGCGGCCCGGGTGTTGTGGTACTTGGCGAGGGACGCCTGGATCGGTCGCATGGTTCCGGCGGCGTCGAGTTCGGCGAGGCGCAGGCAGTAGAGCTGCATCGCGGTCAGCTGGGACAGCATCCGCGTGAGTCGTTCCTGCACGAGCTGGAACCCGGCGAGGGGTTTGCCGAACTGGATGCGCTGGTTCGAGTAGCTGAGAGCCGCCTCGAAGACCGCGGTGGCGTGGCCGAGCGCCGACCAGGCAACGCCGAGGCGGGTGGCGAAGAGCACGGTCGCGGTGTCCTTGAAGGTGCGGGTGCCCGGCAGCAGGGCGTCGAGGGGCACGCGCACGTTGTCGAGCACGATGCGGGCCTGGTGGATGCCGCGCAGGGAGCCCTTTCCGGTGATTGTCTGGGCCTGGTAGCCGGGGGTGTCCTGCGGCACGAGGAACCCGCGCACATTGCCGTCGTCGTCGCGGGCCCACACCACGGTGACGTCGCCGACGGAACCGTTGCCGATCCACTTCTTCTCGCCGGTGATCACCCATTCGTCTCCCTCGCGGGTCGCGGTCGTCTCGAGCGCGACGGAGTCGGAGCCGTGGTCGGGCTCGGTGAGGGCGAAGGCACCGAGCTTCTCGGCGCGGGCGAGGGGCACGAGCCACTCCGCCTTCTGCGCCTCGCTGCCGTAGAGGGCGATGCTGCGAAGCGCGAGCCCGCCCTGCACGGCCACGACGGTGCCCATCGAGCCGTCACCGCGGGAGATCTCCATGTTGACGAGTCCGGCGGCGAGGGGGGACATCGGGGTGAGGCCGGGGCCGGCGACGCCGTCGGTGAGCAGGTCGAGCTCGCCGAGCCTGCGGACGAGGTGCAGCGGATACTCGGCCTTGTCCCAGGCTTCGGTGACCTCATCGAGGGTGTCGATAGCGAAGGCGCGGGCTCGGTCCCAGAATGCGCGGTCGGCCGCGGGCACGTCCCGGAAGAGTTCGTAGTAGTCGGTGTCAAGCGGCACGGATACGTCGTAGTCGGGCACGGTTCCCCTTCGTTGGGTTCGGCTGGTGTGACACTCAGTGTCGGGTCAAATGACACTGAGTGTCAAGTTGCGGGTCCCGATGTGTGCGCGGCGCGGCGACCGCCGAGGGCGCGGGCGACCTCTCGGGAGAGCTCGTCCGGGGAGATCGTTCCCGGGAACACCGCGACCACGAGCTCGGCCGGGGCCTCCCCCGCCGGCTGGTGCCCGTCCGCCGGCTGCCGGACCCGGGTGGATGCTGCGTCCGGGTGGAACAGGCGCCCCACTTCGCGGAGTTCCGCGGCGAGCTCCGCCGCCAGATGCGCGGCATGCTCGGCGTCTGTCGCGGCATCCGGCTCGGCACCGATCGTCGAGCCCCTCTCGGCGCCCGGCTCGGCACTCGCCCCGGACTCGGCCGCGGAGACCGTCGCGGCAGCGGCCGCAGGATCCGGCTCGGCGCCCGACGCGGCATCCGCCCGAGACGAAGCGGGGGCGGCACCTCGGATCAGGCGGCGAAGTTCGTAGTTGTGCGTCGCGGTGACTGCTGCGGCGTAGCGGATGGCGGTGAGCGGGGGCACCTCCGGGCGGGAGGAACGGAGGTAGGCGGCGAACATCTGCTCGTAGCGGATGGCCATGATCGTCTCGCGGTCGCGAAGGGTCGGGGTATCACGGACGACGAGGTCGCGCACGCGGACGCTGTCGAGCCGTTCGCGGAACCGCTCGAAGACCATCGTCGCGGCGTCACGGACCGCGAGCCAGGGGTCGTCGTGGCGCACGGCGAAGTACGCGGCGATCTGCACGGCGAGTTCGTCGTGGTCTGCGAAGATCACGTCTTCCTTGGATCGGAACTGGCGGAAGAAGGTGCTGCGCGAGACGCCGGCCGCGCGGGCGATGTCGCTCGCGGTCGTGGCCTCGTAGCCGTTGGTGCGGAACAGGCGCACGGCGATGTCGGCCACCTCGACGCGGGAGCGGGAGCGCGCCGGACGGGGCCGGGCGGGGACTTCTGCTGCGGGAACGGACATCAGTCGAGAAATTAGCACGGAATCGCGCCCACTCCCGCGCACCCGGTCGTCTGGAGCAGTGCGGGCTCAGCGGCTCAGCGCACGGCGGCGAGCTCCTCCGGCTCGGCGATCACGTCGACCATCGCCGCTCCCCGGAGCACGGTGACCGGAAGCGGCCGGCCGATGGCGTCGCCGAACAGGAGACGCTGGAGTCCCTGCGCGTCCCTGACCGGTTCGCGCCCCGCGGCGAGGATCAGGTCGTTGGGCTTGAGGCCGGCCCGATCGGCGGGCGAACGCGCGATCACGTCCACGACCCGCAGGGCCACGTCCTGGTGCACGCGGGCGGCAACGTCGGGCGGCAGCGGTATCGGTGTACTGACGAGGCCGAGGTATGCCCGGCGCACCCGGCCATCCCGCTGCAAAGCGTCGATGATGCGTCGGGACGTGGGATTGATCGGCACGGCGAGGCCGAGGCCGACGCCGGCGACGGCCGTGTTGATGCCCACGACGATGCCCCGCGAGTCGGCGAGCGCCCCGCCGGAATTGCCGGGGTTGAGTGCGGCATCCGTCTGGATGACGTCTTCGATGACCCGGGCCGCCGAACCGGACCGGGTCGGCAGCGAGCGCCCGAGCGCGCTGACGACGCCGACGGTCACCGAGCCGGCGAGGCCCATCGGGTTGCCGACCGCGACGACGAGCTGGCCGACGCGGAGGGTGTCGGCGTTGCCGAGCCGGGCGGGTTCCGGCAGGGTCAGGGCAGGGGAACGGAGCACGGCGAGGTCGGAGAGCGGATCGGAGCCGACGATCTCGAGTGCGCTGCTCGTGCCGTCGGAGAAGAGGGCGAGGCCGGCATCCGCCCCGAGCACGACGTGGGCATTCGTGAGCAGGTAGCCCTCTGCGGAGTAGAGCACGGCCGAACCGGCGCCGCGGCGCACCCGGCCGCGCGGCGTGGTGACCGACATCTCGATCGCCGCGACCTGGCGGGTCACGGTCGCGGCGACCTCGGTCACGACCCGGGAGTACGCGTCGAGCGGACCCTCGGTGGTCTCGTCCCCTGCCTCGGTCATCGCCCGTCTTCCCCTTTCCCTTGCCCGCAGTCACTGCGGATGCCGGCCAATGTACTCGGGCTCCGCCTGCGTTGGCCCTCCCCGGCTCACGCCCTCGGCGAACACGGGAGCGGGGCCGTGCGCGCGATCCTCCCCGGACGGCCGCACCGGGCCTCGATCGACGCGATCGCCACTGACGATCGGTGCTCCGGCCGCTGATGCACGGCTACTCCGTGGTGGTGCGCCTGACCGCAACCTGACCGCGGACCCCATCCGCCACCGTTCCGCGCCCGCCGCTCCGTAGCGTGGAGGGCTGACGAGCGGAGCGAACGTGGCAGAGATCGAGCAGAGCACCCGGCCGATGCTGAGCAGGGTCCCCGAGGTGACCGCCGCGTTCTGGGTCGCCAAGGTGCTCACGACCGGGATGGGCGAGACGACAGCCGACTACCTCGTGCACCAGATCGACCCGCCCCTCGCCGTCGGTCTCGCGGGCCTCGGCCTGCTGGCCATTCTGCTCCTGCAGTTCGCCCTCCGCCGGTACGTCGCGGGGGTCTACTGGCTCGCCGTCGTCATGGTGAGCATCTTCGGCACCATGGCAGCGGATGCCGTGCACGTCGGCCTTGGAATCCCCTACCTCGTCTCCACGGTCGCCTTCGTCCTCGCACTCGCCGCCCTTTTCCTGGCCTGGCGGACGACCGAGAAGTCGCTCTCCATCCACAGCATCGTCGCCCGCCGCCGCGAGTGCTTCTACTGGGCGACGGTGCTCACGACCTTCGCGCTCGGCACGGCGGCCGGCGACCTGACCGCGATGACCTTCGGGCTCGGCTACCTCGCGTCCGGGATCGTCTTCGCCGTGCTCATCGCGATCCCCGCAGTGGCGTATCTCCGCTTCGGCATGAATGCGACGCTCGCATTCTGGTTCGCGTATGTCCTGACGCGGCCGCTCGGGGCATCCTTCGCCGACTGGGCCGCCGTCTCACCCGCGCGGGGCGGCCTCGACCTCGGTACAGGCCCGGTGAGCCTCGTCCTCGCCCTGGCGATCCTCGCTCTCGTCGCCCTCCTCGCCTCCCCCTCACGCGAAAGCGGGCGAATCGTCGGTTTGACGCACTGAAACCGACGATTCACCCGCTTTCGCGGAGGACACGCGGCGGCTCGGCGCTACTCGGCGCCGAGGCCGGCCGCGGAGACCGGGGGCTCGCCGGCCGCCGTGCGCACCTTGTTGAGCGCGGTGAGGTCGAAGAGGTTCGTCAGGTCGCCGGTCTTGGTTGTACCGGCCGTGACGCCGTTCTTGAGGCTCACCGCGAACGTTGACGCGAGCGGGTCGGTCGAGAACGTCACCTTGGTCAGTGCGCGGGTGATCACGGCGTCGGAGAGTGCCTTGCCGCTGTCGGCGGTGAGCTTCTTGTTGATCACGGTCGCGGCATCCGCCGGGTTCTTCGTCAGCCAGTCGACGGATGCCGCGTTGCCGGCCACGAGCGCCTGCACGGTGTCCGGGTGCTCGGTCAGGAAGGCCTTGCGGACGAGCAGCACCGTCGTCGGGAATGCGCCGTCGGGCCAGAGCGAGGACTCGTCGACGAGCACCTTCGCGCCCGCGTCGACGACGAGGCGGGAGACCCACGGCTCCGGGAGCCAGGCGCCGTCGATCGCACCGCTCTGGAACAGGGTGAGCGTCTGGGCGTTGTCGGTCGGCGTGATCTTCACGTCACCACCGCCGGACGTGTCCGTCGTGAAGCCCTGGCCGCTGAGCCAGGACCGCAGGGCGACATCCTGGGTGTTGCCGAGCTGCGGGGAGGCGAGGGTCTTGCCCTTCAGGTCCGCTGCGGAGTTGATGCCGTCGCGCACGACGAGGGCCGCTCCCCCGCTCGTCGCGCCTGCGACGATCTTGATCGACTCGCCCTTGCTCTTGATATAGCTGTTCACGGCCGGGCTCGGGCCGATGTATGCCGCGTCGATCGCCCCGGCGCTGAGCGCCTCGATCGTCGCGGGGCCGGCATTGAAGATCTGGGTGCTGAGCTTGGTGCTGCCGAGGGAATCCTGCAGCAGGCCGTTCTCGAGTCCGACGAGGGCGGGGGCGTGGGTGACGTTGTCGAAGTAGCCGAGCCGGAGCTCTGCGGCGGGGCCTGCCGAGGCGCCGACGGAGGCGGCATCGGCCGAGGCGGCGCATCCGCTCAGGGTGGTGGCGAGCAGGGCGACGGATGCCGCGCCGAGGGCGAGGCGCATCCCCGCGCGACGAGCAGTGGTGGGGGTCTTGGTGGACATGGGCTTCACTTCCATTCGGTGGACGGCGTGCCCCGAGGCACCCGGACTGGTCACGAGACCTGGGTGGCCTCGAGACGACGTTATTCACCGAATGCCCTGGGCGACATTCCCGCCGGTCACGCCCGGTCACGAAACGTAAAGCAACGTCACACAACCTCGACGAGCCCTACACGGCGGCCTGAGACTCGTCCCGGGCGGCGCTGAGACTCGGCAGGGGCGTTGGCCCCGCGGCCGAGCGGATGCTGATTGACTGAGGTGTGCGCACACCGAAAACCCGCTGCTACCGGAACGGGGACCTCGTCGATGAGGGCTTCCCGCTCGCCGACGTCTCCGAACACCTCGCCGACGAGGGCTGCGTGGTCTGGGTGGACCTCTGCTCGCCCGAGGAAGCCGACCTCGACCTGCTCGCAGAGGAACTCGGTCTGCACGCCCTCGCCGTCGAGGACGCCATGAAGCTGCACCAGCGTCCCAAACTCGACCGGTATTCCGACCACCTGTTCCTGTCCGCGTATGCGATCACCTTCTCGCCGGAGACAGCCGACGTGGAAACGTCGGAGATCGCCGCCTTCATCACCGACCGCGCGTTCGTCACCGTGCACAAGGACCCCGATTTCAACATCGACGCCGTCGTAGCCCGCTGGGATTCCTCCCCCGACCTCGCCTCGAATGGTGTCGCGTTCCTCCTGCACGGCCTCCTCGACTTCCTCGTCGACGGTTATTTCGAGGCCGTCGAGGCCCTCGACGAACAGGTCGAGGAGCTCGAGAGCCAGCTCTTCGAACCGAGGAGCGACCAGGAGGCCGTGCAGCGCCGCTCCTTCGATCTCCGGAAGAGCCTCGTGTTGATGCGCCGGGTGATCCTGCCGATGCGTGAGGTCGTCAACACCCTGCTGCGCCGGGACGTGCACCTGCTGCCGAACGACATGGCGCCGTACTTCCAGGACGTCTACGACCACGTGCTGCGCGCGATGGAGTGGACCGAGAGCCTCAGGGACCTCGCCACGAGCGTGCTCGAGGCCAACCTCGCGATCCAGGGCAACCGGCTCAACGTGATCACGAAGAAGGTCACCGGGTACGCGGCGATCATCGCGGTGCCCACGGCAATCACCGGTTTCTACGGCCAGAATGTCCCTTACCCCGGCTTCAGCGAACTGGGCGGTTTCTACAGCTCCATCGCGCTCATCGTGGGCCTCTCCACGCTCCTCTACCTGCTCTTCAAGCGCAACGACTGGATCTGAGACAGGCACGACCGGGCAACGACCAGCGGATGCCGGGCGCGGCCCCAGGTGTCGCGCCCAGCATCCGCCACCGTTACAGCGCGGGGGCCCCGACCGTGTCGAAGATCGCGTAGTCGTCGGTCACGAGGGTTCCGTTGCTGAACAGGTTCAGCCCGAAACTGATCGCGGTGGCGCCGGCCGGCAGCACCGGGGTGGTGAAGCTCGCCTGGGTGAAAGCGGATGCCGTCGCGAGCCACGGGCTCGACGTCCAGTACTGCCAGGTCCCGCTCGCATCGCGGTAGTAGACGGCGAACTGGGTGGACGTCGTCGACGTGTACCAGGCCCGGAGCGAGTAGGTGTGCCCGGCGATCGCGGGCGGGGCGCAGGCCCCGCTGTCCAGGCTCGGCAGCAGCTTCGCATCACCGTTGGCGTAGTTCGTCACGACGAGCTTTTCCGCCTTGGTTCCGCTGTGCGCCGTCGCGACGGTCGTGAACGCGGCGGTGTTGGTGCCGTAGCCGCCGATCTGGTAGCACTGCGGGAGGGCGGCGACGCCGGCGGTCTCCAGGCTCGAGTTCTGAACCAGGTTGGTTCCGGGGGCCGGCGGCGGCGGTACGGGCAGGGTTGCGGCGTCGAAGGCCGTGTAGTCGTCCGTGGTCAGGGTGCCGTTGCTCAGGAGGTTGAGCCCGAACGTGATCGCGCTCGCGCCCGCCGGCAGGGCCGGGGTCGTCCAGCTCGCCTTCTGGTAGGTCGCGGACGCCGCGAAGAGTGGGCTTGCGGTCCAGTAGGTCCAGGACCCGAGTCCGGTGCGGTAGTAGACCTCGATCTGCGTCGCCGCCGTGGACTTGTACCAGGCCGCGAGCGCGTAGGCCGTGCCCGGGGTGGCTGCCGGGGCGCATCCGCCGAGGTCGGGGGTCGGCAGCCATTTCGCGTCACCGTTGGAGTAGCCCGTCACGGTCAGGCGGCCGGCCCGGTTGCCGCTGCGTCCCGGAGTGACAGTGGTGAAGGCAGGGGTGTTCGTGCCGAATGAGGCACCCTGCCAGCACTGCGGAACCCCGGCCGTGAGGGTTTCGAAGCCGGGGTTGGACACGAGGTTGCTGCCGGCCGGCTTGGGCGTGACGGCCGGGCCGGAGACGACGGCCTTCACCGTGCCGCCGATGACCTGGTCGACCGTCTTGATCGTCGTCGTGGCCGGGCGGGTCTTCAGCCACTGCACGAACTGGGTGAACAGCGTCGGGCTGATCGTGAGCGGGTCGGTGAGCCCGGTCGCGATGTGGTGGAAGGTCAGCTGCTGCCAGCCGCCTGCGGTCTCGGCCTGGGTGACGGTGTTCTTGAGATCCGTCAGGCTCCAGGTGTTGTCGACCTCGTCGGGAGCCTGGGTCAGGTACGGATCCGCCGGCGGGATGGTCTCGGCGAGCGCGCAGCCGGTGCAACCGAACCGGGTCTGGATGTCGCCGAGGCCACGGGCGCTGTTGTACCCGCAGTTCTTGACGATGGTCTCGGTCGCGGGCGTGAGCAGCGAGGCGAAGGGGTAGGCGAAGCTCGTGACCCGGAATCCCCAGTTGGTGAGGTTGACCCGGTCGTTGCAGACCTGGCGGGTGGCCTCGTCCGTCGGCAGGGTCGCGAGGTCGGGGTGCGTCACGGTGTGTCCGCCGATCTCGTTGCCGTCGGCGACGAGGCTCTGCATTTGCGCGACCGTCAGATAGCCCGGCTGATTGACGTAGCCGGACGGTGTGTAGAAGGTGCCGTGCAGCCCGTTCGCCTTGAGGATCGAGGCGGCGGTCATCTGGTCCGCGTTCGCGTCGTCGAACGTGAGCGTGATGACGGCGGGAACGGCGGCGCTTGCGGGAAGGGCGGCGAATCCGTCGGCGACTCCGACGGAGACGAGTGCGAGCACGAAGGTCGAGACCCAGGCGATCCAACGGGGGCGGCTTCTCCTGAATCCGCCGGTCGGCCGGTGACTACCGGCCGCAGGAATGCCTGGCTGAACGTCCATGTCGCTGAGCTCCATTCTGGGCCCCTGTCTTCCGCGCCGGGGCGGCACGGAAGACAGTCGGGTTGGGGCGCCGGAGGAACCATTAACGGGTGACCTTTCGGCCCTGTCAATGCGCGGCGCCCCACCAGAATGGGGGGCAAACGGATGCTTAGGCCGCGCGGCGACGACCCGTCGCGAGGCCGTAGATCAGGAGGACGACGATGGAGCCGCCGATGGCGAGGAGCCAGGTCTGCAGCGAGAAGAAGTCCTGCAGCGGGGCGTTGAACAGGATGCCGCCGAGGAACCCGCCGAGGAGCGCTCCCACGACACCGAGGAGCAGGGTCACAAACCAGCCGCCGCCCTGCTGGCCGGGGAGGATGAGTTTGGCGATGGCCCCGGCGATCAGGCCGAGGAGAAGGAAACCGAAGAAGCCCATGGGGTGCTCTTTTCTATATTGGTCACGCGTGGTTGCGAATGATGTGGTGAAACGGTGGTGCCGTGAATCGGTCGTGCGGTGAAACGGTCCTGCGGTGAAGCAGTCGTGCGGTGACACGACATCGGCGCGGCAGGCCGGGGCCCGCCGCGCCGAGACAGGACTAGTCCTTGAAGACGTCCTTGATGTTCTCGCCGGCCTTCTTGGCGCTCGCGGCTGCCTGCTCCGCGCGCCCCTCGGCGACCTTGGAGTCGTCGTTGGTGGCCTTGCCGATGGCCTCGTTGGCCTTGCCCTTGAGGTCTTCGGCCGCGTTCTTGATCTTGTCCGATGCGCTCATCGTGTTGTCACTTTCTCTCGGTGTTTCTCTGGGAATGCCCGACGCGGTTGCGCGGGAAGTCTGGTCGTCTTCTGAGGGGTGGTGCACGTCGTTGACCGTGACGTTCACCGCCGACACCGCGAGGCCGACGAAGTCCTCGATCGCCCGGGTGATGCTCGCCCGCACCTCGGCCGCGACCTCATGCACGGGAACGGGGTACTCCGCCACAATGACGATGTCGACGACGACGTCCGTGTCGCCGACCGTCACGCTGACGCCCTGGCTCAGGTCCGTTCCGCTCAGGGCCTCCCGGATGGCGCCGAAGGCACGGACGGGAGCGCTGCCGAGGGAGTGCACCCCGGTCACGCCACGGGCGGCGACCCCCGCGACCTTGGCGACGACACTGTCGCTGATGACGGTCTGCCCGCCGGGCGAATCGCCACCGGACGCACCGCCAGACGAGTCGCGATCGGAAATACCGCGAAGAGCACGGGAAAGCGCCATGATAGGTATTCTTTCGTTGTCGATGGGCGATGATCGTGGTGATCGTCACTGGTATGACGGAGTCCGCAACCGTTTCGTCACGCGGAGATCGAAAATTGATTCAACCCACCACCGGGTGATTCGGGAAGGACGTGATGACAACAGTTACCAGGCTCGCCGTCGCATCCGCTCTGGACACCGCCTCCGATGCCCTCCTCGCCGACCGTGCGGCCGACGGCGATGTGCGCGCCTTCGAGGTCCTCGTCCGCCGCCACGGCCCGCTGATGCGGGTGCACGCGACCCGGATCCTGGGTTCGAACGACGAAACGGACGATGTGGTGCAGGAGTCGTTCATCACGGCCTGGCGGCAACTGCCGACCCTCGAGAACGGCGCGGCCGTGAAGAGTTGGCTGATGCGCATCTGCGGGCGCAAGAGCATCGACCGGGTGCGCGCCCGCCGCGACCACGCGGACATCACCGAGACGGATGCCGCGGCCCCGGCCGCCCTCACGCCGCACCACGTCGCCGAGACGCAGGAACAGGCCGAGGCGCTCGCACGCTGCCTCGCGGAACTGCCCGACGACCAGCGGCGTTGCTGGACGCTGCGGGAACTCGGCGAATACAGCTACACCGATATCGCCGAAGAACTCGACCTGCCCGTGTCGACCGTGCGAGGCTTGTTGGCACGCGCCCGAAAAACCCTGCTGCGGGAATTGGAGGACTGGCGATGAGCACCCCAGACACCCCCTTTGTGGCGTTCGACCCCGAGGAACAGGCCGAGGAACAGGCCCGCCTGTCCGGGCACACGATCGAGGACCTCAACGACTACCTCGACCGCGGCCGCACCCCGAGCGATTCGAGCATCGACGACTCCCCGGCATGCACGACGGCACTCACCCGGCTCGAGCGGCTCCGCTCAGCGCTGCGCCGGGTCGATTCGGCCGCCGTGGACCGGGAAGCAGCGCGGAACGACGGCTGGGTCGCGACCATCATCGACAGCATCCGGCTTGAAACCCGGGCCGGCCGGCGGATCCCGCTCGCGTCCGACTCACCGGTCGCCCGGCTGGCGCTGACCGAAGGCGCGGTGATCGGTGTCCTGCGCACCGCGGGGGACGGAATCGACGGCATCCTGATCAGTCGCTGCCGCCTCGACGGCGACGTCACCGAGCCGGGGGCGCCGATCACGGTGCGCCTCGAGGTCTCGGTGGGTACCGACGGGATGGATGCCGGCGAGAGCGTCCCGGTACTCACGGCCCGCCTGCGCGCGTCGGTCTACGCGGTGCTCGTGCAGCAGACCGAACTCTCGATCGCCGCCGTCGACATCACGGTCACCGACCTGTACCTCAGGACGACCCCGTCGACCCCCGAAGGAGACGCCGATGAGTGAGCCCGCCGTCGCACCCGATCGACTCGACGACGACATCCTCGCCGTCCCCGGCGTCGACGCGCTCTACCCGGCCGGCCCCCTCCTGGCCACGGTCGTCACCTCGGTCGTCGCCGCGCTGATCCCGAGCGTGGACGCTCCCAATCCGGTCGTCGTCGTCGAGCGCTCCGGCGGACTCTCCATCGCCGCGAATATCGGCGTCGGCCCCGACCATGCTGCACCGGATGTCTGCCGCCGCGTTCACGACGCCATCGCGGAGCACTTCAGTCGCGCCGGAGACCCGGTCATCGCCGAGATCGCGGTCACGGTCGCCCGCATCGGCTGACGACCCCGAGGGCACGCGCGGACGGCGCGGTCAGAATCCCTGAGCCGAGGACGCTGCGGCGAGCATGGCCGGCTTCGCCGACCGGCTTCCCGCCTGTTTCTGGGCTCGCATGGCGTCGTCGGCGTTCCTGAGGAGCACCTCGAGCCGAGGCAGGTCGCCGGACTCCCCCGTGTCTTCGGCCATCGCGATTCCGATCGTCGCGGAGACGTGCGGGTGCCGCCCCTCGCAGGCGAAGGGACGGGCCGCACTCGCGTGGATGCGCTCGGCGAAGGATGCGGCCTGGGCCTTCGTGACGCTGTCGAGGAGCACGACGAATTCGTCCCCGCCCAGGCGGCCGAGGATATCTGCCGGCCGAGAGTGCTCCCGCAGGCGATCGGCGAAGGCGACGAGCACCTGGTCGCCCACCCGGTGACCGTGACTGTCGTTGACGGCCTTGAACCCGGTCGATGTACAGCGCGGCCATACCGGCGAAGTCTCTGCCGGCCTCGAGGATCGCGGCCGCGCGTTCCTCGAGCTGGCGACGATTGGGCAGCCCGGTCAGGGAATCGTGCAGGGCCGCGTAACGGAAGTCAGCGGAGAGTTGCTGGAAGATCTGGGACACCGACACGACCCGGGGGCCCTCCTCGGTGAGCACGAGCACGTCGCGGTACCGGACGTCTTCGGGCAGGACGAGGATGCGCTGGGCCGCCTGGGCGAGGTTCATGCTCCCGTCGAGCGCCAGCGACCGTTCGGGGACGAGCTGGGCCGCGGTCGACCGGCTGTGCAGTCCGCGGCCGTAGCCGAGTCGTCCGGTCAGGGTGTATTCAACCTGATCGCGGGAGAGCAGCGAATAGATCTCACCCTCCTGGACGACGATGGAACGGAGCTGGCGCTCGGACCGGAAGATCCTGTCGATTTCGGAAACCGGGGTACTCGCGGAGATGAGTTGCGCATCCGTGGCCAGATCGGTGAGGCAGACCACACGATCACCCGTATGGGGGCCGATCCAGGCGTCGAGAAGTGATCGCATGATTGATCATGGCCGTGTCGACGGCCCGCGAACCTCGAAACCGCCACTGTTTGCCGTCTGTTCAGCACCCCGGTGGCCGTCGTTTCCTGTGGTCGCGCTCGGGACGCGGATACGGCAGAATAGATTCCGTACCGATTGGTCCACAATATTCCGGAGGAATTCATGCTCATCGCCGCCCAAATCGTCGCCACCGTCGCCGCCCTGCTGCACGTCGTCTTCTTCGTGTTCGAGAGCGTGCTGTGGATGCGGCCGTCCGTCTACGGACGATTCGGGATCGCCTCGCACGAGGAAGCGGCAACGATCCGGTCGATGGCATACAACCAGGGCTTCTACAACCTCGCGCTCGCCGGCGGGGTACTCGTCGGTGTCGTGCTGCTCGCGCAGTCCGGATCCGCGTTCACTGCGGGCAAGACGGCCGTCATCTTCGGCACGGCCTGCATGTCGATCGCCGGGATCGTCCTCGCTTCGACGGGCCGCTCCTACCGACGTGCGGCCTCGCTCCAGTTCTTCCCCGCCGCCCTCGCACTCGTCCTGACGATCGCCGCCTGAGTTCGCTCGGCTGAGCGGGATCGGGCGGAGCTACTCGAGGCCGTCGTCTTCCAGGAGCTGGGTGATGGTGCGCAGGGTTTCCGGGGAAACGTCACCCAGGGTCCGCGCAGCGAAGGTGACCACGCGCTGGGCGCGGATCTTCTTCACGAAGGCGAGTTGGGCATCCACTCGTTCAGGGAGGTCGTCATCAGACCCCAGGAGGTACGCGGGCGGAATTCGGAAGAACTCGGCGATTC
Source organism: Cryobacterium zhongshanensis (assembly GCF_022760445.1). NCBI lineage: Bacteria > Bacillati > Actinomycetota > Actinomycetes > Micrococcales > Microbacteriaceae > Cryobacterium > Cryobacterium zhongshanensis. The sequence continues at coordinate 287,054 of NZ_JALGAR010000002.1, read as the reverse complement.
CGGTCAGGAGCTCCACGTCCGTGACGAGCGGACCGGACCCCGCGATCATGTACGCCCACCGGGCGCGGGAGAGCGACAGGGACTTCTCCCGAAGGCCCTCGGCGATTTCACGGTAGGTGTGCGGGGTGTTCCCCTCTGCGACCACGACGTCGAGGAGCAGATTCAGCTTGCGAGCTAATTCGACCTGTGGTGTTGACGGAGCGGGGCCGCTCGTCGAGTTGTCGGTCATACCGTGTGTTCGCCTGCCATTTCGGGATGAGTCTGACGTTCAGTGGCGGTCAGGAGGACCTGTTCCGAGCGAGATATGTGCTGAGGATACAGCAGCAGGCTATCCCTGATCTCGACGTAGCGACGGTAGAGCCGCGCTGCCGGATCGCGGGAGAGGACCAGCCGGATCCTTGGAACCGACGCGTCCATGCTGAGCTCAGGGGACGAGGCAAGAAGGCGCTCCCAGAGTGGGGAAAGTCGCCACAACAGGACGCGGTCCCGAACCCGGCGTTGCACCGTGAGCGTTCCGTCAACGGCGGCCGTGAGCCCGAGTCCGACGACCATGCACAGGGGAGAAAGAAGCAAGGTAGTGAAATAGAGCGGCCGTGACCAGTTGGTGAAGTCGGAATCGTGGTGCATGACCGTCATCGTGGCGTTGGTGATGCTGACGAGCGCCCAGATCAACACTCCGAGACAGCCGAGCGCCACGAAGCCGAGGGAAACCCGGGTCAGGGTACGGCGCTGGCGGCGCATGTCGGCCAGGCAAGCGAGAGCAACCGAAACCGAGAAGTATGCGAAAACGACCCAGGTCGTCGACGCATAGATCGTGTAGTCCCAGCGGTCGAAGAACGAATGGTGGATATCGTCCGTGATCCGCCAGTCCGCTCCGAAGAACAAGACCGCCTGAACAACGATGACCGCGACCGTCACGCTCCCGGTCACTTTCGCCTGACGCCGGGTGATCCCATCGGGCGAGGCCGCCGCCTGAACAAGGCTGTTCACGAGCGCAACGGCAACAATCGCGACGGCGTGTAATACGAAGTAGGTCACGTTCACGCCGCCGATGGCGGAGTCGATCACTGCGTAGACGGGGTCGGGCTGGAGCGTCATGAGTACTGCGAAGGTGGCCAGGAGCCAGAACAGCAGCCGCCGACGCCCACGGAACGCGGAAGGCAGGCAGACCAGGGTTGCGATCCAGAGGAGGGAACATACGATCACTTGCACGATCACGACCATCAGAGCACCCGCCCGAATCCGGTCTGCGGACCGCGCCGAACGTCGGTGCTATCGGTCAACATCGTCAAGGCCAGGCAATCGCCGATGGCCTCAGCGAGCGCTTCCTGCTCCTCGGTGAAGCTGCTCCGGGCCAGGGCATGCACGATCGCGTCATAGGGGATGAGGGGAGCGAGAAGCGCGACCCGTTCAGCCGGTAGAAGGACCTTCTCCCCGTCGAGGATCATGTGTCCGAATTCGTGGTTGATGAACTGCTGGCGGTGCACGGCGGACTCGGTTGGAGCGTAATGAATCCGTTCGAAGTCCTCACCATCGACCGCGATCCAGAGTCCGCACACCCCGGATTCCATCATCCGGGCACTCGCCGCGCGGATAACGATCCGCTTGTGCCGCAGCCCTTCCATATGCCGGTGGAGCAGTTCCGCGGTCAGCGGCCGTGGCAGCTTGAGCGCCGCGACCAGCTCGCTGGCCCGCTCTCGACGTTCGTCGTGATCCATGGCGACTCCCCTATCCATGCCACATCCAGGTCGGTTCCGGAACCGAACATTGGACATGTCTAACGTCTGCTACGCTTACCTTCGGTTGGACATGTCTAGGTTACAGTTCCGGGGGGAACGCCGTAACCGGCATGTCCGAACCAGGCACGACGCGAGTTCATGCGCGATAGCGGGGCATCGCCGTGCGCGTGGTGCGGAGTTGCCCACAGGCCTCCGCACCACGCAGCCCCTCGCCAGGCTGTCCCTCGCCAGGCGTCACCACGCAGCCCCTCGCCAGGCTGCCCCTCGCCAGGCGTCACCACGCAGCCCCTCGCCAGGCTGCCCACGCACCGCGCAGCCCCACCCTGCAGGCCTTCGACCGAGCCCGAGTGCGGTCCGGAACGATTGATGCCGCCATCTCGATTTCTGCGACGCGATGCAGAATATGCTGCTGTGGTCTGACCACAACAGGTAGTATCGATCTCACGCCCCAACCACTAGATATGGTCTTTCGCCCGACTTACTGTCCCGCTCGATTGTCGTGGGGAGTATTAGTCAAGGAGACGGCAGCGCGTGTTGAAGATGGAAACCCCCGGCACCGGGACACTTACGGCTGGCAGCAGTCTCAGCACACTCATGGTGGCGAAACGCGACGGTCGCCGGCTCGCATTCGATGACGCACGAATCTACGCCGCGCTAGCCAAGAGCTTCACGGAAGTGAACGGTGAACTGACCCCGCTCACGCACCGGATTATCCGCGACCTGGTCGCCCGCGTCGACCGCGAGATAGCGTCCCGCTTCGCCGTGGACATCAAGATCTACGAGGTCCAGAACATCGTGGAACACGCCCTGCTGGACAGCAAGGAATACGACGCCGCCGAGGCGTACATCAATTACCGGATCCAGCGCGACTTCGCGCGCAGCAAGTCAACCGACATCAACCACTCGATTATCAAGCTGATCAGTAAAGACGAAACGGTCGTCAACGAGAACGCCAACAAGGACAGCGACGTCTTCAACACCCAGCGCGACCTGACCGCCGGAGCGGTGGGCAAGGCGATCGGGCTGAAGATGCTGCCGCCGCACGTGGCCAACGCCCACCAGAAGGGCGACCTGCACTACCACGACCTCGACTACCACCCCTATGCCCCGATGACGAACTGCTGCCTCATCGACTTCAAGACGATGCTCAGCACCGGCTTCCGGATCGGCAACGCCGACGTCGACCCGCCCCGCTCGATCCAGACGGCCACCGCTCAGATCTCGCAGATCATCGCGAACGTGTCGTCCAGCCAATACGGCGGATGCTCGGGCAACCGCATCGACGAGGTGCTCGCCCCCTACGCGGAGAAGAACCTCCAGAAGCATCTGGCCGACGCCCGGACGTGGATAGCCGACGAGTCCCAGCACCAGCAGTTCGCGGAGGAGAAGACCCTCAAGGACATCTACGACGCGATGCAGAGCCTCGAATATGAGATCAACACCCTGTTCACGTCGAACGGGCAGACCCCGTTCACCTCGCTCGGCTTCGGCCTCGGCACCAGCTGGTTCGAGCGCGAAATCCAGAAGGCGATCCTGCAGATCCGCATTGAGGGACTCGGCCGGGAGAAGCGTACTGCGATCTTCCCGAAGCTGATCTTCACGGTCAAGCGCGGCCTCAACCTCGACCCGACCGACCCGAACTACGACATCAAGCAGCTCGCGCTCGAGTGTTCGACCAAGCGCATGTACCCGGACATCCTGAACTACGACAAGATCGTCGAGCTCACCGGTAGCTTCAAGGTACCGATGGGCTGCCGGTCCTTCCTCCAGGGCTGGACAGACGAAGACGGCAACGACGTCTCAGAGGGCAGGATGAACCTCGGAGTCGTGACGCTCAACCTGCCGCGGATCGCCCTCGAGGCCGCCGGAAGCAAGGACAAGTTCTGGAGCATCCTCGCCGAGCGCGTGAGCATCGCCCGCGATGCCCTGCTCTTCCGGATCGAGCGCTGCAAGGAAGCGACCCCGGAGAACGCACCGATCCTCTACGTCTACGGCGCATTCGGTCAGCACCTGGAAGCCGGCCAGTCGGTCGACACCCTGTTCAAAGACAAGCGCGCCACGGTGTCGCTCGGCTACATCGGCCTCTACGAAGTGGCTGCGGCGTTCTATGGCGGAGCCTGGGAGTCCAACCCTGAAGCGAAAGACTTCACCGTCGACATCCTGCGCACGCTCCACGACCGCACCCAGGAATGGAGCAATGAGTACGGCTACCAGTTCAGCGTGTACTCGACCCCGAGCGAGAGCCTGACCGACCGGTTCTGCCGGCTCGACACCGCGAAGTTCGGCACGGTGGCCGACATCACCGACAAGGACTACTACACCAACAGCTTCCACTACGACGTGCGCAAGAGCCCGACGCCGTTTGAGAAGCTCGACTTCGAGAAGGACTACCCTCAGTTCGCGTCGGGCGGGTTCATCCACTACTGCGAATACCCGATCCTGCAGCAGAACCCCAAGGCCCTCGAGGCGGTCTGGGACTACTCCTACGACCGGATCGGCTACCTCGGCACCAACACCCCGATCGACCGTTGTTACGCCTGCGGTTTCTCCGGCGACTTCGACGCGACGGAACGCGGCTTCGAGTGCCCCGAGTGCGGCAATGCCGACCCGATGACCTGCGACGTCGTCAAGCGCACGTGCGGCTACCTCGGCAACCCGCAGGCTCGTCCGATGGTGCACGGCCGGCACATGGAGATCACGTCCCGGGTCAAGCACATGGCGGGCACCACGGGCGTCAGCGGGGCGGATGCAGCGGCATCGGTCTCCGAGGATGCGTAACCCGCAGCCCGGCGAGTGGCTGTCGGAGAAACTGAGCCAGCGGTACGTTGGGGATTACAAGCCCTTCGTCTTCGTTGACGGCGAAGGCGTGCGGTGCAGCCTGTACCTGTCCGGGTGCCTGTTCGCCTGCGAGGGCTGTTTCAATGAAGCCACCTGGAGCTTCCGCTACGGCCAGGAATACACCCAGGCGCTCGAAGACCAGATCCTCGCGGACCTCGGTCAGGAATACGTCCAGGGCCTGACCCTGCTCGGCGGCGAACCCTTCCTCAACACCGGGGTGTGTCTCGGGTTGATCGATCGGGTCCGCCGGGAGTTCGGCTCGTCGAAGGACGTCTGGTCCTGGACCGGGTACACCTTCGAAGAGCTGCTGCTCGAGAGCCCGGACAAGCTGGCCATGCTCCGCGGAATCGACGTCCTGGTCGACGGCCGGTTCGAGCTCGCGAAACGCGACCTGAAACTGCAGTTCCGGGGCAGCAGCAACCAGCGGATCCTCGATGTCCCCGCTTCCCTGGCCGCCGGACAGGCGGTCCTGTGGGGCGGACTCCGGGACGCGACGAGCACCTTCGAACAGATCGAGAAGCGGCAGCTGATCTAGCCCAGGGGCCGGGGAACACAGCGTGCTCGCCACGACCGACCCCGGAGCGGCCCGTCCTCAACAAAGTTTCTCTGACCGGGTTTTCCACAGGGCATGTGTGGGGTGGCGGATGCCGATGGAATGTCGGTGGTGGTCCATAGAGTGCCCCCATGACAGTTGAAAAACCCTCAGAAACTCACCTGGACAGCACGGCGGAACCACCGCCAGGGACCCCTCCCCGGGCCCCTGCAGACACCCCTCCGGACACCCCTCCGGACATCCCGCCCGACATCCCCACTGACGTCCCGCCCGACACCACTCCCGATAGCTACCTCAACGCCCGCCACCTCGAACTGGTGGAGCCGTCCCTCGCCGAGGTCTACGAGGCGATCAAGGAGGCGGACCGGGAGATGAACCGGGCCGCCGCGAAACGGGCCGATGCGATCTACACCGCGCAGCGGGTACTCATCGACGTCGGGAGGGCCCGAGCCGAGGCCGCCGTGCTGGCCGGCGGGCGGCGCCCGCCGTGGTCGCCGGAGGAGGCCACGAAGGAGGAGTTCGCCTGCGAGGTCGGCGCCCTGCTCCGACTGCCGCGGCGCACGACGGAGACCCTGATCGAAGCCAGCCGCACCCTGGCCGAGGAACTCCCCGCAACCCGGGAAGCATTGTCCTCCGGGGCGATCAGTTACCGGCACGCGCAAGTGATCATGGATCAGGCCTGGGGCATCACCGTCGACGGCGACCCGGACGCCGCCGCCCGGGCCCGCGCCGTGTTCGAGGACGTCCTCGTGCCCGACGCGGAAGTGTTCACCGTGGCGAAGCTCGCCGACCGGGCCCGGAGGGTCCGGGAACGCACCCACCCGGAAACCATCACCGCCCGGCACCAGAAAAGCGTCGAGGAGCGACACGTGGTGTTCCAGGCCCTCAACGACAGCATGGCCTCCCTGTATGTGACCGGCGACGCGGAGAAGATTCAGGCCGCCTACCACCGCACCCTCGACACCGCCCTCACCCTGCAGGGCCCGGACGAGGAACGCACGCTGACCCAGCTCGCGGCGGACGTACTCACCGACGTCCTGATCGGCGGGGTCACCCCGGACGGGACCGGTGCCGGGGTGGCCGCGCAGGTGAATGTGACCGTCCCCGTGCTGACTCTCCTCGGGAAGAGTGAGGAACCCGGGTACCTGGCCGGGTACGGGCCGATCGACACCGACACCGCACGGCGCCTGGCGGCCGGTGCGCCGAGTTTCACCCGGCTACTCACCCACCCGGAAACCGGGGTCGTGCTCTCCATGGGCCGCGACACCTACAAAGTCCCCGCGGCGCTCAAGAAGTGGCTCGAGGTGCGGGATGAAACCTGCACCTTCCCCGGCTGCCGCCGGTCCGCGAAACGCTCCGACGTGGACCACAGCGTCGAATGGCAACACGGCGGCCAAACCGACGCGATGAACCTCGCCCACCTCTGCCCGTATCACCACGCGGTGAAGAGCTACACGCGGTGGACACCAAGACACCTCGGCGACGGCCGCATCGAGTGGACGTCCCCGGCCGGGTACCGCTACATCGTGGAACCCTCCGCCGACATGCGATCACCCAAACATCGCAAACCCGCACCGAAACCACCGGCCCCGATCGTGGACGTCTGGAACCTCGACCCCGAACCCAACGACCCCGACAACGCAAGCCAGTTCTAGTCAGCAGCGCAGCCGAAGAGGCGTCAGCGTGCTGATGCCTGCGGACGCCCCTGGGTGAGGTGATGCTGGGTACGGCGGTGCTGGGTACGGTGATGCTGGGTGCAGCCCGACGTGGTACTGCGCTGCTTTGCACTGCGCTGCTTGACGCTCCCTAATCGGCACTGCGCTGCTAGACGCTCGCGACTTGGCACTGCGCCGCTTGACGCTCGCGACGTCACAAACATTATGTTGTTCCGCCGAGCATGCCGCCATAGTCACATTCCGTTAGACGGAATGTGGTTCTAATCCGCGAGCGAATTGAGGCATGACAAAGGGGGTCGTAGCAATGGCCACGACCCCCTCACACCAGGAGCTACTCGGCGGGCGTGCTCGCCGTCAGTGCGGCGATCGCCGCAGCCAGGTCGGCCTTGTTATAGCTGGTTCCAGGATTGGTCGAAATGTGGGAGTAGCGGACCGTTCCCTCCTTGTCGAGCAGAATACCGCCAGACTGCTGGATGGCGCCGAAGACCTTGCGGAGCAGTCCCGCTTCGGCGTGGGCCGTTCCGTCCTTTCCGATCACGACCGGGAACGGCACGCCCCGCTTCGCCTTCCATGCGGTCGCCGCAGCCTCGTCTTCCGGCACGGCCACGATGACCCGGACTCCCGCCGCCGCCAGCTCATCCTGCTGCGCGGCGAGGGTGCGAACCGCTGCGTTGCACTGGGCGCACGACAGAGCACGCATGAAGTAGACGAAGACGTTCGAGGTTCCGCGGTAGTCGGTGAGGTTCAGGTCACCCCCGCCGATCTCCCGAAGCTGCAGGTTCAGGGTCGAGCCGATTTCAAGTGGCATGTGATTCCTCCGGTTGGGCCGTGCGGGGATGCTGGGTGACGGAATGGTGAGTGACGGGACAGCGAGTGCCGGGACAGCGAGTGCCGGCACAGCGGGTGCCGGCACAGCGGGTGCCGGAACAGCGGAAGACGGGCTCAATTAGCCAACGAGTTCGCTTCGCGACGAGGAGCGCACGATTCCTGTGAGCTCGGACATACCCGCGGTGATGGCGTGCAGGCTATCCAGCAGGCCATGAAGCTCATCGACCGTCGAGATCCCGTAGGCGGGAACCAGACAGTCAACGGCGCCTGTCACCCGACCGTGCAAGCGCAGCCCCTCGGGGGTCAGCGCCACGATCACCGTGCGCTCGTCACCCTTCCGGCGTTCGCGGGTCAGGATCTGCCGTGCCTCCAGCCGTTGCAGGAGCGGGGACAGGGTGCCCGAGTCCAGGAACATGGCGCTCGCGAGCGCGCTCACTGAGGACTCACCCTCGGAAGCAAGCACGACGAGCACCAGGAACTGGGGGTAGGTGATGTCCTCCTGGGCAAGCACGGCACGATACGCCTGGCTCACGGCACGCGAGGCCGCATACAGGGCGAAGCACGGCATCTCGAGCAAAGGACTCGTCATGCTCTAACCTTTGCACACGAACGCTTTGTGCACAACCAATACCCGCACGAGCCCGCCATCTGGGCGACTCACGGAGAAGCCCTCTGCCTCCCCGTGATCACGGGGAGGCAGAGGGCTTCTGTCGTGCCGGCTATTCGGCCAGGCTTTCACCGGATCCGTTGCGGAGGAACAGGGTGGCACCTGCCGCGATGACGGTGACCACCAGGGTGGTGATGCCGATCACGATCGGGATGTTGCTGGTTCCGGGAGGGGCCATCAGCGTGAAGATCGCCGGCGCGAACGCGGCAAGCATCAGGCCGACGTTCTGCGAGACGGCGAAGCCGGTGACGCGCAGCCGGGTGGGGAACTGTTCCTGGTAGGCCGTGGCAAACGTGGCATTCCACATCTGGAAGAAGATCGACATGGCGAGCACGCCGAGGATCAGCACCAGGGCGAAGTTCTTCTCCTGCACCGCGAAGAGGAACGGGATCGAGGTGAGACCGCCGCCGAGGGCGCCGGTGATCATGAGCGCCTTCCTGCCGAAGACGTCCGACAGCTTCCCGAACAGCGGGATCGTCAGGGCAGAGGCAGAGTTGATGATGAGGATGATCCAGAGGAACTCACTCGTCGTGAAGCCGACTCCGTAGCTCTCCTGCTTGCCGTAGGTGACACCGAAGACCAGGGTCGCCGTGCCGATCACGTTGGCCAGGGTGCTGATCACGCAGATGAGGAGCATGCGCGGGTAGCGACGGAACAGTTCGATCGCCGGGGTCTTGAACTCCTTGACCTGGGACTGCTTCAGGTAGGCGGGCGGCTCTTCGATATTGCGGCGGATCAGGTAGCCGGCGAGGATGACGACCGCGCTCAGCAGGAACGGAATCCTCCAGCCCCAGGTCTGGAAGGCCTCGGCGGGAAGCGCGGATGCGAGCGGGAGCATGAACGCGAGGGCGAGGATGCTGCCGATCTGGGACCCCTGGAGGCTGAAGCTTGCGAAGAAGCCGCGCTTCGAGTCGGGCGAGTGCTCGACGATGAGGGCGTTCGAGGCACCCAGCTCCCCGGCGACGGCGAATCCCTGGACGAGCCGGAGCACCACCAGCAGGATCGGCGCGAGGATGCCGACCTGGGAGTAGGTCGGCAGGACGCCGACGAGGAGCGTGGCCAGGCCCATCATCATCATCGCGATGACGAGGACGTGCTTCCTGCCGTGGCGGTCGGCCAGGTTACCCAGGACGATGGCGCCGATCGGCCGCGCCACATAGCCGACACCGTACGTGGCCAGAGAGGCGACGATGGCGACGGCCGGGCTCGAGGTGGGGAAGAACACCGTGGGGAACACCAGCGCGGCGGCCTGGGAGTACAGCGTGAAGTCGTAGTACTCCAGTGCGCTCCCGATCCACCCGCTGAAGGCGGCGCGCTTGAGATTGCGAGATGAAACCTGTTTGTCGTTGGACGGCGTCTTGAGTGACGTTGCCGTGCTTCCGGTCATGACTAACCCTGATCTTCCTAAACTAAGTGGATCTGCTTTGATCGCTTTCGAAAGAAGTACTGTCATCGTGCGCTCGCCGGGCTGAAACCCCTATTCGGGCGCGGGCCCACGCACAACTTTGTGGTGACCGCGTCGGAATTCGGGCGCGAGAGACTTACGTCTCGGGTACTTTCCTTGGATAGACGTCTAGTTCGAATTGTGAAGTTGGTACAGCAGTGCGCTCGCCGGTCAGGCGAGTGACGCGAGGATGTAGTCGCGCACCTCCCCCGGTTCGGCGTTCGCGGTGAAGTACTCCGTGAAGTTCTCGGTGGCGATGGTCTCCTTCAGGAAGTCCTGATCGATTTCCTGGAGGACCTGGATGAGGGGCTTGTACACGACGGCCTTCATCTCAGTGAGGATGCGGGCATTGCGCTGCTCGGGGACCACTCGGTCCTTGGGGTACCCGCCGCCCATCGGCTCGGCGAACAGGCGCTCGAAGATGAGCGTGAGGTTGAGCTCTGCTCCCCAGCCGAAGCCCTTCGCATAGGGAATGGAGAGCGCGTTGCCACCGTTGATCTGGGAGAAGAGATAGGCATCCGTCGGTTCGATTGCGAGGCCGCAGACCACGCCGGGGAAGCTGTTGCAAGCCAGCATCGCCCCCACTCCGGTGCCGCACCCGGTGACGACGAAGTCCACGGCCTTCGTGCCCAGCAGGATCGAGGCGAGGAGACCGTTCTGCACGTAGGTCAGCTGGCTCTCGCCCGCCGCACCGGTCATTCCGTAGTTAAAGGACTCGTAGCCTTTCTCGTCGGCCACGTCCGCGAGCGCCTTGTAGATGACGGCGTTCTTGGAGGCCTGGGAGTTCTCGTTTATCAAAGCAATCTTCATTGGTTCTTCGACCTTCTTCATTGATGGAGCTCACGAGCTGGTGCGGGCGGTCCCGCGTTACTGAGGGGTCTTGCCGATGTAGGCGAGGATGCCGCCGTCGACGTAGAGGACCAGTCCGTTGACGAAATTGCTCGCGTCGGAGGCCAGGAACACTGCGGGGCCGCAGAGGTCGTTCGGTGTGCCCCAGCGTGCGGCCGGGGTCCTCGCGATGATGAACTGATCGAACGGATGCCGGGAGCCGTCGTCCTGAAGCTCACGGAGCGGGGCCGTCTGCGGCGTCGCGATGTAGCCGGGGCCGATGGCGTTGCACTGGATGTTGGCCTCGGCGAATTCCGAGCAGATGTTGCGCGTGAGCATCTTCAGGCCGCCCTTGGCTGCGGCATATGCCGACACCGTTTCGCGCCCGAGCTCCGACATCATCGAGCACATGTTGATGATCTTGCCGTGACCCTTCTTGATCATTCCCGGCAGCACAGCCTTGGCGACGATGAACGGACCGTTCAGGTCCACGTCGATCACCTGGCGGAAGTCGGCGACGCTCATCTCGAGCATCGGGACACGCTTGATGATGCCGGCGTTGTTGACGAGGATGTCGATGGAACCGACCTCCTGCTCGATCTGTTTCACCATCGCGACGATCGCGTCTTCGTCCGTGACGTCGGCCACATACCCGTGGGCCTCGATCCCGGCCTCCTGGTATGCCGCGAGTCCCCGGTCCACCGCGGCCTGGTCGCGATCGTTGAAGGCGATCCGGGCGCCGGCGGCGGCGTACGCCGAGGCGATGGCGAGCCCGATGCCGTAGCTGGCTCCGGTGATCAGGGCGACTTTGCCGTTCAGGGAGAAGCTCCCCATGTCGAATTTTTCGGTCATGTTCTTACTCTTTTCGTGAAAGGCGCGGGATTCTCAGCAGAATGAGACGAGGTACTCGGCGAAGCACAGCACCGTGAGCGATTGGCCGTACGGCATCGCCGTCTGGTCGATGTTCTTGTAGAAGTCCAGGTCATCGCCCATTCCGGTTCCGACCGAGACGTTCTGGACTTCGCCATCGTCGGTGATCCGGTCGAAGAGCGCGGCGACGGCCTTCTCGGCCACGGCCGCGTAGCTCGTGTCGATGTAGCGCTCGTGCACCGCTTTGAGCAGCCCGTATGCGATGCCGGCCGTCGCGGACGACTCCAGGTAGGAGGTCGGGTCGTCGAGCAGCGTGTGCCACATGCCGGACTCGTCCTGCAGTCCCGCGAGCGCGGAGACCTGGCTGTTCAGGATTTCGAGTAACCACTCCCTGACCGGGTCGCCGGGCTTCAGCCCCAGGGTTCCGATGAGTTCCGGAATGGCGATGGTGATCCAGCAGTTGCCCCGCGCCCAGAGCGCGTTGGCATAATTGTCCCTGCGGTCGAACGACCAGCCGTGGAACCAGAGGCCCGTCTTCTTGTCCATGAGGTACTGGGCGTGGATGAGGAACTGATACTTGGCTTCCTCGATGTATTCCGGCCGGTCCAGCAGGCGACCGATCTTCGCCAGCGGCAGCACCGTCATCATCAGGGTGTCGTCCCAGAGCTGCTGGGAGTTCGGTCCGGCATAGGTCATGTGCTGCATGCCGCCGCCGTGGGTGCGCGGCATGTCGTGCATGGCCCACTGCGCCCACTGGTTGAGGTACGGCACGTACCTGCTGTCCTTGGTGTCCTCGTACAGGCAGGCCATGGCGAGCAGTGGCGCCATCGTGTTGACGTTCTTCGGCGGAGCGCCCGCGGCAAGCGCGGTGTCGAACCACTCGTGCACGACATCCGCTGCGAGAGGATTTCCGGTGATCCGGTAGTTCTTGTAGATCCCGTAGAGACCGACGCCCTGGGGCCAATTCCACACATTCCAGCTCTTGTCGTCAACGACGACATCATTGAAATGGAGCAGAAACTTACCCGACTCGTCCCTGATTGTGGTCAGGTTGGAGATCATGGCATCGATCTTGTGGACGATCTGCTCTCTGCTGACGGCAGTGTCTAGATGCATGGTTTCTCTTCACAATCTTCTTTGATTCCTTGGTATTTGAAACGTTACAACCCGCGAATCCGCGGATACAGGCCCCGTCATGTCGACCGTTGCGCAAAAACTGCCGTTTCTTGCAGCGGAGGCTGCGTGCCAGACTGTCGCCTGAGCTCACGGAGAGGAGAGGACGATGGAGCCTCGCCGCGCAGTGATCGTGAACTCGATGATCTCCGGGCATTTCGAGCTGTACCACGTCGACAATGCTGTCCGTGAGCACGCGAACCTGCATTATCACGACTTCCACGAGATCAACTGCGTGTTGAGCGGCACGGGTGTCTTCCGGCTGGGCGGGACCGAATACTCCACGGAACCGGGAACCGTGACCTTCGTGCGGAGGAACGACCTGCACAACATCGTCAGGCAGTCCAGCGAGTACTACGAACGTGCCTACATCCACATTCGCGAGGAGTTCCTCACGAGCCGTTCGTCGGAAAGCACCAACCTCAACCTCCTGTTCGCCAAGGACGGCACCCCGACGAGCCAGGTGATCCGAGTGGATGCCGGCTGGTTGCGCGACCAGATCTCTCGCCTGGACGATCCCGGTCAGGGGGGCTTCGGCGCGGACCTCGTCCGCGAGAACCGGCTGATCGAGTTCCTGATCGAACTCAACAAGGCGGTCTTCGACTCCGAGAACGCGGTCGTTCCCCACGACCTTCCCGTGTCCGCCCTGATCTCGGCGGTCATGGGCTACGTCGCAGACAACCTCGACGAGGACTTGTCGCTCGATGCCGTCGCGGGCAGGTTCTTCATCAGTAAGTACTACCTGTCACGGCAGTTCAAGACGAACACCGGACTCAATTTCCACCGGTACACGCTGAAGAAACGGCTGCTGCACAGCAAGGATCTGCTGAGCACACACGGAAACGCCCTGGACGCCTATCGGCAGGCCGGGTTCTCGTCGTACACGCACTTCCTTCGCTGCTTCAAGGACGAGTTCGGCATGACGACCAAGGAGTTCATCCGCCGGAGTCGAAACCCCGAGGACATTCACTTCGAGAATCCCGATTCCGCGTAGCGATCCACCGTCCTGGCGATCGCGTCGTTGACGGTTTCCTCCATGATCACCGCGAGATGGGGAGAGTGCGCGCTGATCGTCGCCAGGATCTGGGCGACCGGAAGCACCCCGTCGTCGATGTCGCAGCGGATGATCCGGCCATCCGAGAGGCGGTAGTCGTCGAGGTGAGCCGCGACGATGCGTCCCCCGAACCGCTCGAAGGCGTCGCCCGCCAACACCGCAAGGTCGACGGGCTCGTGCGGGTCGAGCAACGCCGTGGCGTCGAACACGATGCCGAGGTAGGGCGAGTCGATGTCGTCGAGGAGTTGCTCGACCCGATCGAGGTTGTGGATCGGGTGGTTGATGCCCGGCTCGATGGCGACGATGGTCCCCACGCGTTCGCCGAATTCGGCCAGCCGCCGGATGACCGCGGCGGTCTCTCGATACGCCTCGTCGGTGAAGTTCGCCCTGGTGAAGGCAAAGCCCTCCCGGTTGATGCTTCCGGTCTCGGTCGCGACCATCGGAGCGCCGAAATGCCGGGCGTTGCGCAGGTAGGCCTCGAACTTCCGCAGGATCGACTCCCGGCGCCCGGCATCCGGATGGATGATGTTGTCGTAGCAACCCAGCACGGCGATGTCCACGCCCTGGGCGGCCAGCGTGCGGCGGAAGTATGCGCCCATTCCCGGGTTGAGGGCGTCCGCGCCGCTCAGCTCCGGAAAAGACCGGCCGAGCGCAAGTTGCACGGTGTGTACCCCGTAACCCGCCAGGCCACGTGCCAGCTCCTCGGGAGTCGACGCCCACGTCACATCGTGCCCGCGAGCGCCGAAATTGATTGTCATGTCCCAACCTTTCACCGCGGTGGCCAACTCGCCGAACTGTACTCCTGTCCCTGGGCGAGCCCTGACCTCGTCATCCAGGCAGAGGTCGGACGCCCCGTGACCCGCACGACCTCCGCACCCGGCGATAATCAGACCATGGGCGTAGATCGAGACAACGAGGAGGCCAGACCTCGTGCCGCCAGTGTGTTCGATGTGGCCAGGGTCGCCGGAGTATCCCACCAGACGGTTTCCCGTGTTCTGAATGATCACCCCAGCCTGCGCGCGGCCACGCGCCAGAAGGTGCTCGATGCCATGCGGGAGTTGAACTACCGGCCGAACGCCGCCGCCCGCGCGTTGTCCTCGAGCCGATCGCGCCTGATCGGAATCCTGTCGACCTCGAGTGGAGAGTACGGACCCGCGACCATCGTCGCGGCCATCGGGGCCGCGGCACGCAGTCGCGGCTACAGCGTGACGATCGCGAACGCGGACGGACTCGACCGGAAATCGGTGGACGACGCCCTCAGCCACCTGGCCGACCTCTCGGCCGAGGGGCTGATCGTGGTCGCCCCACAGACCCAGGTGCTCGTCGCGCTCGAAGGCCTGACGATCCCGGTGCCGTACGTGACGCTGCAGACGGCGGCGGGGAGCGCGCCACACGACGGGATGCTGGACCAGGTCCGGGGGGCCCGGCTGGCCACCTCGCATCTGCTGGACCTCGGCCACCAGCGCGTGGGCCACATCGCCGGCCCGCCGGAATGGCTCGACGCACAACAGCGCCTGACCGGCTTCCAGGAGGAGCTCCGGTCGCGACAGCTGGATCCACGATTCGTGGAGATCGGCGACTGGAGCGCCGCGTCAGGTCATCGTGCGGCCCGGGCGCTGATCGGACAGGGCGTGACGGCCATCTTCTCCGGCAACGACCAGATGGCGCTCGGCGCCCTGAGCGCCGCAGTCTCCCTGGGCCTGACCGTGCCGGGGGATCTCAGCATCGTCGGCTTCGATGACGTTCCCGAGGCCGCCTACTACCAGCCCGCGTTGACGACCGTTCGTCAGGACCTGGCCGAAGCCGGGCGGCGCGCCGTGGCGCTTCTCCTCGGCGAAGCGGACGTGCGCCCGGTCGTCGACCCGGAGCTCATCGAACGGGCGTCCACCGGCGCCCCGCCGGAGCGGCTGCGCTCCGCACACTGACAGTCGACAGACGGGAGGACGATGTCGTAGACTGCATACCATCGCGCATGTGATCGATCACATGAGCAAGTCAAAGGAGTCTTGTGTCGACATCGAAAACCGTTTCCCCCGGCGATTCCGCGCGAGACGACCTGCGCGCGGGGCGTCTCTCCCTCGGGATAGAACTGGGGTCGACCCGGATCAAGGCCTGTCTGATCGGCGAAGACCCGTCGCAGGTGATCGCGGTCGGCAGTCACGAGTGGGACAACGAGTTCGTCGGACAGGTGTGGACCTATTCGCTCGAGAACGTGTGGTCCGGCTTGCAGGCTGCCTACGCCGACCTCATCGACAATGCCGAATCTCACTACGGCGTGCGCCCCGACAGCTTCGCGGCGATCGGCGTCTCGGCCATGATGCACGGATACCTCGCCTTCGATGCGGCCGGTGACCTCCTCGCGCCGTTCCGGACCTGGCGGAACACGACGACCGGCCCGGCCGCCGCGGAACTCACCGAGCTGTTCGGCGTGAACATCCCGCTGCGCTGGTCCATCGCACACCTCCGCCAGGCGGTCCTCGACAACGAACCACACGTTCCCGAGATCGCCTCTCTCACCACCCTCGCCGGTTATGTCCACTGGCAGCTCACGGGTCGGAAAGTCCTGGGCGTCGGCGACGCATCGGGCATGTTCCCGATCGACGCACTGACCAAGACCTACGACACCGAGCTCCTGGCGCGCTACGACGGGCTCTCCGCATCGGGAACCGCCGGATCCCACCTCGTCGACCTGCTGCCGGAGGTGCTCGTTGCGGGTCAGCCCGCTGGGAACCTGACCGTCCAGGGCGCCCGCCTTCTCGACCCGACGGGTACGCTCAAGCCCGGCGCGGCCCTCTGCCCGCCCGAGGGTGATGCCGGAACGGGAATGGTCGCGACCCGGTCCGTCGCCCCCCGCTCGGGCAATGTCAGTGCGGGCACGAGCATCTTCGCCATGGTCGTGCTCGAACGGCCGCTCGACAATGTGCATCACGAGCTCGATCTGGTCACTACTCCGGCTGGGGACCCCGTCGCAATGGTCCACTGCAACAACGGTGCGAGCGAACTCGCGACCTGGGTCGGCCTCTTCGCCCGGTTCGCCACGGTCGCCGGCCAGCCGCTCGCCAGCGACGCCGTCTTCAACGCGCTGTTTAGCGAAGCACTCGAGGGCGAGGCGGACGCCGGCGGGCTGCTGGCCTACAACCACCTGGCGGGCGAGCCGATCGCCGGCCTCACCGAGGGCAGGCCCCTCGTCGTGCGCACGCCGGACAGCCGGCTGACGCTCGCGAACTTCATGCGGGCCCAGCTCTACGGGGTCTTCGGCACTCTCAGCCTCGGGATGCGCGTCCTTGCCGACGAGGGCGTCGTGATCGACGAGATGTTCGCCCACGGCGGCATGTTCCGCACCGCCGGGGTCGCGCAGCGATTCCTCGCCGGGGCGCTCGGCACCCCCGTCACCGTGACCGAAACGGCCTCCGAAGGCGGGGCCTGGGGCATCGCAGTGCTGGCGTCCTACCTTCGGGCCGCCGAGCACGGCCAGAGCCTCGACGACTACCTCGACGAACACGTCTTCGCGAACACCGCGTTCGACACCACCCAGCCCGATCCGACGGACGTCGCTGGATTCACGACCTACCTTGCGCGGTATTCCGCCGGCCTCGCCGTCGAACGTACCGCAGTTGACACACTCTCACTGAAGGAAAGCACCCTATGAGCAACCGCATCACTCCCGACCTACGCTCCTACGAGGTCTGGTTCCTCACCGGCAGCCAGAACCTGTACGGCGAGGAGACCCTCCGTCAGGTGGCGGAACAGTCGCGCGCCATTTCGGACACGCTCGCGGCAGCATCCGACATTCCGGTCACGATCGTGTGGAAGCCGGTGCTGAAGGATTCGGAGTCGATCAAGCGGGCGATCCTCGAGGCGAACGCCGCCGACAACGTAATCGGCCTGATCGCGTGGATGCACACCTTCTCCCCCGCAAAGATGTGGATTTCCGGGCTTGACGCCCTCCAGAAGCCCCTGCTGCACTTCCACACCCAGGCGAACGTCGAACTGCCGTGGGCGGACATCGACATGGACTTCATGAACCTCAACCAGGCCGCGCACGGCGACCGGGAGTTCGGCTACATCCAGACCCGCCTGGGCGTCGCCCGGAAGACGGTCGTCGGCCACGCCTCGAGCTCCGCGGTCACCGCGCAGATCGGCACCTGGACCCGTGCCGCCGCCGGTTGGGCTGCGACCAAGAGCCTCAAGCTCGCCCGGTTCGGCGACAACATGCGTTACGTCGCGGTCACCGAGGGTGACAAGACCGAGGCAGAGCTGCGGTTCGGCGTTCAGGTCAACACCTGGGGCGTCAATGACCTCGCCGAGGCCGTCGACGCGGCCACGGAGGACCAGATCGACGCCCTCGTCGCCGAGTACGAGGAACTCTATGACGTCGCGCCGGAACTGCGGGCGGGCGCCGAGCGTCACGAGTCGCTGCGCTACGGCGCCGCGATCGAGATCGGCCTCCGGTCATTCCTCGAAGCAGGCGGATTCGGCGCGTTCACCACGAGCTTCGAAGACCTCGGAGCCCTCCGCCAGCTCCCCGGCCTCGCCGTGCAGCGCCTGATGGCCGACGGCTACGGCTTCGGCGCCGAAGGCGACTGGAAGACGGCCATCCTCGTGCACGCCGCCAACGTCATGGGTTCCGGGCTCCCCGGCGGCGCCTCCCTGATGGAGGACTACACCTACGACCTGACCCCCGGGGCGGAAGTCATCCTGGGTGCCCACATGCTCGAGGTCAACCCCGCCCTGACGACCGCGAAGCCGACGCTCGAGATCCACCCGCTCGGTATCGGCGGCCGCGAAGACCCCGTGCGCCTCGTGTTCACGGCCGATCCTGGACCCGCCGTGGTCGTCGCGATGAGCGACATGCGCGACCGGTTCCGCCTCGTCGCCAACGTCATCGAAGTTGTCGAGCCCACCGAGCCCCTGCCGAAGCTGCCGGTCGGCCGCGCCGTCTGGAAGCCCGCACCGTCCTTCGCCGTCTCGGCGGCCGCCTGGCTCACCGCTGGTGCGGCGCACCACACCGTGATGTCGACCGCGCTCGGCCTCGAGGCGTTCACCGACTTCGCCGACATCGCGAAGACGGAGCTTCTCGTCATCGACGAGACGACCGAACTGCGGAGCTTCGAACAGGGAATCCGCTGGAACGCGGCGTACTACCGTCTGGCCCAGGGCCTCTAAGCCCAGGAACCTCAGAACGGATCGCCTGGCCGCTTTCGGTCAGGCGATCCGTTCATTAAGGGCGATGCAGCCCAGGTCGCATCGTGTCAGTGATCCCAATCGGCGTCACACCTGTTGATGTTGGACGCTCGATCTAGTCGAATCGCTCGAACACACTGGCACCCTCGAGACTTCGTCCTGCAGGACCTGTGCTCTTATGCCGTCTGAGCGAGTGCCTCCTGCTGGAGTCGACGCGCATTATGAATCAGGTCCACTCCGTCCGGCCCCCACAACAGCCGCATGATGCGCGCCTCGTTTGCAGGGTTCTGAATCTGACGAATGTCAGCTTCGCGACGGCGGATGACGTCATCCGAGGCATCGATCCGGTCCTGAGGCACGTCCGCCGCAACTTGCAACTTCTCCGGAAGCACCGCGTGCATCACGTCGTGCCACTGCTCATAGACTTCGGCCAACGCGTCGGTCGCGAGCTTGTGACTGGGGTCCCAGTTCTGCTGACCGACTTGCTTGTACTGGGCGATCATGTCCACCCCGGTCTCCCTGTCGCGGAAGACGCTCTCGCGGTGTCCGAAGTAGGGCCAATACTTCTCGTAGAGAGCGTCCAGGTCAGCCATGCTCTGCGGAATCTCGGACTCCTCAGCACCGACAAGGCGCAAATACGAGCCCATCTCCATGACGAACTGGTCCCGCTGGGCGGCAGTGAGCGGTCGAGGGGGCTCATCGCCGTGCCACGCGAGCTTCTCGTATGCGCAGAGCATCGCGTGCATCTCTGTGATCGCCGCCCACATCGCGTCCCGCGGCTCGGCCGCAGCGTAGCCGCCCAGCGACGGGTCTTTCGGGTCGATGACATCGCCGTTCACGTGACTGTGGATGCGATGAAGATGCGTGGCCATGCTCGTCGCCGTGGCCGTATCGCCAAGCCACATCGGCGCGTGCATTCCCGAATTGCGCTGAAACCGTTCGAAGAAGTCGAACATGGTGAATCTGCCCGCTCGAGCCTTGCGAGAGATCGGATCCAAGTCGCGGATGCCCGCCGTGATCGGCTTGTAGAGGAACTGCACCGCCCCTTGCGCGGCCGTCTCGAAAACGATCGAGGCGGGATGGAGCAGCACCTCCCAAACGATCGACCCAGGCCCGAAAAGGCCGTAGTCCGCCGATCCATCATCGTTCAGCGACCCGCCTGCAGGTACAACGTCGCCGAAGCGACGCCATCGACCGGCATCACCGAGCATGAGCTCTTCTGTAATCACGGGGATCTTGGGCGTGCGTTCGGGTGCGATGCCATCAATATTCACGTGGACTCCTTCGTCATTTACGTACGATGACCGTACGTAACTGATCATAGGTAGTGACCACTCCCGATCACAAGTGTTTCTGCGCCCACGCCAGCCGGCGCTCGATGCGTAGGCTGGTGGACAACGGGCATGTGGAGGGAGCAGGGTGAACGAGCAGAAACAACGCCGGCCGGGGCGCCCTCGAGATCCAGAAATCCACAACAAGGTCCTCCTCGCTGCGCAACGCGTCTATGTGCAGGGCGGCCGAGCAGGCTTCACATTCGAGGCAATCGCGCGAGAAGCTGCTGTCGGAAAGCCAGCGATCTACCGCAGATGGGCATCCGTCGACGATCTGATGGACGATGTCCTTCGCTCCCACACCCTGGTCCCGGAGAACGTTCTTCAAGGAGACCTCCGGGGGGAACTCCAGGAAATCGCGATGGCCACACTGAGACTCGCTCATTCTGAGCAAGGTGCGTTCATCCTGCGGTTGAGTTCTGAGCGAGGGCTGCAGCCGGGGCTTTATCGACAGTATTTTGAGAGACTCCGAAACGTCATCCATTTCCAGAACCGTGCACTCATCGTCGCCGCAATCACGCGCGACGAACTTTCGACGGAATGCGACCCGGACATCCTCATCCAGGCAATCACCGGATCGGTGTTGGTGGGGACTCTCATGGGCTTCGTTCCGCCACCTCGGGACGCGGAAGCCGCCGCCCGTTACTGCGAACACCTCGTGAACCAGCTGCTGCAGGGCGCTTTGCCCTCGCACCAGCCGCTCCCCCACGCAGTTCGTCCGGATGGACGCGCCCGGGCGTGACGTCGCCTTCCCGGCTGCTGACCGCGACCTCTCAACGTTCCGTGAACGACGCCTGACCGCTTTCGGCCAGGCGATCCGGTCATAAGTCCGGCGCAGCCCACCGGACCGGATCACTCGCTCCGGCCATTCCGATCAGGCCGGGCGCACCGCTCGAAGCGTCGCCAGGATCGCCTCCGGGTCGAAGGTCTCCGGATTGCGGATCGCCTGGATCGAGGCACCCTGGACCAGAGCGACCACCGTTGCCGCGAGCTCGTCACCCTGGATGCGGGTCCCGACGGCGACCTCACGACAGACCGGCGAGAACGCCGCGAGGTAACGCCCGAAGCTCGATTCGATGCGGGCGCGGAACAGGTCGTCGCGTCGGGAGAAGTAGAACGCGAAGATCAGTTCGACCGCAGCGTGGTACTCCACCAGGCGCTCCAGCTCGACCCGGATCATCCGCTCGAGGCGGTCCCACGGCTCCAGCCGTTCCAGGCCGGAGTCGGACAGGGCGTCGAGCGTGCCATCGAGCAGCACGCCGAGCAACGCCTCGAGCAGACCGTCTTTCGACTGGAAGTGGAAGAACACGAGGCCCGTGGAGATACCGGCCGCGGTGGCCACCCGGCGTGCGGTGACGGCATCGAGACCCTCGGCGAGGGCGATCTCGTACGCAGCGGCGAGGATCGCAGCGCAGCGCTCCTGTTCGGGCTTCTTGGGGCCACCCATCGATCAGGCGTCTTCCTCGGTGCGCCGTTCGGCACGATACCGGCGCCAGGCCAGCCAGGCACCAGAAGACCAGAGCGCCCACAGCACCAGGACGGGCTGGAGCAGCAGCCGAACTGCGCGATCGAGGTCGGTGTTCAGCCCGAAGGAATCGGTGTGCGTGACCAGCTGCGAGATGTTTCCCGGGAAGATGGCGACGAAGAACGCCGCGACGATCCAGCCGACCTGTACGCGGTACCGGCCCAGCGCGAGCAGGGAGGCACCGAGGACGATCTCGACGACGCCGGAGGCCAGGACGACGAAGTCTCCCGCGATCGGAAGCCAGGTGGGCACCTGGGCGAGAAACGCCTCACGGTTCACCGTGAGATGGCTGATGCCGGCAAGCAGCAGGAAGGCTCCCAGCACCATCCTGAATATGGTGCGAAGTACGGTCGTGCGCTTCTTCTGCGGTGCGAGGAGGTTCATGGTGCGGCTTTCGTCGGGAGATTCGCAGGGAGAAGCGATGCTCCGACTCTACATTGATCGCACGGTCAATGATCACCCGGTCAATGGCGCGGCTCCGGGACAGGAGGAGGCGAGGGCGGCCGCTCCGCTGCGCTCTGGTGAATCGAGCTAGCCGCTTGTACGCGACCGAAGTAGGTTGACGGGAATGCGCCACTGGTTCGCCCACCAAAGGAGTTGTTCCGTGCAGTCATTCACAAGGTTCCACACCGCCGCCGTCGCAGGGCTGTCCGTGCTGGCACTCACTGCCTTCGGGACGGGAAGCGCTGCCGCCCTCGGCACGCACGCGAGCACAGCACGTGCAAACAGTGCCGCCAGTGCCGCCTACACGGTCGGGGCTCCCGGGAGCGGCGACCCGTACTTTCCTTACGACGGCAACGGCGGTTACGACGTGCTGCACTACGATCTCGCCCTGCGCTATGCGCCGCCGACGGACCCCGCGGCACTCGTGGGAAAGCTCAGCGGCATCGCGACCATCACACTGCGAGCGAAGCAGAACCTGCAGTCGCTCAACTTCGATTTGCGCGGTCTCGACGTCACATCGGTCCGCGTGGACGGCAAGGCGGCGGCTCACGGGAAATCGCCGGGCAACGGCAGCGCCGAATGGTCGCAGAAGCAGGACGACGCCAACCGGTTCTGGGAGCTCACCGTCGGTCTGCTGCCGAAGCTCAGGGAGGGAAAGTCCACAACGATCATCATCGAATACGGCGGAAACACCGGGCGTCCGCTCGACACAACGGGAGCCCTCTATGGGTGGGTCACGACTGCGGATGGCGCGATGGTGGTCAACGAGCCCGACGGAGCCTCGACCTGGTATCCCGTGAACGACGATCCGCAAGACAAGGCCACCTATTCGTTCCACATCACCGTGCCGGAGGGAAAGACGGCCGTTGCGAACGGTCTGGCCGACGGCCGGCCACGGACCAAAGCCGGGTGGACCACCTGGTCGTGGGAGGCCACGGACCCGATGTCCAGCTACCTGGCGACGGCGACGGTCGGTGACTTCACCCTGGCCAACGATAAGGGCACGCACGGACTCCCGATCGTCAATGCCATCGACGCGGGCGTGACGGGCCCGGCTCTCGCGGAGACGAAGGCGTCACTCGCGCTTCAGCCCCAGATGATTGCCTTCCTCGAGGGCACGTTCGGGCGCTACCCGTTCGAGTCGTTCGGCGCGATTGTCGACGACGATTCCGTCGACTACGCCCTGGAGACTCAAACCCGGCCCGTTTACTCCCAGGTCGCAGACGAAGCGACAGTGGTCCACGAACTCGGGCACCAATGGTTCGGCGATTCGGTGACGCCCTCCGACTGGAAGGACATCTGGCTCAACGAAGGCTGGGCCACCTACATCGAATGGCTCTGGGCTGAACATCAAGGCACCGCAACGATTCCTGCGCAGTTTGCCAACGCGGTCTCGTACCTGGACGCGAACGACGGCTGGACGCTCAACATCGCAGACCCCGGTCGCGACGAACTCTTCGCGGCTCCGGTCTACCTGCGGGGGGCGGCCGCCCTGCACTCGTTGCGCGCGAAGGTCGGCGACAAGGCGTTCTTCGCGGGCGCCCGCTTGTGGTTGAACCGGTACAAGGGCTCCACGGCCACCACGGCAGACTTCGAAGCCGTGATGGAGAAGACCTCAGGCCAATCGCTCACCACCTTCTTCAACGAGTGGCTGCGTCAAGGCGTCCGCCCGGCGACGGCGCAACTGCAGGCAGAACCCTCTGCGGGCCCGAGTAACGCAACCCAGGGGCCGGCCGCATCCGACCCCAACACGGGCCACCGAGAGGCTCGTTGACCACGGAGAGTGATTCCTCGCCCTTGCCCGGTCCGTGCGCCGGTGCCGCGGAGCGCTCTCGGCGCGCGGCACCGGCGCTCACCGTCAGCTGCGCGCCGCGATCGAGCTGCCGCCGGTCGCGAGGCGCATCAGGTCGGTGTCGAAATCGAACTCGGCAGCAGCGCCGTCAGGGCGGGCATTGCTGCCGAAGGAGTGCTGATACTTGTCCCAGACCTTGCCGGTGATGGCGGCACTGATGCCGGTTGCGATCATGGCGGACAGTTCGTTCGCCGCCCGTTCGATCCTGCCGAGCAGGGCGGGGTCCGCCCAGTCTTCCGGTGCCGCGAAGACCGAGGTCGGCGTCGTGAGCGATCGCATGAACGCGAACAGGGAGCGCAGCTGGTCGTCGATGACGAGGGCGTGGCGCGCTGTGCCCGCTGTTGCGGAGAGCACGAGGGGCTTGGCGATCAGGAGGTCGTTGTCGAGGATGTCGACGAACGACTTGAGCAGGCCACTCATCCCGGCCTTGTAGACGGGTGTGGCCACGATCACTCCGTCGGCAGCGGCGAGCTGGTGGACGGCGTCGAGGAGCGCGCCCTGGGGGAACCCGGACACGATGGCGTGCGCGATCTCCCCGGCGAGTGGGCCGAGGTCGATCAGGCGGACCGAGGCCGGGATGCCCTGGGCGCGAAGTTGATTGATGGTCTTCTGCGCGATCCGATCGGCGAGCATCCGTGACGAGGATGGGTCGCTCGTGCCTGCGTTGACGATGACGATGCGCCGAGGCTCATCAGGGGTGTCGGTGAGGTTCTGGGTTGTGGTGCTCATGCGCGGATTCGCGGGCTTTCCTGGTCGGTGTGCGTGGGGTGGATCGCGGAAGTGATCGTGCGCGAGATGTCGCGCAGCTGCTCGAGCTGCTCGTGACTGAGCGCTCGGGTCATGGTGGATGCGACGGCCGACGCGTGGCGGCGGCCGACGACCTTCTGAATGCGTGCGCCATCGGGCGTGAGGACCATCCGGACGGCCCGGCGATCGTGATCGTCCACGCAGCGTTCGAGAAGTCCGCGCGTCTCGAGTCGGGCGACGAGGCGGGAGATGCCGGCCTGGGTCATCAGGATGCCGCGGTTGATCTCGACCATGCTCATCCCGTTGGCCGACTTGGACAGGGTATAGAGCACGTCGTATTCGTTCTGGGAGACCTCGATCCAGACGTCGTCTGCGCCGAAGGTTCGGAGGAGCGCCACCTGGGCCCGGAACATCGCTTCCCAGGCTTCGTTGGCCAACCGGGTCTCGCTGCTCACAGCAGCACAGGGTAGTTGGCGGGACGCTCGGGGTCGCTGTCCTGGTACGGCGACGTGCCGGTCACGTTGTCGCCGCGGTTGGCGTTCGGGCGGGGCTGGCGGGGTTCGGCATCGCCGTACTTCGCCCGGACCAGGCTCTCGTGGGTGGGCGCCTCTGCGGCGCCGGGAGACCGGCGTGCGGCCATTTCCTTGCGAAGCACGGGAACGACTTCGGAGCCGAGGAGTTCGAGCTGGTCGAGCACCATTCCCAGCGGCAGTCCGGCGTGGTCCATCAGCCACAACTGACGCTGGTAGTCGCCGAAGACGTCACGGAACTCGAGCGTCTTGTCGATGATCTGCTGCGGGCTGCCGACACTGAGCGGTGAAGCCTCGGCCCACTGCTCGAGCGAGATGCTGTGATCGTAGACGGGAGCGCTGTTGAAGTAGGGACGGTAGGCGTCGAAGGCGTCCTGGGAGCGGTGGGCGATGAAGGCCTGACCGCCGAGACCGACGATGGCCTGTTCCTCCGTGCCGTGGCCATAGTGGGCGAAGCGCTTGCGGTAGAAGTCGACGAGGGGCTTGAAATGCCCGTTGGGCGCGAACAGGTTGTTCGCGAAGAAGCCGTTGCCGTAGTACGCCGCCTGCTCCGCGATCTCGGGGGTGCGAATCGAGCCGTGCCAGACGAACGGGGCCACGTCGTCGAGAGGGCGCGGAGTCGAGGTGAATCCCTGGAGCGGGGTGCGGAACGTTCCCTCCCAATCGACGACGTCCTCCGACCACAGGCGGTGCAGCAGGTTGTAGTTCTCGAGGGCGAGCGGCAGCCCCTGACGGATGTCCTTACCGAACCACGGGTAGACCGGGACGGTGTTGCCGCGGCCGAGGGTGATGTCCAGGCGGCCCTTGGCCAGATGCTGCGCCATCGCGTATTCCTCGGCGATACGAACCGGGTCGTTGGTCGTGATCAGGGTCGTCGACGTCGACAGGATGATCCGGTGGGTGAGAGCCGCGATGTGGGCGAGCAGGGTCACGGGCGATGAGGAGAAGAACGGGGCGTTGTGGTGCTCACCCATCGCGAAGACGTCGAGGCCGACTTCCTCCGCCTTGACGGCGATCTTCACCGATGCGTCGATGCGCTCGGCCTCGCTGGGTGTGTATCCGGTGGTGGGATCCTGGGTGATATCGCTGACCGCGAAGATGCCGAACTGCATCGTCGGTTCCTTTCCTCTGCCCGGGGAGCCGAGCGGTTTGACTGCATGACTGGTTATGTATGTTCTGCGTAACGATGGCTGTAACCGTGCGTCTGCCAAATACATTCCCAGTTGTGTATTGTGGGCGCGCCGCGGAGTCCGGAGCGCGGTTCGCATCCGTCATTCGACGAGACGAACGCCCCAGGAGAATCGCCTTCTCTGTGGCTAAGCTGCTTCTCGCGTAGGCCGGTATCGCACGGCGACCGCTCCCGACCGGAACTCGTGGCGGTCAACGAGTTCGAGCTGGATGCGCTCGCGCAGACCGGCGAGCAACGTCGGCCCGTGTCCGGCCAGGACCGGGTGCACGACGAACTCGTACTCGTCGATGAGTCCCAGGTCCGCCAACGCCACGGGGAGTGTCACTCCACCGACCCACAGGCCCTCGCCGGGCTCCTCTTTGAGCCGCTGGACCGCCTGCGCCAATCCGCCCTGTACCAGCTCGGCATTCCACTCGACGCCGCCCAGCGTGGCGGACACAACGTACTTCTTCGCCCGGTCAATCGCCTCGGCGAACGGAAGCTGCCACTCATTCACCCAGTCGGGCCAGGCGCCCGTGGCAGGCTTCCGCCACGCGGACTCCATCATTTCGTAGGCCACCCGGCCGAACAGCAGGGCATCGGCTCGCTCCATCTCCGCGGTCCAGTAGCGCATGGACTCCTCGTCTGGCGGGAGCCCCGCCTCGTGATGGCAGCAGCCGTCGAGTGTCACGTTGATCGAGTATCGAAGTGGTCTCATCTCAGGCTCCCCTCTGATGCGCAGCGCGTCTTCACGGGACCGGAAGTCTGCCAGACCGCGTGCACGCGCACGTCGTTTATGGGCAGAGAATAGTCAGCCTGGTTGCCCGACGGCAATGTGCTCGCGTTCGGCGCACCTGGATCGAACCGGGCCGTCGTGTTCACCCACCTGGGCAGGTCGCACACGACACTGCTGTTTCCACTGCGTGACCGCTGGCACCGCCCCCCGCAAACCTGAACTACTGGGTGACACCCTCGAGTAGGTTTACGAGCTCGTCGAGTTCGACGTCCCAGCCCTCTCGGTTCTGCTCAAGACGTTCGCGGCGGTAGAGGGTGCCGCCGGGGAGTGTTTCGAAGCCCGACTCGATCACCGTGACATCCGTCCCGGTACCAGCATCGGCGATGGTGAAGCGCACGTGCGTCGAGTACTCGTCGAGCTCTTCGGCGGGGATGCCCGACCAACGGAAACCGAACGAGCCGTCGGGCACCACCTCGGTGATTTCGATCGGGAAGCTGCCGTAGTCATCCCAGTCGATGCTGCCGGTAGCACCGGACTCGAGCGCGCCGAACTCCACACCGTCTCCGAACCACTTGACCATCACCTCGGGGTCGGTCAGCGCCTTCCAGACTTTCGCGCGCGAGGCCTCGATGTGCACGGTGCGGGTCACGGTGTGGCCCTTGATTCTTGCGTGATCAGACACGGTGTTTCCTTCACGTTCGAGCCGAGCGCGACGGGGACACTGCCCGCCGAGCGGCACGTCGACTAGTTCTGCAAACGCACCTCATCGAGCGTACCCATGTTTGCGGATCGGTTCACGGGCGGGCGAACCCCCTGAACCGAGCTGCAACTCTTCAGAGGTCCGTCCGTGGGGAGGCAACGGAGGCGACCACATGCGAAGCCCGGACACTCGGCGCGGCTGGTTCGTGTCCGCGGTGCGCAAGTCGCGGTCAGTCGACGCGGCCTTCCCGAGCCTCACGCTGCACGACCTGCGACACATAGCAGCGAGCCTGGCCATCTCGGCCGGCGCCAAGGTCAGGGACGCTCGACCCGCTCAGCGTCCTCGAGCCACTCGACCGGGTGGCTTGTGAGTCCAGCAGCGATCGCGGTCGCCGTCTCGCGCCAGGAGGTGAGCTCGGCGGTGGCGAGGTAGGACTGACCAGTCGCGAACGAGGCTCGAGCGGCGTTGACCAGATCGTGCGCGCACGTTGCCTGGTCCTCGGGGGAGAGCGCCAACATCCACTGGAACCGGTCGGCCATTCTCGATGCGAGTGTGCCCTCGTCACCGAGTGTGACCGTAATGAGGTCTGCCGCGAATTGCAGAAGTACCGAGCGGGCGTCAGCCTCGCGCTGTGACATCAGCACCAGCGGCTCACCATCGCGACGAGTTATCCGGACGGTGTGGACCTCAGCCTCGGCGAACACGTCGGCCGAGTGCTTGCTCAGGTCTGATGAGCGCCTGGTCGTGGTGCGAAGTTCGTTGATCAGCGTCATGCGATTATGATATTCGGAATGTATTCGGAAGTCTAGACTCGGCGTCGACTGGATTCTCGTTCAGCTACTTCCGAGGCCCTCGATAATGGGTAGATGACAGAACTGGCCCTCCCATCAGCGACTGAATTCGGTCAGGGACCAATGATCCGCCGGGCCGGCCTCGATGATGTTTCAGCCATTGCGGTTTTCCAGACTGATTGTTGGCGAGAGGCGTACGTCGATTTGGTTCCAGCTGAGTATCTTCAACGGGTTGATCCTGCTGCCCGCGCCATTCGCTGGAAGCAGCGTATTGCGCTCGCGCTGCGCGCAGTCTGGGTCGCACACGACGGACCAGTCTTGCGGGGTGTTGTGAGCAGCGCTGGCGACTCCGAGCCATTGCAACTGGCGAGCCTCTATGTCGACTCCGCTAGTCGCGGAACGGGTTTGAGCCAATTGTTGCTAGAAACGGCCGTCGGCGAGTCATCCGCCGTCCTATGGGTATTCGAAGACAACGCACGAGCCCACCGGTTCTACACGAAATTCGGTTTTGAGGCCGATGGAGCCCGCGAAATCGATCCCGACACGGGCATCTGGCAAATCAGGTTGGCTCGGCCATCATTGAGACTCCGAGAAGTTGCCGACGACGACTCATAGATACTCGTCCGAGTCAGCGCCGTTGTGATCTCCTTGGTCCACTGGAACCACCTCCCGCCTCTGACGGTTGTTGCCAAAAGGGGTTCGCGACGAAAAGAAAACCCCCCACATCCCAGTGTTTCCAAGGGATGCAGGGGGTGATTCGTGGCGGTACCGGTGGGATTTGAACTCTAATCGGACCCCAGTGACTGCCTGACAGAGGTCCAAATTCCGCGTAATTTCAACGTTTTTGGGTCACCTTGACACCTTCAAAATCAGGGTGGTTTCCAACAGATGTGGGCAAAATGTGGGCACGCGACACCCCGGCAGGACACTGTGAGTGATGCCATCCGAGACAGGAGTCTGGGCAAAGGCCTCGTTCCGCGCTGCGGAGTCAGATGCCTCGTTTGGCCATCCATCGGTAGACGAAGAACGCGACGACCCCCAGCACGATGAGGCTTGCGCCCAGGATCAGGAAAAGTGGGCCGGCGCTGGCGTTTGTCCCCACATCGAAAGCGCCCTTGATGGCCATCAGGATGCCCGCGGCGATACAGAGCCATGGCATGACGATACGGAGTGGCCCGTAGCGCCATTGGTATTTTCTTGGCCGTGGTTCTCCATACGTGCTGTCTTCACTCACCACTGGATTCCTTTCAAAAGGGAGTTGTTGCATTTCATGCCTTCGGGGCGCGGAGGACCTCGTCCCGGCTCGAACGACTTGGATCACGTGTCTTCGTGAGTGCCCCTTGCCTCGTTCCGACGAACTTTTCGGAGATAGGCAAAAAGTACGAGCGCGCCGGCGATCAGCCCCAAGCTCAGCGCGAGCAGCACCCATGAATTCGAATCGTGCTCGACGACCAAAGCGCGGATTTGAAGAATGGCCGCAGACGCACCGACGAGTAAAACAATCAGTGGAATGAGAATCAACACGGCGAATTGGGCGTCCTGATGCACCCCCGATTGCGACGCGATCGGCTTCCATCCCTCCTTGGATCGCAGCCGATATCCCTGAAAGGTCAGGACTAGAAAGCCGACCACGACGCCGGCGACGGAAAGGATAAGACCCAGCGGGGAGGGAAACACCAGCACAACGAGTGCCAAGACGAGCGCGGACACCGCGGTGATGACGGCTCCAGCCTTCATGACGACCTCAATTCCTGTACGGACAGCGCACGCTTGCAGTCACTGGCGTCTTCTCGAGCGCAGGTACCCCTGGATCCCAAAGACGATTGCCGTCACACTCACCAGCGCGAGCAAGAGGCCCCAACTGTTGTCAGCGAGCAGAAGCACGAGCCCGCCGCCGCAACCTAGCACGCCCGCGGCGGCCAAGACGAGGTACCGCATCTAGCCTCCTTCTACGGTGTCAAGGATTACGGTGTCAGGATCATACGACGTAGTCCGAATTTAGGACAAGGTTCCTGGTAAGCGGTGCGGGTTTGGATCGCAGTCCGGTCTGCGCCGGCGGCAGTGTAGGTGTAGCCGATGTCCACGGCCGTGGTTCTCGAGCCGGTTTTCGCCGTGATCCGGGTCGGCCGGCCAGAGTTATCTCGGGTCGTGGTCACGGTTGCGCCGGCAGGGTAGGTGCGTTTGGTTTCGGCGGCGTTCACGTTGTACTCGAAGAGAACGCAGCCCGTGCTCGCGGCCGGGATCCTGGTCGCAGGGCAGGACCCGTCGGGTTCTTGCACCTTGGTCAGCTGGTTCGCTGCGTCATGCTGGGGCAACCCCAGCGCACACAGGGCTGCGACATACCTTTGAGCAAGCGTCGCCGTGGGGCCGCCGGTTGCAACCGGCTCACGGTGTGCTGGAAGCGTTTGCGTATCGGCGGCACGGAGCTAAACCCAAGGCCAAGGCCGACGGATCGCATAAATCAGGAAGGCAACGAATCCCACCTCCATGGCAACGAGGATGGCAACGAGAAACCAGACACCATTCACGATTTGCACAACGATAAGGATCGCGCACAGAAGTACTGCGAACGAGACGGCTCCAATTGCAGTTCGCTTACTTTTCCACGCTGTCATGTCGCTATATCCATTTCTCGAATTGAGATGTTAACCCAATAACCGCGTCAGCAAGCTCTCAGCCGCTCCAGTTACCGCTCCCCCTACGAGGCCGGCGACCGCACAGATGCCACACGCCGCTGCCGCCCCTGGTCCTGTCCAAATAGTTACTACCGCCCCGGCAACGCAACCGCCCGCTGCTCCAGCGATCCCGCCGATGGCAGCGGCCTTGGAGATAGCGGCTCCGTCCGACAGTCCTGTCGGGTCGTTCGCGTTCACAGGGTTACAGCCCGCATAGGAGTAGGGGTTGGCTTCTTTTCCGGCTGGGTCGGTTTGGGTGAATCGGCCGGTAGTGGCGTCGTAGTAGCGGGCGCCGAGTCCGATGTAGCGCTGGGTGTTGGTGGTGACGGCGCTGGCGGTGCCGATCGACCTCGTCGAAGCTACCTTTGGGCCCACTACTTTATTCCGCGGCGTTTGAAAAGGAACAAGGCGGCACAAGCAATTTCCGAAATGATTCCTGCGGCGAGAATTGCCACGCCCCATTGATGTCCGGTGACAAGAAATACCACCCCAGCCACGACTGCGACTAAGCCAAGCAGGCCGAGAGTTACGAAGAAACTCAGGTAAAAACGCGCCACATCTTCGTGGTGTTTATCAGTCATGATCAGTCAATCCCGTTTCGCAACTGGATGTAGTTCAACAAGAACCGTTTGACGACAGGTAGAAGATGCCAAGCGTCGCACTTCCTGCCCCCACCGCGACACTAAGGGCTCCCAAAGCGCAGCCATAACTGGGAGACTCGGGCCGCCAGCAAAGGGGGCGAGGGCAACGGCCGCTACTCCTAGCGCGAAACTTGCGAGCCCGAGGATCACGGAAGTCGCTCCGCAGGGGCTAACCGCGAACCCGCTTGCGTCTTTCGAGTTGATGGGGTTGCAGCCGGCGTAGATGTTGGGGTTGGCTTCTTGTCCGGCGGGGTCGGATTGGGTGAACCTGCCGGTGGTGGCGTCGTAGTAGCGGGCTCCGAGTTTGTAGAGGTTGGTGGTTTCCTGGTATGCGCCGATGTAGCGCTCGGTGTTGGTGGTGACCACGGTGCCGGTGGAACGGGCTTCTCCGTAGGGGGTACGAACACCCGCCTTCAAAGGTGCCAAAGTCACGTTTCCTCATCACTGTTGTCTTTGACTCGTCCGCGCTTTTTTTCAAAAATATGAGCGATAACGGTCGCGCAAGCAGTGATGACCATCGCACCACCAATAACCTTGCTTACGACCGAATCCGCAGATATCAGCAGATAGAACCCGAACGCAGCGAGCACGACCGTTGGAACAATCAAAAACCAGTTCAATTTCATTATCAGGACGTTCCGTTTGTCCCGATGTCAACTAAGTAGAGACCGAAGGTCGCCACGCCAAGCCCAAAGGTTAGCGGGCCACCTGCTGCACTGGCGGCTACCCCGACAACTGCAGCTAGCGCAATCACCGCTTGCAAAACGCAGTTGCCGGAGACTGCAAGTCCCGTGGGGTCTTTGGCGTTGATGGGGTTGCATGCGGCGTACGCGTAGGGGTTGGCTTCTTGTCCACTCGGGTCGGTTTGGGTGAATCTCCCGGTTGTGGCGTCGTAGTAGCGGGCTCCGAGTTTGTAGAGGTTGGTGGCTTCCAGGCAACCGCCGATGTAGCGCTGGGTGTTGGCGGTGGCGGCACTGGCGGTGCCGGTTGCGCGCGCTTCACCGTAGGGCAAGTACGAGTACCCGCCTTCGTAGGTGCCAGTTGCGGAGAACATGCCGACCACGCTACCGAGGTGATCGGTGATGTAGTAGTGGCTGCTCGAATTGGTGTATCCCAGTGGCGTGTTCGCTCCGCGGTATGAGAAGTTCAGCGTGGTCGTCCCGTTGGTTTGGGAGTCGAGGCCGAGGGCGGTGGTGGTGAAGGTGCGGTTGCCGGCGACGGTATGGTCGCTGTTTCCGATGCCAAGGTAGCTGAAGTCGGTGGCGCCGATGGCAGTCGTTGCACCGAAATATTCGTAGTTTGCCGGGGTTCCCGTCAGGCCGCTTTTCTTCTGGTTCCCGGCCGCGTCGTAGGTCCAGGTGCTGACGTCGGCGGTGGTACTGGTGAGTTGGTTGTCACCGTTGTAGCTGTAATCGATAGTTCCGGCGGTGCCCCCGGTGGCCCCAGTTCGGACCTGCTTGGTGCGGTTGCCGGCCTTGTCGTACGTGTATGCCCAGGACGCGGTGGTGGTGGCCCCGGATTTCTCAATGGCCGACACCACCACTTTCGTCAGCTGATTGGCTGCGTCATGCTCTGGCAACCCCAATCGCACACAGGGCTGCGACATACCTCTGAGCAAGCGTCGCCGTGGGGCCGCCGGTTGCAACCGGCTCACCGCGTGCTGGAAGCGCTCTGAGGCTGTCACTTTCTCAGTCGCCGCACTGCAATACCGTAACCGAACAGCACCTGCCCAATAGAAGCTGTACTGACCATGGAAACCACTTTAACTACGACGTCATTTACGAAAAGGGCGGAAACAAGGAAGGCTAACGCCATTGTCGCTGAAAGTATCCAGTACGTGACCGGGCACCAATACCACTGCTTGTAATTTGCCACGATTGCGTCCCAACCTGCGCCTAGCAACTGCCGACGACGCCACCAATGGAAAGCGCGCTTGTGAATGCGCCTCCAATGGTCGTCAATGCTGCAATCGCCGAGCCACTGGTAGCGGCGAGATGCGCGGCCAGTTTCGCTTGAACACTGGCCCGCGACTCATTCGCCGACGCCGAACCTGCAGGCTGCACAGCTGCGAGGCCGCTGGCGAATAGCACGGCGGCAACGAGCACCGTCAGCGTGGAATAAGACCGCTTCATTGCACTTCCCCCCAAATGGTGAACCACAGGGCTCACTCAGTCGAACCGAATCGGCAGGCGCCGCATGACTCGCTGGAAACTTAGGATGGAACAACGAACCTCGCTCACCCCAGTTTGGGGCACAAATCAACCCCCGATCAGGGAAAATGAGCTAGTTTCAAGAATTGGGGCTCTCGCACGCCACTCTGACCGGCTCGACGCTGCGAACTTGAAAAATTGCATCCAACTCATACGTGCTTGCGACCCTCGCCGCGTTGACCATGGCGAGGCACCGATCCGTATGCACGGCATCTTTCCAAACCATGCAGGCCCGTTTCTGAGGTTCCACTCCTACTGCGTTTCGTCTTCCATGCTCTTGCTCTTGCTCCTGTTTTGTTTCTCTTCTTTGTTCTTTCTTTCTTCTATCCCTCTCCATTCTTTGATCTCTCTCTTTCCCTGTCCCACCGCTACCCCTTTACTTCCCAACCCCCCCACACAATGCCGTTGGGTGTGGGGGGTTGGGAAGCGAGCGCAGCGAGGGGGTCGCGGTGGGACAGGGAAAGAGGGCCCTTACCTATTCGTTTGCCTATTCGCTCTCAACGAATAGCCAAACGAATACCCAAACGAATAGGCAGCCCCAAAAACCGGTCTCCTACAGCGGCAATTCCGACCGGAAATATGTGAAACGAGGTCACTCTGCAGGCCGGCCTCGGACACCTCGGAAGGGACTCTAGTAGTAGTCGTACCAGCGGATGACTCCGTTCGCAGCCAGTGGCAGCATCAGGGCGCCGTCGGCCTTGTCCGCGAGATCTGCCGCGTCCCGGAGAGCCAGCTCGGCCCGAATGACGCCGGCGACCCGTCCGGCTCCGCGACCGTCTTCACCGTCGCATTGGATACCGTCGTGCGTGCTTGCCAGCTGGCGAGCTGCTCGAACACCTGCCCCAGGAAGCATTGTGCCTTCATCAGCCGTCCGAGCATCGAGTCTCGATTTTTAGTCTTTGCTCGTCTATGCCGCATGGGCCTGTCAGCCGCAGGCGCGGTACTCGCTAGTGTTCTCGACCACCCGGATCTTCGTGATCAGGATCTGCCAGGCCGGGACGACCACCGGGTCAGCGGGCAGGTTGCCGGTGACGGTGCGTGTAGACATGATCTGCTCCTTGTCGAAGAGAGGTGCGCGAGATGTACTCGAGGTGTCACGGGGTGGGCGCTATTTCCCCGCGTGCGAGGACGAGGCGCACTCTGGGGGACTTTGACTAGGTCAGGCCCGTAGCCGCTCCAGCTGACGCCAGGCGTATTCAGGTCGGGCGCTTGGACGTGCCCGAGGCCGGCGACGTACGCAATCGCGGCCGGGTCCTGCGTGACGTCAACGAGGGTAACGTCAATGCCCGCCTGGGTGAGCTTGCGGAGGGTGGCGGCGCATTGCACGCAGCCGGGCTTGCCTTACACGGTGACGGTGTCGGTCATGGTGTTCTCCCTGGCAGCGGTTGCTGGTCCGTCGAGTGGATCCCGGGCAGTACGGAACTGCGGTGTCGCAACTCAGCCGAGGCCCTTCTGAGAGTTATCCACAGGCTGGTTTCGCGCGCGCGTACTGCTCCGTTGTTGTTCATTCCTGTTCCTTACTGTTAGGGGGGTCATTTTCTGGTCCCCTTTGAGACAACTTT
Organism: Cryobacterium zhongshanensis; assembly: GCF_022760445.1. Taxonomy (NCBI): domain Bacteria; kingdom Bacillati; phylum Actinomycetota; class Actinomycetes; order Micrococcales; family Microbacteriaceae; genus Cryobacterium; species Cryobacterium zhongshanensis. The sequence continues at coordinate 251,288 of NZ_JALGAR010000002.1, read as the reverse complement.
TTGGTCCCCTTCAGGGACGAATTTTTGGTCCCCATGAGGGACGAATAATTGGTCCCCTTACGGTCTGAACCGCGGAAGTTATCCACAGCGCGGGTCGTCCGCGACAGTGGTTTCGAACTGGCCAAGTTGAGTTCGAATTCGTGCCTTGCACGCCGACCTGAACTAGGTAGTTGCCATGTCAGTGGCGCTGGGTAGTCTCTGCTTCGACGGTATCGAACTCGCTGGAGGACTGTCGAGAATTGCCTGGGGAGGACGACCTCCTCACACAATTGGCCCAGCGAGACGGCGTCCCCGCGGTCATTGAAGGGGTGGCGATTATGGGTTCCATCACGGCGTACGAGACGAACGAAGGCAGGCGTTACCGGGTCCGCTACCGGAAGCCCGACCGCACTCAAACAGACAAGCGCGGCTTTCGGACCAAGCGTGATGCTGAACTTTTCCTGGCGTCTACGGAGGTCGCGAAGGCACGGGGCGAGTACGTCGACGCGACCAAAGCGAGAATCAGTGTGGGGGCCCTCGCAGCGGACTGGCTTGCCCATCATGGCCACCTCAAAGCATCGTCGGCTCGCTCGCTCGAGATCGCATGGCGACTTCATGTCGCGCCACGTTGGGCACGCATCCCGGTGGCGGACGTTGTGTTCAGCGAGGTGCAAGCGTGGGTGACCGACCTGCACCTGACACGGGGCAAGAGCCCGACGACAGTGATTCGGGCCTACGGAGTGCTCGCCGCCATCCTGGATGTCGCGGTGAGAGACCGACGCGTGCTGACGAATGCCGCTCGCGGCGTCAAACTGCCCAGAAAGGTGGGCAAGGAGCACACATACCTCTCGCACGGTCAGGTTGAGTTACTTGCGTCGCACTCGGGCCCTCACAAGACGCTGGTCGAGTTTCTCGCCTACACCGGCCTCCGTTGGGGCGAGATGACGGCCCTCCGTGTCCGCAATATCGACTTCAGCCGGCATCGAATCAACGTCCAGCAGAATGCCGTGGAGGTCGGTGGCACGTTTGTGGTCGGTACGCCGAAGACGCACGAGTCTCGTAGTGTTCCCTTCCCACATTTCCTCTCCGAGCCGCTGGCAGAGCTCTGCACAGGCAAGGCGCCCGGAGACCTCGTGTTTGGCTCGGGCACGGTCTTTATCCGGCCTCCGGACAGTCGTCGAGGATGGTGGATTGGAGCGCTCAAGAAGTGTCGAGTCGAAGAACCCAGCTTCCCGTGGATAACACGTCACGATTTACGGCACACGGCCGCGAGCCTGGCGATTTCCGCGGGTGCGAATGTGAAAGCTATTCAGCGAATGTTGGGACACTCCTCAGCGGCCATGACGCTCGACACGTACGCCGATCTCTTCGACGACGATCTGGATCGCGTCGGCCGCGCCCTCGATGATGCGAGGGCCCAATCAGCGACTCGTCAGCGCGGCATTGTCAAAGACGAGAAGGTGCGCGACCAGTAGCAGCAACCCTCCACGACAGCGGTCTCCGGTGTTCATCCGCTCTCCGGAATCGCGATTTCTTCCTGCCACAGTGGTCGATCCGACGGACCGCTGGGCGCGTCGAGATCGAACCGAACACCCGCGTTCGCTCACTAGATGAGCCGATTTTCACGTCGGGATCTTCTAAAGTGTGGGCAAGATGTGGGCACGGGGCCATTTTGGAGCATTTCTGGGCAATGAAAAACCCCCTGCATCCCAGTGTTTTCAAGGGATGCAGGGGGTGATTCGTGGCGGTACCGGTGGGATTTGAACCCACGGTGGAGTCTCCCCCACACAACTTTTCGAGAGTTGCACCTTCGGCCGCTCGGACACGGTACCGAGGGAGATTGTACGTGAGAAACCGGGGTCTGCGCGAATCCGGCGGATTTCGAGAACGTGCGGACGGCATCCGCTGCAGCCGAAACCCCGACACGCGGGCACAGGAAGCGGAAAGCCGGCACCCAGAAACCGGCGGTACGCTCCCCCCGTGTCTAACGTCAATCCGAACCTTCGCGCGCTCCTGGTCACCCTCGGCGCCGTCACCACCGCCACCGGAATGACCGCTGCCGCCGTCATCCGGGCACGCGGATTCCGGGAATGGCGCCAGGGCAATGCCCGGGTGCTCAACGAGACCCTCCCCGCCCACGCGCAGTGGTGGCGGGAGCACGGCCGCGAGCCGGGCGAGCTGCTCTACGTGGCGATCGGCGACAGCGCCGCGCAGGGAATCGGGGCCAGCGAACCAGGGCGCAGCTACGTCGGGTTGCTGGCCGATCACATCCGCCTGGCCACCGGTCGCACGGTGCGCGTCGCCAATCTGAGCGTCTCGGGGGCGACCGTCCAACTCGCTGTGCGCGACCAGCTGCCGCTCCTCGCGGAGCTCTCCCCCGACATCGTCACGGTCGCGATCGGTGCGAACAACGTGGCGGTGTGGGATGCCGCGGTGTTCGAAGCCGGGATCCGCACGATCTTCGCCGCGTTGCCACCACATGCGCTCGTTGCCGACCTGCCGTGCTTCCACCTGCCGCACAATGAGCGGATCGTGGCCGTCGGGAACCGCATTCTGCGGTCCGTCGCCGCCGAATACGGCCTGACCGTGGTGCCGCTGCACGCGACGACGAAGCGGCCGGGGCTGCGCAGCGTCGCCACCCATGTGGCGAACGACCTGTTCCACCCGAACGACCGCGGCTACCGGGTCTGGGCCGAGGCGTTCCTCCCGGCACTGAGCGCGGACATCGCGCTGCTGGTGCCGGAGGACTCCGAGGAGTTCGCCGACCTGCGCGAAGGGTAGCCGCGCCCGAGCGGGGTGGGCGCGCGGATCGCCGGTACGGCACGCGCGCGCTGCGAGCGGCGCGGCACGCGCGCGCTGCGAGCGGCGCGGCACGCACGGGCCCTGAGCAGCGCGGGCACCTGGCCGATTGTCCGGGTGTCGGTGGCCGAAGCTAGGCTCGCAGGCATGGCCAGACCCGTTTCCTCCTTCCGCTGTACCGAGTGTGGCTGGACCACCCTGAAGTGGGCCGGGCGCTGTGGTGAGTGCCAGCAGTGGGGCACCGTGGTCGACATGACGGAGAAGGCGAGTCTCTCCCGCGCCGTGAAGCCCGTCGCGGTGATCGGTTCGGGCATCGCGCGCCCGATCACCCACGTGGATACCACCGCGGTCTCGCACTGGCCGACCGGCATCGGCGAATTCGACCGGGTGCTCGGCGGCGGCATCGTTCCCGGTTCCGTGATCCTGCTGAGTGGCGAGCCCGGCGTCGGCAAGTCGACGCTGCTGCTCGAGGTCGCCTCGAAGGCCGCGGCAGCCAAGTCCCGGGTGCTCTATGTGAGCGCCGAGGAGTCGGTGAGCCAGGTGCGCCTTCGCGCCGAGCGCACAGGGGCGCTGCAGCCGGAGCTGTTCATCGCGGCCGAGACCGACCTCGCGACCATCCTCGGCCAGATCGACGCTGTGCAGCCGAGCCTCGTCATCATCGACTCCGTGCAGACCGTCGCGAGTGGTCTCTCCGACGGGCTCCCCGGGCAGCCGAGCCAGGTGCGCGAGGTCGCATCCACGCTCATTCGGGTCGCCAAGGACCGCAACCTGCCGATCCTCCTCGTCGGGCACGTCACCAAGGACGGGTCGATCGCCGGCCCCCGGCTGCTCGAGCACCTCGTGGACGTCGTCTGCCAGTTCGAAGGTGACCGGCAGACGGCCCTGCGCTTCGTGCGCGCGCTCAAGAACCGCTTCGGGCCGACCGACGAGGTCGGCTGCTTCGAGATGACCGGGGAGGGCATCTCCGAGGTACCCGACCCGAGCGGCCTGTTCCTCACCCGCGGCGGCGTGCTGGTTCCCGGCACCTGCGTCACCGTTGCCCTCGAGGGGCGCCGGGCGATGCCGGTCGAGGTGCAGGCGCTCGTCATGCCGAGCACGGCGCCGAACCCGCGCCGGGTGACCAACGGCGTGGACTCGTCGCGCGTCGCCATGATCATCGCCGTGCTCGAGCAGAGAGCTGACGTGAAGGGCCTCGGGGCGTCGGATGTCTACGTGTCGACCGTAGGCGGCATCCGTCTGACCGAACCCGGCGCCGATCTCGCCATCGCGCTCGCGATCGCCTCGGCGGCGCGGAACAAGCCGATCGGGCACGACGTCGTGGCGTTCGGCGAGATCAGCCTCGCCGGCGAGGTGCGGCCGGTGTCGTCGGCGAAGCAGCGTGCGAGTGAGGCGGCTCGGCTCGGGTTCGTGACCCGGATCGACTCGGGCGCCGGACGGCTCGACTCGGCGATCCTCCTCGCGCTGCGAGAGCCGGTCTCGGCACGCGACGCGGAGCTCGACGCGGCCTTCCGGTAGCGGGACCGTGCCGGCCGGGCAGGCACGGCATTCCGCGCGCGCCACTTGCGCCACTTCGCGCCTGCCGCGCGCCACTTGCGCCGCTTCGCGCCAGGCATGCCTGGCGCGAAGCGGCGAAGTTGGTGCGCGACGCTCAGTCAGCCTCAGCGCAGGCGGGACGACGGCATGCGCACGCAACCGCAGGGTGCGCCGCAGTCGCGGGCGCTGCTAGCGCGCGGCCGAGGCCTGGATGGTCGCGGTGTGCACGACCCGGTTGCGGCCGTCGCGTTTGGCGACGTACAGGCGCACGTCCGCGGCCCGCAGAAGGTCGGAGGTCTGGACGCCGTCCTCGGGCGCGAGGGCGACCCCGATGCTCGCGGTCACGGGCAGCCCGGCGGTGATCGGGGTCCAGTCGTAGTCTGCGATGTCGCTTCGGGCTTCTTCGAAGCGTTCGCGGGCCTCCGCAGCGTCGGCGCCGGGCAGGATCAGCAGGAATTCCTCCCCGCCGAGACGCGCGGCGATCCCGCCCGCGACCCGGTTGGCGGCGTGCTTCAGGATCTCGCCGAGCTTGCGCAACACCTCGTCGCCGACCGCGTGAGACAGGGCGTCATTGATGCGCTTGAAATGGTCGATGTCGATCATCGCGATGGCGAAGCACGGGCCGCCCTCGCCGGACCGGATCGCGGCGATGCTCAGGTGTTCGTCGACGAAGCGCCGGTTGTGCAGGCTCGTGAGCGGGTCGCGCTCGGCGAGTTCACGGTAGCGTTCGCTCTCGCGGCGTGATTCCGCCGTCTGGAACATGGCCTCGAGGATGCGCCCGCGGGCCTCGTTCTCGCTCGCGCCGAGCGCGACCGACTGGGCGTGGTAGCTCCGGTATGCCTCGAAGGCCCGCCGGTAGTCGAGGTTCGCGGCGTAGGACTCGGCCTGCTCGCGGGCGACCTCGGTCAGCCAGCGGACGAGGCCGTGGCCGGCGGCGAGCGTGGCGCACTGGTCGATGACGCTCTGTGCAGCGTCGAGCCGCCCCTGGGTCCGGTAGACCTCGGCGAGGGTGACCAGTGCTGCCGAGATCGCATCGGGGTTGGGATCGTCGTTCGCGGTTTCGATGGCCGGGAGCAGCATCCGCTCGGCTTCGTCGAGCCGCCCCGCGGTCAGGTAGACCCTGGCGATCGTGTCACGTGCGTACATGCCGATCGGGCGGGAGTTCGCCGCAGACAGCGCGATCAGGTGCTCGACGGTTTCGAGAGCGGCCTCGGGGTTGCCGGCGAGGTACTCGGTGTACGCGAGGTTGTTCAGAATCATGTAGCGGATGTTGGTGTCGGTGTCGTCGATGACGAGGCGCAGGGCCTCGTTGTAGCGGCGTCGCGACTCATCGAAGGATCCGGCGGAGCCGAGGGCGTCGGCCAGGCAGAGCCGTGCGGCGGCGCGCATCAGCGGAACCTCGCTCTCGTCGATCAGGTCGTTGACGCGAACGGCGTGCTCGAGGGCGAGTGCGGGATCGCCGACCATCTCGAATACCGAGCCGAGCACATCGTGGCAGCGGGACTGCAGGGCGACCTCGCCGTGACGCTCGGCCCAGGCGAGGATCTGCTGGACCTCGGCGGCGCTGCGGCTCGGGTCGCCGCGGGTGCGGCTGATGTTGGCCAGGAGCACCCGGAGGCGCCGGGCCACGGCTCCCCGGCCGAGGCCGATCTCCACGCTGCTGTAGTCGACGGGCTCGCCGTTCACGCCGTCCACGTCGACGACGCCCAACTCGATCAGCCAGTCTCTGGCTGCCTGGGTGGCCTCATCGCGGTCGATCCAGAACAGGCGTTCGACGCGCGCAAGTCTCGCATCTATCGACTCATTCGACGGTACGTTCATCGTGGCCTGCTCCCCGACAGGCGTGTGTTCCCGGCCTGCAGTCTCCCCACCGGGAACCCTCTCCGAGAGAGGGTGAAACACTGTCGAGGCTCAGCCTAGCGCCCAGCCCAGATACCGTCGACTGGACCGCGCAGGATGCCCGCCGACGGGGGGTGTCGGGTCACACGTCGCCTGTGGACCCGGCCGCCGCTTCGGTGCCGGTCCCGGCTTCCGGGAGGGTTCCGAGCGCCGCCATCAGGTCATCCGGGGCCGCCTGCATCACGTGCGGCCCGGCGATGTCGAAGAAGACCATCTCGAGCACGTTCCGGTGCACCGTGAGGAAATCGCGCAGCCACTGGGCGTCACCGACCATGACCTGCGGGTCGACTTCGTCCGGCACCATGCGGACGTAATTCTCGGCGGAGGAGAAGAGCAGCAGCATCCGCTTGTCTGTGCCTTCACGGCCGAAGACGCGCACCTGCTCGCCCTGCCCGTTGACGACGAGCTGCGGCACGATCACGACGTCGTTGCGGAGGGCGTATGCGACGGCCGCCACATCCTGGGCCGCGAGCGCGGCGGCAAGGGCCACGGAGCGGGTCGGCGGAGTTACCGGAATCGGCGGGGTCGGGTCGGTCGCGTCAGTCACGCCATCCATTCAATCATTCCGCCTGCACCTGCCGGGCACCGGAGCGGGCTATTCCGCTCTGGGCTGGTGTCCGGTGCTGGCCGATGGCGAGTGCGGGCCGACGTTCAGTCGAGGATGAACTGCTTGGGTGTCGCCGACGCGATTCCGTCGACGGTGACGGCGAGGTGGTACGAGGCTCCCCCGGCCGGCGCGGCGGTACGGGTGGACTCGTCGCAGGTGGCGGCGTTGGAACGGACCCTGTCCCAGGCGATCGGTGTCGTCGAGCTCACCGGAACGCCCGGTTGCAGCGTCACCTCGGCGTCGGCCGCGGCGCTCTGGCAGTCCGTCGACGTCCAGTAAATGTCCTGGCCGCTTGAGATCGTGAAGACCTGCTTCGAGGTGCCCGCGTTGATCACGCAGGGGACGGTTCCCGTGTTCGTGATACTGAGGGACAGTTCGGGCTTCTGGCCGGGCTGGTAGGTGACGGCATCGGTCAGCGCCTCCACCGTCACGGCGGCAGGGTCACACGCGGCTGGGGCGGCGTCTGCTGCCGCGGCGGCGGCCGGGGCGTCGGTACCGGTCGTCGCCGAGGGCGTCGGGGCCGGCTGGCTGCCGCCAGATCCCGGGCGCACCACGATCAGCACGATGATGACTATCACGAAGAGCAGGCCGAGACCCACGATGAGGCGTCGGCGCCAGTAGACCTTGCTCGACTGGGGGCCGACCGGATGTTTGATCGTCGACATGCCCCAAGGCTAACGAGCTTTGTCCGGCAGCTGCGGGAAGGCCGGTGCGTGTCGGCGCGGATTCCCCCGCTTCCGCAGCGGATGCCCAGCGCGCGCCGTGCGGGCCGGGCGGGCCGGGCGCGCGGGGTCAGCCGAGTCGCTTCACCATTCGGGTGTTGCCGAGGGTGTTCGGCTTCACCCTGGCCAGATCGAGGAACTCGGCGACACCCTCGTCGTGGGAGCGGACGAGTTCGGCATAGACGAGCGGGTCGACGGTCTCCGAGCCCATGTCGGTGAATCCGTGCCGGGTGAAGAAGGGGACCTCGAACGTGAGGCAGAACAGGCGGGAGAGGCCGAGCTCTCGGGCATCCGCTTCGAGCCGGGCGAGCAGCGCGTGGCCGACGCCGCGGCCGAGCCAGTCTGCGGTCACGGCGAGGGTGCGCACCTCGCCGAGGTCCTCCCACATGACGTGCAGGGCGCCGACGCCGATGAGTTCGCCCGCGGTGTCTTCGACGACACGGAACTCCTGAACGGCCTCGTAGAAGACGACGCTTTCCTTGCCGAGCAGGATGCGCTCCTGCACGAGCGGCGCCACCAGGGTCTGGATGCGGGGGACGTCGCTCGTGCGCGCCCGGCGAACCGAATACTCCTGCATCTGCTGCGTGCCCGGCCTCTCGTGTGGCTAACTCAGGAAAACCGTTCCAGTCTACGGAAGACCGGCCCGTGTTTCCGCGACCCGACGCAATCGCCGGGTCGTTCTTCCTGAGTTAGCCCCCGCGCGGGCGCGGCAGGACCGGCGGCAGTGGGCGCACAGAAGGGGCCAGGCGGATGTCTCCGCCTGGCCCCTCCAGGTTGTCGTGCGTCGCCGCTTAGTCCGTGGCGACCGCGAGGTCGGGCGTGCCCGAGCCGGTGCCGAGCGCCGCGGAGGCGTTCACGCCGACGGACACGGCCGTGGCGCGAGCCGTCGTGGTGAAGACGTATTCGCCGGCGATGAAGTCGACGTGCACGTGGTCACCCGCGTTGAGCTCGCCCTGCAGGATCTTCTCGGAGAGACGGTCCTCCACCTCGCGCTGGATCGCGCGACGCAGCGGCCGGGCGCCGAGTGCGGGGTCGAAGCCGACCTCGATCAGGTGCTCCTTCGCGGGGACCGTCAGTTCGACGGTCATGTCGCGGTCGAGCAGACGGTCGCTCAGACGCTTGATGAACAGGTCCACGATCTGGAGCAGTTCCGGCTTGGTCAGCTGCGGGAACACGATGACCTCGTCGACGCGGTTGAGGAACTCGGGCTTGAAGTGCTTCTTGAGCTCCTCCTTCACCTTGCCGCTCATCCGCTCGTAGCCGGTCGTCGTGTCGCCCTCGAGCTGGAAGCCGACGGGCGAGCTGCTGATGTCCTTGGTGCCGAGGTTCGTGGTCATGATGATCACGGTGTTCTTGAAGTCGATCACGCGACCCTGGCCATCCGTCAACCGGCCCTCTTCCAGAATCTGGAGCAGGGAGTTGAAGATGTCCGGGTGGGCCTTCTCGATCTCGTCGAACAGCACGACGGAGAACGGCTTGCGGCGCACCTTCTCGGTGAGCTGGCCGCCCTCTTCGAAGCCGACGAACCCGGGAGGCGCACCGAACAGGCGCGACACGGTGTGCTTCTCGCCGTACTCGCTCATGTCGAGGGAGATCATGGCGGCCTCGTCATCGAAGAGGAACTCGGCGAGCGCCTTGGCGAGCTCGGTCTTACCGACGCCGGTGGGGCCGGCGAAGATGAACGAACCGCTCGGGCGCTTCGGGTCCTTGAGTCCGGCACGGGTGCGGCGGATGGTCTTGGCGAGCGCCGAGATGGCCTCTTCCTGACCGATGACGCGCTGGTGCAGGGCCTTCTCCATGAAGACGAGCCGCGAGGACTCCTCCTCGGTGAGCTTGAACACCGGGATGCCGGTCGCCTGGGCGAGAACCTCGGCGATCAGGCCCTCGTCGACGACGGCTGTCGTCTTGACGTCGCCGGACTTCCACTTCTTCTCGAGGCGCAGACGCTCGCCGAGGAGGTTCTTCTCCTCGTCGCGCAGGCCGGCGGCCTTCTCGAAGTCCTGGTCCTCGATCGCGGTTTCCTTTGCGGCGCGGACGACGGCGATCTTCTCGTCGAATTCGCGCAGCTCGGGCGGGCTCGACAGGATGGAGAGGCGGAGGCGTGCGCCGGCCTCGTCGATCAGGTCGATGGCCTTGTCCGGGAGGAACCGGTCGGACACGTAGCGGTCGGCGAGGTTCGCCGCGGCCACGAGGGCGCCGTCGGTGATGGACACCTTGTGGTGCGCCTCGTACCGGTCGCGGAGTCCCTTGAGGATGTTGATGGTGTGGGGAAGGGACGGCTCCGCGACCTGGATCGGCTGGAAGCGGCGCTCGAGCGCGGCATCCTTCTCGAAGTGCTTGCGGTACTCGTCGATCGTGGTGGCACCGATCGTCTGAAGTTCGCCGCGGGCGAGGAGCGGCTTGAGGATCGAGGCCGCGTCGATGGCGCCCTCAGCGGCACCGGCACCGACGAGGGTGTGGATCTCGTCGATGAAGATGATGATGTCGCCGCGGGTGCGGATCTCCTTGGTGACCTTCTTCAGGCGCTCCTCGAAGTCACCGCGGTAGCGGCTTCCGGCGATGAGCGAGCCGAGGTCGAGCGAGTAGAGCTGCTTGTCCTTGAGCGTCTCGGGCACATCGCCCTTGACGATGGCCTGGGCGAGGCCCTCGACGACGGCGGTCTTGCCGACGCCGGGCTCACCGATCAGGACCGGGTTGTTCTTCGATCGCCGGGACAGGATCTGCATGACCCGTTCGATCTCTTTCTCACGACCGATCACGGGGTCGAGCTTGTTCTCGCGCGCGGCCTGGGTGAGGTTGCGGCCGAACTGGTCGAGAATCTGGCTGCCCGCCGGTCCGCTCGCCGTCTCGTTGGCGCCGACCTGGACCTGCTCCTTGCCCTGGTAGCCGGAGAGGAGCTGGATGACCTGCTGGCGCACCCGGTTGAGGTCTGCGCCGAGCTTGACGAGCACCTGGGCGGCCACGCCTTCACCCTCGCGGATGAGGCCGAGCAGGATGTGCTCGGTGCCGATGTAGTTGTGGCCGAGCTGCAGGGCCTCGCGGAGGCTCAGCTCGAGGACCTTCTTGGCGCGCGGCGTGAACGGGATGTGCCCGGTCGGCTGCTGCTGGCCCTGGCCGATGATGTCCTGGACCTGCTCGCGCACGGCGTCGAGCGAGATGCCCAGGCTCTCGAGGGCCTTGGCGGCGACGCCTTCACCCTCGTGGATCAGCCCGAGCAGGATGTGCTCGGTGCCGATGTAGTTGTGGTTGAGCATCTTGGCCTCTTCCTGGGCCAAAACGACGACACGACGAGCTCGGTCGGTAAATCTCTCAAACATGTGATCACTCCCTTGGCACCAGGGGCAGGTGTGGCGCCGATACATCGAGAGTAACGAGGGAAGCCACCAAAGCGCGCCTCTGTTCGCCGCAGGCGTGACGGATGTCTGCCCCGGGTCGCGGTCTGACCCTCCTTGCGGTGCCGCTCGGGGTGGTAATACCCTCGGCAGCGGGCAGGGACGGCAGGGACGACGTGGTCGACAACGACGCGGTCGACGACGGCGAGAGGCAGCGGAGATGGACGGCGTTGACAATGCGCGGACAGCGGCCCCGGCTACGGGTTCGGCAGCGGGTTCAGCTGCGGGGTCAGCAGCGGGCGGCGGCCTCGCCCCGATCCGGCCACAGCGAACGGATGCCCGGCGCCGCGCGTCCCGGCCACGGGTGACGCCGGGCGTGCACTGGGGCCGCGGGGCGGCATCCGCTCGCCTGGCCGCACCGCTTTCGGTGGCCGCGACCCTGCGCTCGCCTTTCGTCGCGGGCTTCGTGGGGGCGCTCGGTGTGCTGACGGCCGTCGCGCTCGGCGCCGCCCTCGCGTCGCTGTCGACGATCCTGATCTCGATCGGCGCCGCCCTGTTCATCGCGCTCGGACTCGATCCCGTGGTGCGGCTGCTCGTCAGCAGGGGCCTGCGTCGGCCGCTCGCGATCGGGCTCGTGTTCGTGGCGCTCACCGTGGTCGCCGTGCTGCTCGTGCTCCTCGTCGTTCCCGTGATCGTGCGGCAGATCGTGACGTTCGCCCAGCTGGCGCCGGCCTACCTGGTCGGCCTGGAACACCAGGACTGGTTCATCTTCTTGTCCGACCAGCTCGGGATCATCGACCTCCCGGCCCTGTTCGAGGGGCTGATCGCCCTCGCGACCGACCCGGCAAGCTGGTTGTTCGTGGGCTCCGGCCTGGTCAAGGTCGGCGTGGGGCTCATCAACGGGGTCACCGGCGGGATGATTGTGCTCATCCTGAGCCTGTACTTCCTCGCGTCACTCGACGCGATGAAGAAGGCCCTCTACTCGCTCGTGCCGCGTCCACGCCGGCCGGGGTTCATCGACCTCTCCGAGCAGATCACCGGGTCGATCGGTGGCTACGTGAACGGGATGCTGCTGCTCTCGTGCCTCAACTCCGGGCTCGGCCTCGTGGCGATGCTCATCATCGGCGTGCCGTTCGCGGGGGTGCTCGCGGTCGTGGTCTTCGCGCTCGCGCTCGTGCCGCTGATCGGCTCCGTGTTCGCCGCCGTGATCGTGGTCGCGGTCGCGTTGCTCGCCTCTCCCGCGACCGCGCTCTGGATCGGCCTGTACTACCTCGTCTACCTGCAGATCGAGGCGTATGTGCTCACCCCGCGGGTGATGAACAAGGCGATCGCCGTGCCGGGCTCGCTCGTGGTGATCGGGGCGATCGCCGGCGGGGCGCTGCTCGGCATGCTCGGGGCGCTCATCGCGATCCCGGTCACGGCCTCGATCCTGCTGATCATCAAGACCGTCGTCGTGCCGCGGCAGGACCGCGCCCACTGACCGGATGCTGCAGGCGGGGTCAGCGGGTCAGGGCGTGGCGGGCGGCGGCGACCAGGGCCTCGACGCCGGTCTGGATCGTGGGGTCCTGCACGGGAGCGTAGAACGGCGAGTGGTTGAAGTGCACGTCCTGCATGCGGCCGGCGGCGATCGCGGCCCGGAACGCGGCGGGGTCGCCCCCGCCGGTGAACCAGAAGAAGGACGGGCACCCGGCACGCTCGCCCCAGATTCCGAAGTCCTCGCTCGGCGCAGCCTGGGGTCCGACGCCCACCCGGCCGGCGCCGAAGCGTTCGGTGAAGAGCCCCGCGAACTCGGCCGTCAGGGCCGGCTCGTTGACCAGGGCGGGCACCGAGAAGGTGACCTCGATCTCCGGCGGGCGCGGCGACCCGGCCGCGGCGCACTCTCCGGTGACGATCCGGGTGATGGCGACGAGCATCCGCTCACGCACGAGCGGTTCGTAGGTGCGCATGCTGATGCCCAGTTCGGCCGAGTCGGGGATGATGTTCTGCTTGGTACCGGCGTTCAGGGTGCCGATGGTGAGCACGCCGAAGTCAGCGGCGGCGATCTCCCGCGACACGATCGTCTGCAGGCGCAGCACGACGGCTGCCGCGAGCACGACGGGATCGACGGACTGCTCAGGGGTGGACCCGTGTGACCCCGTGCCGTGCAGCACGATGCGGATCGAATCGGCCGCGGTCATGACGCTCCCTGCCCGATAGAGCAGCTCGCCGGCCGGCCACGGCGTGACGTGCTGGCCGAGGGTGATGTCGGGCGTGCCGAAGCGGTCGAAGAAGCCGTCCTCGATCATCGCTGCGGCGCCGGCGCCGAGTTCCTCGGCCGGCTGGAACACGAGCTGGAGGGTGCCCGACCAGTCGGCGCGCTGCCCGGCGAGCACGGCGGCGGCGCCGACGAGCCAGGTCGCGTGCATGTCGTGGCCGCAGGCGTGCATCACCGGCGACTCCACGCCGTCGACGCCGACCTGCGTGACCGTGCTCGCATAGGCCAGCCCGGTTCTCTCCGAGACGGGCAGGGCGTCGATGTCGGCGCGCAGCAGCACGGTCGGTCCCGAACCGTTGCGCAGGAGGCCGACGACGCCGGTGCGACCGACTCCCTCGGTCACCTCGTAGCCGAGGGCGCGCAGCCGCCCGGCGAGCAGGGCCGCGGTGCGGTGCTCGGCGAAGGAGAGCTCGGGATTCCGGTGCAGGTCCTCGTAGAGCGCGCGGAGCCCGGGGAGCAGGGTTGCGATGGCGACGGTCTGCGCCCCGGCAGCAGCGGCCTCGTCGGCAGCGGGACCGGGGACCGGCGGGGTCCCCGCCGGGGTCTGATCGGACATGACGGCTCCTGGGCCGAGGGGTTCGGTGACGCGAGGAGTACTCGGCAGGTCCATAGTGCCCGCTCCGGGCGCCCTCCGCCAGAGCCTCCAGCGCTGACCGGGGAGTTGCGCCTAGGCTGCCAGCGTGAGCAACCTCGAACGTGACTCCTCAGAGCTCGTGATTGCCGGCGGCACGGGCGCCGTGGCGACCGCGACTCCCTCCGGTTCGGTGGCGGCGGGCGGTGCCGCGGCTGGTGGACGAACCGCCCCCGACCACACAGCGGATGCCGGTGGCCCGGTGCTCCTGCTGCTCCCGCGGGACGTGCCACTCGGCGGCCCCCGCGCCATGAACGTGCGCCGCACTCTACCGCAGCGGGGCCGATCCACGATCGGCGCCTGGTGTTTCATCGACCACTACGGCCCCGACGAGATCGTGGCGCCGAACGCGCCCGAGATCGGCTCCGGGACCGCGTCCGGAATCCTCCCGAGGATCGTGGCCGGCGCTCGCGAGGAGGCTGCGGGAGGCGTCGCGGACGGCGCCCGGCGCGGCATGGTCGTTCCGCCGCATCCGCACACCGGTTTGCAGACCGTCAGCTGGCTCTTCGAAGGCGAGATCGAGCATCGCGACAGCACCGGAAGCCACGCTGCGGTGCGCCCCGGCGAGCTCAACCTGATGACCGCGGGGCGCGGCATCAGCCACTCCGAGGTGTCGACGCCGGACACCCGGGTGCTGCACGGGGTGCAGCTCTGGCTGGCGCTCCCCGACGAGCACCGGCACCAGACGCCGCACTTCGAGCACCACGAGGTTCCGCAGGCGCCGCTCGGCGGCGGGGCGATCGCACGGGTGTTCATCGGCACGCTCGGTGCCGGAAGGAATGACAGCGCCCCTGCCGGCAGCGACGGCGACACGGTCGTCTCCGCGGCACAGGTGTACAGCCCGGTCCTCGGCGCCCAGATCGACCTCCCGGTCGGCGCGACTCTCGACCTGGACCTCGACCCCGCGTTCGAGCACGGGGTGCTCGTCGACCGCGGCCCGGCGCTCGTCGAGGGCGTGACGCTCGCGCGCAGCGAGTTGGGCTACCTCGGCGCGGGGCGCGGCAGCATTCGCCTGGAGAACCACTCCAGGCATCCGGCGCGGGTGCTGCTGCTCGGCGGCGAACCGTTCCCGGAGCAGCTCGTAATGTGGTGGAACTTCATCGGCCGCAGCCACGAGGAGGTCGCCGGTTGGCGGGCCCAGTGGCAGTCCGAGGTGATCGAAGGGGCGGATGCCGCGGGCCGCTTCGGCACGGTCGCCGGCTACCCGGGTCCCGCGCTCCCCGCCCCCGAGCTCCCGACCGTGCGCCTCAAGCCCCGCGCCTAACCCAGCACCGCACCCGCACCCGCACCCGCACCCGCACGAGACGTACCTTTCCGGTCGAGAGTGACCCGCGCAACGGCAACTCTCGACCGGAAAGGTACGCGGCGGGGCGGGGCTACTGGACGGCGGAGGTGAGGCGGGCGAGGTTGTCGAGGATGGTGGAGCGCAGCGGCTGCTTCATCCAGTCTTCGAGGGTGAGCAGGGTGCTGTCTGCCCGGTAGACGTCCTCGACCGCGCGCAGGTCGCGCACGAAGCTGCGGCCGCGCACCATCAGGGACACCTCGAAGTTGAGGCTGAACGAGCGCATGTCCATGTTGCTCGACCCGATCACCGCGACCTCGTCGTCGATCGTGAAGTGCTTCGCGTGCAGCACGTACGGCGCCTTGTACATGTAGATGATCACGCCGGCCCGCAGCAGTTCCTCGTAGTACGACCGTTGGGCGTGGTAGACGAGGGCCTGGTCGCCGATCTCGGAGACGAAGAGCTCGACGTGCAGTCCGCGCTGGGTAGCGGTCGTGATCGCGTACATGATCGACTCGTCGGGCACGAAGTACGGGCTCGTGATCACGATGCGTTCCTGGGCGTAGTAGAGCAGCGCGAGGAACAGTCGCAGGTTGTTCTCGCCCTCGAACCCCGGTCCGCTCGGCACGACCTGGCAGTCGAGCGTGTGCGGCGCCTGCGTGGGCTGCACCGGCTGGATGTCGCGGGTGAGGAGTTCGTTCGTCTCGCCGTACCAGTCGGTGATGAAGATCGCGTTGAGCCCGGCGACGATCGGGCCTTCGAGCCGCGTCATCAGGTC
Organism: Cryobacterium zhongshanensis; assembly: GCF_022760445.1. Classification (NCBI taxonomy): domain Bacteria; kingdom Bacillati; phylum Actinomycetota; class Actinomycetes; order Micrococcales; family Microbacteriaceae; genus Cryobacterium; species Cryobacterium zhongshanensis. Next base: position 235,472 of record NZ_JALGAR010000002.1, on the reverse strand, counting down.
TTTCCACTTGAGCCCGCGCCGGAGGTTGGACTTCATGTTGTACGTGCGGTCGATGATGTTCTGCGAGCCCATGTAGCCTACTACGCCGTCGACCGTCACGAGCTTGCGGTGGTTGCGGAGGTCCGGCCGCTGCCATTTGCCTTTGAGGGGCTGTAAGGGGAGCATGAGCTCCCACTTGACCCCGGATTCGGTGAGCCGCTTCAGGGTCTTGCGGTAGCCGGGCTTCCGCATCGACTGGATGTGGTCCATCAGCACCCGCACGGTCACGCCGCGCTGCACCGCGCGTTCCATCGCGTCGAAGAACGGCGCGGTGGTCGTGTCGAGGGAGAGGATGTAGAACTCCACGTGCACCCAGCGCTTGGCCTTGTCGATGTCGACGATCATCTCGGCGAAGGTCGCGTTGTAGTCACCGAGCAGGCGCGCGGTGTTGCCTCCGACGAGCGGCATCGCCCCGAGGTTGCGGTTGAGCTCGACCACGGACTCGAGCCACCCCGGCCAGGGGTGGTCGCGGCGCACCTGTTCGATCCCGTCGGTGCTTTCGAGGATGAACTGGTTGATCTCGGCCTGCATCTCAATCCGCTTTTTCGGCAGGGTGCGGTAGCCGATCAGCAGGAAGAGCAATGCGCCGATGTACGGGATGAAGAAGATGGCGAGCAGCCAGGCCATGCCCGAGGTCGGGCGGCGGTTGCGGGGAACGACAATGATCGCAACGACACGGATCGTGAAATCGACGACCAGGGCCACGACGAGGATGAAGGTCGAGATGTCGATGCCGAACATGCGAACTTAGGTGGTCGGCTTCTCAAGGCCGAGTCTGGCGCGTTCTTCGGCCTCGATCTCGGCGTAGACCTTCCGCTCGGTACGGTCGGCCCTGATGATCGAGCGCATGATGACCCAAAAGATCAATCCGAGCGCGACCGTCGGCAGGATCGAGAAGAACGCACCCCAGAAGAAGTCCATAGTTCCCTCAGACTACTTGACGAGGATGCCGTAGAGGCCGGTGCCGACAAAGTAGATCCCGATCGCGGCGACGATCACCCAGAGCACGATCCGGTTGGTCGTGATCGGCTGGCGCTCCTTGGGGGCCTTGTCCTCCGGCGTCGCGTCCGTGGCAGCCTTGTCGACGGCATCCGTCGCCGGGGTTGGCTCTACCGGGGTGTTGTCGTCCTGCGGCTGGGTGCTCATGGCCTTCACTTTACCAACGGGAACAGGATGGTCTCGCGGATGCCGAGGCCGGAGAGGGCCATCAGCAGCCGGTCGATGCCCATGCCCATGCCGCCGGTGGGCGGCATGCCGTACTCGAGGGCGCGGAGGAATTCCTCGTCGAGGCGCATCGCCTCCGGGTCGCCGCCGGCGGCGAGGTTGGCCTGTTCGATGAAACGCTCCCGCTGGATGACGGGGTCCACGAGCTCGGAATATCCGGTCGCGAGTTCGAAGCCGCGCACGTAGAGATCCCATTTCTCGACAACGCCGGCCACCGAGCGGTGCCCGCGCACGAGCGGGCTCGTGTCGACGGGGAAGTCCATCACGAAGGTCGGCCGGGTCAGGCCGCCCTTGACGAAGTGCTCCCAGAGTTCCTCGACGTACTTGCCGTGGATCGGGTGCTCGACCGCGACGCCCTCTTTGGCCGCGAGCTCCTGCAGTTCGGCGAGGGGGGTCTCCGGGGAGATGGTGTGGCCGACGGCGGCGGAGAGGCTGTCGTACATGCCGATCCGGTCCCAGTCGCCGCCGAGGTCGAACTCGGTGCCATCGGCCCAGGTCACGACGTGCGAGCCTGCGATCGCCGTCGCCGCGTTCTGGATCAGCGTCTGGGTGAGGTCGGCGATCGAGTTGTAGTCGCCGTAAGCCTCGTAGGCCTCGAGCATCGCGAACTCGGGAGAGTGCGTGGAGTCGGCGCCCTCGTTGCGGAAGTTGCGGTTGATCTCGTAGACCCGGTCGATGCCACCGACGACCGCGCGCTTGAGGAAGAGTTCCGGGGCGATCCGCAGGAAGAGTTCGGTGTCGAAGGCGTTGCTGTGGGTCGAGAACGGGCGAGCGGATGCGCCGCCGTGCATCACCTGGAGCATGGGCGTCTCGATCTCCAGGAAGTTCCGGTCCGTGAAGGTCTTCCGCAGGCTCGCGACGGTCTGTGAGCGCTGGATGACGCTGCGGCGGGCCTGCTCGCGACTGATCAGGTCGAGGTAGCGGCTCCGCACCCGGGTCTCCTCGCTCAGCTCGGAGTGCAGGTTCGGCAGCGGGAGGAGAGCCTTCGCGGCAACCTGCCATTCGGTGACCATGATGGAGAGCTCGCCGCGGCGGGAGGAGATGACCTCTCCGGCGACGAAGAGGTGGTCGCCGAGGTCGACGAGGTCCTTCCAGGCCGCGAGGGAGTCGACGCCGACGGCGGCGAGGGAGACCATGGCCTGGATCCGGCTGCCGTCGCCGGCCTGGAGGCTCGCGAAGCAGAGCTTGCCGGTGTTGCGGAGGAACACGACACGGCCGGCAACGCCGACGGTGACGCCCGTGACGGCATCCGCTTCGAGGTCGCCGAAGCGGGCACGGACGGCGGGGATCGTGTCGGTGACGGGCACGCCGACGGGGTACGCGCCGCCGCCGGGCGTGGTCGCCGCCTGGATGAGCCGCTCGCGCTTGGCGAGGCGCACGAGCTTCTGCTCGCTGTTCTCCTGCTCGACCTGTTCGGCGGTGGGCTCGGTCTGCTCGGTCGGTTCGGTGTGCTGGCTCATGCGGATCTCCGTTGGCGGTTCAGGTTCGTGCAGGTGCGAGGTCGTGCTCGTGCGGGTCGTGCTCGTGCGGTCGTGCGGGTCGTGCCGGTCGAACGGATGCTGAGGGCGGGCGCTTCAGGCCGGTGCGCTGCCGAGGTCGATGGCCTCGTTGTCGATCAGCCGGATGCTGCCGACGTGGGCGGCGACGAGCATCCGTGCCGGACCGGTGAAGCCCGCCGCGACCGGTTGGAAGTCCTGCGGGCTCACGACCACGAGATAGTCCAGCTTAACCAGTGGCTGGGCGGCGAGGATCGTGTGCGCGGCGACCTGGGCAGCCTGCAGCCCGTCAGGGGCGGCCGCCGCCGCGGCAGCGAGCGCAGCGGAGAGGGCCAGGGCCGCCTCCTTTTCCGTGGGTTCGAGCCGGCGGTTGCGGCTCGAAAGGGCCAGGCCGCTCGGTTCGCGCACGATCGGGACGACCTCGATCTCGGTGCGCATATTGAGGTCGGCGAAGGCCTGCTGCACGAGGAAGACCTGCTGGGCGTCCTTCTGCCCGAAGACGACGACATCGGGGCCGACGATGTTGATCAGCTTGGTCACGACCGTGAGCATGCCGTCGAAGTGGCCGGGGCGCACGGCACCCTCGAGGAGCGCCGCGACCGGGCCGGCGGTGACGCGGGTGTCCGCGGCGCCGTCCGGGTACATCGTGGACACCTCGGGGGCGAAGACGAATGCGACACCCTCCGCGGCGAGCGCCGCGACGTCGGCGTCGAGGGTGCGCGGGTAGGACGCGAGGTCCTCGGTGGGCCCGAACTGGAGCGGGTTGACGAAGATCGAGACCACGACGATGCCCCCGCGGGCGTGGGCGCGGCGCACGAGCGACAGGTGCCCGGCGTGCAGGGCGCCCATGGTGGGGACGAGGACGACCCGCGCTGCGGGGCCGGGCTCCGCGCGGTTCTTCGCGGCGGCGATGCGCTCGCGCAGCCCGTCGATGGTGCTGATGACTTCTGGTTTGATGAGCACGTTCACTCGTCCTCCGTTGTGGTGCGGTCGGTGCGGTCGTTCTGGCCGGTGGGGTCGTCGGGGTCGTCGAGTTCGTCGAGCTCGTCGTCGAGCGCAGACAGGTCGAGGCGGTCCGGCGCGGTGCGGGCGAGGGCGTTCTCCATCGCCGAGCGCATCAGCGGGCCGATCACCCCTCCCGGACGGTCGATGCCGATCGAGCTGAGCAGGGCCGCAGCCTGGTCGACGATCGACGTCGAGAACGCCGTAGCGATCTCGACGGCCTCGGCGTAGCGGGCCCTGTCCCCCTCGGCGACGACGACGGGCTCTCCGCCCATCTCGACGACGAGCGCCTGCCCGATGGGCAGCACGGGCGTCGGCGCGGTGACCGCGAAGTAGCTGTCGGCGAGGCGGGCGAGGTCGATGCTCGTGCCGGTGAAGCTCATCGCCGGGTGGATAGCGAGCGGGATGGCACCCTGGGCGAGGGCCGGGGCGAGCACCCCGATGCCGAACTTCGCCGAGGTGTGCAGCACGAGCTGCCCGGCCTGCCAGGTGTTCGTCGCGGCGAGGCCCGCGACGAGGCTCGCGAGCTGGGCGTCCGGCACGGCGAGGATCACGAGTTCGCTGCGTTCGACGATCTCGGGAACGGTCAGGATCGGCACGAACGGCAGGATCGCCTCGGCCCGGTCGCGGCTGGACTGCGAGATCGCCGAGATGCCGACGATCGCGTGACCGGCTCCGGCGAGGGCCGCGCCGAGAATCGGGCCCACCCGTCCTGCACCGACGATCCCGATGCCGAGACGACCGGGGCGCGCGCTCACAGCGCCGCCTCCGCGGTCGGCGTGACGGGCGCGAGGGGCTGCGCAGGCGGGGCGAGCGGCGCCCGGTTCAGCGGATGCCGCGGGTCGGCCCAGTGATGACTGGTGTCGGCGCGCGCGGAGGAGATCGCTCCCGCGGAGAGGCGCTCGAACAGGCGCTCCCCCTCACGGACGTCGATGACCGGGAGCGCGGCGATGACCGGGCCGGCGACGGTGTGCACGCGGAGATGCGCGAGGCGCAGCATCCGCCGGATCGGACCCTGCTGGATCGAGATGCTCTGCAGCCGCGCGAGCGGAACGAGGACGAGCTCACGGCTCACGAAACCGCGGCGCAGCAGCACCGTGTCGGCTGCGATGGTGAAGCCCGTGCGCCGCCAGGAGAACGGGCGGAGCCAGGCCGCGCGGCGCGGCGCGTTCGTGTACCCGTCGTCGCCGCCGGGCGAGCGCACGCCGTGATCGACCAGCAGCGTCTCCCGGCCGTTCTCGGAACCGGAGTCGCTGTCGAAACCGGGCAGGATCAGTTCGAGCACCCGGGCGACGTCGGTGAGGGTGCCGACCGGGAGCGTCGTGGTGTGCGCCTCACCGGCCGCGCCCTTGTTCGTGGAATGACCCGCGGTGTTGATGCGCACCTGCCACCAGCCGAACGGGCGCCAGATCAGCGGCTGCGAGACCCGGACGGCGTGGATGCGGCCGGGCGGGAGCGTCTCGTTGCTCACCGAGAGCAGACCGAAGCCGACCCGCACACCGTCGGGAGTGCCCGCGATGCTGTAGCGGAGCGACTTCGTGAACCGGTTGAAGTAGAAGCTGAGGCTCGCGATCAGGCCGGGGAAGATCGCGATGAGCAGCCAGCCGCTGCCGCCGGCGGAGACGCTCCAGACCAGCACCGCGATGGCGATCAGGACGAAGACGGTGAATCCGCTGAAGACGACGGAGCCGATCAGCCGGCCGGGCGGGATTCGCACCACGGACTCCGGCGGTGCCGCGTCCGGGTCGAGCTCGGGGGCGAAGAACTCGTGGGCGCGGTCGGTCGCGAAGCCGCCGATGCCGCCGGCGATGCCGCCCGCCGCGGTACCGAGGTAGCTGCCGAGGGACGGGCCGAGAGCGCTGCCGGCCGCGCGGGTCCCGGCGTGTTCGACCCAGTCCTCGCCCTCGGCGGCGGCGTCGGTCGATGCCGGGGCGGGAAGTGCCGCGGCCGCACGGGCACCGGAGGCGAGGTGCAGAATGTCGCGGCGGAGGGCATCCGCTGCGGCGGAGCCGAGATAGGCGAGGTGCACGTTCGCGTCCTGGCCTGCGACGCTGACCTCGAGTTTCGCCGCGCCGAACAGCCGGGGGATGAACGGGCGCACGATGTTGACACCCTGAATGCGGTCGAGGCGGGCGCGGCGGTTGCTGCGGAAGACGAGCCCGCTGCGCACCTCGACGACCTCACCGCTGACCCGGAAGGTGTGCATCCGCCAGGACAGGTAGAAGGCGACCAGGATCACGACGAGGATCACGACGACCCCGAGCAGCGCCCAGCCGACCGCCCCACGACGGAAGAGCTCGTCGATCGGGTCGTCGCCGTAGGTCGGCACGTGGAAGAAGAAGTCGAGCAGGCGCTCCCGGAGATTGCTGATGATGAAACCGAGGATGGCCACGATGAAGAGCCCGCCGCGCAGCAGCGGGCTCGCCGGGTGCAGCCGGTGCCACTCCCCGTCGGCGAGGGTGGTCACAGTCCCGCCCGGCGGCTCTCGGCGAGTTCGACGAGCCGGTCGCGGAGCGCTTCGGCATCGTCGAAGGCGAGGCCGGGAACGAGCACGCCGGAGGAGGCGGCCGCGGTGACGAATTTGAGGTCGGCGAGGCCGAGCCAGCGGGCGACCGGGCCGCGGGTGACGTCGATGAGCTGCATCCGGCCGTACGGCACCGAGACGAAGCGCTGGAACATGATGCCGCGGCGGAAGAGCAGGTCGTCCTGCCGGAGCTGGTAGCCGATCGAACGCACCCGTCTCGGTTCGAACAGGACGACGATCAGGATCACGACGACGATCAGGGCGAGCACGATGGGCGCCCAGGACACCTCGGCGAGGAGCCAGAGGGCGGTCGCCCCGGCGCAGAGGACGAGTCCGAAGATCACGGTGCCGACGATCTCGACGACGACGTAGCGCGGCGAGACCCGTTTCCACTCGCCGTCGACCGGGAGCTCGAGACGACCGTCCGCTTCGAGGACCGGGTCGGGCGCCGGCGCGGCATCCGGTGCCGGGGCGGCGAATCCCTCAGTGGTGTCAGGCACGCACTTCTCCTCGTTTGCTGTCCTCGTCGTCGTCCGGAGGGAGAGTACAGAAATGCTCGGCAACCAAACCACTCGCCAGGAGGACCGCTGCGCCGAACGCCATCCCGATGGTGAGCCATACCGATGCTACCGCCGGAACCACCGAACGGGTCAGCAGATAGAGGCCGAGACCGCCGGCCGCCCCGAGCAGCAGGGCCCCGCTGTACGCGGATGCCTTGGCGAGCGCAGCGACGCGAACCGCCATGAACGGGTTCACGGGCTTGCGCGGCCTGCCGTCCACGGCTCCCCTGGTGGCCTTGCGGATCGGCCAGGCGAGGCCGAAGACCACGATCGCGCACAGCACCAGGGCGAGGGAGATGCTCGCGGGCGGCAGCAGGATCGACCGGCCGGCGGCCGCGAGGGCGAGTTCGAGCAGCAGCCCGCCGACGAGGGAGCCGAGCACCCAGGCGACGATCACGGAGGCACGCGTGCGCTTCATCGGCTCGCCTCCGGGACGGGATAGTGGTGCACGGTCGAATCGATCGCGGCGAGGAGGGTCGACACCGGTCCGCGGCCCGGCAGGACCGCGCCCGGGTCGAGGTCGAGCCAGGGGGCGAGCACGAAGTCGCGCTCGGCCGCGCGCGGGTGCGGGAGGGTGAGCCGGGCATCCGCCTGTTCGAGCGCCCCGAACACGACGATGTCGATGTCGACGGTGCGGTCGCCCCAGCGCTCGGCACGCACCCGGCCGTGGTCGTGTTCAATCGCGTTGACCGCCTCGAGCAGGCCGAGGGCAGAGCCGGCGAAGCGGATGCCGACGGCCAGGTTCAGGTAGCGGGGCGCGTCCTCGTCGACACCGTCCGGCTTCACGGCAGCGGACTCGTAGAGCGGAGACACCCCGGTCACGACGAGCCCGGGCACGGTCGCGAGGTCGCGGACGGCCGCCGCGAGAGTCGCCTCCCGGTCCCCCAGGTTGCTCCCGAGCGACAACACCGCCTCCGTAGCCTCGTGAGGTGTCGCAGATCGACCTTCGCGAGCCTCGCGAACCTCGATCTGCGACACCTCAGCGGGGGTGGGGGTCACGGGGGCGGGGTTCGGCGTCACGGGGGTGGGGGTCACGGGCGGGACCTCGTGATCTGCACGGAGACGTCGGTGAAGGGGACGCTGATCGGCGCCTGCGGCTTGTGCACGGTCACCTGCACGGTCTCGGCGGCCGGGTGGGCGAGTACGACGCCCGCGATGCGCTCGGCGACGGTCTCGATCAGGTCGACCGGGTTGACCGCTGCGGCCTCGGTCACCTCGATCGCGAGTTCACCGTAGTGGATGGTGCGGCTGACGTCGTCGCTCGACGCCGCGGCGTGCAGGTCGAGCCAGACGGTGACGTCGATCACGAAGTCCTGGCCGTTCTCACGCTCGAAGTCGTAGACGCCGTGGTGAGCGGTGACCCGCAGCCCGGTGAGAGTGATGCAATCGCGGATCATGGCTCTATTCTGGCCGACTCCACGAGCGAGAGCACCTTCAGGGCCGCGCGGGTTGCGGCGACGTCGTGCACGCGCACGGCCCAGGCGCCGGCCTGGGCGGCAAGCACGCTGACAACGGCGCTCGGCAGGTCGCGGGCGGGGATCGGGGCGTCGTCCGGGAGCGCGGTCGCGAGGAAGCGTTTGCGGGAGGCGCCGATCATGACGGGAAGGCCGAGCAGGTCGAAGGCGGCGAGGTTGGCGAGCAGGGTCCAGTTGTGGGCGGGGAGCTTGGAGAAGCCGAGGCCGGGGTCGAGCACGATCCGGTCCCGCTGCACCCCGGCGGCGACGAGTGCCTCGACGCGCCAGGCGAGTTCGGCGCGCACGTCGGCGACGACGTCGCCGTAGACCGCGAGGTCGTCCATGGTGCGGGCGTGACCGCGCCAGTGCATCGCGATGAAGGTCAGGCCGGTCTCGGCGGCGACACCGGCCATCTGCGGGTCGGCGAGACCACCGGAGACGTCGTTGATGATGCTCGCCCCCGCGGTCGCGGCCGCGCGGGCGGTCGAGGCGTTGAGGGTGTCGACGCTCAGCACGAGGCCCTGCCGGGCGAGTTCGGTGATCACCGGGATCACCCGGGCCTGTTCGACGGCGGGGGCGACACGGCCGGCGCCGGGCCTCGTCGATTCGCCGCCGACATCGATGACGTCAGCGCCCTCGGACTGCAGCAGGAGACCGTGCCGGATCGCGGCATCCGTCGACGCCCACTTGCCGCCGTCGCTGAAGGAATCGGGCGTGACATTGAGCACGCCCATGATGCGGGTCATGAGCCTGCGCCGATCAGGGCCATCACTTCGGCGCGGCGGGCAGGTTCGGCGAGTTCGCCGCGCACGGCGAGTGTGACCGTCGAGCTGTTGACCTGGCGCGGGCCGCGCATGGTGACGCACCCGTGCACGGCGTCGAGCACGACGAGGATGCCGCGGGGCTCGAGACCGGTCTGGAGCGCCTCGGCGATCTCCTCGGTCAGGCGTTCCTGCACCTGGGGGCGGGCGGCGAGGCAGTCGACGAGTGCGGGCAGCCGACCGAGGCCGACGACCTTCTCACCGGGCAGGTAGGCGATGTGGGCGCGGCCGAGGAACGGCAGCAGGTGGTGCTCGCACACCGACCGGAAGTCAAGGTCGCGCACAAGCACGAGCTCGCCGGTCGTCGGGCCGACCGGGATGGTGTCCCGCAGCAGGTCGAGCGGGTCGGTGCCGAGTCCGGCGAAGAACTCCCCGTAGGACTCGGCGACGCGACGCGGCGTGTCGGCAAGTCCCGGCCGGTTCGGATCGTCGCCGATCGCCGCGAGGAGCTCCGAGACGAGACCCTGGATGCGGGCCCTGTCGACTGCCACCCGGGGCCTAGGCGGTGGCGGGCCGCGGGGTGCGGGCGGGCGCGCGCTTGGGCTTGGCCTCTGCGGCGTCTCCACTGGAGACTCCGCCGTCGACGACGCCCTCTTCGATGGGCGCCTTGGGCAGCGGCATATCGATGGGGGGCACGTCGGAGACCGGGCGTTTGTCGCTCGACAGCCACTGCGGGCGCGGCGGCAGCTTCTCGATGCCGGCGAAGATCGGCGCGAGTTCGGTCTGGCCGAGGGTCTCGTGCTCGAGCAGTTCCGCGGCGAGCTTGTCGAGGATGGCGCGGTTCTTGCCGAGCACCTCGTATGCCTCGTCGTGGGCGGCCTCGAGCAGCAGGCGCACCTCGGTGTCGACGCTCTCGGCGAGACGCTCCGAGTAGTCGCGCTGGTGGCCCATGTCGCGGCCCAGGAACATCTCACCGGATGCCTGGCCCAGCTTGAGCGGGCCGACGGCGGCGCTCATGCCGAACTCGGTGACCATCTTGCGGGCCGTCGCGGTGGCCTTCTCGATGTCATTGCTGGCACCGGTGGTCGGGTCGTGGAAGATCATCTCTTCGGCGACACGGCCGCCCATCGCGTAGGCGAGCTGGTCGAGGAGTTCGTTGCGGGAGACCGAGTAGCGGTCTTCGAGCGGCATGACCATCGTGTAGCCGAGCGCGCGGCCGCGGGGAAGGATGGTGATCTTCGTGACCGGGTCGGTGTTGTTCATCGCGCTCGCGACGAGGGCGTGGCCACCCTCGTGGTACGCGGTGATCAGCTTTTCCTTGTCGCGCATGATGCGGGTGCGGCGCTGCGGTCCGGCCATCACGCGGTCGACGGCCTCGTCGAGGGCGCGGTTGTCGATCAGCTGCGCGTTCGAGCGGGCGGTCAGGAGCGCGGCCTCGTTGAGCACGTTGGCGAGGTCGGCGCCGGTGAAGCCGGGGGTCTTGCGGGCGAGGACCTCGAGGTCGACTCCCTGAGCCATCGGCTTGCCCTTGGCGTGCACCTCGAGGATCTTCTTGCGACCGAGCATGTCGGGGGCGTCGACGCCGATCTGGCGGTCGAAACGGCCGGGGCGGAGCAGGGCCGGGTCGAGGATGTCCGGACGGTTGGTCGCGGCGATCAGGATGACGTTCGCCTTGACGTCGAAGCCGTCCATCTCGACGAGCAGCTGGTTGAGGGTTTGCTCGCGCTCGTCGTGCCCGCCGCCCATGCCGGCGCCGCGGTGACGGCCGACGGCGTCGATCTCGTCGATGAAGATGATCGCGGGGGCGTTCTCCTTGGCCTGCTGGAACAGGTCGCGGACGCGGCTCGCGCCGACGCCGACGAACATCTCGACGAAGTCGGAGCCGGAGATCGAGTAGAACGGCACGCCGGCCTCGCCGGCGACGGCGCGGGCCAGCAGGGTCTTACCGGTTCCGGGAGGGCCGTAGAGCAGCACGCCCTTGGGGATGCGCGCTCCGACGGCCTGGAACTTGGCGGGCTCCTTGAGGAAGTCCTTGATCTCTTCGAGCTCTTCGATGGCTTCGTCGGCGCCGGCGACGTCCGCGAAGGTGACCTGCGGGCTCTCCTTCGAGACGAGCTTCGCCTTCGACTTGCCGAACTGCATGACCTTGTTACCGCCGCCCTGCATGCCCGAGAGCATCAGCCAGGCGAAACCGCCGATCAGGATCACGGGCAGCAGGTACCCGAGCAGGGTCACGAGCCAGTTGGTCTGCGGGACCTCGTCGGTGAAGCCGCCGGAGAGGTCGGCGTCGGTGACGGCCTTGACGACCTCTGAACCACGCGGGGCGACGTAGTAGAACTGCACCTTGGTGCCGAGCTTGTCGTCTGCACTGGACAGGGTGAGGTCGACGCGCTGTTCGCCGTCGACGATCTTGGCCTCCGAGACCTTTCCGTCCTTGAGGAACTGGAGTCCCTGTGCGGTCGGAATCTCTCGGAACCCGGACATGGTGATCAGACTCGACCCTATCCAGACGGCGATAATCGCCAGAATGATGTAGAGGAGTGGCCCGCGGAGTAGCTTCTTGACGTTCATCGTGTTGTCAGGCTACCGTGCCCGCACTGGACGGTGACCGTGTGTTCGCCCTGAGCGCGATGCAAGGCCGAGGCAGGCATCCGTTGCTCAGGAGTAGATGTGAGGAGCGAGCACCGCGACGGAACGCAGGTTGCGGTACTTCTCGGCGTAGTCGAGGCCGTAGCCGACGACGAACTGGTTCGGGATGTCGAAGCCGAGGTACTTGACGTCGATCTCGACGCGGGCGGCGTCGGGCTTGCGGAGCAGCGCGCAGATCTCGACGGATTCCGGCTGGCGGGACTTGAGGTTCGCGATCAGCCAGGAGAGGGTGAGGCCGGAGTCGATGATGTCTTCGACGATGAGCACGTTGCGGCCGTGCAGGTCGGTGTCGAGGTCCTTGAGGATCCGGACGACGCCGCTGGACTGGGTTCCGGAGCCGTAGGAGCTCACGGCCATCCAGTCCATCGCGATCGGGTGCTTGAGTTCGCGGGCCAGGTCCGCCATCACCATGACGGCACCCTTGAGAACGCCGACGAGCAGGAGGTCCTTGCCCGCGTAGTCGGCTTCGATCCGGCGGCAGAGTTCGGCGAGGCGGCCGTGGATCTGCTCTTCTTCGATCAGGATTTCGGTGAGGTCGCCATCAATGTCGCGGGGTTCCATGGGGGAGGGAGGGTCCTTTGCTTTGTGCGTATTCAGTTGGCCGAGCGTGCCGTGCGAGGCCGGGCCCGGTGAAGACGAGCCAGCCGTCGTGCCGTACAACTCTAACGCCTGGCAGGTCGAGCGGGCCCTGGCCGTGCCAATCGGTCACGAGCCGGCCGACGGCCAGGGTCGCCCCGCGGGGAAGGGCCAGCACTACACCGCCCGGAATGTGCCGTGCGCTGGGGCCCGCGGCGGGCGGCTCGGCGGGCGGCATCGCGGCCTCGGGCAGGGGCGCTGGCGCCGTGGGCCGCAGGACGGCGCGAGCCGCGGCGAGGCGGATCAGCCGGTTCTGCAGCGCCGCCGGCTGCGCTGCGAGCATCGAAACGGGCACACGGATGCCGTCGGCAACGGCCTCGAAGCACCCTTCGGCGAGCTCCAGCGTGCGTTCCCGGAGGGCTGCGTCGTCCTCCCGCAGCAGGTCGGCGGTGCGGGCGAGCGCCTCGGCTACGCCGGGACCGAGCTCGCGCTCGAGCACCGGCAGGACCGTCTCGCGCACCCTGACGCGGGCGAACCGGTGTTCCGCGTTGTGCGGGTCCGTCCAGGGGGTGAGGCCGGCATCTGCGCAGGCCGCCTGGGTCTGGGCGCGGCGGATGCCGAGCAGCGGGCGGAGGTAGGGACCGCTGACCCGCAGCATGCCGTGCAGGCTGACCGGGCCGGAACCGCGCGCGAGGCCGAGCAGCACGGTCTCAGCCTGGTCGTCGAGGGTGTGCCCGAGCAGGACGTGGGTCGCGCCGGTGTCGGCGAGTGCGCGGACGAAGGCGGCGTAGCGGCCGGTGCGGGCGGCGGCCTCCGGGCCGCTGTAGCTCTCGGCGGGGTCGGTGTCTGCGGCACTCTCCCGGTGGGTCTCGCCGTGGTCGACGGTGATGCGCACGACGAGGACGGGGTCGAGGCCGAGCGCAGTGGCCTGCCGGGCGGCCTCGGCGGCGACGTCCGCGGACCCGGCCTGCAGGGCGTGGTCGACGATCACGGCCCCGGCGCGGAGTCCCGCCCGCGGTGCCTCGAAGGCCGTTCCCGCCGCGAGTGCGAGGGAATCGGGGCCGCCACTCAGGCCGACGAGGACGAGGCCTCGGGTGTCGGGGGCCGGACCGTAGCTGTCGGGGGCGGAGGGGCCGGACCCGGGGGCCGGGGGCGTCGCGGAGGCGCCGAGCCAGGCATCCGCCAGCACGGTGCGGATCGCCCGGCGGATGTCGGCGATCTCCGGTGTCAGTCTCGGGCGGCGCGTGGACTCCATCCAGTAACGTTATCCGGAGACTGTGAACAAGGGAGAGACCAGGCCATGGCCGCATATGACGCAGTAATCGAAATTCCCCGGGGAAGCCGCAACAAGTACGAGGTCGACCACGAAACCGGACGGGTCTACCTCGACCGTGTGCTCTACACGAGCTTCGTGTACCCGACGGACTACGGGTTCTTCGAGAACACCCTCGGCCTGGACGGCGACCCCGTCGACGTTCTCGTGCTGCTCGACTTCCCGCTGTTCCCCGGCGTCGGCGTCTCGGTGCGTCCGGTCGGTGTCTTCAACATGACGGATGACGGCGGCTCGGACGCCAAGGTCATCGCCGTTCCCGCCGGCGACCCCCGCTGGGACCACATCCAGGACGTCCTCGACATCCCGGAGTACACCCGCAAGGAAATCGAGCACTTCTTCGAGCACTACAAGGACCTCGAGCCGAACAAGTGGGTCAAGACGGAGGGCTGGGGCGACGCCGCCGAAGCCAACCAGATCGTCGAAGACGGCATCAAGAAGCTCGCCGCCGAAGGCCACTGACCCTCAGCGCTCGCGCACCACGAAGGCCTCCCGGATCACTCCGGGGGGCCTTTCTGCGTGCCGTGGGCGGGTTAGCCGGTGGGGCGGCCCACGTAGGACGCGACGTCGCCGGGCGACCAGATCGAATGGATGCGCACCGGCTTGCCGTAATCGGGCGCCTCGAGCACCTGGCCACCGCCGACGTAGATCGCGACGTGGTAGTAGTCTCCGCCGCCGCCCCAGAAGACGAGGTCGCCGACCTGCACGTTGCTGAACGAGACGAGCCTGCCCTGGCTGGCCATGGTGTTGTACTGGTTCGTGGCGGAGTGGGTGCCGATGTAGACGCCGGCCGCGGCATACGCGGCCTTGGTCAGGCCGGAGCAGTCCCAGACGTCGGGTCCGGAGCCGCCGAGTCCGTAGCGGTCGCCGAGCTGTTGCTTGGCGAATGCGATAGCGGTCTGCACCGCATTCCCGTTCGGAGCGGGCGCGGTCACCGCGCCACCACCGGAGGACGACCCGCCGGAACCGGACCCGGAGTTACCCGAACCCGAGTTGCCCGAACCGGAGTTGCCGGAGCCCGAGTTGCCCGAGCCCGAGTTGCCGGAGCCCGAGCCGTTCGCTGCCGCCTGCGCTGCCGCTGCTGCCGCCGCGCGAGCCGCCGCTGCCTGGTCCGCTGCTGCCCTCGCCGCTGCAGCCGACTGCGCTGCCGCGAGTGCCGCAGCCGCTGCCGCCGCATCGACGCCGGCCTGGTAGGACCGCTCGACGTCGGCGGTGGTGTCCTTGAGGAGGGCGAGCTGTCCGTAGAGATCGTTCGACTTCTGCTGCTCGGCTTCGAGGGCGGCCTCGGCGTCCTGGGCCGCGGCATTCGCGGCGTCGAACTTCGTCATCGACTCGCCGGTGAGCCGGGTGCGCTCCACCTTCGCCGCCGCGGCCTGCCCGCCGAGGGACTCTGCCGAGTTCTTGTCCTGCACGGCCTCCCGGTAGATGGTCTCGGACTGTTCGCTGAGCTTGCTCGCGGTTCCGAGCTGCTCGAGGAGCACGTCGGCGGAGCTGCCGTTGAGGAACAGGTTGAGCGAGAGGTCTTGCGCGCCGGTCTTGGCGAGGTGCGCGGCGATCAGACCGGCCCGCATCTTCGAGGTGTCCGCCTTCTTCGAGGCGGTCGCGGCCTGCTCGGTCAGGCTCGTCTCGCGCACGGTGGCGGCGTCGAGCTCGTCCTGGGCGACCCGGTACGCCTCGGCGGCGATCTGCGAGGCCTTGGACGAGGCATCCGCTGCCGCCTGCAAACCGGTCAGCAACGCCGTGATCTTCTCGATCTCGGCCTGCTTGGTCGCCTCGCTCGCCTTCGCCTTCTGTACGTCGTCCCAGCTGGGGTAGCCCTGGTCACCGTAGGCGGCGGGTGCGACGATGCCGACGGATGCCGACACCGCGCCGATCGCGACGGCCGCGGCGAAGAGACGCACGGGCTTCCGTCTCGTGAAGGATGTGCCGTCGTTAGCCAAGTGGTGCTCCCCTGCTCGCCATGAAGGGCTGTGGATCGATTTGGGGGCCATTGACGCGGACCTCGAAGTGCAGATGGCATCCGTCGGCCGCGCCGGTCATCCCGACGCTGGCTATGTTCTGCCCGGCGCTGACGCTCTGGCCGTTGGAGACGAAGGTTCCGCCCGAGCGAATGTGCGCGTATCCGGTGGAGACCCCGCCGCCATTGTTGATCTGGATGTAGTTGCCGTAGGTGCCGTTGGGGCCGGCGTAGGTGACCACGCCATCGTGGGCCGCATAGATCGGGGAGCCGCAACTCGCGCCGATGTCGGTGCCGCTGTGGAATCCCTTGCTGCAGCTCGAGCCGCAGATGACCGCGCGCGGGCCGTACCCGTCGGTGATGCGCCCGCTGGCCGGAACGGCCCAGCCCTGGGAGCTGATGTAGCCGCCGCCGAGTCCGGCACCGGGGCTGCTGCCGCCGCCACCGCCGCCCGAGTTGCCGCGGTTGGCTGCCGCTGCCGCGGCGGCCTCAGCGGCGATCCGGGCCGCTTCGATCGCGGCGAGGCGCGCACGCTCGGCCACACCGGCCTCGTAGCCGGCCGTCGTGGAGGCCTGGGCGTCCTGCATGAACGCCAGCTGGGCTGCGAGTTCGACACTCTTGGACTCTGACTCTGCGAGGGCGTTCGCGGCGGCCTCTGCGGCCGCCTGCGCCGCCGCCATCGCGGCCTGCGCAGCTACATTGAGCCGCTCGCGCTCGGTCTGAGCGATCTTGGCCTGGTCACCGAGCGACTGCGCCGAGTTCGTGGCGGCCTGGGCCTCCTCGTAGACGCCCGTGCTGCGTTCGACCATCTTGCTCATGCTGCCGAGCTTGGCGAGCAGGGCGTCGGCGCCTGTGCCGCTCGCCTCGCCGTCCAGGAGCAGGTTGACGGTGAGGTCGGTGCCTCCCGTGCGGTAGAGCTGGGCCGCGAGCTGACCGGCCTGCTTCGTCGCGGCATCCGCTGTCGCCTTGCTGGCGTCGGCCTGCGCCTGCAGGTCGGATGCGCGCCGGGTGGCTTCGTCGTAGTTCTCTTGGGCGACCCGGAGTTCGGCGCCACGCTTCTCGGACTCGGCCTGGGTCTGGGCGACCTGGGTCTGCAGATTCGAGATCAGATTCTGGATTTCGGTGACCTTGGCGGACGCGGCGGCCGTGTTCGACTTGGCGTTCTGCACGTCCTGCCAGCTCGGGTAATCGACCGCCTGAGCGCCGCCGGCGGGAATCACGAGCGTCACGATGAGGGCGAGGGCCGTGGCGAGGGCGGTGGCGGCGGTGCCTCTGATCAGGCGTCGATGACCGTGAACGCGGCGTCCGCTCACCGGCCGGAGCGGACCTGCCTGTGCTTTGGCCCCGCGGTCACTCGTCACTGCCTTGCGCATAGAACTCCCTGATTGGGCACCGCGTGAACACACTGGTCACGATGCCACCTCAATTCACAGTAACAAGTTCGCGCCAGTATCGCCCGGTATCGGACCCGAATCTAACCCCCAACCGGGTGGATTGGCCGCCATTCGCGGGCGCGCCGGGGCGCGGGCGACACGCCAGGGGCATCCGCTCAGTCGCCGATTTGGGGTTTTCGCCCCAGAGACCGTATGCTTACTCGTCGGTAGCCATGATGTTTATGGCGTCTCGGCCCCATCGTTTAGAGGCCTAGGACGGCGCCCTTTCACGGCGTTAACACGGGTTCGAATCCCGTTGGGGCTACGCAACCTGCCTAACTGAATGTGCAACAATAAGCAGGTAGTAAATCAGTACAAGCAACACCAGCATCACCAATAAATGAAAACGCACGTTTGGTTCTCATTGTGAGGCCCTGTAGCGCAGTTGGTTAGCGCGCCGCCCTGTCACGGCGGAGGTCGCCGGTTCAAGTCCGGTCAGGGTCGCAAAGGTAAAACGCCCTTTCGCGAGAGAGGGTTTTTTCCTTGGAAGCGACTTCTCGAGGTTGTTTTCTGGCCCTGTAGCTCAGTTGGTAGAGCGTTCGACTGAAAATCGAGAGGTCACGGGATCGACGCCCGTCGGGGCCACCCGCTGAAATCCCCGGTTATCCGGGGTTTTTCTCGTTAACGGATGTCTTTTCTCCGGCCTCGAATACGGCTTTTGCCCACATTTTGCCCACACATGAAACAGTTACGTGGTCACTGAGGGCTCACTCGGCGGCCTCTATCCGCCTGATTTCGACGACACCCAGGGATCGTGAGAGCGCCCGTTTAGATGCGGTCCAGAACGGCATCCGCGAACATCGGAGTTCCTGCCGCGCGCAGACGTTCCAGGTACTCCTCGGCTGTCATCGCCGGGTTTTCATATGCCGCCGCAATCTCGTCTACAGCGAGCAGCGTGAGGGACGGGTACAGGTCAAGCTGGTCCAACAGGAACTCATCGGGGTGGATTACTTCGAGGTCGTATCCCACCAGTGCGTCCTCCGGGAAATCCCTCAGATTGAACGTCACAATGACCTCCGCGTTGGCGCGGATTGCGGCTGCGAGCACGTGCCGGTCCTTCGGGTCATTTCGCAAGCCGTCAATCAGGTCGTCATATCCGGTCACTTCAGCATCGGGAAATGCGTATTGCATTGCCGCAATCCTGTTCCGAGCTGCCTGAGCGCCAATGCGCTTGTCAGTCAAGTTGCTTTCCAGTTCCTGCAGCACGTGTGCCGACCAAAGCGGCCTGTACGCACCTCGCTCAGCCAGCTCCAAGAGCAGATCGTTGAGGGCCGCTCCGAACAAGGTGCACGTGTCGAGAAAGGCGGGGAAGGACATCGGGCGCTATCTTCGTCCCGGCATGTCCGCGGCCGTCAAATCCAGGATGCCCGCTTCCTGGCCCTCCCGGGCCATCTTGCGCAGAACAGCGCGGCGCTCGACCCTGAATTTGTCCTTGTATTCCACCAGGTCCCGAAGTGTCACTCTACGGTGCCGCCCAACGAGCTCGAATGGAACTTCCCCGGACTCCAAGAGCTTCACGAGCGTTGGGCGCGACATGCCGAGAAAGTCGGCGGCAGACTGAGTCGTGAGCTTGGATTCCTGGGGAGCGACCGTGACACCCTTACCGTTGCTCAACGCATCCGCAACCTGTCGCAGCACATCAAAGAGAGGCTCAGGCAACTCGATGACCTGGGCGCCGTCGGCCGAGGTGAGCGTTGCTTTCTTGCCGTGGATGTTCTGGATCTGCTTTATAAATTCGTCGATTGCACGGGAATCTATTTCGCTGGGCAGGTAGGTTCGCGGTTGGCGTTTCTCACGAGTGAGACTCATTATGATCACCTTTCTTCGCGATATTCTATTCGAAATATTCGAAAGATAGAAGACCGTCGCACGGTCGCTACTGGCATATCACTGTTCACGACCCGGCAATCGTGTTTGGATCCTCGACACCTCTCCAAGCGTCAGGGTTCGCAGCAGATCGCGTCAAAGTGGAGTTCCAAGACTCACGCGTCGCGCCCTCTTCCGGATGCCGCGGCCTGGTCATCCAGAGCGCGGGCCACGGCGTCCAAGTCGTCGTCAAACAGGTCGGCGTAGACGTCGAGCGTCATTGCGGCTGAGGCGTGGCCCAGCATCCGTTGCACGCTCTTGACGCTCGCCCCCGCCGACACCGCCAGCGACGCGGCCGTGTGCCTCAGGTCGTGCGGGGTCACGACGGGGAAGTTCGGGTCGGCCTCCACGTTCAGGACGGGGTCGTCCGAGTCGCTGCGTCCCTCGCGGATGAGCGTCAGCGCCGGGTCGAAGTACCGTTGCCGGAAATTGCCGTTGCGCAGCCACGCACCCGCCGCGCTCGTGAAGACGAGGTCCTTCGGGCGCTTGCCCTGGCACCTCTGCGCAAGCTCGGTGGCCAGCAACGCCGGGAATGGCACGGATCGGCGGCCATGACCCTTCGGTGTCCCCCAGACGGCGGCCCCGCCGACCTCTGAGACCGCTTCGGCGACTTCGATCCGCCGCCTGCTGAGATCAACTCGCCCCACCCTCAACGCGGCCATCCCGCCCAGCGCAGCCCGGTGTACGCCAGGAACCGCACGACGTCGCCGAATTCTCCGCACTCTCGGGCCAGCCGGGCGACCTGGTCGTGCGTGAGGTACCCGCGCGGCGTGCGAACGATCCGCGGCAAGCGGATGTCGTCGCTTGGGCTCTTCACGAGGCGTCCGTCCCTGACGGCGTAGTTCAGCGTGCCGGCCAGGACCAAGTGGATCTGCCGCACGGTCGACGGCGCGAGCGTCGCCGCCAGACTGCTCACCCAGCGCTACACATCGGCGTGCTGCACGCTACGGAGTGGCACGGTCCCCCATTTCGGCAACACGTGCTTGTCCAGGTACAGGCGGTACCCGGCCCGCGTCGTCGGCTTAATCTGCAGCTGCGCCGAGTACCAGGCTTCGGCCCACTCGCCGACGTTGACCTTGGACCGGGTCGGATGGACCCACTCGCCGCGCATCTTTGCGACCTCGACGGAGGCCAGGAAGTCTTCGGCCTCCCGCTTGGTGCGAAATCCGCGCTTGTCGGTCTGGTGCCGATCGGGCGTGCGGTACCTCACCCGGTAGCGCTTGCCCCTCGCCGTTTCGGAGGACGTCACGGAGCCCATGCTTCCTCCCATTGTCGCTCGCCTCTGTCCTACCCTGATCTACCAGGGACCGCCGACAATCGAGGGCAAGGCGAGAGCGATTTGATACGTCACGCCGGCGGGAAGGCGGACGCGAGAGCTCGGTGGATCTGCCTCATCGTCGGCTCGTCGAGAGGCCCCGCCTTCTGCAGGTGCTCGACCGCCTTCTTGGGCCATAGGACATGAACTCCGTCGATGATGAAGTCTCCGCCGAAAAGCGGCCACTCGGCGGCCACGAAGCACAACATCCCGTGCACAGGGACCCCGTCCTTGCCTGCGCCCGCGAGTGCCGCGCTGACTCGTGTGACTTGCTTGAGCACACCAGCCACCAGCCCGTCTTGCTTGCGCGAGCCGACCATGAGCGTTTCGGTCCGGGGCCGGATCAGTCCTCCTTCGACCTGAAGTCTGGGGCGACCCTGATACTTCTTCGCGTCGATGACAAAGACTCCCGAGGGGCAGACCGCAATGTGATCGATATTGGCTCGCGTCGGAGGAATGCGACGGTCGTGCAGGACGTGGACGCCACTCCCGCTGAGCTTGTCGAGCCGCTGGCCCAGGGCCACCTCGCCCTGCGCCCCGACTGCCCACGCCCGGGTGCTCTGCGGCTCGTCGCTCAGCGCCAGGATGAGCCCACCAATATGCGGGTGGTTCTCACGGATCCTTGTCTCACGCTTGTCCTTGCGGCGGTCGTGCTCTCGCTGGGCCGATGCGCCGGCCGTGCCCCCAAACACCTCGAGGTCCTCGGGTGCTGGCTCCGGGCTCGTGACCGCGTCTTTGTCGACAGGGCTGCGTTCAATCGGGACGGCGACGGATGGAGTGGCCACCGCCGAGTCCTGAGCGCACGTCAGGCAGGCGACGGTCTTGGTCTCGCGTTCGTAGAGTGCCATGGTCCCCGCAAGGATTTCGACGTCGCAAATGCGGCATGGTCCGGAGTAGCGCAATCGCATTCTCTTGGGCGTCAACGCCGCTTCACTGCTCATTCTTGAAACGCTACGGCGGCCCGGGCGAGAACTCAGGCCATAGCGGGCCCGTGTGACCACGACTGGGGGCCACGACTCCGAGGATGCCTGCGCTACCGATTGCGCCATTCCCGGCGACACCGACCTCAGGTAGGGCGCAGCTGGGGAGTTCTTACTGTGGCCGGTCGGTTTGGAATGCCGTTACTTCGACATCTCCGGAAAGCCGTTGGTGGTCTCACCAGGGTGGTTCCTGACGGCACTGTCCGCCGCCAGTTCGACCTCCCTGCTTGCTGCAATCGCTCTCGCCGGATCGTCGGTCTCTCGGGGAGCGTTAGCGGGCTCTTCCTGAGTTCATCGGCGGCGACGAAGCCATCGTTCGACCCATAGCCTGAGGGAATGCGGAACTTGATTCGACTCGATGACTGGACGGCCGACGATGTCGACAAGGTCTTTGTCCTCGCTGACAGCTACCGCAGCGAATCAGATCGGGAGGTTTCGGGCTGCGCCGTGATGTTCTTCCCGCCGACGAGCCTCCGGACCAGAGTGTCCTTTGAGCGCGGCTCTTCGCTCATGGGCTTGCAGCCCGTTGTCTTCCCCAGCGAAACGCTCGACAAACCGGAAGCCATAGAAGACGTGGCTCACTATCTGGCGTCCTGGGCCGACGTACTCGTGGTCCGCCATGCTCGGATCGACATCATCGAAGCGCTCGCGGCTGCCAACGCCATCCCCGTGATCAACGCGATGACAGACACGAACCACCCCTGCGAAGTGCTCTCCGACCTGTATGAGCTGCGCAGGAAGCGTGACCTGCAGTCACTGCGGTTCTTGTTCGTTGGGGCCGACGGCAATATTTCCCGCGCCTGGCAGGAAGCCGCCCGTGCAATGTCACTCGATCTGATGCAGTGTTGTCCCGCAGAACTCGCCACGCCCGGAGCGCGGTGGACGGACGACCTCGAGTCAGCCATCCGCTCGGCCGACGTGCTCCTGACTGACGCACCGGGCACTCACGAAGACCAGCTCACCCCCTATCGGATCACGGCCTCACTCCTGGACACGGCCCCCACCGGCCTGCAATTCAACCCCTGTCCGCCGTTTCATCGCGGAAGGGAAGTGAGCGCCGACGCGATCGACCACCGCGCCTTCGTCGGCTACCGATTCAAAGCGTCACTCATGCCGGTACAGCAGGCCATCATGGCCTTCTGCATGGCGGACTCCTGATCTGAACTAGGTCTCTGCCTCACCCGGCTGCCAATGGCCCCCGAGCGTGTCGAGACTCCCGCATCGCGCCGGACTCCAGAAGCCGGTTCTCCGTCGCGGTCGAGTTGGTCACCAGGCATCAGACGCTCTCCAGCGTGGCAGCCTCAATCAGGATGCCGCGGTCACGGAACTCGCGAGGCACCCGGTTCACCTCTGCGGGGATGTCGTAGTCGCTGGTCCGGGGTGACCACGGGCTGTCAGGGTTCCCCTCCTTGGCAAGGATCCAGTCCGGGACCGGCAGCGCATCCGCGTTCAGTCGGTACTCGCACAGCGCGGCGATGGCGGTGTCCCAATGCTCGGAGCCGGTCGGGAGCGGCTCGGTCAGGGTCAGGCCGACTCGTGTCGAGCCTCTCTCGGCAGCCAGGTTGTCGGCGAGCTGCAGGAAGCGGCGGAACGCCTCGGGCTCGTCGGAATCGGCCAGCGCGGCACTGATATCCGAGGCGATCCGGGCGGCGTCACTGCGCACCGTCGGAAGCGTGACGACGGTGTGCCGCGTCGCGAGGAGGAGCGCCTCGAGCGTCGCAACTGTGGGCTCACGCTTGCCGTTCTCGATCAGCGACAGCGAGGAGCCGGCGATCCCGGATCGAACGGCCAGCTCACTCTGACTCAGACCGCTCGCCGCACGGGCAGAACGAGCTAGGATTCCTGCGCTCATGACCCCACCACCTTTTACTAATTAGTAAACATCTAGCACCGTTGCTTCGTGAAGTCACCGGTTGAACGGACCAAGATTCGTGTAGCCGCGCCACCGCATCCGCTCGCAGAGAAGAGTCGGCACACCTTGGCCAGTGGGCGAACACGGCAACTCTCGGCATCGAGTGCGATCACGCAGATCGTGGCACTATCTCGGCATGGGACGCGAATCCGGTCACGAACGATGGGTCTCCCTGCGGGGACCGAAGAGTTGGCTACCGGTCTTCGTCGTGACTCCGCTGCTTCTCATGGTCTTAATGGTCGACGGCATCAACCTGAGTCTTCTTTTTGTCCGAGACGGTCTGGCTCTCATCTGGTTAATCGCGATAATGGCTGGTTCGGCCGCATTGATGCTCGCCCTGCCATTGTGGGTCGCCCGACTCGCATATCCCTTTGCGCGGATCAACCCGTCAACGTCAACGATCCGCGCCCGACGGCGTCGCGCTCACTATTCGGACATCACATCGGCGCAATTGCTCGTCAGCGCCTCGAAGAAACATCGGGCGATCAATCTGCTGCTGCGATCGGACACCGGGCTGCGCGCCGTAGTTCTCATCAGAGATGCTCGGCGACGCACGCTCAACCGCGAGCTCGCCGAGCTTGCGCTGGATGTGATTCGGCAGTCACATATCGCGATACCGGTATCCGTTCACGACCCCGAGGGCAGATTCGCACGGTACAACTTTCCGACCAACGTCACTCGCGAGGACGCCCTGGAACTCATTGAATCTCCGCCAGACCTGGAAGACGCCCTCCCAATCCCGCACCGACCCAGGTCCCGCCCGGCTGCCACCGACTGAGATGGCCTCGCCTGTGCCTCGGTTCTCGCCCGAACCCAATCCGGGATCGGCAGCGCACCCGAGTCGAGTCCTCGCGAAGGGTGGGACAAGTCAGAATTTGCGCGCCCAGGAACCGCACGAGGTCGCCGAACTCTCCAGTGCGGAGAACATTCGTGGAGATCCGGACCGCGTCTGACGGTGCGACACTACCGGTATGAGCGCAGCGGAAAGGATCATCGTCTCGACCGTCGGGGGGCAACTCTTCGTCGAGGTCTGGCTTGTTGCGGATGACGAGTTCAATCGCGCCCAGGAAACCTTCGAGGTAGCACTGCGTGATGGACGGTTCGAAGAACAGGCAGCAAGCGTGCTGATGCCAGAGTGGTCGGTTCAGGCCGTCAATACCGGCGGAGCCCAGCTATCCATCATGCGCAAGACATCGGGCGGCACGGGCACGGATGCCCAGATGGAATGGACCCTGTGGCCCCTCTCGGGGCCTCTCGTTGACATCACAATCCGAAACTGCGGCGAAGTCGTCTGGTCTGTTCGGGGATTCGCACCAGCAGCGGACGAACACAAGCAGCCACTATCGGCCGAGTTCTTGAAAAGCCTTCGCCCGATGCCGGACTCGACCTGGCCCATGATTCCCTAACCGCCTTGGTCGGTGAATGGCTACCATCACAACTTTGGGCGCCAGTGGTTGTTCCAAATCCGTTCTTGACCTGGACATCCGATATGACAAGCAGGCTTGTCATAGACCTGGTGTGACAAGTACGCTTGTCACATGAGAAGCGCACTGAAGGAACTGCGAATCGAAGCGGGGCTTTCGCAGGCTGCACTCGCCGGCATCCTCATGGTTTCGCGTCAAACGATCAACGCGATCGAGACCAGTCGGTATGACCCGTCTCTGACGCTCGCCGTTCGGATTGCCCGCCATTTCAACCGCCCTGTGGAGGAGATTTTCTATGTCGAAGATTGACCGCTCGCTCGCTCTCAACATTGGTGTGGTGGTCGTCACTATCGTGGTCGCGTCAGTGATCATCGGGCTGACGGGAAACCCGGCCTTCCTCATCGTCATTCTCGCCGTGGCGGGAAGTGCGGCCTGGAACATCGTTCGCATTTATCGGCGACCCGGGGAAGCCTCGGACGTCGACCGGCTCAATTCGATGAAGTACATCGATGAGCGGGATCGAAGCCTGGCCATGAATGCCTTCGGGATTGTGGGGATCGTCGCACTGGTGATGTCGGTAGTCACGGTCTTCCTCACGCTCGTCACGGATGCCCTGGGAGCGGAGTACATCGCGCTCGTACAGTTCTTCGTCCTGTTCGGGACTTGGGCGGCGGCCAATAGCTACGTGACACGCAGTCGACGCTAATACCGCGCCACTTTCGCCATTCACGACTTCAGCTCCGGACAGCCGCTGCCGGCGTCGCGTGGGGAGCCATACCGACTGCAGGGGCGAGGCGGTGCCGTTGCTCGATGGACCGGCCCCACGCCGTGCCCGCGAGAATCAGGGCGATGCCGAGGTATCCGGCGAGCGCCACAGGGTCATGAGCGACGGCAATCCCAACGATCGCCGCCCAGACCGGCTCGGTTCCGAGGAGGAGGCTCACTCTCGAGGGCGAGGTGCGGCGGACCGCCCAGGTTTGGATCAGGAACGCGAAGACGGTGCACGCGATGACGAGATAGAGGAACAGGGCCGTGCTCCCGGGGTCGAGACGGGCCAGAAAGTGCGGGATCGAGTCGCCGTAGAACAGTGACGCCGCCGAGAAGAGGACCGCGCAGGTCGACAGCTGCACCGTGGTGAGGTGGAGCGAGTTCATCGGCGTGTTGCCCGTGAGCTTGGACATCGACGTGACGTGAACGGCACGGATGATGGCCGCGGCAAACACGAGCAGGTCGCCGAGGCTCGGCGCCTGGAAGACACCGCCACTGGCGAGCAGGGCGACTCCACCGATGGCGATGAGCGCGGCCAGGAAGAACCTGCCGGGCAAACGTCGACCGGATACGGCGGTATCCAGAATCGGGGTGAACACGATCGTGAGGCTGATGATGAGTCCGGCGTTCGTGGCCGAGGTGTGGGCGATCCCGAAGGTTTCGAAAGCGAACACGGCAGCCAGCACACTCCCGAGCAGCATCCCGGAGCGCAACTCCGCTGCCGTGATCCGGTGCCGCCCCGCGGCGACGAGGGCCGCCATGATGACCGCAGCGAGCAGCATCCGTGTTGCGAGCAGGGCGACGACGGATTGGGGCGTAACCAGTTCCTTGGCGACGAGGTAGGTCGATCCCCACGCGGCGGCGACGAGAAGCAGGAGCAGGTCGACGCGGAATCGGCTGAGGAGGGCGGGCATTCCTCCATCGTCCAGCCTGCCGTCGCGTAATACAAGACAGCACTTTGGTGTCCCATGCGTTAGTTTCAACTTATGGAACTGGGTCAGCTTCGAGCGTTGAGGGAACTGGGCGACCGGGGCAGCATCGCCGCCGTCGCGGCTGCGCTGCACGTCACGCCGTCGTCGGTTTCGCAGCAGATCAGTGCCCTGCAGCGTCAGTCGCCCGCTCCCCTGACCTTCCGGGACGGCAGAAGGACGGCACTCACGGATGCCGGGCGCGCCCTTGCGTTGGCGGCGATCGATGTCGAGGTAGCGCTCGAACGCGCCGCGCAGGCGGTGGCACGGTTCCAGGGCGATCATCTGGGCACCGTTTCCGTGACCGCTTTCCACAGCGTGGGCCTGGCCGTCTTCGGACCGTTGATCGCCGCCTGCCGGAGGCCTGAGCTGCCCGGCGTTCTGCTGAGCGACTTCGATGTAGCCCAGGAGGACTTCCCCCTGCTCACCACCGATCATGATCTTGTGCTCGCCCATCGTCTGGCCGGAAGTTCCGCGTGGCCACGGTCAGTTCGGGTGGAACCCCTCTTGTACGAGCCGCTGGATATCGCGGTCCGCCGCGATCACGGCCTCGCGTCGAAAGCCGCGATCGAACCGGCTGATCTTCGCGACGAGGACTGGGTCGCGGTTCACGACGGCTTCCCGCTCACCCAGGCTCTCGCCCTGATCGCGGGAATCGGAGGGAACGAGGCACGAATCCCGCACCGGATCAACGAGTTCTCCGTTGCCGCCTCCGTCGTCGAAGCGAGCGGATGCGTCGCCTTGATGCCGCGGTACACAACCGACCTGCGCGACCACCCGGAGCTGGTCCTTCGTCCGCTGGCCTACCCGGGCCTCGGACGGCACATCGACTGCCTTGCCCGCCCGGAAACCCTTGAGCGAGCCAACGCACAGGCAGTTCTTGCGCAGGTCAGGGCGATCGCCGCGACGCTCACCGGGTGACCCGGGCGGAACCGAGTCAGGATCAGTCGTGGGAGTACTGCGGCGATGAGGCGCCCGCCCGCAGGAAGCGGGCAAGCGCGCCAAGAGCGCCAATCGCGATCAGCGCGAGAAGTCCCCCGCCGATGAGCCCGAGCATCACACCCGGAGTCGTGTATCCCATCACGCTCAGCGCGATGAAGGCCGCCACAACGAGCACGAGGAATGCGACGAGACACCCGGCCATAGCGAGCAACCAACCGTGCGCCACCTCGAATCGGTGCTGACGCGCGAGCACCACGACTCTCAACCCGAAGACGGCAGCAACCTGCCAGCATGCGATGGCGAGTACGCCCCACGTAATGCCCGGAACCACGAGCAGCGAGACCTCCGGGAACGCGGCACCAACGCTCGCCGCCTCGGCGGGGAGAACCCACACCTGGATGAACACTGATGCTACGAGTGCGACCACAAGTACCGCAATCAGCGCGAGCGACGTTCCACGATTCAAGTTCTGCCTCCAACCACTGACTGGTTGCCCCCCCATAGACACCACGCCTTCTCGAACCTTACCGACGACACCTGCCCGGGGACAAGCATCTCGGTACCATCGCTCGGCGGGGTGCGGTAGCCCCGGGGGTTCATCCCCTATGTCAGTCCGAGGTGGCTCGCAATACCGTCGAATACTGCAGACTGGGCGGTGAGTGAGCCGCGCCAATCTCCAGGAATGGCCAACGAGTGGTTGGCCCTCGGCACCGACATCACGTTCGCCCGCGTCTCAGCGATCGACGCGGGGAGCCACAGCGCGTCAGCGGTGCCTCCAATGGCCATATCGGTGACCGGGGCTTCGGCGAGTGCCGTTCGAACACCAGCGTCGGTCAGGACGGGCGTCAGCCAGACGCCGGGAATGCCATTGCGGCGTGCCCAGGGGAGAGCAAAACAGCCAAATGACTTGGCGACGACGAGCCGCCGCGACGATGAAGGCGCAGCATCGAAGGCCTCCGCGACTGCCTTCTCGACGAAGGGCTGCGGATCGCTCCGCGCGTCGTCGTCGATGGTCCACTCGACGGCCTGCACGTGCCATCCGCTTTGGGCCAGCATCTGTCCGCACCAGTAGAGGAGTGGACCCTTCACGGGATAACCGACGCCGGGAAGAAGGACTGCGACAGGCGCATCCTCCAGATCAGACGGTGACCAGACGAAAGTCGACATGGCCCCAACCTACTGGCACGAGCGCTCCGGGAATGCCTCGCCATCGACGCCTTCCGTGAGCACGGCGACGTCTGGCGCTCCGTCACGAACGGTGCAGCACTGCCAACACCCACGCCCTGGTGCGGCCCCGAAAAGGGCTCAGCGGCCCGGTCAGCAATGCGGGTCTGGGCCGCTAGGCTCAGCACATATCTAGGTTCGGGGGGACGGATGCCGGCAGGCGGATCGGCATGGACCGAGGCGACACGCCAGCTGGCACTTTCGGAAGCTCACGTGCTCGCCGCTGAATCCTCACGGGCCAAGGCGGCCAACTACTTCGCCGCGGCCGACAGTGAAAAGCGCATCGCGCACGTCCTCGCTCCCCTGGCCGCGGCCGGATACCACTTCCTTCCCGACCGCCAGTGGCCCGGCAGCCGTCGCGCTCAGGTCGACATGGTCGTGGTGGGGCCGGGCGGACTTTTCATTGTGGACACCAAAGCCTGGAAGGACCCGGTTGTCGCCGCGGGTCGAGTGTTCCGGGGGCAGGCCGATGTGACTGACGAATTCGACGCCCTGGCCGACCTCGCCTGGAAGACAGAGGCGGCCCTGGCGGAGATCGGTCTTGCTCCCGGTGAAGTGCGGCCGATCGTCGTCTTCGCCGGCCACAAGGGAGTCAACGCATCGGTCGGCGGGGTTGAGATCGTCGGCGAAGGTGACATCGTGCGCCATATCGCGCGCCGCGGGCAGCGCCTGACCACGTCGGCCGTCGAGCGGGTATTGGCCGCGGCTCTGACCTACTTCCCGCTGATCGGCGCGCCGGCCCCGGTCGACGTCACCCTGCCCGAGCCGATCATCGCCCCGGAACCAGCGCCCGACCTGGACCATCTGCCGAACGAGAGCGACATCGAAGCCGCCATCCTCGAAGGGCTCCTCGCTCCTCCGATCGAGGAGTGGATGACGTTCCTGCATCCCGACCAGGCGAAGCTCGTGCGCCGCAGCTTCAACGGGCCATCCCGCATCCGCGGCGCGGCCGGCACGGGCAAGACCGTCGTGGGGCTGCACCGCGCGGCATACCTCGCGCGTTCCCAGGCCGACGCCCAAGTGCTCGTAACCACCTATGTGCGCACGCTGCCCGCAGTCCTGGGCAATCTGCTCGCCCGCATGGCCCCGGACGTCGCCGACCGCGTCGAATTCAGCGGGGTGCACCAGTTCGCCAGCAAGGTACTCGATCTGCGCGGCATCGACGTGCGGGTCAACACCAAGGCGGCCGATCTGGCTTTCGCGGATGCCTGGCGCCAGACATCCACTCCGCTCACGGCGATCGAGGCGAAGTCCGCGTATTGGAAGGAGGAGCTCGATCACGTCATCAAAGGTCGCGGTCTGACGACCTTCGAGGACTATGCGGATTGTGCCCGCATCGGCCGTCGTCGCCGTCTCACCGTTGACCAGCGGCGATCCGTCTGGGCGCTCTATCAACGATACGAGTCGTTGCTTCGAGAGCGCGGTGTCCATGATTTCTCCGATCTCATCCTGCTTGCCGAAGCGACCCTTCGGGCTCAACCGCTTCTCGGGTACACCGCGGTCATCGTGGACGAGGCGCAGGACCTGTCCTGTGCGATGATCCGTATGCTCGCCGCAGTCGCAGGCGATGGCGCGGATGCGTTCACCCTGATCGGCGACGGCCAGCAGACCATCTACCCCGGCGGGTACACCCTCGCCGAAGCCGGCCTGTCTGTCGCCGGTCGAGGAGTGGTGATGGACGTCAATTACCGCAACACCGCAGAAATCCTTGCCGTCGCGGCCCGCATCGTCGATGGCTCCGACTACGTCGATATCGAGGGTGCGACGTCCGGCGTCGTCGCCATGACCTCACCGCGGCACGGCGAGAAACCGGTGCTCGTGAAAGCACGCACCGGCACCGAACACGACGGCCGCCTCGTGCAACACATCCGTCGCATCACGACGGGCGTGGACGTGGGCTGGGGCGACGTGGGCGTGCTCTGCTTCCGCACGAGCGAAGTGAAAGCCGCCGTCACGTTGCTGCGCGCCGCAGGCATCCCGGTGATCGAACTGACCGCATACGATGGCCGCCCCACCGATGCCGTGAAGGTCGGCACGATCAAGCGGGCCAAGGGCCTTGAGTTCAAACAGGTTCTCCTGCCGTGGGTGGCCGAGCATCTCATGTCTCCGGGCGTCCGCTCCCCCGGATCGCAGATCGACTCGACGACGGAGCGAGACGAACGAGACCGGCGGGAACTGTTCGTCGGCGTCACCCGTGCCCGGGACGGCGTGTGGGTCGGCTGCATCGCCACGCATGGCAGCTCGGCGTGAACACCCGACGAGGGTCAACGGCCAGCCGACCAGACAGGGGTTACTCGGCGCTGTCGGCGATTCTCGGCGCGAGTTTGGCCTCGAGGGCGGCGCGATCGGCGACGAACCAGACGTGCTGGCCACGGTTGGACTCCCAGACGAAGTCGCGGAACGAGTCGCTTCGGGCAACCCATTCGCTCACGTCTCCGAGCACGACAAGCCGCACCTGATAGTTCACCGCCTTCTGGGTGATCTCCCCCGCGAGCCCCGACGACAACCGGAAGAAGTCCGGATCCAGCCGCGCAACCGGGATCGCGAGCAGGTCAGCATGGTCCATCCAGGCGTTCCCGATCAGGTCGGAGGTCTGTTCCGGGGTCGAGATCGCTGGGCCGTCGGCCTCGACGTACAGGACACGAATACTCTCGCCCGATTCCCGTGCACTGGTCATGCCTCGACTGTAGATCGTGCCGGCCCCGAGCGCCGGAGTGTTTCGCGGCGGGCCGCGCACCCCGCACATGTATGCGCGCTACCGTGAAAGCACGACCACAGACATCGGCCTGGAAGGGACACGACCATGCAGAGCGAATTTTTCGCGAAGGTCTTCGGAGACAAGGAAGACCCTCGGCGCCGCCTCGAGGTCATCTTCGGCGGAGTTGCACCGTCAGCTGGACCGCCACCCGCCGCGCGCATGTGGGCGACGACAGTTCTCGCTCGGGCCGGAATTGACCCGGTGAGCAATGACCTCGCCGCGATCACCTGCCTCAGGCGCGCTCAGCCACGATTGACGCTGCGGGCCGCAACCTACCTGGCCAAGGACGCAGCCGTTCGGTAGCGACCGACCTGGCCCACAAGACGGGTCGCTCGAGCGGATGTCCGCGGCTGTGAAAGAACTAGGCTCGGCGGCCTGCGCCCTCGCTCAGAAGTCTCGACATGCCCCAACGCACCGGCAGGAGTCTTTCGGGCGTGCCGAGCTACTCCACGGCGGGCCGGATGCCCGCACCCTCGGGAACGAGGACGATTCGACCGAAGACCGAACCCACATCCAACTGCCGGTGCGCGTCGGCAGCAAGTTCCAGCGTGGGTGGGCTGCATCGCCACGCACGGCAACTCGGCGTGACCACGGACGCGGTCAGGCGGCGAGGGCGGCCTGACATCGGCTACGTTGGGCGGAAGCACAGGTCTGGGAAAACCAGATGACTGTTCGACGCCCGCTCCTTGTCGGTGGGGGCTCGCTCGTCGTCCTGATGGCTGCCTCTGGATGCACGACTGACAGCGCGACGATTCGCCGGCCGTCGGCTGCGGCCGAGACGTCGAACCCTGCCGCTCCAATACCTAACTGAAGGACGAGTCATGCCGCTCCCCCGCTCAGCTCACGCACCGAACGATTTCGACTTCATTATTGGAGACTGGGTCGTGAAACATGAACGGCTGCGCGAGCGGTTCACGGGCTCCGAAGTATGGGACGAGTTCGACGGGCTCTCGTCAACGTCAAAGATCCTCGGAGGCTTCGGCAATCTGGAGGACAACCTTTTGAGGTATCCCGCGGGTGATTCACGTGCTGTCGCCCTGCGTTCCTACAACCCCGGGACGGGGCAGTGGAGCATATGGTGGCTCGACGGCCGCAATCCATCGTCGTTGGACACGCCCGTCACAGGGGCCTTCGAAAACGGGATCGGGACCTTCCTGGCGACCGACACGCTCGATGGAATCCCCATCGTCGTGCGTTTCATTTGGGACTCGACGCGCGAGGACCCGACGTGGGAGCAAGCCTTCTCCACCGACGACGGATCGACGTGGGAAACGAACTGGCGGATGAGGTTCATCGCCGCATGATCCGCCACGGCAGTGCAGAGGACATTGAGGAGTGCGCCGCGCTGTGGGTGAGGGCCTGCGCCGCGCGTGACGGAGTCGCCGTCGCCGGAGTGGCGGAACGAGCCCGACCGAAGTTCGGCCACGTGGAGAGCTGGATCGTAGCCGAAGAGCCCGGCACCGGGATCGTGGGGTTCGTACTCGCGACAAAGCCGCAAAGCGGCCTGCCGACTGATCCGCCTGACGCTGCGGTCGTCAGCCTGCTCGCCATCGCACCCGACGCACAGGGACTCGGGCTCGGCGGCACGCTCCTCGCCCGGGTCGCCGATGCCCTCGCTCGCCGCGGCCATGAGCGCGCCGTTCTGCACGTCCTGGCCGACAACCACCCGGCGGTTCGGCTCTATGAACGTCAGGGGTGGATGCCGTGGGGCGCGCCGTTCCCACACTCGCTTCTGAAACGGCCGACGCAGACGTATCTGCGCGACCTGGGAGCGTAGGCCGCGAGGAGCATCCGCTCACCGTTTGCATCCGGTCTTCGAGCTCGCCCCCTCCACCGACGACGGGTCGACTTGGGAAACGAACTGGCGAATGAGGTCCATCGCCGCCTGATACCGAGCGGGTCAGAGGAGGCCGGCCAGGATCGCCCCGGCGAACGAACGGTGTTTTCCGGTCTGAGCTTGTCTAGGCGGCGTTGAGCGCTACCGCGGCACGGACGAGCGCTTGAAAGGCCGTGGCGTTGATGGTGTCGCCCTCGTGGAGGTCAATGGCTCGCCGCACGTTTGCGTCGAGGCTGGAGTTGAAGAGTTCGTCGGGGTCCTCGAGCGCGGCGCCTTTCGCGAAGGTGAGTTTCACCTTGTCCTTGTAGGTCTCACCCGTGCAGATGAGCCCCTGAAGGCTCCACGTCGGCACGCCGAGCGGGTTGGTCGCCTTCTGCCATTTGGTCTCCTCGACGACGCCGGACTCGGCCGTGAGGATCAGCTCGCGAACGTGGGCGAGCATGTCACCACGCCAGCCGCCGACTCCGGCGATGATCTGCTCTATCGATGACACGGGAATCCGTTGGACCTTTCTGAGGCACGGAGCGAAGCCCGCATGCCTCCCATAGTATGAGACCTCCAATGAAGGCGTGGCGATCATGGACGAGACGGTAGTTTTCGAGCGGGAGCGTCCCAGACTGTTGAGTCTTGCCGGACGCATCCTGCGGGACAACGCAGAGGCCGAGGACATCGTCCAACAGGCCTGGCTTCGACTTCACACCACTGACGCCGAAATCGAGAATCTGCCGGGTTGGCTGACCACGGTCACCACCCGGCTCTGCCTGGACAGACTGCGCGCCGAGAAGCCGATCCTCGTCGAGGACACAACGCTCCCGTCCACGACCACCGATCCCGCCGACGAAGTGGCGCTGGCGGACACTGTCGGGACGGCGCTTCAGGTGGTCTTCGACCGCCTCTCGCCCAATGAGCGTGTGGCTTTCGTGCTTCACGACAGCTTCAGCGTTGACTTTCCCACGATCGCCACGATCCTCGGAAGCACTCCCGCGGCTGCGCGCAAGCTTGCCTCGCGGGCGCGCAGCAAAGTGCGCCCGCATGACATCGGAAGAAGCGGCAGGGCCGACTGGAAGGTCGTCGACGCGTTCCTGGCCGCTGCACGAGAGGGCGATTTTGAGCAGCTCCTGGAACTCCTGGCACCAGGCGTGGTCGTCGCCGGTGATGAAGCGGCCATTGCGACGGGCACACCGACCCGACTCGAGGGGAAGAGCGCTGTCGCTGCGCTGTTCAACGGTGCCGCCAAAGCCGCGCTCCCCGTGTTCATCGACGGTCGCGCGGGTGCCGCGTGGTTCCACCGTGGTTCGGCACGCGTCGCGTTTGATTTCACGATCATCGACGGCGTTGTCGCCCGAATCGACTTCCGCGCCGACCCGGTAGTACTGGCTGCAGTCGTCCGGCGTGAAGCGGGGAAAAGCCGCGGCTGACCGTCACCTGATATCCATCGAGGACGTCAGCGGTCACACTTAGCAATGCTCAACCGTCATACAGGTAGCAGACCCCAGCAGGGGACTGCGCATTCACAGTGAGGATTCGAATCGATGAAGACAATGACCTGCGAGCAGCTAGGCGGACCCTGCCAGGAAACGTTACGTGGCGAAACAGCCGATGACGTCATCAAGGCCCAGAACCAGCACCTCAAAGATGCCGTAAAGGCGGGAGACACCGCGCACGAGCAAGCCCACAACGAGATGAAAGCGCGGTGGAGGCACCCGAAGCAATCGATGGACTGGTACACCTCCACCAAGAAGGAGTTTGCCGAGATCCCGGCGGACTGAGCACGTTCTCCTCCGTGCTGCAGTAGCGTCGCTCCATCTGCAAGCTCGCCGCTCGGTTCAGAAGAGGCCGTTAAGGGCGGCCCACTGCAGGAGGAGCACGGTCTTGCCGTCGACGATGCGGCCGTCGGCCACCATGGCCAGGGCCTCCTGGAAGGGGATTTCCAGGACCTCGATCTCCTCGCCCTCCTCGGGCAGGCCGCCCCCTGGCGATACCCGGTCGGACGGGCCGTAGGCGGCGACGTAGAAGTGCAGGCGCTCGGTGACCGAACCCGGACTCATGTAGAGGTCGAACACGTGCCGCAGCTCCCCGACCCTCACGCCGAGCTCCTCGCTCGCCTCGCGCCGGATTGCGACCTCGGGCGAATCCTCGTCGAGCAGGCCCGCCGCGGTTTCGATGAGCATGCCATCGGGATGGTCGTTGACATAGGCGGGATACCGGAACTGGCGAGTCAGCAGGACGGTCTTGCGATTCGCATCGTAGAGCAGGATCGTGGCGCCGTTGCCGCGGTCGTAGGTTTCACGCTGCTGGCTGGTCTGCTGCCCGTTGCGTCCTCGGTACCGGAAGGTCGTGCGACGCAGAACGTGCCACCCGTCGGAGGTGACTTCGACACGGTCGACGGTGACGTCAGGGTTCCTGTCCAGGTCTGTTCCGACCCGATCCAGGCCGGTTCTGCCCCGGCCGTCCGGCACGTCGACGCCGGGGTGGCCGGGTCCTGGATTCGATGCGAGCGGGGTCCGGGTCATATCCGCAAGCGTACGGCGTCGCGTCTGGCGCGGCCGGGCTCCAGGTGCTCTGGTGCGCCCGCTGTCACCTGCCCCTGCCGCGGATGCACGTTCCTCTCTAGGATCACTGCATGCGCCTACCCATTCCCCGCACGACGGCGCCGCACCCACGATCGCGAGGGACGAATCATGCTCGATGAGGCCCGCTTCAACACCGTCGCGAACATGCGCGCGTCGGTCTTCTTCGACGGCCCGGATGTCCGTAGCCGCTACAGCCGGTTCTGGATGCTGCTCGTGCTGTCCGCGGTCATCGCCTCGGCCGGGATCGTCGGCGACTCCACGGCGACCGTGATCGGCGCGATGATCGTCGCCCCGCTCATGACGCCGATCATGGGCACCATGCTCGCGACCGTGATCGGGGACCGGGCCAACCTCATCCGCTCGCTGCTCCTGGTCGTCGCGGGCGCCGCGACCGCGGTCGCGATCGGGTACGCGGTCGGGTTCCTCGTCGTCAACGACGTGCTCGCCGACACGAACGCGCAGGTCTCCGCCCGGGTCACCCCGGGCCTGATCGACCTGCTCGCGGCCCTCGGCACCGGCGTGGTCGGCTCGGTCGCGCTCGTGCGCAAGGACATCTCGGACACCCTGCCCGGCGTCGCGATCGCGATCTCGCTCGTGCCGCCGCTCGCCGTGGCCGGCCTCACCCTCGAGTCGGGCTCGGTCGCCCAGTCGCTCGGCGCGCTGCTGCTCTTCGTGACCAACGTCGTGGCCATCATCGGCACGGGCGTCGTCGTGATGTCCGTCTACGGCGTGACCCGGCTCGCCCGCGAGCCCCTGGCCGGCGAAGCGCACAGGGGAATGGGCCGCACCGTCGCCCTGCTCACGATCATGTTCGTCGTGATCGGCGTGCCGCTCGCACTCTCCAGCATCGGCATCAGTGCGCGCGCCATCGTCGAGCAGGGCGTCCATCGGGTGGCGGAGACCTGGGCGCAGTCGGTCGGCTGGGAGGTCGACACGGTGAGCACCCGGGACGCCGATGTCTACATCCGCCTCGAAGGCCCTCTCCCGGTGCCCGACACCGCGGCCCTCAAGGCCCAGCTGGATGCCGCAGGCATCGACACGAGCAAGGTCACGGTCAATCTCGTCCCCGTCTACTCGGTCAAGCTCTCCACTCAGTGACGCTCGCACAGGAGCGGATGTCCCCCCGAGGGGTACTAGCGTGTCGCGGCAATTGCGGGGTACGTTCCGTTCGTGACCGCCGGGATCGGCGGCCACGACGCATCCGTTCCTCGTACCGTCCGCTTCCTCCTGTACACCCGAGCACAGGGATTGCCGTGAATACGACCTCACCGCGCCGACTATCGCACCGACCCCGATCAATCACACCGCCCTCCGCCCTGCCGAGAGGAGCCGCCCGATGAACGTCACGGCCCCCGGGGAAGTGGACCCGAGCGCGGTCATCGGCGCGGGCGCACACATCGCCGACCTGGTGCAGGTGCGCGAGTACGCCCGGATCGGACCGGGCAGCATGCTCGGCCGCGGCGCGTACGTCGGACCGGGCGTTGTGGTGGGCCGGAACTGCATCGTGCAGGAATACGCCGTCGTCTACGAGCCCGCGCTGCTCGAAGACGGGGTCTTCGTCGGGGCGGCTGCCGTGTTCACGAACAACCCGCACCCGCGCGCGATCAACGGCGACGGGTCGGCACGGCCCGCCAGCGAACGCTCGACGCTCGGCGTGACGGTGCGCACCGGGGCATCCGTCGGGGCGCACGCCGTGTGCCTCGCGCCCCTGACGATCGGGCGCTGGGCGATGGTGGCCGCCGGCGCCATCGTGACCGCGAACGTGCCCGACTTCGCCCTCATGGTCGGGGTCCCCGCCGAACGGGTGGGCTGGGTCGGCCGCAGCGGCGCGACCCTGGAACACGTCGGCGACGGACTCTGGGTCTGCCCGGCCACCGGGGAACGCTACCGTCAGCACGACGGGCAGCTCACCCTCGAGTGAACCGCCCGTGCGCGGGTCAGTCGGCGAAGCGGTCGGTCGCCTCGATGATCGCGTCGAGGTTGCCGGGTTCCTCGAAGGAGTGCCCGGCGTCGGGGATCATACGGAAGTCGGCCTCCGGCCAGTTCTTGTGCAGCTCCCAGGCGGTGAAGGCGGGCGTGCACATGTCGTAGCGGCCCTGCACGATCACGCCGGGGATCTCGCTCAGCCGACCGGCGTCGCGGATCAGCTGACCGGGTTCGAACCAGCCGAGGTTCCTGAAGTAGTGGTTCTCGATACGCGCGAACGCGACCGCGAAGTCGGGCTCGGTGAACCGGGCGATCGTCGCGGGCTGCTGCAGCAGTGTGATCGTCGACGACTCCCACGTCGACCAGGCCACGCCGGCGCGCTCGCGCACGTAGCGGTCCGGGTCGTGCAGCAGCCGGCCGTATGCCTCGATGAGCTTGCCGCGCTCCTCGACGGGAACCGGCGCGAGGAAGCCCTCCCACAGGTCGGGGTAGATCGCCGCGGCGCCGCCCTCGTAGAACCAGTCGAGTTCGACCGGCCGCAGCGTGAAGATGCCGCGCAGGATGATCTCGGTCACCCGTTCCGGGTGGGTTTCGGCGTAGGCCAGGCCGAGGGAGCTGCCCCAGGATCCGCCGCAGACCTGCCAGCGGTCGATGCCGAGGTGCTCGCGCAGGCGTTCGATGTCGGCGACCAGGTGCCAGGTCGTGTTCGTGCTGAGGTCGGCATCCGCTGCGCTCGCGTGCGGGGTGCTCTTCCCGCAGCCGCGCTGGTCGAAGAGGATGATGCGGTACTTGGCCGGGTCGAACACGCGCCGCTGCTGGGGACTCGATCCGCCGCCGGGGCCGCCGTGCAGGTAGACCGCCGGCTTGCCGTCCGGGTTACCGGATGCCTCCCAGTAGATGGTCTGCCCGTCACCGACCTCGAGCATCCCGGTTTCGTAGGGTTCGAGTTCAGGGTAGAAGGTGCGCATCTTCCGAGCCTACGGCGCTCAGGGGCGGGCCAGGCCCTGTTCGTAGGCGAGGATGACGATGTGCACTCGGTCGCGGAGGCCGAGTTTCTGCAGGATCCGGCCGACGTGCGTCTTCACTGTCGACTCGGAGAGGAAGAACCGCTCGGCGAGTTCGGTGTTGGAGAGGCCCTCCGCGATCGCGAAGAAGACCTCCCGCTCCCGGTCGGTCAGCACGTCGATGCGTGCGGCATCCGCGGCGGAGCCCTCGCCCGCCTCGGCGGCGTCCTCCCCTTCGGCGGGGAGCCGGGAGCCGAACAGCTCGAGCATCCGCCGGGTGACCCGGGGCGAAACGGATGCCTCCCCCGAGGCGACCGCCCGGATCGCGGCGGTGAGTTCGCTCGGTTGGGCGTCCTTGAGGAGGAAGCCGCGAGCGCCGGCCTTGAGGCCGCCGAACGCGTACTCGTCGAGGTCGAAGGTGGTCAGGATGATGATCCGGATCTGGGGGTGTGCCGCGGTGATCAGCCGGGTCGCCTCGATCCCGTCGACGCCGGGCATCCGCACGTCCATCAGGATCACGTCGGGCTGCATGCTCGCGGCGAGCCGCACCGCCGCAGCCCCGTCGCCAGCCTCCGCGACGACCGTGAAGTCGTCCTCGGCCTCGAGCACCATCCGGAAGCCCATCCGGAGCAGGGACTGGTCGTCGACGAGCATGATCCGAGTCTGGGCCGGGGCGGGATCGACCGCGGCGGAGACGGACGCCGGGTCGAGGGCAGCCGGGTTCGTGGCAGCCGGGTTCGTGGCAGCCGGGTCGAGGGAACCGGTCATGCGGGGGCCTGCCCTTCGTCGAGACTCATCGTTGCGCGCACCCGCCAGCCGCCGCCGCGGAGCGGACCGGCCTCGAGGGTGCCGTCGTAGAGGGCGACCCGTTCGCCGAGACCGATGATGCCCCGTCGGCCGCCCACGCTCGGCTGCTCCGCGCGGGAACGGCCGTCGTCGTCGATGATGACCTCGACCCGGCCGGGCGTCGAGGAGAGCCGCACCGAGACGACGCTCGGCTGCGCCGCGTAGCGCAGGGCGTTGGTCAGGGATTCCTGCACGATCCGGTAGATCGTGAGCTGCACGCCCGGGCTGCCGGGCACGCGCCCGCTCAGCTCGAGCCGGGCCGGCAGCCCGGCGGAGCGGAAGGAGTCGACGAGGTCGACGAGCTGGTCGGCGCCGGGCTGCGGGGCGAGTGGGGCGGCGGCACCTGTGGTCGCCATGGCCGACGGAGTGGTGGCCGACGCGCTTCCGGCGCCGAGCCCTGGCGCAGGCTGCCCGGGGGCGGATGCCGCGGCATCCGCCGTCTCCTCGTCGTCGCGGTCGTCACCGAGCACGCCGAGGAGCCTGCGCATCTCGGCCATCGAGCCGCGCCCGGTGGAGGCGACCTCGCGCATGGCGGCGCGGGAGCGTTCGGGGTCGCGGACGGCGAGGGCGTCGGCTCCGTCGGCGAGGGCGACCATGACGGACAGGCTGTGGGCGACGATGTCGTGCAGCTCGCGGGCGATCCGGGCGCGTTCGGAGCTGCGGGCGAGCTGGGCCTGCCGGTCGCGGTCGTGGGCGAGCTGGGCGGCGAGGCTGACGAGCGAGGCGACGTAACGCATCCGGTCGCCCACGCTCACGCCGATGACGGTCGCCACGATGAGCAGGACCGCATCCTGCGAGGCGACGGTGACCCAGGAGATGAACGGGTTGCCGGAACCGAAGTAGGCGCCGAGGGTGGAGATGCCGACCGCGACGGCGAGGCCGATCCAGGCACTGCGCACGTTGCGGTAGACCGCGACCGCGTAGAGGGCGATCATCACGGGCAGGGTGTCGCCCTGGCCGTGGTTCGGGAACGACGGGAGCAGCGCGGTGCACGAGATGGCGAGGGCGAGCAGCGGCGCGTGTCTGCGGAAGAGCAGTGCGCCGGAGATCAGGGCGGTGAGGAGCAGTGCCGAGGCGATGGCGACCGGCGCGGGGCCGCCGCCCGGGCGGGTCGCGTCGATCAGGAGCACGATCGCGGTCGGCACGAGGTAGGCGGCCGCGACGAGGGAATCGACGAGCCAGGGGTGCCGCGCCCAGAACCGGCGGGCGACCCCGGGAGGCGTCGGCAAGCGCAGGCCAGCCCCGTCCGCGACGGGGGTCGCGGCGGGGCTGGGACTGGTGGAGGTCATGCTTGGGACTCTACTTGCTGCGGACTGTGCGGATGCCGGTCACCGGTCGGCGCACCGCCCCGCGCTGCCTGCCCGGTTCCGTTCGACCCTGCCGGTCACGCGTCGCGGCGCTT
Source organism: Cryobacterium zhongshanensis (assembly GCF_022760445.1). Classification (NCBI taxonomy): domain Bacteria; kingdom Bacillati; phylum Actinomycetota; class Actinomycetes; order Micrococcales; family Microbacteriaceae; genus Cryobacterium; species Cryobacterium zhongshanensis. Next base: position 194,722 of record NZ_JALGAR010000002.1, on the reverse strand, counting down.
GAGCAGCACCGCGGCGGAGCCGAGGCTCACGACGACCCAGACGAGGACGATGATCAGGTCGACCGTCCAGTCGAGCGGCACCTGGGCGAACTGGATCAGGCCGAACATGCTGACTCCCGCGGAGGAGATCAGGTACGGGAGCACGTCGGTCGCCCACGTGGCCGGGATCATCTGGAGCACGACCGGGAGGAGCAGGATCACGCCGAGCGCGACCGCGATGCTGCCGGCCCCGCTCCGCACGATCGTGCCGATGCCGAGTGCGAACACCGCGACGAGCGCCAGGTACAGCGCACCACCGAGCACGGGGAAGATGACCTCGGGGGCGAAGAGGCTCGCGTGCAGGCCCTGGCCGTTCGCGATCGCGACCGTGACGGCGTAGGCGGCGATGTTGCTGACGAGGCCGGCGACGAAGGTCGTGACGAACAGCACGAGGGCCTTCGCCCAGAGCGCCGGGAGGCGCTTCGGCACCGCAGTCAGGGTGGACCGGATCATGCCCGTCGTGAACTCGCCGGTAACGACGAGCACGCCGAGCACGGCGACGATGAGCTGGCCGAAGAACACGCCGAAGGTCGAGGCCTGCGCCACGAACCGGGCCTGGTCGGTGCCCGGAACCGTCGCGATGTCGGTCCCGGCGAGGTCGAGCCCGAATGCCATGATCGCGGCAAGGCCCATTGACACGACGAGCAGCACGGCGAAGCACCAGATCGTCGAGCGCACGGTGCTGAGCTTGATCCACTCCGAGCGGATGATGCCGATCGCGTTGAGGTGCGGACCGGTCGGTGTCGGCGCGGGCACGAATTCCGTGCCGATGTCGGCGAGGGTCTCCGGGGTGCCGGCAGCCAGGGTCGTGGGGGTGCTCATCGTGCTGCCTCCTGCAGTTCGGTCTCGCGCGGATCGTCGTTCGCTGCGGCATCCGCTGCGGCGTCTGTCGTGTCGGAATCGTCGTCGCCGAATTCGTCGTCGCCGGTGCCGCCGGTGCGGTACTCGACCTCGTTCTTGGTGAGGGACATGTACGCGTCCTCGAGGGATGCGGTCAGGCTCGTGAGTTCGTGCAGCGCGACGCCGGCCGCTGCGGCCTGGTCGCCGATCTCGGCGGCCGTGATACCCGAGATCTGGAGCACGTCCTGTTCGAGGTTCACGACGGTAACCCCGGCCTGCGCGAGCAGGGTGGCGAGTCTGGTCGCCTGCGGGCTGCGCACGCGGACGGTCGCTCCGCCGGCCTGGCCGATGATCTCGGACACGGGAGCGTCGGCGATGACCCGGCCACGGCCGAGCATGATGATGTGGTCGGCGGTGAGCGCCATCTCACTCATCAGGTGCGAGGAGAGCAGCACGGTGCGGCCTTCGCCGGCGAGGTGCCGCATCAGCTTGCGCACCCACAGCACGCCCTCGGGGTCGAGCCCGTTGACGGGTTCGTCGAGGATCAGGATGCCCGGGTCGCCGAGGAGCGCGGCGGCGATACCGAGGCGCTGGCCCATGCCGAGGGAGAAACCGCCGACGCGCTTGCGGGCGACGGAGGTGAGGCCGGTGAGCTCGATCACGTCGTCGACGCGGCTCGTCGGGATGTTGTGGGTCGCGGCCATCGCGAGCAGGTGGTTGCGCGCCGAGCGGCCGGTGTGGATGGCCTTGGCGTCGAGCAGCACGCCGACCTCGCGGAGCGGGGCGCGGAGGTCCTGGTAGCGCTGCCCGTTGACGAGGACCGTGCCGGAGTCCGGCCGGTCGAGGCCGACGATCATCCGCATGGTCGTGGTCTTGCCCGCGCCGTTCGGGCCGAGCAGGCCCGTCACGGTTCCGGGCTGGATGGTGAAGTCGATCGCGTCGACCGCGACCTTGCTTCCGTAGCGTTTGGTCAGGGACTGTGCCTGAATCATCCGTCTCCTCATTCGCATCGTTGGCGGGGCCGGACGTCGGTGGACGTCGGCCCCGCACTCACGATACGCAGGGCGCCTCCCGGGGCGCATCGGCCGAACGGATGCTTACCGGCCGTTGTGCGTGGTACCCCGGTACGACGGCCGCGCTCCCGCGCGCCCGCAGCGCAGCATCCGCCGCCGCGCCGGTTTGCGCACGTCGCACCCGAAACGGCGGGCGCGGGCTGCCGAAACCGGCGCGGCGGCGATCTCGACGGATGCGTCCGCGCCGGTTTTGGCAGGCCGCTACTTCTTGCGCGGGGCCTTCTCGTCTGCCGGGGCGTTGCCGGAGGCGCGCAGCGCGGTGTAGTACTCGCGCGCTTCGTCCTGGCGTTCCTGCTCCGCTCCGGAGGCGATCTTCGCGCGCAGGTGCTCGGGGCTGTACCCGAACGAGTCCACGAGGTCCTGGGCGAAGGGGCGCAGGCGGGCGATGATCCGGTCGATGTAGGCCGTCACCGACTGGGCGCGCTGGGCGGACAGGCGTCCGTTGATCAGGTACCAGGCGAGGTGCTTCTCGACGAGTCCGAGCCCGAACAGGTCGCGCAGCCAGGTCAGCACCTGCTTGTTGCCGGCATCCGTCGTGTGCTCGACGGCGCGGGTGAACGCCTCCCACTGCAGGAGCTCGCCGTGCGCGCGGGCCGCCTCGATGAGTTCGTCCTGGTGCGAGTTGAACAGGTCGGCGGATTGCTGCGGGGACAGCTTGCTCGCCGGGCGGAGCTTGCCGGCGATGTCGCGGATCATGGTCTCGACCCGGTCGGTGAGCAGCTCCCGCTGCACGTTCGTCTCGCGGAGCTGGCCGACCGATCGCGCGGTCGAACCGAAGTCGGCGACGGCCTGGCCGAGGGTGCGGAGGCCGGTGTTGTGCAGGGCACGGTCGGTGGCCTGCTGCACGACGTAGCGGGCCAGGACCCCGCTGCCGGCGTCGGCGAACTTGCGGCTGAAGTCGGTGAGGAGCCGCTTGGCGACGAGCTGGAGCAGGACGGTGTTGTCGCCCTCGAAGGTCACGTAGACGTCGAGGTCGGCGCGGAGGCCGACGAGGCGGTTCTCGGCGAGGAAGCCGGCGCCGCCGCAGGCCTCGCGGGCCTCCTGGATGGTGTCCAGTGCTGCCCAGCTCGAGAGCGGCTTGAGGGCTGCGGCGAGGGTTTCCAGGTCCTGGCGGTCGGCATCCGTGTCTGCGACGCCGCTGAAGACCTTGTCGAAGGCGACCAGGAACTCGTCGTGGGCGAAGGTCTGCGCGTAGGTGGTCGCGATGCGCGGCAGGAGCCGGCGCTGGTGGCGCTGGTAGTCGAGGATGACCTGCTCGGCCTCGCCGCCGGCGGTGAACTGGCGGCGCTGGCTGCCGTAGGTGACGGCGATGGTGAGGGCCATGGCGGATGCCTGGGTCGCGGCCCCGTCGAGGGACACCCGGCCCTGTACGAGGGTTCCGAGCATCGTGAAGAACCGGCGGCCGGGGCTCGAAATGGCGCTCGAGTACGTGCCGTCTTCGGCGACGTCGCCGTAGCGGTTGAGCAGGTTCTCGCGGGGGATGCGGACGTGGTCGAAGGCGAGCCTGCCGTTGTCGATGCCGTTGAGGCCGCCCTTGAGGCCGTCGTCCTCGCCGCTGACGCCCGGCAGGAATGCGCCGGTCTCGTCGCGGAGGGGCATCCAGAAGGCGTGGACGCCGTGGTTCACGCCGCCCGTGATGAGCTGGGCGAAGAGCACGGCCGCGATGCCGTCGTTCGCGGCGTTGCCGAGGTAGTCCTTCCACGCTGCGCGGAACGGGGTGTGCACGACGAATTCCTGGGTCTCCGGGTCGTAGGTCGCCGTGGTGGCGATGCTCGCGACGTCGGAGCCGTGGCCGGTCTCTGTCATCGCGAAGACGCCGGGGGTGGCGAGGCTCATGATGCCGGGCAGGTAAGCGTCGTGGTGCGTGCGGGTGCCGAGGTGCATCACGGCGGAGCCGAAGAGGCCCCACTGCACGCCGGCCTTGATCTGCAGGCTCGGGTCGGCGGTGACGAGTTCTTCGAACCCGGCGATGTTGCCGCCGTGGTTGTCTTCGCCGCCGAGGTGCACCGGGAAGGCGCGGTGCACGTGGCCCTCCGCGGCGAGGATCTTCAGCTGCTCGAGCACGCGCAGGCGGTGCTCGGCCATCGAGAGGCCGGGTACGCCCTGGAGCTCGGGGCGGGCGGTGAGCTTTCGGGCCTCGATCCGGATCTCCGGCCAGCTGCCGAGCAACTGGCGGCTGAGCGCCGCGACGTTGATCGAGGGAATCGGGGTGAAGGTGCCGGTGGGGGCGGGTTTAGGGGCGACCGGGGAGGGCGTCGCCGGTGTCAGAGGTGCGGAGCGCTGGGCAGTGTCAACCATCGTTGGTCCTTTGTTCTCGCTCGAACTCGAAATTTTCTACGCGGACGTTGTCTACAGAGATTTTTTGCAGGCAGAATTTTTCTACACACTAGGGCGGGTCGGCGAGGGCCGGAAATAGTGCATGACGAGGCTACAAAGGCGGGTGCCGAGCCCGGCATCCGCCTTGTAGCTTTCCACAGGTGCCGCGCCCGAACGAGTGCCCTTAGGCACAAAGGCGAGAAATCCTAAGCGGATGCCGCGGCGACGACCTCGAGGACGCCTTCCCCGTAGGCCTCGAGTTTCTTGGCGCCGACCCCGGAGATGCCGTCGAGGTCGCCGACGCTGCCGGGGTTCGCGACGGCGATCGCGATCAGGGTCGCGTCGCCGAAGACGATGTACGCGGGAACGCCCTGCTCCTTCGACACGGCCGAGCGCCAGGCCCGGAGTGCCTGGAACAGCGCCTCCTGCTGCGGGGTGAGATCGGTGGCCGCGGCCTTCGCGGCGCCGGTGCGGGCGGAGGACGTCGACCGGGCGGCGCGCTCGGGTTCGCTGCGGAGTTCGACGGTGCGGTGGCCGCCGAGCACCTCGGTGGCGACCGGGGTGAGCACGAGGGTGCCGTATTCGCCGGAGGTGGCGAGGATGCCCTGGGCGAGCAGCTGGCGCACGACGCCGCGCCACTGCTGGTCGGACAGGTCGGCGCCGATGCCCCAGGTCGCGAGCTGTTCGTGGTGGTGCTGGGTGGTGCGCGGGGTGGTCTTGCCGCGGAGGATGTCGACGATCTGGCCGGCGCCGAAACGTTGGTTGCGCTCGCGGAGCAGCCGCACGATGGTGGAGAGCAGTTTCTGGGCCGGCACGGTGCCGTCCCAGCCGACGGGCGGTTCGAGGCAGGTGTCGCAGTTGCCGCAGGGTTCGCTCGCCTGGCCGAAGTAGCGCAGCAGGTTGACCCTGCGGCAGTGCACCGTCTCGCAGAGGGCGAGCATGGCGTCGAGGTGGGCGGAGAGCTTGCGGCGGTGGGCGAGGTCGCCGGGCGACTCGTCGATCATGCGGCGCTGCTGCACGACGTCCTGCAGGCCGTAGGCGAGCCAGCCGGTCGAGGGCAGGCCGTCGCGGCCGGCGCGGCCGGTCTCCTGGTAGTAGCCCTCGACGGACTTCGGCAGGTCGATGTGGGCGACGAAGCGCACGTCGGGCTTGTCGATGCCCATGCCGAACGCGATCGTCGCGACGATGATCACGCCCTCCTCGCGGAGGAACCGGGACTGGTTGCGGGCGCGCACGGCCTGGTCGAGGCCGGCGTGGTACGGCAGGGCGTTGAGGCCGTTGGCGCGCAGGAATTCGGCGGTCGCCTCGACGCTCTTGCGGCTGAGCGCGTAGACGATCCCGGCATCGTGCGGGTGCTCCGTCTTGATGAAGGAGAGCAGTTGCTTGCGGGGTTCGGCCTTCGCGACGATCCGGTACTGGATGTTCGGACGGTCGAAGCTCGCGACGAAGTGCCGCGCGCCCTCGAGTTGCAGGCGCTGCGTGAGTTCCTGGTGGGTCGCATCCGTCGCCGTGGCGGTGAGGGCGATGCGCGGCACGTCGGGCCAGCGGTCGGCGAGCTCGGACAGGGCGAGGTAGTCGGGGCGGAAGTCGTGGCCCCACTGCGAGACGCAGTGGGCCTCGTCGATGGCGAAGAGCGCGATGGTGCCGCGTTCGAGGAAGCGCTTGGTGGCCTCGGAGGACAGCCGTTCGGGGGCGACGTAGAGCAAGTCGAGGTTGCCGGCGAGGTAGTCGCGTTCGACGCGGGAGCGTTCGGCGGAGTCCTGGCTCGAGTTGAGGAATTCGGCGCGGACACCGACGGCAGTGAGGGCGTCGACCTGGTCTTGCATGAGGGCGATCAGCGGGGAGATGACGATGCCGGTGCCCTCGCGCACGAGGGACGGGATCTGGTAGCAGAGGCTCTTGCCGCCGCCGGTGGGCATCAGGACGACGGCGTCGCCGCCCCCGATGACCTGGTCGATGATGGCGGCCTGCTCGCCGCGGAACGAGTCGTAGCCGAACACCGTGCGAAGGGCATCCGCTGCGGTCGCGAACTTCGCCGTGGCGCGGCGGGGCGGGACTGATGCCTGTGCGAACGCGCCCGCGGATGCCGCGCGCCGCGGGGCACCGGCTCCCGGGCCGTTGCCGTCGCCGGCACCCTCGCCCGCTCCGTAGTCCGGGGGCGGCGGAGCGTCGTAGTCCTCCGGTGCATCGCGGTCGTCGGGCACCCACTCGTCCGGTTCACGGGGCAGTTCGGCAGTCCAACTCACCCCGCGAGTCTACCGGCGACCCCGGACACGCTCGCCGGCTTTCCCCACCCCGCCCGTCTCGCGAGAGTACGAAAAGTGCCCCTTCCCGGAGCGGGAAGGGGCACTTTCTCCGCTCTCGCGGCAATGGGTGGGGCGGGTTAGGGGGTGGGGCGGCGACGGGTGAGGAGGAGGGTGGCGGCTACGGCGAGGATGACGGCAGCGGCCGCGCCGCCGATCCAGAGCAGGTCGGTGGAGGCGACCGCGCCTTGCGCGGCGCCGGAGGAGGCGGAGGGGGCGGATGCTGCGGGGGTGTCCGTGGGGGTGGTCGTGCCGCAGGTCGGGGCGGCGGCGAGGCCTGGCGCCAGGACCTGGCCGGCTGCGGGCTGCCACGTGAAGGTGTAGCTGCCCGAGACGGGGTGCCCGTCGGTCGAGACGACCTGCCAGGTCACGGTGTACTCCCCCGGCTGGCCGAGCTGGGCCGTGGTCTCGAGTTTCGCGCCGAAAAGTGTCACGCAGCCGTCGCCGTAATAGAGAGGTGCGTCGGTCGGACCGCTGATCCGCATGGCGTTGCCGGTTCCGGTGCCGTCGAGGTTCAGCAGGGTGTCGTTCGTGGTGAGGGTGAAGTGGCCGGGCTGCTCGGTCACGACGGAGTTCTCCGCGGGCGCGTACCCGACCGGGTAGTTGTGCGCGGACGCCGGGGCGGCGGAGAACCCCAGCGCCGCGGCCACCACGGCCGCGACGCCGAGCGCGCGCAGGGACCAGTCGCGGACGTGGTTGCGTCGCATGGTTCTCTCCTAGGCCGAGTGCTTGCGACGGGCGGTGATCGCGAGCACGAGACCGACGACGCCGACGACGAGGCCGCCGACTCCGAGCACCCGAGCGAGCACGTCGGGGGCGGATGCCGCGGCATCCGTCGCTTCGGAACTCGCCTCGGCCGTGGTGTCGGTGTGGGCGGCGCCGTGCTCATCGGAAGCGACGGCCGCGGTGACCGCGATCGACGGCGCCGGGTGCTCCGGCTCGGCCTCCCCCTCGACGGTGTGCGCGTCCCAGTTCGTCGAACCGGTGACACAGGTCTGAACGACGGGGAACTCGAGGGTCGTGCCCGCGGCATCCGCCGGCAGCATCAGGCTGAGGTCGAAGGTCGTGCGCAGGCCATCGGCCATCGGGGTGATCGCCGTGTACACGACGCCACCGATGCGGGTCGTGATCGAGTTGCCGTCGTCGTCGGTGATCGGGGTCGCGAGCGGGGTCTCGGTCTTCGCGACCGTCCAGAGCGGGTTGACGGTCGGCGTCACGCTCGCGATGCTCTCCGGGATCGCGATGCTGATGGAGGTCGTCGGCGAGCCTGCGCAGCCGTGCGGGAGCGCGAAGCTCAGCACGGTGTACGAGCCGGCCGCGGCCGACGACGGGTCGATCTCGATGTGCGCGCTCGCGGAGAGTGGCGCGGCGAGGGCGAGAATGCCGCCGGCAAGCAGGGCGGATGCCGCGAGGGCGGTGGTCTTGAACGTCATGGTGGTTCCTTAAGAATGGGTGAATCGGATGCGACACCGAACAGGAGGGCGAGCGGGCGAACGGCGGCGAAGCCGATCGCTGCGTCTGACCGTGGTTCGGAGCGGCAGGGGAAACGGTCTGGTGCTGGGTGCGGGCTGCGTGCTGCAGGCTGCGCCGCGCGGATCAGCGGTGCGGGGCCCGGCGATCGTGCGCGAAGCCGCGCTCTCGGAGGATCGCGGGGTGAGTCAGCAGGGACGCAGGGTCGCCGGCGGGCCGCGGTGCCGCATCACGGACAGGAGCACCCCCAGGTCTCGGGGCAGGAAGACGAACGCCGGCGCCGGGGCGCGGTGCGCCGCGCGCGTGCGAATCGGCACGGCACCGGCGACGAGGACCCTGCGGACGACGAGGCGCGCGGCCGCGACGAGGATGTCGAGCGCGCGTTCCCCGTGCCGCAGGGCGACGATCGTCACGACGGCCGCCAGCAGGTGCGCGAGCCACATCAGGGCGGCGTCGAGCGGGGCCGCGGACATGCCGGCCATCGGCAGGGCGGAGTGGGCACCGGACAGTCCGGGCGCAGCTGTCGCCCCCGACTGCACCGAGAGCAGGGCGGAACCGGCCGCGTGGCTGTGGGCGGGCAGGGTGCCGGCCGGGGCATCCGCCTGGAGGGCACCGCCGGGCGTGCCGAGGGAGAACAGGCCGTGGAAGATCAGCTGGCTCGCGAGCACGGCCGTCGCGGAGCGCCAGAGCGAGGCCGTGCGGCCGGCGAGGCCGATGCAGACGATGCCGGCGAACGCGAGGGAGACGACGACCGGGAGGAGACCGGGGGCAGCCCCGCCGCCGAGGGTGTGCGAGAGCGCCGCGACGAAGGTCGCGAAACCCGCGATCGCCCAGCCGCGGACGAAGCGCGTCCAGCGTGCGGTCATTGTCCCTCCTTCGGCCGTGTGGCTCCCACCATACCGGTGCCGGAATCGGCACCGGTGCCCGGGAAGTTCGCAGGCCTGTGCCGACGCACGGCACTCGCCTAGGCTGGATGCCTATGCTCACCGCCCTGGTCGGACTCGCCGGCGCCCTCATCTACGGGAGCGCCGACTTTCTCGGCGGTCTCGCGGCCAAGCGGCTCAGCTCGGTGCTCGTGACCGCAATCGCGGCGAGCTCCGGGCTGGTCGTCCTGCTCGGTGCCCTGCCGTTCGTCGGCGGCGTCTGGTCGCCGGATGCCGTGCTCTGGGGCGCACTCTCCGGCGTGACCGGGGCGATCGCGATCTCCCTGCTGTACGCGTGCCTCGCGATCGGTCCGATGAGCATCCTCTCGCCCCTGACCGCCGTGGTCTCGGCGGTCGTCCCGATGACCGCCGGTCTCGTCGGCGGCGAACGTCTCGCCCCGGTCGGATACGCCGCCCTCGGCCTCGCCCTCGTCGCGGTCGTGCTCGTCGGCTTCGTGCCGGAGAAGGGCGCGGTTCGGCCGACGACGCTCGGGTTGCTGATGGCGATCGGGTCCGGCATCATGATCGGCGCGTTCCTGATCCTGATCGACCTGACGCCCGACGACAGCGGACTCGTGCCGCTCGTGCTCAACCGGGCGGTCAACGCCGCGATCATGTTCTCGATCGTGGGCGTGCTCGCGTTCGTCGCCGCGCGTCGGCGGCGGGTGCTCGCCGGGGTCGGCGCGACCGGCGGCGATGCGAGCGGAATGAGCAGCAGCGTGGGCAGCAGCGCCGGCCGTGTCGGGAGCGATGCCGCCTCCGGTTTCGAGGCCACGGATGCTGTGGCTCGCGCAACAGACCCGGCCGCGGTTCCCGAGCACACCGGCCGGCGCACCCGGTCCACCCTCACGATCGGCCTCACACTGGCCGCGGTCTGCGGTGTCATCGACGTCGCGGCGAACCTGCTTCTGCTCATCGGGATCCGGATTGGGGACCTCAGCGTGATCAGCGTGCTGACCGCGATGTACCCGGCCGGGACGATCCTGCTGGCTGCGGTCGTGCTCAAGGAACGGATCGCACCCGTGCAGTGGGTCGGCCTCGGTCTCGCGCTCGCGGCGGCCGCGATGCTCGCACTCGCCTGACCCGCGGCATCCGCTCACCCACGCCACGCGCCGCGCCGCCCTTCCCCCGCCGCGCCCACCGTGAGGTGTCGCGAATCGAGGTTCATCCGCCCCGGGAACCTCGATGTGCGACACCTCAGCGGGGACGGGCGGGGGTTAACGAGCGCAGGGCACCCACCGGATGGTGGATGCCCTGCGGGCGGTGCGGGTGTTACAGGCCGGCGAGCTCGCGCACGGCCGCGTCGCCGGGGGCGGCGTTCATGAAGCTGGCTTCGATGTCGGCGCGCTCGAGGAGCTCGTCCATGCGACGACGACGCTGCTTCGGGATGAGCGTCACGACGGTGCCGGACTTGCCTGCACGGCCGGTACGACCGGAACGGTGCAGGTAGGTCTTGTACTCGTCGGGGGCGTCGGCCTGGATGACCAGGTCGATGTCGTCCACGTGGATGCCGCGGGCCGCGACATCCGTTGCCACCAGCACGTTGACGCGACCGCTGGTCAGCATCTGCAGGTTGCGGGTACGGCGGGCCTGGTTCAGGTCGCCGTGCAGGCTCGTCGCCTTCACGCCGGCGTCTTCGAGCTGCTCGGCGAGCTGCTCGGCGTACGCACGGGTGCGGGAAAAGATGAGCGTCTTGCCCTGGCGGTCGACGAGCTGGCCGATGATGGCGCTCTTGTCGCGGTGCTCGATGACGAGGACCTTGTGGTCGATCGTGGAGGAGGCCTGGTCTTCACCGGCGACCTCGTGGACGGCCGGGTTCGTCAGGAACTCCTTGACGAGCGAGGCGACACCCTTGTCGAGGGTTGCCGAGAAGAGCAGCTTCTGGCCGCCCTTTTTGGTCTGACGCAGGATGCGCTGGACGGGCTCGAGGAAGCCCAGGTCGCACATGTAGTCGGCCTCGTCGAGGACGGTGACGACAACCTCGCTGAGGTCGAGGCGACCCTGTTCGATGAGGTCCTCGATGCGACCGGCGGTGCCGATGATGATGTCCACGCCGCGCTGGAGGGCGCTGACCTGGCGGTACTGCGGAACGCCGCCGTAGATCTGGGTGGTGAAGAGGCCGACGCTGCGGGCGATGGGCTGCACGGTGCGGTCGATCTGGAGGGCGAGCTCGCGGGTCGGGGCCAGGATGAGCGCGCGGGGCTTGCGGGCCATCTTGCGGTCCTTGGCGCCGTTGTTCTCCATCAGCTTCTCCACGAGGGGAGCGCCGAAGGCGATCGTCTTGCCGGAGCCGGTCTTGCCACGGCCGAGCACGTCGCGCCCGGCGAGCACGTCCGGGATGGTCGCGGCCTGGATCGGGAACGGGCTGGCGGCACCGAGGGCGCCGAGTTCGCGGACGATGTTCTCGCCCAGGCCCAGGTCGCCGAAGGTCACGCCGACAACTTCAGCTGCCGTGGTCGCGATGGCTTCGAGGCGCTCGAGGACGACGTCATCACCGGAGGCGAAGTGCGCCTTGGTGTCGCGGCTCGGGTAGAAGTTGCTGGAGTGGCCGCCGTCGTCGTGCGCGGAACGGTTGCTGCGGTCGGAGTGCGAACGGTCGGGACGGTCACCGTAGGAGGGACGGTCGGACCTCTCGGTGCGAGCCGCACGGTCGGGACGGTCACCGTAGGAGGGACGCTCGGTGCGGGCCGGACGGTCACCGTAGGACGGGCGGTCGGAGTGCGAACGCTCGGGACGGTCACCGTACGAGGGACGCTCGGTGCGGGCCGGACGGTCGCCATAAGACGGACGCTCGGTGCGCGCAGCACGGTCGCCGTAGGACGGACGGTCGTTGTTGTACGCCGGACGGTCAGTGCGGGGACGGTCGTTGTTGTACGCGGGACGGTCGTTGCTGCGGGCGGGACGGTCGCCGTAGGACGGACGGTCGTTGTTGTACGCCGGACGGTCGGTACGGGGACGGTCGTTGTTGTACGCGGGACGGTCGTTGCTGCGGGCGGGACGGTCGCCGTAGGACGGACGGTCCTTGTTGTAGGCCGGACGGTCGTTGCTGCGGGCCGGACGGTCACCGTAGGACGGACGGTCGTTGTTGTACGACGGACGGTCCGTGCGGGGACGGTCGCTGTTGTACGACGGGCGCTCCGAGCGGGCGTTGTACGTCGGGCGATCGGTGTTGCTGTGCGTCGGGCGATCGGTGCGCGAGGCGCCGTTGTACGACGGACGGTCGTTGTTGTAGGACGGGCGGTCGTTGCCGCGGGCCGGCCGGTCGCCGTAGGCGGGACGGTCGTTGCTGCGGGCCGGACGGTCGCCATAGGCCGGGCGGTCGTTGGCGGGTCGTCCCGCGGCGCGGTCGGCGCGTTCGCCGGCGTTCCAGCGGGCCTTCTTGGGGGCGCCCGCATCGGCCTGGTAGCCGCGGTGACCCGGGCTCTTGCTGCCGTTGTTGGATCCTCCGCGGGAGGGTCCGCCCTTGGCGGCGTACTTCGGGTCGAAGTTCTTGTTGGATCGACTGACAGCCGGATTGTTGCTCGTAGGCATAGAAAATTCCTGGGTTGTATTGGGTACATGGCAGAACAACGACGCACACGCGTCGCAACCTGAGAACCCGGGCAGTCTATGGCCGGGGCCGTTCACATACAGTGATTTTTCACCAGCGGATTACTGGGAAACCGGCCCATCCTGACTTACAAACCCATCCGCGCATACAAGTGCACACGGTGTCAAGAGCCGACCTGACTACGTTACCGGATAGACACTGAAATGTCACGGACCAGTTTCAGGGGCCGCCGAACTAAACTCGGTGGACGATCGGCGGGAGACAGGTGCGGGCGAGAGTGCGGGCGTGGAGTGTGATGGCAAGCGTCATCGCCCTGCTCGGCGCGGGCGCATCCGTCGCCGTTCCCGCCCAGGCCGACGACTATCCGAGCTGGGCCGACGTCGAGGCCGCCCGCGCCTCGACCGCGGCGACCGAGGCGGAGGTGTCCCGGATCGGCACCCTGCTGACGGGGCTCGAAACCCAGGCCGCGACACTCGGAGACGCGGCGATCACCGCGAGCGCGGCATCCGCCACCGCCGACACCGAGTCGCTCGCGGCCGCCGCACGCGCCGCGACCCTCGCCGGCAGGCTCGCGACCGCGACCGAGAAGGCCCAGACAGCGGATGTCCAGCTCGGGCTCCTGGGTGCGCAGCTGTACCGCTCCGGCGCGAGCGACGCCGTCGCCACCCTGCTCCTGGTTCCGGGCCAGGCGAGCGATCTCCTCGCGGCGCTGAGCACCTCGACCCGGCTGAGCGAACTGACCTCCGGCATCCGCGACCGGGCCCTCGCCCAGCGCAACCTCGTGCAGAGCCTCGAGGAGCAGGCCGCCGTGGCGTCGACCGAACGCGACCGCCTCGCCGTCGAGGCGAAGGATCGCGCGGCGGCCGCGGCCGAGGCCCAGCGCGCGGCCGATGCCCAGCTCGCCGAGCAGCGCACACGCTCGGACGTGCTCGATGCCCAGCTCGCGAGCCTCAAGAACACGACTGCCGAGACGGAGCGCTCCTACCGGGCCGGCGTCGCAGCTGCCGCGGCGTACCAGAAGCAGCAGGAGGAAGCCGCGCGGGCGGCCGTGGCGAACGCGGCGGCCCAGGCCGCTGCGGCAGCGGCGGCCCAACCGGCGTCGGGCGGGTCTGGGTCGAGCGGATCCTCCGGTTCCGGCTCGGGCGCCGGGTCGACCACGGCCCCGCCGTCCGGCACCGTGTCGTCTCCCGCGGCCGCCCGGGCGTACGCGGCCGGCGCAGTCTCCGCGCGGGGCTGGGGCGGCGGCGAATACACCTGCCTCGTGTCGCTGTGGAATAAGGAATCCGGCTGGCGAGCCGACGCCTATAACGCGAGCTCGGGGGCATACGGCATCCCCCAGTCGCTGCCGGGCAGCAAGATGGCCTCTGCCGGATCCGACTGGCGCACGAACGCCGCAACCCAGGTCGACTGGGGCCTCGGCTACATCGCCGCCGCCTACGGAACGCCCTGCGGCGCGTGGGCGCACTCGGTGAGCGTCGGCTGGTACTGAGCCGCGCATCCGCTGCGCGACCGGGCTCCCCGCATTGACCGCCGGGGAGAATGGTCACCCGCGCACCGGTCAGGTGCGACATCAACGGCCACAGTTGCGCTCGGCGGGTCCGCAGATGGATGCGCCGCGCGAGAATGGAGGCACGTCGCCCGTCCGCGGTGACCGGAGTGGAGCCCCGCATGACCGAATCCGAGCTCGTCAACCTGTGGATCAAGGCCCGCTGGCACGTCATCGTGTCCCAGGTCGCCCCCACCTTCCTGCTCACCGCACTGGTGGGCTTCCTGGCCCTGGGCCTGGCCGGAACAGCGCCGAGCGTGCGGGTCGCGGCGGCCGGCGTGCTCCTGGCCTCCGGCATCCTCGGCGCGCTCGTGCAGATCAACGCCGCCAATGAGGCCCTCGCCGTGATCGCCGACCTGCGAGCCGGGGGAAGCACGTCGGCCGTGACCCTGCGCATCGTGTCTGCGGCACCGTGGGTGAACGTGGTGCGGTTCGTGACACCGGCCGTGTTCGTCGTCGTCTACGTGGCCCTGCTGATCGCCCTGTTCGTCCGCTGAGGCAGCTGTCACGGACGCCCGTGGATGCGGCGGGAGAGTTCCGCGGCAGTGCCGGCGAGTTCGGCGGCGAGCGCCGGCCACAGGTCTTCCGCGATCCGCTCGCGGGGGAAGGTCACGGCGATCCCGGCGGCGGGCCAGCCGGTGTGGTCCCGCACGGCGACGGCGACGGATGCCATCCCCGGCGTGATCTCCCCGTCCTCGCGGGCGAAGCCGTCGGCCCGCACCCGCGTCAGCAGCGCACGCAGCTCGGACGAGCTCCGCGGTCCCTGGCCGGGGCCCTCGCCCTGGCGGCGTTCGAAGGCCGCCTTGTCGGGATACAGCGCGCGCAACTGGGCGGCGGGCAGCGCCGCGAGCAGGGCGCGCCCGCTCGCGGTGAGGTGACTCGGGAGGCGGACGCCGACATCCGTGACGAGCGAGGGCCGCCGCGGCGCGCGTTCCTCGACGAGATAGACGACGTCGCGGCCGTGCAGCACGACGAGGTGGGCGCTCTCGCCGATGCGGTCGACGAGCTGCGCGACGAGCGGCCGGCCCAGGTGGGAGAGGGGTTGCTGGCGGGAGAATCCGGTGCTGAGCTCGAAGGCCGCGACGCCGAGGCCGTAACGGCGCTCCTCGGGGAGGTGCACGACGAATCCCTGCTCGACGAGCACGGCGAGCAACTGGTACACCGTCGACCGCGGCAGGTCGAGGGCGGTCGCGATCGCGCTCGCCCGGGCCGGGCCACGCTGCGCGGCGAGGTGGGAGAGCAGCCGCAGGGTATTGAGTGCGGCCGGCACCTTGGGGGTGACCGCCATCCTGATGCCTCCCTGCCTGCCACCCCGTGCGCAAGATGTCCGGTATCCCGGACACATTCGAGTGTATCCGTGTCCCCCGGCCGCCGCGTCGGGTGTGCAATCAGAAGATGAGCCACACCGAAGCATCCGTCACAGCGGGCACCCACCCGGCCGCAGCATCCGCCGCCACATCGAGCGCCGCACCCGTCACCGTCGGCGCCGGCGCCGTCTCGTTCGCCGACGTCGTCGCCGTCGCCCGTCACGACGCGCGCATCGTGCTCGACCCGGCCGCTCTCACCGGCGTCGCGGCGACGCGCGCGATCATCGACGGCCTCGCGAGCGACGTGAACCCGCACTACGGCATCTCGACCGGTTTCGGCGCGCTCGCGTCGACGTTCATCGAGAGCGACCGCCGCGCCCAGCTGCAGGCGAGCCTCGTGCGCTCCCACGCCGCCGGCAGCGGGCCGGAGGTCGAACGGGAGGTCGTGCGCGCCCTCATGCTGCTGCGGCTCTCGACCCTGATGACCGGACGCACCGGCGTGCGCCCCGCGACCGCCGAGGCCTATGCTGCCGTGCTCAACGCGGGCATCACCCCGGTCGTGCACGAATATGGCTCGCTCGGCTGCTCGGGCGACCTCGCCCCGCTCGCCCACTGCGCCCTCGCCGTCATGGGCGAGGGGCGCGTGCGCGACGCTGCCGGCACTCCGATGGGCGGCGCCGAAGCCCTCGCCGCGGCCGGCATCACCCCGGTC
The DNA here is from genome assembly GCF_022760445.1 of Cryobacterium zhongshanensis. Classification (NCBI taxonomy): domain Bacteria; kingdom Bacillati; phylum Actinomycetota; class Actinomycetes; order Micrococcales; family Microbacteriaceae; genus Cryobacterium; species Cryobacterium zhongshanensis. Next base: position 178,643 of record NZ_JALGAR010000002.1, on the reverse strand, counting down.
GTGCTCGCCGAGAAGGAGGGTCTCGCCCTGATCAACGGCACCGACGGCATGCTCGGCATGCTCGTCCTCGCCCTCACCGACCTGAAGCGCCTCCTGACGACCGCCGATATCGCCGCGGCGATGAGCGTCGAGGCCCTGCTCGGCACGGATGCGACCTTCGCGGCCGACCTGCAGGCTCTCCGGCCCCAGCTCGGCCAGGCCGCGAGCGCCGGCAACCTCCGCGCGATCCTCGCCGGCTCGCCCCTGCTCGCCTTCCACGCCGGCCCCGAGGACCCGACCGTCCAGGACGCCTACTCGCTGCGCTGCTCCCCGCAGGTGCACGGCGCCGCCCGCGACACCGCGGACCACGCCGCCCTGATCGCCGGGCGCGAGCTCGCGAGCGCGGTGGACAACCCCGTCGTCACCCTCGACGGCCGGGTGATGTCCAACGGCAACTTCCACGGCGCCCCGGTCGGCTACGTGCTCGACTTCCTGGCCATCGCCGCCGCCGACGTCGCGAGCATGAGCGAGCGCCGTACCGACCGCCACCTCGACGCATATCGCAACAAGGGCCTGCCGCCGTTCCTCGCGCACGAGGTCGGCGTCGACTCGGGCCTGATGATCGCGCAGTACACCGCCGCCGGGATCGTCTCGGAGCTCAAGCGGCTCGCCGTGCCGGCCTCTGTCGACTCGATCCCCTCCTCCGCGATGCAGGAGGACCACGTCTCGATGGGCTGGGCCGCCGCCCGCAAGCTCCGCCGCTCGATCGACGGCCTCGAGCGCGTCCTCGCGATCGAGATCATGACCGCCGCCCGCTCGCTCGACCTGCGCGCGCCGCTCCTGCCGGGTGCGGCGACCGGCGCCGTGCGCGACCTCGTCCGCACCGTCGCCGAGGGTCCGGGACACGACCGCTTCCTCTCCCCCGAGATCGAAGCCGTCGTGCAGATCGTCGCGACGGGCGCGGTGACGGATGCCGCGGCATCCGTCACGGGGCCGCTCGCCTGAGTGCTCGATCGGCGCCCGGTTCGTCCCGAACGGGGGTATCGCGGCAGATAGACGAACCGGTCGGGTGAGGCCATGATGATGACCTCAACACGCAGGTAGTCCAGTTCCCGACAGGGCAGCGACCGACCCGGGGGAACAATGATTCGCATCCTGCTCGCCGACGACCACACCACGTTCACCGAGCTGCTCGCGGGCGCGCTCAACCGGGAACCCGATCTCTGTACGGTCGGAACGGCCCAGAGCACACGACGAGCCGTCGAGTTGAGCCGTGAGCTCCAGCCCGATCTCATCGTGCTCGACTACCACCTGACAGACGGCAGTGGACTCGCCGCCGTCGCACTCATCCTCGCCGAGCGGCCGTCGACCCGGATCGTCATGCTCACCGGGGATCCCAGCCCGGAGGTGATCGAGCAGGCGGCGGCGCTCGGCGTGTGTGCCTTCCTTCCCAAGGATGGCTCCCTCGCCGGGCTCGTCGACACGATCCGTCACGCGCGGCTCGGCACCTTCTCGCTGCACCCTTCCCTCATGATTCAGCTCAGCACCCAACGGCAGTCCCGAATGCTGGAGCAGCCGTCAGCGTCGCTGACACGCCGCGAGCTGGACGTACTCGCCCTGATGGCCGAGGGCACGGAGGTGCGGATCAGCGCCCAGATCCTCGGAATCTCCGAAAACACCTGCCGCGGCTATGTGAAGTCGATTCTCGCCAAGCTCGACGCGCACTCGCAGCTTCAGGCCGTGGTCAACGCGACGAAACTGGGCCTCCTGGAGGTGCGGGAGCGTGTGTAGTCCAGCATGCGACGATGGCTGAGACCCGTCGTCGTCGCGACGAGCACGACCGTCGGTGGCTTCGCGACCGGGGTGGCGGACACGACCGGACCTGGCTTCGCAACCGGGGGTGGGTCCACGACCGGGGATGGGCCCGCACCAGAGGGACCAGTGATACCTCCGAGGTTCGGAGCGCCGTCCTGCGTTTCCTCGCCATCGGCGTGATCACCCTGGTCGCCGTCCTGATCCCGGTGTACGCCTGGATCCACGGCCAGGCCGAGCAGCGTGCCCTCTCCGAAGCCATCCTGCGCACTCATCAACTCGCCGATTTCACGGTGGGCCCGCTCCTGGACAGAGCCGTCCGGGCCGGAGACGAATCGGCGATCAGTCGGGTGAATGCCGGGCTCAAGCCGTGGATGGCAGACGGCTCCCTGGTGCGGGTCAAGATCTGGAGCGGCGACGGGAAGATCCTGTATTCGGACAGCGCGGACCTGATCGGCGACACGTATCCCCTCCCGGCGTGGAGCCCCGACCTCCTCTCCGGGGGGCGGGAACACGCCTGGCTCGGCCAGCCCATCGGCCTGGACACCGTGAACGAGGCGGCGGCGGGCGAGCTGGTCGAGATCAACGTCCGTGCAACGGATGCCGAGGGCTGGCCGGTCATCTTCGAGGCGTATTACGACGATGAGGCCGTTCAGAACGCCCAATCCCGGCTCATGCTGGACGTGCTCCCCGTGCTCGTGGTCTCGCTCGTCCTGCTGCAGCTCGCGCAGCTCCTTCCGGCGATCGGACTTGCCCGCCGGATCCAGGCCGGCCAGGCATCCCGAAGGCGTCTGGTGCAACACGCCATCGTCGCATCCGACTTCGAACGACGCAGAATCGCCCGGGAGCTCCACGACGAAGTGATCCAGGACCTCGCGGGCCTGTCGTATGCCCTCGAAGCGGAGGAGAGGCACGGTGCGAGTGAACGTCGCGCACTCACCGGGCAGGCCCGTGGGATCCTCCTGCGCAACCTGCGCACCTTGCGCGCGATCACCACCGAGCTCTATCCGCCGGACCTGGAGCGGCTCGGTCTCAACGAGGCGCTCCGACGCCTCCTGGACCACGTGGCCGATACCGGCATTGTCGTGCACTCCGAGTTGTCGCCGGATGTTCCGTCCGACAAGGAGCGGATCGCTGTGCTGTACCGCGTCGCAAGGGAGGCCCTCGCCAACGTCGTCAAGCACTCCCGTGCCTCCGTCGTCGACCTCGTCATCACCGGGGACGCGGTGACGACGAGCCTGTCGATCCGGGACAACGGTCGCGGCTTCGACCCGGCCGCTGCGGCCCCCGGTGGGCATCTGGGACTGCGCATCATGCGCGACACCGTGCAGATGACGGAAGGGTCCCTCTCGATCACGTCCGTCGTCGGAGAGGGAACCACCGTCCTGGTGCGGATTCGCCGAGCCTGACCAGGACCTGGCCTCGCCCGGCCTCGCCGGCCTCGCCGTTACGGGACATCGAAGGCGTCCAGGTCCTGGTTGGCGGCGGTGAGGCCGTGAGCGGTGCCGTCGAAGTAGACCGACCAGGTGCCCGCGTTGTAGTAGACGACGTCCTCGTCCTGGACCGCGCCCAGAACCGGCACCGTCGTCGTGTCGGCGCTGAAGGACAGGTAGAAGTGCGTGGCATCCACCCGCACGAACCCGTCCACGTTTGCCGCGGCCGGCAGACCGTACGGCGCGGCGCTCGCGTCGATCACCCGGCTGAACACCGTCCCGTTCCAGCTGTAGACATCCGCGTCATCGGCGGTACCGCCCACTCCGGGCGGGTTCGAGTTGCCGAGGGTGGAGAAGTACAGCGTGGATCCGACGACGCTGATCGCGTCCACGTCCAGACTGTTGCTGCCGCCCAGACCGTGCGCACTGCCCGTGAAGTAGAGCGACCAGGTGGTGCCGTTGAAGAAGACGACGTCCTCGTCCTGCACGGTGCCGATCCCGGGCACGTTCACCTGGTCCGTGAATGACAGGTAGAACTGGGTCGGGCTGACCCGGTCGAAACCGTCAACGTTGGCACCGCCCGGCAGGTTGTACGGCGCGACACTCGCGTCGACCACCCGGCTGAAGGCCGTGCCACTCCAGGAATAGATGTCCGCGTCATCGGCCGTGCCGGCCACACCGGCCGGGTTCGTGTTCCCCAGCGTGGAGAACGACAGCGCCGCCGGCACCACGGGCTTGATCTTGTCGATCACCAGGATCGTCGTCGCCACCGCACCCCAGTTACCCGCCGCATCCTTCGCATGCACGAAGACGGTGTGGTTACCGTCTGCGAGCGCGGCGAGGAGTGCTGCGGGGATCGCGGCGTCCAGGCCAGCCGTCGGCGGGGTCGGGGTGACGCTCATGGCCGCCCCCGTCCCATTGGCGCCGAGGGTATCGAGGAAATACTCGGCCGCCGCGATGGCGGAGCCCCCGGTCGTGGTGTCGTTGGCCGTGGCGTGCAGGCCGGCATCGGTCGTGCCGTTGCTGAGGCTGGGTGCAAGAACGAGTGACGACGTCACCGGTCCGGTGAGGTCGGCGGCGATCGGATGTTCCAGGAGCCACTGATAAGCGGCCAGGACGTTGAGCCGTCCGGAGCCATAGGACGGGTCCGGACCGGTGGGGCCGAGATCCAGCGCGGTCGCGGTGAGCGCCGCCTGCGCCTGGTCGGTGGTCAGTCCGGGGACCGAGCTGAGGAGCAGCGCGAGCGCTCCCGTGGCGTTCGGCGCGGCCATCGACGTGCCGGAGGCGGTCTGATAGAGACCGTAGCGATCATCGGTGAGAATATTCACGCCCGGCGCGACGAGGTCGGGGAAGATCCGGGTTCGCCCGCCGCACGTGGATGGCCCACGACTGCCGGAGGTATAGATCAGATCGTTTCCGGTGACCGCGCCAACGGCCAGGGCTTCGGGGTAGTTTGCCGGACTCACGCTCGTGGAAGCGCCCGAGCCGTAGTTTCCGGCGGCGAAGACGGGCAGGATGCCGACCGCGCGCAGGGCTTGCAGGTCGGGCTGGAACGAGAGGTCGCACCCGGGTCCGGCGCCGATCGACCACGACCCGTTGACGAGCTGGGGAGCGTCCGGCGTGTTCGGATCATGGTCGGGGTCCAGCACCCATTGGAATGCCTGGTGGATCGCCGTCGCCGTCGCCACGCCCCTGTCGTTGAAGATCTTTGCGGCGATCCAGCGGGCGCCCGGAGCCACCCCGATCGACGTGCCGCCGGCATCCCCGCCGAGGATCACGCCGGTCGTCGCCGTGCCGTGGCCGGTGAGGTCGGTCGGCGTGACGGGATGCTCGCCGTAGGGATCGAACCAGCTGTCCGTTCCACCGCGCCAGCGGCCCGCGAGGTCCGGATGGGAGACGTCCACGCCGCTGTCGAGGCTCGCAACCACCACGCCCTGCCCGGAAAAGCCCAGGTTCCACAGGGCCGGAGCGCTGACCTTGTCGACGCCGGGTTCCGGGAGGCCGACGGAAGGAACCACGGTGACTTCGTCGGGGATGATGCTCGCGACGTCCGGGCGCTCGGCGAGGTCCCGGATGACATCCGCGGTGGCGGTCACCGAGATCCCGTTGACGACCCAGAGGGGGATGCTCCTGGTGACCGTGCCCTGGTCGGCCCTGGCTCGCAACAGGGTTCGGATCGGCACCTGCGACGCGTTCGCGGTGGCCGTCAGCTCCTGGATGGCGCCCTTCAGCCGGGCTGCCCGGCTGGTACCACGGACGCGCTTCAGGTCGGCCCTGTCGCGCAAGGTCACGACCACGGTGGTCACACCGCCGGGAGGGAGGGCGGCGAGGATCGCCTGGAGACCGGGGTCGAGGCCGGCGGATCCCGGAGCGGTGCCGGGCCGGGCCGAGGCCGCGGGGGCGAGCCCCGTGACCAGCAGCGCGACCAGTGCCGCCACGGCAAGTGTCTTCTTCATCGTTTGCTCCCGCTGTTTTCGCTGGCCCGCACCGGATGGAGCGAAACCGCGACCGCGGCGGGCCTCCGGCGACGGACGAAGTAGACGGCTCCCAGCAGGGCTCCGAGGAGCAGGATGGCGAGAACGGACGTCACCATTTCCAGTGGCCGGACATCCGCGGGGCCCGCGACGGAGACAGTCCAGTCGACGCGCGTGACCGCGGTGGGGCGGCCGTCCCGATCGAGGGCAACGGTCGCACTCCAGTCGCCCGACGCCGGCTGGGCCGTCTCGGCTTCGAAGCGGCCGGGCTCGATCCGCTCGAGGACCACCTCACCCGTTGTCCCTGTCGGGCCGGCGAGGGTGACCGTGACGTCGCTGACGGGCTCCGCCTCGAGCTTGACGATCGAACGGGACCGCACGATGAGGCGGCTCCGGTCCGGTCCGGCCGCCACCTGCTCGAGCGTGACGAAGAGCCCGTCGACGGTAGCCGTGTGCAGGGTGGTCTCCTTGGTCGCCGAGGCGACCTCGCGGGCGGTGGGAACCGAGGTCAGCAACCCCGCGGCGCCCACCGCAAGCACCAGAACGAGGACCTCAGCACCGACGATGACGGCGAATCGCCGGGGTGGTACCGGCGCCCATCCTCCGGATCGACCGAGGACTCGGCCCACCCGCGCGGCCAGTCGGGGATTGACGAGCAGGGTGTTGATCCCGCCCAGAACCAGGGCGACGACCACCAGGACGAGCTTTCCGGCGACGACGGCGCCATAGACGGTCGAGGCAACGAAGCTCAGGTCGGGGACGTGGAGACCCGTCTCGTAGAGTCCGGTCGCGACCAGGACGACGGTCGCGATGGCCGCCATCGGGCTGAACGCCCGCCACGCCGACGCAAGGATCGACCTGCGGGTTTCCCGGTTGCGGTGGAGCAGAGGACTCAGACACAGGGCGAGGACGGCGAGGCCACCGGCCCAGACTCCGGCGGCGACCAGGTGCGACGCGGCAGCAAGGACAGCCAGGACGGATCCCCGGGGCAAAGTTGACGCGTGACCAGCCCACGACTCCAGCCCGACGACGGCCACGAGCGCGATGACGGCACTCCGCAGCTGCCCGACGGCCCGAGGTGAACGTGCGGCCCGGTACAGGGCGACCGCCGTGATCACGAGCGCGATTTCCCGCCCCGACCACAGGTAACCCCAGGGGGTGCCGGTCAGGGTTGCCCAGGTTGCGTCGAACCAGTCGCCCAGGGAGCCGCCCCCCGGTTGAGTGAGCAGAAAGGGGGTGAGTGCCCCGGTGACGACCGCGACGCCGGCGGCGAGAGCTCCGATGAACCGTGCCCGCCGGCGCGGAGCCATCCCCGTCTCGTCCGTCGAACCGAGCACTCGACCCGAGACGGCAAACGCCCCGATACAGAGGATGATCGCGGAGAGATCGATCCAGCGGATCAGGAGTCCCGGCAGGTCGGGGAGTCCGTCCGCTGCGGAGGCGACTCCCGCGGGACGGGTCCCGACGCCGAAGTACATCGTCCCGTTGGACGTGTGACCGTCGTCGGTGGCGAGCACCTTCCAATCCAGCAGGTACGTCGCCTTCGCGAGCGGTTGCGTCTGGATCCTGACGATGCCGCCGTCATCCGCTTCGGACACGGACGCACTCGCGGCCACCCGCTCTCCGTCGGCCGTGCGGAGCTCGAAGGTGCTGGCATCCTCGGAGATGGCCTCCGTGAACCAGAGAGTGAGGGTCGTTCTGCCCACGGAAATCACGCCGCCATTGGGAGGATCGGAGCGCTCGAGTCCGCTGTGGGCCCAGGCCGGCGACGCCCCGAACAGCACCAGCACGACGGCGGCAAGGAGAATCGCGGCCACGCGGCTCCGAATCCCGAGCCAGGACCGGGTCATCCCCTGGCCTCGATGTGCTCGAGCCGGGAGTCGCCCAGAACCAGGGTCACGAGTGACCCGGCGTGAATGGCGTTGTGGGAGTTGGCGAACAGGAAGAAGTAGGTTCCCCCCAGCTCGAGCTCGGACGCGTGGTGGGGCCTGGAGATGACCATGGTCGCCCCGGTGTCCTCCACGACCACGATGGGGAGCAGGGTCGTGTCGTGGATCATCCGATCGGCCTTGTCCGGGTCGACGACCTGGTAGCGGAATTCGATCAGGCCACCCGCCGCCGTGACTCCGATCAGATTGACGTCGATCCCGTACCGGGCCGCCATGCCCTCGGCGGTGACGAGGGTGGTGCCCGCACGGACATCGGCCTTCTGTCCCGGCCACCAGGCGAACGCGGCACCGGTGCTCACACCGAGAAGAAGGAGGGCGACCACGGCGATGGCGACCAGGCGGCGGCGACCGGGACGCTCCATCGAATCCTCCGGGTTCGACTCCGGGTGCGTGTCCGACTGGGGCAGGATGTCCGTGGTCATTGTGAGTCCTTCCTTCCGTCGGCCGGCCGGGGGTGGCCGGCCGGCCGACGGTGTTCGCTACGGGACATCGAAGGCGTCCAGGTCCTGGTTGGCGGTCGTGAGGCCGTGGGCGGTGCCGTCGAAGTAGACCGACCAGGTGCCCGCGTTGTAGTAGACGACGTCCTCGTCCTGCACAGCGCCCAGGACCGGCACCGTCGTCGTGTCGGCGCTGAAGGACAGGTAGAAGTGGGTCGCATCCACTCGCACGAATCCATCCACGTTCGCCGCGGCCGGCAGGCTGTACGGCGCGGCACTCGCGTCGATCACCCGGCTGAACGCTGTCCCGTTCCAGCTGTAGATATCGGCGTCGTCACCGGCTCCAGTGACGCCCGGGGGTACCGCGGCATTGTCGGTGGAGAAGTACAGCTGACCCCCGACGATGCTGATCGCGTCCAGGTCCGTCGCCCGGGCTCCGGTGAGGCCACGAACACTGCCATCGAAGTAGAGCGACCAGGAGCTGCCGTTGAAGAAGACGACGTCCTCGTCCTGCACGATGCCGATCCCGGGCAGGGTCACCTGGTCCGTGAATGACAGGTAGAACTGGGTCGGGCTGACCCGGTCGAAACCGTCAACGTTGGCACCGCCCGGCAGGTTGTACGGCGCGACACTCGCGTCGATCACCCGGCTGAAGGCCGTACCGCTCCAGGAATAGATGTCCGCGTCATCGGCCGTGCCGGCCACACCGGCCGGGTTCGTGTTCCCCAGCGTGGAGAACGACAGCGCCGCCTGCACCTGGAGCACCGTGGACGCGGTCCCGCTCCAGTTCCCGGCAGCATCCCGCACCCGCACCGTCAACGTCTGCGGGCCCTCGCTGAACCCTCGCACGTCGACAACCGAGGACACGGCCCACGGGCCCGTCCCGGTGAGAGTCATCGGCGTCCCATTGCCGGCACCCGGATCCGCCCCCGAGAACCACTCGGCACGCGTGACGGCCGAACCGGCATCCGTCGCCTGCGCCGTCAGGGTTACCGTAGCGGCGCCCCCCGTCGGGTTCGGTGTTGCCGCGACCGCACTGACCGCAGGCTTGACCTTGTCGATCACCAGGGTCGACGTCGCCACCGCACCCCAGTTACCCGCGGCATCCTTCGCATGCACCGAAATGACGTGGCTCCCATCCGAGAGCTTGGCGACGGTCGCCAGTGGAATCTCGAAGTAGCCGGCCTCGGAGGTGCTGTTGTAGGCGGCGTCCGTGGCCCTGACCACGATGCCGGAGCCGTTTGCAGTGACCGTGTCGACGAAGGCCTCGGCCGAGCTGATGTTGCTGCTGACGGTGGCGGAGACGGGATCGGCCATGGTCGCCACGGTCACCCGGATGGCTGAAGGGCTGCCGTTGAACGCCAGGGTGCCGTTGTTGGGTGTCGGCGCGACCGTGATGCCCGAGGTGGTGGGCGCGGTCTTGTCGACCACCAGGTTGATGGTGACCGGCGCGCCCCAGTTGCCCGCTGCATCCTGGCTGTGGATCGACACGACGTGGGTGCCTTCGGCGAGCGCGTTCACGGTCGCCGCAGGGATGGTGGCGTCCAGGCTGGCCGTCGGTGCGGCAGCGTTGACCGCCAGCACCGGTCCCGAACCATTGGGTCCGACGGCGTCGATGAAGTACTCGGCCCCGGTGATATTCGAGCCGCCGGTCGCCGAGTCGTCCCCGGTGGCGTGCACGGCGATGACCGCAGTCCCTGTCCCGTTCGTGAGGCTGGGAGCCAGTGACGGGGCCTTCGTGGTCGGTCCGGTGGCGTCGCCGCCGGTGACCAGCACCGAGCTGAAGACCCCCCGGTTACCGACGGAGTCCTGGCCTCGGACGTAGACGATGTGCTGGCCGGAGGGAATGGATACCGAGGCGGTGACGTTCACGCTGCCGGCTCCGCTACCCGTCATCGGGAGGCCAGTGCCGGTCACGGTGTCGATGAAGTATTCGGCCCCCGCGACACTCGATCCACCGGTGCTGGTGTCGTTGATGGTGGCGCTCAGGGTGCCTGCCGCAAACGCGACAGCGCTCGTGGCCGGTCCGCTGGTGTCCGGTCCCACCACACCGCTCGCGGGAACAGTCACGAAGGTGAGCATGCCGCCGGCGCCGGCCGCATTGCTATTGTGCAGCAGCAGGCTGCCGTCGTAGATCGGCAACCTGCTCGGCGCGGCGGTCGCCGCAGGGGTCGTGACGATGGCGTCTGCCGTCTGGCCGGGACCGAAGGTCTCCGCAATGTAGTGACGTGAGTACTTCAGGGGGCTGCCGTCCAGGGCGACGACCTTCTGCTCTGTGCCGAGTGCGGCCAGTGAGTGGTACAGGCTGCCCGCGTTGACGTAGCGGAGCAGGACTTTGTTACCCGCGGCCGTCGCCGGGATCGGGTCCGTGTTCGGGTAGGCCTTCCCGTTGATGAGGGAGTAGCGGGGAGCGTACTTGCGCATGTCGAAGGCCGCCGGGCTGGCGGCGTTGTTGAGAGCCGGGTCGATCTCGCTGAGGACCAGGACCGCCTCGTCGTCGAACGCGGTGGTCGCGTCGTACGCCTGACCCAATGTCGCGGGACGGACGATCAGCGCGCCATACATGCCCATCGCCACCTGGTGCTGGCCATTCGGAACCAGACCGGCCTCGTAGAGGTACGTGCCCGGACGGCTGGCCGTGAAGGTGTAGGTCGTGGATGCCGCGGGGGCGGCGCCGACGCGGTCCGGAACCATTTGCTGCCCCTGGAAGAGCAGGGCGGTGTTCTCCGGCAGCTGGTTGTGCAGCGTGACGGTGACCGTGTCGCCGGCGTTGACGCACAGTGTCGGCCCGCCGGGTCGGGTCACGCCGGCACCAGCGGTGGTGCTGTAGCCCCAGACGGTGACGGCCTGGGTTCCCAGGGTCGTGGATCCCGAGGCCGCGTACAGGTCGCCAGGCGCGGTGCAGGACACACTCGCGGCCTGGGCCGCGGCTGCCGGCGCGAGGAGGGCCACCAACACGGCGAGCCCTCCCCCCGCCAGCAGCCCGGTCACGAGGGCGGAGACCGTCTTCTTCATGCTCTTCCGGTGAGACATCGTTCTGCACCCTTCCTGGTCAACCGCAGCTGTTGGGCGTCGGCGGATCGATCCGCATGTACGTGATCGGCCCGGTCATATTCGTGCCCCAGGACGTGATCTGGAACAGGGCGTGGTTGTGGGAGATGATGTAGTACTCGCCGCACTGGTTCACGCTCTGAATGCCGGGCGGCAGGGCCTCCTTGGTCCCGAGGTACGGACTTCCGCTGTAGAAGACACCGATCGATTGGTCGGCCAGAGACGGCACCGTCACCGGGACCGGGTTGGACGGGGAGTAGTTCTCGGCGTCGTACCACTTGAAGATCACGTCCCAGGTCTGCCCGGGGCCGATGTTGATGGCGAACTTCTCGAACGCGAGGTCCTCCCCCGTCGGACCCTCCAGCGGGCCGCCATCCCTGGCCACGACGAGGCCGTTGTTGCCGTGCGGGTGGAACGGATAGTCTTCGGTGCCCACATTCAGGTAGCGGGCCATCCCTGGCTGGTCGACCGGGACGGCCGTGCGGTCGAATTCGCCCACCTGCGCGAGCGCACCGTACGGCTGCGCAGGCAGCCAGCTTGCCCCGTTGTCTGCGATGCTGTCCGGGTAGCCGCGCCCGTTGATCAGCCAGTACCGCGGGTGGTAGTTGTTCATGTTGAAGCTCTTGCCGTTCTCGACCGCCTGGTGCTGGTAGGGGTCGATCTCGCTCAGGAGCACCATGAATTCCTCGGCCGGATTGAACCGGCTGTCCGCCCGGTTGTTGGCGTACTCGCTCGCGACCGAGCCGGCCGCTCCACCCGATGGAACGGCCGACGGGCGCACGATCAAGGCGCCGAACAGGCCCATCCGGACCTGTTTCTCGGGGTTGGTCCCCGACTCGTACAAGAAGGTGCCCGGGTTGGCGGCCACGAAGCTGTATGTGACGGTCCCGCCTCCGGCAGCGGCCGTGCTGGTCAGCGAGGTGATCGCGCCTGACCCTGTGGACTCCGGTTGCGCCGGGGTCCCGTTGGCCAGGACATTCGTCTGGCCCGGAAAGACGATCGAAGCGGCCTCCGGCAGGGTGTTGCGCAGGATCACGGTGACCGTGTCTCCGGCGTTGACGCACAGCACCGGACCCGGGTGCTGGAAGGCGCCGAACCCACTGGAATACCCCCACATGAACGCGGTGTTTCCGTCGGGCAGGCTGATGTAGCCGGTCTTGGTCGTCAGGTTGAAGATCGGGGTGGTGGCACCTCCCCCGACACCCGTGGTGCAGGCGATACCCACCCGTGGAGGGGTCACGGCGATCGCCGGCTGGGTGAACGTGGCCATCGTGGCCCCGACCAGGGTCAGGGCGAGCAGCAGCGCCGCCCGGCGCAGACCGCGAGCGCGAACCTTCACGTGCGACACGGCATTCCCTCTCATCATGGCTCTCAGACTCCCCAGTCGTTCGGATAGGCCTGCGCGCGGAGGCCGCCGGGCGCGTACACGCGGATCTCGGTGGCCTGGCCACCCATTCCGCCCGGAGCCAGGTTGTTCGTCGCGGGGTAGTTGCGGTTGTAGAGCATGTAGGTGTCGAAGCCCGGCCCGGTGTGCGCGGGTGCGGTGAAGACCACGTCGAAGCTCTCGCCGGGGCCGATGCTGATCGTCTCGGTCTCATAGGACGTGTCGGTGCCGTCGCGTCCCCGCATCGGGGTGGCATCGCGGCCGACCACGCGCATCCGGATCCCGGCCAGGGTCATCGCCTGCTCCCGGAATCCGAGGTTCGCGAACCGGAGGGCGACCGTCTCGCCGGCGTTGCAGGTCACGAGCGACGACTGCGGTTGGTACTGCAGCTCGGGATGCCCGTCGGGGGCGACGAGGTCGCCGGAAACCGGGTCGGTCTGCACCGCGAGGGCGTGAATGGATGCTGCCGCATCGATCGGTGCATTGGGGGCGATGGTGTCCGGGTAGACCCGTCCGTTGAGGAGGCCGAAGTCGGCCCGGTAGTCGCTCCACTGCGGCAGCTGGATATGAGCATCCGCCCAGTGCGCCTCGGCCCACACCTCCGACAGGAACATCGCAAACTCGCGGTCGTAGCCGGTGGAGCCGTCCCCGTCGTTGTAGATGAACTGGGTGTGCCCGCCGATGTTCTGACCGTCCTGCAGGGGACGGACGAATACCAGACCGGTCATGCCCATCTGGACGTGCTCGACATCCTCGACGTGGCAGTGGAACATGTAGGTCCCCGGCTCGCGCGGACGGTACACGTAGGAGAAGACCCGCCCGGTCCGCACGGCCACCGACCCGGACGGTTCACCGTCGAAGAACGGGATCACGTTGCGGAACCCATGCCAGTGCAGGGTATGGGCGTCGAACAGGTCCGGCCGCAACGCCAGACCGAGGTTGGTCAGCTGCACGGTGAAATCGACCGGGTGGGCAGGGTCGAATTGCTTCGTCCAGAACATCGGTGCGGAGTGCTGGGCCTTGTTCTTCTGGTTCGTCAACTGGGTGTCGCCCAGGCCCGTGACATTGCGGAACCCGAAGATGTAGGTCGTGAACGGGTCCGGCGCGAGCACGTCGGGGTGGAACGGCGGGATGGCCGGGGTCTTCGGGAGGAAGATCCACCCGTCTGTCCCGGCCAGGTAGAGGTCGGGATCCCCGATGGCCGCGATGGCGGCCTCGGGAAGCAGGACGTTGCCCGCCCAGACGCCGGTCCCGACGATGGCCACCGCGCCGCCGGCGAACTTGAGGAGGTCGCGTCGGCTGAAAGGCTGTTTGAAGATCATTCCCGTATCTCCCTTGGGATCGGAGGTGCCGTTGCGGTGTGCCTGGTCGATCGGGTCAGGGGACATCGAAGGCATCCACGTTGAAGTCGCCGTTGCCACCGAGGCCGTGTGCGGTGCCGTCGAAGTAGACCGACCAGACGCCGTTGTTGTAGTAGACGACGTCTTCGTCCTGAACCGCCCCCAGCGTCGGCACGGTCGTGTTGGCGGCGCTGAACGAGACGTAGAAGTGGGTGGCGTCCACCCGCACAAAGCCGTCGATGTCGGTGTTGGTCGGCAGGTTGTATGGCGCGGCGCTTCTGTCGATCACCCTGCTGTATGCGGTGCCGTTCCAGCTGTAGATGTCGCCGTTGTCTGCGGAACCTCCTACGCCTGGCGGGTTCGCGTTGCCCACCGTGGAGAAGTACAGAATTCCGCTGACGACGCTGATCGCATCCAGATCGAGGTTGTCGTTGCCGCCGAGGCCGTGGACACTGCCGTCGAAGTAGAGCGACCAGGTGCCCGCGTTGAAGTAGACGACGTCCTCGTCCTGCACGTTCCCGAGGCCGGGCACGGTGACCTGCCCGGTGAAGGAGAGATAGAAGTGGGTGTCGTCGACCCGGTCGTAGCCGTCGACATTGGCACCGGTCGGCAACCCGTACGGCGCGGTCGTCACGTCATGGACCCGACCGAAGGTGCTGCCGGTCCAGCGGTAGATGTCCGCGTCGTCCGCCGTGCCACCGACGCCGGGCGGATTGCTGTTCCCTTGCGTCGAGAAGTACAGGGACTGGCCGGCCGGTGGCGGTGGCGGAGGAAGGGCACCGGTGGCGAACGAGATCGCGTCCAGGTCGAGGTTGGCCGAGGCGTCGAGGCCGTGGGCGCCGCCGTTGAAGTAGATCGACCAGGCGCCGTCGAAGTAGACCACGTCCTCGTCGTCCACCGCGCCGACGCCCGGAACGGTGGTGGTCGTGTTGCTGAACGACAGGTAGAAGTGGGTGGCGTCCTTCCAGATGAGGCCGTCGACGTTGGGGTTGGTCGCGCCGGTGGCCGACCCGCTGTTCGGCAGGTTGGTCGGCGCGGCCGTGGCATCCAGGACGCGAACGTAGGAGCTGCCACCGTTCCAGCGGTAGACGTCGGCGTTGTCACCGGTGCCGCCCGCGCCCGGAGGTACGGCCGCGTTGTTCGTGGTGAAGAACAGCGTGTTCCCGACGACACTGATCGCGCCCATGTCGATGGCGCCCAGGAGCCCGTTTGCGCTGCCGTCGAACCACAACGACCACGAGCTGCCGTCGAAGTACACGACGTCCTCGTCGGCCACGGTGCCGATCCCGGGGAGGGTGACGTTCCCGGCGAACGAGGCGTAGAAGTGCGTGGCATCCACTCGGGAGAAACCGTCCGTGTCGGCACTGCTCGGGACGTTGTACGGCGCGGCGGTCATATCGATCGACCGGCTGAATGCGGTGCCGTTCCAGACGTGGATGTCAGCGTCGTCAGCGGTGCCGGACACGCCGGGCGGGTTGGTGTTTCCCGTTGTCGAGAAGTACAGGTCCGAGGCCGGCGGAGGCGTTGTCGTCGCGCCGAACTCGTCTGCGCCACTGTCGAAGCCGCCCAGTGCCGGCCGGGCCTGGTTGTCGAAGTCCGTGGCCGGCGCGTTCACGCCGGCGGTGCTCGCCGCGCCCAGGTTGCAGGCAGGCGTTCCGGGGCAGGCGCTCAGGTGGTAATTGCCGAGCAGGTTCGGCGGCGCTTGCAGGGTGACGAGCGTGGCGTCCACGAACGCCGGGTTCTGTCGCCAGGTCGCGAAGGAAACGGAGACGTCATACGTCGAGACCACTGCCGGGTCGGCAGAGCTGTTCGTCGGACTGGTCGTGTACGCGTGGGACGCTGAGCTCTGCTGGACGACCGAGTTGGTCGGGGCGAGCACCCCGGTGCCGTCGGCCACACCGAGATCCCAGTTGTTGATGTCCGCTGCGCCGGTCAGGCCGATGCCGGTGACTGTGGTTCCGGCCCGGGTGCCGGCCCTGTTGTCCCAGAAGATGTTGTTGAACGACACCGGATTGCTGAAGGTCGGCGAACCGGCAGGCAGCGTGGCCTGCAGCTGGTCGCTGTTGGCCGAGGTCGCCAGGCCGGCGGGGGCCGGTTGGCCGTCCGACGTGACCGCTGTGGCCGTCGTCAGGTTCTTCATGATCGTGTTGTTGTAAACCCGTACGTTCGGGGCATCGTTGATGCCGATGCCGCCGCCCTCGTGGGTGGACACGTTGTTGACGATCATGTTGTTGTAGACATTCATCGGGAAGTTGCCGGCCATCAGGAAACGGATGCCGCCACCGTCGTCATTGGCCATGTTGGCCTGGATCTGGTTGGCATAGATGTCCACCGGACCGGAGCCGGGCGAGAGTGCACCGACCGTTGCCGGCAGCTGCCCGGCGATCATGATCGCTCCGCCCTCGTCGTTGGACGAGTTGAAATAGATGCGGTTGTGGTGGATCTTGCCGCCCGGGCTCAGGCCGTAGGCGCTCAGCCCGCCGCCATACTCCAGCGAGAAGTTGCCGCAGATGTCGTTGCCGGATACTTCGTAGCCGTCGGCGCCCGCGAAGAGGCCGATGCCGCCTGCCAGGTTGGTTCCGGCGTTGGCGATGACGCGGTTGTTGGCGATCCGCACGTTCTCGTTGTGGTTGCTCGTGTTCGGTGCGGCCAGGTCGGGCGTGCCGATCCGGATGGTCCCGTAGCCGCCGCCGTTGTTCTGCACCACGTTGTTGGTGATCTGCAGGGAGCGGGCGTACGCGTTGGCGAAGATCGCTCCGCCCTGCGTGGTGATGTTCGGCGGCAGGCCCGTCGGACCCCCGGTGAGGGCGTCGATGTTGCCGGGGAAGCCCACCTGGTCGCCGCCGCGGATGTCGAAGCCGTCGATGGCCGCCGTGAATCCACTGGTGAACTGGCGGGCCGCACCGGGTGCCGTCGTGGCGTTCGCCGACGCCAGCACGTAGATCGCTTCGCCGTCGTTCACCGCCTGGTTACCGTCCCAGGTCAGGCCGCCGACCTTGGCGAACCAGGCCGTGGCCAGGGCGGTGTCTCCGCCGAACGCGCCGGCGTCGATGATCGATCCCGGCACGAAGGTGGTGCCCTGGAAGCCGCCGGACCCGACGCCCTGCAGCTTGACCGGAGAGGCCATGACCAGGTTCTCGTAATATGCGCCGCGGGGGTTGGCCGCGGTGGGCGTTGCCGGGTACACGATGACCAGGTCGTCGCCGTTGTTGGCGAACGCCGCGTCGAGTGCGGCCTGGATCGTTGTGTGGGTGCGGCCGGGGCCGACCTCTCGAACGGCAGGGTTGTAGCCGGTTCCGAGCACATGGAAGCTGAGCCCGTTGACGGTCGTCTGCCCGTTGCCCGAGGTGATCGTGAGCTGTTGCGCCCCGACCGGGGCCGTAGCCGGCACGCTGGCCGTGATCGACGTGTCGCTCCAGGCGGTGACGTCGAGCGTTGTCGAGCCCAGATTGACGTGACCGGTGCCCTGGGCCGAGCCCAGGCCGGTACCGGCGATGGTGAAGGAGCGGCTGCCCGTTGCGGCCACGTACGGTTGCGACACGCTCAGCAGCTGCGGTGTGGCGGTGTCGAGGGCGCAGGTCACCGCCGTGTTGACCCCGGTGGTCGGGGACCCGACATACACGCCGACCTGGGTCGGGGCGAGGTCGGTCGGAATGGTCACGCCGGGGAATGCCTCGAACTCGGTCGCGATCGAGCGATATCGCGGGTTGTAGTTTGCGTTCAGATGCCCGGGGACACCGGGGTCGTTGCCCACGAAACGGTACATGTTGGCGCAGACACCCGAGGGGGTCGGGCAACTGATGTGGTTCGTCGAGGGCAGCAGCACATCGTACGCGCCGTTGAAATCGGACTCGACGGTCGTGACCAGCCGGTTGGCGAAGTCGTAGATCCCGACCGGGGCGAAGGCCACACCCGTCTTCTCACCGAAGAGCGTGGACCGCGGGTCGGTGGAGAAGTTGATGTCGTCCACGATCAGGCCGCGCAGACGGGCCGGGACGGGGACATCCGTGAAGATGTTGAACATGGGCACGACCGACTTACCGTTGTTCACCCGCACGAGTTTGGTGTCGCAGGTCGGCTTGGCTGCGCCTTCATAGGGCGACCCGCCGATGCCCAGGAACGTGGGGTTCGACACTGCCGTCGAGGCCGCTACGGTGACGCCGACGGGGACCCCGTTGGTACCGTCGCCGACCACTGCGGGGTAGTTGTCCGTCTTGCTGCCCGCGAGGTCGACGGTGTGGAGCGTTCCCGCGCAAGCCGGCGGCGGCACCTGCGGAACGATCTGATCGCCGTTCGCGATGTTGATGTCCGTCTCGCTGGTGACCTTGTACAGGGGGTCGCCGGTGGCATCCTGCGGGATCGCGATCTTGACCAGATAGTCGCCGCTTCCGAGCGGCTGGAAGGTACCTCCGTCGCACACGGGGTTGGCCGGATCTGTGGCGATCACCGTTCCCGTGCAAGCGTCGGCGAAGCCGTAGTTGCCGTCCACGGCCGCACCGAAGTTCGCCGCCGGTGTGCCCTGGTCGGTCGGGTACGGCCCGAACTGGACGCCCTGGATGAAGCTCGAGATGCACTCTCCCGATGTCTCCTGGTTCGGCGCGAGCACGTTCTCGTCGAAGGCCGCCGAGTTGTCTGCGGCGTGGACGAGAGGCTTGCCATCGACATCCCGGGCCACGCAGCCGGTCGGGCGGCTCCAGTGTTCCGAGAGGTAGGTGTTCAACAGCTTTCCCTTGGCCAACGACCCGTCCGGCGCGAGTTCGAACGCGTCGTTCGTGCCCCCACACGGCGCGGTCGTCGTGCCGCAGTCGACTGTGGACCAGAGCTCGACCGGCACGTCGGAGACACCCGGCTGCCAGTCCTCGGATGCGGCATATTGCGGGTCGAGCTCATTGCGGGTCGTGTCGTAGCTGACCGAGCCGACGATGCCGCCATTGCGGGGGTCGATGCCGTTGGCGCCTGTCGAATCGTAGGAGTGTACGCCCCAGTCCATCGTGCCGCCGAGGCCGATGATGCTGAGCACGCTGACGTCGACGCCGGCGCCCTTCACCGTGGTCGGGGTCGGCTGGTTGTCAGCCTGGTACGTGACGCCGGTCGTGTAAAAGGAGTTGTTGAAGTTCTCCATGACGGTCCACTCGCTGAGGGGGTATGCGCTCTCGAAGTGGTAGTAGCCGGTGCTGTCGGTGGTGACGAGGTTCGTCCCTCTGTCCATCAGAGAGTTGTCCTGCTTGCGCATGGTCAGCGTGAAGTTGGGCATGCCGGTTTCGCCCGGGTCCTTCACACCGTTGCGGTTGGTGTCGTTGAAGACGTACCCGTCGTATTCGGTCCACCAGCCACTGTCCGGCAGATTGCCCATCTTCACCGTCTCGCCGTTCTTCACGGTCACATTGACCGAGTCGAGGAAGTGGTTCTGCGGCTCGTCCCACCAGCTCAGGCTGTAGTTGCCGTCGGGCACGCCCGAGATGTCGAAGGTGCCGTCCGTGCCGCCGTGACCCACCCAGACTGCCTGGTCGCCGGCCTGCAGGTCGCTGAGCGAGAGCCACGGGTTGACGATCGGCTTGCCCATCTTGCTCCCGGTCAGACCGAGCCAGTGGTTGTAGTCGCCGCCCTTGGGCGGGCTGTACTGCTTGACGTTGACGACCGCGCCTGTAATGTGACCCGAGCCTGCGGTCAGGGTGTTCGTGGGCTTCACGAATCCGAAGATCGGCCCGGGTACGGGTTCGCCGGCCAACAGGGCCTCGGTGTCGTATCCGGTGCTGCCCTCCATCACCCAGGCGTCGAAGTCATGGTTTCCTTCAAGGGTCGTGGTCTGGATCCAGGTCTGGTTGGGCGGGGCCGAGGCAGTGAGCGCGTAGCGGTTGCTCCCGAGGTGGGGCATGGTCAGGATGCCGTCGGCATCGCTGACACAGTGGCCGCCTGACCCCGGGATCGGCACGGGGAGCATGCCCGCGTCGAGGCTGGCCACCGGGATCACGTGGCTGATCGGGTCCTCACCCTGGTACACGGTGCACAGGGGGTTGCCATACACGTCGGTCTGTACCTCGCCGAGAGTGTCGGCGATGTGGCCGGTGAAGCCGGCCAGGCCCGGCTCGCCCTGGTCGAGGGTTCCGTTGGTCGTCGCGCTGTCCTGGAAGATCTGCGCCCGGAGCGTCGAGTCGGGAAGGGGGGTCGGCTGCAGTTCGACCGTGACGAGACCCGGGTCGGGAAGCGGCACGGTGAAGTGCGCGCCGTCGATCTTGTAGCCGTCGGAGAGCACAGAGATCAGATAACGCCCGTTCGGGAGGGTGAGACCGCCGGCGAAGTCGGACTGGTCGCCCTGGCGCACGATCGGACTCGTGCTGTGCGGAGTCTCCCTGATCGATGTCCACTCGCAGGAGCCCGGATACCCGGTGTCGAGGGTGTTGCAGCCGGAACCGAGCGCCGGACTCCGCTGGGCGGTCGTCCCGGTGTTGTCCTCGTTGACCATGTAGGTGAAGTTGGGGATGGCGGCACCCTTGGCGACTCCGGCACCCGAGAAGGCACGGGGCTCCGTGCGGGCGCTGATCACGTTCAGCGTCAGGCTGCTCGTCGTCGCGGCCTGGGCGGGCAGCGCGGGCGGGGCCGAGAGCATCGCTATCGGCATGACCACCGCGGCGGCGGCGATCACAATCCGCTGCCACAGAGGCCGCCGTAACGAAGTGAACCCGGACGAGTCTCTCGTCGCTTCCATGGTGACCTCCAACGTCTGGAAGGCTCCATGCTGGTCGGACGCGACCTGCCGACCAAGCCGCACCTGAGGGATGCTCTCCTCCCCAAAATTGGGGGGCGAGCGTCACTGCACCCCCCGAATTGGGTGGTCGAGCACCCCAACGTGAGGCTTGTCCGCCCGGAGTGCCGTGGTCACGATGGGAGCCCATCCTCGATGGGAGCCCATCCTGCCCGGAGGCCGGCGTGGCACGCCTCGTGCCGCGCTTGTCACCCGGGCCGGCCCATGTCACGATGGCCGGGCATTGACCCGGTCGATCTGCCCATCCATCACCCGAAGCTGGATTGCTGAGACTCATGAGTGCACCCCGAGGTGTCCGTCGGATCAGTCGCCGTGCGGGCATTCGCCCGGCCTCCCGACTGGTGCCTCCGCTCGCGACGATCGTGATCGTCGCGCTCGTGATCGCGGGGATGCCGACGTCGGCACAGGCGGACGCCATGCAGCCCGCAGACCAGCCGGTTCCGGTCGCAACGACCGTCCCCACGCCGGATCCGGCACCGACGCCCGTACCCGATCCACTGCCCGCGCCCGTGCCCGTGCCCGTGCCCGTACCCGATCCAACGTCCACGGCGACGACGACACCGACGACGACGGAACCCGCACCCACCCAGGCGCCGTCGCCGGCGCCCGACCCTACGACGGCCCCGGAGCCCACACCTACTCCACTTCCCACCCCGACGCCGACTCCGACTCCGACTCCGACCACGGCGCCGGATCCCACGCCCAGCACTCTTCCCACGCCGACGCCGACTGAGACCCCGACGGCGACAGCGACAGCGACTCCGGAACCCACGCCCACAGTGTCGACGACCCCGCCTGCCCCGGTCATAGTCGCGCCGGAACCCCTGCAGGCCTTCGGCCCCCGGGCATCCGTCGTGTCGTCGGCCGTTGGACAGGCAGCCGCTGCCGCCCGCGCCGCCGACTCCACGAGAGCACTGACGGAACAAGCGTCCGCCCGCCGCGCCGCCGCAGTCGCGGCCGCCCAGTCCCGCCTGCGCGCGGCGGAGATCAGCCTGGCTGCGGCGAAGCTCGCCGACGCCTCCGCCCGCGCCGACTACGCGGCCGCCGTCAGCCGGGCCGACCTCGTGCATGCGCTCAGGCAACGGGCCGGAGTCACCGCCGAGGCATCCCGCCGAGTGCTGGCGACCCTGATTCGCGGCCTGATGCAACAGTCCGGCAACAGCACCCTCGACGTGCTGCTCGACGACAGGGCCGACCACGACCTGTTGTTCCAGCTCGGCACACTGGATACCCTGTCCAGGCTGACCGCGAATCTCGACGACGTGCGCACGCGGGTCGCTGCGGACGTCAGTCGGGAGCAGGCGCTCGAGAAGCAGGATGTCGCAGCCCAGGCCGCCATCGCCGCGGTCCCCGTTTCCGCCGCCCGCACGGCGGTCGCGGCGGCGCAACACGAGATCGATGCCGCATCCGCCGCCCTCGCCGACCTTGCCCGGTCAGCTCCGGCAGCCACGGCTGCGAGCGAAGTGCACCCGTTCCCGGCACCCCCACCAGTCGCAGACAGCGGGCGTCTGAGCGGACAGGGCTGGACGGCACCGGCCACCGGGCGCATCACCGATGAGTTCGGTCCGCGTCTCGTGCACCCGGTTGCCGGGGTCGGCGACTTCCACCGGGGGACGGACATCGGCGCCGGGTGCGACGCGGCCATCTATGCGGCGGCCGACGGAGTCGTCGAGGCCGCCGGCGTGCTGGGCACCTACGGCAACTGGATCCTGATCGACCACGGAAGCGGCGTCGCAACGGGCTACGCGCACATCGCCCCCGGGGAGACCCTGGTCAGCGTCGGTGAACGCGTTGTGGCCGGCCAGGTGATCGCCGGGGTCGGGAACACCGGCGCCTCGACCGGCTGCCACCTGCACTTCGAGGTCAGGATCGACGGGACCGCCGTCGACGCCGTCCCGTTCCTGGCCCTCCGCGGCGTGAACCTCGGCACCTGAACCGCACTCGCTCGCGATCAGGACCGCCGCCGGCTCGCTCGACCGCTGCGCGCCTGACCGGGAATCGCCTGAACGAACCAATAAGTTGTATACAAAATCTGAGGGTTCCTCTAGGGTAAAACCGGAAGTAGACGGGAGGGAATGGCCCTCCCGCCCTCCCGCGCACCTGCATAGCAGGATAGGGCAGTGGCTTCCTTTCTCTTGGGGGCCCCCATGCACCTGCGTAACCTGAAATCATCTCCCCGGCGGATGCTCGTGACCGGCGCCGCCTTCGCCCTCGGCCTTCTGCTCGCTGCAGGCGGGGCCGGCGCAGCGCACGCCGCCGGCTCGGTTCAGGCCGTCATCGGCCTCGGCACCCTCGACAGCTTCGGAGTGCTCGGCCACACGACAGTCACCAACACAGGAGCGACCACGATCACGGACGGTGATGTCGGCCTGAGCCCGGGAACCTCCGTCACGGGATTCGCCCCGGTCACGATCGACAACGGCGTGGTCCACGCCACGGACGCCCAGGCCGAGCTCGCCCAGGCCGACCTGACCACGGCCTTCAACGATGCGGCCGGCCGGTCCCCCGACGTCTCCAACCTGAACGACCTCGCCGGCCAGACCCTCGCTCCCGGCGTCTACGCCGGCGGAGCGCTCTCCCTCAGCGGCACGGTCACCCTGGCCGGTAGCGCAAGCTCGGTCTTCATCTTTCAGGCCGCGAGCACGCTGATCACCGCATCGTCGAGCACCGTCGCCTTCTCCGGCGGCGCGAATGCATGCAACGTGTTCTGGCAGGTGGGCAGCTCGGCAACGCTCGGCAGCAACTCGGTCTTCGCCGGCACGATTCTCGCCCAGACCTCGATCACCGCCGAGACCGGCGCCACGGTCGCGGGCCGACTTCTCGCGAGCACCGGTGCCGTCACCCTGGATTCCAACGTGATCACCCGGCCCAGCGACTGCGCGGCGCGCACCGCGATCGTCGCGAGCACGCCGACGGCGGCGCAGACCGCGGCCGCCGCAGCAGCAGCGCAGGCCGCTGCCGAGGCCGCCGCCGCTGAAGCCGCCGCCCAGGCCGCCGCCACGGCCACACCGACGCCCTCGGCCACGACCCCGTCCAGCACGACCGGGCCCGTCGCGGAGCTTGCCGCGACCGGAATCGACATCGCCCCCGTTTTGTTCGGAACCGCAGTGCTGCTCGGCATCGGACTCCTGCTCGTCCTGGTCGGGCGTTCACGGCGGGCGCGCCAACGCCGCTGACGGGAAACACCGCGGCGACCCGGAGCGTTCGTCCGGCGCCGTGCGCGACAGCGCACGTCCGGGCATTCCGACCCGGGACCGCTCGCCCGGGACCGGCGCTCACGGCCGTCAGGTGCGGGCGAGGAGGGCGGCGCGCACGCGCTTCATGGAGGAGTCAAGGCCCCATTCGGCGGAGATCCGGTCGAGGTCGGCATCCTGCTCGGGGGTGGCCGGACGGATGCGGGCGTCGAACGTCGGCAGCACCAGGTCGCGCACGACATTCACGACCGTCGGGGCGACCGTGAGGTAACCCGCGGCGGCGCGGATCTTCGCGCGCACCCCCGCGGCCATGACCGAGGCCGGGTCGGCCGCTGCGGCGACGATCCCGTCGAGGTCGCCGAAGTCCGCGAGCAGGGTGGCCGCGGTCTTCTCGCCCACACCAGCGACTCCCGGCAGGCCGTCCGAGGCGTCGCCGCGGAGGGCCGCGAAATCGGCGTACTGGGCCGGGGTGACACCGGTCTTGGCGACCAGGGCGGCATCCGTCAGGGTCTCGAGCCTGGCCATGCCGCGGCCGGTGTAGATCACCCGCACGTCGCGGGAGTCGTCGACGAGCTGGAAGAGATCCCGGTCACCGGTGACGACGTCGACGGGGATGTCCGAGTGGGAGGCGAGGGTGCCGATCACGTCGTCCGCCTCGTGCCGCGGGGCGCCGATCACGGGGATCCCGAGCGCGCCGAGCAGCTCGCGGATGATCGGAACCTGAGGACTGAGAAGGTCGGGGACGTCCTCGGTCGCTGTGGGGGCATCCGCTGGGGAGGACTCGGGCGGGTTGACTGCCGCGACCCGGTGGGTCTTGTACGTCGGGATCAGGTCAACGCGCCACTGCGGCCGCCAGTCGTCGTCCCAGCACGCCACGATCTCGGTCGGCGGGAACTCGGTGACGAGCCGGGTGATGATGTCGAGCAGCCCGCGCACGGCGTTGACCGGCTGGCCGTTCGGCGCGCGCACGGTGTCGGGCACCCCGTAGAAGGCACGGAAGTACAGGGCAGCGGTGTCGAGCAGCATCCGGCGCTCCGGTGGAGTGGTCACGGCGGAATCCTGTCACATCAGGCGGCCGGGCGTCCACCGCGCCGAACCCTGGGCTGCCACCGCTGTGCGGGGTTCACTGCGGGCGGGGCACCTCCCATACGAGCCGCGGGCGAGCGACACCGCTACCAGGGCGAGGGGCCGCCCCCGGGGACCGAGCCACCGTCGAGGAGCAGGGCGCCGAGCGCGGCCTCGTCGCGTTCGGCGTGGTGCTGGCGCACGTAGAGCTCGAGGTCGGCAACCCGCTGCGAGTGACGGGCCTCGAAGGCGAGCGGCCACGGGCCGAGCGCGTGGCCGGCCCGCATGATGACGTCCTCGACCGAGCGCGCGACGAGGCCCCGCACCCTCGCCGCGAGGACTGCCCCCGCCTGGCCGGTCGCAGTGCCGTCGTCGATGGCCGCAGCCGCCGCTGCAAGGGCGCCGCCGCACGCGCTCAGGGCAACGTCGATCGCACCGAGGTGCGCGAGCGCGATCTGGTCCGCCGGCCAGTCCTGCGCCCCGCGGAACACCCGGCGGGCGATCCCGACCGCCCCGCCGAACCAGCAGGCGGCGACACCGATCCTGTCCCAGGCGTAACCCGGCCGGTCGAAGTACCAGTCGTCCTCGCGGATCGCGACCGCGGGCACGCCGCGGAAGTCGACCGGGCCGCTCGTGATCGAGGGAAGTCCCCGGCCGACCCAGGCGTCCTCGAGCACGGTGATTCCCGGCGCGGTGAGGTCGACGGCGAAGAGCCGCATCGAATGGCCCGAGGTGTGCGCGGTGACGAGGGCGTTGCTCAGCGAGCCCGCGAGGGAGCACCACGGCTTGAGCCCGTCGAGCCGCCAGCCCTGCTCCGACTCGATCGCATCGAGGCGGGTGCCGCGCGCTTCGGCCGCGAAGACACCCCAGCTACGGGTCCGGTCGACCTCGCCGCCGGGAAGCTGCCCCGGTTCGACGGATGCCTGGCCCAGGATCGAGAGGGCGGCGAGATGACCGTCGGTGGCACGCGCCGCGGACAGGTCCGCCGCCGACACCGTCGCTAGCGTCTCGAAGAGGCGCCGGGTGTCGCCCTCGCCCGTACCGGGCAGCCGGCTCCCGAGGTGCGTCGCCAGGCGGAGTGCTCGCCCGGTGTCGCCGTTCACGAGCAGGGCCTCGTCGGCGACCACCCGGAGTTGCTCACTCGCCTCACGGTCTCCGGGCGCGGCGAGCCAGACCGGTGCGCTCTCGCTGTCGAAATTCCGCTGGTTCATCTGCGGCCTCGCCTTCTTGTGCTTGTCATCGTCGACCCGCGTGCCGGTTCCCGGCATCCTCCTCTCGCCGCTTCCCCCGTCGCCGCGTCCCCGGGTTCGCGGCGTTCGGCGTTCCGCCCTCGCGGCCGAACCCCGTCCTGATCCTGATCCTGGTCCTGACGTGCCCGTCCGGCCAGGGGTCAGTCCGTGATCTCCGTGACCGCCCGGCCGGAGGGGCGGGTCGGCGATTTGGCGGTCGCCTTCCGCGGCAGGCGGTTCTCGGCGCTGACCATCCAGGCGTACTGTTCGAGCTTCTCGATGAAGCCGTGGAGGATGTCGGCGCTCGTCGGGTCCTCGTCGTCGACGGCGTCGTGCACCGTGCGGATGTTCTTCACCGTCGCGTCGAGCCGTTCCGTGATCATGACGACGGTCTCGGCGGTGTCGACCTCCCCCGCAGGGAACTTCGGCAGGTGGGTGTCTTTGGTGACCGTCTCGGTGCGGCCGTCGGGGAGAGCGTCGAGGGCGCGCATCCGCTC
This sequence comes from Cryobacterium zhongshanensis, assembly GCF_022760445.1. Taxonomy (NCBI): domain Bacteria; kingdom Bacillati; phylum Actinomycetota; class Actinomycetes; order Micrococcales; family Microbacteriaceae; genus Cryobacterium; species Cryobacterium zhongshanensis. The sequence continues at coordinate 152,036 of NZ_JALGAR010000002.1, read as the reverse complement.
GGCCAGTTCGTCGGAGAAGATGCGGGCGTCGTCGATGATTTCGTCGAGCTGCAGGTGCAGGTCGCGGAAGTTGTGGCCGACGACACTCCAATGCGCCTGCTTGCCCTGCACATGCAATTCGATGAGGTCGACGAGGACGGACTGCAGGTTGCCGCCGAGTTCTGCTGATGCCTTCATGGGTGCCCCTCTCACGCGGGAACCGTCGCCGGCGGGCTGCCGGGCGAGGGTCCCGCTCGTTTCGAACAGCACGATAGCAGGGGTGCGCAGGTCATGTCAGGCCGGGCGGATGCCCCGTTCGGGTCTGCTGCGGGGGTCGCTACGCCGGGGTGTCTACCGGGCTGTCTGCCGGGCTTTCTGCCGGGCTGTTGCGGCGGCGGAAGAGCGCGGGTCCGGCGTGGGCGAGCGCGAGCCGAAGCCGTTCGTCGTGGGTGCCCGGCAGGGGCGGGAGGGCGTCGAGGGGCCACCAGGCGGCGGCCGTGTTCTCTCCGTCGGCCGGGTGCGGTTCGCCGCTCACCCAGCGGCAGAGGAAGAGGACGTCGAGGTACTGGGCGTGATCGCCGTTGGCGTACTGAAGGGGCTCGCTGGCGAAGACGCCGACGAGAGCGTCGACCTCGGCGACGAGGCCGGACTCCTCGAGGACCTCGCGTGCCGCGGCATCCGCCGGCTCTTCACCGGGATCGACGACGCCGGCGACGTTCGACCAGTTGCCGTTGTCGGCGCGACGGACGAGGAGCGCCTCGTCGCCGCGCACAACGACCGCGGTCACGCCGATGAGCCAGAGCGGGGCGTGACCGATGCTTTTGCGCAGTTCGAGGACGAAATCAGGAGTGGCCATCCTTCGAGCCTAGCCAGTGCGGTCCCGGGCACCACGCCTCACTCGCCGCCCCGCCCTCACCCGTGCAGTATGGGGGCTAACTCAGGAAGATTTCACGTCGGCTCGAAGCGCGGGCTCGGAAACACGCGGATGCCTCGGGCAGACTCCACGGATCTCCTGAGTTAGCCACCGCGGCACCGGGTGCCGGTCTGCGCAACCCCCCTCCCGCACGGAGGCACCGCGCGAGGCTGGTGCGAGACTGGTGATGCGGCCGCTCAGACGGACCGCGACAGGGGGGGGCGACATGACCAGTTCACGGGTCGAGGCAGCGCGGCGGGGGACGTCGGGCGGCACCGGGCACCGAATGGCGGCGGCGCTCGGGGCAGCGGCGCTGCTCTGCACAGCGCTCTCCGCGTGCGCGACGGCGGCACCGTCGTCGACGGCCAGCACGACGGCGACGGCACCGGCCTCGGCGACCCCGACGGCGACGGATGCCCCGACCGGCACCCCCACCCGGTCACCCGCAGCGGTCCCCACGTCCACGCCCGGCGACGACGTTCCCGTCGCCTGCCCGGCCGGTGCGCTCGGCGCGGCCCTGGTCTCGCGGCCGATGGACAGCGGAATGAGCAGCTTCTTCTGGGACCTCACCCTCACCAACACCGGGTCCCAGGCCTGCACGGTGCAGGGGTACCCCGGTGTCCGGCTCGTGAATGCGGTCACGGGGGCGCTGCTCGGCCCGGCCGCGGCACACGAACGCTACCCGACGGTGACGGAGGATGCCGTCGAGCTCGCTCCCGGCGCATCCGCCTACAGCCTGCTGCACCTGCACCAGGCGGGCGTCTACACCTGCACGCTCGTCGCCGTCACTGAACTCGAGGTGACACCGCCCGGCACGGATGTCCCTCTCCGGGTGACGACGCCCAATCCGATCCAGGGTTGCGACGACCCACTCATCGGCCTCGTCAATGCCGGTCCGTTCGCCCCTGCTTCTCTCGTCTACTAGGCGCCCACCGGACAGTCCCTGCTGGTCGCGTGGACGGGCGGTCACGGCGAACATCGGGGGCTAACTCAGGAAGACCGTGCCTCACCTGAATGCCGGGGCCTGGAATCACCCGGATGCGCGCCGGCGCCGACGCGAATTTCCTGAGTTAGCCCCCGGGTCTGCCGGAGAGTGCGGCGAGAAGGACGCGCCAGGAAGGAAAGACTAGCTAGTAGGCGGGATGCCAGGTCGCGGCGGCGACCGCGGCCTCGGGGTCAGCGATGGCGACGCCGTTGACCCCGTCGCGCACGGCCTGGGCGACCACGGCGACGGCGACGCGGCGCGACACCTCGGGCAGGTCCCGGAAGGACGGCAGCACGGCAGCGCCCGGTCGGGTCACGTCGACCATGCCGGCGATCGCGTGCGCAGCGGCGAGCAGCATGGCCCGGTTCAGCACGGTCGCCCTGGCGACCATCGCGCCGAAGCAGATTCCCGGATACATCAGGGCGTTGTTGCCCTGGCCGATTTCGTAGTCGATCCCGTCGAACCGCACGGGCGCCGAGGGGCAGCCGGTGCTCACGAGGGCGGCGCCTGCCGTCCACTCGATCACGTCGGCCGCGGTCGCCTCGGCGAGCTCGGCCGGGTTGGAGATCGGGCAGATCAGCGGGCGTTCGACGTGGGCTGCCATCTCGCGGACGGCCGCCTCGGTGAAGGCGCCGAACTGGGTCGAGGTGCCGATGAGCGCGGTCGGGTGCACGGCGGCGATCACGCTCTGCAGCGAGCGCGGGTCGGCGAGCGCGGGCGCGAACGCATCCCCGGCCAGTTCCCGCGCGGGCCGGGCGTACCGCCGCTGGCCCGCGGTGAGGTCGGGCAGGCTGTCGACGATGAGCCCCTGCCGGTCCATCAGGTAGATCCGGGCCTCGGCCTCGGCGAGGGACTGTCCCCCGGTCACGACGAACTCGTCGACGATCTGGTCGGCGATGCCGATCCCGGCGGACCCGGCCCCGAAGACCAGCACGCGCTGGTCGCCCAGGGTCAGCCCGGAGATCAGCATGCTCGTGTTGAGCGCGGCGAGGATCGTGACACCGGTGCCCTGGATGTCGTCGTTGAGGGTGCAGATGCTGTCGCGATAGCGCTCGAGGATCGGCGCCGCCGTCGCACGGCCGAAGTCCTCCCAGTGCAGCAAGGCACCGGGGAAGAGTGCGAGCGAGGTCTGCACGAAGGCGTCGATGAATCCGTCGTAGTCCGCACCCCGGATGCGCGGAAACCGGTTCCCGAGGTACCGCGGGTCGGCGAGCAGGCCGGCGTTGTCGGTGCCGACGTCGATGAAGACGGGCAGGATCTGGGCGGGGTCGATGCCCGCTGCCGCGGTGTAGACGGCGACCTTGCCGGTGAGGATCTCGGCCCCGTTGACGCCCCAGTCGCCGATGCCGAGGATGCCCTCGCCGTCGGTCGCGACGATCAGGCGGATGTCCCTCCCGTTGGCGTAGATCCGGAGCGCGTCCGCGATGCTCTCCGGGTCGAGTGCGGAGATGTAGGCGACATCGCTGCCCGCGTAGTAGTCGCTGTACTGCTGGATCGCCTGGGCGACGGTCGGCGCGTAGACGATCGGCAGGAATTCGACGAGGTGCCGCGACATGGCGTAGTAGAAGAGGCGCCGGTTCCGGGTGCAGACGTCCATCAGGAACAGGCGCTTCTCGAGGTCGTTCGGCCGGGCCAGGAATCGGCGGTAGAGCTGGCCCGACTGCTGCTCGATGGTCTGCACGACGTGCGGGAGTTGCCCGGTGATGCCGCCGCGCATCCGCTCGGCCCGGGTGAACGCGGTGCCCTTGTTGCGGTACGGGTCGGCGAGGATGGATAGCCCGGTCATGGAGTGCCTCTCGCGAGTTGGAGGCCGCGACGGTGTGACCGGTGTGCCGGGCCAGAGGCTGCTGCCTACCCCGCTTCACCCAGTTTAACCCCGCGTTTACCCAACGATTCTCCGGGCGCGTTCATCGCGGTATCCGCTGCACCCGCCCCGGGCAGCGGAGCGGTTAGGTTGAGACCACGACCGTTTCCGGGCGTGCGACATGTCGTGGGGGCAATGATGGTTTCATCCAGTGGGCGAAAGCGAACGAGACCGGCGGCGACCGGAGTGAGCCCGGGTCGGCGCGCGCCCGGGGAACAGGTCTACCGGTCCAGTGACCGCGCGATTCGGGTCTGGACGATTCTGCTTCTGGCATCGATCCCGGCGCTCCTCGTGGTCGGCGGCCTGGTCTCGTACCTCAGCTGGACCATGGCCGGCCCCCATGGAGACCGAGCGGGAAACCCGGGAACCGTGGCCGGCAATCTCATCATGCTGTCCGCGGTGGTCCTGCCCCTGGTGATCGCGGCCGCGCTCGGCGGCGAAGCGTTGCACAAAGGCGGTTCGATCGTCGGGGTGGTGCTGGTTGCCGGCATCATGGGCTTCGCGTTCGGCGGCACGGCGGAACTGTCGTGGATGAGAACCTGGGGCGTCATTGCCATCGTCGTGGGCGTCCTCGGCTTTTTCGCCCTCGGTTACATCCGCAGGGTGCCGATCTGGATCGGCGGCGTGGGCCTTGTGCGCAAGAAGGAGGTCTCGGACGGCCTCCTGCCCGGCGAATCAGCCCCGGGGGTGCTCTCTTCGAAGCGGCGGCACGTGCAGGCCCGGCCGGAGGAACAGCCGGACAGACAGCCTGAGAAGTGATCGGAGGAGCCGCGCCCGACCTGGGAAGACAGGTCGGAACGGGCACCGACCGGGTCTGACCAACAGGCAGCCCAGGACGGTCAGGCCGATGCGTCGTCGCTGACCGGTGCGGCCGCGCGGGCCGCGTTCTTCTCCTCGCGGCGGACGGCCCGGCGTTCCCGGCCGCCCTCGACGAGGAAGTAGAGCACCGGAAGCACGATCAGGGTGAGCAACGTCGAGGAGACCAGCCCGCCGATCACGACGAGGGCGAGCGGCTGGGAGATGAAGCCGCCGGTGCCGGTGAGGCCGACCGCCATCGGGAGCAGGGCGAAGATCGTCGCGAGCGCGGTCATCAGGATGGGGCGCAGCCGCCGGGAGGCGCCGTTGACGAGCGCCTCGCGCACGTCGAGCCCCCGCCTCCGGTACTGGTTGACGAGGTCGATCAGCACGATCGCGTTCGTGACGACGATGCCGATCAGCATCAGCACGCCGATCAGCGAGGGCACGCCGAGGGGGATGCCGGTGATCACCTGCAGCGCGATCGCTCCCGTCGCCGCGAACGGGATGGACACGAGCAGCAGCAGCGGCTGCAGCAGCGACCGGAACGTCGCGACCATGACGATGTAGACGATCAGGATCGCGGCGAGCAGCGCGATGCCGAGCTGCTGGAAGGCGTCGGTCTGGTCCTTCGTGACGCCGCCGAGGGTCGCGGTCGCGCCGGTCGGCAGGGTCGTGTCGGCGAGCACGGTCGCCATCTGGGCGTTGGCGGTGCCGAGGTCGTTGTTGTTCGGCGTCGCGGAGACCGTCGCGGTGCGCAGGCCCTTCGTCGTGGTGAGGGTGGCCGGACCGTCGACCTGCGCGACCGTCGCGAGGGTGCTGAGCGCGACCGACCCGGCGAGCGTCGGAATCGGCAGGGCCGCGAGCTCGGCGGTCGTCGCCGGGGAGGTGCCCCCGGTGAGATACACGGACAGGTTCGCCTCGTTGATCACGATCGACCCGACGACGCTCGGCTGCATCGCCTGGGAGACGAGGGTGCCGAGGGCGAGCTCACTGAGCCCGGCGGCGGCGGCCTTCGTGCGGTCGATCGTCACGGCGAGATAGGGCCGGGAGGCGGCGAGGTTGCTCGAGCTCTCCTTGATCGCGTCGAGCTTCTTCACCGCGGCGAGGATGCTGTCGCTCGCCTTCTGCAGGTCGGCGCCGTTGGCCGCGGTGATGTCCACGGCGATGTCCGAGGTGCCGCCGAAGCCGCCGCCTGCCGAGACGCTGAAGTCGCCGACGTCGGTGAGCGCGGCGAGCTTGCCGCGGACGGCGTCCTGAACGGCGTCGGGCTTGGCCACGCCGTCGGTCGTGATCGAGTAGCTCACCGTGCTCGTGGTCGGCGCTCCCCCGGCGAACGCGGCGAGGGCGCTGCCGCCGCCGATCGACACCTGCACGATCTTGACGCCCGCCGTGCCGCGCAGGGCCGTTTCGACCGTCGTCGAGGCAGCGTCCTGGGCGGCGAGACTCGTGCCGACCGGGAGCGCCTGCGCGACCCGGAACGTGGTCTGTCCCGTCGACCCGAGGAAGTTGACCTTCATGAACGGGATGATCGCGACCGTCCCGCCGAGCACGAGCACCGAGAGCAGCAGTGTGACGACGGCGTGCCGGAGCGTCCACCGGATGATCGGCAGGTAGCCGGTCTGCAGGCGGCTCGTCTCCTCGACGATGGCGGTCTCGGGGGCGGATGCCGCGTGCCGCGTGCGCCGGGATGCGGGGGCCGCAGGGGCCGCAGTGGTGGAGGTCGCGGGGGTCGCCGCGAGGACGGACTCGCCGAGCGGGTCCGCCGCCGCGCCGGCTTCAGCAGCCCGCGCCTGCGGTTTCGGGAGCGGGCTGCCGAAACCGGCGCGGTCGCGGTCCGATTCCGCCGAAACCGGCGCGGTGGTGGCCTCGCCGGCGGCGGCATCCGTTGCCACGAAGACCGGGGCCGCCTCGGGAGTTGCGCCCGGCTTGGCGGACTTCGGCGTCTTCTCGGGCTTGCCGGGCTTCGGCGTCTTGGCGGGCTTCGGCTTCGGGGCGCGCAGGAACCAGTAGGCGAGCACGGGCACGATCGTCAGAGAGACGAGCAGGGAGGCGAGCAGCGCGATCGTGACGGTCAGGGCGAAGGGGCGGAAGAGTTCGCCGGTCGACCCGCCGACGAAGGCGATCGGCAGGAACACCGTGACGGTCGTGATCGTCGATGCCGTGATCGCTCCGGCGACCTCGCGCACGGCCTCGACGATGGTCTCGGCCCGGTCCACCCCGGGAACGAGATGGCGCTTGATGTTCTCGATCACGACGATCGAGTCGTCGACGACGCGGCCGATCGCGATCGTGAGGGCGCCGAGGGTGAGGATGTTGAGCGAGTATCCGACGCTCTGCAGGCCGATGAACGTGATCAGCACGGAGGTCGGGATGGAGATCGCCGTGACGAGGGTCGCCCGCACCGAGAGCAGGAAGACGAGGATCACGAGCACGGCGAAGACGAGGCCGAGGATGCCCTCCTGCGTGAGCGAGTTGATCGACTCCTGGATGAAGGGGGCCTGGTCGAAGACGACGGTGAAGGTCGTGCCGGGCACGGCGTCCTGGAGCTTCGGGAGGATCGCCCGGACGGCCGTCGACACGTCGACGGTATTGGCGGCGGGCACCTTCGTGACCGCAATCGTGAGGGCCGGTTGCCCGTTGACGCGGGAGATGCTCGCGACGGGGTTCTCGCCGAGCACGACCGTGGCGACGTCGCCGATCGTCAGCGGAGTGGAGGGGGCAGCGCCCGGTGCGGTGCCGGGTGCGGCGCCCGGGGCTGTGCCGGTACCGCTTGCAAGCAGCGGCAGGGCGGCGATGTCCGCAGCCGAGGTGAGCTTGCCGCCGGCCTGCACGGCCAGGGTCTTGTCCCCCTCGGTGAGCGAACCGGCGGGGATGAGCGCGCCGTTCTGCTGCAGCGCCGAACGGATGGCCTGCGTACTGAGGCCACGGGCGGCCAGCTGGGCGGCATCCGCTGTGATGGTCACCCGGCGGCCGACGTCGCCGACGAGTGCGGCCTCGCGCACGCCGGACACGTCGCGGATGTCGCCGAGCACGCTGCGCTTGAGGTCGTCGGCGAGGGTGGCCTGGTCGCCGCCGGAGACCGCGAGGGAGATGACCGGGAAGTCATCGATGCTGCCGCTGATCACCTGCGGGTCGAGGTTGTCGGGCAGGCGGGTTTTGATGCGGTTGATCGCCTGGCTGATGCGGGACTCGGCCTTGACGAGGTCGGTGCCGTAGGTGAACGTCGCGCTCACGAGCGAGGAGTTCGTGCTGCTCGTCGTCGAGGTGGATTCGAGCCCCGCGATGCCCTGGATCGCGGTCTCGATCGGTGTCGACACGTCGTCGTTGACAACCTCGGGCGAGGCGCCGGGGTAGCTCGTGGAGACGAGCAACTGCGGCAGTTGCAGTGAGGGGATCAGCTCCTGCTTGAGGCTCGTGAGGGCGAGGCTGCCGAAGATGGCGGCGACGATCGTGATCAGGGCGATCAGGGCCCTGTTCTTCATGCTCAGCACGGCGAGAAAATGCATGGCTCAGTATCGCATCGCCGTGTGACACCCGTGTTGCGTTTCGCACCCCTTGTTCCGTGCGGCCGGGCGCCCCGGGGTCAGACGACGTCGGCGAGGTAGCCGGTGTCGGGCAGCGGATGCCGCAGCAGCGACCCCCAGGCCAGGCCCAGTGCGTCCACCGCGCGTTCCATCTCGAGCGCGCCGTGGCAGAACGGGACCCGCAGGAACCGTTCGAAGGCGCCGTCGACGCCGAAGCGGGGACCGGCGGGCACGAGGAGGCCGTGATTGCGCGCGGCGAGCGCGAGCTGTGAGCTCGCCGGCCGCCCGAGGTTGACCCACGCCGTGAGGCCGCCGTCGACGTGCGGCACGGCCCACTCGGGGAAGCGCTCGGCGAGAAGGGCCTCGAGGTGATCGCGCCCGGCCCGGAGCTCGCGGCTGCGCCGCTCGAGAATCGCCGGCATCTCCGGGAGCATCCGGGTGACGATGAGCTGCTCGAGGATCGGTGTGCCCATGTCCGTTGCCGTGCGCGCGGCGACCAGCCGGCGGATCAGCGCGGGCTCCGCCCGGATCCAGCCGATGCGCAGGCCACCCCAGATGGTCTTGCCCACCGAACCGACCGTCACGACCGTGCCGCGGTCGCCGGTGCCAGCGCCGATACCGACGCCTGTGCCGCTGTCGGCGACCGTTCCAGAGCCGTTGATTCCCACGCTCCCCCGCTCGCCCGGCGCGTATGCCGCGAACGGCATGAAATCATCCGACCGGTCGATGCTCAGCTCGCCCATGGTCTCGTCCGCGATGAGGACCGTGCCCTGCCGGGCTGCGGCCTCGATCACCCGGGTGCGCTGCTCGGCGGGCATGGTCTGCCCGGTCGGGTTGTGGAAGTCGGGCATCAGGTAGCCGAGCACGGGGTTGCTGCCGCGCAGCGCCTGGAGCAGGGCCGGCTCGTCCCAGCCGGAGGAGCCGTCCGGGTCGGCGCCGCCGGCGGCCCGGACCGGGAGCGCACCCGAACCCGCCGCCGAACCCGCGCTCGCGCGCGCGGTCACGCTCACGGGCACGAGCCGCGCCCCGGCCGCACTGAACGCCTCGACCGCGTGCGGGTAACTCGGTTGTTCGATCAGCACCCGGTCTCCTCGGCTGACGAACACCCGGGCCAGCAGCGCGATCGCATGCTGGGCTCCGATCGTCACCATGATCTGTTCCGGGTCCGTCGGGAGCCCCCGCACCCGGTACCGTTCGGCGATCGCGGCGCGCAATTCCGGGATGCCGACGGGATCGAAACCGGGACCGTTCAGGTGGCGCGAGAGGTCCTCGGCTGCGCGCGCGGCGACATCCGCCAGCCCGCCGAGCGCCGACATCGTCGCCTTGCTGAGATCGAGAACGCTGGTGTCACCGGATGCGCTCCCGGAACCCGGGCCGGCCGCAGCGAGGGAGCCCGCGCCGGAGCCTGGCAGCCGCACCACGCTGCCGGAGCCGCGCACGCTCGAGAGCAGGCCGGCGGCGCGCAGCTCACGGTAGGCGGCCGTCACGGTCGTGCGGCTCAACCCGAGCCGCACGCCCAGCTCGCGTTCGGCGGGCAGGCGGGTGCCGGCGGTGAGGCGGCCGTCGAGGGCGAGCAGGCGGATGCGATCGGCCAGTCCCCGATAGGCGCTCCCGCCGGTGCGCCACTCGCCGAGCTTCGACTCGAGGGCACGGGCGCTCAGCTGGGTATCCGACATGAGGCCACTCTAGACAGATTGGCTACTTGATAACAGGCCACTCGTGCAATTGGATTGGTTTCCATGACCCGTCGCCTCCTCCAGCTGCTTATTGGACTCTTCCTTTACGGAATCGCGATCGCGCTGATGGTGCGCGGCGCGATCGGCGTCGCCCCCTGGGACGTGCTCACCCAGGGCATCGACAGCCACACCCACCTCGGGTTCGGCCTGCTGACCGTCATTCTGAGCGGCGTCGTGCTGTTGTTCTGGATCCCGCTGCGCCAGAAGCCGGGCGTCGGAACCGTACTCAACGCGCTCCTCGTCGGCCCGTCGGTGGATGTCGGCCTCTGGCTGGTGCCCGCGGGCCTCGACCTGTGGCTGCGCGCGCTGCTCTTCGCGGCAGGCGTGCTGCTGCTCGCCGTCGCGACCGGCCTCTACATCGGGGCGCACCTCGGCCCCGGACCCCGCGACGGCCTGATGACCGGCCTGCACCGCCGCACCGGCTGGCCGATCTGGATCGTGCGCACCGGCATCGAGGGCACCGTGCTCGCACTCGGCTGGGTGCTCGGCGGCAACGTCGGCATCGGCACCGTACTGTTCGCGGCGCTCGTCGGTCCGCTCTGCCAGTGGACCATCCCCCGCCTCGCGCTGCCGCTCCCCGCGTCCCGGACGCCCGCGCCCGCTTCGGCCCTGGCCGACGCGCGCTAGAGGTTACGGTCGGCGTAGGCCTGGAGGGCCGCGCGCACGAAGGCGGCGCCGGCCTGGCCTCCGTAGTTCGCGGCGAAGCGCTCGTCGGAGACGTACATCTCGCCGAGGCCGGTGAGGTACTCCCTCGACGGTCCCGCGCCGCCGGGCCCGCCGCCGGGGGTGCCCGGGATCGCCCGCAACCAGTCGAACTGCCGCTGCGCGAGCGCCTGGGCCTGGGGTCCCGCGGGGTCGAGCACGCCCGATGCTCCGGAGCGAGAGGCGGACGCCGCCGCGCGCCAGTCCGCGAGGAGCCGCGTCTGCCGCTCCTGCCACGCCGCCTTCTCCGCGGCGCTCATCCCGCGCCACCAGGCGTCGCCGCTCGCCCAGGCCGCGGCGCCCCAGCGCCGTTCGACCTCGTCCTTGTGTTCCGTGTGATCGAAGCCGTCGAACATGTCCTCGGCCATGAGTTGTTCCTTTCTATTCAGGGTGGTGATGGTGTCCTCGACCGAGCCGATCTGGCGATCGAGGCGGTCACGCTCGCCGCGCAGCCAGGCGAGGTGCACGGCGAGGGCGCGGGGGGCATCCGTCTCGTGGTCGAGCACCTCGCGGATCGCGGGGAGCCCGAGCCCGAGTGCGCGCAGCATCAGGATGCGCTGCAGCCGCACGAGCGCCGCCGCGTCGTAGTAGCGGTAGCCGTTGCTGCCGATCCGGCTCGGCGGAAGCAGCCCGAGGTCGCCGTAATGCCGCAGGGTGCGGCTCGTCGTCGAGGCGAGCCGAGCAATCTCCTGAATCGACCAGTCCATGTGCGCTCCTCGCTCCTCCCGCTGCCGGCGCTGCTGCCAGCGTGTTCCCCACGATAATTCTTGACGTTGCGTCAAGGTCAAGCCCGGGTGCCGAATTCGATTCGGTACCATGTGGCATGCACGACACGACCCGGGCAACGGATGCCGCGGCGCGGCCCCGCGCGCGCCTGGCACTCCGCCTCGTGCCCGCGTCCCTCGTCTCGGCGTCAGCGGTGCTGCTCTTCGGCCTGCACACCCCGGTTTCGATCCCCGCGGGCTACCTGCTCCTCGGATTCGCCCTCGCCACGGCGTTCGTCATCGACCGGCCGCTCGCCCACGACCTCGCCCTCGTGGCCCTCGGTCTGCTCTTGATCAGCACCATCTCCCTTGCGGCCAACATCGACTACCCGAACATGGCGCTGATGGGGACGGTACTCACGCTCGCGGTGCTCCTGCCGTACCTGGTGTCGCGCTACCTCTACCGCGAGCGGGCGATCCGGTTCCCGATCCGCACCGGGCGACCGTGGACATCCGCCGCGCTCGGGTACCTGGTCGTCGTGATCGCGCTCGGCTATACGATCCTGCCGACCTATTTCATCCGCTCCGGCGCATTCCAGAACTGGCCGACCGTCACCGCGCCGGACGAGATCGGGCGGCTCTTCGTCGGCGTCGGCTTCGTCGGCATCTGGGACGAGCTCTTCTTCATCTGCACCGTGTTCGCCCTGCTGCGCCGGCACTTCCCGGACTGGCTCGCGAACCTGCTCCAGGCAGTCATCTTCACCTCGTTCCTCTGGGAACTCGGCTACCGCAGCTGGGGCCCGCTGATCACCTTCCCGTTCGCGCTCCTGCAGGGCTTCACCTTCGCGCTGACCAAATCCCTCGGCTACGTCATCGTCGTGCACCTGCTCTTCGACCTCGTCGTCTTCCTCGTGATCGTGCACGCACACACCCCGGCCTGGCTGCCGATCTTCCTCTACTGACGCGCACCCGCCCGCGCGCGCCCGCGCGTTGACGCGTCCGCCGGCCCGTGAGGTGCACCTTTCCGGTCGAGAGTCACCCGCCGAACGGGCACTCTCGACCGGAAAGGTGCACGGGGGTTGCGCGGTCGCAAAACGCGATATATCGTGAATGACAACAGACGCGATATAGCGCGAAAAAAGTTTCCGGCACCCGCAGCGGATGCCCCCAGAAGGAGCACACAATGGCACTCGAAAAATGGCTGGTCGCCCCCGGGCAGACCCGGGTGATCGACGTCGAACTCGTGAACCGGCTCAAGGTCGGGCTGATCGGCGGCAAGGTCGACATCATCGGCCACGACGAGCCGTTCACCCGGGTCGAGGTGCACAGCGTCAGCGGCAAGGACCTGCGCATCGCCCTCGACGGCGACACCCTCGAAATCGACCACCCGCAGCTGCGCTGGGACAACTTCATCGAGGTCTTCGCGTCCTTCCGCGGCAGCGCCCGGGCGGACGTGAGCATCACCGTCCCGCGCGACATCGCGCTCAAGCTCGGCGTGGTCTCGGCCACCGCGCTCATCACGGGCCTCCGCAGCGACCTCAAGCTCAACACCGTCTCCGGCGACCTCGTCGTCGACGGCGTCATGGGCGACATCGAAGTCAACGCGATCAACGGCGAGATCTCGGTCAGCAACCACTTCGGCGACATCACCACGCACACGGTTTCCGGCGACGTCACCGCGAGCGGCAGCATCCGCCGGTTCAGCGTCGACGGCGTCGCGAGCAACGTCTTCCTCGACCTCGAGGGCTCGCCGGACACCGTCAACACGAACACCGTCAGCGGCAACCTCACCGCCCGCGTCGAGGCCGGCCTCCCGATCAAGTACCACCTCAACACGATCTCGGGCGTGCTCCAGCTCGACGACCAGACCGTGAAGGGCACCCTGGGCAAGGGCTACGAGTCGAGCACGGGCGTGCTCGCGGGCAGCTGGCTCGAACTGCACGCGAACTCCGTCTCCGGTGACATCTCCGTCGTGCGCCGTCCGGCCGCGGCAGCGGATGCCCCGGCGGGCACCGCCTGGACCGCGACGTCGGAGTCGGCGCCGTCGGCATCCGCCGCCTCCGGCTCCGCGTCGGTCGGAGACGCCCCGGCGGACACCGCAACGGGGGTCTCGGAATGACTCCCGTCTTCGCCCACGGCAGCCTGCGGCTCTACCTGCTGAGCCTGCTCGCCGAGCAGCCGCGGCACGGGTACGAACTGATCCAGGCGCTCAGCGACCGGTTCGGCGGCACCTACATCCCGAGCGCGGGCACGATCTACCCGCGACTGGCCAAGCTCGAGGAGGAGGGCCTCGTCACGAAGTCGACGGACGGGCGCAAGACCGTCTACGAGATCACCGACGCCGGACGCGCCGAGCTCCTCGCCCGCGCGGGCGACCTCCACGCGCTCGAGAACGAGGTGACCGACTCGGTGCGCCGGCTCGCGGACGAGGTCAGGTCCGGTGTCGCCGCGGCGATGACGAACCTGCGCGCCGATCTCGCGGCGGCCGCCCGGCAGGCCAGGGACGACGCCGGCTTCGGAACGGCCGGGCGGGCACGTGGGGGCTCGGGTCCCACCACGGGTACCACTGCGCCTGGCGCGGGCGCCGGTACCGGGTATCCGGGTACGGGCGGCCCAGCGGATGCCGCGGGTTCCGGTTCTGCCGGCGCGGCTCCGGGTGCGGGTTCGGGTTCGGCCGGCTCGGGTTCCGCAGACGGCACGAGCGCGGGTCCGGCCGGCGCAAGTACAGGTACAGGCGGCCAGACGCCGACGACCGGGACCCCGTCGGGATCCTCCACCGACCGTCGCCTCGAGTCCAATCGCGCCCTGCGCGAGGCCGACCTCGTGCTCAACGAATTCCGCCAGCAGCTGCGCGCCGACCTGCGCAAGCAGGCCGTGCACGCGCGGGTCCCCGCCGCGACCGTCTCGGACCTGCGCGCCCGCCTCGCCGAGGTGCGCGCCGGCATCCTGAACACCCTGCCCCGCTAACCGCACCACGCGCCCTACCGCGCGCCGCGCGTGTTCACGAGAGTACGTTTGTGGCCCCTAAAACCGTGTTTTAGGGGCCATAAGTGTGCTCTCGCGGAGAGGAACGCACGTTGCCGGGGAAGGGTCGGAGGCGACCTGCGGGGAGGGGAGCGGGCAGGGAAGGCGGTTAGGGGGCTGCGGGGGCGGGGTGGTGGATCTGGGTGCGCTCGCCCGAGCGGTCGATCTCGTGCCGGCTCATCAGTTCGCCGCAGATCGGGCAGGTCGCCTCGGCGCGCTCCGCCTGCTTCTGCTCCGTCGTTTCCGTCGTGTACGGGCCGAGCGGCGGCGGCCCGATCCAGGGCAAGAGCGTGCGATTCAGCCAGGACACGGCGCCCAGCAGACCGTGTTCACCGGAGTCCTTGTCGCCCGGAGTGCCCGGGTCATTCGTCCCATTCTTCGGTTGGCGTGTCATAATCGTTAGTGTACTAATCAATTACGATGAGTGCACTAATCAATTCCGTCGACACGGCCGAACAGTAGGACACGGGACGAACCGATGACACAGGATTCCCCGACCGCGACCGAATCCGCCCGCGCGACCCCCGGCGCGACCCCGGCCGCACCCGCAGCCGCACCCGCAGCCGCACCCGCAGCCGCACCCGACCTGCTCCGCCTCGAGGACCAGGTCTGCTTCGCCCTCGCGATCGCGTCCCGCAGCGTGATCTCCGTCTACCGGCCGATCCTCGAGCCGTACGGCCTTACGCATCCGCAGTACCTCGTGCTGCTCGCCCTCTGGGAACGCAGTCCGCGGTCGGTCTCCGACCTCAGCGCCGAACTGCGCCTCGAACCGGCCACCCTCTCCCCCCTGTTGAAGCGCCTCGAGGCCGCAGACCTCGTCACGCGCACCCGCAACACCCACGACGAACGCGTGCTCGACATCACGCTGACGGATGCCGGCCGTGCGCTTCGCGAGGACGCCCTCAGCATCCCGCCGCGCATCATCGACAGGCTCGGCATGAGCCTCGACGAGCTCACCGCCCTCCGCACCTCGCTCTGGCGGGTGATCGACGCGGCGCAGTCCCCCTGACCCGCGAAAGCGGGTGAATCGTCGCTTTCGCTGCGGCAGACCGACGATTCACCCGCTTTCGCGGAAGCCGCGGACCGGCGGGGTGCGGGAAGCGGGGATAACCCAACTCGCGCGCGGCTCGCAGTATTCCCGGAAGTTTGACACTTCTGTGCAACGGAGTAGTGTCGTCCCTCGTGACACCAGACGGCTCCCAAGCGCCAGAAACTCGCTCCGCGAAGCGGTGGATCATCGGCGAACCACTCTCGACTGAGCATCTCGAGGGTCAACTGCTGCCCAAGCACCTCGCCCTGCCGATCTTCGCGAGCGACCCGCTGTCGAGCGTCGCGTACGCCCCGCAGGAACTGCTGATGATCCTGACCCTCGGCGGGCTCGCCTTCCTGAGCTTCGCGCCCTGGGTCGCGGCCTGCGTCGTGCTGCTGCTGGTGGTCGTCGTCGCGTCCTACCGTCAGTTGATCAAGGCGTACCCCTCCGGTGGCGGGGACTACGAGGTCGCCTCCAAGAACCTCGGCGAACGCGCGGGCCTGCTCGTCGCATCCGCCCTGCTCGTCGACTACGTCATGACCGTCGTCGTCTCGGTCGCGAGCGGCGTGGACAACATCATCTCGGCCGTGCCGCAACTCGTGAACTTCCGGGTCGAGGTCGCCGTCTTCTTCGTCGTGATGCTCGCCGCCGTCAACCTGCGCGGCGTGCGCGAGTCGAGCAAGGCCTTCGCCTTCCCGACCTACCTCTTCATCGCGAGCGTGATCCTGATGGTCGTCGTCGGCCTCGTGCGGGTCGTCTTCGGCGATGCGCCCGTCGCCGAGTCCGCGAGCTACGGCGTGCACGCCGAGAACCTCGCCCAGTCGGCGTTCATCCTGCTGCTGTTGCGCTCCTTCGCGAGCGGATGCTCCGCCCTGACCGGCGTCGAAGCGATCGCCAACGGCGTGCCGGCCTTCAAGCACCCGAAGGTCAAGAACGCCCAGCGCACCCTCGTGCTGATGGGCGGCATCGCGATCGTGATGTTCATCGGCCTGACCACCCTCGCGCTGATCGCTAAGGTGCACTACGCGGAGAACCCCTGCGACCTGATCGGCTGGGCGGAGTGCGCCACGTCGCCGCAGCGCAGCCTGATCGCCCAGATCGCCGCGGCGACCTTCGGCAACAACTCGATCATGTTCTTCGTGCTGCAGGCCGCGACCGCCGCCGTGCTGCTGCTCGCCGCCAACACGGCGTTCAACGGCTTCCCGCTGCTCGGCTCGGTGCTCGCGAAGGACTCCTACGCTCCGAAGTCGCTCAGCACCCGCGGCGACCGGCTGATCTACTCGAACGGCGTCGTGCTCCTCGCCCTCTTCGCGTGCCTGATCCTGATCGTCTTCCAGGCCAACCTGACGGTCCTGATCCAGCTGTACATCATCGGCGTCTTCGTGTCGTTCACCCTGGGCCAGACCGGCATGGTCAAGCACTGGCTCACCCTGCTCAAGACGAACCCGCCGAACCGGGCCTCGATCATCATGAGCCTCTCGATCAACGGCTTCGGCGCCGCCCTCACCGGCGTGGTGCTCATCGTCGTGACGATCACGAAGTTCACCCACGGCGCCTGGCTCGTCTTCGTGATGATGCCGGTGCTGTTCACCCTGATGCTCGGCGTGAACCGCTACTACCGGGACGTAGCCAAGGAGATCGAAGTCGACCCCGACACGACCTTCGGCTCCACCGGAGACCACGCGATCGTGCTCGTCGGCAAGATGCAGAAGCCCGTGCTCAAGGCGCTCGACTACGCGATCGCCGCCCGGCACGAGGGCATCGAGGCCGTACACATCTCGATCGACGAAGAAGAGACCAAACAGCTCCAGCGCGACTGGGTGCGGCAGAACATCCAGGTGCCGCTGCGCATCGTCGAGTCGCCGTACCGGGACATCAGTTGGCCGTTGATCAGCTACATCAAGGAGCGCCGCGCGGCACACGGCTCCGAGGTCGTCACCATCTACACCCCGATCTACATCGTCGGGCACTGGTGGGAGAACCTGCTGCACAACCACAAGGCGCGGCGCCTCCGCCAGAAGCTGATGCTCGTGCACGGCGTCACGATCGCGCTCGTGCCGTGGCTGCTCGACTCCTCCGAACTCATCTACGGCCGCAGGTCCCGCCCGATCCCCGGCCAGGACCGTCGTGGCGAGCCGGTGCGCCCCCGCCCGATCCCCCGGCGGCCGCTCGCTCCGGCGACCTCCGCTCTCGAGATCCAGGCCGCTGCCGCGGCGGCCGCAGCGGCGAAGACCGGCTCGGGTGCGGCATCCGGTGCCGGCGCCAAGGCCGGAGCCGCCGCGGGTCGCCCCGGGCAGCCCGCCCGCCCCGGCGCCCGGCGCCGGAAGCGCAAATAACCCGGTGCGGAATGCACTGGCCGTGTTCGCCGGCGGCATCATCGGCACGGCCCTGCGGCTCGGCATCGACCGCGCCCTGCCGCACAGCGACACCCAATTCCCGATCAGCACCCTGATCATCAACACGAGTGGCGCGTTCGTGCTCGGCTGGCTGGTCGCCGGCCTCTGGACGCGCCCCGCGGTGCCCGCCTGGCTCAAGCTCCTGCTCGGCCCCGGCGTGCTCGGCGCCTTCACGACGTTCTCGGCCGTGATGGTGTCCCTCGTCTCCCTCGGCGCGGCTTCGTCGTGGCCGCTCGCGGGGCTGTACCTGCTCGCGACACTGCTGCTGGGGTTCCCGGCGGCCTTGCTCGGCGTCTGGCTCGGCGGGCGCATCCGTCACCTCCCCGCAGCGGATGCCGGGGCCCGGTCATGAACGCCCTCGTCTTCGCCGCCGTGGTCGCCGGCGGCGGTGCGGCAGCCGTGGTGCGGTACTTCGTGTCGCGCGCCCTCCCGGTGGGACCCGGCCGCCTGCCGATCGGCGTGCTCATCGTCAACGTGGCCGGGGCGCTGCTCGGCGGTGTGATCCTCGGGCTCGCCGAGCGTGCCGTGCTCAGCAGCGACCTGCGGCTCGTGCTCCTGACCGGGGTCTGCGGCGGCCTCACGACCTTCAGCACCTGGAGCGTCGAGACGATCGATCTCGCCCTCAAGGGACGCTGGCGCTCCGCGGTGCTCAACCTCGTCGGCACCCTGCTGCTCGGCATCGCGGTCTGCGCCGCCGGCTATCTCCTCGCCCGCTGAGCACCCCTCCCTCCGGACTCCAGCCTCCCGCTCACCTCTCACGAGCTGTTTGGTGTTCCGAATTCAGGAGTTGCGGTGATTCTCGCGGCCGCGGGCCCGGGATTCCGGGGCGGCTCCCCGCGGAACTCCGCCAACTCCTGAATTCGGAACACACGGACCGGCTGAAGTGACGAGCAGAGGGCGGGCGGGTCGAGCAGGGCGAGCGGGTCAGAGCAGGGCGACGATCTGGCGGGCGATCGTCCGGCCGGCGCGGTGCGCGCCGACCGTGCTCGCCTGCGGCCCGTAGCCGGCGAGGAAGATCCGCGGGTCGGTCCAGCTCGCGCCGGCCCCGACGACGAGCCCGCCGGCCTTGGCGCGGAGCTTCAGCGGGGCCAGGTGCCGCACCTCGGGCCGGAATCCGGTCGCCCAGATGATCACGTCCGCTTCCGTGAAGCTGCCGTCGGCCCAGCGCACCCCGGTCGGCTCGACGCTCGTGAACATCGGCCGGGCCACGAGCACGCCGCGCTCGATCCCCGCGGCGATCCGGCGGCTCACGGGCACGCCGGTGCCGCTCACGATGCTCGGTAGCGCCCGACCGGACCGGGCCGCCTCGTCCTGGGCGGCCACCGCGGCCGAGGCCCCCTCGAGTTCGAGCTGTTCGGTGTGCACCCAGTCGATCGGGCGGCGTGAGGCCCAGGTCAGCTCGGCGGCGACGTGCTCGAGTTCGAGCAGGAAACCGATGGCGGATGTCCCCCCGCCGACGACCACGACCTTCCGGCCGGCGAAGTCCCCGGCCGCCCGGTAGCCCGAGGTGTGCAGCTGCTGCCCGGCGAAGCTCGCGGCGCCCGGGTAGTGCGGCACGAAGGGCGCGCCCCAGGTGCCCGAGGCGTTGACGAGCAGACGGGCGGTCGTCTCGTGGTCGCCGAACCCGGGCGACGCGCTCCGGACCACGAGATCAGCACGGCGATTGAACACGGCAGTGACGGTGACGGGGCGCACGACCCTGAGGTCGAAGTGCTCCTCGTACCGGCGGTAGTACTCGGTGACGACGTCCCTGGCCGGGCGAGTGCGGTCGGCCGTCGCAAAACTCAGGCCGAGTTCGCTCATGCCGGGCAGGTCGTTCACCCGGTGCGCCGACCCGAGGCGGAGTCCCGCCCAGCGGTGCTGCCAGGCGCCACCCGCGTCGGGGCCGCGATCGAAAAGCACGAAGTCGCGCCCGGGAATCAGCTCGAATGTACGCAGGTAGTACGCGACGGCAAGGCCCGCCTGCCCCGCCCCGACGATGACGATGGGAACGCTCGCGTCGCTCGACATCGCATCCCCCCTCTGCACCACCGTACGTCCGGCGTAAGATCACTGTGCGCGCAGCGGTTCGCCCTCCGAGCCACAATCGGGCCTTCAGGCCCACCATGCTAAACTAGCGCCTAGTTTTCACCATTCCGTTCGGCAACTCCCGGGTGACTCATTCCTCACCTGGCCTGGCATCGTTAGGGGGTCTCGCATGGGGCGCGGCCGTCAAAAAGCAAAGCACACCAAGGTCGCCCGTGAGCTGAAGTATTTCAGCCCGGACACCAACTACAACGCGCTCGAACGTGAGCTCACGGGGCATCCCGTGGACGACGAGCGACTCGACGAGGACCTCGCCAAGTGGCCGGAGTACGAGCCGGGTACGTCCGAGGAACCCGACCGATACGTCGACACCTACGCGACCGAAGACGAGCAGAAGCGCGCCTGACCGCCGTTCACCGTACCGGGCGCCGCTGAGGGCGCCCGTTTTGCGTGCGCCGGCATCCGCACCGCGCTGAGCGCGCGGCATCCAGCGAGTTGGCAGCATTCGCTCATACGCGTCGTGCGAGAGTGACCTTTCCGGTCGAGAGTTCCCGGTCTACCGGTCACTCTCGACCGGAAAGGTAGCCCTCGGCGCCTGCAGGTACAGCGGCGCGCTCGAAGGCCGATACCGCGGGCGGGCGGCGGATGCCGCGGGGCGCGCGGGCGGGTCAGGCCGCGTAGCCGCCGACCAGGCGCACGGCGCCGCCGTTGACGCCCTTGGCGCCCTGCACGAAACCGGTGAGGTCGTGCGGGGCCGTGGACACGCGTCCGGCGACCCAGGCCGGGATGCCGTCGGCGGCGAGGCTCGCGATGACGGAGGACGCGGCATCCGCTGCGACGACGGCGAACATGCCCACGCCGAGGTTCCAGGTGCCCTCAGAGCTCTCGAGGGTGCTGCCGGCGAAGGCGCTGAGCACCCGGAAGACGGGGGCGGGCGACCAGGTGGATCGGTCCACTTCGACCCAGGCGCCGATCGGGAGGACCCGGGCGAGGTTCGCGGCGATGCCGCCGCCCGTGACGTGGCTGAGCGAGTGAACCGCTCCGTCGAGTTCGGGGTCGGCGAGCACGCTCAGCAGCGGGCCGGTGTAGAGCCGGGTCGGCTCGAGAAGTACTTCGCCGACGACCCCGCCGAGTTCATCGGACGTGTCGGTGTAGCCGATGCCCCGCTCGGCGAGGATGTGCCTGACGAGCGAGAAGCCGTTGGAGTGCAGGCCGGAGGAGGCGAGCGCGACGACGACGTCGCCCGCGCGGACCCGCTCGGCGCCGAGCACCTGGTCGCCCTCGACGACGCCGGTCGCGGCTCCCGCGACGTCGTAGTCGTCCGGGCCGAGGAGCCCCGGGTGTTCCGCCGTCTCGCCGCCGATGAGGGCCGTTCCGGTTTCGGCGCAGGCGCGGGCGATGCCGCCGACGATCTCGGCGATGCGCTCGGGGACGACGCGTCCGCAGGCGATGTAGTCGGTCATGAAGAGCGGGCGGGCGCCGACCACGACGATGTCGTCGACGACCATGCCGACGAGGTCCTGGCCGATGGTGTCGTGCTTGTCGATGGCCTGGGCGATCGCGACCTTGGTGCCGACGCCGTCGGTCGAGGTCGCGAGCAGCGGGCGCTTGTACGCGGTGAGGAAGGAGGCGTCGTAGAGCCCGGCGAAACCGCCGAAACCGCCGAGCACCTCTGCGCCGTGGGTGCGCGAGACGGCCGCCTTCATCAGCGAAACGGCGAGGTCACCCGCCTCGGTGTCGACTCCGGCTGCCGCGTACGATGCGTTGCTCATTCTTGTCTTCCTGGATCGCCGATCATGAACTGTCCCTGCGTGCCGCGCGTGGTGGGCCGCGTGCTCGCCCGCATCGAAGCCGGGTCGAGCAGTGGTTCGTATTCCGCGTCGGGTCCGGGGTCGCATCCGTCTGAGGTGCGGGACGCCTCTGCGGCGGCGACGGATGCGTCGCTCGCGACGACCGGCGACCCTGCGGACGCCGTCGACCGCGTCGAGTCGGTCGACCCGGCCGGGGCGGTGCGCTCGAGCAGGTTCTTGCCGAGGTGCAGGGCGTCGGGGAGCGGGATCGGGTACACGCCCGTGAAGCAGGCGGTGCAGAGGCGGTCACGAGGCTGCTCGGTCGCGGCGATCATGCCCTCAGGGGAGAGGTAGCCGAGGGAGTCGGCGCCGATGGCCTGGCGCACCTCGTCGACGCCGAGGCCGGTCGCGATGAGTTCGGCCCGGGAGGCGAAGTCGATGCCGTAGAAGCAGGGCCAGGTGATCGGCGGGCTCGAGATGCGCACGTGCACCTCGGCGGCACCGGCCTCGCGGAGCATGCTGACCAGGGCACGCTGGGTGTTGCCGCGCACGATCGAGTCGTCGACGACGATGAGGCGCTTGCCCTTGATCACGGCCTTGAGCGGGTTGAGCTTGAGTTTGATGCCGCGCTGGCGGATCGTCTCGGACGGCTGGATGAAGGTGCGGCCGACGTAGGAGTTCTTGACGAGGCCCTGACCGAAGGGGATCCCGGATGCCTGCGCGTAGCCGATCGCGGCCGGGGTGCCGGACTCGGGGGTCGGGATCACGAGGTCGGCCTCGACGGGGTACTCAGCGGCGAGGCGGCGGCCCATCTCGACCCTGGCCTCGTGCACGCCGCGGCCGGCGATCGTGGTGTCCGGCCTGGCGAGGTACACGTACTCGAAGACGCAGCCGGCGGGCTTGGACTCGGCGAACCGCTGCGAGCGGAGGCCGTTCTCATCGATCGTGATGAGCTCGCCGGGTTCGACCTCGCGGACGAAGCTCGCGCCGACGATGTCGAGGGCAGCGGTCTCCGAGGCGACGACCCAGCCGCGCTCGAGCCGGCCGAGGACGAGCGGGCGCACGCCCTGGGGGTCGCGGGCGGCGTAGAGGGTGGTTTCGTCCATGAAGACGAGGCAGTACGCGCCTCGCAGGCGCGGCAGCACCTCGAGCGCGGTGGCCTCGAGGGTGTGGTCGAGGTCCCCGGTGAAGAGGGCGGTGATGACGGCGGTGTCCGTGGTGTTGCCGCGGGCGAGTTCACCCTCGACCTTCGGGTAGCGCTCGTGCACGAGCTGGAGCAGCTCGGCGGTGTTGGTCAGGTTGCCGTTGTGGCCGAGGGCGACGGTTCCGCTCGACGTGCGGCCGAGGGTCGGCTGGGCGTTCTGCCAGCTCGAGGATCCCGTTGTCGAATAACGGGTGTGCCCGACCGCGATGTGACCGATGAGGGTGCTCAGCGCCGCCTCATTGAAGACCTGGGCGACGAGGCCCATGTCCTTGTAGATCAGGATCTTGCTGCCGTCGCTCGTCGCGATTCCGGCCGATTCCTGCCCGCGGTGCTGCAGGGCGTAGAGCCCGAAGTAGCTGAGCTTGGCCACCTCTTCACCGGGGGCCCACACGCCGAAGACGCCACAGGCATCCTGTGGCCCCTTCTCGCCCTGCAAGAGATCGTGACCGAGAAGTCCGTCGCCACCAGCCAAATCGATGCCTCTTAACTATCTTTACAGCGGATTAGTGCTGGATGTTGGGGGGTCGTCTGCCTCGGAAGGAGCGTTTTCACCGCTCGCGCCGTAGACGCCCAGTCTATCGACGACGACCGCTCGGGCCGAGCGTCTGGTGAATCGGTCGATCACGATTGCGACCACGGCGCCGAGGGCGAGGCCCACGACGACGCCGACGAGGAGGAGGAACCCGAAGACCTGGAGGAGCCCGAATTCGGCCGTCTGGGGGAACCCGACCGTGAGGATCAGCGCGGTGACCGCCCCGAGGACGGCACCGACGATCATGAAGTTGAAGTAGCGCGGGGAACGCCGCACGGTGGCCGCGGCCTGGCCGACGAGGATCTCGGGGGTGGCCGGCACCGCCGCGATGTCGTTCCCGGGCTGCTCGGTTGCGCTCATGGGGACATTCTCGCACGCGCGCACCGGGAGTGCGCCGGGAGCCGGTGCGGGGCCGGTCGGCGGCGGCGTTGCGGGTGCCCCGGGGTCGGTCGCCTACCGCCGCGTCGGTTTCGGCAGACCGCTGCCGCCGTTCCGGGCGCGGGCCGCGGAAACCGGCGCGGGTGCGACACTGGACGGGTGAACAGGATTGCGGTGCTCGGAAGCGCGAACATGGACCTCGTCGTGCGCCAGCCGCGACTCCCCCGCCCCGGCGAAACGATCTTCGGCCACGACTTCGCCCTCGTGCCCGGCGGCAAGGGACTCAACCAGGCGGTCGCCGCCGCCCGCCAGGGTGGCGCGGTCGACTTCCTCGGCGCGGTCGGACGCAATGACTACGGGACGGAACTCCGGGCGCTCCTCGTGAGCGAAGGCATCCGTGTGGACGGTCTCGACACCGTCGACGGGCCGACCGGCACAGCGCACATCACCGTGCTCGACTCCGGCGAGAACTCGATCGTCGTCGTCTCCGGAGCGAACGCCGCCGTGACGGTGCTCGACGCGGGGCAGCGCGCGGCGATCGCGGCGGCGGACTTCCTCGTGTTGCAGTGCGAGCTGCCGGTGCCCGTGCTCGTTGAGGGGCTCGCGGTCGCGCGGGCGTCCGGCACGTTCACGGTGCTGACGCCGGCGCCGGTGGTGCCGCTGCCCGCCGGGTTCTTCGCGGGCGTCGACCTGATCGTGGCCAACCGGCTCGAGGCCGAGGAGCTCACGGGTGAAGCGGATGCCGCGCGCGCGGCCGAATCGCTCAGCGCGCGCCGCGGCTGGGCGATCGTCACTCTCGGCGAGGAGGGCTGCGTCGTCGCCAGGGGTGGCGTCGCGCTCGGGCTCGCACCCGCCCGGCCGGTGCGCCCCGTGGACACCACGGGAGCCGGGGACACCTTCGTCGGCGCGCTCGTCGCCCGGCTCGCCGCCGGTGCCGCAGGTGCCGCAGGTGCCGCAGGTGCCGCAGGTGCCGCGGGCGCTGACTCTGGTGCGGCGGTTGGTGCAGGCACGGCAGGTGCTTCGGACGCCGCGCTTGAGAGTGCTGCGACACCCGGCACCGCGCGCGCTCGCGCAGAGGTTTCGGAGGACGCCATGATCGACGCCATCCGCTGGGCGACGGTCGCGGCATCCGTTTCGGTCACGAGGGCCGGCGCGACGGCATCGATGCCGACGCACGCCGAGGTCGCCGCGATCCTCGCCTGACCCCTCGACTGAACCCACCGCGAGAGTGCACTCGCGCGGGACGACAAACGCGGGACGCGAGAGGCGGCGCGGGGGCGGGAGGAACGGTTTACGGGGCGAGGCGCAGCGGCAGGTGCGCGGTGAGGTCGGCGCGCTGTCCGCTCGCGTGGATGCGCCCGCTCGCGAGACCGTCGGACCACGCGAGCTCGCCGGTCGCGAGGGCGAGCCAGGTGGCGGCATCCGTTTCGACGACGTTGGGCGGCGTGCCGCGGGTGTGCCGGGGGCCCGCGATGCACTGCACGGCCCCGAACGGCGGCACGCGCACCTCGAGGGTGTTGCCGTTGGCCTCCTCGGAGAGCAGCTGCAGGGTGTAGCGCACGGCGAGCGCACGGATGTCCCGACTCGCGCCCGCAGCATCCGCCGCGTAGCCGCGTACCGCGGCCCGGCCCACTCCGTCGTCGATCCTCGCCCTGGCCATCCCCCTATTCTGCCGGGTTCCATGCGCCGACTGTCCCGGATTCGCCGCCGCACCGGACAGCCGGGCCCCCGTTCGCCTGCCCGGTGGTGGCTAACTCAGGAGATCCAGCGCACGTGAGCTACTCCGCCGCGTATTTTCGGGCACATTCCCCTGGCGCGCCACCGTTCTTCCTGAGTTAGCCCCCGAGGTCGCGGTCCACCCGTGGCCGGGGACGGGGCGGGCAGGGACCGGGGCGCATCCGGTAGCCTGAACCGGTGAGAATTCTGGTCCTCGGTTCCGGTGCCCGCGAGCACGCCATCATCACCGCCCTGCTCCGCGAGGAGCCGCGCCACGAGGTCGTCGCCGCGCCCGGCAACGCCGGCATCGCCGCCGCGGTGCCCGTGGTCGCCCTCGACCCGAACGTGCCCGGCGCCGTCACCGAGTACGCGATCGCACACGGGGTCGACCTCGTCGTGATCGGGCCGGAGGCCCCCCTCGTCGCCGGCGTCGCCGACGCGCTGCGGGCACAGGGCATCCCGGTGTTCGGCCCCGGCCGCGCCGCCGCCGCCCTCGAGGGCAGCAAGACCTTCGCCAAGCGCATCATGGACGAGGCCGGCGTGCCGACCGGCCGTGCCGAACGCGCCGGCACCCTCGCCGAGGCGACCCACGCCCTCGACACGTTCGGGGCACCCTACGTCGTCAAGGCCGACGGGCTCGCGGCGGGCAAGGGCGTGCTCGTCACCGAAGACCGCGCCGCCGCCCTCGCCCACGCCGAGCACTGGCTGCAGCACGGCGGCGTGCTCATCGAGGAGTTCCTCGCCGGCCAGGAGGTCTCCCTGTTCTTCCTGAGCGACGGCCACACCGTGCTGCCGCTCTCCCCCGCGCAGGACTACAAGCGCCTCGCCGACGGCGACCTCGGCCCGAACACCGGCGGCATGGGCGCATACTCGCCGCTGCCCTGGCTCGACGCCGGCTTCGGCAGCGAGCAGGCCTTCGTCGACGAGGTCCTCGACACGATCGCCCTCCCCACCGTCCGCCGCCTCGCCGCCGAGGACACCCCCTTCATCGGGCTGCTCTACTGCGGCCTCATTCTGACGGATGCCGGCATCCGCGTCATCGAGTTCAACGCGCGTTTCGGTGACCCCGAGACCCAGGTCGTGCTGCCCCGGCTGGTGACCCCGCTCTCGGGGCTGCTGCTCGCGGCGTCCACCGGCGGGCTCGGCGGGCTCGCGCGACCGGTGTTCTCCGGGGAATCCTGCGTGACCGTCGTGCTGGCGAGCGAGAACTACCCGGACACCCCGGTGACCGGGCGGCCGCTCGTCGGCCTCGACGCGGCATCCGCTGTGGACGGCGTCACAATCGCGCACGCCGCGACGGCCCTCGTCGACGGAACGCTCGTCTCCACCGGCGGCCGGGTGCTGAGTGTCGTCGCGCTCGGCGACGGCTTCGCCGAGGCCCGCAGCCGCGCGTACGCCGCCCTCGCCGAGATCACCCTCGAGGGTGCGCAGTTCCGCACGGACATCGCCGCCCGCGTCGCCTCCTGACCCGCCGCCCCGGGAAACGGCCGCCCTGCTGGCGCGTCCCGCGGGGCGGGTTTGGCGCGGGGGCGGGCCGGTGCGGGAGAATGGGGCCGTGACCGCACTCGACCAGCCGACCGCATCCGCCCCCCTCGACCTCCCGGGCTGGCGCCACGCCTACTCCGGCAAGGTCCGCGACCTGTACGTGCCGGCCGCTCCGGCAGCGGATGCCGCGACGCCCGACCTCGACGCCGCCTCCCGCGTGCTCGTGGTCGCGAGCGATCGCGTCAGCGCCTTCGACCACGTGCTCGAGCCCGGTATCCCGGGCAAGGGTGTGCTGCTCACGACGCTCAGCCTCTGGTGGTTCGGCCAGCTCGCCGGGATTCCCAACCACCTGCTGGCGGATGCTGCGACCGCCGAGACCTCGGGCACCGCTGACACCGCGGTCACCGCGGTCACCGCGGTCACCGCGGTCACGCACGGTACCGACGGCATCCCCGCCGCCGTCGCCGGCCGCGCCATGCTCTGCACGACCCTCGACATGTTCCCGATCGAGTGCGTCGTGCGCGGCTACCTGACCGGATCCGGCTGGAAGGAATACCAGGTCAGCCAGACGGTCTGCGGCCTCCCGCTCCCGGCAGGGCTGCAGAACGGCGACCGCCTGCCCGAGCCGATCTACACCCCGGCCTGGAAGGCCCCGATGGGCGAGCACGACGAGAACATCTCCTTCGAGCGCACGGTCGAGCTCGTCGGCGCCGACGTCGCCGCAGAGCTGCGCCGCCTCTCCCTCGAGATCTTCCGCCGGGCATCCGTCGTCGCCGAGAAGAGCGGCGTGATCCTCGCCGACACCAAGTTCGAGTTCGGCGCCGACCGGGCGACCGGCGAGATCACCCTCGCCGACGAGGTGCTCACGAGCGACTCGAGCCGCTACTGGGACGCCGCCCTCTGGCAGACCGGCACGACCCCCGAGCAGCGGATGTCCAGCTTCGACAAGCAGATCGTCCGCGACTGGCTGAGCGCGCACTGGGACCAGACCGGTACGCCCCCGGCCCTCCCCGAGGACATCATCGAGCGCACCGCCGCCCGTTACCGCGAACTGCTCACGCGGCTCGCCGGGGCCGCCCCGCTCGCCTGACCCGGGTACCCGGCTGACTGCTGACTGCTGACGGCTGACGGCTGACGGCTGACGGCTGACGGCTGACGGCTAACCCAGGTACCCGGCCGGCGGCTGGCCCGCGTACCTGATCCACGGTCTCGCCCGCCCCGGGCATCCGTCCCGCGTACCGAGATGACGGCCTGATCCGGGCGCCAGACCCGCATACCGGGCCGACAGCTGTCCCCCGCTCCTGATCCACGGCCTCGCCGGCCCCGGGCATCCGTCCCGCGGGTCGACCGCGACCCGACGCGCGCGGTCACAGGACTCGGCGCCCGGCGCCGCCGAATGTTACGCTCCGGGCATGCGAATCAAGATGTGCAGCGTCCACGTGAAAGACCCCGCCACCGCGTTCGATTTCTACACCTCCGTCCTCGGATTCGAGAAGCTCCTCGCCATGCCCGAGCACCAGCTGTACATCGTCAAGTCCGCGGAGGACCCGGACGGCGTCGGCCTGCTCCTCGAGCCGAGCGACAACAAGGTCGCCGCGAAATACGCCCAGGGCATCCGTGCCCTCGGCCTGCCCGCGATCGTCTTCGGCAGCCCCGACGTCCGCGCCGAATACGAGCGGCTCGGCCGCCTCGGCGTGCAGTTCACGAGCGAGCCGTACACGGATGCCTTCGGCACCTCTGTCGTCTTCGACGACACCTGCGGCAACCTGATCCAGCTCCACCAGGACTGACCCCTCCCGCCCCGCAACGCCGGTCCGGCAGCACTCGTTCGCCGTTCTACGCCGCCTCTCACCCTCACGTGGGGGCTAACTCAGGAAATCCGCGCCACCGACCGTGGGAAACCCCCGAACCAGTGCCGCCCAACCACGCCCACCCCGCACATCTCCTGAGTTAGCCACACCCACCACCGCAGACCCGACCGCCACCGGGGCCGCAACGGTCAGCAGGAGAGGCCGCTCCGGCACGCACGAGGGGGCTAACTCAGGAAATCCGGCCCACCGACCGCAGGAAACCCCCGAACCAGTGCGGCCCAACCACGCCCACCCCGCACATCTCCTGAGTTGGCCACGCCCCACGCCTCAGACCGGGGCCGCAGAGCGAGCACCGGGGTACACCGCCGCACCTTCGGGGCGGCGCGGCGCGGAATAGCGGGGCGGGGGCATCCGTTGACGCAGGTGTGACCAGATCTGCAGCAGAACTCCTCCCCGCGGCGACCGGAATGGGCGCCGTCACCCTGCGCGTCGGCAACCTCGACCGCATGATCGCGTACTACCGCGACGCCGTCACCCTCAGCCTGCTCAGCCAGGACGGCGCCATCGCCGTGATGGGGCGCGGCACGACCCCGATCGTGATCCTGCAGCACGCCCCGGAGCTCGCGGCCCCCGAGCCGCGCTCGAGCGGCCTGTTCCACACCGCGATCCTGTTCGAGACCCAGGCGCAGCTCGCCGCAGCGGTCTACTCGGTCGCGACGAAGCATCCGGGCACCTTCACCGGCAGCGCCGATCACCTCGTCAGCCAGGCGTTCTACTTCACCGATCCAGAGGGCAACGGCATCGAGCTCTACTGGGACCGTGACCGCACCGAGTGGAGCTGGACCCACGGCCAGGTCGAGATGGCCACCCTCGCCCTCGACCCCAACACCTTCATCGGCGAGCACCTCACCGAGACGGGGCTGTCCGACCCCGGCGCCGGCAACGCGATCGTCGGGCACGTGCACCTCTCCGTCGGCGACGTGCCCACCGCCCGCACCTTCTACGTCGACCGGCTCGGCTTCGAGGCCACCGCGAACTTCGGCCCGTCCGCGCTCTTCGTCTCGGCCGGCGGGTACCACCACCACATGGCGATGAACACCTGGAACAGCGCCGGCTCGGGCCGGCGCCGCCTCGCCCTCGGCCTCGGCGAGGTCGACATCGTGCTGCCCGGCGCCGACGACCTCGGTGCGCTCGGCGAGCGGATGTCCCACTTCGGCATCGAGACCCGGCACGACGGGCAGACCCTCGGCTTCGACGACCCCTGGGGCAACCAGATCGTGGTGCGCACGGCGCTCCCCGCCTGACGACCGCGGGCGTTCGTGCGCCTCTGCCCGGCTCCGGCGCCCACTGACGATTCGGCCAGTATCGCAAGTCCGGGCGAGGCCGCACCGGCGGCGGCCAGTACGGGCAACCCCGCGCACTCCCCAGCGAGTGTCGCCGTTCTTACCGAATCGACCCGCTACAGCGGCGACACTCGACGCGAACGGCGACGCTCGACGCTGATGCGGGCGCGGGGTGCGGGCGCGGCAAGGCGCGAGTTGCTACTGCTGCTGCGGCTCGACCGGCGGATGCGCGCGGTCGCGACCCCAGAACTCATCGAGCAGGTCGGCGGTCGCCTCCGGGTTCTCAAGCTGCGGCGAATGCGCGGCCTCCGGGATGATCGCGTACCGGGCATCGAGCAGGCCGGCCATGCTCGCCTGCCAGTCCTGCGGCCAGGCCGGGTCGTCGACGCCGTGCGCGACGAGGGTGTCGAGGCCGGTCGCGAGCAGTTCGCCGGTGCTGTCG
This sequence comes from Cryobacterium zhongshanensis, assembly GCF_022760445.1. Classification (NCBI taxonomy): domain Bacteria; kingdom Bacillati; phylum Actinomycetota; class Actinomycetes; order Micrococcales; family Microbacteriaceae; genus Cryobacterium; species Cryobacterium zhongshanensis. Next base: position 121,655 of record NZ_JALGAR010000002.1, on the reverse strand, counting down.
GTCTCGTCGCTGAGGATCGCGGCCGCGCCGAGCAACTGGTCGTCGCTCGTGGCCCCCATCCGCAGCCGGCGGAAGGCCTCGTCGGCGGTCAGGGCGGCATCGGGCAGCCCAACGGTGTGCGGATTGTCCTCGTTCCACCACGCCGCCGATCCGCGCTCGCGGAGGATCGCCTCCTCGCGCTCCATCCGCCCGGCCCAGCCGTGCGGACCCGAGCAGAGCAGGGTGACGTCGAGGAAGCGCTCGGGCGCGAGGATCGCGGCCGCCCGGGCAACGACCCCGCCGAAGCTGTGCCCGAGCAGGTGCACGGGCCGGCCGCTGCCGACGAGTTCGGCCACGGCGACGACGTCCTGCGCGAACGCCTCGAGGGTGTAATTCTCGGCGCCGGCGGGGGCCGCGGAGTCCGCCTGCCCGCGCTGGCTGTACGACCAGGCGTCCCAGCCGAGGTCGGCGAGCAACGGCAGGAAACCGCCGAAGTCCTCCTTCGAACCGGTGAACCCGGGCACGAGAAGCACGACGCCTCGAGCGGATGCCTCCGGCCGCGCATGCAGGGCCGTCACGCGCCCAAAGGGGAGGTCGATGCCGACGTTCGCGACGGCATCCGTCAGCGGGACCGGCAGGGTGCCGAACCGCGGCACCCCGGGCCACCCGTCGAACGTGCCGGCCGCAGCGCTCGTGACGTCCGCGACGTCCGCGACGTCCGCGACGTCCGTGACGTCCGTGACGTCCGCGACGCCCGTGGCATCCGTGACCTTCGTGACGTCCGCGATGATGGCCGCCTCGGCTGAATGGCGCCCGGTCGCTGGCGGGGTGACAGTGGGGTCGATCGTGCTCATGGTGCGCTCCGTTTCCGGCCCGACGGCCGGGTCTGCCGCCGTGCTGCCGAGGACTCAAGCCTAGGCGCGGCAACGCCGCCGCACCCCGGCCTCCGCCGAGAATCGCCGCTGCCGCCGAGGCGACCCGGTCCACCGGCGACACTGAGCGACAGCGGCGACAGTCGGCACGTGCAGCGGGCGCGGGTCAGGCGGGGAGGGTGCCCTCCGAGCTTTCGCGGAGCAGCACCTTCACGGGCAGGCGCGCCGTGATCGGCGGCTGGTCGGGGTGCTCGATCCGGCTGAGCATCGCCCGGATCGCCGCCCGCCCGAGCTCGACCATCGGCTGGTACACCGTCGTGAGCCGCGGGGTCGACAGGCGCCCGGCCTCGATGCCGTCGAAACCGGTCACGATGACGTCCTCCGGCACGCGCACCCCGGCGGGCACGAGCACGTCGAGCATGCCGAGCGCTGTCCGGTCGTTCGCGCAGACCAGGGCCCGCGGCATCCGCCCGGTGGCGAGCAGCGTTTCGGCGAGCCGACGGGCACGGATGCGGGAGAAGTCGCCCTGCAGGATCGTCGCGGCGGCCGGGTCGAAGCCCGCCCCCTCGAGGGCTTCGACGAAGCCCTGATAGCGCTCGGCGCTGTCCGGCGAATCGGCGGGCCCGGCGACGAAGGCGAGGTCGGTGGCGTCTGCGTTCTCCAGGAGGTGCGCGGTCAGGGCGCGCATGCCTTCCCGGTTGCTCACGCTGACGTGGTCGAAGTCCATCTCGGCGCAGCGGCGGGGACCGCCGATCAGTACGACGGGGATCCGCCGCGAGACGTGCTTGAGGAGCTCGTCCGGGACGCTGCCGGCGAGCACCGCGACAGCGTCGACCCGTCCGGCGATGTCCCGCAACATGTCGGCGGGATTGGCATCCCTGCCGACGCCGACCATGAGGGCGAAACCCTGGCGCCAGGCTTCGCGCTCGCTGCCGCGCAGCACCCCGTCGAAGGACAGGTTCGGCGGTGCGACCTCGCTGCCGCCGGCCGCGTCGACGACCATCGAGACCGAGAGGTCCTGCACGAACGGCGCCTCTCCCCCGTCATCCTCGTCGTCGATGCCGGGGAAGAACAGGCCGAGCACGCCGGTGCGCTGGGCGGCGAGGCAGCGTGCGCTCGCGCTCGGCACGTAGCCGAGGGCCTGCACGGAGGCGAGGACCCGCTGCCTGGTCGACTCGCGTACGTCATCCGGCCGGCGCAGCACCCGGGACACCGTCGCGATCGACACCGCCGCGTGGGCGGCGACGTCGTAGACGGTCGCGACCTTCACTCAGCGCCCGGAACCGCTGCCGGATGCCGCGCGCTTGGCGCGCCGGGTGAGCCCGTGAACCGCCGCCTGGAATTCGCGGGCGGCGAGCGGCCGGCCGGGCAGCCGGGGCCGGTCCGTGGCCGGCAGGCGCAGGCCGTCGAGCACGATCGCGAGCTGCCTGCGCCACTGGCCGGTGTGACCGCCGCCGTGCGTGCCGAGGGAACCGACCATGGTGACCAGGACCGCGAGGTCGACCGCGTCGACATCCGCTCGCAGTGCACCGTCCTTCTTCGCGCGGGCGACGAGCCCCGCGATCACGGTCTGGAATTCCTTGCCGCGACCGCTGCCCGGGTCGATGACCTCCATGCGCTTGAGGATGTGCGGGAGCGCGGGGTCGGCGACGAGCCACTCGGAGACACGTTCCATGTAGAGCTCGATGCCGGCCCAGGCCGTCGGCGCCGCGACGACCTCGTCGCGGACGGTCGCGAGTTCGGCGAGCGCGATGTCGTAGAGGGCGCGCACGAGGTCGTCCCTGGTCGGGAAGTTGCGGTACAGCGTGGCCACGCCGACGTCCGCACGGCGGGCGATCTCCTCGAGGGAGGCGTCGACCCCGTTCTGCGCGATGAGCGCCCGTGCCTCGACGATCAGGCGCTCCCGGTTCTGCCGGGCGTCGCGCCGACGCGGTTGTGCGCCGTCCTGCGTGGTCGGTTCGGACGAAGTCATGGAGTCGATTCTAAGTCCCCCGGCTATGCCTGGTCGGAGGGAATCCTCCATGTCGCCTGTGTCCACGCCCGGATTCCGCCGTCCGGGATAGAATCGCGCCGGAGAACCGGGTCTCGCGTGCGAACCCGTGAATCTCGCCGGAGAACCGCGTCGCGCCGGTCAACGGCCCGCAGCCTCCCTGAGAACCAAGGACTCCCGATGACGCCTCCTCCCGACCAGAGCCGCACCGGTGCCGGCGGCGAGGGCGGCACGGATGCCCACCTCGTCTTCGCGCGCAGAATGGACCGGATCGACGGGCTGGCCCACTACCGTCGGCAGTTCGTGGGCACCGAGGCGGGCGCGGCGGCCGATCCCTTCGTCTACCTGGACGGCAATTCGCTCGGCCGGCCCACCCTCGCGAGTCTCGGGCGGATCACCGAGTTCCTGAGGCACAACTGGGGCACCCGGTTGATCCGCGGCTGGGACGAGGAGTGGATGGACCTGCCGTTCCGGATCGGTGACGAGCTCGGACGGGTCGCGCTCGGGGCGGGACCCGGCCAGGTCTTCATCGGCGACTCGACGACCGTACTGCTCTATAAGCTCGCCCGCGCGGCGGTGGACTACCGCAGGGTCGGCTCGGAACCGGCGCGCACCGAGATCGTGCTCGACACCGACAACTTCCCCACCGACCGGTACCTGCTCGAGGGCATCGCCGCCGAGCGCGGCCTCACCCTGCACTGGATCCACTCCGACCCTGCCGGCGGGGTCTCGGTCGACCAGGTGCGCGCGGCGATCGGCCCGCAGACCGCGCTCGTGCTGCTCAGCCACGTCGCCTACCGCTCGGGATTCCTCGCCGACATGCGCCGGATCACTGCGGCCGCACACTCGGTCGGCGCCCTCGTGCTCTGGGACCTCAGCCACTCCGTCGGCTCCGTCCCGGTCGAGCTGGACCTCTGCGACGTCGACCTCGCCGTCGGCTGCTCGTACAAATACCTCAACGGCGGGCCGGGGGCTCCCGCCTTCGGGTATGTGCGCCGTGACCTGCAGGACGTACTCACCCAGCCGATCCAGGGCTGGATGGGGACCAGGGACGTGTTCACGATGGGGCCGGGGTATCACCCGGCCGACGGCATCCGCCGGTTTCAGAGCGGGACGCCGCCGATCGTCGGGATGCTCGCGATGCAGGACACGATTGCGATGATCGGCGAGGCGGGCATCGAGGAGGTGCGGGCGAAGTCGGTCGCGCTCACCGAGTTCGCGATCACCCTCGTGGACGAGTGGCTCGCGCCGCTCGGTGTGACGCTCACGTCGCCGCGCGACCATGCCCACCGCGGCGGCCACGTCACGGTCAACCACCCGGCGATGCGGCAGGTCACGACGACGCTCTGGGAACACGACGTCATCCCCGATTTCCGCGGGCCGGAGGGGCTGCGGATCGGGCTGTCGCCGCTCAGCACGAGCTTCGTCGAGACACTCGAAGGGGTCGCGGCGATCCGCGACGTGCTGCGCGGGGTGCTGCTCGGGCAGGCCGGCCTCGCACCGGGGACCGGCATCGCACCGGGCTTCGGGCAGAGCGGCGCCGGCAGCGGGCGGTAGAAGCCGACCCGGGTGCGGCCCCCGTGGACTGTAGAATCGAGGCATCCACGCCCCCGACGTCTCGGAGTGAACCATGCCAACCATCGTCGTTGAAGTTATGCCCAAGGCCGAGCTGCTCGACCCGCAGGGAAAAGCCGTCGCCGGCGTCCTCGGCCGCCTCGGCAAGACCGGGTTCACGAGCGTTCGCCTCGGCAAGCGTTTTGAGCTCACCGTCGACGGGCCCGTCGACGAGGCCATGCTCGCCGAAGTGCGCGAACTCGCCGACTCCGTGCTCTCCAACGCCGTGATCGAAGACGTCGTCGGCATCCACGTCGTCGGCGCCGACAGCACAGTCGGGGCATCCGCCTGATGCGCATCGGCGTCGTCACCTTCCCCGGTTCGCTCGACGACCGTGACGCGCAGCGCGCGATCCGGATCGCGGGCGCCGAAGCCGTCGCGCTCTGGCACGGCGAGCACGACCTCCGCGGCGTCGACGCGATCGTGCTGCCCGGCGGCTTCAGCTACGGCGACTACCTGCGCGCCGGAGCGATCGCGAGCCTCTCGCCGATCATGGCCGAGGTCATCGACGCCGCGAACAGCGGCATGCCGGTGCTCGGCATCTGCAACGGTTTCCAGATGCTCACCGAGGCCCACCTGCTCGAGGGCGGACTGACCCGCAACGACCACGGCTCGTTCATCTGCCGCGACCAGCAGCTGCGCGTCGAGAACACCGACACCGTCTGGACGAGCGGCTTCACCGCCGGCCAGGAGATCACCATCCCGCTCAAGAACGGCGAGGGCGGCTTCATCGCCTCAGCCGAGACACTCGCCGCGCTCGAGGGCGAAGGCCGCGTCGTGGTGCGCTACGTCGGCCTGAACCCGAACGGCTCCCTCAACGACATCGCCGGCATCAGCAACGCGCGCGGCAACGTCGTCGGCCTGATGCCGCACCCCGAGCACGCGGTCGAGCCCGGCTTCGGCCCGGACACCGCGTCCGCGATGCGCAGCGGCACCGACGGCCTCACGTTCTTCACCTCCGCGATCGAGCGGATGCTCGCAACCGCGTAACCCGGGCACCTGCGGTGCGCGCCGGCATCCGCTCGCCCGCCCTATCCCGCGAAAGCGGGTGAGTCGTCGTTATCAGTACCGCAACCGACGATTCACCCGCTTTCGCGAACAGTGAGCTTCTAGACGGCGGCGGATGCCTCCCACAGGTTGATGCCGGCGTCGACGGCGTGCGCGTCGATCGCGATGAGCTCCGCGGTTGTGAAGGTCAGGTTCTCGACGGCGGCGACGTTGGTCTCGAGCTGCGCGACCGAGGACGCCCCGATCAGCGCCGACGTCACCTCCGGGCGCCGCAGCACCCAGGCGAGGGCGAGCTGCGCGAGCGACTGCCCGCGCGCCTCGGCGATGTCGGTCAGGGCGCGGATGTGGACGAGCGTTTCGTCGCTGACCATGTCGCGTTTCATCGACCCGGCGCGTGCCGCCCGGGAGTCCGCGGGCACCCCGTGCAGGTACCGGTCGGTGAGCAGCCCCTGGGCGAGCGGGGAGAAGGCGATGCAGCCGACGCCGAGGTCCTCGAGGGTGCTCAGCAGGTCGTCCTCGACCCAGCGGTTGAACATCGAGTACGAGGGCTGGTGGATGAGCAGCGGCGTACCGAGGTCGGCGAGGATCGCCGCGGCCTGCAGGGTGCGCTCCGGCGAGTATGAGGAGATGCCGGCGTAGAGGGCGCGGCCGCTCGTGACCGCGGTGTGCAGCGCGCCCATGGTCTCCTCGAGCGGGGTGTCCGGGTCGGCGCGGTGCGAATAGAACACGTCGACGTAGTCGAGGCCCATCCGGCCGAGCGACTGGTCGAGGCTCGCGAGCAGCGACTTGCGGGAGCCCCACTCGCCGTAGGGGCCCGCCCACATGTCGTAGCCGGCCTTGGTCGAGATGACGAGCTCGTCGCGGTGCGGCCGGAAGTCCTGCTTGAGGTGGATCCCGAAGTTGCTCTCGGCGCTGCCGTACGGCGGGCCGTAGTTGTTGGCGAGGTCGAAGTGCGTCACGCCGAGGTCGAAGGCGCGGCGCAGGATCGCGCGCTGCGTCTCGAGCGGGGTGACCCCGCCGAAGTTCTGCCACAGCCCGAGCGAGACGGCCGGTAGCTTGAGGCCGCTCTTCCCGGTGCGGCGGTAGGGCATGGACTCATATCTGGTGTCAGCCGGAAGGTAGGTCATTCCTCCATCGTGGCACGGTGCATCCACTCAGGGGCCCTGCGCGGCAGGTGTGGCTGGCGGGGCAGGCCCGGCGTGCGTTCCAGGCACGGCGGTCACGCCCGCGGGCGACCGGGGGCGCACGGCCGGCTCGTATTCATCAGAGCGAACGATTCTGGCCCGACTGAGCAGTATCGATGCGGGCGAGATCACGATCCAGCTGAGCATCGCGATCAGGGGCTGGCCGAGAAGGGCGATCCCGATCGAGACCGTGAACACGACTCCGGGCACCAGGATGTTGCGCCGCACGTAGCGATACAGCCCGCGGTCGACCAGGGTGCTGAGCAGGCCCGCCCTCCTGACGTGTACCCAGATCAGGCACTGCACGGCGATGATCAGCGCAACCGTGGCCGCATAGAGCACGACGCTCAGGACCTCCGGGCCGTACTCGCTGAGCACCGCCGTGGGAAACGGCACGAACGCGACCAGCATCAGGAGCAGCAGGTCGAGTTGCACCAGGCGCCGGTCAACCCGGTCGATCACCTGGAACCGACGGAAATGGCTCGACCAGTTCAGGCCGATCACGGCGAAGCTGAGCACGTAGGCGAATAACTTGGGCGCCTGGTCGAGAAGCGCCCGACCGAGTTCGTCCCGCGGGACTGTCGCGAGCGAGGGCACCCGCAAGTCGAGCACGAGGAGCGTCATCGCGATGGCGAACACGGCGTCGCTGAAGAACTCGAGCCGCTCCGTCGAGTCCCTGGCCGCGAGGAGCGCCCGGTGGCGGGCGCGAACGGATGCTCTTTCCATGCCAGCAATGTACCCGCGGATGCGGGCGCTCGGGCGCTCTCGCCTGCCTCGGCGCGGATGCCTGCGGCCGGGCGTGTGGGCGCTCGCGCGCCTGCCTCAGAGCGGATGCCGGCGCGCGAGCAGTCGGCGCTGCGCCGCGGACTCGGTGAGCCCGGCCGCCACGACAGCAGCGACGCCCGCCTCCCGGTCGCGCCCCAGCCTGCGGAGCAGCTCCGCCCGGGTCGCGTGGAACCAGAAGTAGTCGTCGAGGCCCTCGATCCGGTCCACGACGGCGAGCGCCGCGGCCGGGTCGCCGCTCTCGGCGAGGGCGGCCGCCCGGTTCAGCCGCACGACCGGGCTCGGGTCGAGGTGGAGCAGCACGTCGTACCAGGCGAGGACCGCGTTCCAGTCGGTCGCCGCGGCATCCGCTGCGAGGGCATGGCAGGCGGCGATCGCGGCCGTGACCGCGAACCGTTCGGGGCGGATGCTGCTGCCGCGGATCGCGGACGCGGCGAGCTCGATGCCCTCCGCGGCAAGGTCAGTGTCCCAGAGGCTGCGATCCTGGTCCGCCAGGAGCACGATGTCGCAGGCGTCGTCGAACCGGGCGCGAAGCCGGGAGTGCTGGAGCAGCATCGTCGCGAGGAGCCCCTCGAGCACGGGCTCGCCCGGCATCAGCTCGACGAGTAGCCGACCCAGCCGGATCGCCGCCTCTGCGACGGATGCGCCGGGCGGCCCGGCCCGCTCGGCCGGCCCTGGCGGAAGCGGCGCGGGCGACACGGGCGGCGGGGGTGGGGACACGGGAGGCGGGGCATCCGCCGACCGGGACGCGTAGCCCTCGGTGAACAGCAGGAACACGGTCGTCGCGACGGCGCCCAGCCGGCCGGGCAGCTCCTCGGCATCGGGAACCCGATAGCGGATGCCGGCGTCGGCGATCTTGCGCCGCGCCCGGGTGAGGCGCTTGGCCATCGTCGCCTCCGAGACGAGGAGCGCCCGGGCGACCTCGGCGACACTCAGCCCGCAGAGCACGTGCAGGCTGAGCGCGACCTGGGCCTCCTGCGCGAGAGCCGGGTGGCAGCAGGTGAAGATCAGCCGGAGCTGGTCGTCGCGGACGACGCCGGGCGGGGTGTCGTCGGGGGCCCGTTGCACGGCCAGGATGATCGCCTCCCGTTCCTTGACCGGCCGCGCGCCCTCCCGCCGGAGCAGGTCGATCACCCGCCGCTTGGCCGCGAGGGTGAGCCAGGCGCGCGGATTCGGCGGCACGCCGATCCGACGCCAGGTCTCGAGGGCGCTGACGGCGGCGTCCTGCACGGCGTCTTCGGCGAGGTGCAGGTCGCCGGTCAGGCGGATGACGGTGGCCAGCACCCGGCGCCGCTCGCCCCGCAGCAGGGCGGCGAGCGCGCCGCCCGGGTCGGGGCCGGCCTCGACTGCCGCGACTGCCGCGCTCCGGATAGTCCCGTGAGGTGGCGCAGATCGAGGTTCATCGCCGGCGGGAACGTCGATTCGCGACACCTCAGGGATACCGCCACCGGCATCCGTCGCGGTCATCACATCAGGGTCGGCACCGTCGGACGCACCTCGACGACGCCGTTCCAGGCGGCGGGGATCGCGGCCGCGTGCCGGATCGCCTCGTCGAGGCTGTCGCACTCGAGCAGGTAGAAGCCGGTGAGGGCCTCCTTGGTCTCGGCGTATGGGCCGTCGCCGACGACGATGTCGCCGCCCTTGCCGCCGGTGACCCGCACGGTCGTAGCGGTCTGGGTCGGGTAGAGCGCGGCACCGCCGCGGATGACGGCCTCGGCGTCGCGGCCGAACTCGCGGTACTCCTGCATCTCTGCCGCCTGCTCCGGGGCGGTCCAGTCGACGTCGCGGGTGTAGGTCAGGGCAACATAGCTGGGCATGGTGACTCCTTCATCGGGGATTTCAGCGAATGACCCATCGGGAATGGTGGGATCTACTCTAGGAACGAACGGGGCGCTCCCGAAAGGACAGTGCGGCCCGAATTCGCGGCAGGTGCTGCCGGTGCGGACAACTGTGGCCGGTGCGCCGGTCACAGGTGTCCGCAGCGGCAACAGTTCCGAGGGGCCACGGCCCTCCGGGAAGGCAACCGGTAGACTGGGCCGCGCTAAGCATCCGTTGACTCTGGGAGTACACCGCTCGTGACCGCTGCCTCAAACACCCACTCCCGCGGCATCGCCGACACCGTCGAGAACGCGATCGCCACCCCGGACAAGGACCAGCCCTTCGGAGCCCTCGGGCTGACCGCAGGCGAGTACCAGGAGATCCGCACCATCCTCGGCCGCCGGCCCACGAGCGGCGAGCTCGCGATGTACTCGGTGATGTGGAGCGAGCACTGCTCCTACAAGAGCTCGAAGAAGTACCTGCGCCAGTTCGGCGACAAGGTCTCCCCCGCCATGAAGAAGAACCTCATGGTCGGCATGGGCGAGAACGCGGGCGTGCTCGACGTCGGTGAAGGCTGGGCCGTCACCTTCAAGATCGAGTCGCACAACCACCCCTCCTACATCGAGCCGTTCCAGGGCGCCGCGACCGGCGTCGGCGGCATCGTGCGCGACATCATCTCGATGGGCGCCCGACCGGTCGCCGTGATGGACGCCCTCCGCTTCGGCCGCATCGACGACCCGGACACCGCACGCGTCGTGCACGGCGTCGTCTCCGGCATCTCCTTCTACGGCAACTGCCTCGGCCTGCCGAACATCGGCGGCGAGACCTGGTTCGACTCGGTCTACCAGGGCAACCCGCTCGTCAACGCGCTCTCGGTCGGCGTGCTCCGGCACGAGGACCTGCACCTCGCCAACGCCCGCGGCGTGGGCAACAAGGTCGTGCTCTTCGGAGCCCGCACCGGCGGAGACGGCATCGGCGGGGCATCCATTCTCGCCTCGGACACCTTCAGCGCCGACGGCCCGACCAAGCGCCCCGCGGTGCAGGTCGGCGACCCCTTCGCCGAGAAGGTGCTCATCGAGTGCTGCCTCGAGCTGTTCCGCGACAAGCTCGTCGAGGGCATCCAGGACCTCGGCGCGGCCGGCATCAGCTGCGCCACCTCGGAGCTCGCCTCGAACGGCGACGGCGGCATGTACATCCAGCTCGAGAAGGTGCTGCTGCGCGACCCGACGCTCACCGCCGAGGAGATCCTGATGAGCGAGAGCCAGGAGCGGATGATGGCAGTCGTCACCCCGGAGAAGCTCGAGGGCTTCCTCGCGATGACCCGGAAGTGGGACGTCGAGACGAGCGTGCTCGGCGAGGTCACCAACACCGGACGGCTCGTGATCGACTGGAACGGCGAAGAGATCGTCAACGTCGACCCGCGCACCGTCGCGATCGATGGCCCGGTCTACGACCGCCCGGTCGCCTACCCGACCTGGATCGACGCGCTCCAGGCCGACTCGGCCTCTGCTCTGCCCCGGTCGACGGATGCCGCCGACTTGCGCGCGCAGTTCCTCTCCCTGCTGGGCTCGCCCAACCTCGCAGACCCGAGCTGGATCACCGACCAGTACGACCGCTACGTGCTCGGAAACACCGCGCTCTCCTTCCCCGACGACGCCGGCATGATCCGCATCGACGAGGAGTCGGGCCTCGGCTTCGTCATCGCGACCGACGCCAACGGGCGCTACTGCCAGCTCGACCCGTACCGCGGCGCCCAGCTCGCCCTCGCCGAGGCGTACCGCAACGTCGCCGCGACCGGCGCGGTGCCCGTCGGCATCAGCGACTGCCTCAACTTCGGCTCCCCGGAGAACCCCGAGGTGATGTGGCAGTTCGAACGCGCCGTCACCGCCCTCGCCGACGGATGCCTCGAGCTCGAGATCCCCGTCACCGGCGGCAACGTGTCGTTCTACAACCAGACCGGCGACCAGCCGATCTACCCGACGCCCGTCGTCGCCGTGCTCGGCGTGATCGACGACGTCGCCCGCCGGGTGCCGAGCGGCTGGCAGGACGACGGCCACAACATCTACCTGCTCGGCATCACCCGCGAGGAACTCGACGGCTCGGCGTGGGCCGATGTCGTGCACGGGCACCTCGGCGGCCTGCCGCCGGTCGTCGACCTCGCCGGGGAGGCCCGCCTCGCCGGGCTGCTCCACGCGGCGTCGATCGAGGCGCTCGTCGACAGCGCGCACGACCTGTCCTCCGGCGGGCTCGCGCAGACCCTGGCCGAGGCCGTGCTCCGGTTCGGGGTCGGGGCCCGCGTGTGGCTCGGCGACATCTGCGAGCGGGACGGGATCGACGCATCCGTCGCCCTGTTCTCGGAGTCGGCCGGCCGCGTCATCGTCTCGGTGCCGCGCGAGGACGACGTGAAGTTCCTCGGCCTCTGCGAGGGCCGCAACTACCCGGTTCTCCGCATCGGCGTCACCGACAACACCCTCGACGCCCTGGAAATCCAGGACGTCTTCACGGTCTCCCTCGCCGACCTCCGCTCCCGCCACACCGCCACCCTCCCCGCCCACTTCGCCTAGCCCCCCGCGCTCCCGCCGCCCGCCCCCAGAACGGGCGTGTGGTTCGCGAGAGTACGAAAATGGCCCCTTCACGACATCCGAAGGGGCCTTTTTCGTACTCTCGCGGTCCCTGGCCGACGGGCTGTGGATAGAACGCTCGCTCGTTCGTGAGAATCGGCATCATCGGGGGATGAAACGACGTCGCGAGCTTCCCCCCACGTTGCGTGGCCGACACTTCACCACCCGCCGTGGACGCCACGAGGGCGTATCGCGGAAGCGGATGAGGGGCGTGGACCTTGAGCAGCCGTTTCACGGCATCCGCTCACCACGAGTAGGCCCAGCAACGATCGCGACGCTCATAGCGGCATACTCCGAGCGGATGTCGACGGCCCAGTTCTTCAGTCACGTCACGGCAGCGCACCTGCACGGTCTTCCTCTCCCCCGGAGGTTCGCGTCGTCCGGCGTGATTCATGTCTGCGTCGACGACCCGGCGGAACGACAGAGAGTGAGAGGGACCGTCGCACATCACGCTCGACCTGGCACTGTACGCCGGGTCGATATCGGCGGTTATCGCGTGGCCGCACCGGTCGATGTCTGGCGCCAGCTCGCTGCCGTGCTCAGCCTGGATGAACTCATAGTGATGGGCGACGCCCTGGTCGGAGGGAAGCGGCCGCTGGCGACCATGGCCGAGCTGCGCACCGGCGTGGCGCGCCACGCCGGTAAGCGCGGTGCACGGCGGCTCAGAGAAGCGCTCGAGTGGGTCCGCCCCGGCGTGCTCTCACCACGGGAAACCGAGATCCGGCTACTCCTGGTGCGGGCCGGCCTACCCGAGCCGGAAGTGAACGCTCCCCTGACGGATAGGTCGGGACGGAAGATTGCGACGGGTGACCTCGTCTACCGGGAGTATCGAGTGCTCGTTGAGTACGACGGCGAGCAGCATCGAACGGACGAAGAGCAGTATCACTGGGACATCGACCGACTCGACGCGATCATGGAAGCCGATTGGCGGGTGGTTCGCTTGAACAAGACCCATATTCGACTCAAGAGTGCCTCGGCCGTGCGCAAGGTCGACACCGCACTTCGGGACCGCGGCTGGCGTCCCTGACCCATCCAACCGTCGCGTTCGCGTCGACCCAGCCCCCGCGGCACCCCTCACCCCTCACTCTTCCCGCGAGAGCGGAGAAATGGCCCCTTGGTGCGCGATATGAGGGCACAATTCGTACTCTCGCAACGGGGCGCCGCGCTGACGGGTTCGCGAGAGCGGAGAAATGGCCCCTTCGCCAGCGTCGAAGGGGCACAATTCGTACTCTCGCGGCGGGTTTGGGCGGGTTTGGGCGGGAGCGGTGGGCGGAGCGGCTCGGGGCGCTCGGGTTAGACGGGGAAGGGGAGGGTGAGTCGCTCGGTGCGGGACCAGAGGTTCGCCGCAACCGAGGGGTCGAGGCTCGTGTCGGTGGGTTGCTGGCGAGTGGGCACGCCGCGCGTCAGATAGCGGGGGCCGTAGTATTCGCCGCCACGGGCATCCGTGTCGAGGGCGGCGCGCACGGTCGGCCAGGCGCCGTGGTCCTTGCCCTGGGCGCCGATCAGGCCCTGCAGGTTGTCGGCGAACCGCTGCGGCCGGCTGGGCTCATTGACCCCACGGATGCCCGGCGTCAGCCCCGACACCGAGTAGCCGGGGTGTGCAACGAGGCTCTGCACCCCGTCAGGTCCGCCGACTCCCGCGAGCCGGAGTCGCCGGTCGAGCTCGAAGCCGAACACCTGCATCGCGATCTTCGACTGCGCGTAGGCGACCCAGCCGCTGTACCCCGTCGCGAGCTGCAGGTTGTCCAGGCGCGAGACGACCAGCCGCGTCGCGAGCGACCCGAGCGCGACGACCCGGCTGCCGGGCGTGCGCAGCAGGGCCGGCAGCGTGAGCGCGGTGAGGTGAAAGTGCCCGAGATAGTTCGTCTCGAGGACGATCTCGTTACCGGCCGCGCTCACCTCCCGCTTCCGCGGCGGGTGCACGATGCCCGCGTTGAGCACGAGCCCGTCGAGCCGGGGCAGCTCGAGCAGGAGCGCGGCCGCGGCGCGCACGCTGTCGGCGTCGGCGACGTCGAGCGTGATCGCCGACACGGATGCCCCGGGCACCCGTCCGCGGATAGCCGCGAGGGCGGCATCCGCTCTCACCGGATTGCGGCAGGCGAGCACGACGTGCGCTCCGGTCGCGGCCAGCTGTTCGCTTGTGAAGTAGCCGAGGCCGGCGTTGGCGCCGGTGACGACGAAGGACTTGCCGGACTGGGAGGGGAAGTGGTGCGGGTCCCAGCTCACGATGCTGGGTCGGACGCCGGGGCCGCGGGGGCCGGGGCTGCAGCGGCCGAGGCTGCGGGAGCCGGGGCCGTAGGCGCCGGGGTCGTGGGCGCCGAGGCTGCGGGAGCCGGGGCCGTAGGCGCGGTAGGCGCGGTAGGCGCGGTAGGCGCGGTAGGCGCGGTAGTTGCGGTGGTTGCGGGAGCCGGGGCTGCAGCGACCGGAGCAGGGGTGCCGATCGCGGAGTCGGCGACGACGCCGGTCGCGGGTGCCGGGGCGCCGATCGCCGAATCGGGCTCGACCCCGATCGCGGCGCCGGGCCCCTGCTCGTCGCCCGAGGCGGCCTGGCCGCCGGCGAGCCGCACGTGGTGGTGGATGACCTCGGCGACGATGAAGTTGAGGAACTTCTCGGCGAAGCCCGGGTCGAGCCTGGCCTCTTCGGCGAGCGCGCGCAGCCGCTGGATCTGCTGCAGCTCGCGCGCGGGGTCTGCGGGCGGGAGGCCGTGCTTCGCCTTGAGGCGTCCGACCTGCTGGGTGAACTTGAAACGCTCAGCGAGCATGTGGATGAGAGCGGCATCGATGTTGTCGATGCTCTGACGGATGCCCGTCAATTCGTCGATCGCATCCTGCCCCGCGCCGGCGGGCAACTCCTCGTGTTCGGCCATGGTTCGACGATACCGTGCGCGCCCGGGCGCGAAAGCGGGTGAATCGTTCTGACTCCCGGAACGCACCCACGATTCGCCCGATCGCGCCGGAGAGAGCGGATACGGCACTCAGCCGGCCGGGCCTCGGTGAGCGAGACTGCGCCGCGAGGCCTGACGAGTCGGCCTGGCCGCGGGCCTCGTTTCGGATCAGGCGAGGACGCGGTGCGGCAGGCGCAAGCGGATGCGCTTCTGGGCGAGCAGGATGCCGAGCAGCACGAGCAGTGCGCCGAGCGGCTCGTTCCAGGAGAGGCTCTCGCCGAGCAGCAGCACCCCGAGGGCGACGCCGACGACGGGCGTCACGTAGGTGACCGTCGACGCATTCGTGGGCCCCCAGGCGCGGAGCACGTTAATGTTCCAGATGTAGGCGAGCCCGGTGCCGAGGGCGCCGAGGGTGAGCAGGCTCAGGACGATCGCCGGGCTGAGCGACACCGGGTGCCAGGCCAGCACCGGGGTGAGCAGCAGCATGATCGCCCCGCCGAGCCCGATGTTGAGGAACGCGAACGTCGCCCCCGCGATCGGCCGCCCGCTCAGGAACCGGCGGGTGTAGCCGAAGGTGAAGCCGTAGCAGACGGCCGCGCCGAGGCAGGCGAGCTGGCCCCAGAGGTCCCCGGTGAGCGCCGCGTACCGCCACGGCCCGATGATCACGAGCACGCCGGCGATCCCGACGACGACCCCGAGCACCTGCCCGCGCCCGAGCCGTTCGACCCGGAAGGCGAGGGTCGCCATCAGGGCCGTCATGATCGGCGTCACGGCGTTGTAGATGCTCGCGAGGCTCGACGACACGTACTGCTCGGCCCACGCGAAGAGGAGGTGCGGCACGACGCATCCGCTCACCGCGATCACGAGGAAGTGCAGCCACACGACCGCGTCGCGCGGCAGCACGGGGCCGCCGTTCACCCGGGGCCGCGTGACGAGCACGATCAGGCCGAGGGTGAGGCCGCCGAGCACGAGGCGCGACCAGGCGACCTGGCCGAAACTCACTCCGACGAGGGCGACCTTCATGAACAGGAAGCTCGAGCCCCAGACGACGCCCATGCCGAGGAACTGCAGCGCAACGAGGGCACGGCGGGCCGGCTCGGCAGGAGCGGATGCGGGGACGGCTGCGGATGCGGGGACGGCTGCGGCAGAAGTGGGGGCGTCGCGCGGGGCGGTGCTATCGGTCACCTGCCGACTGTAACGTGTGCGGCCGCCCGCGTCGGCCCCCTCGGAGCGCAACGTCCGGATCCCGCCGGTGAATGGCAGCATCCGCTCGTTTGACGCGGAGTGGGACGGCGCGAGACGACAAGAGCGGATGCGCCACGCGCATCCGCTCTCTCCGTTCAGACCCTGCGGCCCGGCCTCAACCGCGCCGGGCCTGGTCGCTAGTTGATCAGGTCGTGGCGGGACACGATCGCTTCGCGGCCGGGGCCGACGCCGATCGCGGAGATGCGGGCGCCGCTCATCTTCTCGAGCGCGAGCACGTAGTCCTGGGCGTTCCGCGGCAGCTCCTCGAAGGTGCGGGCGCCGGTGATGTCCTCGGTCCAGCCGGGGAAGTCCTCGAAGATCGGCTTCGCGTGGTGGAAGTCGGACTGCGAGACGGGCACCTCGTCGTGGCGGACGCCGTCGACGCTGTACGCGACGCAGACCGGGATGGAGGCGAGGCCGGTGAGCACGTCGAGCTTGGTGAGCACGAAGTCGGTGACCCCGTTGATGCGGGCCGTGTAGCGGGCGACGGGCGCGTCGTACCAGCCGCAGCGGCGCGGGCGGCCGGTCGTGGTGCCGAACTCGAAGCCCTTGGCGCGCAGGAACTCGCCGGACTCGTCGAAGAGCTCGGTCGGGAACGGGCCGGCGCCGACGCGGGTCGTGTACGCCTTGACGACGGCGAGGACGCGGTCGATCCGGTTCGGGCCGATGCCCGATCCGGTCACCGCACCGCCGGACGTCGCGTTCGAGGAGGTGACGAAGGGGTACGTGCCGTGGTCGACATCCAGCATCGTGGCCTGGCCGCCCTCGAAGAGCACGGTCTTGCCTGCGGTGAGCGCTTCGTGCAGGAGCAGCGCGGTGTCGGCGACCATCGGGCGGAGGCGCTCGGCGTAGCTGAGCAGGTCGGTCACGATCTCGTCGACCGAGATGGCGCGACGGTTATAGACCTTGACGAGCAGGTGGTTCTTCTGGGCGAGGGCGCCCTCGACCTTCTGGCGGAGGATGTTCTCGTCGAAGAGGTCCTGCACGCGAATGCCGACGCGGTTGATCTTGTCGGCGTAGGTCGGGCCGATGCCGCGACCGGTCGTGCCGATCTGGCGCTTGCCGAGGAAACGCTCGGTGACCTTGTCGACCGTGCGGTGGTACTGGGTGATGATGTGCGCGTTGGCGCTCACCTTCAGCCGGGACACGTCGACGCCGCGGGAGATCAGTGCGTCGAGCTCCTCGAAGAGCACCTCGATGTCGACGACGACGCCGTTGGCGATGATCGGCGTGACACCGGGGGTCAGGATGCCGGACGGCAGCAGGTGCAGCGCGTACTTCTCGCCGTCGATCACGACGGTGTGCCCGGCGTTGTTACCGCCGTTGAACTTGACGACGTAGTCGACGCGGCTGCCGAGGAGGTCGGTGGCCTTACCCTTGCCCTCGTCGCCCCACTGGGCTCCGACCAAAACGATCGCTGGCATTAGTTCTCTCCTCGGATGAAAAACGCCTCGGTGATCGGGGCAGGGTCATCGGCCCGGTACCCATCAGGCGTGATGGTCTCCTGGTTGATGCGCGCGATCGCGGTCGGATCGGCGTCGTTCAGGAAGACGGTGAGGCGGTCGAACTCGTCCTGCTCGTTGATCTCGGCGGCAGAGCGGCGCAACGCATACAGGGCGCGCAGCACCCCGCGGTTGGGCTCGTGGGTCCACGGGATCGGACCGTGTCCGCGCCAGCCGGCCTTGCGGAGGGCGTCGAGGCCGCGGTGGTACCCGACGCGGGCGAAGGCGTATGCCTCGATCGTGCGGCCCTCGAGGTGGGCGACATCCGCCAGCACCGCCCAGGCCAGGGACGACGTCGGGTGCGCGGCGACGAGGGACGGCAACGCGTGGCTTTCGGTACTCCGGAGCGCCGCGATCACCTCCGGTTCCGCGGGAAGGAGGGTCTCGGGCTGGTCGATCAAGTTTTCGCCGGTCACACTCGATCCTAACGCGGTGAGCACTCTGAGCCCCACGGAACCTGCCGCCCCGGGGGCCAATGACCGGAAATGTCCCGGTTTCGGGAGCACGTCGGCACGACCCAGAGCGGGATCAGGCGAGCAGGCCGCCGGATAGTGACTCGAGGATGGCCGCGGAGACCTCGTCGCGGTCGCGGTCGGGATCGAAGACCAGCCATTCGAGCCCCGCCATCAGCACGGCGCCGAAGACGCTCGACGCCATCAGACCGCTCGTTCCCGCTGCCGCCGTGGCCGGCCGGGCCTCGGCGATCGCCTCGGCGAAGACCGCGAGGGCCTCGTGCCGCAGGGCGAACAGCGTCTTCTGCCAGGCGCGGTCGGTGCGGAAGATCTCGGCCGCCATGAGCTTGGCCAGTCCCGCGTTCGATTCGATCAGGTCGAGGAGCACCGCGATCAGCGCGACGAGCGCCTCGCTCCCGTGCAACCCGTCCCGCGCCGCCCGGAGGGAGTCGGAAAGCGAACCGACCCCCTCCTCCAGCAGCGCCTCGAAGAGCTTGTCCTTCGAGCTGAAGTTGTAGTACAGGCTGCCCTTCGCCACGTGCGCGAGTTCGGCGACGTCGTCCATCGTGGTGCCGGTGATCCCGCGGGTGGCGGCCAGCTCCAGTGCGGCGTCCAGGATCGCCCGTTTTGTTCCCGTGGCACGTGGCATTGTCGGTCCCTTCGTCGCACTCGGTTCGGGTCGCAACCCTAGATGGTCAGTTCCGGGTGCAGCCGGGTGATCGTCCACATCCGCTGCCGAGACGCGCTCCAGGCGCTGATCGCGATCGAGCCGACCAGGATGCCTACGAGAACGAGCACGGAAAGCCACAGTCTAGAGTCGATCCCGCCCGTGATGAGCTGCCGCAGCCCGGTGACGACGTAGGAAGCGGGCATCCACGGGTGCAGGATCTGGAAGAACTCCGGCGTGGTCTCGACGGGATAGGTTCCGCCGGAGGAGCTGAGCTGCAGCATGAGCAGCACCAGGCTGATCACGCGGCCGGCCGCCGTGCCGAACAGAATGATGAACATCTGCTGCAGGGCCAGGAACGCAAGCGTGGTGAGGTAGATGAACGCGGACATGCCCAGCCAGTGCGCCGGGGTCAGCCCGATGCCATAGACGAGCACCAGGACCATGATGATGACCTGGCTCAACCCGATCGCCATGGCCGGCAGGAACCCGGTCATCGTGGCCCGCAGGCCGGAGGCTGCGCTGGCGAGCGCCCGCGTCGGCAGGGCCCGCAGGATGAGCCACGTGATGAGTGCACCGACGAAGGTGGCCAGGGCGAGGAAGAAGGGCGCGAAGCCCTCGCCGAAGCTGTCCGAGGCGTTCTCCCACCGTTGGTTGAGGTCGACGGGGTTCGCGATCACCGCGGCCTTCTCGGAGATCTGCGCGTCGGTGAGGCTCGGTGCGTCCGCGGCTCCGGTCGCGAGGGCGTCGGCGAGCGTGTGGCTGCCGTCGGCGAGTTGCACGGTGCCGGACTCCAGGGCGGTGCCGCCCGCGACGAGCTGGCTGCTGCCGTCGACGAGGGTGCCGGTTCCGGCGGCGAGGCTGTCCGCGCCGGTGGCGAGGGTGGCCGACCCGGTGGCGGCGGTGGACGCGCCGGTGGCCAGCTGGCCGGCTCCGGAGGCGAGGGCGGCCGATCCGGAGGCCACCTGCGCCGCTCCGGCCGCCACCTGCGCGGCCCCGGGGGCGCCGGCGGTCAGCGAATCGGAGAGCGTCCCCATGCCGGTGGCGAAGTTTCCGCTCAGGGTCGCGTAGCCGGAAACCTGGGCGGCGGCGCCCTGCGTCTTCGTATTGAGGGTGTCGGCTCCGGTCGCGAGCTGCGTCACGGTCGGCAGGAACGCGGATGCCGGCGTTCCGGGCGGGGCAGCGGCCATGGCCGTCTGCAGCTTCGCGAGGCTGTCGTCGAGGTCCTTCGTTCCGGTTGCGAGCTGTCCGGTTCCCGTCGCGATCGACGTCGCCCCCGCAGCGAGCTTGTCGGAGGAGTCCGAAAGGGTGGCTGCACCCGTGGCTGCTGATGCGAGTCCGTCGGACACCAGCTTGGTCTTGGCGGCGACAGTCGACGCGCCGTCGGAGAGTTTTACCGAGGAGTCAGAGAGCGTTGCCGCGCCCGAGGAGAGTGTGCCGATCCCCGCGGCCAGCGTTGACGATCCGTCGGCCACCCGGGCCGCGCCGTCGTCGAGGGTGGACGCGCCGGCGGAGAGGTCGTTCAGCCCGGCGACGAGAGTCCCGGTGCCGGTTTCGGCCGTGCTGAGACCGTCGGCGAGGGTTCCGGCACCGGCCGCGGCGGTGCGGATGCCGTCACCGGCCTTGTTGACGGCCACGAGCATCGTGTTGACGGTCTGGTCGCCGATGTTCAGGGACACGGCGTCACGCAGCTGGATCATGGCCTGCTTACCGAGGGTGGAGGCGAGGAAGCTGTTGCTGTCGTTGTAGTCGACCATGACCTGGGCGGCGGTCGGGGTGTCCGTGCCCGCGGAGATCGCATCCGTGGAGAAGTCCGCGGGGATGGTGACGGAGAAGTAGTAGTCGCCGTCGGTCACACCGGTGGCGGCATCGGCCGCGCTGGTTTCGACCCAGCCCAGGTCGTGACCGTCGAGGAGCTTGCCGACGAGGTCATTGCCCGCGGTCACGTCCGTGCCGTCGCGGACGGCGCCCGTGTCGGAGTTGACGAGGGCGACCGGGAGCTTGCTGAGTTCCTTGTCCGGCGCCCAGAACGCCCAGAGGTAGAGGGCGCCATAGATCAGCGGAATGAACATCAAGACGACGAGGGCGATCTTGGGCAGGGTGCCCTTGCCGAATCGGCGCAGTTCGGTGCCCGTAGAGAGGAAGGCGAACATCTAGCGAATCTCCTGGTTCATGTACTGGACGGTCGGTTTGAGCCCGAGATCCGCCCACATTTCGAAGTCTGGTGCGATGGCCGAGGCGATCACGGGAGTGCCGGCCGCGACGATCGCGCCGAGCCGGGACCAGAGCAGTCGGCGTGCCTCCGGGGAGTGCACCTGCTCGACCTGGTCGAAGAACAGCACGCTGGGCCGGCTCATCATGGCGAGGGATGCGCGGAGGAGCACCATCTCGACCTCGTCGAGGTCCCAGATCATCGTGCTCGCGGCCGGAACCGGGATGTCGCCGAAGACCGGTCCGCAGACGCGGAAGACCTCGGCGTCGTCGACCGCACGGATGAAGGACCACCAGGGGGCGAGCCAGGCGTGGCGCTCGCGGATGGCCGCCCCGACGGTGACCGACTCTTCGAGGGAGTCGATGCCGTGGAACCCGGACACGCCGGTGCGGCGCTGGACCCGGCGGGCGTGGCGAGGAAGGTCTTCGCCGAGCACCGACAGGGTGCCGGAGGATGGCCGCATCCGCCCGGCGAGGGTGAGGAGCAGGCTCGTGCGCCCGCTGCCGGCCGGGCCGCAGATGACCGTGAGGCCGTCATCGGCGGTGAAGCTGATCGGCCCGTAGACCAGGCCTCGTTTGTAACTGACAGTCAGTTCGTCCGCTACCAATGTCGCCTGCACGTCGTTCCTTTCGTGGCGGTACTCGTTTTGTACCGACTAGTCAGTATAGATCGACGAGCCCAGCCGCGCAAGGACGGGCGGGTTCGACCGGTGCGAGTGCCGGGCTGCCCGACGCCTGCCCGGAATCCAGCGCGTCTTCAGACTGACTAGTCGGTAAAAACGGGGCCGGGTGAATTAGAGTGACCTCAGTCCCAGCGCCGCGATACCCCGTCCTGTCCCCAGGATTCCGTGCCGGCCTCGTACCGGTTTCCTCTCACCTCCGGAGGCGCTCGCATGCGCGTTAACCTCTCGTCCGTCGCCAAGGGTCCGAAAGACTCGGCCCTTCCCCCGACGACCCTGGAATTCACCAGTGGCGCGGTCGCCTTCGCCCGGGCCGAGACCGAACGCCGTCCCACGGTCCTCGGCCTCATCGCCTCCGGCCGGATGCGCCCGGACACCGGGACCGTCACGATCGACGGCCACACCGACTACGCCGCGATGCGCCGTCAGATCGCCCTCGTCGACGCCCTGGGCGTCTCGGAGCCCGCCGCAGACGTCATGGTCGAAGACGTCGTCGCCGAAGAGCTGATGTTCGCCGGCCTCCGCCGCAAGACCACCCAGCACCTCCTCGCCGGCCTCGGCCTCGCCGACCGGGCACGGTGGGACATGGGCGACCTCGCACCCGACGACCGCATCCGCTTGCTGACCGAGCTGGCCGTGCTGCGCGACGGCGTGCTCGGCCTCGTTCTCACCTCTCCCGACCGCCACGGCGGCGACCCGCTCGGCTGGTGGGATATCGCCGGCGGCCTGGCCGCGCGCGGCTATGCGGTGCTCGTCATCGCCGGAGACGCCTCAGCGCACGCCATCGCGGACCTCGAGCTCGCCAACCTCGAGCCGGACGGCGTGCTGCCCTCCGGACTCGGACGCTCGCCGATAACCACTGCTGGAGCCGATGCCCTGTGAAAGTCCTCGCCATGATCCGCGCCGAACTGGCGCGCCTGACCGCAACAGTGATGTCCCGGGTCGCCCTCGCCGCCCTGCTGCTCGTGCCCGTGCTCTACGGCGGCCTGTACCTGTGGGCCAACCAGGACCCGTACGCCGGCCTCGACCGGGTGCCCGTCGCGCTTGTCGTCGCAGACACCGGAACGGTCATCGACAACGTGAGCCACAACTACGGCGATGACATCGCGACCGAGCTCTCCGACGCCGGCGCTTTCCAGTGGCATCGGGTCTCCGCCGCGACCGCAGAGGCCGGTGTCGCCGACGCGAGCTACGACTTCAGCGTGACCATCCCGGCCGACTTCTCCGAGGGCATCGCGTCTTCTGCGACATCCGCGCCGCGCAAATCGGTGATCACCCTCACCACGAACGACACCAACAGCTACCTCGCCTCGACGATCGGCGGCCAGGCCGCGACGAAGATCCGCGAGGCGATCGTCTCGAAGGTCAACGAGGAGGCGGCCGACCGGCTGCTGATCGGGCTCTCCGACGTGCGGTCGAGCCTTGTGACGGCCGCAGACGGCGCCACCAAACTGACGGATGGCGCGACATCGGCCACCGACGGAAGCGCGAGCCTCGCGAGCGGTGCCGCCCAGCTCTCGAGCGGAGTCGGCGTCCTCGCCTCCGGTCTCGGCCAGCTCGCCACCGGGACGAGCTCCCTCGCGACGGGCGCGGGCCAGCTCGCCACCGGCACCAGAGACCTCGCCACCGGTGCAACGAGCCTCGCCACCGGGACCGCGACGCTCGCGACCGGCGCGGACAAGGTATCTGCGGGGGCGACGAAGGTCTCCTCGGGTGCTGCGGACCTCGCGACCGGGACGAAGGACCTCGCGGACGGAACCGCACTTCTATCGGGCGGTGCGAGCGGAGTCGCGGCGGGCACGGCGCAGCTCGCAACAGACGCGCCCAAACTCGACGGGTCGGTCGCAACGGCCGACACCGCTCTCACGGGAGCCACCTCGGCACTCGACTCCGCGACCACGAATATCAAGAATGGACTGGCTGGGCTCAGCACGGCGCAGATTGCTGCAGTGCTGAAAGAGTTGGAACCCGTCAGCACTGGGCTGGGAACTGGAAGCGGGATAGTAACCGGGGTCCATGCCAAGCTCGACACCCTCGTTCCCGACAGTGCCAAGCTCAACGCCGGTGCGCAGGACGTCGCCACAGGAGCGAAGAAGGCCGCCGCGGGCGCCGTCACCGCACGGGACGGCGCGGCAACCCTCGCTGCCGGAGCCGCGCAGACTGCGACCGGCGCGAGCAGCGTCGCGTCCGGCGCGAGCGATGCCTCGACCGGCGCGGCGAAGCTCGCCTCCGGAGCCGGCACCGCCGCATCCGGGGCCGCGTCGCTCTCCACCGGAGCCGGAACGGTCAACAGCGGCGCAGCATCCGCCGCCACCGGAGCGAGCACCGCGGCGACCGGCGCCGAAAGCCTGGCGACCGGCGCGACGAGCCTCAACACCGGGCTCGTGACGCTGCAGTCCGGCGCGGGCGTGCTGCGCGACGGCCTCGCGAACGGGGTGACGAGCATCCCGAATTCGGACGCGCCGACCCGCACCCTGCAGGGCTCGACGATCGCCGACCCGGTCTCGCTCACGACCGCCGCCGTCACCTCGGCCGGCACCTACGGCGCCGGCATGGCCCCGTTCTTCGCGAGCCTCGCCGGCTGGATCGGCATCTACGCGCTGTTCCTGATCGTGAAGCCGGTCTCCCGCCGGGCGATCACGGCCCTGCACTCCCCGCTCAAGATCACCCTGGCCGGCTGGCTCACCCCCGGCCTGCTCGGGCTCGTGCAGATGGCGGGGCTGTTCGGAATCCTCGCCGGGATCCTGCACTTCGAGGTGCACAACCCGGTCGGCACCTACGCGATGATGGGGCTCGCCGCCCTCGCGTTCGCGGCGATCATCCTCGCCCTCAATGTGTGGCTCGGCAGCGTCGGCCAGTTCATCGGCCTCGTGCTCATGGTGATCCAGCTCGTCACCGCCGGCGGGACATTCCCCTGGCAGACCCTGCCGGCCCCGCTCGCGTGGCTGCACCACGTGGTGCCGATGAGTTACGCGGTCGACGGCATCCGCCAGCTGATGTACGGCGGCAACCCGGCCACGGCCTGGGCGGATGCCGGGGTGCTGCTGCTCTGGGTTGTCGGCGGCCTGGTGCTCGCCGCGGTCGGCGTGACGCGGATGACGCACTTCCGCACCCTGCGTGACCTGCGCCCCAGCCTGATCGGCTGATCGGCCGATCGCGATCGCGCCCGCGCCGGTTTCCGCGGGCCGCACCCGAAACGGCGGGCGCGGGCTGCCGAAACCGGCGCGGCGGCGGCACGGCTCAGTGGGTCGAGAGGGTGGACCAGCGCAGCAGGGCGGCGGCCCCGCTCCCACCGGGCAACTCCGCCGGCGACACCACGACGACACGCGCGTCGGTGAGCACCGCGGCGCGGACGAGCGCGTCTGCGGCAGGCACGGCTCCGAGAACGACCGCGCCGAGGGCATCCGCTTCGGTCGACGCCACCCAGGGCTCACGATCGAGCGCGAGCAGGGTCGCCTCGGGCAGCGCGCCGGATGCGAGCAGGAGGACCTCGACCTGGCCCTCTTGCAGATCGCGCACGACGGCGGCGAAGTCGGCCTCGGAGAGTCCCTCGTCGCGACCCGACTCGAGGCGTTCGAGGGCGTCGTATTCGTCCTGGGCGAGGATCGCCGCGAGGTGCCGGTCGAGGTCGGCCTCGAGCTCCTCGGTCGTCGCGCCGCCTGGCCGGGTGTTCGTCGGCACCACGGCGAGGATGTCCCTGCTCGCGGGGGCCAGCTGGGCGACCAGTAGTTGCCGCGCGCGCACGTCTCCCGTGAGCATCAGCAGCTCCGCGCCGCTCGTGCGGACCATCTCGTCGATCGCGTCGGCAACCTGGCCCTCGTTGCGCTTCCAGATCTCCTCGGTGTCGCGCTGGTACCGGGAGTTGGAGAGGAATCCCCCCTGCACCTTGGTGATGTACTCGGTGTCGCCCTCGATCTCCTCCTCGGCGACGGCGCCGGTGCGGCTGAGCCGGAACTGCCGGATCTCGCCGCCGTCGCGCCCGACCTCGGCGATGATGTACGTGAGGTCGCGCGGTCGCTGGGTGAGCAGCGGCAGCAGGCTCGGCACCGGCCCGTACGAGACGATCAGTTCGCCGAGCGGTTCGCCGGGCAGGAGTTCGTCGAGTTCGACGACACCGTCCCGGACGACGAGCAGCCTGCTGACCTTGCCCGGCCTGCCGGGAGGCTCCTCGATCCGGTCGATCACGGCGTCGGCATCCGCATCGGGGGCGCCGGCGTCGGCCAGCGCCTCGCGCACCGAGCGATGCCGCAGGCTCGAGGTGCGTCTCGGATCCTCACGATTCTGCGTGACGTCGACATAAACGGTGGATGCGTCACCGGGCCGGCGATAGAACTCCGCAAGGCCCTCGTTTCCAAAGTCAGCCATTGACCCAGGTCCCTTCTTCGCTACCCAAGGTCCCCTACCGTGCGGAACCCCGGTCCAGCCACGCTAGACCCGCCCCCGTGTGCCCACAAGCCGCGCAGCATCCGCTCGCGAAAGCGGGTGGATCGTCGTTATGGCACGCTCATACCGACGATTCACCCGCTTTCGCGGACGGGTTACGGAGCTAGACGGGGCTTTGCTGGTGCAGGGCCACGCACCAGCCGCCGTTCTGGAACACGTACGTCGTTGCGGCGGCCGTTTCGACCGTTTCGTCGCCACGGCGGGTGACGAGCCGGTAGACGAGGATGCCCGCGCGATCGTTGATCCGGATCACGGCGGGGTCGTGCAGCTCGTAGCTGTCGAGCTGCGGGAGTGCCTCGAAGAACGCGGCGACCGCGTCCCGGGCGACCACGTTCCCCGGGAGCACCAACAGGGCATCGCGCGTCATCGTGCGCCAGTAGTAGTCGCCGGCGCGGCGGGCAAGGATCGCATCCCAGCCCTCGCGCTCTTCGTGCAGCAGGCGGGCGGGCAGATCGTCAGTGATCGCAGTCATAGTGCAACGCTAGCCCCTATTCGGAGCGCTGGGCGCGGCGCCGGCGGCTCATGGACACGAGCACGGCACCGATCAGGAACGGGAGGACGGCGAGCCGGGCGCGGAGGGCGAGGAGCTCACCCATGAGAGCGATCCCGGTGTGCGCGAGGGCGTCGACCGCCGTCGCGAAATCGCTACTTGAAGCGGTGCTGAAGCACCCAGTCGTGCATTGCGACGGCGGCGGCGGCCGAGGCGTTGATCGAGCGCGTCGATCCGAACTGGCTGATCTCGAGCACCGCGTCCGCCGCGGCGATCGCCTCGTCGGAGAGGCCGGGGCCCTCCTGGCCGAACAGGAGCACGCACCGCTCCGGGATCGCGAAGGTTTCGATCAGCACGCTGCCGGGCACGTTGTCGATCGCGACGATCGGCAGGCCCTCGTTCGCCGCCCAGAGGACGAACGTGGCGACATCCGCGTGGTGCAGCACGTGCTGATACCGGTCGGTGACCATGGCACCGCGCTTGTTCCAGCGCTTGCGGCCGATGATGTGCACCGTGTCCGCTCCGAAGGCGTTGGCGCTGCGCACGATCGAGCCGATGTTCATGTCGTGCTGCCAGTTCTCGATCGCGACATGGAACGGGTGCCGCTTCTCGTCGAGGTCCGCGACGATCGCGGCCATCGACCAGTACCGGTACCGGTCGATCACGTTGCGGGTGTCGCCGCGCTCGAGGAGTTCCGGGTCGTAGAAGGACTCCTCGGGCAGCTCCCCCTGCCAGGGCCCGACCCCGTTCGTCGACAGCTCGACGGTCGGTGCGGCGGTCTGAGCGGGAATGGGGAGCAGCGGTTCGGTCACCGCTCCACCGTATCCCGCCCCGCGCCAACCCCCGCCCCGAATACCTGCCCGTGCTCGTCCCCGCGAGAGTACACTTTTGGCCCTTAAGACGGCGGTTTAAGGGCCAAAAGTACGCTCTCGCGGACAGGGACGGGCGGGCGGGCGAGACGGAACGGGCGGGGCGCGCGTATGATTTCGGTATGCCTAAAACTGCTGGGGGCACCGTAGCGGATGCTGCGCGCCTGCCGGCTGCGCCCGCCCGGTTGGCGATGCTGCTGGGTCCCGCCCTCGTGGCCGGGGTCGCCTACCTGGACCCGGGCAACGTCGCGAGCAACATGACCGCCGGCGCCCGGTTCGGGTATCTGCTGGTCTGGGTGGTGCTCGCCGGGAACCTGATGGCCTGGCTGATCCAGTACCTGTCCGCGAAGCTCGGGATCGTGACCGGGCAGAGTCTGCCGGAGCTCCTCGGGGCGCGGTTCCGGCATCCGTTTCTGCGACGGCTCTACTGGTTGCAGGCCGAACTCGTCGCGATGGCCACGGACCTCGCGGAGATCATCGGCGGCGCGGTCGCGCTCTACCTGCTGTTCGGGCTGCCCTTGCTGCTCGGCGGCGTGATCACGGGCACGGTGTCGATGCTCGTGCTCACCGCGCAGGCCCGCCGCGGGGCGCAGAGCTTCGAACGGGTGATCGTCGCGATGCTGTGCGTGATCACGATCGGGTTCACCGCCGGGGTGTTCTTCGCGCCGCCGGACCCCGCGAGTGTGCTCGCCGGCCTCGTGCCGCGGTTCGAGGGCGCCAACTCGGTGCTGCTCGCGGCGTCGATCCTCGGTGCGACGATCATGCCGCACGCGATTTACGCGCACTCCGCCCTCGCCCGCGACCGTTTCCCCGGCGCCCACGACCAGCCGACCACCCGCCGCCTGCTCTGGGGCACCCGCTGGGACGTGACCCTCGCGATGGTGCTCGCCGGAACGGTCAACGTGGCCCTGCTGGTCCTGGCCGCATCCGCCCTGCAGGGTGTGCCGGGCACCGACTCGCTGCCCGGCGCCTACAACGCGCTGCGGGCGAACCTGGGGCCGATCGTCGCGACCGTGTTCGCGGTCGGCCTGCTCGCCTCCGGGCTCGCCTCGACCTCCGTCGGCGCGTACGCGGGCGCCGAGATCATGCACGGGCTGCTGCACCTGCGGCTGCCGCTCCTGGTGCGCCGGCTCGTCACGCTGATCCCGGCGCTGGCCATCCTCGCGATCGGCCTCGACCCGACGGAGGCCCTCGTGCTCAGCCAGGTGGTGCTGTCCTTCGGGATCCCGTTCGCGCTGGTCCCCCTCGTCTGGCTCACCTCCCGGCGCGAGCTCCTCGGCGAGTACGCCAACCGCTGGTTCACGACCCTCGCCGGGGCGATCGCCGCGCTGCTGCTCGTGACGCTCAACGTCGTCCTCCTCGTCCTGATCTTCAGCGGCGCATGACCGGCATCCGCCCGGCATTTCAGCGACGGATGCCCGGCATCCGCTCATGATGGACGGCAGCGCATGAAGCACAACGGCACCAGTACCCCGGCCTCCGAGGACTACCTCAAGACCATCTACGCGCACACCGAATGGCAGCCGGAGCGGATCACCCCCTCCGCGCTCGCGGCCCGGCTCGGGGTCGCGCCCTCCTCGGTCACCGAGATGGTGAAGAAGCTCGCCGCCGCCGGGCTCATCACGCACGTGCCCTACGGACCGCTCGCCCTCACTCCCGCGGGGGTGCTGCGCGCGAGCGCCGTCGTGCGGCGACACCGGCTGATCGAGACCTGGCTCGTGCAGGAGATGGGCTACGACTGGGACGAGGTGCACGACGAGGCCGAGATCCTCGAGCATGCTCTCTCCGACCGGCTGCTGGACGCGATCGACGAACGCCTCGGCCGGCCGGTGATCGACCCGCACGGCGACGCGATCCCCGCGGCGGACGGCACGGTGCTGCCGCGCTCCGGGATCACGGTCGACCGGGCCGACCCCGGCCTGGTCGGCGTCGTGCTGCGGGTGAGCGACCGGGATCCCGTGGTGCTCCGCGGCCTCGCTCGCGACGGCATCGGGCCGGGAACCGAACTCGAGGTGCGGGAACCGGGGCGGGTCCGGCTGCCGGGCGGCGACATCCGTCCTCTCTCCGATGCGGAGGCTGCGTCGATCTGGCTCACGGTGCCGTCCGTAGTTGAGTGAACCCTCGACCGCTACTCTGGAAGAGACCCTGAGGAGCGCCGAATGACACGCCGTGACGAGATCGAATGTTGGCTCACCGACATGGACGGGGTGCTGGTCCACGAGAACAGCCCGCTGCCCGGGGCTGCCGCGCTTCTGCAACAGTGGGCCGACGCGGGGACGCCGTTCCTCGTGCTGACCAACAACTCCATCTTCACACCCCGGGACCTGAGCGCCCGGCTGCGCGCGTCCGGGCTCAACGTGCCGGAGGAGCGCATCTGGACCTCGGCCCTCGCGACCGCCGACTTCCTGAAGAGCCAGATGCCCGGCGGCACGGCCTTCGTGATCGGCGAAGTCGGCCTCACGACGGCACTGCACGAGGCCGGCTTCATCATGACGGAGACCAACCCCGACTACGTCGTCGTGGGCGAGACCCGCAACTACTCCTTCGAGGCGATCACGAAGGCCATCCGCCTGCTGCTCGCCGGCGCGCGGTTCATCGCCACGAACCCGGATGCGACGGGGCCGAGCGCGGACGGCCCGATGCCCGCGACGGGCGCCATCGCCGCCCTCATCTCGAAGGCGACGGGCATGGAGCCGTACGTCGTCGGCAAGCCGAACCCGATGATGTTCCGCTCGGCGATGAACAAGATCGGCGCGCACTCGGAGAACACGGCGATGATCGGCGACCGGATGGACACCGACATCGTCGCCGGGATCGAGGCGGGCCTGTACACGCTGCTCGTGATGACCGGGATCAGCGACGAGGCCGAGGTCAGCCGCTACCCGTTCCGTCCGGACGAGATCATCTCCGGGGTGGACAAGCTCGTGTCAGCCGAACCCGTCGAGTCCGACGAGATCTGAACGACCCGCCCCGCGTCATCCCGCCTCCCACCACCATCCCGCGTCATCCCCCCCCCCCCCCCGCTGGCGCGTTCCGAATTCAGGAGTTGAGCGCGTCCCCACCCCGGCGGGGCGGATGCGCGGCACAGGTCCGGGGCCGGGCCTCGGCTCGCAGGGCCCGACTCCTGAATTCGGTACAGCGACGAACGAGGAGACGGACGCGACTGCGGCTAGGCGGTCGGCCCGGGGCCGGCGAGGCTCCCGGTGATTCCGTCGCCCGATGACCGGCTGACGAAGCAGAAGTACTGGTGCGGGGCATCCGCCCACTGCTCGGCGGTGATGGGGTAGCTGCCCTGCACCTGCACGTCGGGATACGCGTCCGCTGCCGCGAGGTCGATCACGCCGGGCGCGCTGCAGAGCAGGTTGATCTGCGCAGCAAGCGCCGCCTCGCCGGGGAACGGCGTTGTCGCGTCGCCGGCGAACAGCCCGCGATAGACGAGCTGCGCCTGGTGCGGGGCTGCGCAGTCGGCGACGGTGAAGGTCTCTTCCCAGGGGGAGACGTACGGCTGCAGGCATTCGCCACCGAAGAGGGTCTGCCAGGCGTGCACGCCGACCGGCTGCGCTGCGGTGGGCGCCGGGGTCGGCGTGGGGGTCGGCGTCGCGGTGGGAGTGGGGGTCTCCGATGCAGAGGCGGCGGTCGTCGCCGGGGAGCCGACGAGGCGCTGACCGAGCAGGAAGAGCCCGACCAGAACGACGGCGACGAGCAGGCCGACCGCGGTCCAGATCAAGGGTTTCGGAAGACCGCCATGCTCGGCGGATGCTCCGCTCCGGCCGTGCCCGGAACCACCGTTGCCGGAACCGCCGTTTCCCGAGCCGCCGTGGCCGGAACCGCTCGGTGCGGAAGCGGGTGCCTTCCCCGAAACGCCTGTCCCGGGCACGCCAGCTGCGGCGGCGGGTGATTCCGAGTCGCCGACGGGTGTTCCCTTCGAGCGACGCGAAAAGAAGCCGGCCGTTGCGGGCGTCTGAGGGGACGCATCCGCACCAGTCCCGGCAGCGAGAACCATCGTCGGGGCACCGGCCTCCGCGACCGCGGCGTCGTGTCCGTCCGTGTCGGCGGGGACCTGGAACAGGGCGTCAAACGCGCTCAGCGCCCCTGCAGGTTCTGCGCCGTCGATGGCCGCGGGTGCAGCCGGGTGCTCGGTGGACTCGGCGAGCGGGGCCGGAGGGGTGACGAGCTCGGTCGGCGCCAGTCCGGAATCGGCCCACGGGTCGTTGTCGACCGGAAAGGGCACGATCGGAGCCGGGAGCGGCGGCAGTGCTGCGGCCGGCGCCGCGCTCGCGGACGCGACGGATGCCGCGGCGACCGCGGCAGCGGCACTCGCGGCGGCGGCGCCCGCGATGTCGAACTCAGCGCGGGTCGCGGCCGTGACGTCGGCATGCTCGGCGCCAGCGAATGCGGACGCGTCGGCGTCGGCGTCGGCACGCTCGACGGCGGTTGCCGCTGCTTCAACGGCTTCGGCGTGCTCAGCAGCGGTAGTTGCGACGGCTTCGGCTTCGGTTTCGGCACGCTCGGCTGCTTCGGACGCGGCGGCTTCGGCTTCGGCACGCTCGGCTGCTTCGGCACGCTCGGCTGCTTCGGCTCGCTCGGCTGCTTCGGACGCCGCGGCTTCGGCAACTGCACGATCGGCAGCAGCGGCTTCGGCCGCGGCACGTTCAGCAGCGGCAGCAGCGACGGCTTCGGCACGCGCCCTGGCGGTGGCTTCGACGGCGGCACGCTCGACGGCTTCGGACGCCGCACGCGCGGCGGCAGCCTCGGCGACCGCACGTGCCGTGGCTGCGGCGGTCGCGGCGGTGAACGCCGCTGCAGCGGCAGTCGCTGCAGCGGCACTGGCAGCACCGGCGGCGGTCGCCGCGGCCGGCACCGCCGAGTCGGCCGCCTGAGCGGCGGCACGACGCCCGCGGAGCCGGAAGTGCGACGGCGCAGGCGCCACGGGCAGGGGCTCGGGGACCGGCTCCGGCAGGTTGCGAGCCGGGTACAGGGTGCCGCGCCCGTCGGCGGTGGCGGCGCGATCCGCGGCGACCTCCTCGGGCGTGAGCACGAGCGGCGACCGTGCGGGGGTGGTCCACCACGGTTCGGGCGGGGTCTCCGGGCGGATGCCCCGGCCGGCACCCACGGTCGACGAGCCTCCGGTGGCGCCCACGTTCGGAGTCGCGGCAGCGTCGCCGGTCGTCGCGAGTGGGCGCGCGGACGGATAGAAGATGTCGCCGGGGGCGTAGCCTGCGGAACCGACCGCGCCGGTCGAAGCAGGCGAGGTCGGTGAGCCCGAGCCTGCGGAGGCAGACGCAGAGGCTGCGGAGCCTGCGGACGCAGAGGCTCCGGCTGCGGAGCCCGCGGTTCCGGCTGCAGAGCCTGCGGACGCCGAAGAAGTCGATGGGGTCACCCGGGCCGGCGTCAGCCCGGCCGGCGTCAGCCCGGCCGGCGTCAGCCCGGCCGGGGTCGCGAAGGACGAGGCGCCGGCGGCGCGCGGCCGGAACACGGCCGGCTCGCTTGCGGTCGGCTCGCCAGAGGGCGCCGGAGTGTGCACCGCGGGAGTCGGTGCTAGGGGCGGGGCGAGCGGCGCGACCGGCGGGGCAGGGACCGCCGGCTTGACCACGGTGACCGCGGCGGTCGCCGTCGTCGGTTTGAGTCCCCACAGGAAAGCGGGGGCCGGAGCAGCGGGAGCCGGGGGTGTGCCGGCAGTACCAGCAGCACCGGAGTCGCCGTGGCCTGCACGGGAGACCCGGCTGGCGGCATCCGCGGGGGTGCCCTTCGCCCGACGCGGGCGGCGCATCACGAAGTCGTCCGGCAGGGTCGGCTTGGTTCCGTCGCCGAGCTGGGAGGCGAGCCAGTCGAGTCCTTCTTCGCCGCTCCCCGGCTGATCCGGCACTAGTTCAGCCCCAGGTCCTCAAGGCCGATCGCTGCGAAGTAGGGGTAGCCGGCCGCTTCGATCACTTCGCGGGCGCCGGTGTTGCGGTCGACGACGACCGCGACGCCCGCGATGATGGCGCCGACCTTGAGCAGGGCTTCGACGGCCGCGAGCGGGGACCCACCGGTGGTGGAGGTGTCCTCGAGCACGATCACGCGCTTGCCGGCGAGGTCAGGGCCTTCGACCTGGCGGCCGCGACCGTGGTCTTTGGGCTCCTTGCGCACGACGAACGCGTCGTAGGCGAGGCCGCGGGCGACGCCCTGATGCAGGATCGCAGCGGCGACGGGGTCTGCGCCCATCGTCATACCGCCGACGGCGGAGACGTCGGGTACGTCGGCGATGAGGTCGATCATGACCTGACCGATCAGCGGGGCAACCCGGTGGTCGAGGCTCACCTTGCGGAGGTCGACGTAGTACGTCGCCTTCTTGCCGCTCGTGAGGGTGAAGTCACCGTGGAACACGGCCTCAGCCGAGATGTAGTCAATGAGCTGCTGCCGAATGTCCGTCACGGATCAACTGTATGCCATTCGGGATTGGCGATGCCTGCCCCGTCCCGGGGGACAGGGAGGCGTCGCGCCGGGATCAGAAGCCGCGGACGAAGGTGCGCTGTTCGGGCATGTGACGGTAGCCGTCATTCTGCACATCGACAACAACGCCGACGATGGACGCGACGACGATCAGGGAGAGCACGGCAATGAGAACGAACACGATGGGGCCTTTCAACCAGGGGTGGATGTCGGTGAGACGGAGGCACTGCTGCACGTGTTCGACGTATTTATTTGACCACCTCTAACCATTCAGCACAATCGCATTGTCCTGCACTCATTGTGTAGCGTGGCTACATGGACATTCAGCGGCTCGAACTGCTCAGGGAATTGGCCGAACGCGGCTCGATCACCGACGTCGCCCGGGCGACGCATCGCACGGCATCCGCTGTTTCGCAGCAGCTCAAAGTGCTCGAACGCGAGGCCGGCGTGCGCCTCACCGAGCGTCGCGGGCGGGGCATCGTGCTGACGGATGCCGGGCGCGCGCTCGCCCGCAGCGCCACCGATGTGTCGGTCGCGATCGCCCGCGCCACCGCCGTCTGGCACGAGTTCCGGAACGACGCCTCCGGCGGGGTCAGCGTGGTCACCTTCCCGACTGCGGGCGAGATGCTGCTGCCGGGGACCATGCTGCAACTCGCCGACCGGCCGGGCCTCGTGGTCACGTGCACCGACCTCGATCCCGAGCTGCGGGACTTCCCCGCGCTCACGGCCGACTACGACATCGTGCTCGCGTACAGCCTGAGCGGCCAGCGGTCCTGGGGCGGGCGCGGTCTCACCGTGGTTCCGCTCATGACCGAGCCGATCGACGTCGGGCTGCCGGCCGATCACCGGCTCGCCGGCCGGTCCTGGCTGGCCCCGGCGGACGTGATCGACGAGACCTGGATCGGGGTACCGGACGGATACCCCTTCGAGCGGATCCTGGACGAGATCGAGGAGCGGACCCCGGGCCACGTGAAGGTCGCCCAGCGGTTCGCCGATATGCGGCTGATCGAGGCCTTCGTCGCGGCCGGGCTCGGGATCGCGCTCGTGCCGCGGTACACCTGGGGCGACGGGGAGCCGGACAAGGTGACACTCAAGCCCCTGCGCGGCGTGGACGCCGAGCGGCAGATCGTCGCGCTGATGCGCCCGGACCGCGCCGAGCGCCTCGCGGTGCGCACGGTCGTCGACGTGCTCCGTACCCAGGCCGCCCGCGTCCAGCAGGCCCACACCCCCGCATCCGCCCCCACCGCCAGCACCCCGTAAACCGCCGCCAACCCTCCCGCGAGAGTACGAAATGTGCCCGTATTCGCGTGGTTTAGGGGCACATTTCGTACTCTCGCGGAAGAGCGGACGAGCGGATGAGCGGATGAGCGGACGCGAGCATGCGGGGAGGTGCGGCGCGGTGCGGGCGGCTAGAGCAGGGAGAGGACCTCGTCGTAGATGGAGAGGGCTTCGGCTGCCTCGGCGTCGGTCACGACGCAGGGGGGCACCACGTGGATGCGGTTCTCGGCGATGAAGGGCAGCAGTCCGCGGGCGAGCAGCTCGGCCTTGATCTTGGCCATCACCCCGGCTCCCACGGGTTCGCGGGTCGCCCGGTCCGCGACGAGTTCGAGCGCCCAGAAGACGCCGACCCCACGCACCTCGCCGATGATCGGGTGCCGCTCCGCGAGCTCCGCGAGCCCCGGCGCGAGCACGTCCCGGCCGATCCGGGCCGCGTTGTCGACGATCCCCTCCGACTCCATGGCGTCGAGCGCCGCGACGATCGCGGCCATGGCGAGCGGATGCCCGCTGTAGGTGAGTCCGCCGGGGAACACGGTCGTGTCGAAGTCGTTCGCGATCGAATCCGGGATGATCACCCCGCCGGCGGGAACGTACCCCGAGTTGACGCCCTTCGCGAAGGTGATCAGGTCGGGAACCACGTCGTAGAGATCGAGCGCGAGCCAGCTGCCGGTGCGGCCGAAGCCCGCCATCACCTCGTCGAGGATCAGCAGGATGCCGTAGCGATCGCACAGCGCGCGCACCCCCGGCAGGTACCCGGGCGGTGGCAGCAGCACGCCCGCGGTGCCGGGGATCGTCTCGAGCAGCACGGCGGCGATCCCGCTCGGCCCCTCGCTCACGATCACCCGCTCGAGGTGCCGCAGGGCGCGCTCGCACTCCTGCTCCGGGGTCGTCGCCCAGAAGTCGCTGCGGTAGAGGTACGGGCCGAAGAAGTGCGCGTGGCCGCGCGCGAACTCGTTCGGCACCCGCCGCCAGTCCCCCGTCGCGACGATCGCGGCGCCGGTGTTGCCGTGGTACGAGCGATAGGTCGAGAGGATCTTGTCGCGACCGGTGTGGAGCCGCGCCAGCCGGATCGCGTTCTCGTTCGCATCCGCCCCGCCGTTGGTGAAGAACACCTTGTGGAAGCCGTCGGGGGCGCGGGCGACGATGCGGCTCGCGGCCTGGCCGCGGGTGAGGTTCGCCGTCGCGGGCGCGACCGTGGCCAGCAGGCCGGCCTGTTCGACGATCGCTCGCACCACGGCCGGATGCTGGTGGCCGATATTGAGGTTGACGAGCTGGCTCGAGAAGTCGAGATACGTGGTGCCGGAGTGGTCCCAGACCCGGGACCCGAGCCCGCCGGCGAGGACGAACGGGGTGCGCCCGCCGCCCTGCGCCGACCAGGAGTGGAACACGTGGGCGAGGTCGAGGTCGACGGTGAGTTCGTCGAGATCGGCGGTCGGCTTGCGGTCGGTCACAGGGGTTCTCCTTGGTGTTTCGGCCGGACCGGACAGGCCGGCCGGATGGGATCTGCCGGGCGGATTGCCGGCACCGGGGTGTCGGCCCGGCGACTCATGACTTCGCCGAGACCGCGGTCTGCAGCGCGGGGATGACGCTCTCGCCGTAGACCCGCAGGGTTTCTTCCTTGTTATCGTGCTGCAGGTATCCGGCGAACTGGTCGACGCCGAGGTCGCGGAGCGCCTCGAGTTTCGTGATGTGGTCCGTCTTGGTTCCGAGCACGCAGAACCGGTCGACGATCTCGTCCGGCACGAAGTCGGCGTGGGTGTTGCCCGCCCGGCCGTGCTGGTTGTAGTCGTAGCCCTCGCGGCCGGCGATGTAGTCGGTGAGGGCCCGCGGCACGGCGGAGTCGGCGCCGTACTTGGCGACGATGTCGGCGACGTGGTTGCCGACCATGCCGCCGAACCAGCGGCACTGGTTGCGCATGTGCTCCCAGTCGTCGCCGATGTACATCGGGGCGGCGACGCAGAACTTCACCGCGGCCGGGTCGCGGCCCGCGGCCGCGGCCGCCTTCCGGACGGTCGTGATCATCCACTCGGCCACGTCGAGGTCGGCCATCTGCAGGATGAAGCCGTCTCCGACCTCGCCGGTGAGTTTGAGGGCGAGCGGCCCGTACGCGGCGACCCACACCTCGAGGGAGCTGCCGAAGCTCCACGGGAACCGGAGCATGGCACCGTTGTATTCGACGGCGCGGGAGTTGGCGAGCTCACGGATGACGTGGATCGCCTCCCGGAGGGTCTTCAGGGTGGCCGGGGCGCCGTTCGTGACGCGCACGGCGGAGTCGCCGCGCCCAATGCCGCAGATGGTGCGGTTTCCGTACATCTCGTTGAGGGTCGCGAAGGTCGACGCGGTCACCGTCCAATCCCGGGTGGACGGGTTCGTGACCATCGGGCCGACCAGGATCTTGCGGGTCTCGGCGAGGATGCGGCTGTGGATCACGTACGGTTCCTGCCAGAGCAGGTGCGAGTCGAAGGTCCAGACGTGGCTGAACCCGTAGGCCTCGGCGAGCTGCGCGAGCTGCACGACCCTGGCCGATGGCGGGTTGGTCTGCAGCACTGCTCCGAAGTCCATGGGTTGCCTGCGCTCTCTCGGTGGTGGGGCGGGTGGGCGGCGGATGCCGGGGTGACGCGACTAGGTCAGGTACTGGCTCAGGCCGCGCGGCAGGTACCGCCCGTCGCCCTTCGCCCCGAGGTAGCTGTTGCCGTCGACTATGACCTTGCCGCGGCTGAGCACGGTGTCGACGTGCCCGTCGATCTCGTACCCCTCCCACGCGGAGTGGTCCATGTTCATGTGGTGGGTCTTGCCCACCCCGATGGAGGTGTGCCCGGCGGGATCGTAGACGACCACGTCGGCATCCGCCCCCGGCTGGATCACGCCCTTGGTGCCGTAGAGGCCGAACATCCGGGCCGGCGTCGTCGAGGTCAACTCGACCCAGCGCTCGAGGGTGATCCGGCCTTCGACGACGCCCTGGTACAGCAGGTCGAGGCGGTGCTCGACCGAGCCGATGCCGTTCGGGATCTTCGAGAAGTCGCCGAGTCCGAGGTCTTTCTGGCCCTTCATGCAGAACGGGCAGTGGTCGGTCGAGACGAGCTGCAGCTCGTTCGTGCGGAGGCTCTGCCAGAGCTCCTCCTGATGTCCCTCCGCGCGGGAACGCAGCGGCGTCGAGCAGACCCATTTCGCACCCTCGAAGCCCGGGGCGCCGAGGTTCTCCTCGAGCGAGAGGTAGAGGTACTGCGGGCAGGTCTCCCCGAACACGTTCTTGCCCCGGGAGCGGGCGGCCGCGAGCTGGGCGACGGCCTGTTTCGCGCTGACGTGCACGACGTAGAGCGGCGCCCCGGTGAGGTCGGCGAGCATGATCGCCCGGTGGGTGGCCTCCTCCTCGAGCTGCCAGGCCCTGGCGATGCCGTGGTAGTACGGGTCGGTCTTGCCCTCGGCGAGCAGCTGACCGACGAGCACGTCGATCGCCGGCCCGTTCTCGGCGTGCATCATTGTCATGAGCCCGGTCTTCGCGGACTTCTGCATCGCCCGGAGGATCTGCGCATCGTCGGAGTAGAACACGCCCGGGTAGGCCATGAAGAGCTTGAAGCTCGACACCCCCTCGTCGAGCAGCCCGTCCATCGCCTGCAGCGAGTCCGCGTTGAGGTCGCCGATGATCTGGTGGAAGCCGTAGTCGATCGCGCAGTTGCCCGCGGCCTTCTCGTGCCAGGTCGCGAGGCCGTCGAAGACCCGTTGCCCGTAACTCTGCACGGCGAAGTCGATGATCGTCGTCGTACCGCCCCACGCGGCGGCGCGGGTGCCGGTCTCGAAGGTGTCCGAGGCCGCGGTGCCGCCGAAGGGCAGCTCCATGTGGGTGTGCGCGTCGATGCCGCCGGGGATGACGTATTTCCCGGTCGCGTCGATGACCCGGTCGGCGGATGCCGCGACGTCGAACCCGAGAATCGTGGAGCCGGGGGCGAGCACGGCGACGATCGTCTCGCCGTCGATGAGGACATCCGCTTCGGAACGGCCGGTCGAGCTGACCACCGTGCCGCCCCGGATCAGGGTGCGCCCGACCCGGGTGCTCATGCTTCGACGATCGGGTCGTAGGAGTCCGGCCTGCGGTCGCGGTAGAACTGCCAGGAGTTGCGGGTCTCCCGGATCACGCTCAGGTCGAGGTCCCGGATCACGATCTCCTCGGTGTCGGTCGAGGCGATGGCGCCGACGTAGTTGCCGCGCG
Organism: Cryobacterium zhongshanensis; assembly: GCF_022760445.1. NCBI lineage: Bacteria > Bacillati > Actinomycetota > Actinomycetes > Micrococcales > Microbacteriaceae > Cryobacterium > Cryobacterium zhongshanensis. The sequence continues at coordinate 82,425 of NZ_JALGAR010000002.1, read as the reverse complement.
GGTCGACGAAGTAGGAGCTGCCGTAGAACGTGACGGCCTCGTCGCCGAACTCGCCGGATTCGGTGCCGATCCGGTTGTTGGCGCCGATGAAGTACTGGTTGGCGACGGCGGCGGCCGGCTGCTCGAGTTCCCAGAGCCGGTTGGACAGGCCGGGCTTGGTGGCCGAGGGGTTGAAGACGATCTCGGCGCCGTTCAGGCCGAGGATGCGCCAGCCCTCCGGGAAGTGCCGGTCGTAACAGATGTAGACGCCGATCTTCCCGACCGCGGTGTCGAAGACCGGGTAGTCGAGGTTGCCGGGCCGGAAGTAGAACTTCTCCCAGAACTGCGGGAGGTGCGGGATGTGGTGCTTGCGGTACTTGCCGAGGTAGCTGCCGTCGGCGTCGATCACTGCGGCGGTGTTGTAGAGCACCCCGGCCTGCTCCTCCTCGTAGACCGGCAGCACGATCACGATGTGGTGCTCCGCGGCGAGCGCCTGGAACCGTTCGACGAGCGGCCCGGGGACGCTCGTCGCGTAGCCGTAGTACTGGGGGTCCTGGACGATGCCGAAGTACGGGCCGTGGAAGAGCTCCTGGAAACAGATCACCTGCGCGCCCTGCGCGGCCGCCGAGCGGACGAATCCCTCGTGCTTGGCGATCATGGATGCTTCGTCGCCGGTCCAGGTGGCCTGGGTGATCGCCGCTCGCACGATGTTCGCACCCTGGCCGGCTGCATCCCGACCGATCTTCCCGCTGGCCGGGTTATTGGATCCGTCGGACATGTCTGCCTCCACCAAGTCAGTATTGCGAGATGACTGAACCTGCACTGGAACTTCCGGGCGTGCTGAGTGCGTGTGGATCATCCTGTCGCCCAACAGCGCCCGTGGCAAGCGATCGGCGAAACCGTTATCAGGCGCTGGTACGATTCAGAAAGTCCCGCCCGGCCACCGAAGGTCTCATGACACGTCTCCCGTTCTCCCGCGGGCCCCGCGCTTCTCGCGCCTGGCCGGCGCTCATTGCTGCCACGGCGCTCACCGCCCTCCTCGGAGGCTGCGCGACCACGAGCCCGATTCCCGCAGGCCCCGCCCCGGATGCGGCAACGGCCAGCGCCACCCCGACGGCGACGCCGGCCTACCCGCTCACGATCGAGAACTGCGGCAGGACGACCACGATCACGAAGGCCCCGAGCCGGATCGTGTCGATCAAGTCGTCGGCCACGGAACTCCTCCTCGCCCTCGGTCTCGGCGACCGCATCGTCGGCACCGCGTTCCTGGACGGTCCGCTCCCGCAGGCGCTCAGTTCCATCGGCACCAACCTCAAGGTCGTCAGCGACTTCCTGCCCAGCCAGGAGGCCGTGCTCGCCCTGAACCCGGACTTCGTCTTCGGCGGCTGGGAGTCCAACTTCGCCGCCGACGGTGTCGGTACCCGCGACACCCTCGCCGCGGTCGGCATCGGCAGCTACGTCGCTCCGTCCGCCTGCAAGGGCGCCGCCCAGCCCAACCCGCTCACCTTCGACACCGTCTTCGGCGAGATCACCCAGGCCGGCGCCGTGTTCGGCGCCCCGGAGGCCGCCGCGCGGCTCGTCGCCACCCAGCGCAAGGAGCTCACGACGCTCTCCCCCGCGACCACGAAGACCTCCGCTGTCTGGTACTCGAGCGGCGTCGACAGCCCGTACGTCGGTGCCGGAATCGGCGCGCCGCAGATGATCATGGATGCCGCCGGCCTCACGAACGTCTTCGCGAGCGTGAAGGACACCTGGACCTCGGTCGGCTGGGAATCCGTCGTCGCGGCCAACCCGAGCGTCATCGTGCTCGTCGACGCGACCTGGAACACGGCAGAGTCGAAGATCAAGACCCTCGAGGCGAACCCGGCGACGAAGAACCTCTCCGCGGTGAAGAACAAGCGCTACATCACCCTCCCGTTCGCCTCGACGGAGGCCGGCATCCGCAACGTCGAGGCCGCGGCCACGACGATCGACCAGCTGGCCGACCTCAACTCGCTGAGCAAGTAGTCGGTGAGAGCGGTCACGGGCTCCGCGGCGGGACGGACCCGGCCGGCGGCATCCGCTCGCCGGAACGCTCGCTTCGGGCTGTGGCTCGCGCTCGCCCTGGCCGCTCTCGTGCTCGTCTCCGCGCTGGCCGTGACGATCGGGCCCGCCCCGGTGAGCCTCACGGATGTCCTCGGCAGCCTCGCGGCGCACCTCGGCTTCCCGCACTCCGGCACGGTGCCCGTGCTCACGGACGCGATCGTCTGGCAGCTGCGGCTCCCCCGGGTGCTGACCGCGGCGTTCGTCGGCGCCGGCCTCGCCCTGAGCGGCGCGGTCATGCAGAGCGTGACGCGTAACCCGCTCGCCGACCCGTACCTGCTCGGCCTGTCGTCGGGGGCGTCGCTCGGCGCGGTCTGCGTCGTGATCCTCGGCGTCGGGGTCGCGCTCCCCCTCGCCGCCTTCGCCGGGGCACTCGCCGCGCTCGTCGCGACGCTCTCGATCGCCAGGGTCGGCGGAACGATCACGCCCGGCCGGGCCGTGCTCGCCGGCCTCGCCATCGCCCAGCTCGGCGCGGCGGGCACCTCCTTCGTGATCTTCTGGGCGGCCAAGGGCGACTCCTACCGGGAGATCCTGAACTGGTTGCTCGGCTCCCTCGCCGGCAGTTCCTGGGGAACGGTCCTCATCGCCGGGAGCGCGCTTCTCCTCGCCGGCACCGGGCTCGTGCTCGCCGCGAGCCGCCTCGACGCCTTCGCCTTCGGCGACACCGCCGCCGCCTCGCTCGGAGTCGACGTCAACCGCACCCGCTGGGCGCTCCTCGGCCTGGTCGCGCTGCTGACCGGGGCGATGGTCGCCGTGAGCGGTGCGATCGGGTTCGTCGGGCTGATCCTGCCGCACCTCGTACGCGGGCTCAGCGGACCGGGGCATCGCCGACTGCTGCCTCTCGTCGCGGTATCCGGCGCGGTGTTCCTCGTGATCGCGGACACCCTCGCCCGCACGGTCTTCGACCCGCGTGAGCTGCCGGTGGGGATCATCACCGCCCTGATCGGGGTGCCGGTGTTCATCGCGCTGATCAAGAGCCGGAAGTCCGGGACATGGGTGTAGTCATCGAGCGGGTGTCGTTCCGCATCGGCGGGCGCACGATCCTGGACGACGTCTCCGCGGCGATCCCGACCGGCTCGGTGACCGGCCTGCTCGGCCCGAACGGTGCGGGGAAATCCACGCTGCTGCGCCTCATCGCGGGCCTGCACACCCCGACGACGGGACGGATCACCCTCGACGACGCGCCCCTCGCGACCCTCGGCCGGCGCGAGACCGCCCGGCGGATCGCCCTCCTCGAGCAGAACGCGAGCCCCACGATCGACCTCCTCGTGCGTGAGGTCGTCCTCCTCGGTCGCATCCCGTACCGCACCGGAATCTTCGGCGGCTTCGACGGGGCCGGGGACCTGCGCATCGTCGCCGAGTCGCTCGCCCAGGTCGGCGGCACAGAGCTGGCCGACCGGAACTGGGGCTCCCTGAGCGGCGGCGAGCAGCAAAGGGTGCAGATCGCCCGCGCCCTCGCCCAGCGCCCGAGCCTGCTCCTGCTCGACGAACCGACCAATCACCTCGACATCGGCGGACAGCTCGGCCTGCTCGCCCAGGTGCGGGACCTCGGCCTCACCGCGGTCCTCGCCCTGCACGACCTCAACCTCGCCGCCGCGTATTGCGACCAGATCCTGCTGCTCTCCGACGGCCGCCTGGCAGCTGCCGGCGCCCCCGCCGAGGTGCTGGTCCCCTCGGTCATCGCCGCTGTCTATGGCGTGGACAGTTTCGTCGTCCCGCACCCCCGCGGCGGGCATCCGTCTCTGCTCTTCGCCCCCGCCCCGCCCGTTCGCGAAAGCGGCAGCAGGACGACTGCAGGAGGATAGGGGTATGACGAAGATCACGGTTTTGGCGGGCGGGATCGGCGGGGCCCGGTTCACGCGCGGGCTGCTGCACTACCTGGCGGCGAACGATGCGTCCGCGCAGGTGACCGTCATCGTCAACACCGGCGACGACATGTGGCTCGACGGCCTGCGGATCTGCCCCGACCTCGACACCGTGATGTACACCCTCGGCGGTGGCATCAACGAGGAGCAGGGCTGGGGCCGCCCGGACGAGTCCCGCCGCACCTCGTCCGAGATCGCGGCGTACGGGCGCGGCTGGTCCTGGTTCACGCTCGGCGACCTCGACCTCGCGACCCACATTGTGCGCAGCGACCTGCTGCGCTCCGGCTCCACCCTGAGCGAGGCGACCGCGTTCCTCTGCGAGCGCTGGCAGCCCGGCGCCCGCCTGCTGCCGATGAGCGACCAGCCGGTCGAGACCCACGCCCGCCTCGCAGCGGATGCCGACGAGCACCGCGCCGGGGACCTGATCCACTTCGAAGAATGGTGGGTCCGGTACCGCGCGAGCGTGCCGGTCACGCAGTTCGTGCAGCGCGGGCTCGACGCCGCTGAGGCCGCGCCGGGCGTCCTCGAGGCGATCCTGACGGCGGACCTCGTGATCCTGCCGCCGTCGAACCCCGTGGTCTCGATCGGCACGATCCTCGCGATCCCGGGCATCCGCGACGCCCTGCGGTCGACCCCGGCCCGCGTCGTCGGCGTCTCGCCGATCATCGCGGGAGCCGCCGTTCGCGGCATGGCCGACGCGTGCCTCCAGACCATCGGCGTCGCCACGACCGCTGCGGCCGTCGGCCTGCACTACGGCGCCCGGTCCACCGGCGGCCTCCTGGACGGCTGGCTCGTCGACGAAACGGATGCCGCGGCCCTGCCCGCTCTCACGGCCGCCGGCATCCGCTCGCTCGCCGTGCCGCTCTGGATGCACGACCTGGACACGACGGCGGAAATTGCGGCAACATTGTTCCGAGTGGCGTCGCCCGCGCGGGGGATACACTAAGTCAGGCTAATTATTTCTTAAGCTAACTAATTTGCCCCCGGTTCAGCGCTCGATTCCGGTCGGCCTACCGGAAGGACCCTACTGTCATGCCCGCACATCTCGACTCCGTGTTGCACGGCGGCTCGATCACCGCCGTCGTCGGAGCAGTTCCCGGCATGCCGGCCATCGTCCCCGTTCTCATCGTGGGCGTCATCGTCGTGGCGGCCGTCGTCGTCGCGATCGTCGTCTCCCGGCGCCGCGCGGCAGCCCCCTCGGTTGACTCCACCGGCGCATCAACCTCCCGGGCCGCAGCGCCCGCTCCGGCTTCGGCCGCGACCCCTGCCGCGACCCCGGGGACACGCGCCGTCGCCTCGGCCGCAGCCGCGGCATCCGCCCCCGTCGCATCAGCCCCGTCCCTGGTGCACCCGAAGGCCGAGCCCGTGGTCATCAGCACCCCGCACCCCAAGCGCAACCTCGCCACGATGACGATGCCGCTGACGACCGCGATCCCGATCGTGCCGTCGACGACGACCGGCTCGGTGTCGACAGGCAAGAAGACCGTGCTCGACTACATCGACGCGCGCACCATCGTGCTCGACGTCGACGAGACCGACCGGGACCGGATGATCCGCACCCTCGCCGGCATGATGAGCACGACCGGTCGCATCACCGACGTCGCACTCGTCGCCCAGGCCGCTTTCCGCCGTGAGACCCACGGCACCACGAGCATGGGCAACGGCATCGCGATCGCGCACGCGAAGTCCGAGGCCGTGCTCGCGCCGGTGCTCGCCTTCGCCCGGAGCAAGCACGGCATCGACTGGAACTCGGCCGACGGTGAGAAGGCGACGCTGATCTTCATGATCGCCGTGCCCAAGGCCTCGGCGGGAACCGAACACCTCCGGGTGCTGTCCCAGCTCTCGCGCTGCCTCGCGAAGCCGGCGTTCCGCGCCGCGATCCAGTCCGCACAGACTCCCGCCGCCGTGCTCGAGGCCCTCGCGATCAGCGCCAACCTCAAGAAGCCCGAGCACCCCCAGGCCTGACTCCGCGGGGCCGACCACCCTGCACCGCGTGACACCCACTTGTCTCCGGCACCGGCGGGGGCTAACTCAGGAAATCCGCCCCGCCGACCGCAGAAACACCGCGGACAAGTGCGGCCGATCCACCCCACCCCGGGGAGTCTCCTGAGTTAGCCACACTCACCCGGATACACACCACGCCACCGAGCCACCGAATTGGGGATCGCCTCAGGCCCTAAGAGGCATGGCCCCACACCGGGCGCCCGCCTTTGCGGGGGCGAACTCAGGAAATCCGCCCCGCCGGCCGCGGACACCCCGCGGACCAGTGCGGCCGATCCACCCCACCCTGGGGAATCTCCTGAGTTAGCCACGGCCGATGGCGCGCTCCGCCCGGGCGGCGGCGTTCCACAAGGCCAGGCGCGGGTCAGGCGCCGGCGCGGGCGCGGATGCGGGGGGCCAGGTCGCGCTCGAAGGCCGTCAGGAACCGCTCCTGGTCGTGTCCGGGGGCGTGGAAGACCAGGTGGTTGAAGCCGGCGTCGATGTACTGGCCGATCGCCGCGACCGTCTCGTCGGGGTCCGAACCGACGATCCAGCGCTTCGCGACCTGCTCGATCGGGAGGGCATCCGCGGCAGCCTCCATCTCCGAGGGATCGGTGATGTCGTGTTTCTGCTCGGGCGTGAGCGACAACGGCGCCCAGAACCGGGTGTTCTCGAGCGCGAGCGCCGGGTCGGTGTCGTAGGACAGCTTGATCTCGATCATCCGGTCGATCGTGGCCCCGTCCCTCCCGGCCTTCTCCGCGCCGGCCGCGACCGCCGGCAGCAGCTTCTCGGTGTAGAGCTCCATGCCCTTGCCCGAGGTGCAGATGAAGCCGTCCCCCGACCGTCCCGCGTAGCCGGCCACAAGGGGCCCGCCCGCCGCGATGTACACCGGGATGCCTCCCTCGGGTCGGTCGTAGATGCTCGCGTCGTGGGTGCTGTAGTACTCGCCCTCGAAGCTCACCTTGTCCTCCGACCAGAGCGCGCGCATCAGCGCGATCGACTCGCGCAGCCGGGCGTAACGTTCCTTGAACTCGGGCCAGTCCTGGGCGCCGGCGCCGCGGAACCCGGTCGCGATCTCGTTGAGGGCCTCGCCGGTCCCGACACCGAGCATGATCCTGCCCGGGTAGAGGCAGCCGAGCGTCGCGAAGGCCTGGGCGATCACGGCCGGGTTGTATCGGAACGTCGGCGTCATCACCGAGGTACCGATCTGCACCCGCGTCGTGCGCTCCCCGACGGCCGCCATCCAGGCCAACGAGAAGGGCGCGTGCCCGCCGGTGTGCCGCCAGGGCTGGAAGTGGTCGCTCACCGCGACCGATTCGAAACCGTGCCGCTCGGCGGCGACGGCGATCTCGACCAGCTCGCGCGGGGCGAACTGTTCGGCGGATGCCTTGTATCCGAGTTTCAGAGGAAGCATGATGCTCATTTCTCGAGGGGGCGATCGGTGGACGGGGTGACGACGGGGTCGGGCACGGCGTGGGGAACGGCGCGAGGGGCGGATGCCGCGGCGAACAGCGCGGACGTGTGCGGTCCCGCGCCCAGCCGTTCGACCCGGTCCAGGTCGGCCGGGGTGTCGACGTCGCGGCGGATTCCGGACCGGGCGGGCAGTGCGAGCGGAACGTGCCCCGCCGACTCGTGCGCGGCACGTGAGCCGGGTCCGAAGCGCGGGCTGATCGGCACCCCGGCGAGCGCGAGCAGGGTCGTCGTGCCGGTCCCGTCGGCGTCGGGCACGAACGAGCGTTCGTGCCCCGCGGCGAGCACGAACGCCCGTTCGACGTCGGCCGCGGTGAGGGCAGGCAGGTCCCCGGTCATCACGGCACGATGGGCGGTCGGGAACTCCGCAGCGGCCGCGGCCAGCCCCACGACTATCGCGGCGTTGAGCGCGTCGGCCTGGTCCCGAATCTCGGGGACGATGTGCGCGCCGAGGCGGGCGAGTTGCGCGCCGAGGACGGTGTCCCCGGTCACGACGAAGACGGCGAGGACCGGGGCGGCGGCGGCGAGGGCGGCAACGGTGTCGAGCGCGAACGCGTCGGCGAGCCGGGCACGGTCCTGGCCGGGGCCGCCGAGGCGCGTCTTCGCGCCCGGGTTGCCCTTGACCGGAACCACGACCACCCAGCTCACGGCAGGTCGGCTTTCGCGGTCGCGGCTGGAACGTCCGCGACCACTTCAGCGTCGCCAACCCGCCCGGCCGCGAGTCCGGCCGCGTAGCCCCGGGCATAGCCGAGGGCCTCCGCCTCCGCACTGCCGAGCCGGAACATGTCTGTCGCGCTCGGGCGCAGCAGGACCGCAGCACCGCGGTCGTCGGCCGTCTGGTCGACAGCACCCCGGTGAGCAGCACCGTTGTCGGCGCCGGTCGGTGCAGCGCCGGTGCCTGCGGATGCGGCATCGGGGGCCTCCGTGGCCGGGAGCGGCAGGACCAGCCGGCCGAGTCCCCGGATCACGGCGACCGGGGTGCCATTCGCCTTGCCCTTGACGAGGTCGGCAGCGCCGGCGATCTCGTCGCCGACGGCGGGCGCGGTGACGTCGAGGCGCCGGCCGTGGGCATCCGTCGTGCCGCGCAGGTCGTCGATCACGGCGACGCCGGCCGCGCCGATCGCGATGTCGGTCTGGCCCTCGCGCCAGGGGCGTCCTGCGGTGTCGGTGATGATCACGCCGAGGCGAAGCCCGGTGCGCGCACGGAGCGCGGCGCAGAGGGCGCGGGCGGAGGCATCCGGTTGGGAGGGGAGCAGCAGCACGAGGCCGTCGGGGGTGTTGCTCGCGTCGACGCCGGCCGCGGCCATCACGAGGCCCTGCCGGTTCTCGACGATGCGGGTGACGCCGCCCGGGTATGCGCGGGTCGCGACGACGCGCACGGTCTCGTCGGTGATCGCCTGCTCGCGGTCACTCGCCGCGCGCACCCGCCCCTCGGCCTTGGAGACGATCTTGCTCGTGACCGCGAGGATATCGCCGTCACGCAGCAGGGTGCCCGCACCGGCACCGGCGGCACCTGCGGCCGCGAGGATCAGCCCGGCGAGGTCGTCGCCCGCCACGACCTCGCCGATCCCGCCGAGTGCGAAAATGCTCAGTTCGCCGTGCACCGGTCCCGCTTTCCGCTCATTCTTCGATCCTGTCACGTCCCATAACCGCCCGGACGTCCCCGCTCTTCCCGAGGTGTCGCAGATCGAGGTTCCCACGTCCCGCGAACGTCGATCTGCGACACCTCACCCGGTCACCCTCGTTCGCGGGGCGAAATGAAGTTAGTTAAGCTTATGAAATTGAGCTGTGGTGTTCACGGAGATTCCGGTCGACCTCGGCCCGGAAGGACTCTCGAGCCATGCCCGAACCCCTCACCGCAGCGCCGATGGCACCGCATCGGCTTCTGATCCTGGGAATCACCGCCTGCCCCACCGGCATCGCGCACACCTACATGGCCGCAGAGAAACTCGCGGCCGCGGCGGCCGAACTGGGCTACGACATGAAGGTCGAGACACACGGCTCCGTCGGCGTCGAAGGGACCTTCAGCCAGGCCGACATCGACCGTTCCGATGCCGTCGTGATCGCCGCAGACACCAGGATCGACCCGTCGCGCTTCGCGGGCAAGCGGATCGTCTCCGTCGGGGTGGCCGACGGCATCCACCGCCCCGCCGCACTGATCCGGGAGGCCCTCGCAGCCGAGCCCTCCCCCACGGCCGACGGCTCCGCCGGTTCGGGCGGGGCGACCCCGGCCTCGACCACCGGCAGAACCGACTTCGGCGGCACCCTGTACCGCGCCCTGATGAACGGCGTGTCCTACATGATCCCGTTCGTCGTGGTCGGCGGGCTGCTGATCGCCATCTCGCTCTCCCTCGGCGGCGAGGCGACCCCGAAGGGACTCGTCATCCCGGAGGGCAGCTTCTGGTTGACGATCAACCAGATCGGCGTGCTCGGCTTCACCCTGATGGTGCCGATCCTCTCCGGTTTCATCGCCTACGCGATCGCCGACCGGCCCGGGCTCGCGCCGGGCATGATCTGCGGCTGGATCGCCACGACCGGATCGTTCTACCACTCCGAATCTGGGGCGGGCTTCATCGGCGGCATCGTCACCGGATTCCTCGTCGGCTTCGTCGCCCTCGGCATCAAGAAGATCCCCGTACACCGCTACATCAAGCCGATCATGCCGATCCTCGTCATCCCCGTGCTCACGACCGTGATCGTCGGCGGTGCCTTCGTGCTCGCCCTCGGCCAGCCGATCAGCTGGGTCTTCTCGACCATGAGCACGTTCCTCACCGGCCTGCAGGGCGGCAGCGCGATTGTGCTCGGTCTGATCCTCGGCGCCATGGTCGCCTTCGACATGGGCGGTCCGGTCAACAAGACCGCGTTCCTCTTCGGCAGCGCCCTGATCGCGACGGGGAACCCCGCCCCGATGGGCATGGTCGCCGCCGCGATCGCCGTTCCGCCGCTCGGAATGGGCCTGGCCACCCTGATCCGCGGCCGCTACTTCTCCAAGCCGGAGCGTGAGGCCGGGATCGCCGCCCTGTTCATGGGCTTCTTCGGTATCACCGAGGGCGCCATCCCGCTCGCCGCCGCCAAGCCGCTGCAGGTCATCCCCGCGAACATGATCGGCGGAGCCGTCGCGGGTGGCATCGCCGCCCTCTTCGCGGTCACCGACTCCGTGCCGCACGGAGGCCCGATCGTCGCCGTCTTCGGCGCGGTCTCCGGGGTGCCGATGTACTTCGCCGCTCTGCTCATCGGTGCCGTCGTCACCGCCCTCGTCTCCCTGCTGCTTCTCGGCGTATCGGCGCGCAGGGCGGAACGCCACGCACCGTCGGTCGCTGGCACGACTCCGACGAACGGTTCCCCCGTTTCGGTCTCCGCTCCGGCCAGCACGTCACTGGCGGATGACCCCACGCCCGACCCGGCGGGGGTCACGCCCGCCGCCGCGAAGACATCCGTCTCGACAGCACCGAAGACGGTGCTCGACTACATCGACGAAGACACGATCGTGCTCGACGCCGCCGAGACCGACCGGGACGCGATGATCCGCACCCTCGTCGGCCTGATGGGCACGACCGGTCGCGTCACCGACGAGGGCCTCGTGGTCCGGGCGGCCCTCGCCCGCGAGCAGCTCGGCACGACGGCGGTCGGCGACGGCATCGCGATCCCGCACGCCAAGTCGGACGGAGTGAGCGCCCCCATCCTGGCCTTCGCCCGCAGCAGGCACGGCGTCGACTGGACCTCGCCGGACGGCACCCCGGCCAAGCTGATCTTCCTGATCGCCGTTCCGGAAGCGGCGGCCGGAACCGAGCACCTGAAGGTGCTCGCCCAGCTATCCCGCGCCCTGATGAAGCCCGCGTTCCGCGCCACCCTCCAGGCCGCGGCGACCCCGGCGGACGTGCTCGCAGCGCTGGCCGCCCAGGTCGGCCCGAAGCAGTCGGCGCCCGTAGCCCCCTGAGGCCGGCACCCCAGCGGCCTCATGCCTGAGGTGTCACAGATCGAGGTTCCCACGTCCCGCGAACGTCGATCTGCGACACCTCACGGAGCCGTGCGCGCAAACGCGAGCTGCGGCATCCGTCAAATAGGCTGGGCGCATGCGCATCGCCACCTGGAACGTCAACTCCATCCGAGCCCGCTCCGCCCGTGTCGTCGACTGGCTCGTGCGCGAGGACATCGACGTGCTCGCCATGCAGGAGATCAAGTGCAAGCCGGAGCAGTTCCCCTCCGATATCTTCGAGGAGGCCGGCTACGAGCTCGCCATCCACGGCCTCAGCCAGTGGAACGGCGTCGCCTTCGCGAGCAGGCACCCTATGACGGATGTCGCCACGAGCTTCCCCGGCATGCCCGGCTTCCTCAAAGGCCAGGAGGGCCCCGGGCTGCCACTCGAGGCCCGGGCGCTCGGGGTCACGGTGGGCGACCTGCGACTCTGGAGCCTCTACGTGCCGAACGGGCGCGCGCTCGACGACCCGCACTACGCGTACAAGCTCGACTGGCTCGCCAAGCTCGACGGGCACACCCGCGCCGAACTCGCCGCCCGCCCCGATCTCGCCCTCGCGCTGATGGGCGACTGGAACGTCGCCCCGCTCGACTCCGACGTCGGCGATCCGACGCTGATCCCCGGGGTGTCGACGCACATCTCACCGCCGGAACGGGCCGCCTTCGAGGCCTTCGCCGCCGCGGGGCTCACCGACCCGGTGCGCCCCCTCGTTCCGGAGGGCTTCACCTACTGGGACTACAAACAGCTGCGGTTCCCGCGCAATGAGGGCCTCCGCATCGACTTCATTCTCGGCTCGCCGGCGTTCACCGACCTCGTCACGGACGCAAGCATCCACCGGAACGAGCGCAAGGGCGACGCACCGAGTGACCACGTGCCCGTCGTCGTCGACCTCACGCTCGACGACGAGGACGACGACCGCCCGATGATCTTCTAGTCGAGCCGCCCGACCCGCATGGCTCTACCGGCCCCGTGTGGTTCCGAATTCAGGAGTTGAGCTCGAGTGCGGTCCCCCGGGTCGCAGACCAGTGCCGCACATCCGCTGAGTTCGAGCACCTGTGGGGCTCAACTCCTGAATTCGGAACCATACCGCCGCACGGGATGCCTGAGCGGAAGGATGCGGTGGGGGCTCGACCGGGACCGCGGCCGTCGAGGATACTGGATGCATGTCTTCCGTATCGCCGGGGAACGATGGCAATCCGGCGGCGGCCGGGCCGTCCGATTCCATCACCGTCTCCATCACCCGCCGCGTGCAGCCCACCCGGATCCCCGAGGCAACCCACTGGGCCCAGCAGGGCATGGACCTCGCGAGTGCGTTCCCCGGGTTCCTCGGCTCCGGCTGGGTGCGCACGAGCGCGGACTCGCTCAGCTGGCACATGCTCTACCGCTTCGACAACTCCGATTCCCTGGATGCCTGGGAAGGCTCCGATGAACGCGCCGAGTGGCTCGCCCAGGGCGTCGACTACATCCTCGACGCCCGGGTGCAGAAGCGCACCGGCATCGAAGGCTGGTTCGACACCCCGCAGGAGGGCGCGGACTCGAGCATCTACCAGCCCTCGCAGTGGAAGCAGACGGTCGCGATCGGCCTCGGCTTCTTTCCGACGAATGTCGTCTTCACGTTCCTGGTCACCCTCGCGATCCCCGAGTGGGGCGGCTTCCCGATCGTGCCCCGCATCCTGCTGACGACCCTCGTGATGGCGCCCACGATGACGCTGCTCGTGATGCCGTGGATCACGCGGTGGCTCCGCCCGTGGCTGACCCGGCCGCCGGCATCCGCCTACCGCCGCCCGCGGGTCTGACAGTCCGGGACGCTACGCGACCGGCGCGAGCAGCGCGGCGATCACGATCAGCGCGGGCACGGCGGCGAGCGTGGTGATCAGCACGGTGTCGCGCGCGACAACGGTGCCCCGGTTGTACCGCGCCGCGAAGTTGAAGACGTTCTGCGCGGTCGGCAACGCGGCCACGCTCACCACGGCGAAGAGCTCCGCGGGTGAGAGGTCGAAGACGAACCGGCCGAGGGCCCACGCGACGACCGGCATCACGGCGATCTTGAGCACGGCGGCGAGCACGACCTTGCGCCGGCCGGACCCCGGCCGCAGCACCCGGTCGCCGTGCAGCGACATGCCGAACGCGAGCAGGACCATCGGCACGCCGGCCCCGCCGAGAATGTCGAGGGGAGCGAACACGGCCTCCGGGATCGGGATGCCGAACACCGCCACGATGAGCCCGCACAGCGACGCGAGGATCATCGGGTTGCGCAGCGGCTGGGTCGCGACCGCCCGGAACGAGAGTCGCCCGCTCGTGGTGACGTCCAGGATGCCGAGCACGATCGGGGCGAACAGGAGCAGCTGCAGGAGCAGCACCGGGGCGACGTAGTGCGCGCTGCCGAGCACGTAGATCGCAACGGGCAGGCCGATGTTGTTCGAGTTGACGTAACTGGCGCCGGCGGCCCCGAGCACCGTCTCGGCGACCCGGTCCCGGCGCGGCACCGCGCCTGATCCGCTGCCGCGGCCGAGGAACCGGCTCGCGACCAGGTACAGGGCCACCACGATCAGGACGCTGCACAGGGTCGTCAGGAGGAAGCGGGAGAACACGACCCGGACATCCGTGCGGCTCAACACCGTGAACAGCAACGCGGGCATCGCCACGAAGAACGCGACCCGGTTGAGCACGAACCCCGCCGAGGGGCCGGCGAACCCCGCACGCTCGATGAGGTAGCCCACCAGGATCACGAATCCGATGATGGAGAACCCGACCAGGACGCCGCTCATTACTCCCAGATTAGGGGACAGTTCGGCCGCAGCGGGAGCCGGTTCCTTGCCAGCGGTCACGCCGCCGCCGTACGCTCGAAGCATGCCTCATCTCAGCGTTCCGGGTGCGTCGCTCTACTACGAGACCGAGGGCGCGCTGTCGTCACCGGCGATCCTGCTGCTGCACGCCGGGATCGCGAACCTGCGGATGTGGGACCCCCAGGTCGCTGCACTCGCCGCGAAGCACTTCGTGGTGCGGTTCGACTCGCGCGGCTTCGGCCAGACCTCGACCGAGAACGTCGCGTTCTCCAACCGGGCGGATGCGCTCGCCCTGCTCGACCATCTCGGCATCGCGTCCGCGACCCTCATCGGCTGCTCGCGCGGAGGATCGATCGCGATCGACATCGCCGTCGAGAGCCCGGACCGGGTCGCGGGGCTCGTCACGATCGGGTCCGGCCCGAGCGGGTTCCCCGAGGTCGAGCTCACCGAGCTCGAGGATGCCCGCTTCGACGAGCTCGACGAGGCCTTCGACGCCCGGGACTGGCACCGGCTCGCCCAGCTCGAGGTCGCGCTCTGGGCGATCGGGCCGACCAGGGACGAGAAGGCCCTCGACCCCGAGTTCGTGTCGACGGCGTACGCGCTCAACCGGGTCAACGTTGTGCACGCCGAGGAGAGTCCGGTGCCGATCCCGCTCGAACCGCCCGCGAGCAACCGGGTGATCGACATCGAGGTTCCCGCGCTCGTGACGGTCGGCGAGTTCGACGTGACGCCGGCGCTCGCCCAGTACGAGTACCTGCTGTCGACGCTGCCCTTCGCGAGCGGCTGCACCTTCCGCGACACCGCGCACCTCCCGAGCGTCGAGCGTCCCGAGGAGTTCGAGCGCGTGCTCCTGGACTGGCTCACCTCCAACGGCCTCTAGCCCCCTCCCGCGCTCCGCTCCCCGCGCGGAGCATCCGCTCGCCCTCCCGCGAGAGCGGAGTTATGGCCCTTAAAACGCTGGTTTAAGGGCCATAACTCCGCTCTCGCGGAACAACAGGGGGGCGAGGGGTGGGAGACGGAAGCGGTTGTCCACAGGCCGAACGGGGGCCGCCGCGTGCCTGCGGCCGCACGATAGCCTGTGGGGGCAGTCCACATCTAGCGAGGGGCAACGATGTCAGAACCGGCCGGCGGCGATTCCGCCGTACCCGATCCGTTCGCACAGTACGCGGGCACGGTGCTCTGGCCCGGCGCGCTCCGCGACCTGACCGACACGACCCTGTGCCCGGCCTGCCAGACCCCGCTCGCACCATACGGGTGCCCGTCCTGCGGGCTCGACCTGCGGCATCCGGTCGCCGCAGACCTTCTCGCCGTGTCAACGGATGCCGCGAAACTGTTCGACCGGCGCATCGCACTGATCGGGCGGCTGCGTTTCGACGCGGCCCAGGCCCGGGCCGCCGCCCAGCAGGTGCAGCGGACGCCGACCGCGCCCGCTCCGGCGCCTCCCCTGTCCTGGCTGCCCCAACCGTCGGCGACTGCTCCCCTGGTCGTCCCGATCGCGGGTGCGGCTTCGACCGCTTCTTCGGTGCCGGTACCGTCCGCGCACGCGACGCCGGCGCCCTCCCTGTCCGCGCCCGCGATGTCCACGCAGCCCCACCAGTCGCCGCCCAGCCAATCCACGCCCCGCCCGTCCCCGCCGCGGCAGGCACCCCCGCAGTCCGCACCGGCGCCGCGGGACCCGTCGCTCCCGCCGAAACGGTCGAGCGTGCAGATCCTGCTGCTCCTGGTCGGGGTCACGCTCGTGTCCGTCGCCGCGATCTTCTTCCTCACGGTGGCGTGGATCTTCGCCGGGCTCCTCGTGCGCTCCCTCATCGTCGGGGCGTTCACCGCCGGGGCACTGGTCACGGCCGCGCTGCTCAAGCGGCGCGGTCTCGGGGTCACGGCGGAGGGCATCGGCGCCCTCGCGGTCGTGCTCGTGCTGCTCGACGCCTGGTCCCTCCGCCAGAACGACCTCTTCGGGCTCGGCGCGACAGAGGCCGACGGCTATTGGGGAGTGACGCTCCTCCTCTGCACCGTGCTGTTCCTCGGTTGGAACGCCGTGTCCGGTCTGCGGGTCGCGAGCGTCGCCGGCTTCGCGGCCGCCGCGCCCGGTCTCGGCCTGCTCCTCTCCGCCGCGGCCGTCGGCCAGGACGGAGTGACCCGGGTCTACCTCGCGTGCCTCGGGGCAGCCGTCGGCGCGCTCATCCACCGCTTCACACGGGTGTCACCATCGACGGGTGCCGCTGCGCCGGCCGGTCGCCGACCCGGTGCTGACCGGGCGCCCGACCGGGCGCCCGAGCGGGCGATCGTGTTCGGTTTCGCCGTCGTGTCGCTGCTCGGCGCGCTCGCAACGGCCCTCTTCGTCGACCCGGGCATCGAGGTCGCCCCCCTCTGGCTGCTCGGCGCGGTCGCGCTCGTCGCGGCAGTGCACGCGGCCATGGTCGTCGGGGTGCGCTCGGCGCTTCCGGCCCCGGGCGCCGGATCGCTCGTCTTCGCGTGCTTCTGCTCGGCCGTCGCGGCGCTCGCGCTCTCGCTGATCGCCCTGATCATCGCGATCCGCACCAGCACCAGCACCATGCCGCTGCTCGTCACGGCGCCCCTGCTGGTCGCGCTGGCCCTCGCGCTCGGCCTGGAGTTCCTGTCCAACCGCGCCACCGGAGCCCGGCGCACCGCCGAGCGCGTCGCCGCCCTGACCGCAGCACTTGCGGCGGGCTATTTCGGCCTCGCGACGACGCTCTCTGCGGCGGCGTGGCCGCTCGGCGTCGCGGTCGTGCGCGGCCTGACGGTGTTCTCCGGCGACCCGGGCACCACGTTCAACCCGCTCCTCTCCTGGTTCGACGAGCTGGACGACCCGGTCGGTGCGACCAGTCTCTGGGCCCTCGGCGCCCTTGTCGCCGCCGGCGCCCTCGCCGCCGCCAGCTGGCGCGCCGGCGGGCTGCTGCGCGCCCGCGCACGCCTCGTCGCCGCGTTGTTCGCTGCGACTCTCGTGCTCGCGGTTCCGTTCACCGGGCCGGTTTCAGGCCTGCTGTGGCTCGTCACCGCGCTCTTCGCGCTGGTGGGCGCGGGCGCCCTGCTCGCTCTCTTCGCGCACCAGCACGGCCGCCTGCCGCTCGGATCCCTCCGCCCGATCGTGCTCGCGCTCGTCATCGTGAGCATCTCCCTCGGTTTCCTGGTCGGCTGGGCGCGCTCGGACACCTGGTGGATCGGCACGGCCGCCGGCATCCTCGCGCTCGTCGTCGCCCGCGGCCTGCTCGGCGCCGGCCAGGAAGCGAACGTCTCCGGACCCGCCGACCAGCCCGCACGCGGCCGACGAGCGCAGGGGCGCGGCGCACTGCTCGCGGGCGCGGTCCTGCTCACCCTCCTCGCCGCCGTCGTCGCACCGTGGGCGCTCACCCTCGGCGCCCGCCCACCGGCATCGGTGCTGCTCGTGGATCAACTGCGCGGCCTCACCGCCGCGACCGCGCTCCTCCAGCTCTTCTTCGCCGTTCCGTTACCCCGGTGGGTGCAGCTCACCGAGCGCCGCTGGGCGTTCCGCACCCTGCTCGCCCCCACGATCCTGGCCTTCGCCCTGCCTGTCGCGAGCCTCGCCGCGGCCCTCGACCCCGCCGGACGCGCCGACCTGCTGCAGCCCGAACCGGTCGCGGGCATCATCCACACCGCGGTGCTGCTCGCCGCCGCCGCTCTCTGGCTCGCCCTCCGCGGAAACCGGGTCGGTGCACCCATCGAGCGCCTCACCGCGATCGTCGCGCTCGCCCCGGTGCTGCTCCTGCTCCTTAGCGCCGTGCTCCGGGCGACGGATGCCCCCACCACCGTCGCCGACGTCGCCGCGCCGGTCGCCGCCATCCTCTGCTGTGCCCTCGGGCTCACGCTCGGGTCGCTCGGGTCGCGCACGCCGCCCGGGACACCCCCGTCGATGCCCCGCCGCCCCTCCGACCGGCTCGCCCTCGAGGCCGGTGCGCTGCTCGTGCTCGGCCCGGCAACGATCACTGCGATCGCCACGGGCCGCCCGCTCGGCTGGGTCGCGCTCCTCCTCGCCGGCCTCGCCGCGCTCCTGGCCGCGATCGCCTCCGACGGGCTGTTCGGTTCGCGCTCCCCGCGACGCCACCTCGGCTGGGTCGCGCTCTGCCTCGGGATCGCGGGCCTCTGGCTCGGCCTCTCCCGGTCGGGAACCGAGGCCCTGGAACCCTATGTGCTGCCCGTCGCGGCGGTCCTGCTCGTGCTCGCCGCGCTCATCCGCCGCTTCGGCCTGGTCGACCGCCGGACCGCCGGGAGCCCCGTCGCCGGCTGGCTCACCCTCGCGGGGCTGCTCGTCGCGCTCGTGCCCCTCGCGCTCGTCTCCGGGACCGGCGCGCTCGCCCGCCCGCTCGCGGTCGCCGGCGTCTCGGCCGTGCTGCTCCTTGTGGGCTGCGCCGTGCGCTGGACCCCTCCGCGGTCCGGGTACCTCGCGGCGGCCACGGCGAGCGGCGCCCTCGGGCTCCTCGTGACGAGTGGCGGCCGGATCGTGGCGCTCCTCCGCGGCCCCGAGGACGCGGGCCTGCTCATCGAGGCCTGGCTCCTGCCCGCGCTGCTGGTTCTCGTGGTCGCCGGAATCCTCAGCGCACGATCCGGGCGACGGATGCTCGGGGACGCCTCGGCTGCCGGTGACGCCCACATCACCGCCCGGCTCGCGGTGCGCACCGGCTACGGCCTGCTCACGCTCGCCATCACCTTCGGCGCACTCGCCGAGGTCCTGAGCCTCGCCGCAGTGGCCCCCGACGAGACCCCGCTCGCCGCCCCGCGCGTCATACTGCTCGCCCTCGCCTGCGCGGCCGTGCACGTCGGCCTGATCCGGTGGGACCGCACCCCCGAGGGCCGCGCCCTCGCCTGGGCCGCCCTCAGCGGGGCCGGCGTCGCACTTCTCAGCGGGTACCTGCACGGCGTCCCGGTTCCGCTCGAGATCGTGACGGTGCCCGTCGGACTCGCGATCGTCGCCGGACGTCTCCTCGCGGCCGACTTCTTCCGCAACCCCCTTCCGGGCGCGGCCCGGTCGACCCAGTTCTGGATCCAGGCCGGCCTCCTGCTCGCCGTACTCCCGAGCGCCACGCTCCCGCAGGCACCGGACGGGTCCCTGCTCCGCCCGATCCTCGTGCTCGCCCTCGGCGGCGCACTCGCGATCGGCGGCGCCGCACTCAGCGCAGCACCGGCATGGCACCCGCTGGCCTGGTCGGCCGTCGCCGCCGGACTCGTCGCCGTACTGCTCACCGCCCTGAACCGGGTGAGCCCGCTCCTCGACAGCGTCCCAGACGGACCGGACTCCCGGCTCGAGGGCTGGCTGTTACCCGCTGCCCTCCTGACGACCGCGACCGGAATCATTCTCGTGGCCGGGGCCCGCCGGGGCACCCTCGCCGGGCTCCCCGCTGCCGTCGGCGACCGCGCGCCCGACGGCACCATCGGCGACGACGCACGCGACGACATCCGCTTCACCGGTGCACTGCCTGGTCCGACCCCGCCTGGTCCGACGCCGCCTGGTCCGCAGCGGGCTCCGGCGACGGATGCCGCAGCGCTCCTGACCGGCTACGGTCTCGTCGTCCTGGCGATGGCCGGCGTGCTCGGGGCCGAAGTCGCCGCACTCGGCTACGAGCCGCTCGCGACGATCCGCGTGGTGCTGCTCGCGTGGACATTCTCCGCCGTGCACGTCACGCTGTTCCAGCTCGACCCGAGCCGCGGCGGTCGCTGGGTGGCCTGGCTGGCCATCATTGCCGGCGGAGTCGCGGTGATCGCCGGCTACGGTCACGGCGTGCCGCACCCGATCGAAATCGTGAGCGTGCCGCTCGCCGTCGCACTCGTCGCGAGCGGCTGGCTGCACCTCGAGGCGACGCCGTCCGCGCGCAGCTGGCCGTGGCTCGCGCCCGGCCTGGTCGTGCTCCTCGTTCCATCGCTGCTGCTCGACGTGACCGAGAGCCCGCTCTGGCGGATCGTCGGACTCGGCGTGCTCGCGCTCGGCGTGCTCCTGGTCGGCCTCCGTCAGCGCCTGCAGGCGCCGTTCGTGCTCGGCGCCGTGGTGCTGCTCGTGCACGGTCTCGCCCAGCTGTGGCCGTGGATCGCGCTCGCCTACGCCGCCGTCGCCTGGTGGCTGTGGCTCGGAATCGGCGGCACCCTGCTGATCGTGCTCGCTGCCCGCTACGAGCAGCGGATCCGGAACCTCAAGCAGATCGCCCTCGGCATCTCCTCGCTGCGCTAGTTTCCCCGTCAATCCAGCGCGACCGGATGCGCGCGGCGCCGCCGCCGCTCCCGTTTTCGCAGGCCGCGCCCGCCGTTTCGGGCGCGGCCTGCGAAAACCGGCGCGGGCGTGGACGCAGGAATGCGACGAGCGGCCGAGCTCGTCTACAGGAGCGACAGGGCGTCAGCCGAGATCGAAGGTGACCCCGGTGAGACGTTCGCTTTCCGACCAGAGGCGGAGGGCATCCGCTCGGTTGGCGGCCCGCTCGGACCGCCCGACCGGATGCGGGTGGCCGTGCTGCTCGCCGAAGCCGTCCGGCCCGACGAAGGTGTTCCCGCCGAGGCCCGGCTCGGTCGCCGCGTAGAGCGAGGGCAGCGCCCCCATCTCCGCGGGCTGGGCGAGCACCCGGTTCGCGAGCTCCGTCAGGCGGCGTTCGAAGCCGCTGCCGCGCATGCTCGCGCCGACGGACTGCAGGTTCGTGCGGGCGTACCCGGGGTGGGCGGCGAGGGCGAGCAGGGGTGCCCCCGCGGCGTCGGCCCGGCGCTGCAGTTCGCTCGTGAAGAGCAGGTTGGCGAGCTTGCTCTGGCCGTAGGCGGCCCACGGCTTGTACTTCTGCTCGCCCATCAGGTCGTCGAAGTCCATCCGGCCGCGCCGGTGCAGGGCGGAGGAGAGCGTGACGACCCTGGCCTTCCGGCCGGCTCCCCCGACGCTGTCCTCGACGGTGTCCGTGCCGGCGGCGGCGCGGGAGAGCAGGCCGGGCAGCAGCAACCCGGTGAGCGCGAAGTGGCCGAGGTGGTTGGTGCCGAACTGCAGTTCGAATCCGTCGGCGGTCCGGCGCTCCGGCACGTTCATCACGCCCGCGTTGTTGACGAGGATGTCGAGTCCGCCCGGGTGCTCGGCGAGCCAGTCGCTCGCGAAGGCCCGAACCGAGGCGAGGCTGGACAGGTCGAGCACGCGCACCTGCACCGCGGCATCCGCTGCCCGGCCGGCAGGAAGCCCCGCCAGAATGCGCCGCGCGGCGTCTTCGCCCCGCGCGAGATCGCGCACGGCGAGGGTGACGGATGCCCCGTGCCCGGCCAGCTCCGACGCCGTCACGAAGCCGAGCCCCGAGTTCGCTCCCGTGACGATGGCCGTGCGGCCGCGGAGGTCGGGGATGTCCGCGGCGGTCCAGCCGGACTTGTTCGGCGATTTCTTCGGCGAAGCGGCGGTCATTTCGACAGCTCGATCCGGTAGCGCACGTGGTTCCGGTCGGCGCTCGCCTGCCAGAATTCGATTTCGCTCGGCTGCAGGGCGTAGAGCCGCCAGCTCGGGTTGGGACGGCCGTCTGTGGCCGGGCGCTCGTCCCAGTCCCTGGCGGATGCCTCGGCCGAGAGCTCGATGACCGAACCGACCACCCGCACCTGCCTGCCCAGCTGCGGCCAGTAGAAGTTCATCGCGGCGCGCGGGTTCTCGCTGAGCTCGAGCCCCTTCCGCGATGTCACCGAGCTCGCGAAGTGCCAGCCGGCTTCGTCGATGTTCTTGAGGATCAGCATCCGCGAGGACGGCTGGCCGGCGGCCGTCGCCGTGGCCAGGCTGAAGGCGTGCGGCTGGGGTACCCCGGCGGCGAGCGCAGCGGCGAGCCAGCCTTGGAAGAGCAGGGTGGGATCGGACTCGGCGGCCTTCGCGTCGAAGGGCGGGAGGGAGGCCGGGAAGTCCGGCAGGGAGCGCAACAGGGAACGGAAGGATTCGGTCACGCGCCGAGCCTAGCGGGATCGGCCGGGATCGATCGGTGTCGCGGAGGAGGCGCGGACGATCAGCCGGCTGGGCAGGCGCACGGACTCTGGCGCGCCGCCGTCGATCACGGTCCTGAGCATGTCGACGGCGATCCGGCCCATGTCCGCGACGCTGTGCGCGATGACGCTCACGGGCGGGTCGAGCAGAGCGAGCCAGTCGATGTCGTCGAAGGAGACGAGAGCGACGTCGGTGCCGATCCGCAGGCCGAGCCTCTGGATCGCGCCGATCGCGCCGATCGCCATCGGGCTGTCCGCGACGAGCAGCGCGGTCGGCGGTTCGTGGAGGGCGAGCAGGGTGCGCACGGCGGTGGATCCGCTTTCGGCCTGGAAGTCGCCGAAGACGATGAGCGCGGGGTCGAGGCTGAGGCCCCGGTCGCCGGCGGCCCGCACGAAGCTCGCGTAGCGTTCGCGGCCGGTCGAGGTGGACTGCGGCCCCGCGATGTAGCCGATCCGGGTGTGCCCGAGCGCGGCGAGGTGATCCACCGCCTCCCGGATCCCGGTGTCGCTGTCCGTGGTCACGCTCGGCAGGTCGATGCCCTCGATGGTGCGGTCGATGAAGACGGCCGGGATCTCCCGGCCGACGACCGAGCGGATGCTGCCGCTCCCGTCCCCGAGCGGCGCCACGATGATGCCGTCGACGCGCCGGGCGATCAGGTTGTCGAGGTAGCGGTCCTGCTGGTCCTTCCGTTCGTTCGCGTTGCCGAGCAGCGTCGCGAAGCCGTGCACGAGGGCGGCCTGCTCGACCGTGTGCGCGAGGTCCGCGAAGAACGGGTTCCGGACATCCGGCACCAGAAGTCCGATCGCGTGCGTGCGCGTCGACCGGAGCGCCCTGGCCTGGGCATTCGGGTGATAGTCGAGTTCTGCGGCGGCCGCATGCACCCGGGAGCGGGCGTCCGCCGAGGTGGCGGGATTGCCCGAGAGCACCCGGGACGTCGTCGCGACGGACACGCCGGCGAGTGCGGCGACATCCTTGATGGTGATCGTGACCATCACTGCACTCCCCTGCCCGGCCGGGACTGCGTTAAGTGGAAACGTTTCCAAGCTGATGCCCAGACTATGGCGGGGGCGCGGAGGTGTCAAAATGCGAGAGGGGGTTGTTCTTCCCCCGGCACTCACGCGAGGAGACGCACATGGCCCAGGTCGTTCAGTACAACGAATTCGGCGGACCCGAGGTGCTCGAACTGGTCGAGGTCGCCGAGCCCCGGGCATCCGCCGGCGAGGTCGTCATCGCGGTCCGGGCGGCGGGCGTGAACCCGATCGACTGGAAGATCCGGAGGGCCATCCGCCCGACCGGCCCGATCACGACGCCGAGGCGGCCAGGCTCCGACGCCTCCGGCCGGATCGTCGAGGTCGGTGCCGGAGTGACCGGCTGGTCGGTCGGGGACGCCGTGATCGTCCTCGGCGCGGCGGGGGCCTATGCCAGCCGCCTGACGGCGACCCCCGCGCAGCTCACCCGGAAGCCGGACGGGCTCGGCTGGGCGGAGGCCGCCGCCCTCGGGGTACCGGCCGGGACGGCGTACCAGGCGCTCCGTTCCCTCGGGCTGGGGTCCGCGGACACCCTGCTCATCCACGGCGGCTCCGGCAGCGTCGGCCAGGCCGCGATCCAGTTCGCCCTGCTCGACGGTGCAACCGTGATCGCCACGGCGAGTAAGCCGAACCAGGCCCGGCTGGCCGAACTCGGCGCCATCCCGGTCGTGTACGGGCCCGGCCTCGTCGATCGCATCCGCGCGGTCGCGCCCCAGGGCGTCGATGTCGTCCTGGATGCCGCGGGCACCGATGAGGCCCTCGAGGCCTCCTTCGCGCTCGTCGACGACCGCAGCAGGATCGGCACGATCGTGGTCGGCTGGAAGGCAGCAGAACTCGGCATCCAGGCCTGGTCAGGCGGCAGCCCGGTGCCGCTCACCCCCGAGCAGGTCGAGCTCAGGGCGGAGGGCCTGCGGCTCGCCACCGAGCTGGCCGCCGCCGGCCGGTTCGACGTCGAGATCGCGGCGGTCTTTCCGCTCGCCGAGGCCGCCGCGGCCCAGGACCTCAGCGAGCACGGGCATCCGCGCGGCAAGATCGTGCTGCTGCCCTGACCCGCGTTGACGGCCAGCGATGGTCGCCGACGCTCAGTGACGGTCAGCGACGGTCAGCGACGGCCGACGAAGCCGTCCATGGTGTTGTAGACGCCGAAGACACGGCCGGCCACGAAGTCCCAGACCGGCAGCGGCAGGATGCCCCGCAGCACTCTCGAGAGACCGACCGTCCACGGCATGGTCACCTGCGGAGTCCCGGCGAGCATGGCCCGCCAGACCCGGTCGACGACGTATTCCGGGGTGAGGATGGGGGTCAGCAGCGGCCCGCGTGCGCCGTCGAACATGCCGGTCGAGATGTAGCTCGGCGACACCGTGGTGACCTTGACCCTTCTGAAGCCCTGCTGCACGAGTTCGAGCCGGAGGGAGTCGCTCCAGCCGATCAGGGCGGCCTTCGAGGCCGCGTACACGCTCATCCTCGGGTTGGAGAGCAGTCCCGCCGCCGAGGCGATGTTCACGATCCGCGATTCGCGGCCGTTGGTGCTCATCATCCCCGGCAGGAACTCGCGGGCGATGTACATCGGGGCGAGGGCGTTGATCTGCATGGTCGGGCGCGTGTCGTCGCCGTTGTCGTGCTCCCAGAAGAAGGCGCCGCGCACGATCCCGGCGTTGTTGATCACGATGTCCGGATTTCCGACCTCTGTGCGCACGCGCTGGGCGGTCTGCGCGATCGCGCCGAGGTCTCCGATGTCGACGACGTAGGGGAACACCGTCGTCGATCCGGTGGCGCCCTCGGAGAGGAGAGCGGCGGTGCGGGTGAGAGCGGCGGCATCCCGGTCCCAGAGGATGACCGCCCGCGCCCCTTCGGCGACGGCCCGCTCGGCGTAGAGGCGGCCCATGCCGCTGGCAGCGCCGGTGATCAGCACGCGGGCTCCGGAAACGGTTCGAGTCATGCCTCCATCATTCATCATCGCCGCCGGTCCGGGGGCCGCCACCCGCGGGAGCGCCTGCGAAGCCCAGTGCATACCCAGCCCGGCCTGCCATCGTGGACGCAACCGATCGACGATCTACCCCGAACACCGACTGACCAGGAGCACACCATGGGATTCCTCGACCGCCTCTTCGGCCGCGACGAACAGGGCACCACGGCGCAGGCCCGAACCGCGCCCACCACGCGCGGCGCCACCCCGCAGCGCACCGGCGACGAGATCGCCGTCGAGCGCTACCAGTACCTGTTGCGCACCGCACCGCCGGAGACCATCGAGCAGGTGCATACCGAGGCGTTCGCGAAGCTGACCGACCAGCAGCGCGACCTGCTCTTCCAGCGCCTCACCGAGAACTCCACGCCGAGCGAACGACCCGCCGACGCCGAACCGGCAACGCTCGCGAAGGCGGCCACCCGTGCAGAGCTCCGCGAGCCCGGCACCCTCGAACGCACCCTCGGCCGCCAGGGCCAGGGCGGCCTGGGGTTCGGCGGCATGGTCGGCAGCACCATCCTCGGCACGGTCGCCGGCTACGTGATCGGGTCCGCGCTCGTGAGCGCGTTCATGCCGGACCCGGGGGCGACGGATGCCGCCGCGAGCGACTCGGGGACCGATTCCGGCGGGGACGCCGCAAGCGACACGAGCACGGAAGCCGGTGCAGACACCGGTGCCGACTCGGGCGGCGACTTCGGCGGGGGCGACTTCGGCGGCGGGGACTTCGGCGGCGGCTTCGACTTCTGAGCCCCGCCCCGGAACGACGCCGCACAGGACGACGCCGCACGGCGCTCCACGGCACGACACGACACGACACGACCGGGCGATAGCCTGACAGGAGCGTCCCAGCCGGAGCGCCGAGAGGACAAGCCAGTGAGCACCCACACTCCCGGTACCCTCGTGCTCCTGCGGCACGGCGAGAGCACGGCGAATGCCGCCGGCCTGTTCACCGGAATCCTCGACGCGCCGCTGTCCGACCAGGGGGCGGCAGAGGCCCGGTCGGCCGCCAGGCTCCTGGCCTCGGCGGGCCTGCACCCCGACGTCGTGTTCACCTCCGCCTTACAGCGGGCCCGGCGAACGGCCGAAATAGTGGTCGAGGAGCTCCGGCCGCACCCGGCGGCCGCGCTGGCCGACTGGCGGCTCAACGAGCGCAATTACGGGGCCCTGACCGGTCGCTCCAAGGCCGATGTGCGCACCGAATTCGGCGAGGCCCAGTTCCTGGCCTGGCGGCGGTCGGTGAACACCGCGCCGCCCCCGCTCGACGATGCGGCCTTCGCGGCCGCCCGCGACTCTCCCCTGTTCCGCGGGCTCCCTGCCGAAGCACTGACCCGCACCGAGGCGCTCAGCCAGGTCATGGCCCGGGTCGGCCGCTTCCATGCCGAACGGGTGGTTCCGCGCCTGCGCCTCGGCCAGACCGTGCTCGTCGTCGCCCACGGAAACTCGCTCCGGGCCTTTTGCGCCCTGCTGGACGGCCTCGACGACCACGCGATCCACCGGCTCAATCTGCCGACCGGGCATCCGCTCGTCTATCGGTTCACGATCGCCGACCTGGTGACGGAACCCACGGATGCGCTCCCGCGGCAGCCGCTCTCGGCCGGCGGCCACTACCTCGACTCCGCCGCCGCGCTGCCGGCCGCGGCCCGGCTCACCGCAGACGGCGGCACCTAACCCGCTCGAGTTGCGGAAGCGGATGCCGCGGGTCAGGACCCGGCGTGCGTCGAAACCGCGAGCAGGCGACAGGTGGTCGCGACGGCGTTCTCCAGGTTGGCCGCGCCCGCGGCGAGCGCCTCCTCCAGGGTGCAGACGCCCGGCACGATCGGCACGAGGGCAGCGAACCCGTGCCGATAGAGCGCCTCGGCGCCCTCCCCGACCCGCCCGGCGAAGGCGATCACCGGCACGCCGTGCCGGGCCGCGAGCTCAGCGACGCCGAACGGTGTCTTCCCGCCGAGGGTCTGGGCGTCGATGCCGCCCTCCCCGGTGAACACGACGTCGGCGCCCGCCATCGACTCCGAGAGGTGGGTAGCGTCCATCACGACGTCCACGCCGCGCCGCATCGTGCTCTCGAAGAAGGCGAGGAAGGCGGCCCCGAGCCCGCCGGCGGCGCCGGACCCGGCGACCGTGGCGACCTCGCGCCCGGTGGCCTCCCGAACCACGGCCGCGTAGACGCCGAGGGCCGCATCGAGCTCGGCCACGGCGCCTGCGTCGGCGCCCTTCTGGGGTCCGAACACCCGGCTGGCGCCGTCCGGGCCGAGCAGCGGGTTGGTCACGTCGCTCGCGATCCGGAAGGCCGTGCCAGCGAGGCGCGGGTCGAACCCGGCCAGGTCGATCCGCGTGAGCCGGGCGAGGGCGGCTCCGCCGTCTGGCAGCTCAGCACCGTCCGCGTCGAGCAGCCTGGCTCCGAGGGCCCGCAGCATCCCGGCACCGCCGTCGTTGGTGACGGATCCGCCGAGCCCGACGATGAACCGGCGCGCGCCGCGGTCGAGCGCGTCGGTGATCAGCCGGCCGACCCCGAAACTGCTCGCGATCCGCGGGTCGCGGTCGGGCGCCGCGACGAGGTGGATGCCGGCGGCCGCTGCGATCTCGATGATCGCGAGCTCTTCGGCCGCGACGTACCCATAGCGGGCCCGCACCAACCGGCCGAGCGCATCCGGCACCTCGGCCGCGACAAGCGTGCCTCCGAGCGCGGTCACGAGGGCGTCTGCCGTGCCTTCGCCGCCGTCGGCCATGGGCACGGCGACACAGACGGCATCCGGGAACACCGAGCGGATGCCGCGTTCCATCGCGGCGACGGCCTCCGCCGCGGTCAGCGATTCCTTGAAGGAGTCGGGTGCCAGAACGAACTTCATGCGGTTTCCTCTGCCGAGCGCGGCCGATGGGGGCGAAAAAAGGGGGCCGGGGAGAATTCCCCGACCCCCTCAGTGTGGCCGTTTCGGTGCACCACGTCGATCTCTGGAGCCGTGGCTCAGAACGACACCCCGCAGACCAGCGCCGCATTCGCGTACGGCGTGGCCTCGCCCGTGCGGATGAAGAGCTTGGCGGACGCGGACAGCGTCTTGAGCTCCTCGTGGCTGATGTACTCGATCCCGTCGAAGCGCGCCGTCAGCCAGGCACCCGCAGGGGCGCCCTTCGCCTCCTCGGCGGCGATGCAGTGCTGGAAGACCATCTCACTCGTGAGGGCATCGAGGACCTCCGCGAACCGCGGAATGCCGTGGACGAGGGCGAGATCGATCACCGGGACCCCGGCCGGGATCGGCATGCCGCAATCGGCCAGGAGCACCACGTCGGTGTGTCCGAGGCGGGCCAGGGCTCCGCAGAGGTCCGCATTGATGATGCCGGTTCGCTTCATTTCTCCACCTCGGGCAGGTCGTCGTCCACGCCAGGATATGACTGCTGGGTGCCGAGGGTGCGCACCGCGAACGCGCCGACCCTGACCGCGAGGCGCACGGCGTCGACGAGGCTGGAACCGGCGGCAAGCCGCCCGCTCAGCGCCCCGACGAAGGCGTCGCCTGCGCCGGATGAGTCGACCGCGGCGACCCGGGGAGAGGGAACCGTGGTCGTGCCGAGAGAATCGGAGCAGATCGCGCCCTGTTCTCCCCTGGTCAGTACCACGGAGGTCACGCCGGTGGCGCGGAGCCGGGACACGAGCTCGGCGTCTGCGCGGGGAATGTCGGTCCCGGGGTCGAGGATCGCGAGGACCAGGGCGGCCTCGTGCTCGTTGACGACGAGCGGGTCGGCCCGCCGGATCGTGGCGGGGTCGACCGTGATCACCGGAGCGAGGTTGAGCACGACCCGGCCGGTGGCCAGGCGTGCGGCGGCCTCGATGCCGGCGGCGGGGATCTCGCCCTGCAGCACGACGACGGCGGCCTGCGCGATGAGCTCGGCGGCGCCGACGACGACGCTCTCTCCTACCGCGGCGTTCGCGCCGGGGACGACGACGATCGTGTTCTCACCGTCGTCGGCCACGGTGACGAGGGCGAGGCCGGTCGGGCCGTCGATTGCGGACACGGCGGACAGGTCGACGCCGGCCCGTTCGAGGAGCTCGATCGTGAGCGCGGCCACCGCGTCGCGTCCGGTGGCGCCGACGAGGCTGACGTGCGCGCCCAGCCGGGCCGCCGCGACGGCCTGGTTGGCGCCCTTGCCGCCCGGCAGGAATTCCATCGACCGCGCGATCAGGGTTTCCCCTGGCGCGGGGTGGCGCTCGACGACCATCACCTGGTCGACGTTGATCGAGCCGACGACGACGATCGGGCCGCCGTCAGCGGTGGGGGTGAAGGAACTCACTTGGTGAAGTCGCCCACGTTCGTCTTCGTGACGGTGACGACCTCGACGGGGACGGTCGCGTCGACCTTCTCGCCGGCGAGGGTCTTGACGGCCAGTTCGATGGCGAGCTTGCCGAGTTCGGCCGGCTGCTGGGCGATCGTGGCGGCGAGGGTGCCCGCCGTGATCGCGGCGAGTCCGTCGGTGGTTCCGTCGAAGCCGACGACCTTGATGTCGGTTCCCGCGCGGGAGCCGAGCGCCTGCACGGCGCCGAGGGCCATCTCATCGTTCTCGGCGAAGACGCCGGTCACGTCGGGGTGGGCCTGGAGCAGGTTCGTGGTCACGTCGAGTGCGGTCGCCCGGTCGAAGTTGGCGGTCTGCTTGGCCACGACGGTGATGTTCGGGTATGCCTTCATGCCCTCCTCGAAGCCGGCTCCGCGGTCGCGGCTCGCGCTGGTTCCCGAGACACCCTGCAGGTCGATGACGCTGCCCTTCTCGCCCATCGCGGTCGCGAGCTCGATCGCGGCCTGCTTGCCGCCTGCGACGTTGTCGCTCGCGACGAGGGACGCGACGGTGGCGCCGTTGACGGTGCGGTCGACCGCGATGACCGGGATGTTCGCGGTGTTGAGCGCCTTGACCGCCGAGCCGGCGGCATCCGAGTCGACGGGGTTGACGATGACGAGCTTGGCGCCGCTCGACGCGGCCGTGGCCAGCTGGTTGGCCTGGGTGGCCGAGTCGTTCTGGGCATCCACGATGTTGAGCTGGACACCGGCGGCCGTCGCGGCGGCCTGGGCGCCGTCGCGGAGTTCGACGAAGAACGGGTTGTTCAGGGTGGAGACGGCGAGCACGATCTTGGTGCCGGATGCCGAGTCCCCGCCGCCCCGGCCGCAGGCGGTCGTGCCGACGAGGATGAGTGCGGCTGCGGTGGTGACGGCGGCGATTCTGCGGAAAGAGGACGACTTCATTGTGTGTTCCTTTGGGTTGGGCGATGGAAGGGAAAAAGGGGAAGGAGGGAGGACGGGCGCCGGCGGGTCAGCTGTTGCGCGTCTTGCGGCGGAGCACGTCGACGCCGACCGCGAGGGCGATCACGAGGCCGATGACGACCTGCTGCCAGAACGAGGTGACGTTCAGCAGGTTGAGGCCGTTGCGGATGACGACGAGCACGAGCGCGCCGACGAAGGTGCCCGAGATCTTGCCGAGGCCGCCGGAGAGCGACGCGCCGCCGATGACGACGGCCGCGATGGCGTCGAGCTCGTAGCCGGCCGCGGCCTGGGGCTGCGCGGAGTCGAGCCGCCCGGCGAGGAGGAGCCCGGCGAGCGCCGCGAACAGGCCGGCGAGGGCGAAGACCGTGACGAGGATGCGCTTCACCGGCAGTCCGGACAGGCGAGCCGCCTCGGCGTTGCCGCCCACCGCGTACATCGACCGCCCGATCACCGTGCGGTTGAGCACGAAGGAGGCGACGACGGCCGAAAGCAGGAGCACGACGATCGGCATCGGGACGGGTCCGAGGTTTCCGCCGAGGAAGGAGACCTCGGGCGCGGTCTTGATCGGCCGCCCGTCGGAGATCACGAGGGTGAGTCCGCGGGCGACGCTCAGCATGGCCAGAGTCGCGATGAAGGAGGGCAGCTTGCCGTAGGCGTTGGCCAGGCCGTTGACCATGCCGGCGAGGAGCCCGGTGGCGAGGCCGCCGAGCAGGGTAAGCCAGCCGGGCAGCCCGGCGGCGACGAAGAGCCAGCTGGACACCATGGCGGCGAGGGCCGCGACCGCGCCGACCGACAGGTCGATGCCGCCCGCGACGATGACGAAGGTCATCCCGAACGCGAGCACGGCGACGGTCGAGACCTGGATGCCGATGTTCAGCAGGTTCTGCCCGGTCAGGAAGTCCGGGGTGGCGATGAAGAGGGCGAGGCACAACACGACGAGGCCGACGAGCGCTCCGTTGTTGGCGAGGAATTTCTTGTAGTCGACGCGGCGGCGCGCCGGGGCCAGGGTAGTCGTGGACATCGGTGTCATTCCTTCTCGTGGGTCGGTGCGTTGTCTGGGGTGACGGCGGCGAGGGTGCCGTCGATCGTCGTGCTGTTCGGTTCGCTGATCGGTTCGTCGGATTCGATGTCGTCGACGATGGCGTCGATCTCGGTGCTGCCCGCCTCCCGGGCGGCGAGGGTCATCACGGCGTCCTGGGTCGCCTCCGCGGTGCTCAGCTCGCCGGCGATCCGGCCGTCCCGCATCACCAGGATGCGGTCGCTCATGCCGAGGACCTCGGGGAGTTCGCTCGAGACCATGACGATCGCGCCCCCGGCATCCGTGATCGCGTTCATCAGTTCGTAGATCTCCACCTTGGCGCCGACGTCGACGCCGCGGGTGGGCTCGTCGAGCAGGAGCACGGTCGAGGCGGCAATGATCCAGCGGCCGAACACGGCCTTCTGCTGGTTGCCGCCCGACAACGCGCCGACGGCCTGGTCGATGGTGTGCATCCGGATGCGGAGCTTCTCGGCGACGGCCTGGGCCCTGCGCCGCTGCCCGGTGAAGTCCGCGAGCCCGAGGCGGGCGGTCGACGCGAGCGTCGCGTAGCCGAGGTTGTCGTTGACGGATGCCCCGAGTACGAGCCCCTGTCCCTTGCGGTCCTCGGGCACGTGGCCGATCCCTGCCGCGATCGCGGCCGGGATGTTGCCCTTGGGCAGCCGGTGCCCGCGCACCAGAACGGTGCCGGAGTCATAGTGGTCGACGCCCGCGATTGCCCGGATCAGCTCGGTGCGCCCCGCGCCGACGAGCCCGGCGATGCCGAGCACCTCTCCGGCGTGCACGGTGAAGCTGACGTCGCTGAACGAGCCGCTCGCGCCGAGCTTGTCGACCGCGAGGATCTCGGCCGGGTTCACGAGCTCGGGGGCACGGCGGGGGAACTGGTCCTCGATGTTGCGGCCGACCATGAGCCGCACCAACTCGGCCTCCGGCGTGGACGCGGGCACCTCCGCGACGAACTCGCCGTCGCGCAGCACCGTGACGGTGTCGCCGACCTCGGCGATCTCGTCGAGGTGGTGGCTGATGAAGAGCATCGCGACGCCCCGGCGCCGCAGGTCGGCCATCACGGCGAAGAGCGCCTCGGTCTCGTGCCTGGTCAACGCGGCGGTCGGCTCGTCGAGGATGAGGATGCGCGCGTTGATGCTGAGCGCCTTGGCGATCTCGACGAGTTGCTGCTTGGCGATGCCGAGCTCGCCGACCGGGGTGTCCACGTCGACGTCGAGGCCGATCAGGGCGAGGGCGGCACGCGCCCGGTTGCGGAGCGCGCGCCGGTCGACCATGCCGTGCCTGGTCGGCATCCGCCCGAGCATCACGTTCTCGGCGACACTCATGGTCGGTACAAGGTTGAGCTCCTGGTGGATGGTGGCGATGCCGAGGTCCTCCGCCGCGCGGGTCGTCGGCAGTGTCACGACGGCGCCGTCGACGACGATGGCGCCGGAATCCGGCTGGTAGACACCGGCCATCATCTTGATCAGCGTGGATTTTCCGGCGCCGTTCTCGCCGAGGAGCACCTGCACGTGGCCGGCGTACACGCTCACGGTGACGTCCTTGATGACGGTCACCTGGCCGAAGATCTTGCCCACGTTCTGCAGGGTGACCAGGGGTTGTGGATTCATTTCAGTGCGTCCTTACGCTGTTATGACTGGCTGTGGGTGCTGTGGGCGGGGTCGCCGGCGTTCCCGCTGTTGCCGTTGTTGCCGACGACGCCCGGACGATCAGTTCGCTCGGCAGCACGACGGAGGCGGGGGTGCCGCCGTCGATGACCTGCAGCAGCAGGTCGACGGCGGTGCGGCCCATGTCCGCGACGCTGTGCGAGATGACGCTCAGCGCGGGGTTGAGCAGCGCGAACCATTCGATGTCATCGAAGGCGACCATCGCGAGGTCGACGCCGAGCCGCACCCCACGGTCGTGCAGGCTGGCGATGGCGCCGACGGCCATCAGACTGTCGGCCACGAGCAGGGCGGTCGGCGGCTTGCGGAGGCCCAGCAGGGCATGCACTCCGGCCGATCCGCTGGCCGCCTGGTAGTCGCCGAAGTAGACGAGCGCGGGGTCGGGACTCAGCCCGTTCTCGACGACGGACCGGGTGAACGCGGCGAACCGGTCGCGCCCGGTCGAGCTGGCCTGCGGGCCGGAGATGTAGCCGATCCGGGTATGCCCGGCCGCCGCGAGGTGCTCGACGGCCTGGCGGATGCCGGCCGTTCCGTCCGTCGTGACGCTCGGCACGTCCATGCCCGCGATCGTGCGGTCGACGAAGACGGTGGGGATCTCGCGGGCGATCAGCGAGCGGATGCTGTCGCTCCCCGCCCCGACGGGGGCGAGGATGATGCCGTCGACCCTCCGCGAGATCAGGGTGTCGAGGTACCGGTCCTGCTGGTCGGCGCGTTCGTTGGCGTTGCCGAGCAGCGTCACGTAGCCGTGCAGGATGGCCGCCTGTTCCACGGTGTGGGCGAGGTCGGCGAAGAAGGGGTTCCGCACGTCGGAGACGAGCAGGCCGAGGGCGTTCGTCCTGGCCCCGCGCAGCGCGCGGGCCTGGGCGTTCGGCCGGAAGTCGAGTTCCGCCGCGGCAGAGGCGACGCGGGCCCGCGACGCCGGGGACGTGGCCGGGTTGCCGGAGAGCACCCGGGAGGCGGTGGCGACGGAGACGCCGGCGAGCGCTGCGACCTCGCGGATCGTGATCGCGTTCATCATGCTCACCTCATTGTGTGATCGGGCCGTACCTCGTGGAAACGATTCCATGGAAACGATTCCATACTAGAACGCTGTGCGCTCCCCTGTCAATCGCGGGCGTGGACAGGGGACACACTGTTCCGCCGCCGCACGACACCTGTCCAGGACGGAACTGAAGGCGGGGAATGACGGAGAAGTCGAGCAGGGGTGGGCCCGGAGCGCATACAGTGTCGACACGGTCTGATGGATCCCGTGAGGTGGCCTCGTGTGAGTACAGCGATGAACAGTTCCCCCCGACGCGTAGTCGCGGAGGTGGCCGGCACCTTCAGGGAGTTCCGAACCGCGGTGTCGCAGTCCTTCGTGCCGCTCGACACAACGTGCGAGCACCCCGATCCGTTCCGGGGTCGCATCCGCTCGATCGGAATCGACGAGGTGCACGTCTCCGAGGTCGCGGCCTCCGGCCACGTCGTCACGCGTACACCGGAGCTCATCGCACGCGGTGACCGGAACTACATCAAGCTCAGCCTGCTGCTGTCTGGGTCAGGGCTCCTCATCCAGGACAATCGCGAGGCGGTTCTGCGACCGGGCGACCTCGCCGTGTACGACACGAACCGCCCGTACACCCTGGTCTTCGAGGACGAATTCCGGGCCCTGGTGATGATGTTCCCCAAGCACGCGATCGATCTGCCTCCCGACATCGTCGGGCAGCTCACGGGCGTCGCCATCTCAGGGACGACCGGCGTCGGCAGCCTCGTGGCGCCGTTCCTCGGTCGACTCGCCGACAACCTCGACCTGCTCGCCGACCCAGGCGGCACCCGACTCGCGCACAGCGCCCTCGATCTCGTCACGACGATGGTCGCGAGCGAGCTCGATGCGACCGCGTCCCGATGCAATCCGCGCCGGGATCTGGTCAAGCGGATCCACATGTACGTCGACGAGCACCTCGCATCCACGGACCTCGGACCCGGCCAGATCGCGGCCGCGCACTTCATCTCCACACGACACCTGCACGGCCTGTTCAAGGATCAGGGCACCACGGTCTCCACGTGGATCAGGAGCAGGCGCCTCGAGCGTTGCCGACGCGACCTGATGAACCCGCGATACGCCGACCGCCCCGTCGCCGCGATCGCGGCACGCTGGGGATTCGTCGATGCCGCGCACTTCAGCCGCGTCTTCAAGACTGGGTACGGCTACGCTCCCAGCACCTGTCGACCAGGCGCCTCTGCACTCTGAAGACGCCCGACGGCGACCGCACGACATGCCTGGCCGGGTCGCCGGGCATGCACGGATGCCGACTCGGCGGGCCGGTGGCCAACGGCCCGTTCAGCCCATCGCGAGGGTCGGCACGTCGACGATGTGCGCGCCCCCGTCTGCGACGATGACCGCCCCCGTGATGTACGAGGACTCGGCCGACCCGAGGAAGCGCGCGACGGATGCGATCTCATCGGGGTGTGCCGGCCGTCGCAGCGGCACATCGGCAGTGACCAGGCGGTAGCCGTGTTCGCGCCCGACGAAGCCGGAGCGCAAGGCGAAGGCATCCATCTCCTCATCGGCCATCGGCGTCTGCACCCAGCCGGGACAGATCGCGTTGACGCGCACCCCGTGGCGACCGTAGTCGCGCGCCAGTGATCGGGTGAGCCCGATGAGGGCATGTTTACCGACCGTGTACCCCGCGACCTCCGGGCCGGCGAACAGGCCCGCGAGGGACGAGATCATCACGATCTGGCCGCGCGACTCCATCAGCGCGGGGATGCATTCCCGCGCCATCACGAAGGCGCTGGTCACGTTGGCGGTGAAGCTCGCCTGCCACGCTGCGTCATCCGTGTCGGCCACCGAGGCGAGTCCATGCCCGCCGGCGTTGGCGACGAGAACGTCGATCCGCCCGAAGCGGGTGAGGACCTCGGCGACCGCCGACCTGGCGGACTCGGTATCGCTCGCATCCGCGACGACCGGGACCGCTCCGGTGGCCGATGCGACGTCTCGGAGCGGCCCCTCGCGTCGACCGATGACGACCACGTTGGCGCCCTCTGCTCGATATCGCGCGGCTATCGCCGCGCCGATCCCGGTGCCGCCGCCGGTCACCACGATGACTTTGCCGGCAACGGAACTGAGTGGGTGGGTCATGACGGCCTTTCTAGGCAGGGAAGGACGAGCGGGCGGAATAGCCGAAGTCGGAGAGGAGGGCGACGCCGTTCACGGGTGACGACCGGACCGAACTCAGGTAGAGCACGTGCTGCGCAACGTCCTCAGGAGCCTGGACGGGGAAGTCGGCCTCGTGGAAACCACTGTCCTCCCGCCCCAGGTCGACGCGCGACATCGGAGTGTCGACGATCGACGGGCAGACGCTGTTGACACGGATACCGTCGGCGGCGAGGTCCACGGCCAGAGCCTTGCCGAACTGCACGAGCGCCGCCTTCGACGAACAGTAGGGAACCATCCCCGGCGCCGCGACGACGGCGGAGTCGCTGGCGACGAAAACGATCGTAGCCGCCTCGGAGCCCCGCAGCCACGGAAGTGCTTCCCTGACGAGGAGGAAGGCTCCCGTGACGTTCACGGAGAGGACCTTCTCCCACTCGGCGAGGGTCGTCTGGGAGATATCACGGCCGAACGGTCCGGAGATGCCCGCGCAGCCCACGAGGTGGCCGATACCGCCAAACCGCTCCACCACCCCGGCGATAGCGACGGCCACGGCGGCCTCGTCCGTCACGTCGCACAGGACGGAGTGCACGGAAGCGCCCGCCTTCGAAAGTTCACGACCAACGCGTTCGAGGGCGTCCACATCGCGATCCAGGAGGGCGACCGACGCCCCCTCCGTCGCGAACGCCAGCGCGCACGCCCGGCCGATCCCACTGCCGGCCCCCGTGATGACGACGACTCGGCCGTCCAGGTCGAGCTGCATTCTCGCCGACCTCCGGCTAGTCCTCTTCGCCGAGGAGTTCGCCGTGATCGGTGCCGTGCCCGATCTGCCGGTAGATCTCCGGCCGGCGCGAGCGGATGCGATAGGCCCAGAACACCCCGACGACTCCGGGGAGGATCGCGAGGGCCGGAAGCAGGTATGTCGTCGCGTTGGATTCGGGCTGCCCGAGCAGCACATCGAAGTTGACGATGATGAGCACGAAGACGACACTGAGCGCCACGCCCGAAACGGCCGGCGCGATTACGCGGCTCCCGATGCCCACGCCGCGACCATCGCGACGGAAGTAGCCGATGACGGCGACCGAGACAACGGCCATCAGAAGCACCAGTCCGAGCGCGCCGGCGTTCGTGAGCCAGGTGAACAGAGTGAGCACGGCGTACGGTCCCTTCGATGGATCCCAGCCGAGCTCTCCGATGGCGAAGCCGACGATCACGACGACCGCGAGGACGGTCTGCGCGAGGGAACCGGCCCAGGGCGCCCCGCTGGCCGCTCTGACCCGGGCAAACCACGAGGGCAGGACGCCCTCTCGGCCCAACGAGAATCCGTAGCGGGCAACCGCATTGTGAAAGCTCGCAAGCGACGCGAACAGGCTCGTGATGAAGAGCAGGGACATGATGTCGACCCACACGGTACCGAGGTGCTGGGCGATGTATCCGAAGAAGAGCGGCGGACCGGCCTCCTCCGCCGAGATCCCTCCCGGGTCGACGATCTTGTCCACGCCGATGGCCAGCGAGAGCGCCCAGGATGAGACGGCGTAGAAGACCCCGATCACGGCCACGGCGAGGAAGGTGGCGCGCGGAATGGTGCGACGCGGGTCCTTCGACTCTTCGCCGTAGATGGCCGCGCCCTCGAAGCCCATGAATGCCGCGATTCCGAAGGCGAAGACGGCCCCGATTCCCGGCACAAGCAACGTGGAGGGGGTGAGAGGTGCTGCGGTGAATCCGTCGGATGGGTTGGCGAATGCGACGACGTCGAAGACGATGACCACAACGAACTCGAGGGCGACGAGCACTCCCAGCACCTTTGCCGAGAGGTCGACGCGGTTGACGCCCATCCACCCGACGATGCCGATGCAGACGAGCACCGGCACCCACCACGGGACCTCGATTCCCATCTTCTCCTGAAGGAGGGTCGAGACCTGAAAACCGAACATGCCGTAGATGCCGATCTGCATCATGTTGTACGCCACGATCGCCACGATCGACGCGCCGACGCCGGCGGGCCGGCCGATTCCCTGGGCCACGTAGGCGTAGAAGGCGCCTGCGTTGTTGATGAAGCGGCTCATCGCCGCGTAGCCGATGGCGAAGATCGCGAGCGCTATCGCCAGCAGCACGAAAGAAAGTGGGACACCGGCAACATGCGTCACCGAGAATGTCGAGGTCACCCCGCCTGCGAGCACGGTCAGCGGTGCAGAGGCGGCAACGATCAGGAATGCAACGGCGGGCACGCCGAGACGTCGGCGCTCGGGGACAGCGGCAGTCGCCCTCGTCCCCTGGCGTGTTGTCGAGGTCATGGACTCTCCTTTGTGCGTGGGTTGACCGGCCGGTTGACGAACAGCCGGTCGAGTTGAGTGGCCCAATCCTGTCGTGCGGCGACGCGCTCCGCTGTTCCGGTAGTGAACAGCCCTTGACGGAACACGCAACCTCGATAGTGAGTCGAAGAACGGGGCTCCACCCTGGCCTGCCTCATGACGCCATCGCGACGGCCATCGCGACCATGGAACCGGCCATCATCGCCTGTCCCCAGCGTCGGGGGTGCCCGCTTGTCCCCGTTCGAACGCAGACGGCAATCGTGGCGGCCAGGAACAGGATGCAGAGAACGGCGACTGCGAGCGCCGGATCGACGAGCGCGGCCGCGTGGTGGCCCTGCGGCGCGGACGACACGGAGCCTGGATGTGTCGCGGCATGGCCCACCGGCATGAGCCACAACGCACCCATCAGGATGAGACCCGCAGAATCGAGAGCGATATCGACCCGGGAACCTCTCGACAACAGGAGCACGAGTCCGACCAGCAGAAGACCGGGCGCCCAGAGCAGCGGCGGCAGAAGGGACACACCCGGACACACCATGTCCAGCGTGGACACACCCGCGACCACGGACGCGAAGATCCCCGCCCCGTCATGCCGCGACCGCCTGGGCAGCGCCAGGTGGCAGCCGAGGCCCCCGAGCGTCAGCAACACCGCGAACGCGGCGGCAGCGCCGTTGAGCGAGAGTGCCATCATCCGTCACACGCTACGCATCGATCACCAAGAGGACTGTTCCGCGAACGCGCGAACGCTGTCCCAGAGCGAAAACCTCGACCCGTGCCCGCGGAATTGCTAACATACCGGAACGGACCGCGTCGATGTCGCCACGGTTCCCTGATCCTGCAGAGGCGGTTCTCCATGAGTACAGCTGCCGGCCACGCACCCCGACGCGTCACCGCGGCGGTGTCCAAGTCCTTCGGTGACTTCCGCGCCGACGTGTCGAACTCCTTCGTGCCCCTCAACACGACGTGCGAGGACCCCGATCCGTTCTGGGGCAGCATCCGGTCGGTCGATGTCGACGAGCTGCACGTCTCGGAGGTCAACGCGGCGGGGCACGTCGTCGAACGCACGCCGGAACTGATCGCGCGGAGCAACCGACAGTATTTCAAGCTCAGCCTGCAGCTCGAGGGATCGGGGATCCTGATCCAGGACAACCGGGAAGTCCTGCTGCAGCCGGGCGACCTCGCCGTCTACGACACCAACCGGCCGTATTCCCTGGCCTTCGACAGCGCGTTCCGCACGATGGTGATGATGTTCCCGAAGCATCTGATCGAGTTGCCTTCCCACGCCGTCGGGCAGCTCACCGCGGTCAGGATCTCCGGTGGCGCCGGCGTCGGGAGCCTCGTCGTCCCGTTCCTCAGCCAGCTCTCCGACCACCTCGAGGTGCTGACCGCCCCAGGAGGATCGCGCCTGGCCCGCAGCGCCCTTGACCTGGTCACGACCATGATCGCCAATGAGCTCGATACCGGTGTCGCGGTGCGTGACCCGCACCGCGAGCTCATGCAGAGCATCCACGGATACATCGACGAACATCTCGCGTCGAGCGACCTGGGTCCCGGACAGATAGCTGCCGCCCACTTCATTTCCACGCGGCACCTGCACGGGATGTTCCACGAACAGGGCACGACCGTGTCGACGTGGATCCGCGCGAAGAGACTGGACCGTTGTCACCGCGATCTCGTCAACCCGCATCTCGCCAACCGCCCGGTCGCCGCGATCGCGGCCCGCTGGGGCTTCGTGGATGCCGCGCACTTCAGCCGGGTGTTCAAGGCCTGCTATGGCTACGCGCCGAGTGAGTGCCGCGCCCGAGCCGCCACGGAGTGACTGTCGGCGGCAGGACGGCCCATTCTGAGGACGGACCGCCCGACCGCCCGCCTTTCCCTACACGGCGAACAGAATCGGCCTGAAGAACGCCGCCAGTTCACCGGTCCCCTCGAGCGGCAGCACGTCGGCCACGTACTGGTCCGGGCGGACGACGATGACGGCGCCGGAAGCGCCCAGTCCGCGGAGTTCGAAGACGTCCTGATCCTGCGCTGCAGAGTAGACCTTTTCATAGTCGGTCAACCCGTATCGACCGATCCTGGGGAGGAAGACCTCGGGAACCCGGCCGAGATCGACCTCGCTGTGCGCCTGCCGGTAGATCACTTTGACGTCGAAGACGCTGTCAGGGTCGCCGCCGACCGGCGTATGGACGAGGAGGGGCGAGTCGGGAGCCGTCCGCAGCCAGTGCGCCCAGTGAGTGAGGGCCGAGGCCTCGCCGGCGGCGCCGGCATCGGCGAACGCATACAGGCGCCAACGCCCATCCGCCCGATGGTGGTGTCCGAGTTGAACAGGGTTGGCGTCGGCGACGCGAACCACGACCGCGGAGGCAAAGCGTTTCCCGATAGGGAAGCCGGGGGCCAGTCGCTGGTGGCGAGCGCCGCCGACGATCAACGAGGGCTGGTACGTCGTCCGGAAGCCGGCGGGGAACTCGGCAGTCCTCGTGTAGAAATCCTCGAGTTCCGATGGGTTCGTGAGATCCTCCGGCTTCGTCGCCATCAGGGTCGACCACTTCTTGTCGAAGTCGATGAGGTCCTTGGCTATCGTCTGGCGCTCAGCCGAGTACGTGCTGAGTAGGCTTTCCGGGCTGCGGCCCTCGAGCACGTGGGCCAGCTTCCAGCCGAGGTTGAAGCCGTCCTGCATGGAGACGTTCATGCCCTGGCCGGCCTTGGCGCTGTGCGTGTGGCACGCATCACCCATGATGAAGACCCGCGGCGTCCGAGTGCCGATCTCCTCGGGGAGGACGTCGTCGAACCTGTCAGTGAGACGGTGAGCGACTTCGTACACGCTGTGCCAGGGCACGTCCTTCACGTCGAGCGTGTACGGGTACAGGATGTCGTTCGCCGTCGCGATGATCTCGTCGAGAGCGGTCTTCCGCACGGCCCCGGCGTCATCAGACGCCACTTCACCCAGGTCGACGTACATGC
Source organism: Cryobacterium zhongshanensis (assembly GCF_022760445.1). NCBI lineage: Bacteria > Bacillati > Actinomycetota > Actinomycetes > Micrococcales > Microbacteriaceae > Cryobacterium > Cryobacterium zhongshanensis. The sequence goes on along the minus strand of NZ_JALGAR010000002.1, from coordinate 40,999 downwards.
GGAACAGGAATCCACCCTCGCGGGGAATGAGCAGGATATTGCCGCCGGACCCCGACTGGATCGCGCACTTCATGCGAATGTCCGGAAAATCGGTCACCGCGAGAACGTCCATGACGCCCCACGCATGGAACGCCTGGTCGCCGGCCAGCGTGCAGCCGATCGCGTCGCGCACCCGGCTGCGCGCGCCATCCGCGCCGATCACGTATTTGGCGTGGACGGTCTGTTCCTGACCCTGCCGATCACCGTTCGTGTGCACGAGCGTGACCGCGACCGGGTGGTCGCCGGTACCGGAGGTGCTGAGGCTGCGGAATTCCCAACCGAAGTCCGGCGTCAGGCGGGTCGGCGCGTTGGCCATCACTTCGGCGAAATAGTCCAACACCCGGGCCTGGTTGACGATGAGGTGCGGGAATTCGCTGATGCCCGAAGGATCATCAACGGCCCGTGCTGTTCGGACGATGCGGGCCGGATCGCTGGGGTCCGGCTTCCAGAAGGCCATCTCCGTGATCCGGTAGGCCTCGGCGATGATGCGATCGGCGAAACCGAACGCTTGAAAGGTCTCGACACTGCGGGCCTGGATTCCGTCGGCCTGTCCGATGGCCAAGCGTTCGCCCCGCCGCTCCACGATGCGTGTCGTGATGCCGGGGAACTGGGACAGCTGGGCGGCGGTGATCATGCCCGCCGGACCGGTTCCGACGATGAGCACGTCGACATTCTCGGGAAGCGCGTCAGGCCGAACAATGCCGACCCCCGCTGTTGGTTGGATTCGCGGATCTGTGGACACGTATCCGTTGTGGTGGAATTGCACGGCATTCCTCACTTCTCTGTGGGGCTTCGGATGGTTTTCAGGGTGGTGTTTCGGGGAGCGGCGATCGCCGGGCCGCCAGGTGCCTCAGTACGATTGGGTCGGCGCCGACCCTGGACGGGTGTTCTCCGCGTCGTTGATGTATGCCGTCGCGAGCTGCTCAGACCCCCGCGCCAGCAGGGCGACGTCGGCCCCGACGAGAATGAAATCGGCTCCGGCTGCGAGGTACCGGCGAGCAAGCGGCTCCGCGAATGCGTTCACGCCCACAGGTTTGCCGAACGAAGCGACAGTCCGGATGCAGCGTTCGACGACGTCGACGACGTCGGGATGGTCCTGCTGACCGAGGAGCCCCATGGAGGCTGCGAGATCGCTGGGACCGATGAAGACGGCTGAGACGCCGTCCACTGCGGTGATGTCGCGCAGATTGGCCACGGCCGTCGTCGATTCGATCTGGACGGTGACGGAGAGGAAGTCACCGGCGCGGTCGAGGTAGTTGTCGATGCGATTCCAGCGGGATGCCCGGGCGAGGGCCGATCCGACTCCGCGCATCCCGCGGGGCGGGTAATGGATGCTGGAGACGGCAAGCCGGGCGTCATCGGCGGTGTCGACCATCGGGATGAGCAGGTTCTGTGCTCCGAGGTCGAGATACTGCTTGATGATGACGGGGTCGAGGACAGGCGGCCTGACGACGGGGACGATCGGGTAGCCGGCGACCGCCTGGAGTTGGGCGAGCAGTGACTCGAGGCCGTTCGGGCTGTGCTCGGCGTCGATGAGCAGCCAGTCCAGGCCGGAGCCGGCGCAGATTTCTGCGACGAGCGGGCTGCCGCTGCAGGCCCACATCCCGACGAGGGGGCGCGTCGCGTCTGCGAGGGCAGCGCTGAAGCCGGTGACGGCGTTCACTGGAACTGGCACGTGATCGTCCCCAATGGTCCGTAGTCCGCGAAGACCGTATCGCCCTCAAAGACCCACATCGGGCGGGTGAACGAGCCGGCGAGGATGATCTCGCCCTCCGCCAGGACGGCTCCGTGGGCCGAGATCTTATTGGCCAACCAAGCCACCCCCGAGGCCGGGTGGTTGAGCACCCCACCGGATACGCCGGTCTCCTCAATCGTCTGATTCCGGTAGAGCATGGCTCCGATCCACCGCAGGTCCACGTCGTGCGGGCGAACCGGTCTCCCGCCCGTGACCATGACGCCCATCGCGGCATTGTCGCTGATGGTGTCGACGATGCTGCGGCCATCCATCTCGATTCTCGAATCCAGGATCTCGAGGGCGGGAACTACATATTCGGTGGCCCGGAGGACGTCGAAGATTGTGCAACCGGGACCCTCGAGCCTCCGGTTCAGTACGAACGCGAGTTCGACCTCTACCCGCGGGTTCGCGTAGTCGCTCCACCGCAGGACCGAACCGGTCTCGAACACCATGTCGTCGAAGATGATGCCGTAGTCAGGCTCGGTGATTCCCGTCGCCATTTGCATCGCTCGCGAGGTCAGGCCTATCTTGCGACCGACGAGCGTCCGCCCGGCCCTCTCGTTGCGCTCCCGCCAGAGCGACTGCACGGCGTAGGAATCGTCTATGGTCATGCCGGGATATCGGGCGGTGAGCAGCTTGACCGGCACTCGCGTGGCGGCCGCGTCGACGAGTTCGTCGGCAATGCGGGCGATGACCTCGGGATCGAGCATGACATCCTTCTTTGGATTCCTGGGCGACGGGCGGTCCAGTGACGGTACCGGCCGTGACCTCGGTCTGGCAGTGAAAACTACTGTAGCAGATCGTATATCTTCTGTGATATTGTCGCCCCGAGAGACAGGACAACCCATGCCGACAACGCCGTTCACACCCGGGAGCCCCGGCAAGATCATCGCCGTGCACATCAACTATCCCTCCCGCGCCGCCCAACGAGGCAGGACACCGTCCTTCCCGTCCTACTTCCTCAAGCCGGCGACGTCGGTCGCGGCATCGGGCGGCAGCATTGAACGACCGCTCGGGACCGAACTTCTGGCGTTCGAGGGCGAGATCGCCTTGATCATCGGCGAGACCCTGCGACGGGCAACCCCGGAGCAAGGCTGGGCAGCCGTGAGCGGCGTCACGGCCGCGAACGATTTCGGCGTCTACGACCTGCGTCAAGCCGACAAGGGCTCGAATCTGCGATCGAAAGGCGGCGACGGCTTCACCCCACTCGGCCCCGGCGTCATCGCGGCGGCCGAGATCGACCCCGCCGCACTCCGCATCCGCACCTGGGTCAACGGCGAACTCGCTCAGGATGACACGACCGACGACCTGCTCTTTCCCTTCGGACAGCTTGTCGCCGACCTCTCCCAGCTCCTCACCCTGGAACCCGGTGACATCATCCTGACGGGCACTCCCGCCGGAGCGTCCGTTGTCGCACCCGGAGACACGGTGGAGGTCGAGGTCGATGCGCCGACCGCGCCCGGCGCACCGAGCACGGGACGTCTCATCACGAACGTCGTCGAGGGCACCGTCCCGCTTCCCCCCTTCAGCGCTCCGCCCCAGGTCGACGACGTCCAGCTCGCCGAAGCGTGGGGCAGCACCGAGGCCGTCGCCCCCACGCCGGCCGGGTTCGATCTCACTGAGGCGTTGAAGGCGAAGATCAACAGCGTTTCGACCGCGACCCTGAGCGTGCAGCTTCGCAAGCGCGGGCTGGACAACGTGTCGATCGACGGCTTGAGCTCAACCCGCCCGGCCACACGTCTCGTCGGGCGAGCCAGGACCCTGCGTTACATCCCGCTCCGCGAGGATCTCTTCGCCGGCCACGGTGGTGGCTACAACGCCCAAAAGCGTGTCGTCGACTCCCTGCAGCCCGGAGACGTCCTTGTCATGGAGGCGCGCGGCGAACTGGGCAGCGGCACGGTCGGTGACATCCTGGCGCTACGCGCCCAGGTGCTCGGGGCGGCCGGCATCATCACCGATGGAGGAGTGCGTGACCTCGCCATCGTGGCCGGGCTCGATATACCCACGTACTACGGCGGGGCTCATCCCGCAGTCCTGGGCCGCCGTCATGTTCCCTGGGACATCGACCTGACCATCGCCTGCGGGGGTGCCGCGGTGCAACCCGGCGATGTCATCGTCGGCGATGCCGACGGGTTGCTCGTCATCCCGCCCGATCTCGTCGACGAGGTCGTCGACGCGGCGATCGAACAGGAGCGCGAAGAGTCCTTCATCGCAGAGCGGATCGGTGCGGGCGAGCGCATCGAGGGCCTGTTCCCCCTGAACGCGGAATGGAAAGTGAGGTACTCCGAATGGAAGAGCCGACAGCGATGACCACAGGCAGGGTGAAAGATCAGAGCAAGTCCCAGCGCGCCTACCAGTGGATCAAGGCCCGCATCTCCGACGGCTCGTACTCGCCGGGCTTCCGGCTTGTGCTCGGGCAGATCGCGAAAGAACTCGACGTCAGCGTCGTCCCCGTCCGTGAGGCCATTCGCCGGCTCGAAGCCGAAGGCCTCGTGACTTTCGAACGCAACGTCGGCGCCCAGGTTGCGATGTTCGACGATTCGGAATACCAGTTCACGATGCAGACGCTGGCCCTCGTCGAGGGTGCTGCGACCGCGCTGTCCGCACCCTCGGTGACGGCGGACGATATCGCCAGGGCCCGCGCCATCAATCTTGAAATGATCGAGTGCCTCGACCATTTCGACCCGCACCGATTCACGAGCCTCAACACCGAATTCCACTCCGTGCTCTACGAGCGGTGCCCGAACCCGCACCTTCTCGATCTCGTACACCGCGGTTGGGACCGGCTGAACGCTCTCCGCGACTCGACATTCGGATTCGTGCCCGGCCGGGCCCGCGAATCGGTCGTCGAGCACGAAGACCTGCTCCGAAGGATCGAAGCCGGCGGGGACCCCCTCCCCATCGAGTTGGCCGCCAGGGCCCACCGAATCGGCACCCTCGACGCCTTCCTCGCCTTCCAGGCACGTCACTCCGTCCACCCCTCGCCCCAGACAGAAAGCTGAACATGGCTTCGCACTTCATCCCCGAAAACCTGCCGTCGCGCATCCAGCATTTCATCGACGGCCACTTCGTCGACAGCGTCTCCGGAGCCACGTTCGACGTTCTCGACCCCGTGTCGAACACGACATACGCCACCGCCGCCGCCGGCCAGAAGGAAGACGTCGACCTCGCCGTCGCCGCAGCCACGAAGGCCTTCCAGACCGGGCCGTGGCCCGGCCTCGCGCCGCGGGCCAGGTCGCGCATCCTGAACCGAATCGCGGACGCCGTCGAGGCACAGGACGCCCGGCTCGCCGAACTCGAGACCTTCGACACCGGTCTCCCCATCACCCAGGCACTCGGCCAGGCCAAACGGGCGGCCGAGAACTTCCGGTTCTTCGCCGACCTCATCGTTGCCCAGGCCGACGACACCTACAAGGTTCCCGGCGTCCAGGTGAACTACGTGAACCGCAAGCCCATCGGCGTTGCCGGCCTGATCACCCCCTGGAACACCCCATTCATGCTTGAGAGCTGGAAACTCGCCCCCGCGCTCGCATCCGGGTGCACCGTCGTGCTCAAGCCCGCCGAATTCACGCCCCTTTCCGCGAGCCTGTGGGCCGAAATCTTCCGGGACGCCGGTCTCCCTGACGGCGTGTTCAATCTGGTCAACGGGCTGGGCGAAGAAGCAGGCGACGCCCTGGTGAAACACCCCGGTGTGCCCCTCATCTCGTTCACCGGCGAGACCACCACCGGGCAGACGATCTTCCGCAACGCCGCCGCGAATCTCAAGGGGCTCTCGATGGAGCTCGGCGGTAAGTCCCCTGCCATCGTCTTCGCCGACGCCGACCTCGACGCCGCCATCGACTCGACGCTCTTCGGTGTGTTCTCCCTCAACGGCGAGCGCTGCACGGCCGGCTCCCGAATCCTCGTCGAACGGTCGATCTACGAGGAGTTCCTCGAGAAATACGCCGCCAGGGCGCGAAACATCATTGTCGGGGACCCGCACGACCCCCGCACAGAGGTCGGCGCCCTCGTGCACCCGGAGCACTACGCGAAGGTGATGAGCTACGTCGAGATCGGCAAGACCGAGGGCCGCCTCCTCGCAGGCGGCGGCCGGCCTCCCGGCCTGCCCGAGGGCAACTACGTCTCGCCGACCGTCTTCGCCGACGTGAAGCCCGAAGCCCGCATCTTCCAGGAGGAGATCTTCGGACCCGTTGTCGCCATCACCCCGTTCGACACCGATGCCGAAGCCCTAGAACTGGCTAATGGCGTGAAGTACGGTCTCGCGGCCTACCTGTGGACCTCGAACCTGACCCGCGCCCACACCTTCGCCCACGCGGTCGAAGCCGGAATGGTGTGGCTGAACTCGCATAATGTCCGCGACCTGCGCACCCCGTTCGGCGGAGTGAAGTCGTCGGGTCTCGGCCACGAGGGCGGCTACCGCTCCATCGACTTCTATACCGATTCCCAGGCCGTGCACATCACCCTCGGGGACGTGCACACCGCGAAGTTCGGTGCGACGTCGGCCTGACCCGGACGGCCGGCGACGACGACCGGCCTCGCCCGGACTGATCCATCGTGCCTTCGAGCACACACCCACTCAATGAGGAGAAAACCATGACTGACATCACCGCCACCGCGGCGACCCCGCCCGACGTCCTTCGTTGCGCATACGCCGAGCTCATCGTCTCCGACCTGGCCGAATCGCGTGCCTTCTACGTCGGAGTCCTCGGTCTCGTGGTCACCTATGAAGACGACGAGGCCATCTACCTCCGCGCCTTCGAGGAGTACCTGCACCACTCGCTGATCATCCGGAAAGGCCCGGTTCCCGCCCTCGCGGTTCTCGCCTACCGGGTGCGGTCGCCCCGCGAACTCGACGTGGCCGTCGAGTACTACACGCAATTGGGAGTGCGTGTCGAGCGACGGGCGGCCGGCGCCACCCGCGGGATCGGCGAAGCCGTGCGCATCGAAGATCCCCTCGGCTTTCCCATCGAGTTCTTCTACGACGCCGAACACGTCGAACGGTTCACCCAGCGCTACGACGTGCATGGGGCCGGGGCCATTTCCCGGCTCGACCACTTCAATGTCGTCACCCCAGACGTCCCTGCCGCAGTGAAGTACTACGAGGGACTGAACTTCCGCGTTTCCGAAGACATCGAAGACGCCGAGAAGACGGTCTATGCCGCCTGGATGTTCCGCAAGCCCACGGTGCACGACGTCGCTCTCACGGGGGGCGACGGGCCGCGGATGCACCACATCGCCTTCGCGACCCACGAACGCAGCCAGATCCTGCACCTCTGCGACCACCTCGGCGCCATCCGCCAGTCGGACAAGATCGAACGCGGCCCCGGCCGCCACGGCGTCTCCAACGCGTTCTACCTCTACCTGCTCGACCCGGACGGGCATCGGATCGAGATCTACACGCATGACTACTACACGGGTGACCCGGACAACCCCACCATCACCTGGGACGTCCATGACAACCAGCGCCGCGACTGGTGGGGTACCCCCGTCGTTCCGAGCTGGTACACGAACGCCTCCACGGTGCTCGACCTGGACGGTGTCCCCCGCGGCGTGGAGCAGCGGACCGACGCCCGTGAAGACGCTGTCACCATCGGCGCCGACGGTTTCTCCTATACCCGCATCGACGACGAGCCGGCCGGCTTCAAGCTGGGATCGCAATTGTGAGCGAATCAGCCGGGCACAGCGACCAGGCCGCACGGGAGTCCGAGCTGCTCGCCAGGATCCCCAGCCGCCTCTTCGTGGGCGGTGAATGGGCAGACAGTTCGAACGGTGCAACCCTCGACGTGTTCGACCCCGCCACCGGAAGCCTGTTGAAACGCATCTCCGATGCGCAACCCGATGACGGAACGGCGGCACTGGACGCAGCCGTCGCCGCGGCCGACGGCTGGGCGGCCACCGCACCCCGGGTTCGCGGCGAGCTTCTGCGCCGCGCGTTCGACCTCCTGATCGAGCGATCCGCGGACTTCGCCCTACTCATGACCCTGGAGATGGGCAAGCCGCTCGCCGAGTCGCACAGCGAGGTCAGCTACGGGGCCGAATTCCTGCGCTGGTTCAGCGAGGAGGCCGTGCGTGTCGCAGGCCGCTACGGCTCGAACCCCGAAGGCACGGGCACCATGGTCATCAGTCAACGGCCGGTGGGACCGTGCTTCCTGATCACGCCGTGGAACTTCCCGCTGGCCATGGCGACACGGAAGATCGCCCCCGCTCTTGCGGCAGGCTGCACCGTCGTCATCAAGCCGCCCGAGCTCACTCCCCTCACCACGCTGATGTTCGCCGCCCTGCTCGACGAGGTCGGTCTGCCCGCCGGGGTCGTCAACGTGCTCACCACGTCGACATCCTCAGCGGTCTCCGCACCGATCATCGCCGATCCCCGCCTGCGGAAGCTCAGCTTCACTGGTTCCACGGCAGTCGGACGGACCCTGATGAAGCAGGCGACAGAGAACGTGCTGCGCACGTCGATGGAACTCGGTGGGAACGCGCCGTTCATCGTCTTCGCGGACGCCGACCTCGAGGCCGCCGTCGACGGCGCCATCGCGGCGAAGTTCCGCAACACCGGCCAGGCCTGCACTGCCGCGAACCGGTTCATCGTGCACAGCTCGATCGCAGGGACGTTCTCCGAACGTCTCGCCGTCCGGGTCAGCGCGATGATCGTCGGCCGGGGCACCGAACCAGACGTGACCATCGGCCCACTGATCGACGACAAGGCCGTCGAGAAGGCCGATTCCCTGGTGCGCGCGGCGATCTCGGACGGGGCCGGCCTGGTGATCGGCGGCATCCGCCCACGGCGCACCGGCAGCTTCTACGCTCCGACCGTCCTCACCGGCGTCCCGCGCACCAGCACGATCCTGCAGGAGGAGATTTTCGGTCCCGTCGTCACCATCGTCGAGTTCCAGACCGAAGATGAGGCCGTCGACCTTGCCAACGACACCGAATACGGGCTCGCCAGTTATGTCTTCACCCGCGACCTGGCCAGGGGCCAGCGAATGATCGACCGTCTCGACACGGGGATGATGGGCCTGAACACGGGTGCCATCTCGAACGCGGCCGCACCGTTCGGAGGCATCAAACAGTCCGGGCTCGGGAGAGAAGGAGGTCTCGAAGGCATTCAGGAATACCTCTCGACGAAGTACACCCTGATACCCCGATAGGCGGGCAGTCCCTCACGATCAGCGCAGCCGCAGGTGGCACGCGCCGTAGCGGCTGGTCGCGCAGGGGCAACCACTTCACCCTCTCAGTCAACCCGATCCGAATCGACGCCCGGATACTGGATCGAGCATCCCGAAAGGCCACTCCATGTCGCACACGCATAGTCTTCACCCCACGAGCACCACGCCGACCGACGTGAGGCACCCGCTCGATCCGCTGACCGGCGACGAGATCTCCGCCGCGCGTACCGTGCTCGAGAACGCCGGTCTTCTCGGAGAGTCGGTCCGCTTCGCCTCCCTCCTTCCCGTGGAGCCGACCAAGGACGTCGTCGCCGGCTTCCGCCGGGGTGACCCGGTTGCTCGCTCCGTGCTGGTCGTCCTGATTGATACCGCGACAGGGACATCCGCGGAGGCCGTCGTTTCGATCACCGGTTCCGCCGTCGTCTCGCATACGCCGCTCACGACCGGAGAGGCCCCGTACGGCCAGCCGCAGTACCTGTTCGAGGAGTACGACGCGGCTGCGACCATCGCCCAGGCCTCGCCGGAATGGCGGGCCGCCATGGAACGAAGGGGGCTCGCCGAGCACATCGACCTCGCCTTCTGCGCGCCGCTCGCACCCGGATATTTCGGCCGCGCCGACGAAATCGGGAGACGTGTCGTGCGCTCGCTCACCTTCCTTCGGCTGGCGCCGGGGGACAGCCCCTGGGCGCACCCGGTCGAGGGCCTCATCGTGCACATCGACCTCACAGCGGCGCGCGTCATCCGGGTCGAGGACGAGGGCGACGTCCCGGTTCCGATGGAGAGCGGCAACTACGACGCAGCCACCGTCGGTCCCGCCCGCACAAGCCTCAAGCCGATCGAGATCACCCAGCCGGAAGGGCCGAGTTTCCGGGTCGACGGCTCCGCCGTCGAATGGGAGAACTGGAAGTTCCGGGTCGGCTTCAACGGACGCGAAGGACTCGTGCTCAACACAGTCACCTTTCGTGACGGGGACGAAGACCGCTCCGTGCTGCACCGCGGCAGCGTGCCCGAAATGGTGGTGCCCTATGGCGATGTCACACCCACGCGCTTCTGGATCAGCTACTTCGATGCCGGGGAATACCTGCTGGGCAAGAACGCGAACACCCTCGCCCTGGGCTGCGACTGCCTGGGCGTCATCCACTACTTCGACGGTTTCGTCGCCGACGATCACGGCCACCCGGTCCGCATCCCCCAGGTGGTCTGCATGCATGAGGAGGACTACGGAGTGCTCTGGAAGCACACCGATCTCGACGGAAAGAGCGAAGTGCGACGATCGCGGCGGCTCGTGGTCTCGTACTTCGCGACCATCGGAAACTACGACTACGGCTTCTTCTGGTATTTCTATCTCGACGGGACCATCCAGGTAGAGGCGAAGGCCACCGGGATCGTCTTCGTCGGTGCCGGAATCCCCGGGTCGAACAATCCGCACGCCCCCGAGATAGCACCCGGTGTCTTCGCGCCCGTCCACCAGCACCTGTTCTGCGCGCGGCTCGATGTTGCGATCGACGGCGACGACAACACCCTGCACGAAATCGACGTCGTCGGAGTTCCGATGGGCCCGGACAATCCGTACGGCAACGCGTTCACCTGGTCGTCGACACAGCTGTCCCGGGAGTCCGACGCGCAGCGTCTCGCCGCTCCAGCCCTCGGACGGGTCTGGGAGGTGAGCAGCGCATCACGTGTCAACGCGGTCGGAAAGCCCACCTCGTACCACCTCCTTCCGCAGGGCGGCCCGACGCTGATGGCGCAGCCGGAGTCCAGTGTCTTCGGCCGGGCGACTTTCGCCACGAAGCACCTGTGGGGAACCGCGTTCGATGCCGCCGAACGGTTCCCTGCCGGCGACTATCCCAATGCCCATGCCGGCGGGGCCGGTCTGCCGAGCTGGACCGCCGCCGACCGCGACCTCGATGGCACGGACATCGTGCTCTGGCACGTCTTCGGTCCCACGCACATTCCCCGCCCGGAGGACTGGCCCATCATGCCGGTCGACTACTCGGGGTTCCTCCTCAAGCCGTACGGCTTCCTGGACCGAAACCCCGCGCTCGACCTGCCGGATGGCGCGGTCGCCGCCACCTGCTCGTGCAGTGCAGGATCCTGCGCATGCTCCCACTGACCGCACCACAATTGGAGAACCGATGACCGAAAGCAACACCCTGTCCGACACGTCCACCTGGCTGCCGCTGGACGGCCTGGCTCCCGGGTTCGACGCCAACAAGGCGGAGCCGACGGGCGATCTTGAGGGCCGCGACATCGTGATCGTCGACGGGCGCGGGACCACGATCCGGCACAGTTTCAACAACGGCCGGGTGGTCTGGAGCTACGAGCCCGGCGCCACGGACACCTACCCTGCCGGGTCCGGGGACGATCCGTATGAGGCCTTCCTCGTCGACGACGGTCTCTATTTCGCCCAGTTCCACCATGCCCACCTGCCGACGGAGGCCGTCTCCCTCGTGATCGACCTGCGTCACGGCCGCGCGCTCGCCGGCGTGAGCACGATCGGCGAAGCCGGTCCCGGCCGCACGGCCGTCACACAGACGTTCACCCCGATGACCATCGAGGGCGTCCCGGCGACCGGGACGGCCCCGGCGCCCACGACTGCGCTCATTGGCCGGAGGGTCCAGTGGATCTACAGCCCCGAACACGCGTACGAGCACGTCTACCTCTCGCCGCAGTGGTACACGTGGCAATGCCTTGCGGGCCCGGAACGTGGCCTCGCGGACACGGACGAGAATTCGGTCTGGGAGATCCGCCCCGGCATCTATGTGTTCGCGTGGCGTGAAAAAGTCATCCCGTGTGCCTCGATCACCATCGCAGACCACCGCGACGCCAGCGCGATCCGTTCCCACGGCGTGCTGTTCGGACTCGACGAAACCGGCACCGTTCCGACACACTTCACCTTCGGCGCCCACGGTCGCCTCATCAGCGTGACAGTGCATTCCGACGAGTTCGACCCCGCCGCCTGAGCGTTTCCCGCTACGACGGAGGGCTGGGCGGCACTCGATAGCGAGGCCGCTCAGCCCACCCGCATCGCGAGCCGGATCACGACGGGCCGGAACCCACGCGCCGACCAGAACGGGCGCGCAGCGGCATTGTCGACGATGTAGTCCAAGGCGATGGCGTCCAGGCCGCGTCCGACGCACCAGGCTTCGGCGGCGGCGAAGAGAGCACTCCCCGTTCCGCGGCCCCTGGCCGTCGCCGTCACGCTCGCCACGGCGATATAGCCATGACGCTCTGGCAGCCCGAGACCCCGTTCAGACGCGGCGCTCTCGGTGTCCTGCACGACCATGAGGCCCAGGATCTCCGGGCGCCCGGTCGGGAGGCCCGTCTCCGCCACCAGCACGGTCGTCGAGCCGAGGTCGCCCAACCAGTCATCGGCGAGCGCCTCGAACAGGGCGACCGGCTGGTGCACAGACGTACCGGCGGAGGTCGATACGGCCTGGAAGAGCGCCTCCTCGCGGGCGAGCGCCACGATGGTCGCCCGGTCCTCGGTCCCGGCCGTGCGAACCGTGTCGACCTGGACCCGCACCGACGACGTTCCCGCGCTCGAAGCGACGGCGAAGACGGAGCTGTCCCGCAAGCCCGCGGCACGGAAGGCGGCGAGCGCAGGGGCATCCGACGCCACCACCTCGACAACGATGCGCTGAATGCCCCGCCGCGCTGCGGACCGGTGAAGATCGCGAATGCACGCGTCGACATCGGCCGCCGCGCCGTCTCCGATCGACCACTCGTCGAGTCCGACGAGTGCATAACTGGGCGACAGGTAGGTCCACTCGGGATCGGCGTCGGTGTGGCTCCGGAACCGAGCAAGCAGGCTGGCGGCGCGGCGGCGGAACTCCTCCCGTTCGATCGGCCTCTGTTCGGTCTGGTCTCGGTCAGGCATCCGCTGCTCCCTCGTCATCCCGACGCTCTCACACCCCCGCGAAACCCGCCACGCACGGATGCGGTCCTGCGCAGACGACCACGGGCTGTGCGCGCACGGTCAAGGACCCCGATGCCCGGGCCTGTGAGGCTGGACGAACAGTCACGAGGAGGATCAATGGAGAACTATCAGACGCTGCTGGATCGCATCACGCCGGAGGCAGGGGGTACCAGGGAGGTGCTCGACCCCGCGACGGGTGAGATAGTCGGGATTGCACCCGTTCAGGGCGTGTCAGACCTCGAGGACGCCATCGAACGCGCCACAGCGGCGCAACCGGCGTGGGCCGCCCGACCCGACGAAGACCGCACGTCGATCCTGAACCTGGCCGCGGACGCCATCGACAGCGCGGCAGAGGCCCTGGCCGAACTCCTCTCCCGCGAGCAGGGCAAGCCGCTCAACGGGCCGAACGCCCGGTTCGAGGTGCAGGCATGCGCGACCTGGCTGCGTGCGACGGCCGCGATTCCACTTCCCAAGGAGACCGTCATCGACGACGGCGCGAGCTACGCCGAACTCCACTATCGCCCGGTGGGCCTCGTTGGCGTGATCACCCCCTGGAACTGGCCGATGATGATCGCCATCTGGCAGATCGCGCCGGCGCTGCGAATGGGCAACGCCGTCATCGCCAAGCCGTCGGAATACACCACCCTCAGCGGCCTCGCGCTGATCGCCGTCATGAACACGGTGCTGCCTGCCGGGGTGCTGAACGTGGTGACCGGCGCGGGCGACGTCGGAGCCGCTCTTGCGGCGCATCCAGCATTCGGCAAGATCATGTTCACGGGCTCGACGGCGACCGGGCGGCGGATCATCCAGGCCTCGGCCGGAAACCTGGCCAGGCTCACGCTCGAACTCGGGGGCAATGACGCCGGGATCGTGCTGCCGGACGTCGACGCACGGAAGATCGCACCCGACCTGTTCTGGGGCGCCTTCATCAACACCGGCCAGACCTGTGCAGCGCTCAAGCGTCTCTACGTTCACGCCGACGTCTATGACGCCGTCTGCGAGGCCCTGGTCGACGTGGCCGCTGCGGCGCCGATGGGTGTCGGTCTCGTGGAAGCCAATGTGCTCGGTCCGCTGCAGAACCGGATGCAGTGGAACGTCGTCGACAGTCTCGTTGAGGCCGCGAAAGCCGGAGGCGGCCGGGTCCTCCTGGGCGGGAATCCCGACCGGACGGCAGTGGGCAACTTCTATCCCACGACGTTGATCGCCGACCTCGACCCACAGAATCCGCTCGTCATCGAAGAACAATTCGGTCCGGCCCTGCCCATCGTGCGCTACACCGACCTCGACGAGGTGATCGACCTGGCGAATGGACTCGACGTGGGGCTCGGCGCGTCGGTGTGGTCGGCGGATGCCGCGGCCGCCCGGGGAATTGCCGCGCGGATCCAGGCCGGAACGGTGTGGATCAACTCGCACGGAGGCGTGCACCCGATGATTCCCTTTGGCGGTGTCAAGGGCTCTGGCTACGGGCTCGAGTTCGGCGTCGAGGGGCTCAAGAGCGTTTCCGTGCCTCAGGTCATCAACGGCTGACCTGGCCGGCGCCTGGCCCGGTTCCGGCCCCGCTTGCGGGACCGGGACCGGTCCGAGCACAGAGCCCTGCCCGTCTCACTTCCGGGTTCGCTGTACCCGTTCGGGGTTCGTACTGCGATACTCAGGGAAGACCGCCGGGCGCCGCCCGGCCGTGTCGTCCCACGCGCACGAGCGTCGGAGGCCCAGCCACCACGTGTCGTGTCACAGGAGCGGACCCCATGTCCCGCACGCCGCAGAAGCCCGCCGATCTCACGCATCCGTCGCCGCCGCTCACGGGGTGGCATTCGGAGAACCACTGGCCCGCCCCGGAGACCGTCGTGGTCGCCGACGACCGGATGACCGCCGACGCGGCCTACCGCCTCGCCAAGTCCGGCACCGGGATGCTGTGGGCCGGCGACTTCCAGAACGCCCGGCAGCTACTCGGCGCGCTCGCCCGCCGCATCGACCACATCGACACCGCCCGCCGCCGCACGCATCCGCCGCGCCGCGGCCCGGCGGCTCTCTTCGAGCGGACCAGGGCCGACGCCCACGAGCGCGCCCGGCTACTCGGCCTCGTGCTGATCCCGCTCGACGCCGACTACACGATCGCCCTGCGTCGCGCGCCAGACGCCCGCGCCGCCTGCCTCGAGACCTACGGCCCGGCCGGCCGCACCGCGACGGTCACGTCACTCCGCGAGCTCCTCGGCGTCATGGGCGCCCACGAGTGGCGGGTCAGGGGCGTCGATGTCCCGGCGCTCGGCGGCAGCATCCACGCGCACTACGGCGTCTTCTCGCCCGTGCGCGGGGAGTACCTCGACCTCGTGCTCGCCGCGCCGCTCCCCGCGTCGGCCGCGACCGCTGCGACCGGGACCGCGAACGCGGCAGCGGATGCCTCGCGCACCGCCTTCGACATCGGCACCGGCACCGGCGTGATCGCCGCGATCCTCGCCGGCCGTGGCTTCGATCGCGTGATCGGCACGGACACGGCCCCGCGCGCACTGGCCTGTGCGCGCGAGAACGTGGCCAGGCTCGGCCTCACGGAAACGGTCTCGATCGAGGACATCGATCTGTTCCCCTCGGGTCTGGCCGACCTGATCGTCTGCAATCCGCCGTGGATCCCCGGCGCCGCCGTCACCGCGACCGACCATGCTGTCTACGATCCGGACGGGCAGATGCTGCAGGGCTTCCTCTCCGGCCTCGCGAGCCATCTCACTCCCGGGGGCGAGGGCTGGCTCGTGCTCTCCGACATCGCCGAGCACCTCGGCCTGCGATCGAGGGACGCCCTGCTCGACCAGTTCGACGACGCCGGTCTCGAGGTCGTCGCCCGCCTCGACACGAAGCCCGTGCACCGGAAGGCCGCCGACGCCGACGACCCGCTGCACGCGGCGAGGACCGCAGAGGTGACCTCGCTCTGGCGGCTGCGCGCGGCATCCGCCCCCGAGCGCCCCTGAACACCCCTGACTGAAAAAACACAAGGCGGGCAGAGGATTCTCCGCCCGCCTTGTGCGGTGAAGCGGTCAAACGGTGAAGCGATCTAGCGAGTGACGACCGCTACTTCGCGTCGACGGTCAGGAGCGGGCTTCCGACCTGGACGTGGCCGGAGGCGGCCGGCTCGACGGGCCCGAACTTCCGGGCGTTCGTCACGAGCACCGGGGTGACGAGCGAGTAGCCCGCAGCCTCGATGACCGCACGGTCGAAGGTGACCAGCGGGGTGCCGGCTTCGACCCGGTCGCCGGCGGCGACCTTGACGTCGAAGCCCTTGCCGGCCAGGTTCACGGTGTCGATACCCACGTGAATGAGCAGTTCGACGCCGCTGTCGAGCAGCAGCCCGAAAGCGTGACCGGTCGGCTGCGCGACAAGGACCTTGCCGGCCGCGGGGGCATAGACGGTGTCCTCTGTCGGGTCGATCCCGACGCCGGGGCCGACGATTCCCTTGCTGAACACGGGGTCTGGGACCTCGGCGAGCGGAACGACGATACCGGCGACCGGCGAACCGATCGTGGCGAGCAGGGTGGCGACGGCGGTGGCCGTGCCGGTGCTGGTCGCTGCGGCAGTTGCCGTGGCGACGCCTGCGGTACCGGCGACAACCGGTGCTGCGACGGATGCGGCGTGCGCGTCCTTCTTGGCGGTTGCGGCGTCATCGGCTTCGACCTGGGCGACAACGGCCGCCTTCTGCTCGGGCGTCTGGTAACCGGAGAGGATCACGAGGACCATCGCAACGATGAACGATGCGGCGACGGCGATCGTGTAGAGGGGGATGTTGTCGAACGCGGGGATGGTCAGCAGCGAGGTGAACACGAATGCGCTCGTCTTCACGCCACCGCCGATTCCGATGATGACACCGCCGACGAGGCAGCCGATGAGCATGCGCGGGTAGATGCGCTTGAAGCGCAGGTGGATTCCGTACAGGGAGGGTTCTGAAATACCGCCGAGGAGACCGGCGGCGAGCGCGCCCGTTGCGGTCTGCTTCATCTGCTTGTCACGTTCGCGGATGGCGATGACGAGCACACCGGCGGTTGCACCGAAGCACGCGAAGTTCCAGGCGCCCATCGGGCCCTGGATGAAGTCAAACCCGAGGGTCTGGATGTTGAGCAGCATGACCGCGTTCAACGGCCAGTGCAGTCCGAGCGGAACCATGAACGGGTAGGCGAGCGGGATGACGACCGCGAAGATGAACGGTGAGAAGTCATTGATCGACTTGAGGAAGTTGCCGAGTGCGGCGCCTCCGTAGACGCCGAGCGGGCCGATCAGGAAGGCGGTCAGCGGGATCATCACGAGCATGAGGATGAACGGCACGAAGATCAGCTGGATGCTGCTGGGGATGATCTTCTTCAGGCCCTTGTTCAGCAGCGCGAGCACGCCGGCCATCAGCAGCGGCGGGAACACCTGCGAGCTGTAGTCGGTCACGGTCAGCGGCAGGCCGAAGACCTGCACGATGGTCGCGTGGCCGTCGAAGACGGTCTGCGCACCCTCGGTGAGGCCGAGGGACGTGAAGCCGGGGAGCATGACGACGGCCATGACGCCGAAGCCGACCCACGGGTCCGCGCCGAGCTTCTTGGTGGCGTTGTAGGCGACCATGAGCGGCAGGAAGACGAAAACGCCCTTCCACATCAGGTTCACGAACTGCCAGGACGGGTCGAGGGTGACGCCCGGGGCGTTCCACGCCGGAATGACACCGAGGGTGGCCATCAGGGCCATGAACGTAATGAACAGCGAGGCGCCGAGCAGGGCGCCGAGAATCGGGCGGAACGAGTCGGACAAGACCTCGAAGAACGTGTCGAGCCAGGCGAACTTGCCGCGCGGGCCCTGTGCCCGTCCGGCGGCCTTCATGTCGGCGACGGAGTCACCGGCGGCGGCTTCGCCGGAGCTGATCCGCTTCATTTCGGGCAGCGCCATAATGTCGTTGTACACAGTCTCAACCGCTCCACCGATGACGACCTGGTAGCGTTCGCCCGCTTGGGGGACAGCGCCCAAAACGACCGGGATCGCCTCGACGACCGACTGGTCGATTCCGGATGCATCCTTGAGCTGGAAGCGGAGCCGGGTGGCGCAATGGGTCAGACCCACGACGTTTCCGGCACCTCCGATACTTTGAATAATCTCTGCAGCAGGTTTCGACGCCACCTTGGACTCCTTTGGGTGTGGATTAAGGACGTGTGTCTCCGGTGGCACGGCTCAGCGCGACCGTGTGGGCCGGCTGAGAAAGTCGTGTGGGTTTTCACACATCATTAGCAACGTACACGATCTTTGTGCACATCTCACCTCCGGTTTAGGCCGTCGCGACGAGCGCACGGACCGTGAATCGTTTCAGGACATCGCGAGCGAGATGACGAGCCAACCCGACTCGCGTCCCCAGCGTCCGGGGCCGACGCCGGCCGGTCGGGCGCGGCATATTCACGCGCGAAACCGACCGAACACAGCGATTCACTGCGGAAGCCCGCATGAAAACGCCGTCTGTCCCCGGATACGCTGGGGGCGCGCGCCGAGAAACGCGTTCACCCCGCCGCGACCGCGGCACTCACGAGGACGGGAGGTTCCCATGTCGAATTACATTGCAGAAGCACTGGTCGGTGAGCCCGAGGTTCTCGAAGACGCCGCGAACCTCGCGACGTCGTCGGAGTGGCTCCGGCTCAAGGCGGCCGCAACCGCGATGCAGGCCATCCAGGCGAAGGACGGCTCGGTCCCCGAGCCCACCGACCGGGCGGATGCCGCCGGCCACGTCGCCGCGATCCGCTCCGCCATTCAAGAACTCGCCCCGCACTTCCCGCACGACGCCGGCTACCTCGCGGCGCTCGACCGTGATTTCGCCCGCTGGGCGACCGAGGACTTCGGCGTGCCCGACTTCTTCGACTCACTGATGCAGTTCCAGCCCCAGGTGCACCGGGCCGCCGGAATCCGTCACCTCGTCGTCTTCCCGATGTACACGCAGAACGGCAGCACGAACCGGCTGGTCGAGGCGGTCCTCGTCGAGGTGATCTGGCCGGAGTTCGTCGCCGAGCTGGAGCTGGAATACACGAACAAGCTGTTCGTGCCGATCCGGTTCCTTGACTTCACGCCCGGGTACGACACCAATTCCGCGGTGCTCTTCCCCGAGACGGTCGCGATGCGGGAGATCCCCACGTTCACGTGGGGCGCCATCTTCGCCGACCGTGAGGCCGCCCGGTTCCGCAGGGTCGTGCGCGCGGCATCCGCCATCACCCGGCTCGAGGTACCTGCCGGCCTGTCCCTGCTGCTCGAGGACCAGCACCTCGCCGAAGAGACCTTCGTGATGTGGGACCTGATCCACGACCGCACCCACATGCGCGGCGACCTCCCCTTCGACCCGTTCATGATCAAGCAGCGGATGCCGTTCTTCCTCTACTCCCTCGAGGAACTGCGCTGCGACCTCACCGCCTTCCGCGAAGCCGTGACGATCGAGCGCGACGACAACGCGAGCCCGGAGGCCCGCAGGCACGCGAGCCTCGTGCAGTACGCGGTGATCTTCGACCGGATCTTCCGGTTCGCGATCAGCGGCAGCCGGGTACGCAACTACGACGGCCTCGGCGGGCAACTGCTGTTCGCGTGGATGCACCAGCACCATGTGCTGCACTGGACGGACACGGCGCTCACCTTCGACTGGGACGCCGTCCCCGATGTCGTGATCGCCCTCGGAGCCCGGATCGACGAGCTCTACTGGGCCTCGATCGACCGGCCGAAGAAGGCACACTGGCTCGCCGCATACGCGATGGTCGCCGAGACGCTCACTCCGAACCCGGCTTCCACCTGGGCGCGCGGGCTGCCCATCGACGTGCTCGCCGGGCCGCCGAAGGGGTACACCGACCTCGTCCTCGACGACGAGTTCCCGCTCTCGATGTTCTTCGAGGCGCTCGACAAGAAGATGAAGACCGTCATCGAGTCGACGGCCGGCATCACCGGGCGCGACTAGGCCGGGCTGGGCCGGCGACGATGACCGAAGCAGTGGATGCCGCGCGCCGGTCCGTCGCCGGCCGCACGGTACTCGTCGCGGGCGCGACGAGTACCGCCGGCCGTGCGGTGTCCGCGGCGCTGGCCGGGGCCGGCGCCCGCGTGATCGTCGTCGGCTCGAACGGGCAGCGCCTCGACGCGCTCGTCGAGAGCGTACCCGGCGCATTCCCCTACGTCTGCGACCTCGCCGACCCCCCGGCCGTCACGGGCCTCGCCGAACGCGTCCATGCCGATCACGGCATGATCGACGGGCTCATCCACCTCGTCGGCGGCTGGCGCGGCGGCGGCGGGCTCGCCGGGCAGTCCGACGAGGACTGGGCATTCCTGCACCGGAATATCGTCACGACGCTGCGCAACACGACCCGCGCCTTCAACGCCGACCTGCTGGCCTCGCCGGCCGGGCGCCTCGCCATCGTCTCCTCGGTCTCGGTGGGCACCCCCACCCCCGGCGGCGCCAACTACGCCGCGGCGAAGTCGGCGGCCGAGACCTGGACCCGCGCCGTCGGCCACGGCTTCGCGAAGGCTGCCCTTCCGAGCGGCCAGACCGCCGCGACCGCGATCTTCGTCGTCCGCGCCCTCGACGGCCTCGAACCCGAGCTCGCCGAACGGGTGGTCGCCCTCTGGGACGTGCCGGCGGCATCCGTCACCAACACCCGCATCCCCCTCGGCTGACCTCCCGGCCACAGATAGTGGCCAGCCGGCCCTGCGACCACTAGCCTGAACGCACAGACGCACCAGCAGCGCACCAACCGGCACCATCGACGGCTCGGGGGAGCACACCATGGACGATCGCCAGACGGAATTCCTGGACACGGCTCGGCGGTTCATGGAGGAGCTGATCCTCGCGCCACGACCGACCCCGTCGTCCCGCACCCCGCTCGGCGAAGTGGTGGAGGAGTTCCTGCACGCCGACGTCACCACGCTCCCCCTCGTCACCGAAGACCTGCCCGCTCACCGCCTGGTCGATGCGGAGATCGCCCTCGACGAACTCGCCGCCGGGCCCGGTTCCCGGTTGCTCGGAGTCTCCGGCGGCCAGCAGCGGGAGCACTGCTCGTTCCAGGAGCTCATCTCCAGCCCCTTTCTCGCCTATGGGACGGCGCCCGTCGACTACATCACCGCGGCGACCGGCCCGGACACCGAACGTCGCGTCGTCTCCTTCGGCATCCGCCTGCTGACCGTGGACGGGCATCCGGTCGCCGTGCTGCAACGCGGCGCCCGCCCCGAGTTCAACCGCCAGAGCGCCCGGCTCGAGATCCTCGCCGTCGACGAGGCCGGCAGCGCGGCGTTCCTCTCCGCCCTCCGGCGCCTGATGCTCGAGCGCAGCGTGCTCCGCGGCCAGGTGCTGTCCTTCAGCGGCAACCAATACAACATGGGTGCGGCGGGCGCCGACTTCCTGCCGCGGCCCGAGGTCCCGGTCGAGGACGTGATCCTCCCGCCCGGCGTGCTCGACGAGATCCTGCGCCAGGTCGTCGGCATCGGGGCGCATCGCCGGGCCTTGCGGGCCTCCGGCCGGCACCTGAAGCGGGGCGTCCTGCTCTACGGCCCTCCCGGCACCGGAAAAACGCTCACGGTGCGACACCTGCTGAGCGCGACTCCCGGGGTGACCGCAGTCGTCCTCACGGGCAACAGCATCGTGTTCGTCACCCAGGCCGCTGAGCTCGCCCGGGCGATGCAGCCCGCCATCGTCGTGCTCGAGGACGTCGACCTCATCGCCGAGGACCGCTCACTGGCGCAGGGCCCGCAGCCGTTGCTGTTCGCGATGCTCGATGCCCTCGACGGGCTCGATGGCGACGCCGACGTCGCCTTCGTGCTCACGACGAACCGGGTCGACGTGCTCGAACGCGCCCTCGCCGACCGCCCCGGCCGCGTCGACCTCGCCGTGGAGATCCCGCTGCCCGATGCGGATGCGCGACGTCAACTTTTCGAGCTCTACGCGCGTGGCCTGCCGCTCTCCCCCGGGGCGATCCACGCCGCCGCCGAGCGCGCCACTGGTGCGACGGGCGCCTTCGCCAAGGAACTCATGCGGCGCACCGTACTGCTCGCCGCCGAGGCCGCCCGGCCACCACGCGACGCGGATCTCGCCGACGCCCTCGACGCGCTGGTCTCAGCCCGCGGCGCCCTCACCCGCCGTCTCCTCGGAGCGTCCCCCGAAACCGCCGCCCCGCAGGTCGGCGGCCCGCGCTAGCGTGGGCGTTCAGACGGAGGAGGGGCATGCTTTCGATCGAGCACGTTGACAAGCGGTTCGGCACCCGGCAGGTGCTCACCGATGTGAGCTTCGACATTGCCGACGGCCGCCTGACCGGCTTCGTCGGGGCGAACGGTGCGGGCAAGACCACGGCGATGCGGATCATCCTCGGCGTGCTCTCGTCCGACTCGGGCGTGGTCCGGCTCGATGGGGTCCCGCTCACCGCGGACGACCGCCGCCGCTTCGGCTACATGCCCGAGGAACGCGGGCTCTACCCCAAGATGAAGATCGGCGAGCAGCTCGTCTACCTGGCCCGCCTGCACGGGCTGCCACCGGCATCCGCCCGGCGCAACACCGCAGAGCTGCTCGAACGCCTCGGCCTCGGCGAGCGCAGCGGCGATCTCGTCGAATCGCTCTCCCTCGGCAACCAGCAGCGCGCGCAGATCGCGGCGGCCCTCGTGCACGACCCCGAGTTCCTCGTCCTCGACGAACCGTTCTCCGGGCTCGACCCGCTCGCGGTGGAGGTCGTGATGGGCGTGCTCGGCAGTTATGCCGCACGCGGCGTCCCTGTGCTGTTCTCGTCGCACCAGCTCGACATCGTCGAACGCCTCTGCGACGACCTCGTCATCATCGCCGGCGGCGAGATCCGCGCGAACGGCCCCCGCGACGAGCTTCGCGAGCGGCACAGCAGCCCGCGCTTCGAGATCCGCACGGGTGACGACGTCGGCTGGGTCCGTACCGTCCCCGGCATCGACGTCCTCGAGGTGAACGGCGGTTTCGCGGTCTTCGAGGCCCAGACGGATGCCGTGAGCCAGCACGTCCTCCGCCTCGCCCTCGAGCGCGGCCCGGTCTCCGCGTTCAGCCAGCAGCGCCCGAGCCTCGCCACCATCTTCAAGGAGGTCGTCCAGTGAGCACCGCGAGCGGCAACGCCACCCCGACACGGTACCCGCGGCATCCCGCGCCCTCGCTCGGGCAGAGCGTCCGGCTCGTGGCGACCCGGGAGATCGTGGCCCGGCTCCGCAGCAAGGCCTTCCTGATCTCCACGGGCATCCTGCTGCTCGTCTCCATCGGGTCCGTCGTCGCCGGCGGCATCGCGAGCCAGAACCAGACCCTGCCCAAGGTCGCGGTGGTCGGGTCCGCCGCCGCGCAGATCGTGCGCCAGGCCGGCACGCTGACCGCCGTCGAGGCCGACGACGTCGCCGCCGCCGAGTCCCTCGTGCGCGCGGGCACGGTGACCGCCGCGATCGTGCCCGCGGAGTCGCAGGCCGGCTACCCGCTGCCCGTGCGGGTGATCGCCCTCTCCGGGACCCCGCTCGAGGTCGTCGGCGTCCTGAGCCTCCGGCCGGAGGTGACCCTCCTGGAACCGTCGAAACAGGGGGAGGGCCTCGTGTACCTCGTCGCGATCGGTTTCGGGCTCGTCTTCTTCATGTCGGCGATCACCTTCGGCTCCACGATCGCGCAGAGCGTCGTCGAAGAGAAGCAGACCCGCGTCGTCGAGATCCTGATGACGACCATCCCGGTGCGGGCGCTCCTCGCCGGCAAGGTCGTCGGCAACAGCGTCATGGCCTTCGGGCAGATCGTCGCGATCGGCCTGCTCGTCTCGATCGGCATGGCGGTCACCGGCCAGCACGTCCTGCTCGGCGACATCGGCCCGGCGCTCGTCTGGTTCGCGGTGTTCTTCGCGTTCGGGTTCGTGATGCTCGCCTCGCTGTTCGCGGCGACGGCGTCGATGGTGTCCCGGCAGGAGGACGTCGGCTCCGCGACGTCGCCGGTGCTCGTCCTCGTGATGATTCCGTATTTCCTGGTGATCCTGTTCAACGACAACCCCACCGTGCTCGCGATCATGTCCTACATTCCGTTCTCGGCACCCGTCGGAATGCCGATGCGGATCTTCCTCGGCACCGCCGCCTGGTGGGAGCCGCTGCTCTCGCTCGCGATCCTGCTCGCCTCGACCGCGCTCGTGATCCTGATCGGCTCCCGGATCTACGCGAATTCGCTGCTCCGGATGGGCGCACGGGTCACCTTCCGCGAGGCGCTCCGGGGCTGAGCGGACGTGGCTGAGCGGATGCGCGGGAGTCGCCCGGTCGGCACGACTCACAGTGGTGGCGGAGCCGGATGCGCAAGGATGGAGGGGTGACTCAACTCCATGACCTTTCCTCGCGCGGTTTCGCCTCGGACAACTACTCCGGGGTGCACCCCGAGATCCTCGAGGCGATCGGCAGGGCCAACGGCGCCCACCAGATCGCCTACGGCGAAGACGTCTACACCGAGCGACTCCAGGAGGTGTTCGCGCGGCACTTCGGCGAGGGCACAGAGGCCTTCCCCGTCTTCAACGGCACCGGCGCGAACGTCGTCGGCCTGCAGTCGATGCTGCCGCGCTGGGGCGCCGTCATCTGCGCATCGACCGCGCACATCAACTCGGATGAGGGCGGTGCCCCCGAGAAGGTCGCCGGCATCAAGCTCCTCACCATCGACACCCCGGACGGCAAGCTCACCCCCGAGCTGATCGACCAGCAGGCCTGGGGGTGGGGGGACGAGCACCGCGCCCAGCCGCTCGTCGTCTCGATCACCCAGACCACCGAGCTCGGCACCGCGTACAGCGTCGACGAGGTGCGGGCCATCGCCGACCACGCGCACGCGAACGGGATGGCCCTGCACATGGACGGCGCCCGCCTCTCCAACGCGGCCGTGGCGCTCGGTGTCCCGTTCCGCGCGTTCACGCGCGACGCCGGCGTCGACGTGCTGAGCTTCGGCGGCACTAAGAACGGGATGATGTACGGCGAGTGCATCGTCGTGCTCAACCCCGAGGCATCCGCGGGCCTGGTCTACCTGCGCAAGCTCAACATGCAGCTCGCCTCGAAGATGCGGTTCATCTCGGCTCAGCTGATCGCGCTGCTCGACGGCGACCTCTGGCTGCGCAACGCCGGCCACGCGAACGCCATGGCCACCAAGCTGCGCACCGCCCTCGACGCCGGCATCGCCGACGGCTCGATCGCGGGTGTCTCCTTCAGCCAGCCCACCCAGTCCAACGCGGTGTTCGCGGTGCTGCCGCCCGGCGTCGCCGACCGCCTGCGCGAGGCGTTCCGGTTCTACGACTGGAACCCGGCGACCGGCGAGGTGCGCTGGATGTGCGGTTTCGACACCGAGGAGACCGACATCGACGCCTTCGTCGCCGCGCTCACGGTCGAGCTCGGATCGGCTCACGCACTCGCGAGCGACCTGAACACGGCGCCGACCCCCGAACCGGCCGCACGATGAACGCCTTCGCCAACAAACCCTGGCTCGGCTCGTACGCCCCCGGGGTGCCGAACACCATCCCCGCCCCCTCCGAGACCCTCGTCGGCATGATCGAGGCCTCCTGCCGGCTCTACGCCGACGCGATCGCGCTCGACTTCTTCGGCGGCACCACGAGCTACACCCAGCTCGGCGAGCAGATTTCCCGCGTCGCGAACGGGCTGATGCGCCTCGGCGTGAAGCCCGGCGACCGGGTCGCGCTCGTGCTGCCCAACTGCCCCCAGCACGTCGTCGCGTTCTACGCCGTGCTGCGCCTCGGCGCGATCGTCGTCGAGCACAACCCGCTCTACACCGAGCGCGAGCTGCGGCATCAGTTCGAGGACCACGGCGCCCGAGTCGCGATCGTCTGGGACAAGGTCTACGCGACCGTGCGGGACTTCCCCGCCGACCTGGGGGTCCGCACCGTGGTCGCCGTGGACCTCACGGATGCGATGCCGCTCGTCAAGCGTCTCGCCCTGCGGCTGCCGATCAAGCAGGCCAGGTCCTCGCGAGACGCACTCACCGTCTCCGCGCTGCCGAAGGACGCCGTCGAGTGGTCCTCCCTCGTGCGCGCCCGCAAGCTCCGCCACAACCACCCGCGGCCGGCCCTCGGCGACACCGCCGTGCTGCAGTACACCAGCGGCACGACCGGCACCCCGAAGGGCGCGATCCTCACCCACTCCAACCTGAGGGCCAACGCGCTCCAGGGCGAGGCGTGGGTACCGGGGCTCACCCCCGGCCAGGAGGTCTTCTACGCCGTCCTGCCGATGTTCCACGCCTACGGCCTCACCCTGTGCCTCACCTTCGCGATGGCGACCGGCGCCCGGCTCGTACTGTTCCCCAAGTTCGACGAGAACCTGCTGCTGGATGCCGCGAAGCACACTCCGCCGACCTTCCTTCCCGCGGTCCCGCCGATCTACGACCGGCTGGTCACCGCTGCCGAGAAACGGAAGGTGAGCCTGCGCAGCATCCGCTTCTCGATCTCGGGCGCGATGAGCCTGCCCGTCTCGATCGTCGAACGCTGGGAGACCGCGACCGGCGGGCTGCTCGTGGAGGGCTACGGCATGACCGAGGCCTCGCCGATCGCCGTCGGAAACCCGATCGGCCCGAGCCGCCGCCCCGGCACCGTCGGGGTGCCGTTCCCGAGCACCGAGATCCGGGTCGTCGACCCGGCGGACCCGTCGATCGACCGCGGTGTTGAGGAAGAGGGCGAGCTGCTCGTGCGCGGCCCGCAGGTCTTCTCCGGGTACTGGGACCAGCCGAGTGAAACCGCCAAGGTCCTCCTCGAGGGCGGCTGGCTTCGCACCGGCGACATCGTGCGCGTCTCCGCCGACGGCTTCGTCACGATCGTCGACCGCATCAAGGAACTCATCATCACCGGCGGGTTCAACGTGTCACCGTCCGAGGTCGAGGCCGCTCTCCTCTCGCACCCCGACGTCGCCGACGCTGCAGTCGTGGGCCTCGCGAGCAAGAACGGCGGAGAGGACGTCGTTGCCGCGATCGTGCTCACCGACGGTGCCGCGCTCGACGTCGACGCTCTGCGGGTCTACTGCCGCACCCGCCTCTCGGCGTACAAGGTGCCCCGGCGCATCGTCGAGGTCGAGGAACTCCCCCGCTCGATGATGGGCAAGGTGCTCCGCCGCTCCGTGCGCGACGACCTCATCGCCGCCACCCCCAACTAGTCCCGCCCGCCCCGGCCCACCCCCTCCCGCGAAAGCGGGTGAATCGTCGTTATCGCGCGCTGAAACCGACGATTCACCCGCTTTCGCGACGCATAGGGGGGCACACGGGGAGACGCGAGCGCACAGTATGCGTGCGCATGGAATAAGCGCGCGGCGTGCGCGTTTTAGATCGTGGGTCAGCGTTGCCCCGGACACCCATAGGCTCCAGACGAAAGACGGGCACATGACCCTCATCACCGACACCCTCAGCCGCGCCGCCGACACGACGTCGCCCATCCTCTCCGTGCTCTCCGAGCGTTGGAGCCCGCGCGGTTTTGACCCGACCGCGGTCATCGACGAGACCACCCTGACCACCATCCTCGAGGCCGCCCGCTGGGCCCCCTCCGCGAGCAACATCCAGCCGGCCCGCTTCATCGTCGCGCGCCGCGGCACCGCGAGCTTCGCCAAGGTGCACGAGGGCCTGATGGGCTTCAACAAGGCCTGGGCCGATTCCGCGTCGGTCCTGATCGTGAACATCGCGCACCTGCCGATCGACGAGACCCGCGAGAACCCGTGGGCGCGTTACGACCTCGGCCAGGCCGTCGCGCACCTCACCATCCAGGCCCAGGAAGAGGGACTGTACACGCATCAGCTCGGCGGCATCGACGGTGCCGCGATCGCCGAATCCTTCGGACTCACGCCCGACCTGGCCGTCGTCTCGGTGACCGTGCTCGGCGTCCTCGGCGACGTCGACGCCCTCTCCCCCGAGCTCTACGCCCGCGAGATCGCCCCGCGCACCCGCAAGCCCCTCGCCGAGCTCCTGCTCGCCAACGACTAACCCGCCCCTCCCCCCTCGCGAGAGCACGAAAAAGGCCCCTTCACGCGAAGTGAAGGGGCCCTTTTCGTACTCTCGCGGTCAGGAACGGCGCGAGCCGAGCCTGGCGCGGGCGGTTCAGGGGCGGAGGAGCACCTTGATCGCGCGGCGTTCGTCCATCGCGGCGTATGCCTCGGCGACGTCGGCGAGCGGCAGCTCCAGGTCGAAGACGCGACCCGGGTTGATCGACCCGGAGAGCACCTCGGGGAGCAGTTCCTCGATGTAGCCGCGCACGGATGCGACGCCGCCGTTGATCCCGACGTTGCGGCCGAAGAGGGGCTGCATCGCGATCGGGCCACCGGTGGGCACGCCGACGTAGCCGACCATTCCGCCGGGACGGGCAGACGCAACCGCCTGCTCCATCGATTCCTTGGTGCCGACGCACTCGAGCACGAAGTCCGCGCCGATACCGTCGAACATCTCGCGGATCTTCGCGACACCCTCGGCGCCACGCTCCTCGACGATGTCGGTCGCGCCGAATTCGCGCGCGACGACCTGCCGCGAGGCGTGCCGGGACATGGCGACGATCCGCGAGGCGCCGAGGCGCTTCGCGGCGATGATCGCGCACAGGCCCACGGCGCCGTCACCCACGACGACGACGGTGCTGCCCGCGGTCACTCCCGCAGAGACCGCGGCGTGGTGGCCGGTACCCATCACATCGGCGAGGGTCAGCAGGCCGGGGATCTGGGCATCCGTCGGCATGGCCGGCGTCGCGACGAGGGAACCGTCCGCGTGCGGAACGCGCACGCGCTCGCCCTGGGCGCCGTCGGCGAAGCCGCCGAGCCGGTCGTCCGCACCCCACCAGCCGCCGTGCAGGCACGAGGTGCTCACGCCGTTGCGGCAGTTGATGCAGGTGTTGTCGCAGTCGTAGAAGGGGGCGATGACGAAGTCGCCGACCTTGATCGTCGTTACGTCTGCGCCGATCTCCTCGACGACTCCGACGAACTCGTGGCCGATCCGGTGCGGCTCGGTGGTGGGCTGCACGCCGCGGTACGGCCACAGGTCGGAGCCGCACACGCAGGCTGCGACGACACGCACGATCGCGTCACCGCCGGTCGAGAGAATCGGGTCGGGTACTTCTTCGAGGCGGATGTCCCGCTCGCCATAGATCACAGTTGCACGCATGCTTCGAGCCTAGTTCCCGCCCTCGCGAGCACGCAGTCGCTCAACCCCCGTTCCGCTGACCGCGAAAGCGGGTGAATCGTCGGTTTCGGGACCCGAAAACGACGATTCACCCGCTCTCGCGGTGATACGGGCCGGTGCCCGAGGTGACCTAGAGGTCGGCCTCGTCGAGCGGATGCGCCGGCACGGGCACCGCGGGCGCCGGCGTGACCGTGAGGGAGTCGCCGTCCGCCGCGAGGTCCACGAGCACGGTGTCGCCGTCGCGCACCTTGCCGGAGAGGATCGCTGTCGCGAGCCGGTCGTCGATCTCGGTCTGCATGAGGCGCCGCAGCGGACGGGCACCGTACATCGGGTCGTAGCCGCGTTCGGAGAGCCAGGTGCGCGCCTTCGGGGTCACGGCGAGTTCGAGGCGGCGCTCCACGAGGCGCTTCTCGAGCCGGTCGATCATGAGCTCCACGATCTGGCCGAGGTCCTCCATCGACAGCGACTGGAAGACGACGATGTCGTCGAGCCGGTTGACGAACTCCGGCTTGAAGGTCTGCCGCACGAGCAGTTGCACGGCTTCCTCCTTCTGCTCGGTGCTGAGGGTGGGGTCGATCAGGAACGCCGAGCCGAGGTTCGAGGTCAGCACGAGGATGGTGTTGCGGAAGTCCACCGTGCGGCCCTGGCCGTCGGTGAGGCGCCCGTCATCGAGCACCTGCAGCAGCACGTCGAAGATCTCCGGATGCGCCTTCTCCACCTCGTCGAACAGGATCACCGAATACGGGCGCCGGCGCACCGCCTCGGTGAGCTGCCCACCCTGTTCGTAACCGATGTAGCCCGGAGGAGCACCGACCAGGCGGGACACCGAGAACTTCTCGCCGTACTCGCTCATGTCGATGCGGATCATGGCCTTCTCGTCGTCGAAGAGGAATTCGGCGAGCGCCTTGGCGAGCTCGGTCTTGCCCACGCCCGTCGGGCCGAGGAAGAGGAACGAGCCGGTCGGCCGGTCCGGGTCGGAGATGCCGGCCCGGCTGCGGCGCACGGCGTCGGCGACCGCGCGCACGGCGCGCTTCTGGCCGATCAGTCGGTGCGCGAGTTCGCCCTCGAGGTTCAGGAGCTTCTCGGTCTCGCCCTGGAGCAGGCGCCCGACGGGAATGCCCGTCCACATGGCGACGACCGCGGCGATGTCCTCCGCGGTGACCTGGTCGTTGACCATCCGGGGCCCGTCCGACTCCGCCTGCTCCGCCGCGGCGAGCTCGCGTTCCATCACGGGGATGTCGCCGTAGAGCAGCCGGGAGGCGCGTTCGAGGTTGCCCTCGCGCTGGGCGCGCTCCGATTCGCTCCGCGCGGTGTCGAGCCGGGTCTTGAGTTCGCCGACCCGGTTGAGCGAGGCGCGTTCCTTGTCCCAGCGCGCCTGCAGCCCCTTCAGGGTGTCCTCACGTTCGAGCAGGTCGGCCCGCAGCTTCTCGAGTCGCTGGCGGGAGGCGTCGTCCTTCTCCTTCTTGAGCGCGAGCTCCTCGAGCTTGAGGCGGTCGACACTGCGGCGCAGCTCGTCGATCTCGACGGGTGCGGAGTCGATCTCCATCCGGAGCCGGCTCGCGGCCTCGTCGATCAGGTCGATGGCCTTGTCCGGCAGTTGCCGGGCGGTGATGTAGCGGTTCGAGAGCGAGGCGGCCGCGACGAGGGCGGCATCCGCGATCGACACCTTGTGGTGGGCTTCGTAGCGCTCCTTGAGGCCGCGCAGGATCGCGACGGTGTCCTCGACGCTCGGCTCGTCGACGAGCACGGGCTGGAAGCGCCGCTCGAGGGCGGCGTCCTTCTCGATGAACTCACGGTATTCGTTGAGCGTCGTCGCGCCGATCAGGCGCAGCTCGCCGCGCGCGAGCATCGGCTTGAGCATGTTGGATGCCGCGACCGAGCCCTCCCCGCCGCCCGCTCCCATCAGGGTGTGCAGTTCGTCGACGAAGGTGATGATCTGGCCCTCGGCGTCGTTGATCTCCTTGAGCACGGCCTTCAATCGCTCCTCGAACTCGCCGCGGTACTTCGCCCCGGCCACGAGGGCCGCGAGGTCGAGCGCCACGAGTTGCTTTCCCTTGAGCGAGTCGGCGACGTCGCCGGCCACGATCCGCTGGGCGAGGCCCTCGACCACGGCGGTCTTCCCGACGCCGGGTTCGCCGATCAGAACCGGGTTGTTCTTGGTCCGGCGGGTGAGCACCTGGCTCACGCGACGGATCTCGGCGTCGCGCCCGATCACGGGGTCGAGCTTGCCGCTCTTCGCGATCTCGGTGAGGTTCACGCCGTACTTCTCGAGCGCAGATTTCGCTTCTTCCTGGGGCGGCTGCTGGCCTGCTTGCATGGGGAAGATCCTCTCTCTCGCGCGACCACCCGCCGACGGGCAAAGCTGAGTCGCATCGACTCAAGTTTAGGGGATCTCAGCGGATGCCGCTAGCACTCACGATCGACGGTACCGGTGCCATAATGACCGCAAACGGTGCCGGGCAACAGCGCCGTCGACACGCACAGCCGATCACGAGGAGCCCCGATGACCTTCCATCCCCTCGACCCGCTGACGGCCGACGAGTTCACCGCCTCCGCAGGCATCCTCGCCCGCGAACGCGGCGTCGGACCGGGCTGGAGGTTCGCCTCGATCGAACTCGTCGAGCCGGGCCGGCACGCCAGGGCCGCCTTCGACGTCGCGGGGGCGGTCCCCGAGCGCCTCGCCCGGCTCGTCGTGCTGAACCGGGCCGAGAACAGCACCTGGCTGGCGGTCGTCTCCCTCAGCGCCGACGCCCTGCTGGACTGGAGCACGGTGCCCGGCGTGCAGGCCAACTTCACGGTCGACGAGTGGGACGAAGCGGACGCCGCTCTCCGCGCGCACCCGGAGGTGGTCGCGGCCCTCGCCCGCAGGGGCATCACCGATCTCGACACCGTCTTCATCGATACCTGGACCTACGGCGACGCCGTCATCCCCGAGCGGTTCCGGGGCCGGAGGATCGGCTGGTCCGACGTCTGGGTGCGCGCCGAGGCGGGCGCCAACCCGTACGCCGGACCGGTGAGCGGCCTGCACTTCGTGATCGACGTCAACACGATGGAACTCCTCGACGTCGAGGACACGTTCGCGGTCGACCGGCCGGCCGTGATGGGCGAATACGTCCCGCACCTCATCCCGCCCCGCATCCGCGACCTCAGCAGGCGTCCGCCGCTCAAGCCGCTCGACATCGTGCAGCCGGAGGGGCCGAGCTTCACGGTCACCGGCCACCGGGTCGAGTGGCAGAACTGGTCGCTGCGGGTCGGCTTCAACTACCGGGAGGGCATGACCCTGCACGAGGTGAGCTACCGGGACGGCGAGCGGGTGCGCCCGATCGCCAATCGGCTCTCCTTCGCCGAGATGGTCGTGCCCTACCGGGATCCCAGCGTCGACCATTTCCGTCGCACGGCCTTCGACATCGGCGAGTGGGGCCTGGGCTTCATGACCACCTCCCTCGAACTGGGCTGCGACTGCCTCGGCGAGATCCGCTACCTCGACGCCGTGCTGCACAACAGCGCCGGCGAACCGTACGCGATCCCCAACGCCATCTGCATCCACGAAGAGGACAACGCGGTGCTCTGGAAGCACGTCGACCATAGCGGTGGATCGGAGGTACGACGGATGCGGCGCCTCGTCGTCTCCTTCCATGTCACCGTCGCCAACTACGAATACCTCGTCTACTGGCGCTTCTACCAGGACGGCAACATGGAGTGCGAGGTACGTGCCACCGGGATCATGGTCGTCACGAGCCTCGCAGAGGGCCAGCCGCACCCGAACGGCACCCTCGTGGACACGCGCACCTATGCGCCCTTCCACCAGCACTTCATCGTCGCGCGGATGGACCTCGACATCGACGGGCCCGAGAACACGGTGTTCCGCTCCGAGACCCGCGTCGAGCCGATCGACGACGCGAATCCGCTCGGCCTGGCCCTCACCCAGCAGAACACGCCCATCGAGACCGAGGGCTTCGACGACTACGACTGGACGACCCAGCGCAGCTGGAAGGTCGTGAACGAGACCGCGGTCAACGGGCTCGGCACCCCGGTGTCGTACAAGCTCGTTCCGGGCGGCGCCATCCCGGCGTTCTTCGACCCCGCCTCCCCGGTGTTCCAGCGCGCCCAGGTGATCGGACACACGGTGTGGGTCACGCCTTCCGACGACCGGCAGCGCTGGCCCTGCGGTGAGTTCGTCAACCAGAGCGCGGTCGACCACGGCCTGCCCGAGTGGACCCGTGCCGGTCGAACGGTACGGAACACCGACATCGTGCTCTGGTACGTCTTCGGCATCCACCACATCACCCGCCAGGAGGAGTGGCCGATCATGCCGGCGGACACCGTGTCGTTCTGGCTCAAGCCGGTCGGCTTCTTCGACCGCAACCCCTCCCTCGACGTGCCGGCGAGTCACGCGGGACCCGCCCACACCGACGGGCACCGGCATCACGACCAGCACTGAGCAGCCCTGAGCAGCAGCAGCACAGGCCCCGAAGCGCACAGACCAGCACGACCGATATTTCACCGAGACCCCAGGGAGATCCAGAGTGACCAGGACAGCGAATTACGTCGTCGCCTACGAGGCAACCGATCGCGGCAATGATGCCATCGAGCTCGGTGTCGCCCTCGCGCGCCTGACCGGAGCCGAGTTGCGGATCTGCCTGGTGCTGCCGCACTCGACCGTCGCGCCCTCACGGCTGCGCGCCTCCGGCTCCGACTT
The DNA here is from genome assembly GCF_022760445.1 of Cryobacterium zhongshanensis. Classification (NCBI taxonomy): domain Bacteria; kingdom Bacillati; phylum Actinomycetota; class Actinomycetes; order Micrococcales; family Microbacteriaceae; genus Cryobacterium; species Cryobacterium zhongshanensis. Next base: position 7,336 of record NZ_JALGAR010000002.1, on the reverse strand, counting down.
CGAGGCGCTCCTCGAGCAGCAGGGCCTCGAATGGCTCGTCGGGGCCGCGGCGCGGGTTCCGGCGGGCATTGTGGCCACGACGCACCTGATCTGGGCGGATGCTGTCTCCGACGGTCTCCTGAGGGCCGTCACGGAATTCGACTCCGACCGGATCGTCGTCGGGGCCTCCCGGCACGGCATCCGCGGCCGCTACACGATCGGCAGCGTCGCCAACGCACTGCTGCACGCCTCGCCCGTTCCCGTCGCGCTCGCACCGCACGGGTACCTCGCCCCGGCACAGCTCTCCCGGATCACCTGCGCGATCGGCACCCGGCCCGGCTGGTCGACGCTCCTCGATTCGCTCCTGGCGTTCACGGCGGGCCTCACCGTGGACGTGCGCTTCCTCACCCTCGTCGAGGTCGACTCCCGGCGCACCCAGCATGGCGAGTCGACACCCGCACTGGAGGCGGCCCGGACCGCAGAGAGCACGGCGCATCTGGAATCGGTGCTCGAGTACTTCACCACGCGGGCGCCTGCACCGGGCACCATCACGACCGAGGTCGCCGTCGGCGAGAACGTGGAGTCCGCCGTCGAGGCCATCGAGTGGCGTGCGGAGGAGGTCGCCTTCGTCGGTTCGAGCCGCCTCGCCCAGCCGACCACGATCTTCCTCGGCATTACCGCCCACCGCATGCTCAACGCCCTGCCCGTGCCGCTCATCGTCGTTCCCACCGGCGCGTCCGCCCGGCTGGCCCGCTGAGCCGCACCCGCGGGGCCGTCATCGCCGACGAGTGCCCGCACACCGTGGGAGAATGGGGTTCGACCTTCTAAGGAACCCTCTTCCCCCTTATGGCTCACTCTCTCAGCTCACACGAGATCGCCCTCCTCGTTGGAAGCCAGGCCTTTTCGCGCGGTGAACGTTACGCGCGCAACGGCCACGTCCTCTCCGAGATCTGGGACGAGTCGGGGACCAGGCTCACCGGGAAGGTTCGCGGCACCGGACGCTCCCCGTACACGGTGACCATTTCGTTCATCCTGAATCCCGCCGGGGTCGCGGTGCGCGCGACCGGACTCTGCACCTGCCCGATGCGGAGCAACTGCAAGCATGTCGCCGCCCTCCTCGTCACGAGCCGGAACGGCGGGAACCCGGGCTCGATCGAGGTCGACGAGGCCGGCGTCGACCGCTTCAACCGGCGATCCGCGCCGCCGGCCCTGTACGCACTCCAGTCCCCCACACCCCCCGCGGCCCCGCCCGCGCCGTCCGTTCCGCGCTGGCGCAGCGCGCTCGGCGTCCTGCCGACGCCCGGGGAGACCTCCGCGCAGACCGGGACGGAACTCGCGCTGCAGTTCCAGGTGCTCGCCCCGGTCAACTCCCGGTTCCAGTCCGGCGGACGGCACCTGGCCGCCCGGCCGATGCTGCTCGGCAAGCAGGGCCGCTGGATCCGCGGCGCCCTGACCTGGGACAACATCGCCCAGACCGCGGGCACCGCCCAGCGCGCCCAACGGCGGGTGCTGTCCGCGCTCTACGCCCTGCATCTCGCCGGACGCCCGTATTACGGCTCGGCGACGCAGTGGATCCAGCTCGACGATTTCCCCGACCGCGCGCTCTGGGGCCTGCTCGAGGAGGCGACGGCCGCCGGCATCCCGCTCATCTCCACCTCGGGCGCCCAGGATCCCGTCCGCATCGCGGAGCGTCCGGCATCGCTCGAGCTCGACATCCGCCGCACGCCCGGCGGCCTCGCGCTCACCCCCACCGTCGTGCTCGACGAGCACCGGCTGCCCGGGGGCCGGTTCGGGTTCACGGGCGATCCCGCCCACGGCATCTACACCTGGCAGGACGCCCCCGTCGGGGACCCGACCGGGGGCCGCCTCACCCTCGCCCCGCTCGCGGTCGAGGTCAGCAGGGAACTGCGCACCCTCGCGCTGAGCAGCCAGTCCATCGACGTGCCCACCGACGACGAGCCGGCCTTCCTCGCCGAGTTCTACCCCTATCTCCGCGACCGGGCGCGCGTCACGAGCCGCGACGCCTCGTTCGAGCTGCCCGAGACCCCCCGGCCCGCGCTCACGCTCACGATCGGCCACCAGACGGATGCCCGGATCGCCCTGAACTGGGCGTGGCGCTACCAGGCCGGTCCGTCGGCCGCCGGTGCCTCCGCCAGCACAACGGGGACTCCCGCCGAGGCCCCTGGCGGCGCCTACGACCTCGAACTGAGGCCCGTTCCCGGCGAGCACCGCTACCGCGACGCCGCCGCTGAGGCCCGGATCCTCCGCGGCGTCGACGACCTGCTCGCCCCCCTCACCGAGCTCGCGCCGAGACGCGGCGGCGTGCCGCGGCTGTCCGCGCACTCCGAACTCGGCGGCGCCGGCATGATCCACTTCCTGGAGCAGGTCCTGCCGCGGCTCGACGAACTCCCCGACGTCCTCGTCGTCCAGAGCGGCGACGTGATCGACTACCGCCCGGCGGACACCGCCCCGGTGATCAGCGTCGGGACGAGCGAACGCCTCGACGACCGGGACTGGTTCAACCTCGCGGTCTCCGTGTCGATCGACGGCGAGGACGTGCCCTTCGACGTGCTGTTCCGGGCCCTCGCCACGGGCCAGGACATCCTCATCCTGCCGAGCGGCACCTACTTCAGTCTCGACCGGCCCGAACTGCACACCTTGCGCCGCCTGATCGAGGAAGCCCGCAGCCTGCAGGAACCGCACGCGACCTCACTCGGCATCAGCCCGTTCCAGGCCGATCTCTGGGAAGAGCTGCAGGAACTCGGCGTCGTCACGAGCCAGGCCGCCGGCTGGCGGGACATCGTCGCCGGGCTCACCGATGTCGAACGGGTGCCGACGCTCCCCGTGCCGGACGGCGTGCACGCGACCCTCCGCAGCTATCAGCAGTCCGGCTTCGAGTGGCTCGGCTTCCTCCACGACCACCGGCTCGGCGGCATCCTCGCCGACGACATGGGTCTCGGCAAGACCCTGCAGGCGATCGCCCTGATCAGCCGCACGGTGGCCGGACGCGACAGCGACGCACCCGCAGACCCGTTCCTCGTCGTCGCGCCCACGAGCGTCGTTTCGAACTGGGCCGCCGAATGCGCAAGGTTCGCGCCGGACCTGCGCGTCGCCTCCGTCACCGAGACCTCACGCAAACGGGCGACGAGCATCGCGGCACTGCACGCCGGAGCGGATGTCGTGATCACCTCGTACACGTTGTTCCGCCTCGACTTCGACGAGTACAACGCCGTCCCCTGGGCGGGTCTCCTGCTCGACGAGGCCCAGTTCGTGAAGAACCGCGTGTCCCGGGCCTACCAGTGCGCCCGGCGCCTGGACACGCCGTTCAAGCTCGCGATCACCGGCACCCCGCTCGAGAACAACCTGATGGAGTTCTGGTCGCTGCTGTCGATCACCGCGCCCGGCCTGTTCCCGAGCCCGACGCGCTTCGCCGACTTCTACCAGAAACCCATCGAGCGGGACGCGAACGACGAGCGGCTCGCCCAGCTCCGCCGCCGCATCCGCCCGTTCATGCTGCGCCGCACCAAGGAGGAGGTCGCCGGTGACCTGCCGAGCAAGCAGGAACAGGTGCTCGAGCTCACGCTCAACCCCCGGCACCGGGCCGTCTACGACACCCACCTGCAGCGGGAACGCCAGAAGGTGCTCGGCCTGATCGAGAACCTGAACGCGAACCGGTTCGAGATCTTCCGGTCGCTCACGATGCTCCGCCAGCTGAGCCTCGATGCGGGGCTGTACGACGCCAAGTACGACGGGATCCCCTCGACCAAGCTCGACGCCCTCCTCGAACTGCTGGAGGACATCGTCGCCGGCGGGCACCGCACGCTCATCTTCAGCCAGTTCACCCAGTACCTCGGCCGGGCCCGCGCCCGGCTCGACGCCGCGGGAATCAGCTATTCGTACCTCGATGGCAAGACCCGCAACCGGGCGGCGGTGATCGACGAGTTCAAGACCGGCGACAACGCGGTGTTCCTGATCAGCCTCAAGGCGGGCGGATTCGGGCTCAACCTCACCGAGGCCGACTACGCGATCCTGCTCGACCCGTGGTGGAATCCCGCCACCGAGGCGCAGGCCGTCGACCGGATGCACCGGATCGGCCAGACCAAGAACGTCTTCGTGTACCGGCTCGTCGCCAAGAACACGATCGAGGAAAAGGTCATGGCGCTCAAGGCCACCAAGGCCCATCTCTTCGACAGCGTGCTCTCCGCCGACGGCGCCAGGGGAACCGCGCTCACGGCCGCGGACATCCGCGAACTGCTCGCCTGACCGCCATCAGGCTGTGAGCTCTCTCAGCAGGAAGGGCCGGTAACCGGGCAGAACTGTCTTGCAACCCAGCGCACAAACCTATAATTTGGATGAAGTCTGCCCTCCCGGGCTTTTGGCCGTCTGCAGAGGTGAGTGAAATGTCCTACATTCTTGACCAGGTCGACCACCGGGTCCGACGCGTCCTCACGCCCGCACGGCGCCTGTGGCTGGAAACCCCGCGCACCCTCGTGATCGGCTTCATCGCCATCCACGTCGTCTTCCTGCTCGCCCTGCTTCCCGCGATCCTGACCGGCAATGTGCTCGGCGACCTGCCCCTGTACCGCACCTGGGCCCAGCAGGGCCTCGTGCACCACGTGTGGATGGGCATCAACGTCGAGTGGGTGTACCCGATCGGCGCCCTGTTCCCGATCGTGGTCGCCGGCCTCGGCGGCCCGCTGTTGTACCAGCTGATGTGGTTCCTGATGACGGCCGCGCTGAACGCCTTCGCCGTCGTCGTGCTGACGGATGCCGGCCGCAAGATCAGCGGCTACCGTTCAGCCTGGTTCTTCCTGGTGATCAGCTTCGTCCTCAGCCCCGTCGGACTCCTCAGGCTCGAGGGTCTCACCGCCCCGCTCGTGATCATGGGCCTCGTGCTGCTCGCGCGCCGCCCGGTCGTCGCGGCAGCCCTGCTCACCATCGCCACCTGGGTGAAGGTCTGGCCCGCCGCCGTCGTCGTCGCGGTCGTCGTCGCCTCCCGGCGTCGCATCACCGTGATCCTCACGGGCATCGCCGTCACCGCGGGCATCGTCGGCACGGTTTTCGCCCTCGGCGGCCTCAAGTACATCACCGGATTCGTCACGATGCAGTCCGACCGGGCCATGCAGCTCGAAGCGCCTATCACGACCCCCTGGGTCTGGCTCGCCGCCCTCGGCCACCCGAACACATTCATCTACCAGAACTACGCGATCGCCACCCGCGAGGTCAGCGGCCCCGGCACCACGCTCGTCGCCTCCCTGATGAACCCGCTGATGTTCATCGCGATGGGGGCGATCGTCACGCTCATGCTGGTCGCGTTGCGCCGTCACCACGACGTCTCGCAGCTCCTGCTGGTCGGGTCCCTTGCCCTCGTCGGAGCCTTCATCATCTTCAACAAGGTCGGGTCCCCGCAGTACATGCTGTGGCTCGCACCCGTCGTCGTCGTCGGGGTCAGCCAGAGCTGGCACGCGTGGCGTGCGCCGGCGTACATGATGGTCGCCATCGGCATTCTGACCACCCTGATCTTCCCGGTCTTCTACATGCCGCTCATCAACGGCGACCTGTCGGCTCTCGTGCTGCTCACCGCGCGTAACGGCCTGCTGATCGTGATGTTCGGCTGGTCGCTTGTCGCTCTGTGGCGCATGGTCGTGGCTCCCGTCACCTCGCCCGCCCTGCTGTCTCGCCGCCTGGCCGCGAGCGACGCGCGCACCTTCGCCGCGTAGTCCGGTCCACGCAGGTCGCCATCGGGTGATTCTGCGTTGCCTCCCCGGCCGGGGGACAATGGAGGGGTGACTTCACCAACGACCTTCGCCCTCATCCGCCACGGCCAGACCGACTGGAATGCCGCTATGCGGATTCAGGGCCTGTCGGACATCCCCCTCAACGACACCGGGCGTGACCAGGCCGCCGAGGCGGTGGGGCACCTGGCCCGATACGACTGGGACTTCGTCGTCTCCTCGACCCTGTCTCGCGCGGCTGAGACCGCTGACCTCATTGCGGACGGCCTCGGCCTCACGGTGACCCGGCGCATCCCCGAGCTCGTCGAGCGCAACTATGGCCCCGCGGAGGGCCTGAGCGCCGGCTCCGAGCTCGACGCGCTCCGCGTCGACGGGGGCCCGACCGGCAACGGCGGTTTCATCGGCGCAGAGCCCGAGGCGGATGTCGCCTCCCGCGGCCTCCACGCACTGCGTGAGCTCGCGGCGGCGCACCCGGGGGCCCGCATCATCGTCGTCTCCCACGGCACCCTGATCCGCCTGACCCTGATGAGCGCCCTGGGCGAGTTCGTCGGCACCATCACCAACGCGGCCCTGACCGTCGCCAAGGTCGACGACGACGGCTGGACCCTCCAGGCACTCAACGGCGAGGTCCTGACTCCCGTAGACGATCTCGACAACGACCTGGACCCCCTGGACGCCGTCCCCGCCCGCTAGCCATCCCTCCGGTTACCTTTCCGGTCGAGAGTTACCCGTACGAGGGTAACTCTCGACCGGAAAGGCAACTCTCGGAGGAACGTGTGAGAGGGCGCCTTCTTCGCGGACAGTGACGGTCGATCGCACTAGTGTCATGGCATGGTTGTGACCCGTCCTGCGCGCGCACGTGACTACGCGCGTCTTCTTGAGTGGGTGCCCGACGCGCCTGCGTTGTACCTGTTTGCCGGTCCGAGCGTGACGTGGCCGCCGACCGTAGCGCAATTCGAGGAGATCTCCCGAAGACCGGGGCTGAGCGCCTGGATGGTGGCTCATGACGAATATCCGGCCGCCTGGGGACATTTCGATCTCACGGTGGGCGGCGCTTCAGCCCGCCTGGGACGAGTCATTGTCGACCCCCGGTACCGCGGGCAGGGCCTGGGGCACGTACTCACCCGGGCAGTCATCGAAAAGGCTCGCGAACTCGGAGTTGACGAAGTCCGCCTGGCCGTCGTCGCGGACAATGAGCCTGCGGTGAGGGCCTACCGTCGAGCTGGGTTCACAGAATTCGTAGATCCCGAGCGCCCCCAGTTCACGGCGATGACGTATCGACTCCTCGAACGCCCGTGAGGGTTAAAGCAGAAAAGCCACCCCGTGGGGTGGCTTTTCTGGTGTTTCTAAGTTAAGTCCGGCGGTGTCCTACTCTCCCACAGGGTCCCCCCTGCAGTACCATCGGCGCTGAGAGTCTTAGCTTCCGGGTTCGGAATGTGACCGGGCGTTTCCCTCTCGCTATAGCCGCCGAAACATCTTTCGATGGATCGATTCTATATTTTTCAGTTATAGACCCCGACGCGCCTGTGAGGGCGGTGCCGGGGCTGTTCTCGACCGTACGTCGAGAACCACATAGTGGACGCTTGCAGCTTATTCAAACTGGTGTGTTATCAAATTATTGG